>JAXGNH010000012.1:0-203640 GCA_040768165.1 Anaerolineae bacterium
GGCTTTACCGAGGCGGACCTGCGCTACCAACTCGAGGGTTCGCTCTACCGCACCAAGCTCTCCGAGGCGGTCCGGGCGGAGGCGCCCACCATCGCCGAGCAGGTCCATGCCCGCCATATCCTCGTCGCCACCGAGGAGGAAGCCAAGACCGTCAACATGCGGCTGGCGGCGGGTGAGGATTTCGCCGCGCTGGCCGCCGAGCTGTCGCAGGATACCTCGAACAAGGACGATGGCGGCGATCTGGGGTGGTTCCCGCGGGGCCAGATGGTCGCTGCCTTTGACGAGGCGGCCTTTACGCTGCACCCCGGCGAGATGAGCATCGTCGAGACCGAGTTTGGCTTTCACGTGATTCGGGTGGATGAGCGGGAGGCCGAACGCCCGCTGGAGGGCTCGGCCCTGGAGCGGGTACAGGCGCAAGCCTGGGAGGACTGGCTGGAGCAGCAACGTGGCTCGGACCAGGTGGTGCGCCAGTGGAGTTCGACCATGGTGCCCAACGACCTCCCCACGCCCCGGCCGGATCGGTAGGGCCACCACGGCGCACAGACAACGAGCCGCCCCGTATCGGGGCGGCTCGCTCTGTATATTTCAGGCGCGCGGTGGCCGTGGCGGGCGACGGCCTCAGGAGGCCGACTCTCTCCGCACGTCCAGCACGTCGCGGATGCTCTGGAGCTTGTTCATCAGCATCGACAGCTGGCTGAGGCTCTTGATCCCCATGGTGGCCACGATGGTGGCCGTGTGGTCGCGGTTCGTCGAGACGTTCACCGAACTCATGTTGACCCCCAGGTCGGCCACCGTGGAGGCGATGTCGCGCAGCAGGCCGCTGCGGTCGAACGCGTCCATGTGGATGACCACCGGGTAGATCTGCTGCGCCTCTCCCCAAGACACCGGGATCAGCCGCTCCGTGTCGGTGAGGTTCACAATGTTGCTGCAATCGCTCCGGTGCACCGTGATCCCCTTGCCGCGGGTGATATAGCCCAGGATGGGATCCCCGGGTACCGGTTTGCAGCAGGTCGCTAGGCGCGTCAGCAGGTCGCCCACGCCGTTCACCGTGATGTCCGAGACGGCCGCCTCGGGGATCGCCTTGAGCTTCAGGTGGTCGCTCTTGGTGGCCGCGTCGTCGATCTTGTTGGCGATCTGGGCGCCGCTGATGTCGCCATAGCCCACCGCGGCCAAAAAGTCGTCCACCTTGCTGAACTTGAACAGCGCCGCGATCTCGGCGTATGACTCCTGGTCGAGCCCCAGGCGACGCAACTCGCGCCCGAGCGTCTCGCGCCCTGCGGCGATATTCTGCTCGCGCTGCTGCCGCCGGAACCACTGGCGGATCTTTTGCCGCGCGCGCTGCGTGGCGACATAGTTGAGGTGGGGGTTCAGCCAGTCTCGGCTGGGGCCTCCCTGCTTGGCGGTCAGGATCTCGACCTGCTCGCCCGTGTGCAGCTGATAATCCAGCGACACGAGGCGACCGTCTACCCGCGCGCCGCGGCAGTGGTGGCCCACCTCGCTGTGGATCTCGTAGGCAAAGTCCACCGGCGTCGAGCCCTTGGGCAGGTCGACGATCTCGCCCTTGGGGGTGAACACGTACACGCGCTCGGCAAAGACGTCGCTCTTGAGCGAGTCGACGAACTGGCGCGCGTCCTCCACGTCCTCGCGCCAGTCGGTGGCCTGGCGGAGCCAGGCGACCTTGTCGTCGAGGGACTGGTCGCGGTGTCCCCCCTCCTTGTAGCGCCAGTGCGCCGCGATACCGTACTCGGCGATCTGGTGCATCTCTTCCGTGCGGATCTGAATCTCGAGCGGCTTGCCGTCCAGGCACACCACGGCAGTGTGGAGCGACTGGTAGAGGTTGTCCTTCGGCATGGCGATGTAATCGTCAAACTCGCCCGGGATGGGCCGCCACAGGCTGTGAACGATCCCCAACACGTGGTAGCACTCGCGCACCTCTTTGACGATGATGCGCACGCCCCGCACGTCATAGATCTGGTCGAAATCGCGACTCTTGGCCTGCATCTTCGTATAGATGCTATAGATATGCTTGGGGCGGCCAGCGATGCTGGCCTGGATCCCCTCGGCCTCCAGCCGCTGCCGCAACACCGAGATGACACGCTCCAAGTAGGCGGCGCGCTCGACGCGCCGCTCCGCGAGATAGTCCGCGATCTCGCGATACTTGACGGGATCGAGGTAGCGGAAGGAGAGGTCCTCCAGCTGCCACTTGAGCTGCCAGATACCGAGCCGGTTGGCGAGGGGCGCGAACACGTCCAGCGTCTCGCGCGCCTTGCGCAGCTGCCGCTCGGGCGGCAGGTGCTGCAGCGTGCGCATGTTGTGCAGTCGGTCTGCGAGCTTGATGATCACCACGCGCACGTCATCGACCATGGCGAGGAACATCTTGCGCAGGCTCTCGGCCTGCTCCTCGTCGAGGTCGGCATAGTCGACGATGCTCTTGCGCTTGACGCGGCGCAGCTTGGTCACGCCGTCCACCAGCCGGGCGACGGTCTCACCGAACTCTTCCTTGAGGGCCTCGTACGGGACGGCGGTGTCCTCGAGGGTATCGTGCAACACACCGGCGACCACCGAGGCGGCGTCCATGCGCAGGTCGACCAGGATGGCTGCCACCTCCAGGGGATGCACCATGAATGGCTCCCCCGAGGCGCGTCGCTGGTCGCCGTGGGCGGCCGTGGCAAAATCGATGGCATGGTTGACCTGGTCGAGGGCATCCGGATGGAGCGCCCCAACCCGCCTGAGAAGTTCTTCGCGGTCTACGGTGCTTATTCGAGCTATCATAACGTAATCAGTATAACACCAAGAGGATGGGTAGGCCAATTGACGGCTGAGACACGCCCATTGACGGCTAAGGTCTCCTGCCGTACAATGGGCTACACGCTATTATGTACTCCCCCGGCGTGTCCCTTGCCGCGATGCCCCGGGGCGTCAGGTGGCATGGCCGCGCCGGGCGCTCACGTCAATCATTGTAGCTCGGAGGTCGGTCATGCTTTCCAGACGACATGGCGCCCGCGTCATCCCGATCCTATTCGTCCTGGCGTTGTTGCTCCTGGCTTGCACCCTGCCATCGGTGACGCGGACGCTAGGCGTCGCGCAGCCCGCGGTGCCGACGCCCCAGTCGCCGCCGATCGCGCCGTCGCCCACCGCGCCGCCGACGCCGGCCCCCACCCCTGTGCTGGAATACCAGTCGCCGGCCAACGAGTTGGAGGCGCAGATCGAGTCGATCTATGACCGCTACGCCCCCGCGGTGGTCAACATCACCAGCCGCACCTACGCCTACGACTACTTTATGCGGCCCGTTCCCCAAGAGGGCACCGGTTCCGGCTTTGTCTATGACGAGCGCGGCCACATCGTGACGAACTATCACGTCGTCGCGAACGCCGCCACCGTCTCCGTCGCCCTGGCGGACGGTGAGGTGTACGAGGCCGAGGTGGTCGGCACCGACCCCTCGACGGACCTGGCCGTGCTGCGCATCGAGGCGCCCAACCTGCCCGCGCCGATCCCCATGGGAGACTCGACGCGGCTGCGGGTGGGGCGGTTCGCGGTCGCCATCGGCAACCCCTTTGGCCTGGAGCGCACCCTGACGGTGGGCGTCATCAGCTCCCTGGGGCGTGTCATCGAGAGCCCCGACGGGCGGTTCATCGGCGAGGCGATCCAGACAGACGCCGCGGTGAACCCCGGCAACTCGGGAGGGCCGCTGCTGAACCTCGCCGGTGAGGTGATCGGCGTCAACTCGCAGATCATCAGCCCCAGCCAGGCCTCCGCCGGCATCGGCTTTGCTGTCTCGGCGGGCACGGTGCAGCGCGTGGTGCCGGCCCTCATCAGCGATGGCCGCTACCCACACCCGTGGCTGGGGGTCGAGATCCTGGACCTCTCGCCGGGCCTGGTGCAGGTCTTGAACCGGGCCGGCGTGGAGGTCGGCACGGACAGCGGCGTGATGGTGGTCGAGGCCGTGCGCGGCGGCCCCGCCGACCGGGCCGGTATCCGCGGCGGGCAACGCGTCGTCTCCATCGGCAACATCCGGCTCCCCGTCGGCGGCGACATCATCGTGGCGCTGAGCGGCGAGCCCATCACCAGCCTGCGGGACCTGAACGTGTACCTCGAATCCCAGACCCGCGTAGGCGACACCGTCACGGCGACCGTCGTGCGCGACGGGCAAGAGATCGCGCTGGACGTGACCCTGGCAGAGCGACCGGATCAGCAATAGACACACGCATCCTACTCTGAGGACGCTCAATGACTCGCATACTCATCCTGATGAGCAATACCGGGGGCGGCCACCGTGCCAGCGCACAGGCGCTGCAGGCGGCCTTTCGCATGCGCTATGGCGATGCCTTTACCGTCGACATCATCGACCTCTGGACGGAACACACCCCTTGGCCGATCAACCGTCTGCCCAAGAGCTACAAGTTCCTCGCCAATGATACGCCGCGCCTCTACAAGCTCGTGTTCGAGATGGGCGAAAAACCCGAGGTCATCGCTCCTATCTTGGACGCCGTGGCTCGTTTTGCCGAGCGCGACATCAGCCGCGCCATTCACCATTACGAGCCGGACCTGATCATCTCTGTGCACCCCCTGATGCAGGACGTGCCCCTGCGCGTGCTCCGTCGCATGGGGCGCCACGTCCCCGTAATCACCGTGGTCACCGATCTGGGCACCTTCCACCCCACCTGGTTCCACCGCGGGGTGACGCTGTGCTTCGTCCCCACGGCTAGCGGCTATCGGGAGGCGCTGCGCCGCGGGCTGAGTCAGCGCCAGTTGCGCCAGCACGGGCTGCCCATCCGCCCCGAGTTTGGGGTGCCGTCCCCGCCCAGGGCCGACGTGCGCCGAGCGCTCGGCCTGGTCTCCCACCTCCCGAACGTCCTCCTCATTGGCGGCGGCGAGGGGATGGGGCCGGTGGCCAAGATCGCGCGCGCGGTGGCCGGCGAACTGGCCGCGGTGGGCGAGCCGAGGGGACAGCTGAGTGTCGTGTGCGGCCGCAACGAAAAGCTGCGTGCCAAGCTGCTCGAGATGCCGTGGCCGGTGCCCACCGCCGTCCACGGCTACGTGGACAACATGTGGGATTTGATGGCGGCCAGCGACTGCATCATCACCAAGGCCGGCCCCGGCACCATCGCCGAGTCGATGGCCCGCGGCCTCCCCATGGTGCTCAGCGGCTACCTCATGGGGCAGGAGGAGGGAAACGTCTCCTACGTCCTGGAGAACGGCGTCGGCGCCTACTCTGACGATCCGCATCGCATCGCCGCAGTCGTCGGGCGCTGGTTCGGCGCCGAGCGCGAGACGCTGGACCTCCTGGCGCGCCGCGCCCGGGCCATCGGCACGGCCGACGCCGCCTTTCGAATCGCCGACGATATCGCCGCCCTCGTTCGGGCCGAGGCGGGCATGGCCCTGGAGGCCGCCGGCCTGTAGGGCAACGGGCCACGCAGCACCATCCCGCTACCACCGCGCTTCAGGCCCGACAGATGGCACGGTCGGCGGGATGTGCTATAATGCCCCCGCTACATTGCCAACGGAATCGGCCGCTAGGCCGTCGCGGTATAGGATGATGCCCCGTGCGGGACGCAAGACGACCAGGCCGCCTTCGAGGCGCGATCACGGGCAGCCTCCGAACGCAGTTGATGCTCATCACCATCGCTCCTGTCACCGCGCTGCTCATCGCGCTCTCGGTCGTCGGCTTTTTCAGCTTTACGCAACTGACGCGTACCCTCGTCGAGCAGCGTGACTCGGAACTGGTGCAGTTGGCCGCGCAGCAGGTCGCGGGATACTGGGCCGACTCGGTTTTTTTCCTCAGTTCCGTCGCCTCCGCCGAGCCGGTGCGCCTCGGTGACCTCGAGCGCAGCCAACTCCTCCTGTGGGGCAGCACTCCCCTTGCCGAGCGTTTCGACCGCGTGAGCATCACCGACGCCCTGGGCACCGTCGTGGTGACCATGGGGGGCGAACTGGGCGAGAACCTGGGCGACCAGCCCTATTTCGAGCGCGCCCGGCGCCTGCGCACGGTGGTGCGCTCCGCGGTGCACAACGACGTCGGCGGCCGCCCCGTCATCGTGGTGTCCGTCCCCATCTTTGACGCGCGGCGCGGCGGCTTTGCGGGCTGCGTGCTGGGAATCTGGGACCTGGAGCAGGGGAGCCTCGGCCAGGCGCTGGCCCAGATTCGCGTCGGCGAGCACGGCTTTGCCTACCTGGTCGACGCTTCGGGCACCATCCTCTACCACCCCTCGCGCGACCTCATTCAGGCCGATGCGCGACAGCACCCTGCCGTCGCCGCCCTCCTGCGTGGCGAGACGGGCGCTCAGACGGTGACCTTTCGCGATCGCATCACCGTGGTGGGCTATGCCCCCATCCCCCTGCGCGAACGCGCCAGCTCCCTCGTGGGCGACGAGACCTGGGTGGGCTGGGGCCTGCTGACCTCCGAGTTGTGGGACGACATCATTGCGCCGGTGCGCCCCACGTTGATCGTCATGGGTTTGCTCCTCTTTCTCGTCGTCGCGCTACCCCTCACCATCGTGGCGCTCAACAGCCGCCGCATCGTGGCGCCGCTGCAGAGCCTGGTGACCCAGGTCGAGCGCGTCGCCTCGGGCGAGTTCGACAGCCAGGTGTCGGTGAACCAGGGCCCCCAGGAGGTGCGCGAACTCGAGTTGGCCTTCAATGCCATGGTCGACCAGCTCCGCAAGTACCGCAGCGACATCCAGAACTATGTCGTGTCGATCCTTACGTCCCAGGAGGAGGAGCGCAAGCGCATCGCGCGCGAGTTGCACGACGAGACGGCCCAGGCGCTGGTGGTGCTGGGGCGCCGCATCGAGATGGCCGAGGAGATCACCAAAGAGGCCGAACTCGCCGCCGAGCTGGACAGCCTGCGCGATATGGTGGACGATACCCTGCACGGCGTGCGCCGCTTCACGAGCGACCTGCGCCCGCCGCTCCTGGAGGAACTCGGCCTGCCCCGCACGCTGGAACTCCTCGGCTACCGCACCGAGCGCGAGGAGGCGTTCCACGTCAACCTCAGCATCGTCGGACAGCCGCGGCAGCTCCTGCCCGAGCTGGAGCTGGGGCTGTACCGCCTGGCGCAGGAGGGGCTCAGCAACGTGCGGCGACACGCCCAGGCTACGCGGGTGGAGGTGCGCCTCATCTACAAGCCCGAAGCGGTGACCCTGGAGATCGATGACGACGGCGTGGGGTTCGACGTCTCCGCCAGCACGTCCGACCTGGTGCGCACGGGCCGGCTGGGGCTGATGGGCATCCACGAGCGGGCGCGCCTTTTTGGTGGCCGCGCCACCATCGAGTCCGAGCCCGGCAAGGGAACGCATATCTGTGTCGTCATCCCCATCACGGCTATCGTCCTCCCCGCGGACGACGGGGCGCTCGCCGCGGAGGTCTCGGCTTCCGCCGAGGCGGAAGCGCGCGATGGCAGCGAAGGTTAAGAGTATTAGGCTAAAATGCCTACGTATACTAGTGGATTGTGCCGATGTGCGAGGGCGCTGCTTCGACTATACTCTCTTTCGAAGGCTTGGACCGTTGCCGACACTCTGTGCACGGCGAAGCGATCCTGGGCAGCCTTGGCTGCTCCCTCATCCGGCGCGAGGGACAGCGCTTCTTCTCCTCCTTGGTGAACGAGCCCCATCCGTCGCAGTGGGCGGCGACGGATGGGGCTCGTTCAGTTTTCCGCGCAGTCTGGCACGCCCACGGATGTAGCCACGTCCGCACGGGATCACGCGCCGCGTTGGGGGGCGACGCGAGGCACGCTGGGGGGCATCACGTATGACACCGATTCGGATCCTGCTCGCTGACGATCACATCATGGTGCGTGAGGGCACGCGCCGCATCCTCGAGCGCGAGGCCGATCTCAAGGTCGTCGCCGAGGCGGGCGATGGCCGCGAGACCGTGGCGCTGGTGGAGCGCGAGCGCCCCGATGTCGCCATCGTGGATATCAGCATGCCGGTGATGAACGGCATCGAGGCTACCAAGGGGATCAAAAAGGTGGCGCCCGAGACGGCCGTGCTGGTGCTCACCGCCTATGACGACGACCAGTATGTGTTCGCCATCCTCGAGGCCGGGGCGGCGGGCTTTTTGCTCAAGAACGCGCGGGGGAGCGAACTCATCGACGCGGTGCGCCGCGTCAACAGCGGTGAGTCGGTGCTGCACCCGGCCATCGCCAAGAAGGTGCTGCGGCGCGTGGTGCCCGAGGCCAATGCCGAGGCGCCGACGAACGAGGCGCTCACCGATCGCGAGCTGGACGTGCTGCGCCTTGCGGGGCGGGGGCTCAGTAACCGTCAGATCGCCGAGGAACTGGTGCTCAGCCCGCGCACCATCCAGGCCCACATGGCCAACATCTTTGGCAAGCTTCATGTGGGCTCGCGCACCGAGGCGGTGATGGTCGGCCTGAGGCGCGGGTGGCTGGCGCTGGAGGATACCGCCGACGACACCTACGGCGCTTAGGCGCCTCCTCACGGTGGGCCCTGGAACGCGGATGCACGCCGATCGAACGGATCGATGCGGATCACACCAAGATGCACCACAGAGACGGCAAAGGATCTGGGGAATAAGGAAAAGTTGCCTTCTCTGCGCCCTCTGTGGTCTCTGCGGCAACTGTCCGCGCGGTTCGCGTTACTCCACTGCCTGGAACGCCGACTGCTGCACGCGGTACAGCCCGCCGCCGGTCCCCACCCAGATGACGCCCGACGAAAGGGGCAGTACGGTGCGCGCCCCGGGGACATCGGCGTAGGCCCAATCGGCGTCGGGGGTGCGCGTCGACACGCCGCCGGCGCTGGCGATCCACAGCACACCCTCGGCGTCCATGGTGAGGCCCCACACGTCCATGGAGCGCAGACCGCCGCCGGTGCTGTCGACGGTGAGCAGCGTCCAGTTCCCCTGGGGGTTGCGACGGTACAGGCCGCGGGACGTGGCCACCCAGAGGGTGCCGTCGCCGGCGAGGGCCAGGGAGCGTACCCCTTGCAGCGGTGAGCCGTCGTTCAGGGCGGCCGTGCCGGACGCGCCGTCGGCATCGCGCCACACCAGGCCGGTGCTGGTGGCCAGCCAGAGGACGCCGTCGGCGGTCAGGGCCATATCGCGCAGGCGGCCGCCCCCCAGCGAGGACACGGCATCCACGTCGTGCCAGGCGCCCGCCTCAAAGCGGCGGATGGCGCCCTCGCGGGTGGCGATCCAAGGGGCGCCCGCGGCGTCAAAGGCGAGGTGAGTCACCACGTCCTCCAGGAGCGGCTCGGGGTCGCCCAGCGACCCCACGCGATACAGGCCGCTCGCGGTGCTGAAATAGATCTCCCGCCCGGGCGTGCCGTCGAGGCAGAACGTCTCCTCGGTGGCCACCACGGTGACGTTCCCTCGGGCGTCGACGTGCGACAACCCCCGCGGGGTGCCGACCCACAGGCGGCCGCGAGAGTCCACCGCGAGGTGGCGCACCTCATTGCCCACCAGGGGCGACGGCAGCAGCAGCGGCCCGCGCAGGCCGGTGCCGTCGGCGAGGACCGACCAGATGCCGTGAGCGGTGCCCAGCCAGAACCGCCCGCTCTCGTCGCGGGTGAAGCAGCGCACGTGGAGGTCATCGGCAGGGATCGTCTGCCAGCGCTCGCCGGGGGGGCGGTAAACGAGGCCCTGATCGCCGCACAGCCACAGGGTGCCGTCGGCCTCCATCTCGATGCAGTAGACCTGGCGCGGGAGAGCCGGGGTGAGGGCGTGGCTGTGCCCCGCCCAGAGACGCGTCTCGGCGTCGAGGTAGGTCACGCCGCCGATGCGCGAGGGGCTGCTGTACGCCAGCCACAGGCTCCCCGTCTCGTCGACGACCATGCCGGTGGCGACGCCGTCGGAGCCCACGTCCGAGAAAAAGCTGTGGTCCTGCCATTGCCGCTCGCCCTCTGCGGCGGTGCTCACGCCGTCGCCGATGGCCCACACGCGCCCGGCGGCCGAGGTGGCGACGAGCCAGGTGTTCGGGCGGACGCGCTCGCGCGTTCCGTAGGCGCGCCACGTCTCACCGTCATAGCTCAGCGCGCCGCCGTCGCCGCTGGACATCCAGAGCCAACCGCTCTCGCCGCCCCGTACCCACAGGCGCGGGTCGTAGCGCGGGGCCTCGAGCAGCGCCTGATAGTGTTCCTCCACCGCCTCAGGGCGCGTGGCATAGTGACGCCACTCGCGGCCGTCATACATGCTCCAGGCGGGGTGGTCGGCATAGCCGATCCAAAGGCGCCCCCGAGCATCGCGAGCGATGCCGCGCACCGCCTGGGAGGGAAGCCCATCGCGCTGCGAGTAGAGGCGGTGCGCGCCCGAGTCCGGGCTCCAGCGCACCACGCCGCCGCTGGTGACGGCCCATAGGAACGTGCCGTCGTGCAGCAGGCCGGTGATCTCGTTGGGATCCGTCCATGCCTGGATGGCGTCCTCGCCAAAGGTGAGGCGTATGCCGTCGGCGGCCTCGGGTGATGGGGAGGGCGCGCTGGCGAGGGGCGCGGGAGTCGGCGCCATCGTCGCCGCGCGAGGGGCGGTGGGCGTGGCCACGGAGGCCGCGTCGGTGGGGGCCAGCAGTGCCGCCGCATCGCAGCCGCACAGGACGGCCAGGCCGCACAGGGCGGCGCACAGGCGCGCCAGGGGGCGAAGGCGGGAGAACCGTTGTGGTGGTCGGCGTCGTAGCGATGGTGGTGGGTTCACGCCCCGAGTATATACCGAGGGCCGGCGACGGCCAAGCGGCTGCAGCGGGGCGCGGCAGGCCCGACGGTAGTGGGGGTAATGCGGCCACGATAGTCAAGGTTCCTCGCTGCGCTCGGAACGACGCCCTATCGCTGTCGTTCCGAGCGTAGCGAGGAATCTTGAGCAGCTAGTCGAGGCGCCCTGCTCGCCCCTCGGCGTGTGGCCTCACAAACGGCGTGTGGCTTCACAAAAGGCGGCGCTTGGGGTAGAATCGGGCCGCTCTTCGCCGGCTTGAGGATGGCGCTCGCGCCTGACGCCGGCGACGCACCGCAGACGCACGTCGCCGATGCACCCGTCGCCGACGTAGGCGCATCATCGAGGAGCCGACCGTCGTGGATTCCCAGCCCCGCCCACTCGATTCCGGACTCTTGATCGTCGCCGTCCTGGGGCCGATCTTTCACGTGGCCGGGTTTCTGGCGCGGGGCGTCGGTTTCTTTTACTCGGACGTCACACGGCTGGCGGTGGCCTACGTGGCGCTGGCGCTCAGCGGCGCGGCGGCGGCGTGGCTCGTGGCGCGCCGTCGGAACTGGTCGCTGCGGCTGGTGGCCGCCGCCGCCCTCATCGCCAACCTGGGCTCGGTGGCCTATGCCGGGAGCGTGTGGTCGCGCGACATGCGCCGCGCCCTGGCCGACGCCGCCATGGCACCCATCGAGGCGGGCAAGATCGGCATCGCCCTGGCCCCCGCCGACGATGGTGCGGCGTCGGCGGCGGAGCTGGCCGCCACCGAGGAGGCGCTGTTCGACCTGCTGCGTCGCCACGGCCTCCAGGGGAGCGTCGTGGTGCGCCGCACCCAAGCCATCCAGACCCAGGATCAGGCCGAGCACGTGGGGGGGCGGCTCAACGCCAACGTGGTCGTCTGGAAGACGGTCAGCGGGCGGGCGCCCGTGGTGGAGCAGCGGCACGTGACGGTGCTGGGCGCCAACGAGGACGTCGCCGACCTGGAGCCGGTGAGCCTGTTGCTTCTGATGACCACGCAGCGTAACCTGACGGTGCGCACCGAGGCGAGTCTCGAGGAGGCCGGCGTGTCGCCTATCGCCACGGACGTGATCGCGCCGGTGGCGGCGGCGTATGGCGCCCTCGCCGCGCAGCGCCCCGTGGTGGCCGCGCTGCAGCTACAGCGCGCCCTGGCGGTGGAGGGACTGCCCCCACAGGCGGAGCGCGACCTGCGCAACCAACTCGGGACGGCGCTGTTGCTGGCCGATCGCGCCGACCTGGCGGTGCAAGAGTTCGAGCGCTCCCAGGCCATCGAGCCGACAGCGGACGGCTGGGTGGGGCTCGGCATGATCGCTATGGCGGCGCGCGACTGGAACGGGGCGTCGCACGCCTTCTCGCGCGCCATCGCCGTGGACCCGTACGCGCCCACGGCGTACTGCGGGATGGGCGTCATCTTTGGGCGCGATCACCAGGTGTCGCGCGCCGTGGCCAGCTATCGCCAGGCGGTGGCCCTCGCCGGCGAGGGGGGCGTGCCGTACGCCTTCCTGGGGCTGGGGCTGGAGCTGCAGGCCGACGTGGAGGGCGCCCAGCGCGCCTACCAGGACTGCGCCTCCATGGCCGGGCCGAACACGGGTCTGCACCTGGCGGCGCTGGAGCGGGCCGAGGCCATCGGCCAGAACCCGCCTACGGCCGTGCCCACCGCCACAGCGCTGCCCACGCCCACCATCACGCCGATCCCCACGGAGGGGGTCTATGTGGTGCAGGGCGGCGACACGCTCCGGGCCATCGCCGAACGGTTCAACATCACTATCGAAGAGATCATCGAGATCAACCAGCTCGAGAACCCCAACGCCCTGAGCGTCGGGCAGATCCTGATCATACCGGAGGAGCCCTAATCGTCGGGTTCTCGGATTCGGCAGGACTATGACGGCGAGCTGCAATCGACATCACCGACGCGACGGCATGGAGGAGCGGGGAGCCCAGCGATGGGCTCGGCTCGGTTGGACCGCATCGTTCCTCGTGCTCCTGCTGTGCGCCACGCCCGCCGCGGCGCGCGCCGAGCCGCTCCCTGCCTCCCCCGAGCCGGTGCGCCTGCCGTCCGGGCCGGGGATCCACCTCAACCCCACCATCGCCGTCGACCGCCACGGCGACGTCGTGGTGGCTTGGGTGCAGCGGCCCGTCGACGGTGACGGGCCCGCCGAGCTGCGGTTGGCCCGCGCGCCCGAGTGGCGGCCCGGCACCATCGCAGCGGAGGTGTCGGCGGACGGTCCCTCGGCTGAGCGCGCCGCCGCCCTGCGCCCGCTCCTCGTCGTCGGTGATGCCATCCACCTGGCGTGGACGGAGCCGTCCACCACCACGGTAACGGCGTGGCGCTACACCCATGGCACCGGCGAGCCCGCCCAGGTGTGGGATGAGGCGGTGCCCTACACCGCGGTGCTCGCATCGGACCGCGACGGGGGCCTGCGGGCCCTCTGGGCGGAGGAGAGCGGCCTCGTGCTCGTGGACGGCTCCGTGCCCCTGACCTCGAGCCTGACGCTGGACGGCACCATCGCGCCTATGGAGGTCGCTCTCGCCCTCGATGCGTCGGGGCGGCCGCACGCAGCCTGGGCCGCCTGGCGCCAGATGGACGAGGAGGCGGGTATCTACTACGCCGCCCTCGATGCCGACCCGGCACCGACCGAGGTGGATGCCGCGGGACAGGCGCCGCGGCTGGCGGTGGGGCCCGGCGGCACGGTGCACCTGTGCTGGCGCCGCCCCGAGGGCCTCCATTGCGCCGATAGCCGCGATTGGGGGCGCATCAGCCCCGTCGCTCCCCCCGTGCCCGACAACAGCATCGCCCTGGCCGTGGGGCCCAACGACGTGGCGCACCTCGCCTGGTCGGCGGATGGGGCGCTGTGGTACGCCAACTCGGGCGACTGGGCCGCGTCGCAACGCCTCGCCGACCTCGACGCCGCCTCCCTGAGCATGGCGATCGATGGGGCCGGCCGGCCCCACCTCGTGGCGACGGTGGAGGACGAGGGGGGCGGCAACGGCCTCCATGTCCTCACGGCGTTCTCGCCCGAGCCGCAACTCACCATCCAGGCTCCCAGCGCTTTTGTCGCGGACGGCGCTCACGACGCGAGCGTCGCGGGGCCGTGGCTGTTCGATGGCGACCCCCTGGTGGCCGTGGCCAACCTGCCGGCGTCCGAGTGGCAGCGCGTGTCGTTCTACCTGCGGCCCGATGTCCTGGCCACGGCGACGGCCCCGAGCGCGTCGGGTGCGGCGCCGGCGGCGATCGGCAGGGCGTCGGACGACGCCCTCATCCTCATGGGGACCGACTATGACGGGCGCGACGGGTGGGGCGTGCCCTACGATGCCGCGCTCCTCGGGGGGCGGCTCGGCACCTACCAGGTCGTGGCGGTGGGGGTGGACGTCCATGGCGGCGTCATGACGGCGGTGGGGGCCCCGGTGATGGCGCTCCCCCCTGGCAGCGGGGGGGTGTGGGTGGTGAACCCCGGGCCGGACGTCATCCAGGGGGTTGGCCGGGTGCTGGTGATGGCGCCCGGGGTCGAGGCCGATCTCGCGCGCCTGGAGGTGTCTCTCACGGCCCCCGGCTGCCCCTCCCGCCCCCAACCCGGCGAGGCCGCCTGCACCATCCCCTCCCGCCCGTATCTCGTGGCGTCCCTCGACGTGGGGTCATCCAAGGCGCGCCTCGACAGCGAGTGGCTGCCCGTGACCTTTGACAGCCGCAGCCTCCCCGACGGCGCCTATCGCGTCGCCGCGGTGGTGATCGACGGCGATGGTGGCGAACACATGGGCGTCGCCGCCGGCGCGCTGACCATCGACAACGACCTGGCACCGACGGTGCGGGTCACCGAGCCAAGCCCCGACGCTATCGTCTGGGGCTCCTTCCGCGTGGAGGCCGAGGTGGAAGCCGAGGGCTCGCCCGTGCAGCGCGTCGATTTTTACGGCGAGCGGCCGCGCACGCTGCTACAGCGCTCCCAGGGATGCGAGCGCCACGCCGTGGAGGCCCCTGACGTCGTCTGGTTCGGCAGCGACGCCGACGGCTCCGATGGCTGGGGCATACAGGTCAACGCGGCGCCGCACCTCGACGGCGACACCTGGGTGCTGCGGGCCGTGGCGTACGACGCGCAGGGGCGCTCGGCGGCGGCGCGCTCCGAGGGCGCCTTTACCATCATCGGGCGCGATCGGCCGGCACCGCAGTTTTTCCTGCCCATCCCGGGGACTGAGGTGGCCGGCGTCACGCCCACGGCCCTCCAGGCCGTCGTGGGGGGACGCTACGTCGCCGGTGTCGATCTTTATGCCGAGACGCTCGGTGAACGGCTGATCCCTCTGGGCGCCATGGAGGAACGTGCCGGGCGCTGGGTGAGCGATTGGGACACCACCGACCTGCCCGACGGCGAGTATGATCTCGTTGCCGTGGTGCGCCACGCCGATGGGCGTTCCTCATTGGCGCGGAGCGGCGCCGTGCGCGTGCGCAACGCCTGGGGAGGGTTCCAGTTCGCCGAGGCCGCGGAGGCCGGCCCCCTTCGCGGTGCGGTCGTCGTGAGCCTGCGCGGGCCGGACGATGGCGCGGCCGCCACCGCCGCAGTGTGGGTGTACTATCGCGATGCCGAGGGGCAGCTGCGCCCCATCGGCCCTGCCGCGCTGCCCTCAGGGGACCCGGCCTCCGCCGAGCCGGGGGTGTGGTCTCTCGTGTGGGATACGGCCGGCGTGCGAGATGGCGATTACGACCTCGTGGCGGCCATCCATGACGCCGGCGGGCAGGTCCAGTATGTCGAGCGGCGCGTGGAGGTGCGCAACGCCGCCGGGCCATCCGCCATCGCCTGGCCCGCCGCGGGGGATACCGTCGAGGGCACGCGGCAGATCGCCTGGCAGGCAGAGGGGGACGTCCGCATCGCGCTCGCGTGGAGCCCCGACGGCGGCGTACACTGGGTCGAGCTGGCCGCCGACCTCGAGCCGGACGCCGGTTTCGCGTGGGACACGACCCTAGGGCCGGATACGCCCCGCGCCATGCTTCGGTTGGTAGCCGACGACGGCTGGCGGCGTAGCATCGTCGAGACGGGGCCCTTCATTATCGATAACGTCAACGAGCCCCCTCACGTGGCGCTCCTCGCCCCAGAGTCGGGCGGGGCGTACGGCGCGCCCGTGTTCATCGCGTGGCACGCGTGGGACCCCGACGGCGACCCACTGGAGGTGGACTTGGAATATCGCCACGCCCTGGGGCAATGGCAACCCCTGGCCCGCGGCCTGACGGACGTGCGCTCGTACTCTTGGGAGACCTCTGACCTGGCGCCCGACGCCGAGTACGCCCTGCGCGTGACGGTGCGCGACTCTCATGGCGCCGAGACGTCCATCGAGGCCACCGACCTGAGCCTGTTGGCGAATAGACCCCCGCAAGTGCGGCTGGTTACGCCCAACGAGCGCACCCTGCTGCGAGGGGACGCCGTCGTCCTCTGGCAGGCGGAGGACCCCGAGGACGACCCGCTCCTCATCGATCTCTACTACAGCGACGATGCCGGGCAGACGTGGCTACCCCTCGCCGAGGGGATCGCCAACACGGGCTACTATACGTGGCAGGTGTCTTTCCTCCCCATGGGTTCGCGCTATCGCGTGCGGGTGGTGGCGCGCGACGGTTTTCACCAGGTGAGCGATGACAGCGACGGCATGCTCACCGTGGGGGGCGCCCTGCCACCGACGGTCGTCGTGCTGCGCCCGGCCGGCGGCCGCGTGGCGGGCGTGGTGCCCGTGCAGTGGCAAACGGAGGTATCGGCGGGAGCCGGCCTCACCGCCACGGTGTCGATGCGCGCTGTGGGGGATTCCTGGTGGCGTCCCCTGGTGGAGGACGTGCCCGACGACGGGCTCCTGGTCTGGGATACCGCCGACTATCCCGACGGCGCCTACGAGTTGCAGGTGACGGTGGGAAACGGGCAGGGCGGGGCCTCCGGTGAGGCGTCCGCCGTCGTGGCGGTCACGGTGGCCAACCGGCGCAACGAGCGCCCCGAGGTGATGCTCCTCGCGCCGACCGGCGGCAAGGCGTGGCGCGGCGTCCGCGAGATCGCCTGGCGCGCGTGGGACGATGACGGCGACCCCATCTCGGCCGTCGTTTCGGTGAGCGCGGATGGGGGCGCCACCTGGCAGGACGTGGCGCAGGTCGACGCCGCGCAGGGGCGCCAGGCGTGGGATACGCGCGCGCTGCAGGGCGTCCATCCCCTGCTCGCCAGGGTCGTGGTGAGCGACGGCCTCGTGACGGCGCAGGCCGTCACCCCCGCCCCCTACTTTGTGGCGAACGGGGCGAGCGGGCCCACGACGCGCTTCCTGTCCCCCGACGCCGGCGGCAACCTGTGGCGCAACGATATCGTCACCTGGGAGACCGGGTCGACGGGTGTCGCGCCGGCGCGCGTCGCGCTGGCGCTGCGTCGCGAGGACGCCGCCTGGCAGCCGGTGGCAGAGGCGGCTTACGACGCGGGGGAGGCGGTGGTACCCGCCGGCTGGCTCAAGCCGGGGCGCCTCTACCGCCTGCGCCTCATCGCCGATGACGGCGCCCTGCGCGTGGCCTCCCTCTCGGCGCCCTTTGCGGTGGTCACGGCGGGGAGCGAGCCCCCCACGGTCACGCTGGAGGAACCGTCCGGCGGGGTATGGTCGGGGGAGCGTGAGGTGCGCTGGCAGGCCCACACGCCCGATGGCCGCGACCTGCGGGCGACCCTCGAGCTGTCGCCCGATGGCGGCGCTACCTGGTTCGACCTGATGCGCGATCAGGTGAGCGTTGGCCGGTATGCCTGGGACACGACGTCGGTGGCTAACGGCGTCTACCGAGTGCGTCTCACCGTGGGGGATGACCTCGCCGAATCGGCCGTCGTCTCGCCCCCCTTTGAAGTGGATAACCCCGGCCGGAACGCCCCCGTCCTGTCCCTCGTGGCGCCTCTTCCTGGGGAGGTCTGGTCGGGGACGCGCGAGGTGCGCTGGCGCGTCGCCGACGCCGACGGAGATGCGCTGACGGTAACGCTGGCGTACAGCCTGGACGGCGGCGGTACCTGGCGCCGGTTCGCCTACAACGTCCCCGCCACCGAGGGATACCTGTGGGATACGACCACCGTGCCCAACGGCGACGACGTATGGCTGCGGGCCACCGTGACCGACGGGACACTGACGGCCGAGGACTATGCTGGGCCCTTCTGCATGCGGAACTCTCAGAGCCCGCTGGTGGTGCTCCTCGAGCCGCGAGGGGGAGAGACGTGGGCCGGAGAGCAGCTCCTCGTCTGGCACACCGCGCACCAGGGCGGGCGAGCCGCCAAGACGATGCTCCAGTACTCGACCGACCGCGGCCGCACCTGGCAGACCATCGCCCACGACCTGCCGGCCGAGGGCTCCTACCGCTGGGATACGTCCGTGGTGCCGGACAACACGGATGTCATGGTGCGGGCCTACGTGTCGGACGGCCAGCAGAGCGCCGTGGGAACGACGCGCGCGCCGGTACGCGTGCGCCACGTCCCCGTCCGCCCCGAGGCGCCGTTCTACCTCCCCTGATGCGTCCGCATTGCGTAGGGGAGACCGGATGAACGCGTCACTACCAAGCACACCAGCTTTGTAGTAACGGGTTCATGCGTTCCTTCTACTGACAAGGGACTAAGCGAATGAATTCACAACTACATGTCATACCCACTCTGTAGTGACGAACTCATTCGTTCTCACAGCGAGCAAAACGAACGAATTCGTCACTACGAAGGCTTTGCTTTGTAGTGACGAATTCATTCTTATTCTTTGCTCTCGTGCGAGCTGCTGATCCTACTCTGCCAAGCGCTTGGGCACGGGGTGCTTGGCCAACCGCGCGTACGGGGAGAGGGGCTCGCCGATGAGGGGCCGGGCGTACTCCAGGAACGCCTCGGTGACGCCGTTGCCCGCCTCATTGATGTACTCCCGCGGCAGGGTGTGCTCGGCGTTGGCCACCTCGGCCAGGGGGGCCAGGCCGGTGGTGACGGCGTACTCGGGGCCCGGCTGGCGCATCAGGGTGACCATGCGGTCGCTCACGCCCGCGAGCGCCTCGCGCACGGCCGTCTGCCCCACGAGGTAGGCCTCGGCGCGATCCACGGAGGAAGCCAGCGAGGCGCAGGAGCGCTGCAGGTAGCCCGGCTTGTCATGGCGCACGCGCACGCCAAGTTCCGCCTTGACGACCTCCTCCAGCGTCTCGACGACGCCGCCCTTGCGCGCATGGCCGAACGCGTCCAGCTCCACCTTGCCAAAGCCGGTGCCGATCTCCTCGCCCTGTTCGTTGCGCATCCCCTCGCTCACCGCCACGACGCAGTAGCCGATCTTTTCGTACCAGTAGCGCACGTCGGCCACCACCTGCTCGAGCGACACGCCGCACTCGGGCACGTAGAGGAGCTGGGGCGGGTCGTCCGGCGCGGCCTTGGCCAGGGCGGCCGCCGCCGTCAGCCAGCCCGCGTTGCGGCCCATCACCTCGACGAACTTGACGGGGCTGCTGTCGCCCATCGCCTCGGTGTCGTAGCCGGTGTCGCGGACGGCGGTGGCGACGAAACGCGCCGCGCTGCCATAGCCGGGGCAGTGGTCGGTGTAGGCCAGGTCGTTGTCCACCGTCTTGGGCACGCCAAAGGCGTACAGCTCGTACCCCTTGGCCTCAGCCGCCAGGTGCATCTTGTGCGCCGTGTCCATCGAGTCGTTGCCGCCGATGTAGAAAAAGTAGCGCACGTCGTAGGCCATGAGGACGTCCAGCAATCGGTCATAGTCCGAGCTGCGCACCTTGTAACGCACCGTGCCCAGCGCCGAGGCGGGGGTGTAGCGCAGGCGCTCCAGCGTCTCGGACGATTCCTGACGCAGATCGATGAACTCTTCGTTGAGCACGCCCGAGACGCCGTGCATCATGCCATAGACCTCACCGATCTCGGCGTGCTGCATCGCCTCGTGGATGACGCCCACCAGGCTGCTGTTGATGACGGCCGTGGGCCCGCCCGACTGGCCGACGACGAGATTTCCCTTCTTCCCCATGTCGATCCCTTTCTGCGTGAGTGCGTAACGAGTTCAGCATGGGACACCCACACCGGCGGGGATGTCCACGGGGATATGTTACCCCAACACGTGCCATCATAAACTATAAATGCGCGCCTGGCTTTTGTCCAATCGGGTGATTTGGCGGCTCCCGCCCTACAGCCGCACCACGCTCACCCGCGGATAGAGGGCCTGCACGTCGTCGGGGCGGACCTCGCCGGTGCCCGGCGTGAGCAGCACGGCGGTGGCCACGGCCGCCGCCCAACGCAGCGCCTCCGCCCAGCCCTCGCCGCGCAGGCGCGCCTGAATCAGGCCGGCGTTCAAGGCATCGCCCGCGCCCGCCGTGTTCACGACGCGCACCGGCACCGGCGGCACGTGATAGAGCCCCTCCTCCGTCGCGGCCACCGCGCCTCGCTCCCCGAGGGTGATCACCACCGTCTCGATCCCCCGGTGGGCGAGGTCCTCAGCGCCGCGGGCGGCCTCCTCGACGGAATGGATCGGCCGACCGAGAAGCCGCGACGCCTCGGCGCCGTTCGGCTTGATCATCGTGGGGCAGGCCGCCACGTTGGGCGCCAGGAACTGGTCGCTCACGTCCAGCAGCGTTGGGATAGCCAGATCTCGGGCGCGTTCAATGAGGGGCGCGTACCAATCCACCGGCATCCCCGGGGGCAGGCTCCCGCCGCATAGCAGCAGCGCGGCATCCGGTAGCAGCGCCTCCACGTGGGCGCGCAGGCGCGCCGGGTCCTCCGGCGCCAACTCCAGCCCCGACACCGTCACCGTGCCCTGGGTCCCGTCGGCGACGCGCGCCAGCACATAATTGGTGCGCGTCTCGCCCCCCACCCAGAGAAAATCGGTGACCACCCCCGCCGCGCGGAGCACCGTCTCCATGCGCCGGCCCGTTTCACCCGCGGCGAACCCCGTCGCCAGGCTGGGGGTGCCCAGCTGTCCCAGCACCCACGAGGTGACCGTCCCCTTGCCGCCCATGCCGTCGGCGACGCGCTGGGCGCGCACCGTCTCGCCAAAGGCGAACCCCTCGACGAACAGCACCTTGTCCAGGGCTGTGTTCGGCGTGACGGTGAGGATCACGCTACGGCGTATCACGCCGCATCCTCGGGAGGCAGCAGCCGCGACAGGAGCGCGCAGCGGGCGTTGCTCTCCAGGCGCTCCAGCGTGTCGTAGGCGTTGTCCAGGTCGTGCCCCAGCACGGCGATGCCGTGGCGCGGCAGGAGGATCCCCATGGCGTACTTTTGGAGCTGCGCGCGGCGGCGCGTGGCCACGGCCACCACATGGTTGGCCAACTCCTGCGAGTGGGCCGGCGTCTCGGGGATACACTCCACGTCGCCGAACTTGGTCGTGTATTCCAGCACCGGCTTCATGGTGCGCCCGGCGGCGGCATAGACCATCAGCCAGCGCGGATGGGCGTGGATGACGCTGCCCACCTCGGAAAAGTTGGCGTAGGCGGCCAGGTGCATGCGCACTTCCCGGGAGAGGTCGCTTGGCCCCTCCAGCACCTGGAACTCCTCGTCGAGCACCGATATCTGCTCCGGCCGGATGCAGTAGTGGTACTTGGATCCCATGTAGCGTGGCGACACATAGATGCGTCCCTCGTGGCGCATGCTGATGTTGCCGCCCGCCGAGTCGCTGAGGAAGCGGCCGTAGATCAGCGTGGCGATCTCGATGATGTGGCTCTTGGGGTCGTACATGGCAGGTATCCTTCCCTATGGGGTAGCGTAGCGGACACGCCCCCGAGGCGCGGTCACAGGCCGGCCTCGGCCAACAGGCGCGCCAGGCGTGGCGAGGCGACGCGCACGCGCTCCTGGATGCGCGCCAACTCCTCCTCGGTGTGGGCCTCGAAGCGCAGCGTGATGAGCGGCTCGGTGACCGAGCGCCGCGCCAGCGCCCAGCCGTGGTCAAAGCGAGCGCGCACGCCATCGAGGCGGTCGATGGGTTGATCGTTGAGCCCCCGCTCGAGTTCCTGCAAGATGGCGTCGGCCTCCTCGGGTGGGCACGCCACGCGGATGTCGGGGGTGATGGGGTAGGCGGGCACGGTAGACAGCGCCCGGGAGGGGGACAGGCCGGCGGCGTCGAGGACGCGCAGGTAGTAGAGGGTGGCATAGAGGGCATCGTCGCCGCCGATGGCGCCAAAGAAATAGTGGCCGCTCACCTCGCCGCCCAGCACGGCGTCCTCGTCCAGCAGCCGCGCCTTGATAAAGGCGTGGCCCGATTTCTCCATGAGCGGCCGCCCGCCGGCGGCCAGCGTCTCCTCGGTCACTACCGACGAGGCCTTCAGGTCATAGACCACGGCCGGGGGGCGGCCGCCGCCCCCGGGGTGCTCGGCCAGGGCATGGCGCAGGAACAGCACCAGCACGCGGTCGGCGGGCTGCACCTCGCCCAGCTCGTCGACGAACACGACGCGGTCGCCGTCGCCGTCGTAGGCGATCCCCAGGTCGGCGCGCGCCTCGCGCACGCGCCCTCGCAGCGCCGCCAGGTGCGCCGGAATCGCCGGGTTGGGGCTGCGGTGTGGGAAGGAGCCGTCCGGCTCGCAGAACAACGGCACCACCTCTTGGCCGGCGCGCCGCAGGACGTCGGGCGCCACGTCCCACATGGAGCCGTTGCCGGCGTCCACCACCACGCGCCGCCGCGCGAGCCTCGGGAAGGCGCGTTCCAGCGCCCGGGCATAGTCCGCCATAACGTGGCGTGTCCGCACCGTCCCCAGGCCCGGTACGAACGCGCCCTGGGCCATGTCGCGGGCCAACTCCTCCAGCGCCTCGGGGGTGACGGGCCGGTCGCCGACCATGAGCTTGAAGCCGTTGTAGCGGGCGGGGTTGTGCGAGGCGGTGACCATCACGGCGCCATGGGCGTCCAGCGCGCGCTTGGCATAGTATAGGGCAGGGGTGGGCACCGTGCCCACGTCGATGACGTGGCACCCGCCCCAAACCAGCCCCTCGATGAGCGCCGCCTTGAGCGCCGGCGTGCTGGGGCGCAGATCGCCGCCGACCACCACGATGCGGCCTGCCAGGCGCCGGCTCAGCGCCTTGCCGAGGCGCAGGCCGGTGTCATCGTGTAGCTCCTCCCCGTAGACGCCGCGGATGTCGCAATCCTTGAAAATGCTCACGGCAGGTAGCCCCTCTCCCGGCAGGCAGCGAGGAATCGCCCATAGCGCTCGTCGTAGGCGCCGCGCATCGCCGGGCGCGGCGCGACGCCCCGCGCGCGACGCACCATGCCGCGGGCCGCGGCGGTGACCGTGGCGTATCCCGCCCCGCGCGCCGCCAGGATGGCGGCGCCCATGGCGCCCGAGGGCACCTCCGGCACGATGAGGCGCCGGCCCAGCACGTCGGCGCGAATCTGCAGGCCGGACGCGCTGTGGGTGCCGCCGCCCGCCACGAACACCGCCTCCCCCACCGCCGCGCCGAGTTCGGCTACCACCTCGTAGCAGAGGCGCTCCACGTAGGCCAGCCCCTCGAGGTGGGCTGCGTAGGAGGTGGCGGGGTCGTCACACGCGGGCTTGTCGCCGAGACCCAGGCAAAAGCCGGCCGCGTCCGGCGCGAGGAAGGGAAAGCGCTCCCCGCGGCGCACCAGGGGATAGACGATGAGGTCCGTGGGGCAGAGTTCTAGGGCGGCGGCGTTCAGCGCCGGCAGGTCGGCGGCGTCAAAGCGCTGCGCCAGGCAGTCGGCGCCGGTGCTGCTGGCCGCGCCTGGTAGCCAGGCGCCGTCGGGGTGGCGATGGCAATAGAGGCGCCCCAAGGGGTCGCGCACCAACGTCTGGCTGACCCCCTTGAGCACCAGGGTGGTGCCCAGGGTGCTGTTCCAGTCCCCCACGTCCACGGCGCCGCTGGCGAGCTGCGAAGCGGTGCCGTCGGTGGAGCCGGCCAGCACCGGCGTGCCGGCGGCCAGGCCCGTCGCCTCGGCCGCCGCGGGCGTCACGCGCCCCACGGGGCTGCCGGGGGCCTGGACCTGGGGCAGCTTGGCGGCGTCCAGCCCCAGGTCGCGAGCGATGAACGCGGGCCACGCCAGGTCGGCGACGTCATAGCCCCACTTGAGCGCGTTCGTCCAGTCCGTGACGCCCCAGGCGCCCGAGAGCCAGCCGAGGACGAGGTCCGTGGGGCTGAGGAACCAGCGGGCGTGCTCTAGGCGCTCCGGCGCCTGCCGCGCCAGCCAGGCGAGCTTGCACAGGGCGTACGAGGCGTTGTAGCCGATCCCCAGCTTGTCGGCCATCTCGGCGCCGGCGGCCTGCACGCCGGCGGCCGCCGCGCCGGCGCGCGTGTCCGAGTACATGATGGCGGGGCCGACCGGCTCGCCGGCGTCGTCGACGAGGCACAGCGTCCCCGACGTGCCGGTGGCCGAGAGGGCGGCGATCTCGGACGACGCGTGTCCCGCGGCGATGAATGCGGTCACCGCGTCGCCCACGGCGCGATAGACGGCCGCGCGCCACTGGCGCGGGTCCTGCTCGAAACGGCCGGGCTCCGCGGCCGCGACTTGGTCGGCGGGCAGGGCGCACGTCCCCTCGGCGTTGACGCGCCCCGCCAGGTCCACTATGATGGCCCGCGCCCCCTGCGTGCCCAGATCGATGCCCAGAACGTACACCGTCATTCCCCCCATGCCGGCCGTGGACGAGCGCCCCTATGTTACTCCGGCGGCGGGGGGTGTCAAAGGAGCCTTCCCGTGGAGCTTACCCCGTTGGAGCGCACCAACCGCCACCTGGCCGGCGAACCCGTGGATCGCGCCCCGAACCAGAATATCCTCATGGCGTTCGCCGCGCGCTATATCGGATCGACGTATGACCGACTGGCGCAGGACTATCGCGTGCTCGTGGAGGGGAACCTGCGCGCCTGCGAGGCGTTCGGCATCGACATGGTGAGCGCCATCTCGGACCCGCTGCGCGAGGCGTCCGCCTTTGGGGCGCCGGTGGTGTTTCCCCACGACGGCGTGCCCATGTGCCCCGAGCCGCCGTTGGCCGCCGCGCTCGCCCTCGACCGCCTGCGACCGTGGGACCCCTGGGAGGCGGAGCGCCCGCGCGACCGGCTCCTGGCGATTCAGGAGTACCGCCGGCGCGTGGGCGGCCACTATCCCATCTGTGGCTGGGTGGAGGGCGCAGCCGCCGAGGCCGCCGACCTGCGGGGGGTGAGCCAGTTCCTCGAGGACACGGCCCTTGAGCCCGAGGCGGCGCATGAACTGCTGGAGGTCTGCACCGAGGCGGCCATCCGCTTCGCCGTGGCGCAGGTGGAAGCGGGGGCCGATTTCATCGGCATCGGCGACGCCGTCGCCTCGCTGCTGAGCCCACGGGCCTACCGCGCCTACGCCCTGCCCTACGAGCAGCGCATCATCCGCGCCGTGCACGATGCGGGGGGCCGGGTCAAGCTCCACATCTGCGGCAACACGTCGCGCCATCTGCCCGACATGGCCACCACCGGCGCCGACATCATCGATCTCGACTGGATGGTGGACCTGGCGGAAGGGGTGCGAATCCTTGGCGGGGCCGCGGCGGTGAGCGGCAACATGGACCCCGTGGCGGTGATGCGCGACGGCGCGCCCGAGGAGGTGGCGGCGGCCGTACGGGCCTGCCTGGCGGTCGGCGGTGAGCGCCTCATCGTTAGCGCGGGGTGCGAGATACCGGCGGACACGCCCCATGAGAACCTTCTGGCACATCACCGGGCGCTGGTGGAGGCGGGGGGCGCCGCCTAGCGCTTCCGCCGCGCTGCCGGCAGCCCGCGCTTGCGCATGGCGTCCAGCAGCCCCGGCACCCCGCGAAAGAGGACGGCGTCGATCCCCATGGCTTTGGCGGCGACGACGTTGGCGGGGGCGTCGTCGATGAACAGCGTCTCTCTGGGCGCGGCGCCCAGCGCCTGGAGGGCGGCGCGGTACATGCGTGGGTCGGGCTTGAGGGCGCCCACCTGGTAGGAGAATATCTGTACGTCGAACAGGCCGTCCATCCCCCAGCGCGCCGCGGCGGGCGTGCCCTTGGCCCGGCCCGGCGGGGCGTTGGAGAGCAGCCCCACGCGTACCCGTGCGTCGCGCAGGCGCCGGATGAGGGCCACCAACGCCTCGTCGACGCGGTCGCCGGCGAAAAAGCGCTCCACGAAGCGGTCGATCCCCTCGGAGGCGATCCCCAGGTCGGCGGCGATGGCGGCCCAGGCCTCGTCGGCGCCGCAGCGGCCGGTGCTGGCCAGGTCCCACGCGTGGCTGCCGAATACGGCACGCTCCAGTCCCCCGGGCGGCAGACCCAGCTCGGCCTCCAGGGCGCGGCGCGGCGCCGGGTCCTCGGTGCGCTGGATCACCCCGCCCCAATCCCACAGCACGGCGCGGGTCGTCATACCTTCCCTCGCGCGCCGCAGCACTGCTTGTACTTGCGCCCCGACCCGCAGGGGCAGGGGTCGTTGCGCCCCACGGGGCGGGCGGGGGGCGCCGGCGCCGCCTCCGGCGCTATCCCCTGCTGCCGCAGGAGCCGATCGCGCAGCGCCATCATGCCGTCGTGGCTGTGCGCGAAAAAGCGCTGGTAGGCGCGACAGAGATAGTGCTGCCGCCGCCCCTCCACCCCGACGAAACGCGGGCACCCCTGCTGGCAGTAGGGCAACCAGGCGCAGGCCCGGCACTCGGGGCGGGGCTCCGCCTTGGCGGCGGCAAAGCGCTGCACGACGGGGTGCTCAAAGAGGCGCTCCAGCGGCGTCTCGAGGATGTTGCCGACGTACAGGTCGTCCTGCACGAAAAAGTCGCAGGGGTAGACGTCGCCGTTGTGCTCCACCACGAGGTAGCTGCCACAGCGCTCCTGGTAGCAGCACAGCGGCGCCTCCTGACCCATGTACACCGCCAGGATGGCCTCGAAATCGCGCACCGAGGCCTGGGGCTCGCCCCCGTTGTACCAGCGGTCGAACACGGCACAGAGGAAATCACCGAACTGCTCCGGCTCTACGGAAAAGTCGGTCAGCTGGCCGGTGGTCGGGTCCACCTCGACGCAGGGGATGAACTGCAGAAAGGCGAACCCCTCGTTCACCAGATAGTCATAGATCTCTACCGGGTGCAGCGCCGTGACGCGGTTCACCACCGAGAGGACGTTGAACTCGACGTGGTACTGCCGCAAGAGGCGCAGCCGGGCCAGAACCTCGGCCTGCGTCCCCTTGCCGTTCACCGTGCGGCGGTAGGCGTCGTGGTAGGTCGCTGGCCCGTCGAGGCTCACGCCCAGCAAAAAGTTGTACTGCCGGAAAAAGCGCGCCCAGTCGGCGTCGATGAGCAGGCCGTTGGTCTGTACGCCGTTGCTCACCGACTGGCCGGATTGGCCGTGCTTTTGCTGCAGGCGCACCACCTCCCGGAAAAAGTCGAGCCCCATGAGCGTCGGCTCGCCCCCCTGCCAGCCAAAGGTGGCGTGGCGCCGGTCCAGTGCCATCCCCTGGGCGATGAGGGCGTCGAGCACCTCGGCGCTCATGCGATGCCGCCGGCTCTCAGTGCGGTAGGGGTCCGTGGGGCGGTCGTGGTAGAAGCAGTAGCTGCAGTGCAGGTTGCAGTCGCCGGACGCGGGCTTGATGAGCAGACTACGGGCTTGGGCGTTCTCTGGCACGAAGGCGCGGCTCCTTTCGCGTGCGTTAGCCGTATCGATCTTAGGCGTCGCCGGGCGGGGTGTCAAAAGGGCTGTCGGCGGTCGGCTGTCAGCCATCGGCTACCGGCGGTGGGCTATTAGCTGTTGGCAATTGGCCAGATGCGTCGCTCCACAAGCGTGCGTGGCGCCCGGGCAGTACGCCCGAAACGGTATGTTGCCACCTGACGATGCGCCAAGCCAAGAGCCAAGGGCCAACCGCCGACAGCTGACCGCCGACCGCCGACAGCCCTTTTGACACCCCGCCCATCGATGTTACAATCCTCTATTGTTCAGTGAATGGAGCCAAGCTGCTATGAGCGTTCTCGACGGTCTCAATCCAGCCCAGGCGCAGGCGGTGCAGGCGGTGGACGGCCCGGTGCTGGTGCTCGCCGGCCCCGGCTCGGGCAAGACGCGAGTGCTGACCCACCGCATCGCCTACCTCATCGACGCCCGCGGCGTGCGTCCCTACGAGATCCTGGCGGTCACCTTTACCAACAAGGCCGCCCGGGAGATGATCGCGCGCCTCAACGCCCTCATCGGCGCCGACACGTCCCAGCTGACCATCGGCACCTTTCACGCCATCTGCGCCCGCATCCTGCGCCGCGAGGGGGCGCACCTGGGGATCGGCAGCAGTTTCGTCATCTATGACGAGGACGACCAGCGCCGCCTGGTGACGCGCATCCTCAAGGAGCTGAACCTCGACTCCAAGGTGTACGCGCCGAGTTCCGTCCTTGCGGCCATCTCGCGCGCCAAGAACGAACTCCAGACCGCCGCCACCTACCACCCGCCCACCCTCTGGCACGAGGGGGTGCTGCGCGTGTTCGAGCGCTATGACGAGCAAAAGGCCGAGAGCAACGCCCTCGATTTCGACGACCTCCTCCTCAAGACGGAGGAGCTGCTGCGCACGGTGGACGAGGTGCGTGAGCGCTTCCAGCGCCGCTACGCCCACATCCTGGTGGACGAGTTCCAGGACACGAACCGCGCCCAGTACGAGATGATCCGCCACCTGGCGGGCGAGCGCCGCAACGTGTTCGTCGTGGGGGACGAGGACCAGAGCATCTATTCCTGGCGCGGCGCCGACTGGCGCAACGTGGTCCGCTTCCGCAGCGACTATCCCGATGCCCAGACGCATCTGCTGGAGCAGAACTATCGCTCCACGCGCACCATCCTCGGCGCCGCCCAGGCCGTCATCGCGCGCAACGCCCAGCGCACGGACAAGACGCTGTGGACCGAGAACGGCCGCGGCGAGCGCATCCGCCTGTTCGAGGCGTTCGAGGAGAGCGAAGAGGCCGCCTACGTGGTGGACGAGATCCAGCGCCTCATCGCCCAGGGGACGGTGCGCGCCGGCGACTGCGCCGTCATGTTCCGCACCAACGCGCAATCGCGCGCCCTGGAAGAGGTGCTCATGCGCCGCGCCATGCCCTACCGGCTGGTGGGCGGCACGCGTTTCTACCAGCGGCAGGAGATCAAGGACGTGCTGGCCTACCTGCGGGTGGTGCACAACCCGGACGACGCCGTGGGCTTGCTGCGCGTCATCAACGTCCCCAGCCGCGGGATCGGCGCGCGCACCGTGGAGCAGCTGGGCGCCTGGGCCGATTCGCAGGGGATCTCGATGGGCGCCGCCCTGCGCCGCATTGCCCAGGGCGCCGAGCCCCCCTTTGGCGGGCGCGCCCTGAACGCCCTGTGTCGCTTTGGTGAGATCCTCGACGAGCTGGTGACGGCCAAGGACGACCACGACCTGTCGGGCCTGCTGCAGCTCGTCCTCGACCGCTCGGGCTATGTCGACCACCTGCGCGACGGCACCGAGGAGGGGCAGGACCGCATCAACAACGTGCAGGAACTCTTTACCGTCACGGCGAATTACGCCGCCATGCCGCCCCAGGCGGCCCTGGCCACCTTCCTCGAGGAGGTGACGCTCGTCTCGGACGTGGACAGCCTGGACGACCGCAACGACGCCGTGACGCTGCTTACGCTACATACCGCCAAGGGGCTAGAGTACGACGCGGTGTTCATGGTCGGCATGGAGGAGGGGATCTGCCCGCACAGTCGCTCCATGGATGATCCCAACGCCATGGAGGAGGAGCGCCGCCTCTGTTATGTGGGGATGACGCGCGCCCGGCGCTACCTCTATCTGCTGCGCACGTTTCGGCGCACGCTGTACGGCAACTCGGAGCTGCGCGAGCCCTCGCGTTTCCTGGCCGATATCCCGGCGGAGCTGATCGATGGAAGCGGTGTGCGCCGCAGCTTGGCGGCGCGTCCCGGCGCTATCGCCACCCCGCCGCCGCGCAACCGGCAGGAGCGGCGGAGCCTGTTCGCACAGCGGCGCGCCCGCGCCGAGGAGACGCGCGCCCAGCGGCGCACCATCGAGGGGCGCGGGTTGCCGGCCGGCAACGGCTTCCGGCACGACCTGCCGCCCCCCATCGAGCCGAGCTTTTCCCCGCGGGCCGGCAGCCGCCCCGCGCGCGAGGCGAGCTTTGCGCCGGGCGAGCGGGTGCAGCACCCCATCTTTGGGGAGGGTACCGTGGTGGCCAGCGCCGTGGCGGGTGACGACGAGGAGGTCACCGTGGCGTTCGAGGGGCGCGGCGTCAAGCGCCTCATGGCCAGCATCGCCAAGCTTGAGAGGCTCTAGCGCCTTTGCGCTATGCCTGCGCGGCGGCCGCCTGGAGCACAGGGCGGAACTTGTAGCCGTACTGGATCAGCCCGCCCTCCCCCTCCTCGCGCATGCGGCGCGTCACCATCTCTACCGACATGCCGATAGAGACCTCGTTGGGGCCCACGTCGGTGAGTTGCGCCGTCACCATTGGGCCCTCCGCGAGCTTGACCAGCGCCACCACGTAGGGGGCGTACTCGGTCCAGCCGGCGGGCGCCGAGTACATCGTCGAGAACGAGTACACCGTCCCCTTGCCGCTAAAGTGGAACGGCTCCTTGGCCGGCCCACCGCAGTGGGGGCAGATGTCGCGCGGCGGGAACAGCTTGGCCGCGCAGTGGGGGCACACCTCCCCCGTCAAGCTCATGCGCTGTGGCCCGGTGCGCCAATACGATGCGTTTCTCATCCTGGTCTCCCCCTCAAGCTAACCCGATGGTACGCTGATTCCGCTGATGCCGCGCAGATTTCCGCTGATCTGGCACGAAACCCAGCCTGAATCAGCGTAGATCAGCGGTTCATCTGCGTAATCTGCGTACCATCAATCGATCTCAACCATCTACTCGCTCGAGAATGTGGGTGATGACGTTGGCGCCGCTGCCGCCGATGCTCTGTGTCATCCCGACGCGGCAGCCGGCGATCTGGGCGTCGCCCGCCTCCCCACGCAACTGCAATGCCGCCTCCACCACCTGGTACAGCCCCGTGGCGCCCACCGGATGCCCTCGCGCCTTGAGCCCGCCCATGGTGCTGATGGGGATGCGGCCCGTCGGGGCGATGGCATCCTCCATCGCCAGGCGCGCCCCCTGCCCTTTCTCGGCGAACCCACACGCCTCCAAAGAGAGGGCCGCCATGATGGTAAAGGCATCGTGCAGCTCGAAAAAGTCCATATCGCTCGGCCCGCGCCCCGCCTGGGCGTAGGCGCGCTGCGCCGATTCGATCGCTGCCGCCAGCACCAGCGGATCCTGCCGGTCGTGCAGCGCCACGGAATCGGTGGCCACCGCCGAGCCGGTGATGCGCACCCCCGGCAGCCCGTTCCTGCGCGCCAGCTCGGTGGGCGCCAGCACCACCGCCGCCGCGCCGTCGGCGATGGCCGACGAGTCGAGCAGGCTCACGGGCGCGGCGACCATCTTGGCGCGCGCGAACGTCTCGGCGGTGATGGCGCGGCGGAACATGGCGTTGGGATTGTGCACCGCGTTGCGGTGGGCGTTCACGCTAAATCCGGCAAAGGCCTCGCGCGTATAGCCGTACTCGTGCATGTAGCGCTGCATTAGGAGCGCGTTCAACGCCACGAACGACAGGCCGTGTTCCCCCTCATAGATGGCGTCGCCGGCGCTCATCAGGGCGGCCGTGGTCTCGTCGACCATGGCGTCGGTCATCTTTTCGACGCCGCAGGCCACCACCACGTCGTGCAGGCCACCCGCCACCGCACCATACCCCACGCGCAGCGCCGCCGCCCCCGAGGCGCAGGCGGCCTCGATCTTGAGCGCCTCGATGCCGCGCAGGCCGGCGTGGTCGGCGATGAGCGCCCCCAGGTTCTCCTGGGCCGAGATCTGCCCGGAGAGCATGTTGCCCACGTACAACGCCCCCGGCCGCTCCACGCCGGCGTCCTGCAGGGCGAGCACCACCGCCTCGGCGCCCAGCACCTGCAGCGAGTGGCTCCAATGTTCCCGCACCGGGATCTGCCCGATCCCGATGATACTCACGTCTCTCACTTGTCTCAGCGCCTCATCGATAGGTAGTCACGAAAAAGTGAGTGCGATGGTACGCTGGTTCCGCTGATGTGCCGCTGGTTTTCGCAGATCTCTCTTAGCCCTGCGAAAGCATGTTCACTAGTGCCCACACAGCATGATTGTCTGATCAGCGCGAATCTGCGATGAATCAGCGGAATCTGCGTACTATCAGATCCGGCTCAGTGCATCTGGACGATGCGGCTGTAGCGGACGTACATGCCATAGTCGATCTCGACGCGCCGCGCGATGTAATCTCGCGTCGAGGGCGCCAGACGCTGGCGCTCCGTGATGGCGTCGGTGACGGTCCAGGCAAAGGCGTCGCTGCCGGCGCCCGAGCCGAACGAGACCTGAAAGATGCGCTGCCCGGGGTTGGCGATGTCCATCAACGCGCTCAGGCCGAGAAGGGACGAGCCCGAGTAGGTATTGCCGATCTCGCCGGCCAGCAGCCCGGGCGCGATCTGTTCGCGCGTGAACCCCAACTCGGCCGCCGCGCTGGCCGGAAAGCGCACGTTCGGTTGGTGGAACACGGCCAGGTCAAAGTCCGTCGCCTTCAGCCCAAGTTCCGCCAGCAGATGGCGCGCCGCGGCCAGGGAGTGGCGAAAGTAGGCGGGCTCGCCGGTAAAGCGGCCGGCGTGCTGGGGAAAGACCTGCCCCGGGCGCCTCCAGAAATCGGGCGTGTCGGTGGCATATGAATAGGACGCCTCGAGCACCGCCAGGCTGTCCTCCGCGGGCCCGACGATGTAGGCGGCGCCGCCCGCCGCGGCGGTGTACTCGAGCGCGTCGCCCGGCCGCCCCTGGGCGGTGTCCATGCCGATGGCCATGGCGTAGCCGGCCAAGCCATCCGCTTGGCCCGCCATCCCCGAGCCCACCAGAGCGACGGCCGCCTGCAGCGCCTCGGTGCCCGCCTTGCAGGCGAACTCCCAGTCGGCCCCGAGGATCGCTGGCCCCGCGCCGATCGCCTCGGCCACGATGGTGGAGGAGGGCTTGACGGCGTAGGGGTGCGACTCGCTGCCCACCCATACGGCACGCAGTGAGGCCGGCTCCAGCCCCGGCGCGCGGCGCATGGCGTTGCGCGCCGCCTCGATGGACATGCTCACGGTGTCCTCGTCCGGCCCGGGCACCGCCTTTTCGCGGACGGGCAGGTCGTCCTCCCCGCCGTGCCACACGCGGTTGATCTCTTCCGCCGGCAGGCGATAGCGGGGCACATAGGCGCCATACCCCACGATCCCCACGGCGCGATCAGGCCTCATCACGGCCACGACAATCCTCTCCTCATTAGTGTCGCACAAGCGTGAATCCGATGGTACGCTGATTTGCGCAGATGGAACGCGGATTTCCGCGGATCAAACGGAATATTCGCTCGGTACTGCGATGTGCCGTCCGCCGGCGAGCCACGACCCACAGCGCGATATCAAGTCTCGTAGATCAGTGGAGATCAGCGTCCCATCAGTGAAATCTGCGTACCATCGGACCATCTATTCGTCGTATTCTGCCAGGACGGCCTGGGCACGGTCGAGGCGGATGACGCCCTCGGACACCAGGCGCTCGGCGACGCGTTCGACGAGGTCGCCCGTCGCGCCGGCGGCCATGGCCACCTGGCGGGCGTGGAGCGCCATATGGCCGCGCTGGATCCCCTCCATCGCCAGGGCGCGCAGGGCGGCCAGGTTCTGCGCCAGCCCCACAGCGGCCATGATCCCCGCAAATTCACGGGCGCTCCGCGTGCCGAGGATGCCAAGCGCCACCCGCGCCTGTGGATGCGCCTTGGTGGCCCCGCCGACGGTGCCCACCGCCATGGGCAGCTCGATGCTGCCGACGAGGTTGCCGTCTGCGTCTCGCTCCCACGCACTGAGGGGGGCGTAGCGGCCGCTCCGCGCCGCATAGCTGTGGGCGCCCGCCTCGATGGCGCGCCAATCGTTGCCGGTAGCGATGGCCACGGCGTCGATGCCGTTCATGATCCCCTTGTTGTGGGTGGCGGCGCGGTAGGAATCGACGACGGCAAAGGCGTACGCCTCGATGATGCGCCGCACCCCCTCGTCGCCCGTGAGCCCCTCGATGGCCAGCTCTTCCTTGGGCACCACACCCCAGGCGCGAGTCAGGCGGCGGTCGGCCAGGTTCGACAGGATGCGCAGTGCCACGCGGCCGCCACTGATGCGTTCCACCTCGGGCGCCAGGGCCTCCACGGCGGTGTTCACGGCGTTGGCGCCCATGGCGTCGCGGGCGTCGTACAGCAGGTGCACCACCAGCATCGGGCCGACGGGGCTCGACGGAAAAGCGCGCACCTCGATGTCGCGCGCGCCCCCGCCCAACCCGGCGATCACCGGGTCGACGGCGTTGGCCCGCTCCAGCAGTTCCGCCCGGGCGGCCAGGAGGCGCAGGCGCGCCGCCGCGAGATCGCTCACGTCCAGCACCTGCATCTGCCCGATCATCACCGGTTCGTCGGCGTCGGCGTGGAACCCGCCTCCGGCGCGCACCATGCGGGCGGCGTAGCTCAGCCCCGCCACCACCGAGGGTTCTTCCACCGCCATGGGCACGAGGACGTCTCGACCGTTGACGGTGAGGTTCGTGGCGATCCCGATGGGGAGCCCATAGACGCCCACCACGTTCTCGATCAGCGTGTCGGCCTGGGCGACCTGCAGCCCGCCGTCCGGCGTCAACGCCGCCAGGTCGTCGGCGCTCAGGCCCATCGCCTCACCGACGAGGGCGGCCCGCTGCGCGGGCGTCAGCTTGTAGAATCCCGGTAGGCGCGAACTGGGCGACACGCGTTCCTCCCATCGGTCTGGCGTGTAAGGGCGCTCACGAGGTGGGACGGTGAGCGTCGGGGTGTGACGGGCCGGCACGCGTCCGGCCCGTTCGGCTCACCCGGCGTACGGGGAGTATAGCATGGGGGCACTGTCAAAAACTGTCAGCGGGTCTCGGAATACTGCCATCCGGGCGAGGTAAGAGCCGGTCCTGCAATGTCAGGAGCAGCCCTGATGTAGATGGCAACCTGCTGCCGAAGGGGTCGGGTTGGAGGTTGCGCAGGGTGGGGCCTATCTCATGCCCGGTGCGAACCATCAGGGTCTCAGACTGCTCCATATCGGAGACCGTCGTGGATGTGCTGTATGCCTACCTACCGAAGTGCATATGTGGTACGGTACGACAGTTCGACAGACTTCTCTCACCACAACAGGAGGCGCATTGTGTCAACGGTGATCATCAACAATCCGCAACGTCGCGGCCCTGGCTGTCTCATCTCGGTACTGTGGTACCTCTTCATCGGTTGGTGGCTGTCTGGCCTGGCTGTTGGGCTGGCCTGGCTTTGCATGCTGACTGTTGTGGGAATACCAGCAGGTGTTGCCATTATCAACATGTTGCCTAAAATCGTGGCTCTCCGCGAGCCGGGCAACTCTGGTCTACAAGTGGTAGTCGTGGGGAACACCACAGTGATCGGCGAAGCGGCGGTCAAACAACACAATATCCTCGTTCGGGCACTCTACTTTTTGCTTATCGGCTTCTGGTTTAGCGCGCTGTGGATGAGCCTCGCCTGGCTCGCATGCGCCACTATCATCGGGATGCCCCTCGGCTTCTGGATGTTCGACAAGACCCCATTCTTGCTCTCGCTACATCGGGGCTAGATAGGCCGCGTCACCTCCCAGCACCCGGCACCGCGCCTTGGATGAGTCGTACCGGCGTTACACTGGCATAGAGAAACCGGGGGCCGTCAGGCCCCCGGTTTCGTATGAACATCGGCTTCGTATGGGACTAGAGTTCCTCACCCTCGTCCGAGATGGTCGGCGCGGGCGGGGTATAGTCGCCATAGCCCGTGGCAGCAGCGGCCGCCGGCGGGTTCGTCTGAGCCCACAGCTGGCCGAGGATGTGGCCCATGGTCACCGTCGCCCAGAACATGGTGAACAGGATACCGATGCCGCAGGCGATAACGCCGAGGCTCGCGAGAATGCGCGCCACGATGATGACGAGCACGGCGATGATATAGTCCTTGATGTTGTCGCGGATCCAGGCAAAGATCTCGCTGAACTTGAAAAAGCTGCCGAACTCGCCCTCTTGCGCGTACTTGACGACGGCCGCGGGGACAAAGATGCCTACCACCAGACCCCACAACCCCGACAGGCAGCTCAGCACCGTGGTGCACAGGGCCATCACCCCCTGTACGCCCTCCGAGTTCGCCGAACTCGCGATGGCGCCCAGAATGGCGGTGAGGCCGTTCACCAAGATGATGGGCAGCGAATAGATGAACGCTGCCAAGACGACCATGAGGCCCTTCATAAAGTCGTCGCCCCACTGATCCCACTCGGGCAACGGCTTGGCGCGTCCTTCCGCCACGTTCCGCATGGTGCGGATCATATAGCCGAAGGTGATGAAATTGACGATGGGGATGATCAGCAGCACGGCGCCGATGATCAGTTTCTTGACCCAATCCTCGTCATCGAACGGGAACGTGAATGCTTTGCCGATGTCCATGAAGCTCCCTCCTCTGGGTGCCGCCTTCGCGGCGAAAGTATGGATGACTGCGAGAACCCAACGGCAGGCACGCTGCCACGATTATAGCGCAGTCAACTACCGCCTACAAGGGTCCGAGCGTGCCAAGCTCGTGAAAGCGACGTGAAATCCCGGCGCGGGACCTCGTCTGTCCCGCTATCCCAGGATCAGTCGTCGCACCAGCGCCAGCGCCCCCATCTCGGCCAGGGCCGCACCGAGGCCCGCGACCGCATAGGCGACTGCGCCTCCCCACGTTCCGGCTGTGCCCTCCCTGTTCAGTGCCAGGACGATGAACACGGCGTTGACCAGCGCGAGCACCCCCACCGTCGCCGCGCCAAGGGCGACGGCCCACACGGCATAGGGAGCCGGGGGCTCGAGCAACAGAATCGCGATCAGCGCCGATCCCGCCAGCGGCAGGGCCGCTACGTAGCGCGGCCGGGCGAGCACGGGCTCGTCGTCGGCGGCGCGCGCCGCAGCTGCCGTCCCGGCGGCATAGTGCACGGTAGGATAGAGTAGCGTCGACAGGACCAATCCGAAACCCGTTCCGGTGATGAGACGGAGCACATTGTTCGGCGCATACATCCACGGCCGGCCGAGGAGGTCGCCGACGAAGGCGTTGGCGCCGTCCAGGGCCCAGGCGATGACGGGCAGTGCCAGCACGAGCCGGACGTGGCCGCCCGGCATGCCGCTGCGGCGCCCCTGGCCGGCGGCCCACAGCGCCAGCAGCCCGGCGAGCACGCCGAGAAAGGTCCCCGTGCAGCGCGCGCACAGGGGGAGGGCCTGTCCGCCCATCACTAGCGCGTGCTCAGGGATCTGGTGGCAGACGCCACTCAGTAGGAAGCGGACGACATCCACGACCACGACGCACCACACACCTTGTCCGCCACGTCATAACCTCATGCAATACGTTGCGACGGCGACGAGGGTTGCGCCCCTCGGCCGCCGTTGCGATTATAGGGTGTCACCGCAAGGGGCGCAACCTGCCCCGATGCGTCCCTCCTCCCACATCGCTACTGGCGACGCCTTGCCAGCGGTTCTCAAGCGTCGTACAATGAGAACACGTCATGCAAGGGAGCGTGCAACCTATGCCGATCAAGGACATCGAGACCTTTGCAGAGTCGGTCATCGACAACGTCGAGCGAGTGATCGTCGGCAAGCGGCACCAGATCGAGCTGCTGATGGTATCCCTGCTGTGCGAGGGGCATGTGCTCATCGAGGACGTGCCCGGCGTCGGCAAGACGATGCTGGCCCGCGCGCTGGCCATCTCGCTGGGGTGCAGTTTCAAGCGGTTGCAGTGCACGCCCGATCTGCTGCCCAACGACGTCACGGGCGTCTCGGTGTACAACCAAAGGTCGGGCGACTTTGAGTTCCGCCCAGGGCCGGCGTTCGTCAACATCCTGCTGGCGGACGAGATCAACCGCGCCACCCCGCGCACCCAGTCGGCGCTCCTGGAGGCGATGGGCGAGTATCAGGTGACGGTGGACGGTGTGACGCGTCCCTTGCCGCGCCCCTTCCTCGTCCTGGCCACCCAGAACCCCATCGAGTACGAGGGCACTTTCCCATTGCCCGAGGCGCAACTGGACCGCTTTCTCATGCGCACTCAGGTGGGCTATCCCACGCAGGAGGAGGAGCAGCAGATCCTCCTGAACCTGCGCCGGACGCACCCCATCGAGACCATCGGCCAGGTGGTGGACGGCGCCGGAATCCCCGCCCTGCAGTCCGAAGTGTGGGACGTGACGGTGGACGAGACGGTGCGCAGCTACATCGTGCGGTTGGTGCGCGCTACGCGGGAGCAGTTCGACCTCTCCCTGGGGGCCAGCCCGCGGGGCAGCCTCGGGTTGTACAAGGCGGCGCAGGCATGGGCCGCCATACACGGCAGGGACTATGTGCTTCCCGACGACGTCAAGCTGCTGGCGCCTTATACCCTCGGGCATCGCTTGATCATCAAGCCCGAGAGCGCGCTACGCGGCCGCGGGACGGCGACGGTGCTGCGGAACCTCCTCGCGGAGGTCCCTCTCGATGTGGGTGAACTGGACCGCGCCTGAGCACCCCGGGCGTCGTTGGGCGGATGGCCGATCCTCCTCTGGTGCGGGCGTTTTGGCACTCAAGGTGTAATTTGCGATGCGCAATCTCCTCGCCTTTATCCTGGGGCTCTTTGTGGTGGCCATCCTGTTTCGGGTGGACTTCTTTTTTTACCTGCTCTACTTCTTTTTCGGCATCTACTTTCTATCGCACATCTGGCTGCGTCGCTCCGTCGAGAGGGTGACCTGCGAGCGCGAGTATCAGGATCGCGCCTTCCCCGGGGAGAAGGTGAGCGTCACACTGAACGTGCGGAATCGCAGCCTCCTGCCGATCCCTTGGCTGCGCGTCCATGACAGCGTGCCGATTCAACTCAAGGCCCCGAGCTTTTTCCAGAGCGTGTCGTCGCTCTTCCCCCGCGAGTCGCTCACGCTGGGATACGAACTCGACTGCCGCCGGCGCGGGTACTATCATCTGGGGCCCCTCATCCTCAGCTCGGGCGATCTCTTTGGCATCCGCACCTACGAACGGCGCACCTGCGTATCCTCCCCGTTCCTGGTGTACCCGCGCGTCGTGCCTCTTACCGCCATGCGGCTGCCCGCCCAGACCCCGTTCGGCGAGGTCCCTACGCGGCAGCGCATCTTTGAGGACCCCTCGCGCATGGTGGGTGTGCGCGAGTACCAGAGCGGCGACAGCCTGCGTCACATCCACTGGAAGACCAGCGCCGCCACCGGCACGCTGCAGACCAAGCGCTTCGAGCCCGCCATCTCCATCGAGTCGCAGCTGCTGCTCGACCTGAACCGCGACGACTATAGCGCCGCCCGTGTCGAGACGGCCACCGAGCTGGCCATCGTCACGGCGGCGTCTATCGCGCACTATTTGACGGAGAAGCGCCAGACGGTGGGGCTGGCCTGTAATGGCGTGGACCCCCTCGTGGGGCTGGGGCAGCCCATCGTGCTGCCGGCGCGCCGCGGCCGCGAGCACCTGATGACTATCCTGGATGCCCTGGCGCGGGTGCAGTCCTCGCGCGAGGTGATGGCCTTCCCCGACCTCCTACGGCAGAGCAGGCTCCACATGAGCTGGGGCGGCACCGGCATCATCATCGCCGCCGATGCCGACGACGCCCTCTTTGACGGTATGGTGATGATGAAGCGGGCGGGTTTTCACGTCATGCTGATCCTCGTCGACCCGCGTACCTCGTACGTTGCCACGCGTGAGCGCGCCAAGGAGGTGGGCATTCAGACCCACCTGATCTGGCAGGAGAGTGACCTCGATGTCTGGCGCTAACGAATGGTCGGACAGAGCGCAGCCCGCGCCTACCGACGCCGACGCATCGACGATGCAGGGCGACATCGGCGAACAGGCGGCGCCCGAGGGCGAGATGCCGGCCTGGGCGCAGATCGCCATCGAGGAGGGGATTCGCCCCCTGGCCATCGCCGCCATGCTCACCTGCATCGCGGTGTCGATCTCGGGCCTGGCGTTGGAACTAGCGGCGACCTGGCCCAGCGTGGCGTTCGCCGTGATCGTCTTTCTCGTGTCCCTGGAGGGGTATCATTCGCGGCGCCGCATCTCTCGTCTGCGGCTCACATCGGAGGACAGGCTGCGCTTCCATTTCGTCGAGGTCGTGGTGCTCCTCCTGCTGGTGCGCTTTGGCCTCTATATCAGCTACGGCCTCCGCCGCCTCCTGGATGACCTCGCCGCCTGGACGGTGAACATCGGCGCCTTCTTTGATGCCACCTTTATCGTCGTCAGCCTCCTGGCCATCGGCTTCTGGGCCCTGGCCAAGACGGTGTCCCAGGCGATCCAGGAGATGGAGGCGACGCCCATCGAGCGCGCGCCCTCTACCATCGACCCGGGCTCGTACCTGCGGGACACCATGCCCGGCCGCGGCCGCACCGACCGGCAGGGGTTGCTCAACCGCATCGTGGGGGTCTTTTTCTGGGGTGGGGTGGTGCTCCTGATCCTCTCGGGCCTGGGGCGCGTGGATGTGCGCCAATTGGTGATGTTGGAGCACGGCCGGAACTCGGGCGTCATCGTGAACGCGCTGATCTACTTTCTCCTGGGGTTCCTCATCGTCAGCGAGGCGCAGTACACCATCCTCAAAGCGAACTGGGAGCTGCAGAACATCCCCTTGTTGGGGAGGCTCGGGCGCCGCTGGCTCTACCTGGTGGTGGGATTCTTGGCGCTGGTGGGCATGGTCGCCGCCCTCCTCCCGGCCGGCTATTCCGTGGGCATCCTGGAGGCCCTCTACACCGCGACGCGGTGGATCGTCTGGGTCGTCGTGCAGCTCACCTTTTTCGTGCTGTTCGCCATCTCGTGGCTGCTGGGCAGCGTCATGCAGCTGTTCATGGGAGAGCCGACCTCCATGGGGCCGGCGGGGTCGGCGCCTCGCATGGTGCCCCCTCCGGAGCCGGTAGCGGCCGAGGGGGCCGGGTGGGCCTGGTGGCCACTGGTGCGCTCCCTCATCTTTTGGCTGGTGCTCACCGGCGTCATCGGCTACTCCCTGTACCACTTTGTGGGGGATCGCTGGGGCGCGGTGCGCTGGCTGAGCGGGGTACGGTTCTTGCGCTGGCTGCGCTCGCTGTGGGGCGGTCTGCGCCGGGAGGCAGGTCGCGTCGCCACGCGGGTGCGCGCAGAGGTGGCGCAACGCCTCGCCGCCCGCCGCGCGCGAGGGGTGGCGCGTGCCTGGCGCTACTTTTCGCTGCGCGGCATGTCGCCGCGGGACCGCGTGCGCTACTTTTACCTGTCGGTGCTCCATCGCAGCGCCCGGGAGGGGCTCGGGCGGCCACCCGCGGCGACGCCGCTCGAGTATGAGGCGATGCTGGCCCAGCAATTGCCCGAGGCGGATATGGACCTCCACAGCTTGAGCGAGGCGTTCCTCGAGGCGCGCTACAGCGAACACGCCATCACCCAGGACGACGCCGAGGCCGCTAAGGGTGGCTGGCAGCGCGTGCGCCGCGCGCTGGCGCACCTGCGTCGGCGAAGAGCCGAGGCGTCGTGATGTCTACTGGATGGTTGCGCTGCACGCATTTACGTGCTACACTTGTTCACGTGATACGTCGTGCGACGGGCACTCCGGTGTGCATGTGCGGAGGGTAGTGCAAATGGAGACACAGAACATCACGCTATCAGTGCGCAAGGACGTTCTCCGCAAGGTCAAGCTCCTGGCTGTGCGGCGCAACACCTCCCTGTCGCGCCTCCTAACCGAGACCCTCGAGGAGTTGGTTGCGCGCGAGGACCGCTACGAGGCCGCCCGCCGAAAGCACCTGGCGATGCTGGAGCGAGGCTTTGAGCTTGGCACCGGTGGCGTCGCGACGTGGCGGCGGGACGACCTCCATGAGCGGTAAAATCCAGCCCCAGTTCGTCGATACCAACGTGCTGGTCTATGCCCATGACAGAATAGCGGGATCCAAAGGGGACGCGGCGAGGGTATTACTCGAGGAGCTGTGGCGAAAGGGGTGCGGTTGCCTGAGCGTACAGGTTCTTCAGGAGTTGTACGTGACCCTCACGCAAAAGGTTGCCATGCCCATGACTCGCGAGCAGGCGCGCGAGGTCGTCGCATCCCTCAATGAGTGGCGCGTGCACGTCCCAGACGCGGCCGATGTGCTGGATGCCATCGACCTTCAGCGTCGGCATCAGGTTTCCTTCTGGGATGCCATGATCCTCCTCAGTGCCAACAAGTTGGGGTGTAGTATCCTCTGGACTGAGGACCTACAAGCGGGCCGCATGTACGATGATGTCCTCGTGAAAAGCCCCTTTGCCAACACCCCCGACGCTATACGACCGTAAACCATGACTGACCTCTTTGCCCACGCCATGCAGGAGCGCATGCAACACGAAGGGCCGCTGGCGGCCCGCATGCGGCCGCGCACCATCGACGAGTTCGTCGGGCAGGAACACGTCATGGGGCCGGGGCGCCTCCTGCGCCGCGCCATCCAGGCCGACCAGCTCTCCTCCCTCATCTTTTACGGGCCTCCGGGCACCGGCAAGACCACCCTGGCCATGGTGATCGCCAACACCACGCGCTCGCGATTCGTCACCCTGAACGCCGTGCTGGCGGGGGTGAAGGATATCCGCCAGGTGACGGAGGAGGCGCAGGAACAGCGGCGCCTCTACAACCAGCGCACCATCCTCTTTGTCGACGAGGTGCACCGCTGGAACAAGGCGCAGCAGGACGCGCTGCTCCCCTGGGTGGAGAACGGCACCATCGTCATGATCGGCGCCACCACCGAGAACCCCTGGTTCTCCGTGAACCGCGCCCTCCTGAGCCGCAGCCGCGTCTTTCAGCTCGTGCCCCTCACCCCCGCGGACCTATGCACGATTGCCCGCGCCACGCTGGCGGATCCCGAGCGCGGCTATGGCAAGGTGCGTGTCGAGGTGCGTCCCGATGCCCTCGATCACCTGGTGGACGTGGCCAACGGCGACGCCCGTTCGCTGCTCAACGCCCTAGAGTTGGCCATCGAGACGACCCCGCCCGACGAGCGTGGCGTCATCGTGGTCGACATAGCGGTGGCGGAGGAGTCGATTCAGCAGCGCGCCGTCCTCTATGACCAGGAGGGGGACTATCATTTCGACACCATCAGCGCATTCATCAAGTCGGTGCGCGGCTCCGACCCCGACGCGACCCTCTACTGGCTGGCCAAGATGGTCTATGCCGGCGAGGACCCCCGCTTTATCTTTCGCCGCATGCTGATCCTGGCGGGCGAGGACATCGGCCTGGCCGATCCGAACGCCCTGGTGGTCGTCGAGGCGGCGGCCGCCGCCTTTGAGCGGGTCGGCCTGCCCGAGGGGCGCTTTCATCTCGCCGAGGCCGCCCTCTATCTGGCGACGGCGCCGAAATCCAACTCGGCGATGGCCTTCTTTGACGCCCTGGACACCGTGGGCAGCGAGCGGGACAGCGAGGTGCCCACCCACTTGAAGGACGCCAGCCGCGACAAGGAGGGGTTCGGCCACGGGGAGGGCTACCTCTACCCCCACGCCTACCGCGACCACTGGGTGGCCCAGCAGTACCTGCCCGACACTCTCCAGGGCAAGGTGTTCTACCAGCCCAGCGACCAGGGATACGAGCGCACCATCCGCGAGCGCGTGGCGCGCCGCCGCGAGGAGCAGTTGGCGGCCATGACCGAGGAGGGGGCCGGCCACGAGGAGATCCTGACGTTCTCCCCGGCGGGGCGCTCCCGCGACCGCTGGCTCATGCGCGCCATCAGCGACACGGGGCGCCGCCTGGGCGACGTGCGCGAGCGCATTTTCGCCGCGGCGCCGACGCCGCGCCACGCCGTCATCCTCGACCTGAACGCCGGCAGCGGCCTGCTTACCTGGGAGGCGCTGCGCCGCGCCCCCGAGGGGGGCGTGTTCGCCCTGGCGCGGGACGACACCGCCGCCACGGCGCTGCAGCAGCAGGCTGAGCGCCTCCCCGAGGTGGAGCGGCCCCAGCTGCTGCGGGGGGAACTGGATGACCTCCCCGCGCTTCTGGACGAGGCCGGCCACGGCGAGGTGCGCTTTGACCTGGCCGTCGGCCGCAACGCCCTCACGCAGCACCCGGACAAGGAGCAGGCGCTGCGCGTCGTGACGGCGCTCCTGCACCCGGGCGGCGCCGTCAGCCTGGCGGAGGCGGTGCCGCGCCACACCCAGCGCCTGTACGCGCTGGTCGACCTGGGCTCCCTCGACGCCGCGCTCGCCGAGGCGCTACGCGCCGCCGAGGAGGCGATCTATGCCGACCCGGGCGATCCCATGACCAACTGGGACGCCGACGACCTGCGCCACGCCCTCGAGGCGGCCGGGCTGGCCGACGCGGCCGTCGAGGCGGTGACCATGACGCGCGAGATCCCCGTCACGCCGGACCTCATCGTCCGCTGGTTCGACGCCTCAACCAGCGAGCGCCCCAGCTACGGCCAGTGCTTGAGCCGTCACCTCGACCCCACCGCTCTCGCGGACGTTCGTGCCCTCTATGCGCGAGAACTCACGGGCAAGACGGTGTCGTGGCGCAGCGAGGTGGCGTTTGTCGTGGCGCGCCGGGAGCACTAGAGCGAGGGCGCCGCGCGTGTATCAAGCGTGAAGGAGATAAAAAAGATGGTGATGCCGATCGGTCCCCTGATGATCGAGCATCGCACGATTGAAAAGATGATCGCTCTCCTGGCGGTTGAGGCTGACAGGGCTGCAGAAAGCGGAACAGTCGATCCCGTCCTGCTGGATTCGGCGGTCGATTTCATACGATCGTATGCCGACAGAACACACCACGGGAAGGAAGAGGATATCCTCTTCAGAGACCTCGCCAAGAAGGACCTATCTGCACAAGACCAAGGCATGATGCAGGATCTGATCAACGAGCACATCTATGCCCGCCACGTGGTGCGGGATTTGGTGGAGGCCAAAGAGCGCTACCTGGCAGGCAACGCATCCGCCATCGAGGCGGTTGTGGAGCAGCTTCGGGCGCTGGTAGGCCTCTATCCGGTGCACATCGAGAAGGAGGACATGCTCTTCTTCCCCGCCGCGATGAGGTATCTGAGCCGCTCCGAGCAGGACGCCATGATCGAAGAGATGCACGAATTCGACCGAATGATGATCCACGAGAAGTACAAGGCAGTCGTCGAGCATTACAGGGCACAGAGCGGATAGTCGCGCGAGCGTCTTCCGGCCCCTGCTGAAGGTGAAGCGCCGGCCCGAGTGGCACGTGCCGCGACCGAGGGCTTGGGACGGGTCTGTGGGCCCGTCCCAGCGCGATCGGGTGCTGTGTGGTGCGGACCATCGTCGTAACGCGCCGCAGGCGGCCCCCCATTCACGGAGGCGTCATAGACACCGACCCGCCTCACTCGCCGCGGCGCGATCCCTGAGGAGGTCGCCGCTGGCCAGCGCGCTATCGCCCGTCTGGCATTACGTCGTGGGGGAACTGGCCGTCGAGGTACTTGAGGCTGGCCAAGCCCCCGCAGGCGGCGATGGAGGCGAGCACCCGCTCCACGCAGTCCTCCGGCGCCGCGTTGATCGCATCCACGCCGAGGCGCAGGAAAATCCACCCGCGTCCCCAGGAGGACCCCTCCTCCCGCAGCGTCTCCCCCTCCGTGGAGCCCACACAGTCCACCGCCACCGTCCCCCGCCGACATCGCACCGCCAGGTCGACGATGCGGCGTGAGGCGCCATCCTCGACGACATAGTCGCGCTCGGCGGGGACCTCGCGGGCCTGCAGCGCCCGCCAGAGGCGGTCGCGCGCCGCCTCACGTTCCCACAGGTCGTTGATCTCGCTGGCGCTCAACAGCCGCCCCAGGGTGGTGGCGATAAAGGTCACGCGGCGGAGCTTGCGGCTGGGGATGGGATGGGGAAGGGGATCGAGGGGCCCCAGGTCGACGCGGTAGTAGAGGTCGTCGGCGCGGGGGTGGTCCGGCTCTTCGGGGACGAGTTCGCGGCGGCGCGCCAGCCGAAAGCCGCGCACCGCAGCATAGTGGCTGATCGTCCAGCGCAGGTCGCCTCCGTCCTTGGTGTGGTAGAACGCCAGGTACTCGGCGCCCAGCCGCCGGGGCGCCCGCGCCAGGGGGATGCGGTACCACCCCTCCTGTCGGATGCGCTCCCAGTCGCGGGCCGTGGGGACGACGGCCACTAGCACCCGCCCGTCGTAGAGCGAGGGGCCGTCGGCTCTTTCAGTTTGTTCGATGACATCCCACATGGCGCCGCCCCCGCGATCGTGACGGCGTGGCAGCCTAGCGGGCTAGCAGGCTGCGGGCGTAGACCAGGTTCGCCACATCGATGTCCGAGGGCACGGTGCAGCCCGCGCCCAGCATAAAGCAGCGGTCGCCCATGGCATCCAGCGCCGCCTGCACCTCGGCGCGCAGCGCCTCCCGCGGCCCGTACACCAGCGGGCCGCGCTCGTCGAGGCCGCCCAGGATGGCGATCCCGCCAAAGAGGTCCCGCCCCTCAGTGAGCGAGAGGTTGCCCGACTGGTGCGCCCAGTTGGCCATCTGCACGGGGTAATCGCGGAATCGCTCCAGGTTCACGCCCTTGCCGCATAAGTGCCCCACGACGAACTCGGCCACCCCCGACAGGGCGTTCAGCACGTGCAGGTCGTAGGGCTTGAAGAAGCGAGCGTGCTCCTCATCGGTCATCAGGTCTCGCTCGCCCCCCTGGGCGGAAAAGTAGATGCCGTGAGCGCCCGCCTCGGTGATGCACGCTTGGTAGAAGCGCGCCTGGTCCTCGGCCATCACCTGCAGCGCCCCCAGCACTGGCTCGGGGTCGGACCGCAGCTGTTCGAGGAGGACGTCGCGGGCATTCACCTCGCCCCCCTGCGCCCGCGGATCGGAGGCGCGGATGACGGCCACCGCCTCGTGGAAGGGGTTGAAGCAGGTCGTCATCACGAGCACCTCGTCGCCGATGGCGTCGACGATGCGCTTTAGCCCGTCCAGATGGCTCCGGAACAGGGGGTCCGAGAGGGGCGTCGGCTCGAGGCGCCGCCAGTCGCTCGGCGCCCGCACCTGGAGCGTGCCGATGGGGGCGTAGCCGGTGTCGTTCATCACCTTCATGATATCCGGGTCGGCGGCGCGATAGTATTCCAGGTGTCGCCGGGCCATCGCCTCCCCGCCGGCGAACTCGGGGTCAAAGTGGAACCAGAACCCCGCCGGCACGCGATCCACCGCCTCGCCGCGCAACACCGCCCGCACGCGCTCGATCTTGTTCATCTGGTACGCCCCCTTTGCATGATCGCGACGAGTATACCCGACCCGCCGGCGCCTGTACAGGCGGTCGCGGAAGAAGAACCACGGAGACACGGAGGGCACGGAGGAGAACTGGAACGCGCCCACGGAACCACTGAATCTGCCCCTGAAGTAGCGGCTCTGCGTCCTCTGGGCTATGAATTCCTTCGTGTCCTCCGTGTCTCCGTGGTTCATCTCCTCGTCGCCTGACAGCGCCGGTGTGCTGGCTATAATGGTGTCACGCACCAGGAGTACAAACCCGGCGTACAGGAGATGCGACGATGCAGACCGTTCCCGTCCCGTGGAGCATGTGGTACGACACCCGCACGCTCGATCTGACCTTTCCCGACGCGTGGGACCTCACCGTGTCCCACATGAAGGGCGGCCCCGACATCGGCGAGGCAGGCATCCGGCGGGCGCTGGAGGAGCCCATCGGGGCGCCGCGCCTGCGCGACCTGGCGCGCGGCCGACGCGACGCCGCCATCCTGGTCGACGACCTCACGCGGCCCACGCCGGCCTATCGCATCCTCCCGTGCGTGCTCGAGGAACTGGCCGCCGGTGGGCTGGGCGACGACCGCGTGCGCATCGTCTGCGCTGTGGCCTCACATCGCCCCATGATCCGCGAGGACATGATCAAGAAGCTCGGCGTCGACATCGTCGACCGGCTCGAGGTCGTCAACCACAATGCGTATGACAACTTGGAGTTCTATGGCAACTCGTCTCAGGGGATTCCCATCTGGGTGAACCGCGATTTCGCGCGCTCTGACGTCAAGATCGCCGCCGGCATGATCACGCCGCGCGGCGGGATGTTCGGCGGCGGGTCCAAGCTGCTCATCCCCGGCGCCTGCGGCCGGCAGACGATCTTTGCCAACCACAGCTACTGCCCGTCCGAGATCTTTCGGGAGCACATCGAGGAGGTCGCCGGCATCATCGGGCTGGAGTACATCGTCAACCCGCTGCTAAACGGCGAGGGCGGGGTGATGGCGATGGTGGCCGGTCACCCCGAGAAGGCGTTCCAGCGCGGCGTCGAGATCGCCAAGGACCTCTACGCTTCGCCGGTGCCGCGGGGGATGGACGTCATCGTGTGCAATGCTTGGCCCAAGGACACCGAGGGCACCCAGTCGGGTATGGCGCGCGTGCCGTTGCACGCCGCGGGCCATGAGGCCCTGCGGCCGGGGGGCACGATGGTGATCACCGCCGCCTGCCCCGAGGGGCTTGGCTTCCACTCGGTGATGGGGCCGGGGACGCTGTTCAAGGAGCGGGGGCGCGCCCGCATGGCAACGGAGGGCGCGGAGCGGCAGCGGCCGCGCGAGATCGTGTTCACGCCCAACATGAACAAGTACGACGTGCGCGCCCAGTTCGGGCCGGACGTCATCCACTATCGCACCTGGCCCGAGGTGCTGGCCGACCTGGAGCGCCACCACGGCCCCGCTGCCAAGGCATGCGTCTTTCCCTACGGCGCCATCCAGTACGGCGTCGTCTGAGGCCGCCGGCGCCGTCATGATGCGCCTCTGCTACAGGAGAGGGCGCACTAGACGCTCTCTCTCGAAAAAGAGCAGAAACGACTAAAGTCAAGACTACATAGGAGGGATTACCCTATGTAGTAACGACTTTGGTCGTTTCCGCCTACAGAGTAATAAACACGAATGAAGCCGTCACTAACGCCAAGAGAGGCTGCTCTACCGTGATGTTTCTAGGCGTTCCTCCCACCTTCCCAGAGCGCGATGAGCGCGTGCATCCGCTCCCAGTGCGTGCCGCGCCAGTAAAAGCGGTTGCACGCCGGGCAGAGGCGGAACCATTCCTGGGTGCAAAAGATGTAGGGCGGCACCTGGCCCCAGGCGCGGTCCTTGGGGATCTCCTCTAGCAGCTCGTTGTCTACCAGGCAGCGCGAGAGGGGCGCCACGGCCCCGATCCCCAGCTCGCGGTGAAGCTGATCGAGCTGGGACGGCAGGTCCTCGTCTGCCACGACGAGCACCCGCAAGCCCCGGCGCGACGCCAGGCCGAGGTCGCGCGTCAGGAGGATGCGGTCCTCGGCGCGGGCCAGGCGCGCCAGGTGGGCGTCGGGCCAGGAGGCGTCATAGAGGGTGTCGTAGCCGAGGATGCGCAGCCATCGGGCCAATCGCCCCAGCATGGCGTCGGCCACGAAGCGGGGTTCCATCGTCACTTGCCTCGCCGTGTGGGGGGCGGCCGGTCGCGGGCTCCCCACGCTCTATCGTCGGCAGTCGTCGGCGTGCCGGGCCGCACAGGCGTGCGACCCCTACAGGCGCCCCTGCGGCTGCCGCTAGGACGCGGCCATGTCGTACTCGGGTAGGCCACACACCGAGGATGGACAGCAGCACAGCCCCAGGGTACCGTTCCCCACGTGGGCGCCGATGACGGGCGTCAACGGCACGATCTGCGTCGCCGCCACGTTGAGGTACTCGGGCAGCATGGCGGCTAGCGCCTCGGCGCGCTCCATGCAGGCCGCCTGCATGATCACAGCCCGCTGTGGCTCGCCGTTGGTCCAACCGGCCATCACCTCCGCCAGGCGGGCCATGGCGCGGCTAGACTTGCGTACCCGCTCCAGGGCGTCGATCTTGCCCTCGGTGAAGGTGAGCAGGGGCTTGAACTGGAGCAGCGAGCCGAGCAGCGCGGCGGCCCCGCCGATGCGCCCCCCCTTGTAGAGGTACTCGAGCGTGTCCACCGTGAACACGGTGTGCTGCGCCGCGATGGCGTGTTCCACTGCCGCCGCCACCTCCTCCAGGTCCTTTCCCTGGGACACCGCCTTGGCCCCCGCCTCGACCGCTAGCATGTGCGCCGCGGAGGCGCACTGCGTGTCGACGATGCGGATGGGAAAGCCCTCCATCTGCTGGGCGGCCAGGTTCGCCGAATTGATCGTCCCGCTGATCCCCGCGGAAAGATGTACCGAGACGATGCCCGACGCCCCCCGATCGCGGAGCGCCTGATAGAGCTGGCCGAAATCACCGGCCGAGGGCTGCGATGTCGTGGGCAGGGGCGTGCACTGGGGCAGTTGCTCATAGAACTCGCTGGGGGTGATATCGACGCCGTCGCGCAGGGTCCGCTCCCCCATCTTGATGTACAGTGGCACGATCTCGATGCCGTATTGCTTCACAAAGTCGGCGTGAAGACACGCTGTGCTGTCGGATACCAGTGCTATGAAGGACATCGAGCCTCCTTGATGATGACGGGGATGATGGCGAGACGATGATCTTATACCTGAACACCGACGGCTGTGCCAAGTTACGCGGTCGGCGCACGTCGACGTTGACCGCGCCCGCAGGAGGACTAGAATGCCGCTAACTGGGACCATTCGTAGGGAGGGAGAGCGATGCGCATCGTGCCACAGGTCACCGTTGGGCACGCCGGAGCGGATATCGTGGGCGCAGACCACCGCGCGCTGCAGGCGGCGGTGGACTATGTCGCGGGGCTCGGGCAAGGCGTGGTGCAGGTCGGGCCGGGCGTCTATGCCATGGGCGACTCGCTGCACCTGCGCAGCGGCGTGCGCGTGGTGGGCGCGGGCGCCGACACCGTCCTCCGTGCCGACGACGGTGTGACCTCGCCCCTGGTGCTCGACGGTGACTATGGCGAGGAGCAGGTGACGGTGGCGGACGCCGCCGGATTCTACCCCGGCTGCGGCATCACGGTGGCCGACGAGCGCTCCGGGGGCTTTCACGTGACGGTGACGCGGGTGGTAGCGGTGGAGGGGAACGTGCTCCACCTGGCCCAGCCGCTGTTGGCGGACTATATGGTGGCGCAGGGGGCGGTGGCCCAGCGGGGGTTCCCCGTGGTGAGCGGCTACCATGTGCGCGACATCGCCATCGAGAACCTGACCATCGATGGCAACCGCGACGCAAATGCTCCCCTCACGGGCTGTCGCGGCGCCGGCATTTTTCTGTACCGCGGCCATGGGACACGCATCAGCGGCTGCGCGGTGCGCCGGTTCAACGGCGACGGGATCAGCTTCCAGCAATCCGACGATGTGGTGGTGGAGGACTGTCTCTGCGCCGAGAACGCCCAGCTCGGCCTGCACCCCGGTAGCGGCAGCCAGCGCCCCACCATCCGGCGCTGCACCAGCCGCGACAACGGCCAGATCGGCCTCTTCCTGTGCTGGCGGGTGCGCCACGGCACCTTTGACGACAATGTGCTGGAGGGGAACGGCTTTGCCGGCATCTCGATCGGGCACAAGGACACGGACAATGTCTTTCGCCGGAACCGTTCGGCGGGCAACCACATGTGGGGCGTCTACTTTCGCGACGAGAGCGAGCCGATGGCCGGGCACCGCAACGTGTTCATCGGCAATACCATCGTCGACAACGGCACGCCGGACGAGGGCGGGGGCGTGCGGGTGGACGGCGAGACGCACGACTTGGAGTTCGAGCACAACGAGATCGGCAGCGCCGCGCGACCGTCGCGGCAGCGGGTGGGCCTCAGCGCCGGCCCGGGAGCGCGGCGCATCACGCTGCGCCGCAATCGTATCGAGGGGAACGGCGTCGCCGCGCTGGAAAGCGAGGCTGGCGAGGACGTCTGGCTGCACGCGCAGTAGGGCGTGAGTTGTGGGCTATGGGTTGTGGGTTGTTACAGGCTCCAGGTGACAGGTTACAGGCTTTGGCCTGTCGTCACGCTCGAGCCTGTAACCTGTCACCTGAAACCTGTAACGCGTCTGGCCTGCAACTCACAATCCACAACCCGCCCCCTGTGCGTGCGCAGACTATGTTGTCGCCCTACGGGCGCTATGCTATAATCGCAGCCAACCACCGGCAGGCAGTAGCCGTCTGCAGCTAGAGGGGCGAACCGAGACTATGAACTGTCCAAACTGCGGCACGTACAACCCGGAGGACCGCGCCACCTGTTGGCGCTGCGACAAAGAACTCCCCAAACCCAAGCCACAAAAGCGCAGAAACCCACAAAAGTCGGCGCAGACCTGGCTCTATGTCATCGTCGGGATCTTTTTGATCTACACCCTGCTGCAGACGTGCGGTGTGAGCCTGCCGTTCGGGCCGCAGGCCCCCGGCGCGGGCGAGCCCAGCGGCGGCCTACTCCCCCAGATGCCGCCTCCGGCGGTGCTCGGGGCGTGGTTGGCGGGGCTGCTCTAGCCTACGTACTGCTCTCGCGCGGGGCCGAGTCGTCCACTCGGCCCCGTTTTGCGTCCTCGGCCGCGCCCTCTGTGTCCCCCAGCACGATCTGCCAGGCGCGCAGCACCGGTAGCCTGGCATAGTCCGTCAGGTCCATCACGATGGGCGTGACCGAGATGTACCCCGCGTCCAGCGCCCCGATGTCGGTGCCCTCCTCGGGCACACCGGAGGGCGGCTCGCCGCCGATCCAATAGTAGGTGCGCCCGCGCGGATCGCTGCGCTCTACGAGAGCATCGCGGTAGACGCGGCGCCCCAGCCGCGTGACCTGCACGCCCCGCAGCGCGTCCCGCGGGAGGTTGGGCACGTTGACGTTCAACAGCACTGGCTCGCCCGGGGCGTTGCGCGGACGAATGCCGTCCGTTCGCAGCACCAGCGCCGCCAGCCGCGCTGCAAAGGCGGCCGCCACGGCGGGATCGGCGATCTCGAACCCGTCCACCGAGACGGCGATGGCCGGTATTCCCGCCACCACCGCCTCCATCGCCGCGGCCACCGTGCCCGAGTAGGTAATGTCGCTTCCCACGTTGGCGCCCGCGTTGATGCCCGAGACCACCAGATCGGGCTCCCGCTCGAGGAGCCCCAGCAGGGCCAGGGCGACGCAATCGGACGGCGTGCCGTTGCTCGTGCGCGCCTCCGAGCCGTCGGCCAACCGCACGGACCACACGCGCAGCGGTTTGTGCATCGTCTTGGTGTGGCCGGCGGCCGACCAGTTGTGGTCCGGCGCCACCACATCGACGTGCGCTACGGCACTCAGTGCCTGCTTGAGCGCCAGCAGCCCGGGCGAGTGGACGCCATCATCGTTGGTGAGGAGGATACGGGGCTGCGCGGGGGAATGCTCAGACATGGGACCAACTCCTATCGCCGGAGCCACGCGTCTGGCGGAGTGGCTTTACGACGGGCTGTCGCCGGGGCGCGGCACCCTGAGCGCTTCCACCGGGGCCTCCCGCTCGCGCTCCAGCCGCTCGTGCAGTCGCTCCGTAAGCGTGGCGAACATCTCGCGGTACGCGGGGGTCGCGATGGACTCGGTAGTCATGATCAGCGCGTCCTCGCGGTTGTCGGAATAGTACCCCTTGCGCCGGCCTGCCACGCGGAAACCGTACTTCAGGTAGAGGTTTTGCGCCGTCACGTTACTCACCCGCACCTCCAGCGTCATCACCTCGGCCCCGCGCTCGCGCGCGCGCTCGACGAGTCCCGCGAGGAGCAGCTCGCCCAACCCCCGCCCGCGCCAGGCGGGGCGCACCGCCAGCGTGCAGATGTGGCCCTCCTCGAGTACCATCCAGAGCCCACCGTAGCCGATGAGCGACGGGTCCTGTCGAGGGGGCTTGAGGAGGCGGCGTACCGAACGCGAGATGGCGTTCGCCTCACGTTCCGCCACCATCCAGGGACGATAGCGCAGCACGAGGTACTCGGCGTTGGGGTTGTTGGTCAGGTCGTAGGTGAACGCCGAGGTGGACCAGGGGAGGGCAAAGACGATCCGCTCGATCGCCGAGACGGTGGGCACATCCGACATCCGCATCGGCTTCAGGGCATATGGAGTCTCGTCCAGGTTCATGCGTCACTCATTCCGCCGGGCCCCCGGTGCCGGAGGTGGGCTGGTGGAGATAGATGGGGGCCAGGCTGTCCAGGTCATCGCTCTCACCCGCCTCGAGGCGCTCCCATGCCAACTCGGCGAGGTAGCCCGCCCGGCGCACCGATCCGGCCAGCGACGAGATGGCGACGTTCTCGGCGTCGGGTAGGGCGAGAAGGTGCTCGGCGAGTTCGGCGTTCACCTCGCCCGCCACCAGGGTCAGCTCGTCGAAATGGGGCGCCCACTCGGCCGCTCGCGCCAGGACGATCTCGCCCTCACGCACCGGCAGGCCGTCCTCAAAGCGGTAACGCGCCGCGCAGATGCGCCCGCGCCCCGCCTCGAGCACCGCGACGATAGGTCCCCCAGGGTCACCCGCGGCGTAGGCCACCACATCCAGCGAGGGGACGCCAAAGATAGGTATCCCCAGCGCCAGGCATACCCCCTTGGCGATGCTCATGCCGATCCGTAGCCCCGTGAACGACCCCGGACCGATGGCCACGGCGATGCCGCGCAGCGCCCCCGCCCCCCGCTCCAGCCGGCTCAGCATGGCGGCAATGGCCGGTGCCGTCTCGACGGTGTGTCGGTTGTCGGACCGCCAGCTCTGCTCGGACAGGACGCCGGTGGCGTCGTACAGCGCCACGCTGGCGGTGCGGGTGGCGGTATCGATGGCGAGAAGCATGCTACTCCATCCCGATGGCATCGTTGGCCAGGGCGTCGCGCAACGCGCGCACGACCTCCTGGTAGTGGGCGCCGGTGGCCTCGAACCGCAGGCGGCGGCTATGGGGGTCGAGGTAGGTCAGTGTCACCCACAGCCTCGCCCGTGGCATATAGTCGCGCGCCCGTTCGGCCCACTCGATCACCGTAATCCCATTGCCATAGATGTAATCCTCGAGCCCCAGCGTCACGAGGTCGTCCTCATGCTCGATGCGGTAGAGGTCGACGTGGTACAACCGCGCGCCCCGTTGGCTCGGGGTGTACTCGTTGATCAGCACGAACGTGGGGCTCGTGATCACGTCGTTGACGCCCATGCCGTGGCCGATCCCCTGAGTCAGACAGGTCTTGCCGCTTCCCAAGTCCCCCTCCAGGCACACGGTGTCGCCGGGCGCCAGGAGGGCGCCGAGACGTGTGCCGATGTCAAAGGTCTCCTGGGCGCTGTGCGTAACGAGTTCGATCGATTCGGCGTTGTTGGGCGTCAACGGCATCTCCCAGAACCTGGTGTCCCATCGGAAAAGCGACGGCACGGTGAGCCGGACATCACGCTCCCCGTGCCGCTGGCCAACGATAACCTCAGAACGCGATTGCCTTCCCCGGCAGGCAGAAGCGCTTGCCCCCGAGGTGCAACAGGGGCTGGAGTTCCTCGTCGACCTCCGAATCCTCGCCCTGGGTGCAGCGCCACGTCCCTGCGAACGCCTCCTCCTCGGCCCAGGCGCCCCGGATCTCGGCCACGAACAGGCTATGATCGCCCGGCGCCATGACGTCGACCACGACGCACTCGATGTGCGCCAGGCACTCGGCGATCCAGGGGGCCTCGACGCGGTGCCCCGAGTCCAGAGTGAGGCCCGTCTTGGCGATCTTGTCTACATCCTGCCCCGAGGCCTCGCCACACGCCACCACCTGCTCGACCAGCGCCCGCCCGGGGATGTTGAGCACCGCCTCCTCCGAGCGCCGCAGCATGTCGTGGGTGTAGGTGCTCGGGTGCACGGCCATCATCACCAACGGCGGCTCGAGGCTCGCCGGGCACACCCACGCGATAGCCATGACGTTCACCTGACCGCGGTAACGGGTGGTGAGCAGACAGGCAGGTCGCGGCGCCAGCAGGCGATGAGCCTGCCCGAGCGGTATCTCGACTTTCATGATGAACCTCGATGCTAGATTGGGAAAAGTATGGCACAGGGGAGGGGGAGTGTCAAGATGCGTGAACGGCGCTCAGCGACCGGCCATCGGCGGGTGCGCGTCGCGGATTGGTTCTGGCAGAGGCCGGAGCGAACCGCCCGCGATGGGCGGCTACGCTTGGGGATGGCTGCCGAGGTAAGCGGCCAGCAAGGCGAGCAGCGATCAACTGACAGCCGACAGCCGATCGCTGAGCGCCTATCCCGCCGACGCCATGCGATAGCCGATACCGCGCTCCGTCAGGATGTAGCGGGGCTGGGAGGGGTCCGGCTCGATCTTTTGGCGCAGGCGCCAGATGAACAGCTTGGTATAGTCGACGTTATCGACGTACTCGGGCCCCCACACCTTTTCCAGGAGCTGCCGATGCGAGAGGACACGGCCGGCGTTCTCGGCGAGGAGGAAGAGGAGGCGCAGCTCCGTGGAGGTCATCTCGACGCGATCGCCGTCGCGGCGCACCTCCCAGCGCTCCGAGTCGATCACCAGGTCATCGGTGACGTACAGCACGCGCGGCTTGTCGCTATCGCCCCGCGACATGGTGCGGCGGAGGATCGCCTCGATCCGCGCCTCCAGCTCTTTCAAGCTAAAGGGCTTGGGGACATAGTCGTCGGCGCCCAAGCGCAGCCCGGTGACGCGCTCCGTCTCCTGGCCCCGCGCCGTGAGCATGATGATTGGCACGGTGGAAAGCTCCCGAATGCGACGACACGCCTCCCAGCCATCCATCTGCGGCATCATCACGTCGAGGATGACGAGGTCGGGGCGCAAGGCAAAGAGCTGCTTGAGCCCGTCCGTCCCGTTGCCGGCGGTGAACACCTCGTATCCCGCCCGCGTCATATAGATCTCGAGCGCCTTCAGGAGGGTGACGTCGTCGTCGATGAGCAGGAGCTTGGCCTTGGAATCCATTACACCTCCAGCCGGACCACGTGTGGCTGCTGAGCGTGGCCCTTCGGTAGAGTCGCCGGTGTCCCATGACGCCTGAACCGGCCGCCGACCGATGCCACTTCCCGCGCCTGGCAGTATAACACATCGATGGGGTGCTAACTACCATCATGACGTAAAACTAGCGTTAAAATAGCACAAGCGCCATGCTTGGGCTGCGGTTTGTGCGCGCCCCGGCGTCGCCCTATAATCTTCCCTTGGCCGTGGCGGCAGGGCGCCACCGGCGATGGGCGCGCGCTCTATGAAGCGTTATCGGCCGCCCCAGCGCGGGCACGAGCCATCCTAGCCCGCTACGGGGACGCGGCATATCACGATCGGGGAATCACATGGCATCAGAACGGTCGATCTCTATCGTCCTGGCTTCAGGATCGCCTCGCCGGCAGGAGTTGCTGGCCAGGCTGGGCCTGCCCTTTGAGGTGTGCGCCGCCGACGTCGACGAGAGCCCCCTGCCCGGGGAGGCGGCCGAGACGCTGGCCCGACGCCTCAGCCTCGCCAAGGCGCACGCGGTGACTCCCACCAGGCCGCGCGCGCTCATCGTCGCCGCGGACACGCTGGTCGTCGTGGATCAGGATGTGCTCGGCAAGCCGGCGGACGAATGCGAGGCCTACACCATGCTCGCGCGCCTGCGCGGCCGGGCGCACCATGTGCTCACGGGTCTCGCCCTGGTCGATCTCGCGCGCCAGCGGGAGAGCGTCGAGGTCGTGATGACGCGGGTGACGATGCGCGACTATTCCGACGCCGAGATCCATCGCTATATCGCCACGGGCGACCCCATGGACAAGGCGGGCGCTTACGCCATTCAGGCCACCGACCTCAACCCGGTGGCGCATATCGAGGGGAGCTATACCAACGTCGTGGGCCTGCCCCTCTGCGCCCTGTATCGCCGTCTTCAGGCGTGGGGCGTGCCCATGCCCGTCGATGCCCGCGAGGCGTGTGCACAGGACGGTGGGTGAGGGAGCGTGCTCCTCGAGCGCGGCGGTCGGGCCGGGGGAACGTGATGGTTAGGCGTCCCTCGTGCGTGGTGAGGCGGGCCCTTCCCGTCGCGGAATGGTCGCGATTCTCACACAATGTATACCTCAGTTTTCCGAGATGCGCAAGCGCCTGAGCGCATCTTTCGCTGGTCTTGTGGCGTTGATCGCTGCGTTCTTTATTGTCAACAGGATGTCTACACGTTGGGGCGCCTCTTCATGCAGACCACAACATCTTGTATCCGTGCCGCGCCTTGCCCCATCCTGAGACGGCATTGCATACGCCTCGCTGATGGACTAGTATCGCCACTAGAGGCGTTCCCTGTGGCACCTACGCATGCTCATGTGGCGCCACACACGCGATGTGCGCTGCGAGAGGCTGCGGACGTGGCGGCGCATCGGTGGAATCAGCGCCGATCCTCGCCCGATCAGCGATACCAGCGTGCCAGCTGCCGTTCGCCTCGTAGTCTATGCACGTGAGGAGGTTCCCATGCAGGTCGAGATCGCCTATCGTCCCGCCTTTTCCCTGGCCGTCGTCACCCTTCAACCGAACGAGAGGATCCGCTCCGAGGCGGGCTCTATGGTCAGCATGTCCGACGGGATCGCGCTGGAGACCAGCGCCGGCGGCGGCATCATGGCGGCACTCAAGCGCTCGCTCCTGGGCGGCGAGAGCTTTTTCGTGAACGACTATCAGGCCCCCGCCCAGGGTGGCGTCATCACCCTGGCGCCGCCTCTGCCGGGCGACATGTTCACCATGGAACTGTCCGGCGCGCCCCTCATGGTTCAGTCGGGCTCCTACGTCGCCTCGTCCGAGGAGATCCAGATCGACACCAAGTTTGGCGGGGCCAAGACCTTTTTCGCCAGCGAGGGGCTGTTCCTGTTGCGCTGCACGGGCGCCGGCACGCTCATCCTCTCGAGCTATGGCGCCATCCACGAGATGCAGCTCACCCCCGGCCAGCGCCTGACGGTGGATACCGGTCACTTGGTGGCGTTCGACGAGGGGATCGGGTTCAACGTGCGCGCCGTGGGCGGGCTCAAGTCGACCCTCTTTAGCGGCGAGGGACTGGTGGTGGACCTCACCGGCCCGGGCCGCGTCCTCATGCAGACGCGCAGCACCGACGCCCTTCTCACCTGGCTCATGCCCCAGGTGCAGCGTCGCATGCCGAATCGGAGCGGGTGACGGCGAGACGAAAGAACGCGGATGCACGCGGATTCTGCGGATAAGCGCGGATCCAGATGAAAGGGAGTTGGGAGATACCCTGACTCTGGTCGCATCCGGAGGAATCCGCGTAAATCCGTGTAATCCGCGCGCATCCGCGTTCCCTATCGCTACCTCCGAAACACGACCTCCCCCGCCACCATGGTGAGCGCCACGGTGAGGTCCTCCTCCAGCGCCACGAGGTCGGCGTCGTAGCCGGGCGCCACGCGCCCTTTGCGCTCGCCGATCCCCAGGGCGCGGGCGGGGGTGTAGGTGGCCATCATCAGCGCCGCGGCGAGCCCCATCCCCGAGGCGGCGGCCATGTTGGTGGCGGCGCGCTCCATGGTGAGGGTGCTGCCCGCCAGGGCGCCGTCGGGGTCGCGGGCGATGCCGTCGCGCACCGTGACGACCACGCCGCCGAGGGGGTACTCGCCGTCGGGCATGCCGGTGCCCGCCATGGCGTCAGTCACCAGGATGACGCCGTCGGGCCCCTTGGCCCGCGCGGCGAGCTTGAGCGTCGCCGGGTGTAGGTGGACGATGTCGGCGATCACCTGGCAGCGGATGGCGTCCAGCGCCAGGGCGGCGCCCACGGCGCCGGGGGTGCGGTGGTGCAGCGGCTCCATGCCGTTAAAGAGGTGCGTCACCTGGCTCACGCCCATCTCCACCGCCCGCACCATGTCATCGTAACTCGCCCGGGTGTGGCCGGCGGCCACGGCGATGCCGCGCGACACGGCCTCACAAAGTAGCTCTCGGTTCTCGGGGTACTCGGGCGCCAGGGTGAGGAGGCGCACCACGCCGGTGTCGAGGAAGCGGCGATACTCGGCCGGCTCGGCGGGGCGCACGAGGGACGCGTCCTGGCAGCCGCGCCGCTCCACATCGAGGTAGGGGCCCTCCACGTGGGCGCCCAGGAGCGCCGCCCCGCCGGTGCCCTCGGCCCGCGCCCGTCCCACCGCCTCCAGCGCCGCCAGGATGGCGTCGGACGGCGCCGTCATCGTCGTGGCGAGAAAGCCCGTCACGCCGTGCGCGGCGTAAAAGCGCGCCATGGCGCGCAGCGCCTCGGGGTCGGCGTCCATGGTGTCGCGCCCCAGGGCGCCGTGGACGTGTAGATCGATGAACCCCGGCGCCAGGATGCGCCCCTGCAGGTCGACGACCTCGGGGCGCGCCCCGAGCGGCGCGTCTTGCGTCCCCACGCCGACGATCCGCCCCCCCTGGACCCACACCCACGCCCCGTGCAGGACCTCGTCGGGCGTATAGGCCGTCGCGTTCATGAACAGCACGTCAGGCATAGTACACCTCACAATACGAGCGACGGATGAACGCGGATGAACGCGGATTCGGCGGGTTAACGCGGATCAAAAGCATATACCGCAGACGGCGCAAAGACGATCGGGAAAGGGCCAACGGCTTTGCTCCTACTCTCTGCGTTCACTGCGGTTCGTGAACGGATCCGCGCGTAATCCGTGGAATCCGCGTTCATCCGCGTTCCCTCCCCTACACCTCCGGCACGCGCTCGCGGATGGCGAGGAAGCGGGCATAGGCGTCGTCCCAGGCGGCGTGGGGCTGCGGCTCGTAGGTGACCACCTCGCAGGAGCGGCGCACCACCTCGCGCCCCTCGGCGAGGGAGCCGATGTGCCCGCGGGCCAGCGCCTGCATGATCACGTTGCCCATGGCGGTGGCCTCCACCGGTCCGGCGACCACCGGGCGTCCGGTGGCGTCGGCGGCGAGCTGGCACAGGAGAGCGTTCTGGGAACCCCCGCCCACCACGTGGATCGCCCGCAACGTTCGGCCCGTCATCACCTCGAGTTTTTCCAACACCCAGCGGTACTTGAGCGCCAGGCTCTCCAGGGCGCAGCGAACGGTGGCGCCCTCCGTCTCGGGCGCGGCCTGGCCGGTGCGGGCGCAAAAGGCGCGGATGCGCGCCGGCATGTCGCCCGGCGCGAGGAAATCGTGGCAGTCCGGCTCCACCAGCGGCCCAAAGGCGGGCGCCTCGGCGGCCATGGCCGTCAGCTCGGCATACGAGTACTCGCGCCCCAGCCCCGCCCAAGTGCGGCGGCACTCTTGCACCAACCACAGCCCCATGATGTTCTTTAGCAGGCGGAACGTGCCGCACACGCCCCCCTCGTTGGTAAAGTTGAACGCCAGGCTCTCGGGCGTGATGACCGGCTCGGTCTCCTCGACCCCCATCAGCGACCAGGTGCCGGAGCTGATGTAGGCGAAATCCTCTCCGCGCGCGGGGACCGCCGCCACGGCCGAGCCGGTGTCGTGACACGCCGGGGCGATCACAGTGACGTCCCCCAGGCCCACCTCCTCCGCCACGCCGGGCAGCAGCGGCCCCACGACGGCGCCGGGCTGGATGACCGGCGGCAGGATGTCCGTCGGCAGGCCCATCCGCTCCAGGAGGGGTTTGGCCCAGGCGCAGCGGCGTGGGTTGTAGAACTGGGTGGTGGTGGCGTCCGAGAATTCGCACGCCTTGACGCCGGTCAGCCAATAGTTGAACAGGTCGGGGATCATCAGCAGGGTCCTGGCGGCGTCCAGCGTCGGATCGCCCCCCAGCCGCATGGCCAGCAGCTGGTAGAGGGTGTTGATCTGCATGAACTGGATGCCCGTGGCGGCAAAGACCTCCTCGCGCGGTACCCGCTCGAACGCCGCCTCGAGCATGCCGTCGGTGCGGGGGTCGCGGTAGTGGCGCGGGTTGGCCAGCAGGGCGCCGTCGGCGCCCAGCAGGGCGAAATCGACGCCCCAGGTGTCCAGGCCGATGCCGTCCAGTGTGGTCCCATGCTCGCGCCGATAGAGGGCCAGCCCCTGCTTCATCTCGGCCCACAGGCGCAGTGCGTCCCAGTAGAGGCGGCCCATCACCGCGACGGGGCCGTTGGGGAAGCGGTGCAGGGTGTCGAGTTGTAGAGTAGCGCCGTCGAACCGGCCGACGACCGCGCGGCCGCTCTCGGCGCCCAGGTCGAACGCCAGGTAATCGATGCTTTGCGCCATGGTGGCTCCTCTCCTTCGCGTGGTGGGCAGCGCCGCCCGGCGTGCTGAGAGCGATTATAGCCGCCGAGGCACGGGGGTGACAAGGAAGGGGGGATCCTGCGCGCTACACCTGGTCCTCGGGAAACGGCGGCAAGCCGCGCGCTTTGCGCCGGGAATATCCCACGATCTCGCGGATGGCGACCAGCAGGGGGATCGCCAGGTAGGCGCCTACCACGTTCGCCACCAGGGCGCCGACGATCACCGCGGCCAGCGCCAGGAGCGGGGGGATGTCGAGGCGCCGCCCCATGATCTGGGGGGCGACGAGCAGCGAGACGGTCTGCTGGATGGCAACGAACCCCGCCAGTACGATGAGGGCGAACGCCCAGTTCTCCACCGGCAGGACGGAGGAACCGCGCACCAGGGCCACAACGACCGCGGGGATCAGGGCGACGATCTGGCCGAACGTGGGGATGACGTCGAGGATGCCGGCGATGAGCCCCAGGGCAAAGGGCCATGAGAGGCCGACGCCGATCCCCAGGACCCATACCATGCTGCCGGTGATGAGCGCCAGCAGCATCTGCCCCTTGACGTAGGCCCACCACAGCGCGCCGATGCGCCGCGCCAGGCGCGCCAGGTCCGACGGGCCTCTCTCGCCGCGCCCCCTGTGGCCGGATCGCATCGCGCTCCCTCGCCGCGGGCTACTCGGCCGCCGGCACGACGGCGGCCTCGGGCCGGCGCCGCGACGGCAGACCGTTCACCAGCAGGATGCCCCCGACGATCATCCCCAGGGCCAGGACGGCGTTCCAGCCGGGGCGCTCCGCCAGCACCAGCCACCCCCAGAAGACGGCGAACAGCGGCACGATCTGGGTGACAACGGAGGCGCCGGTGGCGCCGATTCCCTGGATCAGCCGCACGTAGATGATGTACGCCAGCCCCGTGCCCACCGAGCCCAGCGCGAGGAGCGCCCCCACGGCGGCCGGCGACGGCCGGAACTGCCACGGCTGTTCGAGGAGGGAGAAGGGGATGAGGATGAGGCAGCCGCTCCCGACCTGGCCCAGGGCCGTCAGCAGCGCCGGCTGGCCCGAGAGGTGCCGCCGCATGTACACCGCCGAGATGGCGTAGCAGAGCGAGCCCGCCACCACGGCCAACTCCCCGAGGAGGCTGGCGTGCCACCCCCCCTGGAGCTGAGGCCACATGAGCGCCACGATGCCGCCGATGCCCACCACCACCCCCGCGGCCCGCACCGCCCGCAGGTCCTCGCTGCCCAACGCCGTGGCGAGGATGAAGGAGAAGAGGGGCGTGGTGGCGTTCAGGATCGCCGAGAGGCCGCTGCTGATGAACTGCGTGCCCCACCCGATGAGGCTGAAGGGGAGCGCCGTGCCAAAGAGCCCGACGAAGACCATGCGCCGCCACGCGGAGCGGTCCATGCGCTCCCGCCGGCGCCGCGTGAACACGATGGCCAGCAGCACCAGCGACCCGATGAGCACCCGCAGCGCGGAGAACGTGATCGGACCGATCTCGGACACACCGATCTTGATGAACAGGAACGAGGCGCCCCAGATGGCGCTCAACAAGAAGAGCAGGGCGAGATAGGTGTACGACATGGCCGCAAGACTCCGATCGGGTCGGTTCACGATCAAGGCAGCGGCCGCGCGGCCGCTGCCTTGACGATTGTACCTGTCGCGCCGTGGCGACGGATAAGGCCGGGGCGCGCCCCCGCCTTAGGGCTTGGGTCGGGCCTCCTCGATGATGCCGAACTTGACGAGGAGGGTGAGCACGGCGTTGTTGCCCAGCAGCCCCATCAGCGCCATGCCGACAAAGACCAGCGGGAGCGTAAGCGCCGCGCTCACGCCGAACAGCACCACGCTGAACGATACCATGAAAAAGGCATAGAAGGGGTTGGCCAGCACCATGTAGGCCGCGTTGCGCCACGCCAGCAGCATGCGCGGGTTCTCCTGCTCGATGAGCAACGGCCAAAAGTAGACCTGCATCGTCAACCAGAAGGCGAGTATCGCCAGCCAGAACCCGCCGATCAACACCACCCACGCGCCCTCGAACTGGCTGGGGTAGAACGTTAGGTTGGCATAGACGAGCACGAGAAAGACGATATTGGCCAAGAACCAGAGCAGGCTGCGCCACCAGTAGACTTTGATGCCGGCGATGAAATCGCTAAAGTGAAAGGTCTTGCCATGGGCCACGCGATTGGTGACGACGTACATGCCGGCCACCGTCATCGGAAAGAGGGCCACGGCGGCCAACAGGAAGGGAATCGAAAGCCACACCAGGCCGGCGTTCCCCGCGAGCAGATAGGCGAGACTCAGGGGCACCAGGAAGGCGAACAACCAGGCGAGGTTGACGATGGCGAGGGAATACAGCTCTTCCCAGGTATCCTTCAACGTCTGCCAAAAGACGCCCATCGCTTCGCGGATCATCATGATGGCACCTGCGCTTTCGAGATTGCCCGCTGTAGTCGACGCACCGCGCGTTCCGGCCATTCTAGCGGGGTGGGAACGGTGTGTAAAGTAACGACAAACGAGGCAAGCGCTGCGGCTTGCCTCGCGTCATGATGTATTCCGTTTGACCCGCTACGACTGGCGACGCCGACGCTTGGCATCGTCCCGGGCCTTCTCGAAGGCCAGCTCCATGGCGGTGGGCAGCCGCTCACCGGGGGACGAGTCCTGGCTCTGCGACGCCCCGCGCGCCTGGTTGTTGGCGCCGGACGCCTCCCGCTCCTCGTCCACGTCCCTCATGGTGAGGGAGATCCGACGCCGGCGGGTATCCACCTCCAGGATGCGAACCTGCACCTCGTCCCCCACATGGAGTACTTCCGAGGGGTGGTTCACAAAGCCGGACCCCAACTGCGAGATATGCAGCAGGCCATCGGTGCGCGCGCCAATGTCCACAAAGGCGCCAAAGTCCACCAGCCGCACCACGCGCCCGGTGACGACCTCATTCGTCTCGAGGTCTCGCAGCGGCGTCTTGGACTCGGCATCGGGCGAGGCGATGGCCAGGCTGATGCGGTTGTTCTCCACATCGACCCGCCGCACTACCACGTCCACCTCGTCGCCGGCCTTGAGCGTCTGGTCGACACCCGCGCGCTTGAGAGTCGAGATGTGCGCCAGCCCATCGCGCCCCACGCCCACATCGATAAAGGCGCCAAAGTCAACGATCTTGCGAACCTTCCCTTTGACGATGGACCCGGGCTTGAGGGCTTCGAGGCCGGACGGTGCGGGGGCTTCAGAGGTCTGTCCGTTACTCGGTGGGGAGGGCTCGGGAGCGGTCGCGGCTCCGGACTCGGCTGCACCTGACTCTTGTACCGGCTGGGCGCCTTCGTCTTGCCCAGCCATCATTTCATCATTCGTCATTACTCCCGATCTCCCTCGACTAGATTCACACATGAGCTCCGGTCGCGCAACGGATGACATTATGGCACAACCCCGTCCCCAAGTCAAAACCCCTCGTCTACGGGCGATCTGCGCCTGGGCGGGGGCTGGCGTAGTGGCGCAGGACACAATGCACGGCGCGCGACGGCCCTCGGGGGGATGAGGCGTCGCGCGCCTTGCGTTGGGGGGATGTGGTCGATGTCAGGCGGCGCTAATAGCCGATGCTGCGCACCGGCTGAGCGGTATTACTCGTGATCCAGCCATGCAGCTCTCGTGCGAATCCCTCGATCGTCTTGGCGTTGATGTGCTGGACGGCAGCACTCTCCTCGGGGGTGAGTTCAAAGCGTCGCAGCGCCTCCGGCGATCGATTCAGGAGGTTGTGCCGAAAGCTCGAATCCACGATGGCAGTACCCACGATAGCCTGCAGCGCCTCATGCGCCATGGGGCAACTCCTTTGATACGCGATACGCCTGACGCGCGATATGCGGACGCGCGACGAGCGCGCGAGATGCGCCGGACTCAGCGCTTGAGGGTCGAGCCCTCGAGCCTTGGCTGACGATCCTGGCGCAGAGGGTCGCCCATGGGGCGCATGGCGCACTGGAACAGCACAAAGACGCCCGCAGCCAGGAAGACATCACCAGGGCTGAACACCGTTCGGAAGGGCAGTGGGGGCGGCACCACGAATATGTCGCTGAGCACCCATAGCCGTGTCGCCTCGGCCGGCAGGATGATGTCTTTGGTGGCCGAGAGGCGCGCTCCCGGCTCGGTGCCGAGGGCCAGATGCGTCAGGCCGGCGTGCTCCACCGCCTCCATGGTGACGGGCATAAAGCCCCCGTTTGCCACCATCACCAGCAGGTTCAGCCCCAGGCCGATGGCGATGAGGGGCAGGCCCGGCACACGGCGATTCGCCACCACCACGACGACCACCAGGAGGTACGACGCCATGAGGAGCAGCGTTCGCGGCCCGAGCAACCCCTCGCTGCGGGGGAGCGGGGCGTAGATGATCGACCACTGCAGCGCGAACGCTACGATGGCCAACCATCCCAGCCGCAGGGACACCTGCGCCAACCAGAGGAAACGGCCGCCCCTGGCGAGCGATATCGCGATGGAAAAGAGCAGTGCCAGTAGCAGAATCATGGGTTGTGGCCGCGAGCGGTGAGCAATCGATCAGCCCCCGCCACCCGTTCCACTGAACGACACCGGAGCCCCACTCGCTAGGACGAGCGCAGCGGCCGTGAGCACAAAGTACACGACGGTGAGATAGGCGCGCTTCATAGTTCCCTTACCTCCCGAATGCTGTGATGGAGAGACGACGCACACTCGCGATCAGCCGCCGCCGCCGGTGCCACTGAACGACACCGGAGCGCCGCTTGCGAGCACCAAGGCCGCCGCAGTGAGGACAAAGTACACGACGGTTAAGTAGATGCGCTTCATGGTGGGCTCCTTGCAGATGATTGTGAGCATCATATCAGGCGTCACTCACGAAACACTCACGGCTGCCCCGTGATAATGGAAAAACGCGCATCCCGCGAGGGGGGATGCGCGTTTCGCCAGGGACGCGTGCTGCTAGCGAGAGCTATACGGGGACCGGCGGCGCGCTGCCGGCCACGATGGCCTCGTACAGATCATCCGTCTCGAGACTGGGCTCGACGCCCAACTCGTCCACCAGGATGTGAGTGCATTGGCGATACTGGCGCATGGCGCCGGCGCGGTCGTTGCCCGCCGCGCGGCACCACATGATCCCCCGGTGGGCGCGCTCGTCGTAGGGATCAAAGGCCAGCGCCCGCAGATAGTGACTCTCGGCGGTTGCCGCCTCTCCCACCTCGGCCAGGTAGCGCGCCTCGAGGAGCAGCAGCTCTACCACGGCGCGCTGCAGAGACTCTCTGATCTCGGCGCACCACTCTTCCTCGAACGACTCGAGGAAGGGGGTATGGTAGAGGTCGATGGCCTGCACCCGCGCCTGGTGGGCGACCTCGCCGCTCCCGCGGCCGATCTCCGCCAGGTGCTCGAACTCGCCGACGTCATAGCGGTAGGCGCCGGCGGGGTTGATGCGGTACAGGCCGTTCTCGTGCACGATGGTGTCCTTGTTCAGCGCGCTGCGCAGCCGGTAGGTGGTGGAATGAAAGAGGCTGTTGCCCCGCTCCTGGCTCACCTCGGGCCACAGCAGGTCGATGACGCGATCGCGTCGCAGCCCCTGGGGGTGCGATAGGAAGAGGAAGGCCAGCATACGTGCCGAAGCGGACTCCCAATCCGTGACGAGCTGCCCGCCCTTCAGCACCTGGCCGCCGTTCAGCGCCAGGAACTCGAGCGCGGGACGGGCCGCGGCCACGACGCGCACCTCGGGTACCGCGGAGGGCGCCAGTTGGGCCATCTCGATGCGCACGCGCATGAGGTCGAGCCCCGCGATGCCCAGGGCATCGGCGGCGCGCAGGACTTCGGGGTAAGCCAATCCTTCGGCGACCACCACCTGGTGCGAGCCGAGTTCCGCCGTCAGCCGCGCGACCGCCTCGATGTTGGCGCGCATGGCGGCGCCGTCCCCCTCCTGGTGTGCCAGGGCGGCGAGGTGCAGGTGCGAACGCGACAAGTCGCGCCGCGCCTCACATCCCGCCAGGAGGTCGCGCGCCTCCTCCAAGAGCGGCCGGGCGCCGGCTCGGTCCCCCTCGGCGAGGGTCAGCGCCCCCTCGGAGAGGCGGCACAGCCCCAGCTCATAGTCCATCTCGTCGGCGCGCACCAGGTCGGTGGCCTCCGTGAGGAACTGCCGCGCCCGGAGGAGATCACCCTTTAGGCGGTGGGCGTTGCCCATTGCGTCCAGCAGGTAGATCGTCAGCCGATCGTTCTGGGCCCGGGAGGTGATCTGCAGCGCCAACTCGTAGCGCTGCAGCGCCTCCTCGCAGCGGGCGGTGTCGCGGTAGAGGTCCCCCTGGCTGGCGAGAGCATAGGCCTCGATGCGGGCGTCGGCCACCTCTCGCGCCTTGCTCAGCCCCTCCTCGAAGCGGTTCTCTGCCTCGGTATACTGCCCCAGGTAGTGATGCACCACCCCCAGGCTCTGCAACGTCGAGGCCAGGGCGCTGGCGTTGCCGACCTTGCGCCAGTACATCAGCGCCTGATGGTAGTACTGGCGCGCCGGGACAAGCTGGCCCCTGGTGGTTTCGGCTGCGCCGAGATCGTGCGTGATGAACGCAGCATGGGTGTCGTGGGCGCCGTCCTGCGCGAGGCGCAGGGCCCTGCGCATCTCATCGATCCCCTCGGTCGAGTGTCCCAGCATGACCTGGCAGATGCCCATATTGTGGTGTGCCTGGATGGCGGTTGGCGGATCATCGGCGCCCGCCATCTCCAGCGCTTGGTGGCACAGATGAATGGCATCACGCAGGCGTCCGCGCAAGCGCTGTAGAGCGGCTATCTGGATCAGGGCGCGGGCGGCGCCTAGCGGCTCCTCCCGCTCGCGGTACACGGTGTAGGCGCGCTCCAGCAGAGGCGCTGCCTCATAGAGGGCGCCCGTCTCGACGTGCAGCCTGGCCCGAAAGACGAGCAGGCGGGGATGCGCGGCGAGGATCTCCTCAGGGAGGGCGTCGATCCATGTGCGGAGCGCATCCCAGTTGCCGGCGTCAAAGGTCTCTTGCGCCACGATCTCGATGGCGTCGGCGGCCTCACCGTAGGCGCGGGCGGCGATGTAGCCGTCGATGGCGCGCTGCCAGTTGCCGCGATGGGCGAGGAGTTCGGCCTGTCGCAGGCACAGCCGTCGGTACTCGTCGGGGGCGTCCCGCTCCAGCTTGGTGACCAGGAACTCGCGGAAGAGCTGGTGGTACTGGTACCAGGTGCCCTCCGCGTCGAGCGGGAATGTAAAGAGGTTCTCTTCCGATAGGCGCCGCAGCAGGTCGGCCGAATTGGTGATCTCGAGGAGCGCATCGCAGAGCGGCGGCGTCATCTCGTTGTAGAGGGCGCTGCCCTTCAGAAAGCGCTGCACCTCGGGCGATTGGCGGCCGAGGATCTCTTCCGCCATGAAATCAAAGACGCCGCCGGTGGCGCCGGTGAGCTGGAGGATGTCGTGGGTGGTGCCGGTCCAGCTCGCCTGGGCGGCCAGCAGCACGCCCGTGATCCACCCCTCGGAGCGCTCCGCCAGGGTCTCGATCTGCGCCTCGGAGAGGTCCGGGCGTCCCAGGCTGCGCAGCAGCGCGCCGATCTCTTCTGCGGTGAAACGCAGGTGCTCGACGCCCAGGCCCACCACCTCCTGGCGGGCGGCCAGGCGCGTTAGGGTGAGCCGGCGCGGGATGCCGCGCGACGCCAGGATCACGTGGCACTGCTCGGGGAGGTAGCGCAGCAGGCCGTCCACCAGCGCGTTCACGGGCTCGCTCTCGATGACTTCATGGTAGTCATCGAGGATCAGCACGCAGTAGGTGTTGATGGTGCGCTCGATCTCGTTGATGAGCACCCGCACAAAGGGCTCGACGTCCTCGGGCGGGCCGTCGTGCGCCTGCAAGAGCGCCCGCACCGGCTCACCGAACTGGGGGAAGCGCTGCCGGATCGACTCCACGAGGTATTCCACAAAGGTGGGCACGTGGGCGTCGTGGGGGTCGAGGCTGTACCAGCACACCGGCAGGTCGGTGTCGTGGGCATAGTCGATGAGCAGCGACGTCTTGCCATAGCCGGCGCCCGCCGCGATCAGGATCAGCTTGTTCTGGATGCTGTTGTGGAGATGGTTCAGCAGACGCTCGCGCCGCAGGTGCGTCTGGCGCAGCCGCGGTGTCCTGATCTTGGTGGTGATGAGGGGGTATGATGTAGCGCTCATTGGCCTCTGGCCGGCAGGATCGAGCAGTTGCCATCTTGGGCCTAGCGATGCGATGCGAGGGCGCGCCCGTGGGCCGTCTGCCGACCACATCTATTGTACATGGGCGGCCTCGCAACCACAACCGCCATAGAATTCCGCCAAAGGAGCAAGAACCGCCAATCCGGACGTAATCGGCCACAACGGTGCTGCGATCGAGGCGCTCAATTGGCGTCAACCGGCGTTCGGCGTCGCCCCGCTGCGCCGGCCCAGTTCGGCGGCCCGGGGGCGCACCTCCGCCATGACCCGGCGATATAGCGCGTTGTAGGCGCGGTGGCGCTCGGAATCGGGGGCCACCGCGCGGGAGGGCGGCGCCAGCTCGGCGTACGCCTCGCGCTCGTCGCGAAAGGCGCCGGCGCCGATGCCGGCCAAGATCGCAGCGCCCAGGGTGGCGGCCTCCGGGTGCTCGGGCACCGACACGGCGCGCCCCAGCACGTCCGCCTTGATCTGCGTCCAGACTGCGTTCCGTGCCCCGCCGCCCACGGCCACGAGGCGCTCGATGGCGTGCCCGGCATAGCCCTCCAGCGCCTCGAGGAGCAGGCGTAACTCGATGGCCATCCCCTCGAACGTGGCCCGGGCGATGTCGCCGCGGGTATGCCCCAGGTGGAGGCCTGCCAGCAGCCCCCGCGAGGTCGGATTGCGCTGTGGCGCGCCCGCCCCCGCCAAGTGAGGCAGCAGGTAGAGGCCGTTGGCGCCGAGGGGGCTCTCGGCGGCGGAGCGCGTCATCGCCTGCAGCGCCGCATCGCTTCCCTCCCCCGCCTCCTGCGGCCACAGGAGGCCGGCCACCCACCCCATGGTGCTTCCGGCCCCCAGGATGCTGCCGATGGCATAGTAGCGATCGCGCGCCGTGTGGCACCCCAGGCTAAAGCTCAGGTCTCCCGCCTCGAGGTAGTCGTGCACCTCGGGCAGCGCGACGAGTTCCGCCTCGGTGGTGCCGGTGGAATCCAACACGACGCCTGGCTCGAACGCGCCGACGGCCAGGGCGCCGCAGACGTGGTCGTGCCCGCCGACGAACACGGGCAGCCCCTCCGGCAGGCCTGCCGCGTTGGAGGCCGCCACGCGCCCCACGAGTGTCCCCTCGGGGTGCGGGGGCGGCAGCTGGTTGGGGCGCAGGCCGGCGCGGTCGAGGAGCGCCTCGGACCAGGCACGGCGCTGCAGGTCGAACGCCATGGTGCGCGACGCCAGCGAGTATCCCATCGCTTGTTCGCCGGTGAGGCGGTAGGCGATATAGTCGGACACGCACAGCCAGCGCGCCATGCGCGACAGCACGTCCGGCTCATGGTCGCGCAGCCAGAGGAGCTTGTTCAGGCTGAATATGGGCGTGGGCGGCAGGCCGGTGATGCGGTAGATGCCGACCTCGCCGAGGGCGGCGACGAGTGCGGCGCACTGCGGCGTCGAGCGGTCGTCGTACCAGGCGATGATGGGGTAGAGGGGGCGTCCGGCGGCATCGAGGGGCACGCCTGCCTCTCCGACGCTGGCCACGGCCATCCCCAGGAGCCGCGCGCCCGGAGGCAAAGACGCGACCACCGTGCGGATGGCCGCCATCGTCGCTTGCCACAGATCCTCGGGGCGCTGATGCGCCCGCCGCGCTCCCTCGGATACAAAGGGGGTGGGGATGCTGGCGGAGGCCAGGGGGGCGCCCTGCAGCGAGTAGGCCACCGCCTTGGTGTTCGTTGTGCCGACGTCGACTCCGAGCAATGCGTCCACGCGCGAGACCCCCCTACAAGTGTTGCGCGCAGCAACCATAACGGAGGGCGCGCGCGCTGTCAACTCGGCGGATCCGGATCGTGGCTGTGCTATAATGGACGCATCGTTACCCACCCCCACGGTACCCACCGCAGGAGGAGGCCGCATTGGAGCGCATCGAACTCTATCTGACCGAGCACCCCTACTTTCGCGACCTCGACCGTCGCCAGATTACCGAGATCGCGCGCCAGGCTATGGCGCGCACCCTGCTGCGCGGCGAGATCCTGGCGCTGGAGGGTGAGCCCTGCACGACGGTGTACCTGCTCCTCGAGGGGCGCGTCCGCGCGCTCAAGATGTCGCCCCAGGGGCGGGAACAGGTGGTGCGCGAGTTGCGGCCGCCTCAGGCGATCTATCTTGCCCCCGCGCTGGACGGCGGGCCCCTCCCCGCCACGACCCGCGCCGCCACCCGTGCCGCGCTGGTGGCGTTCCCACGCGATGCCATGGTGGACATCCTCTCCCGCTACCCCTCCGTCGCCATGCAGGTGCTGCGCGACATGGCGACCCGCCTGCGTCGCTTCACCTCGCTGATCGAGGACCTCTCGCTCCGCACCGTGCCCGAGAGGCTGGCCAAGCTTCTCCTCGAGCGTGCCGAATCGCCCGACTCGCACCGTATCACCCAACAAGAGATGGCGGTGCAACTCGGCACGGTGCGCGAGGTGGTGGCGCGGGCCCTGGCCCAGTTCGAGGCCCAGGGGTGGATCCACGTGCAGCGCGGCACCATCGAGATCCTCGACCTCGACGCCCTCCGAGAGATCGCCTATCCGGGTGGGGTGTGACATATGTTACAGCATCCCCGCAAGGGCGGTCCTACAATGAGGCTAACCAACGCATGATAGTGTCTGGTGTAAGGAGTGCGACATGACCGCGGCTGGCAGTGGGGTGCCCGAGATCGATCTGGCGCTGTGCACGCGTTGCGGCGACTGTGTGGATGCCTGCCCCAGCGGCGCCCTGAGCATGTCCGCGGCGGGCGAACTCGAGTTTGCCCTCGAGCGCTGCGCCTACTGCGCCGACTGTGAGGACGTCTGCCCGGTGGGCGCTATCGCCCTTCCGTTCGACATCGTCATCGGGCACCACGAGCAGCAGGGAGACGAGGAATGACAGAACGAAGCATCGTACGCATCGATGAGGAGCTGTGCAACGGCTGCGGACTGTGCGTCACGCCGTGCGCCGAGGGCGCCATCGAGCTGGTGGACGGCAAGGCGCGCGTGGTGCGCGAGGAGCTGTGCGACGGCGCCGGCTTTTGCCTGGCGGTGTGCCCCACCGGCGCGCTGAGCATCGAGACGCGCGAGGCGCCCGCCTTTGACGAGGATGCGGCCATGGCTCACGGCCATGCTCAGCCGACCTACATCGCCCAGCGCTGTTTCCGCTGCGACGTGGGCGAGGACCGTGCCGTGCTGCTCCCCTGCCGGTCGCAGGGGCAGAGCCTGTGGGTGTGCACGCGCTGCCTGCCGGCGCTCATCCACGGGTAGATCGATAGGAGGCGGGTGATGCAAGCCTGTCCGGGAGCCAGGGGCGTTCGTGAGCCGACGCCCGAGGGCGTCACATGCCCTCATTGCGGCCACGAGGTAGAGATCTGGTCGGATGAGGCGCGGGCGCGCTGCCGCTGCGGCGCCTGGGTGTACCGCGACCAGGGCGTCAGCTGCCTGGACTGGTGCGCCTCCGCCGAGCGTTGCGTGGGCGCCGAGGAGCTGGCCCGCTACCGCGCCTCGCGAAAGGGCCTGCCGTGAGCGACGTGCCTCTCTATGACGCCTTTGCCGAGGACTATGACCGATTCGTCGACTGGCCGGCTCGCCTCGCCTTCGAGATGCCCTTTTTCCGCGACCTGTTGGGCGGGCGCGGCGCGCGGCGCGTGCTCGACGTGGCCGGAGGCACCGGCCAGCACGCCATCGCCCTGGCGGCCGAGGGATACGACGTGACGATGGTCGATATCAGCGCGGGGATGGTGGCGGCGGCGCGGGAGAATGCCCTCCGGGCCGGCGTGAGCCTGCGGATGGCGCGGGCGGGGTTCGGCGCCTTGGCGACGAGCGTCGGCGGGGGCTATGATGCCGTTCTGTGCCTCGGCAACTCGCTGCCCCATGCCCTGACGAGCGCGGCACTGGACGATGCCCTGGCCGACATGGCGGCGGTGCTGGCGCCTGGGGGCGTGCTCGTGGTGCAGAACCGCAACTTTGACGGCGTGCTGGCGCGGCGCGAGCGCTTTATGCCGCCGCAGGAGGGGCGCGCCGGCGGCACCGAGTGGCTGTTCTTTCGCTTCTACGACGATGAGGAGCCGCTGCTGCGATTCAACGTGGTGCGATTGCGCCGCAGTGGCGAGGAGCCGTGGGCAGTGCACGTGGATGCCACTCTGCTCCACCCCTGGCGACACAACGACATCGCGGCCGCCCTGCAGCGTGCCGGGCTACGATGCGTGCATGCCCTGGGCAGCTACCGCGGCGAGCCCTTTGACGCGACCGAAAGTAGTGATCTCATTGTGGTTGCCGAGGCGCCCTGATCGCGCCGCCCCACATGGGCGATGCATTGCCCGACAGAATCGCAACAGCCCCGGCGCACCGGGGCTGTTGTTGTATGTTATCAGGGGCTGCTACTTGGCGGCGTCCCAGTCGTCGCAAGTCATCTCGGCGGGGCAACGAGTGCCCTGGCGCTTGATGGCCGCACCGCTGAGGAGTCGCACGTTGACGGTGGCGGGAATGCCGTGGGTGCAATACCCGTATCCTTCCACCATGGCATAGTAGCGGCAATCGGAACAGCGGTTCTTGGCGTTCTTGCGACCGAACAGCCTCATGGCAGGAACTCCTTCGATTGGGGTAGCAGAGCCCCGATGGGGCGTCTCCAATGCGCAGGGGACGAACAACACACCCTATATCAGGATCGATTATATCGGCTTCACCCGGCGCGTCAAATAGCCAATTCTATGGGGTGCAGACAGCATTACCTCCGAGAGGTGACGTCGGGCGCGTCCATGCACTCCCCTGACGGCGCCGGAGGTTTGGGCTATAATCGGCCCACATGAGACCCAGGGAGCAGCCATGAACACGCAACCCGAGCCGACGTCGCGGCGCGGGGCCTCCGGGCTGGCGCTGGCGCTGCTGATCGCCGCGCTGGTGGGCATCGTGGCCGCCGGCGCCGGCGTGATGACCTATGAGAGCCGTTACCGCGGCCGCATCTATGCGGGCGTGTCGGTGCTGGGCGTCCCCGTCGGGGGGCTGGAGCCGATGGCGGCGCTGGAACGCGTTCGCGAGGCCGTGGGGGGCGCCGCCCTGCCGGCGGTGGTACTCTATGATGGCGCGGACACGTCCCAAGGGGCGGGTGAGCCCCCCTCGGGCTCCCGCTGGACGGTGGGCGCCAGCGACCTGGGGGCGCGTCTCGACCTCGAGGCCGCTATCGCGGAGGCGTGGACGCTGGGCCGCCGCGGGATCTTTCGGCACGACCTGGCGGCGCGGGCGCGTGCCCTCTGGTGGGGCTATGATGTCGTGCCCCCCCTCGATCTGGAGCCTACCGCGGTGGAGCGCGCCATGCGCCGCATCGCCAGCCGAGCGGGGAACCCAACGCGCCTCGCGCAGTTGCAGGTGACGGGCCTCCAGGCGGCCGTCGGCGAGGGGCAGGCCGGACGTGAACTCGATCTGGCCGCCACCTACGCCGCCATCGAGGGGGCGGTGCGCGACGCCCTCGGTGCCTCGGCTTGGGGGCGCACGCCGCGCCTGTACGCCTGGCCCGTCGGCCGCGCCGAGGGGGCGCGCCTCCCCACCGAACCGCTGGACGTAGCCCTGACGTTCCGCGACACGCTGCCCGTCTCCACCGATCTCAGCGGCGCCGAGGCCGCCATCGATGCCCTGCTGGGCGCCCCCCTGATCCTCTCCTTGCCACCCTCGGACGGCGACACGGCGCCGCCCCGCCGCTGGGCGGTGGACCAGGCGACCCTGGCCGACTGGCTCACCGTCACGCCGGACTCTGACGATGGGGGCGCCACCGTGCGGGTGGGGATCGACCGCCAGAGGGTGACGGCATATATCGAGGGAATCGCGGCGACCATCGCGCGCCCGCCGCGCGAGCCGCGATTCGACTATGATCCCACCGAACACACCCTGGCCCCCCTGACGCCGGAACAGAGCGGACTCTCCCTCGACGTCGACGCGGCGGTGGAGCGCGTCGTCGCGGCGTGCGACGGCGGACAACGCGAGGTCGCGCTGCCGACCAACGTGGTGGCGCCGCGGGTGACGCGCGCCGCGTTGGAGGCCCTCTTGCCGCTGGACCTGATCGGCGAGGGGGTGAGCAGTTTCGTGGACTCGTCGCCCGAGCGCCTGCAGAACATCCGCGTGGCGACGTCGCGCTTTCACGGACTGACCATCCCGCCGCACACGACCTTTTCCTTCCTGGAGCACCTGGGGCCGGTGACGGCCGCTAACGGCTACAGCGAATCGTGGGTGATCTATGACAACCGCACCATCCTGGGGCCCGGCGGCGGGGTGTGCCAGGTGAGCACCACCTGCTTCCGGGCGGCGTTCTGGGGCGGTTACCCCATCGTGGAGCGCTCGCCCCACTTTTATCGCGTGGGGTGGTACGAGCCGCCCATCGGGCTGGATGCGGCCGTCTACTCGCCCGAGGTAGATATGGTCTTTGAGAACGACACAGACACTCCCATCCTGATCGTCACCGAGGTGGACGAGGCGCGCGCCCGCCTGTCGTTCCGCTTCTACGGGCGGTCCGCGGGGCGCAAAGTGACCATGGAGGGGCCGACGACCAGCAACCCGCGCTCGGCAGGGGCGCCGGTCGAGGAGGTGGACCCGTCGCTCAGCCCCGGCGCGCGCGTGCAGCTTGAGCGCGCACACGACGGCATCGATGCGACGCTGGTGCGCGTCATCGCTCGCCCGGGAGCCGAACCCGTGCGGGAAGAGTTCCTCAGCCGCTACCAGCCCTGGCCCGCCCGCTACCGCGTGGGCCCCAGGGCGACGGCGGAGGGGGACGAGGGTACGTAGGGTCGCCATCGCGGCGAGCGGCGCGTCCCCGGCCGAGGAAAAAGAACGGATAAATTCGTCACTACAAAGGGCCTGTACCTATATACGACTTATGACGCTAGACAACTATGTAGTGACGACTTTAGTCGTTCTACCTGCTATACCGATATAGATCGTAAGAAGAGAACACACGCATAGCATCCATAATGCATGCCGGTTCACAGGAGGGAGGCGGAGGCGACATGCCGCTGCAGTTAGGTCTCGTGGGGCTGCCGAACGTGGGCAAGTCGACGCTATTCAACGCCCTCACCAAGGCAGGAGCCGAGGTGGCCAACTATCCCTTTACCACCATCGCGCCGAACGTGGGTGTGGCGGTGGTGCCCGACCCGCGGCTGCAGCGCGTCGCCGCCATCATCGGGCCGGAGCGGGTGGTGCCGGCGGCGTTCCAAGTCGTCGATGTGGCGGGCCTCGTCAAGGGGGCCAGCCAAGGAGAGGGGTTGGGCAACCAGTTCCTCTCACACGTGCGCACCGTGGACGCCATCGCCATGGTAGTGCGCTGCTTCGAGGACGAGCACGTGCCCCACGTGACGCCCTACCTCGACCCGGTGGAGGACATCGAGACGATCCAGCTCGAGCTGGTGTTGGCCGACCTGGCGGTGCTGGAGCGGCACCTGGAGCGCGTGCAGACTCAGGCCAAGGCGCACCCTCGTGACTATGAGGCCGAGATCGCCACCATCGAGACGGTGCTGGAGGGGCTGCGCGCCGGCCGGTTGGTGCGGCAGATGGACCTGGACGAGCACCAGCGCGGCTTCTTCAGCGACGTGGCGCTGCTCACGAACAAACCGACCCTGTACGTGGCCAACGTGGGCGAGGAGCAGCTCCCCGATGGCGGCGAGGCGGTCGCGGCGGTGCGCGCCAAGGCGGCGGAGGAGGGTGCCGAGGTGGTGGTCCTCTCGGCCCAGATCGAGTCGGAACTCATCGAGTGGGAGTCCGACGAGGCGCTGGCATATCTGGCGGACCTCGGCCTCGCGGCGCCCGCCCTCGACCGCTTTATCTGGGCGTCGTATCACCTGCTCGACTATATCACCTTCTTTACCACCACCGGCGGCAAGGAGGTGCGCGCCTGGACACTGCGGCGCGGCGAGACGGCGCTGCACGCCGCCGGCGCCATCCACAGCGACATGGCCAGGGGGTTCATCCGCGCCGAGGTGGTGGGCTACGAGGACCTCGATGCGGCCGGCTCCATCGCCAGGGCGCGCGAGGTGGGCAAGCTGCGGCTCGAGGGGCGCGAGTACGTGGTGCAGGACGGTGACGTCATCCACATCCGCTTTGCGGTGTGACGGCGGTGGCGGGCGCGTCTCCCTACCCGTACACATATCCACATGTCATTTTCGCGGTGTGAGGCGGGCGCTCCGCTTCTCCATACCCATATCCATATGTCATTCCGAACGCAGTGAGGAATCTTGTCTAGCTGGACAAGTCGCCTTCGCCGCATCGGAGAGCCCCGCGCCGCCCAAGCGCCGCCGTCCCAGCGGCAGGGCGTGTGCCAGAGGGCGTCAAGGTTCCTCGCTGCGCTCGGAATGACATATGGATATGGATAATGGGTACCGAGGGTGCGTCGGGGAGGAGTCCTGACTCACTGGACGCGTTGCCCTACGTGACGCGAGTTAGGAGGGGGCCTCATCCTCGGATTCCCCCGCCCCGTCCGGCTCCACCGTGAGTGTCGGCATCGGGGTGCCATCGCCCACGTCCGCCGGCTGCTCGGTGGGCTGCACCAGCAGTAGGTAGAGCCACTCGGAGAGGTCCTCCCCCTCCAGGTCGGGCTTGCCGAACCAGAGGGCGACGCCGATGGCGACCACCGCGATGAGCAGCGCCCACCAGATGGGCGAGGTCTCGGGCTCGGGTCGCAGCACCTCCGACGGCATGTCGGGGATGGCCGCCTTGCGCGCCGGGCCGATCTCGGCGATGGGCGAGAACCCCGGGATGCGCACCACCGACACCGGTGGCCGCCTGGCGCCGCGTCGCTCGGCGGCGCGCGCGATGACCTGGGCCACCCGCTGGGGGGCGCCGTTATCGCGCACGATGCGCTGTAGCTGCCGGGCGTCGAGCGTCTTGGCCACCTGTCGCGTGGTGAACACCACCGCGTCCCCCACGTATAGCCTCCGCTGATTGCCGAACAGCTCGAGCCCCGTCGACCAGAGACTGCGCGCGGCGTCGGGCAGCTCGATCTGGCGTGCCCCGCTGCGCGGCAGCAACAGGTCCTCGACGTGGTTGGAGCGCACCAGGAGCGCCACCGCCTCCTCGCGCACGGCCACGACGTTGATGCTCAGCCCCTGTACCACCATGGCCACCGGCAGCGCCTGGCGCGCCTCCGGCGTCTGGGCGTAGGCGTAGCAGAGGGCGGAGCTGAGGGTCGGGAGCACGTCGAAACAGCTATGCTCATAGTAGCGGCGATAGATCTCGGCGAGGATGCTCTCCTCGGTGCGCTGTGCGGCAAAGAGAAAGAGCCGGCCCTTGCGCGCGTACAGCACGGGGCTGACATCGATCAGGGAGGCGCCATCATCCTGGCCGAGGGTCTGGTTCACCTGCCCGTAGGCCGGAAGCTGCGCGTTGATGGTGTGATCGGGTATGGCCATGGTGGCGGCGCCGATGCGGTCGCAAGATGCGACCGCAGGGTGCGGTCGCAGGATGCGGTAGCAGAACGATGACTGGATGGTTGGCCCGCAGTAGGGCGCGGGCCGTTGCGGATCGGGGCTAGTATACACGATGCAAGGATGGCGCACAATCGACGGCTTGGCGTGGTGGGCTGTTGTTACATGTTGCAGGCTACAGACTTGTTGGTCGCTCTCATGCCTGTGACCTGCAACCTGTAACCGCCACGAACAACGCACAACCCAGAACTCGCTTTTGACACCCCTCTCACTGCCCCTATACTCTATCTTTGGCGTTGCGACGGGTGTGCCGTCGCCTATCGCCGTGGAAAGATGATGGAAGACCGCTACCTGGCGACCCTCGAGTTCTTCAAGATTACCGGCCAACTCGCCGAACACACCGCCTTTTCGGCGGGGCGGGCCTTGGCCCTGGCGCTGCGCCCCTCGTCCGATCCGGAGGAGGTGCGGCTGCGCCTCCAGGAGACGACCGAGGCCAAGACGCTCCTCTCTACGCGCTCCGATGTGAGCGTCGGCGGGGCGCGCGACGTGCGCCCGCTGATGCGCCGCGCCGAGCTGGAGGCGATGCTCCAGCCCTCGGACCTGCTGGACATCCGCGCGACGCTCATCAGCACGCGTAACCTCCGCTCCCTCTTGCTGCGACTGGAGCAAGAGTTCCCCCTGCTCGCCGAAAAAGCGGAGGGGCTGGAGCCGCTCCTCGAGGTGGTCGACGAGATCGGCCGCTGCCTGGATGACGAGGGGCGCGTGCTCGATTCCGCCAGCCCCGCGCTGGCGCGCATCCGGCACGAGGCTGCCGTGGCGCGCGATCGCGTCGTCGAGCGGCTGCGCCGCATCGTCTCGTCCGGCCGTAACGCGCCCTACCTGCAAGAGCCGATCGTCACCGAGCGCAACGGCCGCTACGTCATCCCGCTCAAGACAGAGTACAAGGGGCGCATCCCGGGGATCGTCCACGACCAGTCGTCCAGCGGCGCCACGCTGTTCATCGAGCCGCTGGAGACGGTGGAGCTGAACAACCGCTGGCACGAATTGCAGCTCGAGGAGGTGCGCGAAGTCGAGCGCATCCTGACGGAGCTAACGGTGCTCGTAGGACGTGAGGCGGAGACCATCACGCGCGACGTCGAGATCCTCGCCGAGCTGGACCTCGCCCTGGCCAAGGGGCTGTACAGCTTTGAGCTGCGCGCCGTGCCGGCCGAACTCGCTCACGCGTCGTGGCCCGTGACCCCGGACGATGGCGAGGTCCCGCGGTCGCGACAGCCGCTGAATCTCATCAAGGCGCGTCACCCGCTGTTGCCCCGTGCGACGGTGGTGCCCATCGACGTCTATCTTGGGGGCGCCAACACCATCCTGGTGATCACCGGCCCGAACACCGGCGGCAAGACGGTCTCGCTCAAGACGGTGGGCCTGCTGGCGGCCATGTCCCAGGCGGGGCTGCACATCCCCGCGGCGGACGGCTCGCGCCTGCCGGTGTTCACGGGCATCTATGCCGACATCGGCGACGAGCAGAGCATCGAGCAGAGCCTGTCGACCTTTTCGTCGCACATGACGCACATCATCGACATCCTACGGCGCGCCGACGCGGGCTCGCTGGTGCTGCTGGACGAGTTGGGGGCGGGCACCGACCCGGTGGAGGGCTCGGCCCTGGCGCAGGCGCTCATCGATACCCTCCTGGAGAAGGGCTCCCTGACCATTTGTTCCAGCCACTACTCCCAGCTCAAGCTCTATGCCTTTAGCACTCCGCGCGTCGAGAACGCCAGCGTCGAGTTCGATGTCGAGACCCTTTCGCCCACCTATGTGCTGACCATCGGGCTGCCCGGGCGCAGCAACGCCCTGGCCATCGCCCAGCGCCTGGGGCTCGACGAGGGGATCGTGGCGCGGGCGCGCGGCATGGTCTCGGACGAAGACCTGCAGGCCGATGCGCTACTGGCGCGGGTGCGCGCCGCCAGCGAGGCCGCCGAAGAGGCCCAGAGCGAGGCGGAGACGGGACGCACCCGCTCTCGCGAACTCGAGGCCGATCTGCGGCGTCGCCTGCGCGAACTCGAGGAGACGCGCCAGCAGACGATCGATGAGGCGCGCGCCCAGGCGCGGCGCGAACTCGAGGCGGTGCGCTCCGAGCTGCGGCGCCTGCGCTCCTCGCTCGCCCTGGAGGCCCCGGCCGCCCGCGCGGCGTCGGAGGCGTTGGAGGAGATCGATGACCTGGCCGAGACGGTGACGCCGCTGGCACCCGTCGAGACGCCGCCGCCCTCGCCCGATGAAACGCCTCGCGTGGGGGACACGGTGTACGTCAATAGCCTCGGTCAGGCGGGTGAACTGGTGAACGTAGACGGCCAGGAGGCCGAGGTGCGCGTGGGGAGCTTTCGCCTGCGCACCCGCATGGGCGCGCTCGAACTGCGCGCCCGCGCCGAGGCGGTGAGCGCCGAGACCCCCGATCGCGGCGTGCGCGCGCCCGACGTCGCGTCCCCCGGCATGGAGTTGGACCTGCGCGGTCGTCGTGCCGAGGAGGTCGCCCCAGCGCTCGACCAGTACCTGGACAATGCCTACCTCGCCCGGTTGCCGTGGGTGCGCATCATCCACGGCAAGGGGATGGGTGTGCTCAAGCAGGTGGTGCGTCAGTTCCTGGCCGATCACCCCCTGGTGCAGTCCTACCGCCCCGGCGACGCCCCCGAGGGCGGCGAAGGTGTCACCGTCGCGCGGCTGTACGCACGGAAGGACTAGAACGCGGATAAACGCGGATCGAACGGATCTCCACGGATCAAGGTAAACCACAGACACGGAGGCAGAGAACCCCAAATAACGGGCCTTTCTCTGTGCCTCCGTGTCTGTGGTTTCCCTGGTTTGATCCGCGTTAATCCGCAGAATCCGCGTTTATCCGCGTTCGATCAGAGATTCTCGAGCACTTGCTCGGCCAGGTGGCGGGTGATGCCTGGGACGGCGGCGAGTTCGTCCACCGTCGCCTGGCGGATGGCGTCCAACGAGCCGAACGCTTGGAGCAGGGCGCGGCGGCGCCGCGGGCCGATCCCCGGGATCTCGTCGAGCACCGAAGCGGTGCCCCGCTTCTCCCTGAGCTTGCGGTGGTAGGTGATGGCAAAGCGGTGCGCCTCGTCGCGGATGCGCTGCACGAGGTAGAGCGCCTGCGACTCGCGCGGCAGGACGATGGGCGCGCTCTTTCCCGGCACGAACAGCTCCTCGTTCTGCTTCGCCAGGCCCGCCACCGGGATGTCGCCCACGCCCATGGCCTCCATTGCCTCCACGGCGGATGAGAGCTGCCCCTTGCCGCCGTCCACGATCACCAGGTCGGGCATGATGGCCCAGCGATTCGTCTTGCCGTCGACGCTGCGCTCGCCGGCGTGCTCACGCGCCCGCGCAAAACGACGCCGCAGCACCTCGGCCATGGAGGCATAGTCGTTGGGGCCGTCCACCGACTTGATACGAAAGTGGCGGTAGTCCTGCTTGCTGGGCGTCCCCTGCACGAACACCACCATGCTTCCCGTGGCGGCGGTGCCCTGGATGTTCGAGATGTCGTAGCACTCGATGCGCGACGGCGGCTCGGGCAGGCCGAGGGCCCCCTGGAGTTCGGTGAGTGCCTCCACGTGCTTGCTGGTGTCCGCCTCCCACTCGGCCCGCAGGCGCGTCAGCGTCTCCTGGGCGTTCTGCAGCGCCATGCGCATCAGGTCGCGCTTCTCGCCGCGGCGCGGAACCTTGACGACCACCTTGTGGCCCCGCTTCTGGCGCAGCCACTGCTCGATGATCGGCAGCTCGTCGAGATCGGTCTGCACCAGGATCTCTGGCGGCACAAAGGCCGCCTCGTCGTAGAACTGCTTGACGAACGACGTCATCACCTGCGCCTCGTCCTCGTCGCCGGCGCCGGTGAGGACGAAATACTCGCGCCCGATGAGCTTGCCGCCGCGGATAAAGAATATCTGCACGCACGCCTGGCCGTCGTCGCGGGCAAAGGCGACGAAATCGTGGTCGCGCAGGTGGCTCGAGACGATGCGTTGCCGCTCGATGATGGTGGTCACCGCCTCGATCTGGTCGCGCAGCTGGGCGGCGTACTCGAAATTGAGCCGCTCGGCGGCCTCTTGCATCTCGCCATGCAGCCGGTCTACCACCGCCTCCTGCTTCCCCTCGAGGAACATGCAGGCCCGGTCGATGATCTCGCGGTACTCTTCCCTGGTCACTGCGCCGACGCAGGGGCCGGGGCAGCGCTTGATGTGATAGTAAAAGCAGGCGCGGTCGCCGGGCGTGCCGGGGAGGGGGCGATTGCAGGAGCAGTAGGGAAAGATGCGGCGCACCACGTCCAGCGTCTGGTAGACGGCGCGCGTCGAGGTAAAGGGGCCGAAATAGCGCGCCCCGTCGCGCTGCATGGTGCGCACCACGTGGATCTTGGGGTAATCCTCCTGCCACGTCACCTTGATGTAGGGGTAGCGCTTGTCGTCCTTCAGGCGGATGTTGTAGCGCGGCCGGTAGCGCTTGATCAGCTCGTTCTCGAGGATCAGCGCTTCCAGCTCGGATTCCGTGACGATCCAATCCAGGTCGGCGACATCGGCCACCAGGCGCTCGGTCTTGGCGGTGTGGTTGGCGCCGTCCTGAAAGTAGGAGCGCACGCGGTGGCGCAGCACGATGGCCTTGCCCACATAGATGACGCGGCGGTTGGCGTCCCTGAAAATATAGACGCCTGGCAGAGTCGGCAACCCTGCCAGGCGGGTGGCGATCCTCTCGTTGCCTCTCATGATCTCCGAGCCCATATCCGATGGATCCTGTAGTATACACATTATAGGCTCGATTCCACGTTAGGGCAACAGCACAGCCTTCATCGCCTCGCGCGTGGCGACCGCCTCCAGCGCCTCGGTGGCATCCTCGAGGGGCAGGCGATGGGTCACCAGAGCGGCGAACGCCTCGGGCTGGCGGCGTACCAGGGCCAGCGCCCGGGCCGTGTGCCGGGCGTCGCTCACCCAGACGCCCTGCACGCGCACCCCGCGCCGCGCCACCGCCTCAAACGGGGAAAGCGACATCGGCCCCGCAGGCGCGCCGAACCCTACCAACGACACCGCCCCGCCCGGGCGCACCAAGTCCAGCGCTTCCTGGGCCGCCGCGATGCTGCCGGAGGCCTCGATCACCACGTCCGCCCCGCGGCCATGGGTGAGGTCGTGCACCTGCTCCAGGCGCCGGGCGGCATCCGTCGCGTTCCGGTTGACGGTCACGGTGGCGCCCAGCCGGAGGCAGAGGTCGAGGCGCGGGCCGGTGCCGCCGATGACCACCACCTCCACCGCGCCGCTCTGGCGCGCCATGGCGGCGGAGAACGCCCCCAAGGGGCCGGGGCCCAGGATCACGGCCACGTCGCCCACCCCCACCGGGCAGAGGTCGAACCCGTGCGCCGCCGTGGCGCCGGAGCAGGAGGCGGCCACCAGCGCCGCCGCGTCCTCGTCGTCGGCGACGGGAAAGAGGGGCGTGCGGGCATCCAGGACGATGTGCGTGGCGTAGCCGCCGTTCAGGTGCGGCGGCGCGGTGCACGGGCGATGGATGCCATAGGCCCAGCGGTGCGGGCAGAGGGAGGGCTCCCCCAGCACGGCGCAGTAGTGGCACTCGCCGCAGCTGACGCCCCGCTCCCACAGGACGCGCGCCCCCGCCGCGAGGCGATCGCCATCCACGTCGCGCCGTTCGCCGGCCACCTCCACCACCCGCCCGATCCCCTCGTGTCCGAGGATGATGGGCAGAGGCGTGCGCGGGTCGAGCCCGCGCCACATGTGCACGTCCGAGCCACACACGCCGGCGGCCTCCACCGCCACCAGCACCTGGCCGGGAGCCAGGCGCGGGACGTCGAACTCGTGGAGCGCCAGGGGCTCCTTGAAGGCGCGTAGGACCGCCGCCGTGGCTCGCATGTCGTCCGCTCCTCCCCGTCTAGGCCGCGCTGCGCGGGCCCCCCAGGTAGTGGTCGCGCACCGCCCGCTCGCGCGCCTTGGCGCGCTCGAAAGCGTGGGGAAAGCGCGGGTTGGGCAGCATCTCGGGCGCCGAGGGGTCGTAGGGGAACTCCTCTTGCAGTTCCTCGATGGGGCGCAGGGAGACGCCAAAGCCCGGCTCCTCGCTGAGCGTGATGACGCCGTTCACCGGCCGGTATGGCTCCGTCAGCAGGGCGTCGCGCCAGGGAGTGTTGGGGTATAAAAAGTACTCGCACATCAGCCCATTGGGCACGCCGGCGACGAAATGCGTGTTGCACATCGTCCCCAGGGCGCTGATCCAGTTGTGGGGTGTCATGCGCCGCCCATAGTAGTGGGCGAGGCGGGCGATGTGCCAGTTCTCGGTGATCCCCGGCCCGATGCAGTCCGACTGGATGACGTCATAGATCCCCTGCTCGATCCAGGGCCGGGCCTGGAGCCGATGGCGGAACGACTCGCCGCCCCATAGCATCACGTTGGGCATGCGCCGCTTGAGGGTGCGATAGTCGTCGAACTGGGCCTCCCCGAGGTCCATCATCGGTTGCTCGAAGAACAGGAACCCCAGCTCATCGATGATGGGCGCGACCTCAAGGCACTGCTCGAACGTCCAGGCGTCGTACGCCTTTTTCTCCAGGCCGAGGTTGAAATCGGGTCCCACCGCCTCGCGCAGGGGGCGACAGACCTCCTCGCCCAGGCGCTTGCCCGTCATGCCGGCCTCCTCCCAGTCAGTCCCCGGCCGCCACTTGAAGGTGTCAAAGCCGAGGGCCTTGTAGGCGAGGGCCTCCTCGATGAGGGCGTCGACGCCGCAGGGCCTGCCGTCGCCCGGGTCATAGAACGTCCAGTTCACGCCGCCGCTGGCATAGACGTGCACCTGGGGGTTCGGCGCGTGGTCGGTGGCCAGCAGCCGGTAGACGGGCATCCCCTTGGCCTTGCCGATGATGTCCCAGCAGGCGATGTCCAGGCCTCCCGAGAGCCCGAGCAGCTCGACGTCGAACGGGTTCCGCCCGATGACGCCCTCATAGGCGCGACGGTCCTCCTCCTGGAATCGGCGAGGGCCCGGCCCGATCCCGGCGATCCCCTGGTCGGTGAACACCTGCATGACCGAGATGCTGCGCGTGGGGATGACCACCGGCCCATCCTCCTCGACGTACGAGCCGTCGGGGGGCTTCCAGGTCAGTGGGGTGACGCGAACCTCGGTGATGGCGATCTCTTCCCGCTCGATCCCCTCGAGCAGGTGGGAGTAGCTGCCGGAGACGGGTCTGGTAACCAAGGCATGGCCTCCACAAAGCGTGAATAGTCTGGCCCGCCGAGAGCGCCTCCCGGCTTGCCATAAAAGCCTTTCATCTGACGGCTGTGACAGCATCACGTACACTGCGGCCACCAAGGCAGTACGTGAACGTGACCAATCGAATACCGGGGTTCTTTGCAGCCAGTTGGCGCGCGTTTTGTGCCAGGGAGGAGCACAAAATGAGACTGTTTGGTCGCAAGAACACTGCTACGAGCCGCTGCCCCGACTGCCGCTACTATATGCCGCTGCAAACGCGAGGATACTGCGCCCGCGCGGTGCCCGCGGGTGTAAACGTGCGGCTGCTCTCGCAGGAGGGGATCAGGCGGCAGTGCACGCCGTGCCCTGCCGAGCTGACCTGCGCCGACTGGCAGCAGAAGTAGCCGCCACGGCCTGGGGGCGCAATCATCGGCCATACCACGCTGCCCTCGCGACGCGAGCGGCGGGCTGGATGGCTGTGGCCTGCTGCCATGGGGCACCCTCCGCTGATCCTCCCAGAGCGTCCCACTCGTGGGGCACCGTTACCGGTGCCCCTTTTGCTTGTTGCCTCTCAGGAGACGAGCGACCTACTCGTCGCGCTGCCGGTAGACGGCCTCGCGCAACCCCTTGAGGTACCCTACGGCATAGAGCCGGCCAATGGCCGAGTAGGCGGGGTGGTCGTTCGAATCCCCCTCCATAGTCGGCACGTGGTCGGGCCGCAGGACCCCCTCAAAGCCCACGTCACGGTAGGCCTCCATGCAGTCCAGCATGTTCGTCATGCCGTCGTCGTGGAAGGTCTCTACGAACTTTTCCTTCGTGCCGCGGACGTCGCGGAAATGCACGAAAAAGATCTTGTTCTGCTTGCCGAAATGCCGGATGGCCGCCGGCAGGTCGTCCGTCATGAGGGTAAAGTTCCCCATGCACAGGGCGATGCCGTTCATCGGGCTGGGGTACATGTCGAGCAGACGCTGATAGTTCTCGATGCTGCGCATGATGCGGGCGAGCCCGCGAATCGGCGAGAGGGGCGGATCGTCCGGGTGCATGGCGAGCTGGACGTTCCACTTTTCCGCCACCGGCATCACGGCCTTGAGGAAGTAGTCCAGCGCGTCCCACAGCTGCTCCTCGGTGGCGGTGCCGTACTCGGTGAGCGGCGCGTTCTTGATGATCTCATAGTCAAAGCCCGTAGCCAGCGCCCCACCGCGCGACGGAACCGTCGTCGAGGTGCGCATCCAGTTGATCACCGGCATCCACTCGTAGCACCACACGGGCACGCCGAGACGCCCCAGGTTCTCGATGAGCGTGATGGCGTGCTCGATCTCCTCATCGCGGCCGGGCAGGCCGAGCTTGGCCTTGTTGAGCGATGGGCGGCTCTCCAGCACCTCGAACTTGAAGCCAAAGTCCTCGTACATCGACTTGATGCGCAGGAGTGGCATGTACGCCCAGGGCAACTGCTCCTTGGGGACATCCAGCCCCCGCGAAAAGTCCATGCCCCCCACGACATAATCGATGCCCATCTGCTTGACCATCCGCCAGAGCGGCGTGATGCGTGGCGGCAACACTTCGGCGATCTTGATCATGGCGCGTACCTTTCGTCGGTGGATTCGGTTGGGACGCCCGGGCCACTCTGGCCCGGCGCCGGCCCCATTGTTGCACCAAATCCCCTCCAGGGCAACTCTGCGTGTTCCTTCACGTATAATCTAACTCTGGCGGGATGGTTCCTTCATTTGATAATCTAACCCGGAGGGACCATGCCCAAAGACGACGAGATGACCGTGGACGAACGCTACAAGTACCTGCGACGACTGCACCAACGCTACGACGGCGCGGATCGCACCACCCGCGCCAAGCTGCTGGACGAGGCCGAGGCAGTGACGGGGCTGCACCGCAAGTACCTGTCCCACCTCATGAACAAGCCCGGCCCCATTCGCAAACCCCGCACCCACCAGCGCGGGCCGCATTACAGCGGTCAGGCGCTGCATGCCGTGGCGGTGGTGGCGGAAGCCCTGGACTGGATTTGTGCTGAACGGCTCCAGCCCGCCTTGCGGGAGATGGCGGAGCACCTGGCCCGCTTCGGGGATTTGCACGTCACCCCGGAGGTATTGGAGGAGTTGGGGGCCATGAGCGTCTCCACCGTCTACCGCATGCTCAAGCGCCTGCGCCAGGATCAGCCTCGGCTGCCGCAGCGCCGCGGGCGGCCCGCGACCGGGCTGACCAAGGAGATCCCCGCCTTGCGGCTGCCCTGGGACCTGACGGAGCCGGGGCACTTCGAGGTGGACCTGGTGCACCACTGTGGCCCCGAGACGTCCGGCGACTACGTGTACACCCTGCAGTGGATTGATGTGGCCACCGGCTGGAGCGAGCGGGTAGCGGTCTTTGGCCGCTCGAGCCGGGAGATGATCCGCGGCTTTGACCGCATCCTGGCGCGCTGCCCCTTGCCCATCCTGGAGATCCACCCCGACAACGGCAGCGAGTTCCTCAACCGGCCGCTGCTGGCATACTTTGGCGAACGCGTCCAGGGGGTGCGCATTAGCCGCTCCCGGCCGTGGCAGCACAACGACAACCGCTTCATCGAGCAGAAGAACTCCACCCTGGTGCGGGCCATGCTGGGCGACATCCGCCTGGACACGCGGGCCCAATGCGCGCTGCTCAACCGCATCTACGACACCTGCTGGGTGTACTACAACCTCTTTCAGCCGGTACTGCGGCAACAGACCAAGCGCACCATCCAGACGCCGGAAGGGGGGTGGCGCGTGCAGCGCACCCAGGACGTGGCCGGCAGTCCCTACCGCCGCGTGCTGCGCAGCGGGGTGCTCTCGCCGCAGGCGGCGGAAGACCTGGCCGCCATCTACGAGATCACCAACCCGTTGGCCTTGCGCCGCGAGATCCGCGCCCAGTTGGACGAACTCTTCGCCCTGGCCAGCCGCTCCCAGTGAAAGGAGGAGGGCATCGGCGGGTTAGATTATCATCTGACCGAACCACCCCCCAGGGTTAGATTATCATTTGAAGTGACGCGCTCTGCCAGCATGGCTCTGTCGGTCTCCGTCGTTGCCAGTCCACCCTACCTATGCTATCATACGGCCATGACCGATGAGCGCAGGATGATCGATCGGGAGGGGGCGCCCCCATCGGGCGATGATGGGAGCGCGTTGGATGTGCCGCGCTCCCTGCTGGCCGGCGTCATGGAGATCTATGACGTGACCGCCGGCGGACCGCACGGGCGCACCGTGCGCGTGCGTGGCCGCTTTCGGATCGAGCCGTCCACAGCCTATGAGAGGCTGCGGCCCTGGTTCCGCGAGCGAGGCCGCACCGTCATGTTCCGCCGCGAGGAGGACGTAGACGTCGTCCTCATCGTCCCGGGCGTGATCCGTCCCAGCCCGAACAACCTCTGGCTCCCCATCGTGCTGGCCGCCGTCACCGTGGTGTCGATGTTGGCGGCCTATGTTCTCTTTCAGAGTGGCGCCGACCTCACGCGTGAGGGGATCCTGGGCGCCGTGCGTGAGGGGTGGGGGTTCGTGGTGAGCCTGCTGGCGATCCTCGTCGCGCACGAGTTCGGCCACTATTTCATGGCGCGGCGCTACGGCGTGGCGGTGACGCTGCCCTATCTCATCCCCCTGCCCATCAGCCCCTTTGGCACCATGGGGGCCGTGATCCGGATGAAGGACATCCCCCCCAGCCGGCGCGCCATGCTGCTCATCGGGGCGGCGGGGCCCCTGGCGGGGCTGGCCGTGGCTATCCCGGTGCTGCTCATTGGCCTGAGCCTGTCCGAGGTGACGCCGCTGCCCGCCTCGGGCTATTCCATAGAGGGCAACTCGCTCCTGTACGCCGCCCTCAAGTACCTGGTCTTTGGCCGCTTGCTTCCGTCCGGTGGTGAGGACGTGTTCCTGCACCCCGTGGCGTTCGCCGGATGGGCCGGTCTGTTGGTCACTTCGTTCAACCTCATCCCTGCCGGGCAGCTCGATGGCGGGCATATCGCCTATGCCCTCCTCGGCCGCCGCACGCGCTATCTCAACTGGGCCATGATCGGCGTCCTCCTCATGATGGGCTTCCTCTGGCAGGGCTGGTTCCTGTGGGCGTTCCTCGTGTTCATCTTTTCCCGCGCGCGCGTCAGCCCGATGGACGACGTCTCTCCCCTCACCCCCGTCGGCATCGTGGTAGCAGTCTCGCTCCTGGTCTTGTTCGTCCTAACATTCACTCCAGTACCTCTTCGCATCGTCATGTAGCGAGGGAACAAGGGCGCCCGCCGCAACGTCCTTGCGGTAGGCGTGCCAGGGGGGGCCAATGCCGGAAGATCGCTTCATCTGGAAGAAACCGCTCATCGCGGTGATTGTCGTTGCACTCGTGACCGTCGGGTTGGGCATCATCGTGTACGTGGGGCTGGCGCGGGACCGCATCGCGCCCACCCCGACTCCGCGCGTCGCGGAGCCGGGCGGCCCCTCTCCCACGGCGACGAGTTCCTCTCCTACGCCGTTCGCGCCCGATAGCGTCGTCGGCGTCGTGCGCGAGTACTCGCCCGGCGCCCTGATCATCGTCCTGACCCCCGTCGAGGGCTCTATCGAGCAGGTCATCGTGCCCGAGTCCGTGCGGGTGTCTCACGCCGATGGACGGCCCTCGTCCCCCGGCGAGGTGCGCCCCGGTGCCACCATCCGCGCCGAGGGCGTCCTCGACGACCTGCGGCGGTTGGTGGCGAGCGCCATCGTCATCGAGGCGCTGCGTGCGCCCACGTCTACGGCGACCGCGGCTCCCAGCGATACGCCCATCCCTGCGGCGACGTTGACGCCCACGCCCGAGACCCCGGAGGGCGGCTGGCGGGGCGAGTACTATGCCAACCCCAACCTCTCGGGCACGCCGGCGCTCGTCCGCCAGGACAAAGCCATTGATTTTGACTGGAAGGCTGCCGCCCCCGCCCCTGAACTCCCCGCCGACGGGTTCTCGGTGCGCTGGCAGGGGCGCTGGACCTTTGAGGAGGGGGGCTATCGCTTTTACGCCTACGCCGATGATGGGGTGCGGGTGTGGGTCGATGGGGCCATCGTCGTCGACCGCTGGCGGCATCAGGCCGCCACCATCGCCTACGGCGATATGTACCTGCAGGCGGGCGAGCACGAGGTGCAAGTCGAGTACTTTGAGGGGATCGACCAGGCACTGGTGCGCGCCTGGTGGGACTATCGCGGGCGCTACCCCGACTGGCAGGGGGAGTACTATAGCAACCCGGACCTGGTGGGCGAGCCGACGGTGGTGCGCAACGACGTGGACGTCAACCTGGACTGGGGCGCCGGCCCCGCCGCGCCGGGGCTCCCCGTCGACAACTTTTCCGTGCGCTGGACGCAGACGCTGGTCCTCGAGGAGGGCGCCTACCGCTTTAACGCGCGCGTCGATGACGGCCTGCGCCTATGGGTGGACGGCGTGATGATCATCGACGAGTGGCATCAGGGGGGCCACGACGTCTACTCGGGTCACATCCTGCTGGACAACGGCCCCCACGACGTGCGCATCGAGTACCTGGAGCGCGGGGGCGACGCCTTTATCCGCGTCTGGTGGGAGCGGATCGAGTCCTTCTCGGGCTGGAAGGGCGAGTATTTCGCCAATCGCGATCTGGCGGGGCGCCCCGCCTTTGTCCGCGACGACGCGGACGTGGATTTCAACTGGCACGACGGGGGGCCCGGGTCGGGACTGCCCATCGACGGCTTTTCGGTGCGCTGGACGCGCGAGCGCTCCTTCGATGCCGGCCGCTATGCCTTCTGGGCCGAGGCCGACGATGGCGTGCGCGTGACCGTCGCCGGTCAGCGCGTCATCGACGCCTGGCACGGCTATCGCCCCGACACCTATCACGGCGAGATCGACCTGCCCGAGGGCAAGCACACCATCGTGGTCGAGTACTATGATGACGGGGCGGCCGCTTACGTGCGCATGGGCTGGGGACAGGCGGACACGGTCGCCCCCACCAGCACCCCCACGCCAACCTCTGTGCCGCCGACGGCCACGGCCACCACCGTGCCCCCCACGGCGACGTTCACGCCGGTTCCGCCCACCGCGACGCACACGGCGGTTCCGCCCACGGCCACCTATACGCCGCCGCCCCCGACGGCGACGGAGGAACCAACGCCAACCGAAGAACCAACGCCAACCGAAGAACCAACGCCTACCGAGGAGCCAACGCTGACCGAGGAGCCGCCAACCGCGGAGCCGGCACCCACGGAAGCGGAGGAGACGACGCCGACGCACACCCCCGAACCTGTTGTCGTCTCGTCGGACGAGGGCTGACATGGCCCACGACAGCGCCGCGGCTCCACGCTCCCCGATCGCCGGCGTGCCGAGGAGTCTGGAGTGGCCGAAGAACCCACCGAGAGAGCCCCCTCCACGCGCTCGGGGCGACGTCGCGAGAGTCGCCCCGGCGGTCCCCGCCAGCCAAGCGGGCGCCAAGCGAGCGGGCGTCCCGGTTGCATCAGCCGCGTGGCCGGGCGTCAGCACGTCACCCACCTGCTGGCCGCCTCAGGCTTTGGCGCCCCCTCGCGGCTGCCACGCCTGTTGGCCGCCGGTCGCGTCACCGTGAACGGGCGGCCGGTGCGCGATACCGACGCCCGCGCCGATCCCCGGCGCGACGTGCTCGCCGTGGACGGCGAGCCGGTAGCGCTCACCAACCTCTGCCGCTACCTGGTGGTGCACAAGCCCTATCGTGTGATGTGCAGCTTTACCGACCCCGAGGGGCGCTCCACGCTGGCGGAGTATGTGCCGGTGCCCGACGTCTATGCCGCCGGTAGGCTCGACTATGACAGCGAGGGGCTGGTGCTCCTGACGAACGACGGCTGGCTGCTGCACCGCCTCACCCACCCCCGCTACGAGCACCCCAAGACGTACCTGGTGCAGGTGGAGCGCGTGCCCGACGAGGGGGCGCTGGAGACGCTGCGCCGCGGGGTGCTGGTCAAGGGGGAGAGGACGTTGCCTGCGGAGGTCGAGTTGCTGCGCGGCGATGAGCGACCGACCGTGCCCGCGGTCCGTGCCCATTCGCCATCGCGAGAACGTGCCCACCGCCTGGCTGCGCGTGACGCTGCGCGAGGGGCGCAAGCGGCAGGTGCGCCACATGACGGCCGCCGTCGGCCACCCCACGCTGCGCCTGATCCGCGTCTCCAGCGGGCCCATCGCCCTGGGCGACCTGGCCCCCGGCGCCTGGCGCGAGCTGACGGACGAGGAACTGGAGGCGCTGTCGCGGGCGCTGCATCTGCCGCGTTCGGAGGGCTCCGCTCCCACGCGGGCCCCGGCTCCCGGCGCGTCTAGCGCACGGCAAAGCCGTTCCCGGCGCTGAGGTACTCGACCCGCAGATCGGCAAAGTGCTCGCGTAGCAGGTCCACCATGTCGATCATGCCGTACGCCTCGCTGGCGGCATGTCCCACTACGATGACGGCCAGGCCAGCGTCTGGCGATCCCCACTTGAACCCATCGACCGTCTTACCCTGGCGCACCGCGGGGTAGAGCGAGGCCAAGAGCGCGCCCAGTTCCCCTGCCCTCATGGTGACCTCCTGAGCAGGCTCTCTATGCGCCCTTCCATGTCCGAGCGAAGCCACAGGTTGATGGCGACCACCGCGAGCGCGGCGCCGGCGATGTCGGCCAGCCAGTCGGCGAGGGTGGCCATGCGCCCCGGGACGAACGCCTGCGCCCCCGTCGAGGGCCGCATACAGGGCGCTGAACACCCACGCCGCCAGCGCCGGGCGCCGGCTCAGCCAGTCCGCGGGGCTGGCCCGAAACGCGCGCCACGCCAACGCGCACAGCACGCCGAACTCGGCCGCGTGTGCGACATAGTCGAACAAATAGTCCGTTTCATTGAGCTTGGGGCCCACGTGGGGCATCATGGGGCGGTCGGAGAGGTACGAGATGACCGCGACCCACAGGGCGAGGGGCAGCCAGTGCGTCACGAGGCGCCGGGAGCGGGTTGCCGTCATACGGGGGCGCGTACCTTTCTTGGGGAGGCGGAGCGCCGCGCGCGGCTAACGCCGCTTTGCGCGCCAGCGGTCAAAGTAGTTGAGGAAGGCCAGCGCCACAAAGAGGGCGATGACCCAGTCCCATTGGCCGGCGGCCACCAGGATCGCCAGCACGATCAGCACCAAAACGTCGATCCAAAAGATGAGGCGGGTTCCGTCACCCATGCGCTATGCCATCTATCCTCGTGCGAGCCCCGTTCGTCCATTACCGCGCGGAGGACCATTATACCCGCCCTCACTTCTGCGGCAACCCCTCGCGCCTTGTTGAGAAACGGCAGACAGCCGTTCCGAGCTGTGGGTGCTATTCAGGGCGAGGTGCCTCGCCTAGCTCGTCAAGGTCCCTCACATGCGTTCGGGACGACGCTGCAGAGCCGTCGTTCCGAGCGCAGCGAGGAACCTTGACTCGCTCGGACGGCGCCGCTTACCTCCGCGGGTAGGCCGCCGATGGCGCCGCGAGGGGCCTCTCGACACGTTTGCCACCCCGCTCCAGCCCGCTATAATGGGCGCGACCCAATGCCGAAACCCTCACGTCGCCCCGGGGATGCCTTGAGAGCCAGCACCGTCATTGCCTTTGTCGTCGCGCTACTCGTTCAGGTTGGGTACCCCCTGGCGATTACGCTCCTCGTTCGTCGGCGCACCCGTGCTAGTTGGCACCTCTTTGGCTACGGCGCCGCCGTGTTCGCCGCCTTTCAGCTCTTCACGTGGCTGCCCGTCAGTGTCTACCTCGACACCGTCGTCGGCGCGCACCTCGCCTCCGAGGAGCTGGCCTTCCTCTGGCTGGTGGCCATGGCGCTCACCACGAGCCTCCTGGAGGAAGGTGGGCGTTGGGTCGGTTACCGCTACCTCTTTCCCCGGCGCGCTTTCCGCCTCTCCTGGCGCAACGGCGTCATGTACGGCCTGGGGCACGGCGCGCTGGAGACGATCATCCTCATCGCCGGGCTGACCTTTATCTACTTTCTCGCCTATCTGCTCCTGGGCCGGCTGAACCTGGACGCCCTCATCGCGTCGATGACGCCCGAGGACAGCCGGGCGGTGGGCGACGCCCTGCGCGACATCGTGAACACGACCTGGGATCAGCCCTTCGTGGTGGCGGTGGAGCGCGTGCTGGCGCTGCCCCACCAGGTCGCCTGGGCACTCCTGGTGATGCAGAGCCGCCTGTGGGGGCAAAAGCGCTGGTTCGGCTACGCTGTGCTCTACCACTTTACCGTGGCCGTGATGGTGCCTGGGCTGGCGCGATTGGTGGGGTTTGGTGTGGCCGAGACGGTGAACGTCGCCCTGGCCGCCTTTAGCTTGTGGATCATCCTGCGCCTGCGCGACGTGCTCGGGGTGGAGGAATAGATGAGGGGCGCGGGCATCGCCCGCGCCGAGTTGTCATCGCTATACGGGCCAGACACCGCCCGCCGGGGGTGTAGGGGCCGGACGCCGTCCGGCCCGCGGTGCGCGCACAGCGTGCGCGCCCCACACTCCCTCGACCAGGACTCCTCCAGCGCCCGGCGCGCTTGCCGCCGGGGGTGTAGGGGCTGGACGCTGTCTGGCCCGCGGTGCGGCGCGCACAGCGTGCGCGCCCTACACTCCCTCGACCAGGACTCGGCGCCCGGCGCGCTTGCCGCCGGGGTGTAGGGGCCGGACGTCCGGCCCGCGGTGCGGCGCGCACGGCATGCGCGCCCCAGCACTCCCTCGACCAAGACTCTCCGGCGCCCGGTGCGCCGCCTCGCCGGGGTGTAGGGGCCGGACGCCGTCCGGCCCGCGGCGCGGCGCGACAGCGTGCGCGCCCTACACTCCCTCGACCAGGACTCTCCGGCGCCCGGCGCGCTTGCCGCCGGGGGTGTAGGGGCCGGACGCCGTCCGGCCCGCGGCACGGCGCGCACAGCGTGCGCGCCCTACATTCCCTTCGCCGGGGCGCCCGGCGCGCGCGGCCGTTAAGCCACGTGGTTCACCGGGAACTTGGGCGGGCGGCCCTGCACCACGGCCACCACGTCCTCCGCCACGAGCGACATCATGCGGAGCGCCTCGGCCGTCGATGACGCCACGTGGGGCGTCACCACCACGTTGTCCATGGCCAGGAGCGGGTTGTCGGGCGGGGTGGGCTCTTGCTCGTACACGTCGATGCCGGCCCCCGCGATGCGACCCTCCTGGAGCGCCTCGATGAGCGCCGCCTCGTCCACCACCGGTCCCCGCGACAGGTTAAAGAACATCGCCTCGGGCTTCATGAGGGCGAACTGGGCCCGGCCGATCATCTTGGTGGTCTCGGGCAGGAGCGGCACGTGCACCGTGATGTACTCGGCGGTGGCCAAGAGTTCCTCCAGCGACACCTTGCGCGCCCCGAGTTCGCACTCGAGGTCGGGCGCCGCCACCACGTCGCAGTAGAGCACCGGCATGTCGAAACCCAGCCGGCAGATCTGCGCCACGCGCCGCCCGATGCGGCCGCACCCGATGACGCCCAGCGTCCGCCCGCGCACCTCGCGCCCCTCGATGCTGTAGCGCTCGGCAAAGCGGCCGGAGCGGATCATGCGCTCCGCGATGCCCATTTGTTTGGAGAGCGCCAGCATCATTCCCACGGCGTGCTCTGCCACCCCCTCCACCGTTGCCAGGGGAGTGTTTACGATCTGCACGCCGCACTCTGTCGCCGCCTCCAGGTCGACGTTGTCCACGCCGACGCCGTGGCGCCCCACCACCTTGAGCTTGGGGGCGTTCTCTAGCACGCGCCGCGTGATGCGTCCCTTGGCGCGCAGCACCATCCCGTCGATGTCGCGGACCTCGGCGATGAGGGTATCCTCGTCCTGGCCGCTGGCCATGACCACCTCACCGGCGGCGCGCAGCACCTCGAGCCCCGCCTCGTGGATCGGCTCGGTTACCATGAACTTGGGCATGATGTTCGTCACCTCAATCGATCTTGCCGAGGTCGCGCAGGATGCCGATGAGCGCCTGCCGCGCCTCCCCCTGGAGCGACGTCACCGGTGCGCGCGCCGGCCCAGCGGGTAACCCCATGAGTTCCAGGGCGTCCTTGACCACCACGGGGAACGATCCCAGGGCGAACGCCCGACGCAGCGGCGCCAGCCGGCGCTGGCAATCCAACGCGGCGGCGTGGTCGCCCGCCGTGAAGGCGTTATAGATCCCCATCACCAGGTCGGGCGCCACGTTGGCGGTGGCCGCCACGGCCCCGGCGCAGCCGCAGCATAGCGCGGCATAGATGAGCGTGTCGCGCCCCATAAAGACGCGAAAGTCGGGCGGCGTCTGCTCCTTGTAGGCCAGGGCGTTGCTCAGGTCGCCGCTCGAGTCCTTCACCCCGAGGAAGTTGGGCGCCGCCTGGGCCACCTTGGCCACCACTCCGGGCGACAGCGGCAGGCCGGTGCGGTCGGGGTTGTTGTAGGCCAGCACGGGGATGGAGACGGACTGGGCGATGCGCGTATAGTGCACCACCATCTCGGCGTCGGTCGGCTTGATGAAATAGGGCGTGATCACCGAGACGGCGTCGGCGCCCGCCTTTTCCGCGTACTGGGTCAGCTCGATGGACTCGCGCGTGGTCACCGCGCCGGTGCCGGGCATCACAAAGGCGCGCCCGTTGGCCTCCTCGACGACCACGTCCATGGCGCGCTTGCGCTCCTCGGTGGTCAGGGAGAACTGCTCCCCCTGGCTGCCGCCCGGAAAAAGGCCGTGGACGCCGCTGTCGATGAGATAGTTCACGATGCGACGCAGGCCGTCCTCGTTCAGCGACTCGTCCTGGTTGAACGGCGTTACCACCGGTACGACGATGCCCTTGATTTCCTTGCCCATCGGTTGGCCTCCCCACTGATAGTCGGCTGCACAGGACTCACGCTCCACCGCGCGGCATTCTAGCACAGGGTCCTCGCCGTCACAAGCATCGGGTGCGCGACCGAGGCGGACGGCATCCCGGCGTAGGGGCGACCGGCCGGTCGCCCCTACCATGCTGCTCTCAAGATCACCACGATTTTCGCTTCCGACGGTGCTAACCCATCATGATGACTCGGGATGACGGAGGTGAGGCGGCACCGCTGCTCTCCCGGCAACATTGACAGCCCCTGCCCCCGATGCCATAATCCTCGAACGACGGTCGCGTCGCCGGCGTCACCATGTCTGAGGAGGGCGTCTCATGCTCGAGGAACTGTGCAATCTCGTCTGTGAGGGGAACCTGATGCTTCCCCGCAGCGGTCTGGTCACCTGGACCAGCGGCAACGTCAGCGGTCGCGACCCGCGGACGGGCCACGTCGTCATCAAGCCCAGCGGCGTGCGCTACGAAGCGCTCACGCCCGAGGATATGGTCATCCTCGACTGCGACGACGGCAAGGTGCTCCAGGGCCGACTGAAGCCCTCGGTGGACGCCCCCACGCACCTGTACATCTACCGTCACCGTCCCGACGTGCACGCGGTGGTGCACACCCATTCCCCCTTTGCCACCGCCTTTGCCGCCGTGGGGCGCCCCATCCCGGTGTGCCTCACCGCCATGGCGGACGAGTTCGGCGGCCCGGTCCCCGTGGGCGCCTATGCCCAGATCGGCGAGGAGGAGATCGGGCGCGAGGTGGTGCGCTCTATCGGCTCCAGCCCCGCGATCCTGATGAAGAACCATGGCGTCTTTACCGTGGGGGCCAACGTCATGGCGGCCGTCAAGGCCGCCGTGATGACCGAGGACGTGGCGCGCACCATGTTCTACGCCCTGCAGCTCGGCACGCCCGACGTGATCCCCGAAGACGAGGTGGCGCGCGCCCATCGGCGCTACGTCGAGCAGTACGGCCAGGGGCCCGCGAGGTGAGGGGAGGCGATACGCTGTGAGCCCATATCCAACCCGTGTCCACCCCGCCGAGCCGCGCGATTCGGTGCAGGTGCGCCTGGCCGACGGGCGCGTCTTTGCCGGGCCCGTGGGCACGCCCCTCCATGTCTTTATGCGGTCGGCCTACCCCGAGGCCTCGCTGCGTGAGGCGCCGCCCCCCGTGGTGGCGGCCCTGGTCGACGGCGACCTGGTGGAGCTGTGCTACCCCGTCACCAAGGACGTGGACGTAGAGCCTATCGACACCTCGATGAACGATGGGATGCGCATCTATCAGCGCTCCCTCACCCTGCTCCTCGTGGTGGCGGTGCACGAACTCTACCCCGAGGCCCGCCTCACCGTCGATCACTCGGTGACGCTGGGAGGCTTTTTCTGCCAGGTCGCGGGGCGCCCGGCCTTTAACCGGGAGGAGATCGCGGCCATCGAGGCGCGCATGCGCGAGATCGTCGCGGCGGACGAGCCGGTCCTCAAGGAGCGCATGCCCGTGGCCCAGGCGCGCGAGATGTTTGCGGCCCAGGGCTATGACGATAAGGTTCGACTGCTGGCGTACCGCGACCAGCCCGAGATCGCCGTCTACAACCTGCGCGGCGTACGCGACTATTTCTACGGCTACATGATGCCCTCCACGCGCGACATGCGCTGGTTCAGCCTGGAGCCGTACCCGCCGGGGATCCTCCTGCGGCTGCCGCGACGCCAGGAGCCGACCGTCCTGCCGCCGGGGCGTGACTATCCCAAGCTGATGGCGGTGTTCCGTGAGTACGGCCGCTGGCTCCGCATCCTGGGCGTCGAGGATATGGGTTCACTGAACGAGGCGGTGGACGCCGGGCGCATGCGCGAGTTGGTGCTCGTCTCCGAGGCGCTCCACGAGCGCGACATCGTCGACATCGCCAACGCCGTCGTTGGCGCGAACCGCCGCGTGCGGCTGGTGCTCGTCGCCGGCCCCTCCTCCTCCGGCAAGACGACCTTTGCCCGCCGCCTGGCCATCCAGCTCAAGGTGAACGGCTTGCGTCCCTTCGCCCTGGGGCTGGACGACTATTTCGTCGATCGCGATCGCACGCCGCGCGACGAGCATGGGGAGTATGATTTCGAGGCCCTCGAGGCCATCGACCTCGACTTGTTCAACGAGCAACTCCTGGCGCTCATGGCGGGACAAGCGGTGCGGCTGCCGCGCTATGATTTCGTCAGGGGGACGAGCGAACTCGGCGAGGAGGTGCGGCTGCCCGAGGACGCCGTCATCATCGTGGAGGGGATCCACGGCCTGAACCCGAACCTGGTGCCCGGCATCCCGCGCGATCTGGTGTACCGCATCTATATCTCGGCGCTGACGCAGTTGAACATCGACCACCACAACCGCGTGCCCACCACCGACACGCGCCTCCTGCGGCGCATGGTGCGCGACGCCGCCTATCGCGGCTATTCCGCCCTCGACACCATCGAGCGCTGGGAGAGCGTGCGCCGCGGCGAGGAGCGCAACATCTTTCCCTACCAGGAAAACTCGGACGTGATGTTCAACTCGGCGCTGGCGTACGAACTCGCGATGCTCAAGCCGCTGGCCGAGCCCCTGCTGCTGCGCGTGCCGCGGGGGAGTATGGAGGCGATCGAGGCGCGGCGCCTGCTGGCGTTCTTGCGCTGGGTGCGCCCTTGCGGGCCCGAGCTGGTGCCCGAGAACTCGCTCCTACGCGAGTTCATCGGCGGGTCGATCCTCGCCGATTGGGAGTTCTAGGCGCCCTCCCGCCCCATCTGCGCCAGTGGCGGCACGCCGCCGTGGATCAGCGACGTGACCACGGTGTGCTGCACCGATGACAGCCGGTGCAGCCGCCCCCGGGGCACCACCACCATCTGCCCCGCGTCCAGCGACAGCGGCCCCTCCTCGGTACCCACATCGAGATGCCCGTCCTCCACCAGCAGCAGCTCGTCGTGGTGAGGGTGGGCGTGCCAGGTGGTCGCTCCCTGGCACCATACCAGCCGCAGCGACATCTCGTCGACGTTCACGCAATGGACGGGGAGGTACGGCTCGGGGAGGGGCTCGGATTCGGCCGCCACCGACCAGTGCGGCAGGCCGCCGGGGCGGTCGTCCACCATCAGCCGCCCGTGCCCGTTCTGTCGCTCGGGGTCGCCCTGGGCCTGAAAGAGGACCACCACCGTGCGCACGATGGACGCCGACACGTGGGAGAGGCCGCGGGGGATGACGCAAAACTCGCGCGAGGAGAGGGTCAACCGGCCCCAGTCGGTGTCAAGGCTCAACATCCCGCTGTAGACGTAGAACAGCTCATCCTGAGTAACGTGGCGGTGTCGTGCCACCGCCCCCTCGCAGAGGTAGGCATAGACGGCGAAATGGTCGACCCGCGCCACCTGCTCCATGAGGAAGGGGCGGCGCAGGCGGGAGGCGACATCGTCGAGGTCGATCCTGGTCACGGGCATGGCTGCTGGCGTCCGTCTGCTGGTCGTGTGATGCGCCGGCGACCGGCGGGCCCGACGCGGCCGGGCCGGCTCCCTGCGTGCCCATCACGGGCTGTCGAATGCGGGCAGCATATCGTCGGCGGGCGGGGTTGTCAACCGGGTCGGAACGCCGACTCGTGGGAGAGCGTCATACGAGGTGAGACTAGCGGCGAGGGAGCGGCATCCCTCGCCGGCGGAGGGATGCCTGATGCGCCATGCTCGCGTACTGATAGCGGCCTTGATGGTGGCGTCGGCCCTGCTGGTGGGCTGCGCGCCGGAAGGAGCGGTGGATGTGACCCCGACGGAGGATGTAAGCCCCGAAGCCCCCGGCCCCGCGCCGGAGGGGACGCCCACGGAGGAGCCGACGGACACGCCGGCGCCCACGACGTCTCCGCCGGCCGAGCCGGAGGTGCCCGACGACGCCGAGGCGGCCGTCGCCTGGGCGAGGGGCGACCTGGCGTCGCGCCTGAGCGCCGTGGAGGAGGAGATCGCCCTGGTGGCCATCGAGGCGGTGGAATGGCGCGATAGCAGCTTGGGCTGCCCTCAGCCGGGGCAGATGTACCTGCAGGTGATCACCCCCGGCTACCGGTTCGTGCTGCGCGCCGACGACACTACCTACGAGTACCACTCGGCCCGCGGCGCCGACCAGGCGGTGCTCTGCCAGGAGGCGGGGTAGGGCGTCGGTTCACCGCCGGGCGACGGCATAGAGCGTCGCCGGCCCCTCCTGCCATTGCCCCCCGCGTCCCATCATTGGGATGTCGAACGAACCGGCGGGCTCCAACGCCAGCGAGTCCCGCGCCCAGACGAGGACGTCTTCCATCTCCTCCCCATCCACGAGGAGGTAGAGCGGCCGGCCCCGCTCGGACAGCAGCGCCGCGAACGCCGCGCGTTCCTCACCCGTCCACGGCCCGGGCCGCACCGCATCGCGCCCCGTATAGTGCGCCACGGCGCCGGCGTTCAGTCCGGCAGCCACCACCGCGTCGGGCGGGAGGGCCGCGGCCAGCGCGTCGTAGGCGTCGCGCTGGCTCGCCGTGACGTGGCCAAAGGTCCAGACCCCCTCGCGCCAGGGGAGCCCGAGCGAAGGTGAGGCCCGCGCCGCGAGGGCCATGGCGATGGCCAGCAGCACCGCCGCGCGACGCAGCCGGCCCCCCTCGGCCCGAGAGGTCGCCCACCGCCAGGCAGCCAGCATCCCCCACCCCGCCCAGAGCGCCCCCCAGGGAAAGAGGGGGAGCAGGTCGCGCAGCCGCAGGGCGCTGTAGGCCAGGTTGAACAGCAGCGCCCCGAGAAGGCCCGTCGTGAGCGTCGCCGCCATCGCCCGGCGCCGCGGGTGGCGCCACTGCCAGGCGATCCCCGCCAGGATGAACGGCGCCAGGTAGCCAAACTCTTCCCGGCGCAGCCAGCCATCGCGCAGCATGGCGCCCAGCGACGGCACGATGTGGCGCCAGGAGAGGAGGAACCACTCGGGGGATTCCGCCGTCCAGACCGACCCGAACGCCCGCTGGTGGTAGGCAAGGTCGGGGAGCGCGCCCACCAGGGCAGCCGCGCTCAAGACGCCCAAGTGCGCCATCCTGCGCCGCCACGACCACGGTGTCACCAGAAAGGCCGGGAGCGCCGCCAGCCCGAGGGGCAGCAGCGGGTGCCGCACCCAGTAGGCCCAGGCGAGGAGGAGCCCGGCTAGGGCGCTCCACAGCAGGCGGTCGCGGCTCCGACCGCGCCACAGGCACAGTATCGTGCCAGCCGCCAGCGCCTGGGCGGCGGCGTCGGCCATGGGCGCCAGGGCGCGTAGCGCGCCTTCCGGTGACGTCAGCAGAACGCCCGCCGCCAGCGCCCCGGCGAGCGCGGCATCTGACGAGTCCTCGCCGCCGGCCGCCTCGCGCGCCAGGAGGTAGGTGAGCCCGGCCGCCACGAGGGCGCAGAGGGGCGCGCCCCATAGCGCCAGCCCCTCGCCGCCCAGGCGCACCAGCCCCGCCAACAGCACCGGCCAACCGATGGGCCATACCGTGACGGCGCCGCCGGCGGGATCGGGGGGGTGATAGCCTACCGGCACGGCGGGCCAGGCGGGGAGGCCATGCTCCCACAGCAGCGCCGCCAGGGGATAGGTGTGCCGCGCGGCGCCGTGGCGGGCGAGGTCGACGGCCATCTGGAGGTAGCAAAAGGCGTCGCTGCCCGTCGCCCCGTGGGAGCGATGCGCGGCCACCATGGCGACGAACCAGAGGACGGCGGCGCCCGCCAGGGCGGCGGCCACAACGCGCCGCCGGGTGCTCGCCCCCACGCCGAGGCGGCGCATGGCGTAGGCGCCGGTGGCCAGCAGCGTCCCGCCGACTCCCACCGTCAACGTGGCGGCGCTGTATCCTGCCCCCGCATCGAACCAGAGCGACCAGGGATCGGGGTAGGGGAACGCCAGATAGCGCCACGTCTCCAGCCCCAGGGCGTCGCCCACGAGGGCGCGCAGCGCCCAGCCGGCGTACGACACGAACAGCGGCGTGAGCACCTCCACCCGGCGCCAGCCCGCCACGCCGAGGCACCCAAGGGCCAGCGCCGGCAGCCACCATCCCGCCTCGCGCCACGACAGGAGGGCCGCCATCCCCGCCAGGTGCGCGGCGGCCAGTGGGATGGTGGCAGTCGCGGGGAGGAAGGGGGCCTGTGGGCGCAGGCGGCCCGTGGCTGCGTCCAGGCTCTGCGCCAGCCAGGTGAAGCGGGCCAGAGGGCGGCGCGTCGTGGCGCCCGCCGCCAGGGTGACGCCGACCCCCATGGCCGAGAGGTACCAGGCGCGCGCCGACAGGGGGCCGGCTGTGACGCGCTGCGCGGCGCAGAGCGCTCCCGCCGCCAGCAGCGTGCCGGCGGAGGCGGCCCACATTCCCCGCTCGACGCGCTCCCCCGGCAAGAGGCGCCGCCGACGCCAGGCCAGCGCGGCGCCCGCGAGGAGGCAACCCACCAGCGCCAGATGCGCCACGCCCCACGCCTCCCCCGGCTCCGTGCGCTGGGCAAAGAGGTAGGCGGGGCCCAGCAGGTGGCGCAGGAGGGCGATCACGGCGCCTCGGCCTCGGGGCGCTGCCGCAGGATGGCCGCCACGACGTACCCCCACAGCGCCAGCGCGGGGAGCGCCTTGGAGCCGTGATAGAGCACGTCGACGATGGGCGGGGCCAGCGGCGTCCAGCGCATGGGCGCGTGGTAGGCCGCCATGCCGCCGGGATCGATGGCGATGTAGGGCGTCCAGACCGCCAGCAGCGCCCACAGCCCCAGGATCCAGGGCGAGCCGTCGCGCCGGTAGAGCATCACCAGCGCCGGCAGCGCCATGATATAGTGGTGCTCCCACACGTGGTGGTAGATGAGCAGATAGCTCGTCGTCCACAAGCAGAGGTGCAGCAGCGTCGGCGGGCGCCGGTCGCGCAGCGTCAGCCCCAGCCCGACGGCGACCACCAGCACCACCCAGGCGCGCTGCAGCCAGAGGTGGACGTCCGGCGACAGCCCCGGCGCCAGGGCGGAGGCCAGGCTGTAGAGGAACTGGCGCACACCGAGGTTGCCCAGGTTTGGCGCCGGCGCCCCCGACGACAGGTTACCGAGGAACGCCCCCAGCGACCCCGGCTGCGCGAGAAAGTAGGGCAACGAGGTCACGGCCACGGCCAGCGCCGCCACTGCCAGCAGGCGCCAGCGGCGCTGCCGCAAGAAGAGCGGCGCCAGGAGGCCCGTGTTCTGCTTCCAGAGCAGACTCAGCACCCAGGCGGCGCCCAGGACGACACCCCTGCTCCCTCTCCCCGGTACGCCGGGGGGAGCGTCGGGGAGGGGGGGGACGCAATCGCCATGGGAAGCCGCCCACCTCCTGCTCCCTCTCCCCGGTACACCGGGGGGAGGGTCGGAGAGGGGGGGAGCGCCGCCGCCATCGGAAGCCACCCCCCCCCGGTATCCTCCCCCCGGCGTACCCGGGAGAGGACCGTGGCGCGACGCATCTGCTCCCTCGCCCCGGTACCCCGGGGAGAGGGTGGGGGTGAGGGGCTCCGCCGCCATCATCAGCAGCACCAGCGCCGCCTGCACCACGTTGAACTGCCCCAAGTAGATCTCGAGATAGAACGGCGTAAAGCACAACCACATGGCCGCCATCACGGCGCCGCGGCGCCGATCGGGCGCCAGCCGCCACGACAGCGCGGCGCACCCCAGGAGCAGCGCCTCGGTGAGGGCGACCCACAGCCGAAAAGCCCATAGCGGCGGCAGCGCATTCAGCGCCACCCCCACCGTGTAGGCCGACACCGGCAGGTAGCGAAAGGGGGTGTAGCGCGGGACCACCACCTCGATGGCGTCGTTGGCGCTCTCGTAGGCGCTCACGCCCGTCAGCACGTTGTGCCCCGCCTGGTAGAGGGCGAAAAAGTCCCAGCCGCGCTCGCCTCGGGTGGCCACCGAGTCAAAGGTGAAGGGGTTCCAGAACCCCAGCCGCCAGGAGAGGAGGAGCGACACGTGCAGCACCACCGCCAGCACGAGCAGCACTCGGGTGACGTGGCGGCGTGTCGTAGGGGTGGCAGGAGTCGCTGGATGAAGGCGTGCGTCCATGGCGCTACGTTAGCACGGGCCGGCGGGGGCGGCAAATGCGGCGGCAGAGGCCGCGGCAGAGGCCGCCGCCGTGGCGCTTGGCAGCGCGCCGGCGCTGCGCTACCATGGGCCGGTCGGCGCGCAGCGCGGTTCGCATCCACGACAAGGAGACGGCCATGCAGATTACCGAGATCAAGACCTTTTTGGTGAACGCCAACGATGCCTCGCGGGAGCCGGGCGAGCGACGAGCGGACCGGCCGCGGGGCCGCAACTGGATCTTTTGCAAGGTCGCCACGGATGCCGGCATCCACGGCGTGGGTGAGGGGGGCGGCTGGCCCGCCGTCTGCCAGAAGGGGATCCAGGAGGTGGCGCCGATCCTCATTGGCGAGAACCCCTTCGATATCGAGCGCCTCTGGCTCAAGGTCTACGACGTGCTCCATGGCCACGGGCTCACCGGCGCGGTGCGCGGCGGCGTCATCAGCGCGCTGGACACCGCCCTGTGGGACATCAAGGGCAAGGCGCTGGGGGTGCCGGTGTACGAACTCCTCGGCGGCAAGCTGCGCGACGCCATCCGCATCTATGGCCACGCCAGCAGCGTCCAGGCGGCGCAGAACCTGCTAGACCGCGGCTACACGGCCTTCAAGTGCGGGCCGTCGCCCAAGACGCTCGCCACGCTGCGCGAGGCGTTCGGCTACGACGTCGAGATCGGCGTGCACTGCCACGGCGAGTTCTCGCCCGGCGGGGCGCTGCAGCTGGCGCGGGCCATCGAGCCCTACCAGCCCGCCTTCCTGGAGGAGCCCACCAACCCCGACGACCTCGACGCCCTGGAATGGCTGGGGAGCAAGGCCAACGTGCCCCTGGCCGCCGGCGAGCGCCTCTTTTCCAAGTGGGCGTTCCGCGACCTGCTCCAGCGCCGCTGCATTGAGATCGCCCAGCCCGAGATGACGCGCATCGGCGGCATCACGGAGGGCAAAAAGATCGCCACGCTGGCCGAGGCGTTCCTGGCCAAGGTGGCGCCTCATGATGGCTCCGTCGGCCCCATTGCCGAGATGGCCAACATGCAGGTGCTGGCCAGCACGTCGGCCTGCATCTACCTGGAGCACAAGGCTGACGACGTGCCCTGGCGGCACGAGGTGACGGTGGGCGCGGCGCGCGAGCAGGACGGCTACCTACCCCTCCCCGACGCCCCGGGCCTGGGGATCGACATCGACGAGGATGCCATCGCCGAGCACCCGCCCTATGCGGTGGAGGAGATGCGCTATACGTTCCGCACGCCCGAGCAGATGGCGCAGAGCCGCCCGCGCTAAGTGCTCATACCTTTGGAAGAAGAGCAGCAGGGGGACGCCGCGATCGCGGCGCCCCCCTGCGCTACCTCCCAAGGGTGCGGGGCGGCGTTATTGGCTCTGCACCGTCTCGATGAACGCCACGATGTTCTCTGGCGGCACGTCGCGGGGGATGGCGTGGGTGGGCGCCACGATATAGCCCCCGTCCGTGCCGATGCGGTCGATCATGCGCCGCACTACATCGCGCACCTCGTCCGGCCCGACGCGTGGCAGCACCTGCTGCGTGCTGATCCCCCCGTAGAAGGTGAGGTGGCCGCCGTACTCCCGTTTGATCCAGTCCACGTCCATCACCTCGGGCTGGAAGGTGTTGAATATGTCCAGCCCCATGTCGATCAGGTCGGGGAACAGCTCTTGTATCGCGCCGCACGAGTGTTGCATGACGTATTTGCCCGCCGCTTTGACGCGGGCGTACATCTGCGCCACGCGCGGCTTGATGAACCGCCGCCACAACCGCGGCCCCATGATGAGGCCGTTCTGCTGTCCCCAGTCGTCGCCAAAGCGCACGCAGTCCAGGTCGTAGGGCAGCAGGTGGTCGATGACCTTCAGGTTGTACTCCAGGATGCGGTCCATCAGGTCGTCCACAAAGCCTGGGTTCAGGATCATGTCCGCCAACAGGTTCTCCATGCCGCGCAGCGTCCAGGCGCGCTCGAACATGGAGAACCCTACCCCGCCAAAGCGCAAGGCGTCGGGGTTTTCGGCGATGAGCCGCTCGTAGGTGGCGGCGTTGCGCGCTAGGTCGGGCTCGGGGACGGCATAGCGCGCTAGGTCGGGCTCTGGCAGCAGGATCTCGTGGACGTTGCCGATATCCTTGTCGATGGTGCGATTCCACACGATGCCGAACTGGTCCTGCCAGAACCCGGGGCTCACCTCGACAAAGTAGCCGTCCTCGCACCCCGCCAGGTGGTTGCCGACCTTGGCCTCAAAGTCGGGGTCGTCGAGGTAGTCGGCCACCTGGCGGCGCGCGTCGATGGTCAGGTCGATCTGCCAGGGCGCGACATCGGGCTGCCTGTGGGCCAGGGCCGTCAGCACGCGCTCGCGTCGGGTCGTCATCATGCCTCCTCCCTTTGCCGTGGGCGGCGCGGTTCACCGCGGGGCCAGTATACCCTCTCGGTGAAGGCGGGCAAGTGATGGATGCGTTTTGGATCGTGCGTTACGCGCCCCGCGGGGTGACGGGTAGCAGGTTCCAGGTTACAGGCTCTTGCGCGGGGACCTCCTCGGGTCTGTGCCCTGCAATCTGTCACCTGAAACCGCGCACGCATGGCTCACCGTCCGTCCGCCGGTCCGCGGATCGTTTGACAGCCCTCTCCTTGTGTGTTACTATCGCCACATCGCCTCGAAAACTGTATAGTCCGTGAGCGTCTCTTATCGAGAGGGGTGGAGGGACCGGCCCTGTGAAACCCCGGCAACCTGGAACGGCGGGCGCGCCATGCCGGCCGATCCATTGGTGCCAATTCCGGCAGGCGAATGGCTTTCGCCTGATAGATGAGAGGGAGGCCGCGATTCGTCTCCCCTCAGGGGGAGCTTTTTTTTGCATGGGCGGCATGGCGGAACTGGGCCCGCTGGCGATTCGCTGCCGCTTCGCGGGCGCACCGTGTCGCCGCCACATCACACGTTCATCCTACCCAAGCTGGAGGGACGCATGACCCGGTTCCAGCCGCGCTGGCTGCCCTTTGCCATGGGGAGCCTTCCCCATGCGGACGTAGGCAAGGCCTGGGAGACCGTCCTGCGCTATCTGCCCAGCATTCCATCGTGGCCACAGCTTCCACGGCGCGCCTATCGCGAGAACATGTACGCTCAGTTCGGCGAGCGCTTTCCCGGCATCACCGTCGAGGATCAACGCGTCTACGTGGATCGTCGCAAGGACCTGGACGCCGGGCTCGAGCGGCTCTACCTCGCCTACCTCGAGGATGAGGTGGACTATGGCGAGTTGGCCGAGTCGTATGCCGCCGGGCTGCACGCCTTGCTGGCGGGTCGCGTGGCGCTCCCCGAGGGGGTGACGGCCGTCAAGGGGCACGTCACCGGTCCGATCAGCTGGGGCTTGACCATCGTGGACCAGAACCAGCGGCCGATCCTCTACGACGAGGTGCTGGCGGACGCCGTGGGCAAGCACCTGCGGCTCAAGGCCGCCTGGCAGGAGCGTGAGCTGGCCCGCGTCTTTGCTCACACCATCGTCATGATCGACGAGCCGTACATGGCGTCCTTTGGGTCCTCCTTTGTGTCGCTCAGCCGCGACCAGGCCATCGGGCTGCTGGAGGAGGTCTTTGCGGGACTGCACGGGATCAAGGGCGTGCACTGCTGTGGCAACACCGACTGGTCGGTGCTGCTGAGCACGTCCACCGACATCCTCAGCCTCGACGCCTACGACTATGCCGAGACCCTGGCGCTCTATCCCAAGGAGGTCGCCCGCTACCTCGAGCGGGGGGGTATCCTCGCCTGGGGCATCGTGCCAAGCGGCCCCGCCATCGAGTCCGAGACGGTGGAGAGCCTCGTGGAGCGCCTGCACCACGCCATCGCCCTACTGGTGGACAAGGGGGTGCCCGAGGAGACCCTCTTTGGGATGGGCCTGGTGAGCCCCTCCTGTGGGTTGGGCTCCCTCAAGCCCGATCTGGTCGACCGGGTGCTCGACCTCACCGCCGGCGTGGCTGCCGAGATGCAGCGGCGGTACGGCGCCGACGACGCCGACGACGCCGACGACGCCGACGACGCCGGCGAAGCGGGCGAGGCGATGGAGGCCGCATCAGAATAGCATCCATGCATCTCGGGAGGGTACCTTGAGCATCCTTGTCGTAGGCTCCGTCGGGCTCGATGACGTGCAGACACCCTCGGGGGCGCGCACGCGCACCCTCGGCGGCGCCTGCACCTACTTCGCCACCGCTGCCAGCCTCTATGCCCGCGTGCGCGTCGTTGCCGTCGTGGGGACCGATTTTCCTCAGGAGCACACCGACTTTTTGTCGTCACGCGGCGTCGACCTGAGCGGGCTCCAGACGGTGGAGGGCAAGACGTTCTTCTGGGCGGGTCGCTATGGCGAGGACCTGAACGATTGCGAGACGCTCGATACCCAGCTGAACGTGTTCGCCGATTTCCACCCGGTGATCTCGCCCGAGCTGGCGCGCTCCGAGTTCGTTTTTCTCGCCAATATCGATCCGGACCTGCAGATCGAAGTGCTCGAGCAGATGCGCGAGCCCCGGCTCACCGCCCTGGATTCGATGAACTACTGGATCACGTCCAAGCGCGATGCGCTGACCAAGGCGCTGTCGATGGTGGACATCGCCTTCCTCAATGAACACGAGGTGCGGCTCTATGCCGGCGAACCGAATCTGATCCACGCCGGCCGCGCCATCCTCGAACTGGGGCCCAAGGCGCTGGTCATCAAGCGCGGCGAGTACGGCGCCATGCTGGTGACGCGCGGCTCCTGTCTGGGTGAGACGTTCTTCCTGAGCCCCGCCTACCCACTGGAGTGCGTGGTCGATCCTACCGGCGCGGGCGATACCTTTGCCGCCGGGTTCATGGGCTATCTGGCCCGCCTCGGGGTGTGCTCGCTGGAGGCACTGCGTCGCGCCGTGGTGCACGGCACGGTGTTGGCCTCCTTTACGGTAGAGGATTTCTCTGTGGATAGGCTGCGCACCCTGAGCCTGGGCGAGGTGCAGGCGCGATACGACGAGTTCCGCTACCTGACGCACTTTCAGTCCTTGACGTCAACCGAGGGAGAGTGCTTCCAGCGCCTCGTGGACTGACGCGCATGCCGCGCCACCAAACCGAAAGAAGGATGTACCATGACCCAATCGTACGACGTCAAGGACTTGAGCCTCGCGAGCCGGGGCCTGTCGCGCATCATGTGGGCCGAACAAGAGATGCCCGTGCTGCGCCTGATCCGCGAGCGGTTCGAGAAAGATCGCCCGCTGGCCGGGCTGCGCGTCTCGGCCTGCCTGCACGTCACCTCCGAGACGGCCAACCTGATGCGTGCGCTGCAAGCCGGTGGCGCCGATTGCGTGCTGTGCGCCTCGAATCCCCTCTCGACGCAGGACGACGTGGCGGCCGCCCTGGTCTCCCAGTTCGAGATGCCCGTCTTTGCCATCAAGGGGGAGGATAACCAGACCTACTACCGCCACATCGAGGCGGCGCTGGATCACCGGCCCAACCTCACCATGGATGACGGCGCCGATGTGGTATCCACGCTGCACAGGTCACGGCGCGAACTTCTCGGCGACGTCATCGGCGGCACCGAGGAGACCACCACAGGCGTCATCCGCCTGCGCGCCATGCAGCAGCAGGGGCAGCTGGCCTACCCCATCATCGCCGTGAACGACGCCGACACCAAGCATCTGTTCGACAACCGCTACGGCACCGGCCAGTCCACCATCGACGGCGTGATCCGCGCCACGAACGTCCTGCTGGCGGGCAAGACCTTTGTGGTGTGCGGCTATGGCTGGTGCAGCCGCGGCATCGCCATGCGCGCCCGGGGGATGGGCGCCAACGTGATCGTCACCGAGGTCAACCCGCTGCGCGCCCTCGAGGCCGTGATGGACGGCTATCGCGTCATGCCGCTGCTGGAGGCGGCGCCGCTGGGCGACCTCTTTGTCACCGCCACCGGCGACATCAACGTCATCGACGCCGCCCACTTTGAGCGCATGAAGGACGGCGCCATCGTGGCCAACTCGGGGCACTTTAACGTCGAACTGAACCTCGAGGCGCTGAAAAAGATGGCCACCGAGGTGGTGCGCGTGCGCGAGTTCGTGGACCAGTACACGCTGGCCGACGGCCGACAGATCGCCGTCCTCGGCGAGGGGCGCCTGGTGAACCTGGCCGCCGCCGAGGGGCATCCCTCGGCCGTGATGGACATGTCCTTCGCCAACCAGGCCCTGTCGTCCGAGTACATCGCCCAGAACCACGAGAAGCTGGAAAAGGCAGTCTATCGCGTGCCGCTGGACATCGATATGGATATCGCGACGCTCAAGCTGCGCGCCATGGAAATCAACATCGACACCCTCACCGAGGAGCAGGAGCGCTATCTGAACTCGTGGGAAGAGGGCACGTGATCGTCTCTGGCCGAGGCATCGAGCACCGGCCGGCGGGTGGCGCCGGCCCGTAGGGTCGCATGAAACCAGAAGATGAGGTAAGACAATGAGTAGCTTCATGAACTCGCCCAAGTTCTTGTTCACCTCCGAATCGGTGTCGGAGGGGCACCCCGATAAGCTGTGCGACCAGGTCTCGGATGCGGTGCTGGACGCCATCTATGCCCAGGACCCCTACGGGCGGGTGGCCTGCGAGTGCGCCACCACCACGGGCCTCATCCTGGTGGCCGGCGAGATCACTACCAGCTGCTACGTGGACATCCCGAGCATCGTGCGTGACACGGTGCGCGATATCGGCTACACCTGTGCCGATTACGGGTTCGACCACCTCACCTGCGGCGTGATGACGTCGATCAAGGAGCAGTCTCCCGACATCGCCCTGGGCGTTGACCAGGCCCAGGAGGCCAAGTCGGGCGAGATGACCGAGGCCGAGATCGAGGCGGTCGGCGCCGGCGACCAGGGGATGATGTTCGGGTTTGCCTGCAACGAGACGCCCGAACTCATGCCGCTCCCAATCATGCTGGCTCACAGTCTGGCGCGGCGCCTCGCCCAGGTGCGCAAGGAGTGCCTGCTGCCCTACCTGCGCCCCGACGGCAAGACCCAGGTGACGGTCGAGTACCACTTTGGCCGGCCGGTGCGGGTGGACAACATCGTCATCGCCGCGCAGCATGACGCGGAGGTGACGCAGAAGCAGATCCAGGACGACATCCTCGAGCACGTGATCAAGCCGATCGTGGCGCCCGACATGCTCGACAAGAACACGCGCTACTATATCAACAGCACCGGACGGTTCGTCATCGGTGGCCCGATGAGCGACACAGGCCTCACCGGCCGCAAGATCATCGTCGATACCTACGGCGGTATGGTGCCCCACGGCGGCGGCGCCTTCTCGGGCAAGGACCCCACCAAGGTCGACCGCTCCGCCGCCTACGCGGCGCGCTGGGTGGCCAAGAACGTTGTGGCGGCGGGGCTTGCGGAGCGCTGCCAGATCGAGATCGCCTACACCATCGGCGTGGCGCGCCCCGTGTCGCTCAACGTCGAGACGTTCGGCACCGGCCGGGTGCCCGACTCCAAGATCGAGCAGCTGGTGCGCGAGCATTTCGACCTGCGCCCCGGCGCCATCATCCGCGACCTGCGCCTGCGCCGGCCGATCTACCGGGCCACGGCCGCCTACGGCCACTTTGGCCGCGACGACATCGACGCTCCCTGGGAAGAGACCAACCGCGCGGCCAAGCTGCGCGCCGCCGCGGGGATCTAGTCGGACCCAGTCCTCGAGGGCTGATACGTGAGGCGGGGCATCGCATCTGGCGATGCCCCGCCTCCCTTTCGCACCCACACTTCCCTTGCCATCCCGTTTATTCTGTGCTACAGTCCCACCGAGCGGCAGGAGCCACACCCCACGGCGCCCCCCGAGCCTCTCCACCGGCCCCGCTCCACCCGCTCACCTGATGGCTCTACCGCCCCGGCATCTCGCTCTCTACCGCCGCGCTCGTGTTGCGGGGCGCTTGGGCCAGGCGCGTGCCATGCGACGGCGCCCGATCGCCGGCGCGGGGCCGCCTATACCTTCCCTCGTTGCCAACCGCCCTCCTCGTGCTCCCACCGCACGCCGGCTCCATCGCCTCGGCGCCCGCGCCCTCATGCCTCGCCGTCGCCAGATGTGGCGAAATCGGTTCACAGGAGGGCAACACATGCATTCGAGACGGATCGTGGGTGGGGTACTGCTGGCTCTGGCGCTGGCGTTGAGCGTCCTGGGGGTGACGGCGGCGGCCCAGGAGGACATACGCCTCCCGATCATCCGGGGGGGAGGTCCGACCGCGCCCGTCCCCACCGTGCCCGCCGAGATGACGTGGGAGACGACGGTCATTGACAGCGAGGGCGACGTGGGCATGGACACCTCCCTGGCGGTGGACGACGGCGGCTGGGTGTACATCAGCTACTACGACTGGGGCAGGGGAGACCTCAAGCTGGCCATCCACGACGGCGCCACGTGGAGCATCGAGCCCGTCGACGAGGAGGGCGATGTGGGCACCTACACCTCCCTGGCCCTCGACGGCGCGGGCGGCACGCACATCAGCTACCACGATCAGGGCGAGGGCCAGTTGCGCTACGCCCATCGAGCTGGAGGGCCGTGGTCCATGTCCGTCGCCGACGGCGCGGGCGACGCGGGCCTCTATACCTCGCTCGTGCTGGACGCGCAGGGTCGGCCACACATCAGCTACTATGACATGGCGGGCAACGATCTCAAGTACGCCTTCTGGGACGGGGCCGCCTGGGTGACGACGACCGTCGACAGCCAGGGCGACGTAGGGTACTATACCTCGCTGGCTCTCGACGCCCAGGGGCGCCCCCACATCAGCTACTGCGACTGGACGAACCGCGCCCTCAAGTACGCGCGCTGGGACGGCGCCTCCTGGGAGGTGGCCACCGTCGACGACACCGACAGTGTGGGCCTCTACAGCTCCATGGCGCTCGATGGCGCTGGCCGCGTGCACATCAGCTACTATGACTTTACCAACGGCGCCCTGAAATACGCGCGTCGCGAGGGGGGCTCGTGGCAGCGGAGCACCATAGAGGATGCAGTCAACGACGTTGGGTACTATACCAGCCTGGTGCTCGACGACGCCGGCCGCCCGCACATCAGCCACTATGATCTCACCAACGGCGACCTACGCTACTCGCGGTGGACGGGGAGCGAGTGGCGATCCGAGGCGGTGGACACCGAGGGCAACGTGGGGGTCTACAGCTCCATCGCCGTCGACGGGGAAGGCGTGGTGCACATCAGCCACTATGACCTGGGGAGCCGCGACTTGCGCTATAGCCGCGGCCAGCCGCGTTCCTAGACTCCCGGCCCGCACCGGCGTGCGGGCCCTACACGCCCCACCGTGCTGCGCGCCGTGCGAGAGGCCGGGCGACCGTCCGGCCTCCGCACCTGCTTGCTCTGGCCCCTCTCCTGGGTATACTAGACGCATGACGACGCACACCGATACGGGGAGGGCGCGGCGCCCGCGAGCGCTCATCACCGGCGCAGCGGGGTTCGCGGGGAGCCATCTGGTCGATCTGCTGGTCGCGCGAGGCGACCTGGAGGTCCACGGCACCCTGCGTCCCGACGACGGCATGGACCACCTGAGCCACCTGGTCGAGCGCCTGCGCGTCCATCGCGTGGACCTGCGCGACGATGCGCAAGTCAGTGCACTGATGCGCGCGGTGGAGCCGGACATGCTGTTCCACCTGGCCGCTCAGGCGGCCGTGGGCCAATCGTGGGAGCGGCCGGCCAATACCCTCGTCACCAACATCACCATGCAGCTCCACCTGTTGCAGGCGACGGTGGCCCATGGGCTGACGCCGCGCATCCTCGTGGTGGGCTCGGCGGACGAGTACGGGCGTGTGACTGACGCTGACCTTCCCATCGACGAGGACACTCCCCTGCGCCCCCTGAACCCCTATGCCGTGTCCAAGATCGCGCAGGACATGCTGGGGTACCAGTATCACTTGAGTCACGGCCTCCACGTGGTGCGGGTGCGCCCCTTCAACCACATCGGCCCCCGGCAGGGCACGGGGTTCGTGGTGCCCGATTTCGCGCGGCAGCTGGCACGCATCGAGGCGCGCCAGCAGGACCCCGTGATGCGCGTTGGCGACCTGTCGGCCCGGCGCGATTTCACCGATGTGCGCGACATGGTGCGCGCCTACGCCCTGGCGCTGGAGCGCGGCGCGCCTGGCGCGGTGTACAACATCGGCTCGTCGCGCAGCCATAGCATTCGCGAGATCCTCGATATGTTGCTGCGCCTTAGCACCTGTGAGGTGCGCATCGAGGTGGATGCCGAGCGCCTGCGCCCGAGCGACGTGCGTGAGGCGGTGTGCGATTGCCGCAGCTTCCGCGTCGACACGGGCTGGGCGCCCACCATCGGCCTGGAGCAGAGCCTGCGCGACGTGCTGGACTATTGGCGGGAGCGCGTGGGCGCCTAGCGCGCCCCGCGACACGACATCGCATAGAAGGGGAACCTGCTGTGAGCCCGAAAGCACTTATCACCGGTATCACGGGTCAGGACGGCTCGTACCTGGCCGAGTTCCTGCTGGACAAGGGGTACGACGTGGTGGGCATGGTGCGCCGCTCGAGCACCACGCGCTTTCCGCGCATCCAGCATCTGCTGGACCGCATCACCCTCGTGCCCGGCGACCTCCTCGATCAGGTGTCGCTGCTGAACATCATCCAGGAGCACCGCCCGCAGGAGGTGTACAACCTGGGGGCGCAGTCGTTCGTGCCCACCTCGTGGGCGCAGCCGGTGCTCACCGCCGAGTTCACCGCTCTGGGCGTCACCCGCATGCTCGACGCCATCCGTATGGTGGACCCCAGCATCCGCTTCTACCAGGCGAGCAGCAGCGAGATGTTCGGCAAGGTGCGCGAGGTGCCCCAGCGCGAGACGACGCCCTTTTACCCGCGCAGCCCCTACGGCGTCGCCAAGGTGTACGGCCACTGGATCACGGTGAACTATCGCGAGAGCTATAACCTGTTCGCCGTCTCGGGCATCCTCTTCAACCACGAGTCGCCGCGCCGCGGGCTCGAGTTCGTGACGCGCAAGGTGACCCACGCCGTGGCGCGCATCAAGCTGGGCCTCGAAGACACCCTCCCCCTGGGCAACCTGGAGGCGCAGCGCGACTGGGGTTTCGCGGGGGACTATGTGCGGGCCATGTGGCTGATGCTCCAACAGGACGCGCCGCAGGACTTTGTGGTGGCCACGGGAGTGCGCCACTCTGTGCGCGAGTTCGTCGAGTGCGCCTTTGACTATGCCGGGCTCGGCTATCGCGACTATGTCACCATCGACCCGCGCTTCCTGCGGCCCGCGGACGTGGAGGAGCTGGTGGGCGACGCCTCCAAAGCCCGGCGCGAGTTGGGCTGGGAGCCCGAGGTGTCGTTCGAGGAACTCGTGCACATGATGGTGGATAGCGACCTGCGCGAAGCGCGGGCCGAGGCAGAGAGCTGACGGCTGTCCGCTGCAGGCGCAACGCCACGAACGGCATGCCGCGACGCAGAGATTTTGGAGGTAAGACCCCATGACCCGGATCGTTTTCGGTACCGACGGCTGGCGCGCCGGCATCGCCGAGGACTATACCTTTGAGAACGTGCGCTACTGCGCCCAGGGCACGGCCGACCATCTAAAAGCCACCGGCCAGGTCGAACACGGCGTGGTGGTGGGCTATGACATGCGCTTCCGCTCGGAGGATTTCGCCCGAGCGGTGGCCGAGGTGCTGGCGGGCAACGGCATCCGCGCGCACCTGGCGAATCACGCCTCGCCGACGCCCGTGCTCTCCTACGCCATCCTCCCCCTCAAGGCGGATGGCGGCATCTGGATCACCGCCAGCCACAACCCCGCCACAGACAACGGCTACAAGCTGCGCTCCTCCTACGCCGGCGCCGCCGCGCCCGAGACCCTCACGGATGTCGAGGCGCGCATCGCGGCCGCCCAGGAGAGCCATACCCTCAACATCAAGGACTATGACGCGGCGCTGCGGGAGGGGGCGATCGTCGAGTTCGACCCCGACCCCGCCTATGTCGAGCAACTCGGCCGCCTCATCGACCTGCGCCCCATCATCGACGCCGGTCTGCGCGTGGTGGCTGATCCCATGTGGGGCGTGGGGATGGGCTGGTTCCCGCGACTCCTGTCGGGCGGCAAGACGGAGGTGCGTGAGATCCACAACGAGCGCAACCCCCTCTTTCCCGATATGCGCCGCCCCGAGCCCATCGACGACAACCTGCAGACCCTACTCAAGGCGATCCCCGAGCTGAACGCCAGCGTGGGCCTGGCGACGGACGGCGACGCCGACCGGGTGGGCCTGGCCAGCGAAGAGGGTGTTTTTATCAACCAGCTCCAGGTGTATGCCCTGCTGGTGTTCTATCTCCTGGAGGTGCGCGGCGAGAGGGGGCCGCTGGTCAAGACGATCAGCACCACGAGCATGGCCAACAAGCTCGCCCAGCGCTACGGCGTTGAGGTGTACGAGACGGGCGTCGGCTTCAAGTTCGTCGCACCGGAGATGATCCGCGTCGACGCCATCATGGGCGGGGAGGAGAGCGGCGGGTTCGCCTTCCGCGGCCACATCCCCGAGCGCGACGGCATCCTGGCGGGGTTGTACCTGCTGGATCTCATGGTGCGGATGAACAAGACGCCCAGCCAGCTCCTCGATCACATCTTTGGGTTGGTGGGCGCCCACTACTATGACCGCATCGACCGGCAGATGGAGGCCGAGGAGCGCCCGGCGGTGCAGGCGCGCATCGAGGAGGCCGAGCCCACGACCCTGGCCGGGCTCAAGGTCACCGAGATCGACAAGTCGCAGGGGTTTCGCTTCTGCCTGGAGGACGGCGGCTGGCTGCTCATCCGTTTCTCGGGCACCGAGCCCGTCATCCGCGTCTACTGCGAGACGACCCACGGCGACAAGGTCCAGGACCTGCTGCACGCGGGTCTGCAGTTGGCCGGGCTACCCGTCTGAGCGCCGATGCGCCTCATCGATAGCCACGCCCACCTCGAGTCGCCGCGCTTTGACGCCGACCGCGACGCCGTGATCGCCCGCGCCGCCGCGGCGGGGGTGGAGGCGATCGTCACCTGCGGCGCCGACCTGGCGTCCAGCGAGGCCGCCATCGCCCTGGCCGAGGCGCACCCGGCGCTGTGGGCGGCCGTCGGCATCCACCCCCACGAGGCGCGTCACGCCTGGGTCGAGGGTGACGGCGGCGGGGGGCGCGTCGACGAGGCGGCGATGGGCCGCCTGCGCCAGTTGGCGCGCCATCCGCGGGTGGTGGCCATCGGCGAGATCGGCCTCGACTACCACTATGGCTTTTCCCCGCGGCCGGTGCAGCGCGCCGTCCTGGAGCGCGAGCTCGCGCTGGCCGCCGAGTTGGCCATGCCCGTCATCCTCCACAACCGCGAGTCGGACGAGGACCTGCGGTCCGTTGTGGATGGCTTGGTCGGCGACGAGGTCGGCTCGCTGCGCGGCGTGCTGCACTGCTTCCTGGCGGGCCGCGACATGGCCGCCTGGGCGCTTGCCCGCGGGTTGTACCTCGGGGTGGCGGGCCCCGTGACCTTTAGGTGGGCCGATGACCTGCGCGAGGTGTTGCGCGACGTGCCGCTAGACCGCTTGCTCATCGAGACGGACAGTCCCTACCTGGCGCCCGTCCCCCGACGCGGGCGGCGCAACGAGCCCGCCTATGTGGCCCACGTCGCCGAGGGGCTGGCCGCCGTCCTGGGGGCCGCGCCGGAGGAGGTGGCGGGGCGTACCGGCGCTAACGCGCGCCGCCTCTTGGGGCTGCAGTGAGATGGGCGCCGATCTCGCCATCGTCATTGTGAGCTGGAACGTGGCGTCGCTGCTGCGCGCCTGCCTCGATTCCATCCTCCACGCGCCCGACGTGACGCAGAGGGACGGCCAGCTCTGGGTCGGCCAGCACAGCGCCGAGATCTGGGTGGTCGACAGCGCCTCCTCGGACGGCAGCGCCAATATGGTGGCTCAGCGCTATCCCCAGGTGCGCCTCATCGCCTGCGAGACGAACGTGGGGTTCACCGCCGGCAACAACCTCGCCATGCGACGCTGCGAGGGGCGCTACCTCTTGCTGCTCAACCCCGACACCGAGATCGTCGAGGACGCCCTCTCGAGCATGATGGACTATATGGAGCGGCACCCCGATATCGGGGTGCTAGGCCCCCAACTGCGCTACCCCGACGGCAGCGTGCAGTCCTCGCGGCGCCGCTTTCCGACCCTCGCCATGGCGTTCATGGAGAGCACCCTCCTGGAGCAGTGGTTGCCCGATAACCGCTGGGCGCGGGCGTACCGCTTTGCCGACGCGCCGGCGGACGTCATCCAGCCGGTAGATTGGGTGACCGGCGCCTGCATGCTCGTGCGGCGCAAGGCGGTGGAGCGCGTGGGCCTCATGGACGAGGACCTCTTTATGTACTCGGAGGAACTCGACTGGTGTCGCCGCCTGGCGGACGATGGTTGGCGGGTGATCTATTACCCGTGCGCCGTGGTGGTGCACCACGAGGGGCGGAGCGCCGAGCAAGTGGCGGCCGCCCGCGACGTCTACTTTCATTCCAGCAAGGTGCACTATTTCCGCAAGCACCACGGCCGCCTCGAGGCCGAGGCGCTGCGCGGCTTCCTGCTCGGCACCTATGTCGTGCAGATGGGGCGCGAGGCGCTCAAGCTGGCCGTCGGCCATCGGCCGGCGTTGCGGCGGCAGCGCCTGGCCGTGTACGCCCAGGTACTGCGATCGGGCCTGCGCCGGCCGCGACGCCAGGCGTCCCTGTGCCGCGCCGAACCCAGCGATGACGTATGACAAGACTCAGGCACCCTCTCCCTCATAGTGACGGCGTTGCACCCAACGCATTCGCTCGTTCTCCACGCCGTACGACAGAAAGAACGAAGGAATTCGTCACTACAAAGAAAAGCTATTCTACCCTATGTAGTGACGAATTCATTCGTTTACCATCCTGTGTGAGGGAAAGAACGACCAACGCCATCACTCCCAAGGTGGGCGGCCGATGACGAGGCCGTTGCGCGTGCTGCTGGTGTCGGGCGAGTACCCGCCCATGGAGGGCGGCGTCGCCGACTTTACCCGGCTCCTAGGGTGCGCCATGGCAGAGCAGGGGGCCGAGGTGCACGTCCTCACCTCGACGCGGGCCCGCCACGGCGCCCCGCAGGCGCCGCCGGACTGCCATGCGGTGGGGGCGTCATGGAGCTGGGGGCCGCTGTACGGCACGCTGCGGCGGTTGCTGCGCGAGGTACGGCCCGACGTGGTGAACGTCCAGTACCAGACGGCCGCCTACGGCATGCATCCCGCGGTGAACTTGTTGCCAAGCGCCTTTCCGCGCGTGCCGTTCGTCACCACCTTTCACGACCTGCTCGTGCCTTATCTATTTCCCAAGGCTGGCCCCGTGCGTCGCTGGGCCAACCTCGCCCTGGCGAGGGGCAGCCGGGCGACCATCGTCACCAACGCCGAGGATCGCGAGGCCCTGGCGCGCTGCGGCCTCCCCCGACTGGAGATGATCCCCATCGGCAGCAACATTGCCCCCTGCCTGCCGCCCGACTATGACCGGGCCGCCTGGCGGGCGCGCTGGGGCGCGGGGGCCGCGACGTTGCTGGTGGGCTATTTCGGGCTCATCAACGCCAGCAAGGGGGTCGAGGAACTCGTCGAGGCGTTGGACGACCTCGCCCGTCGCGGCTATAATGCCAGACTCTTGGTCGTGGGGGGCGGCGCCGGCGCCAGCGACCCGACGAACCAACGGTACCTGGAGCGGGTGCGGGCCCTCATCAGCGAGCGGGGGCTCGCGGAGCGGGTCGCCTGGACGGGCTACCTGCCGCCCGAGGACGCCTCGGCGGCGCTGTCCGCCGTCGATGTCTGCGCCCTGCCGTATCGTGACGGCGCCTCCTTTCGCCGGGGGAGCCTCATGGCGGCCCTGGCCCACGGCCTGCCCATCGTGACCACCCATCCACGCGTGCGCGTGCCCGAGCTGGCGCATGGGCGCACCGCCTGGCTGGTGCCGCCGCAGGACCCCGCCGCCCTGGCGGAGGGGATCGCGCGCCTGGCCGACGACGCCGCCCTGGCGCGGACCCTGGCGGCCGGCGCCGCCGAGCTGGCGCACGAGTTCGACTGGCAACGCATCGCCGCACGCACCCTCGAGGTCCTGCATGGCGTTACGCCCTGAACGCGACGCATCCCAAGGGATCGGCTCCCCACAGCCTCGGTTCTCCTTCCGCCGCCACGCCGGCATCGCCGTCGTGCTGGCGCTCTACCTCGTGCTGGGCACCATCTATAGCATCGTCACGCCCATCTTTGAGGCCTCCGACGAGCTGTGGCACTATCCTTTCGTCAAACACCTGGCGGACGGCAACGGCCTGCCGGTGCAGCGCGCCGACAACGTCGGGCCGTGGCGGCAGGAGGGGAGCCAGCCGCCCCTCTACTATGCGCTGGGCGCCGCCCTCACCTTTTGGATCGATACCGACGACATGGACGCCGTACGCCGGCTCAATCCCCACGTGGATATGGGCATCATCACCGCGGACCGCAACGTGAACATGGCCATTCACGGCCCCGCCGAGCGCTGGCCCTACCGCGGCACGGTGCTGGCGGTGCACATGGTGCGCTGGGCGTCGGTGCTCATGGGCGCCGTCACCGTGTTGGCCGGTTACCTCCTGGCGCGGACGATCTGGCCCCACGACGAATTCCTGGCCGTGGGCGCCGCCGCGCTGACCGCCTTCAACGCCATGTTCCTTTTCGTCACCGCGTCGGTCAACAACGACGCCCTGGTGATCGCCCTGAGCGCCGTAGCGCTGTGGCGCATCGTGGCGGCCGTCGCGCGGCCACCCACGCGCGCCCAATGGGCGGTGCTGGGGCTCCTCCTGGGGCTGAACGCCATCACCAAGGCGAGCGGCCTCGCGATGCTGCCCCTGGCGGGGCTGGCGATCGTCCTCAACGCGGCATCGGGCGCAACGCCGCGCCGGCGTCCCTGGCGGACGCTCGTCACCGCCGGCGCGTTGGTGGGGATTCCGGTGCTGTTGGTGGCACAATGGTGGTATTGGCGAAACTGGCGCCTCTACGACGACCCGCTGGGCCTCAACGCCTTTGTCGCCATCGTCGGGGCGCGCAACCCCGTCCCCTCGCTGCGGCAGCTCGCGGCGGAGTGGAAAGGGTTCGTCATGGCCTACTGGGGGTTCTTTGGCGGCGTCAACGTCCCCGCCCCCGGCTGGGCCTACGCCGCACTCAGCATCCTCGGCGGCGTCGGGCTGGCCGCTGCGCCGCTGTACGTCTGGCAGGAGTGGCGCTCCGGGCGGCTCACCGGCGCCGCGGGCGTCGCGCGGGGGCTGCAGGTGGGCCTCATCGCCCTCTGGCCGGTGGCGGTGTTCGTGGCCCTCATCCGCTGGACGCTCATGACCATCGCCAGCCAGGGGCGGCTCATGTTCCCCGCGCTCACCGCCCTCAGCCTGCTCATGGCCATGGGGCTGGCGGCGCTGCTGCGCTGGCGCCCCGTGCCGCGGGCCTGGCGGCGGGCGCCCCTCGCCCTGGCCGCGGCCGTCATGCTGGCGGTCGCCGCCCTGCTGCCGTGGATCACCATCCGTCCGGCCTACGCCCACCCGCCCCTCCTCAGCGCCTCGGACCTCTCCGATCTGGAGGCGCATGGCGTCGCGCCCTACCACGCCACCTTTGGGGAGGTCGCAAGCGACGGCGGCCGGATGGAACTCCTCGGCTATCGCATCGAGCCCGCCGTCGTGGCGCCGGGCGAGTCGGTGGCGGTCACCCTCTACTGGCGCGGCCTCCAGCCCATGGACCATGACTGGAGCGTGTTCGTGCACCTGCTGGGCGCCAACGACATCATCATTGGGCAACGCGACATGTACCCCGGCCAGGGAACGTATCCCACCACCTTGTGGGCGCCCGGGGACGCCATCGCCGACACCTACGTGGTGCCCGTTTCCCCTACGACGCTCACCCCCACCGAGGCGGAGGTCGAGGTGGGGCTCTACCGCCTCGACACGGGGGAGCGGCTCTTTCTGCTGAACACCGGCGACGCGCGCCCGCGCGATAGCCTGCGCCTGGGGCGCGTCTCGTTGCCGGAGCGGGTGGTGGACGGCATCCCGAACCCCACCCACCTGAACCTGGGCGGCGAGGCGGCCCTCATCGGCTACAGCCTGGACCGCACGGCCGCCGCGCCGGGCGAGACGTTCCACCTGACGTTGTACTGGGAGGCCCTGGCGGACCTCGACACGAACTATTCCGTCTTTACCCACATCCTGGGCGAGCAGCAGCACCTCTGGGCGCAGGACGACGGCTGGCCGCTGGACGGTGACGCCCCCACCGCCACCTGGCGCAAGGGGCAGCGCATCGTCGATCCCTACGAACTCACCGTGGCGGCCGACGCCCCGCCGGGCGTTTATGAACTCGAGGTGGGGATGTATGACGCCTCGGGGGCGCGCCTGAGCCTGCTGGGCCCCGGCGGCCACGTGCAGGATACCCACATCGTCCTGGGGAGGGTGCGCGTGGCCGCCCCGCAGTGAACCATCGCTCCCTTGGCGTTGGGAAGGGATCGAGGGGTATGATCGTCGCTTCATCACCCACAACGGCGCGTGCCCTGCGGGCCGCCCTGTACCGCTTGGCCCCCGTCCTCGTCGCGGCCCTGGCGCTGGCGCTGCGCATCTATCGCATCGACGCCCAGAGCCTGTGGTTCGATGAGGGCTGGAGCGTGCACCTGGCGCGCGAGCCGATCGCCGCCGCCCTGCGGCAGATCGCCAGCGAGGGGCACACCCATCCACCGGGCTACTACCTGCTCCTCATGGGATGGACGCGGCTGTGGGGCGATAGCGTCGCCGCGGTGCGCGCCCTCTCGGCGCTGACCGGCGCCCTCACCGTGTACCTCGTCTACCTCGCGGGGCGGACCCTCTGCGACCATCCCACGGGGCTGCTGGCCGCGGCGCTTCTGACGGTCTCTCCCGCCCACTGGCTCTACTCCCAGGAGGCGCGCATGTACGCCCTGCTGAGCGCCTCCTTTGCCGGCCTGCTGCCCCTCGTCTACCGCTATGTCCGCGCGCAGGAGGGGTGGAGGCGCCGCGACTGGGCGGCGCTGGTGGGCCTCGAGATCCTCGCCTGCTACACGCACCTCTTTGCCGCCTTTTTCCTCGCCGGGCTGGCGGCGTGGCTGATCGTCGCGGTGCTGCTGGGGCCGCGCGACGGCCACCGAGCGCTGCTCCCCTGGCTGGCCAGCCAGGCCGCGGTGGGCCTGGCCTTTTTGCCATGGCTCGGGCCGGCGTTGGCGCGCGCCGGCGAGCATGCCGCCCTCGGCGCCGAGGCGCCGGGCGCCGCCGAGTTCGCGATGGATACGTGGGCGTTCCTCATGGGCGGCCACATCGCCCTGGTGGGGCGGGAGCCGTTCTTTGCCCTCGCCGCGCGGGCCGCGATGGTGCTCTTGGGGCTCGTGGCCGTGTGGCTCGTGTGGGCGCGGGGGCGGCGGAGCGCGGCCGTCTATCTCTTGGTGCAGGCGGGCGTGCCGTGCGCGCTGGTGTTCCTCCTCATGCAGGCGCGCCCCGGCTACCACCCGCGCTATTCCCTCGTTAGCCTCGTGCCGCTGGTGCTCATCATGGCCGCGGGGGTCATCGCGTCTCTGCGCCGTGGCGGCTGGCGGCCTGCGCTGGCGATCCTCGCCGCGGCGGCATGGCTCGGCGCCGGTGGACTGGCGGGCCATGCCCTGGCCAACGATCGCTACTACGACCGCGACGACGCCCGCGGCGCCGCCGCTCACCTGGTGGAGAGCCTCGCGCCCGACGGCGCCATCCTGATGGACGTGGACGACTGGGCGCTGCGCTACTACCTCGAGACGGCAGGCCGGGAGGCGCAGTTCGTGGACGCCGGCCGCCCGCCCGACGATGTGACGGCCGGCTGCGCGGCGGCGCTGGAGGGGCGTTCGGCGGCCGCCCTCGTCACCTGGTACGCCGGCCGGACCGATCATCGCGATCTGCTTCCCTACCTGCTGGAGCGCCGCGGCGCCGAGACGGCGCGCGATCACATAGGCGGGTACACCGTGCGCCGGTACGCCCTGGCCGATGGCGTCGATGACGCGGTGGCCGTCGCACCGGAGGTCGACTTGGGCTCGCTGCGCCTCGTCCGCGCGGCGGTGGACGCTACCACTCCCGCCGACGAGGGGGTGCCCGTGGCCCTCACCTGGCGCGCCCTGGAGGATCTCGACGATGAGTACAAGGCCAGCCTGCGGCTCATGGACGCCGGCGGGCACGTGGTGGCCCAGGCGGATTGGTTCCTGCAGAGCCGCGAGGGGGCGTCGACCGACGCCTGGACCGTGGGCCGAGAGGTCACCAACTATGCCGTGCTCGCCATTCCCCCCGGTACGCCTCCCGCGCGGTACGACCTCGAGGTGAGCGTCTACGCCGAGGACGATCCCGAGGGGCTGGACGTGCTGGACGCGGCGGGCAACCCGGCGGGCAAGGCTTACGCCCTCCCCCCGGTAGAGTTGACGCCCATCGGCGCGCCCACTGTGGCTTTGCCCGATTGGGCCGCTTGGGGGCTGCAGCCCATCGATCCGCCGCACCGAGCGGCGCCGGGGCTCGAGGTGTTGGCCCACACCCCTGTCGCCGACCGGGTCGATACCGGCCTGACCCTGGAGGTGCGCGTCTCCTGGCGCACGACGGCCTCGGATCTGCCCGCGTACGTCCCGGCGCTGCGCCTGGTGCGTGACGGCCGCACCCTGGCTGAGGCGCCCATGGCGCCCGCCTACGGCGCCCACCCCACGAGTCGCTGGCTGCCGGGCGAGGTGGTGCTCGACTGGCGCGACCTCGTCGTGCCGGCGGACCTCGCCCCGGGGCCCGCCGAACTGCAGCTCGTCATCGCCGACGGCGAGCCGCTCCGGCTCGGGGAGGTCTTTATCGAGGCCGTGCCCCACATCTTTGAGGCGCCGACGCCGGCGGTGGCGGCCGCCATGCCGCTGGGGCGCATCGCCGAACTCGTCGGCTACGATCCGCCGCCCGCCGAGGTGCATCCCCCCGAGGGGGTGCCGCTGACCCTCTACTGGCGCGCTCATACCACAGCGGCCAAGGCGTACGTCGCGTTCACGCACCTCCTGGGCGCGGACGGCCGGTTGGTGGCCCAGCACGACGGCCCGCCCGCCGGCGGCGAGCGCCCGACGACGGGCTGGGCGGCGGGTGAGTACGTCACCGACGCCCACGTGCTCGAGTGGGTCGATCCGGAATATCGCGGCCCGCTGACCATCGAGGTGGGCTTGTACGATCCGGCCACGGGCGAGCGGCTGCTGACGCCGGAAGGGGATTCGCGCCTCTTCCTGCCTGCCGCTATAATGGCGCGGTGATGAGAGATCCCGTGAGCGGAAGCGCGCCCTCGCCGACCCCAACGGCGGCCAAGCGGGGCCCGTCCGACGCCCCCGTGGCACGCGTCGGACGCCGGCTGAGGTCGCACGCCCCCCTACTGCTGATCCTGGCGGCTTTTGCCCTGCTGGCGGCCGCTTACGGCGCCACCGTTCCCCTGGGGGAGGCGCCCGACGAGCTGGCCCACTATCGCTACGTGCGCCACATCGACGCCACGGGCCGCCCGCCGCTCACCCCGGAGGAGCGCGCGGCCTCGGGCTACAAGGGGCACGAGCCGCCCCTCTACTATCTGCTCCTCCACCGCGCCACGGGCTGGGTCGGGGTTGCGCGGCATCCCATGCTCAAGCTCATCGACCCCGACCTGGAGCCGCGCCACAGCCTCGGCGGCGAATCGCTCCTCTGGAATGCCGTGCTCCATACGGCCGACGAGGCCTTTCCTTGGCGCGGCACCAGCCTGGTGTGGCACCTCATGCGGCTCGTCTCCATCCCCCTCGGGATGATCACCATCGTGGGGGTGTATCGCACCGGGCGCATCCTCGCGCCGGAGCGCCCGACGCTGGCGATCCTGGGGGCGGGGGTAACGGCGTTCACGCCGCAGTTCGTCTACCTCTCCGGCGCCGTGAACAACGACAACCTGGCCATCCCCCTCTCGGTGCTCACCCTGAGCACCCTCGTCGCCATGGGGCGCCAGAGTACTGGCGGCCAGGGTACTGGTGGCCAGAGTACTGACGACCCGGGTGCTGGCGGCGGGGACCTCCGCTGGCGGCAGTTCCTTCTGCTGGGCGTGCTGGCGGGCCTGGCGCGCGTGACGAAATTCCATACCGTCGTCCTGCTGCCGGTGATCGCCCTGTCGCTGGCGCTCATCGCCTGGCGGCGGCGAGCCTGGGGGCGCTGCGCCCTGGGGGGGGCGCTGTCGCTGGCGCTCATCGTGTGCGTGTCGGCGCCGTGGATCCTCGCCGTGCAGCCCGATGAGCCGGCGGCCGGCTCCGGCGGCCTCGTCTCGGCCTTTCTGGGTCTCTCGGACACCAAGCACGCCCAAGACCTGGCCACCGGCGGCGGGGCCTCCGGCGGTCTGGGGACGGTGGCCGCCTTGGTGTTCGGGGCGCTGCGCCTGGATCCCCTCCGTTGGGCGTGGACGCTGTTCCGGTCGTATTGGGCCTTCTTTGGCCAGATGACGGTGACGGCGAGCGACGGCGTCTACCTGGGGCTCGCGATCCTATCCGCCCTCGCTGTGGCGGGGGCGCTGCGCCGCATCGCGAGGCGCGGGACCCCATCCGCCGGCGGCGCCGTCCTGGTGCTGGGGGCGCTGGCCTTTCTCGGCGTCGAGTGGGTGTTCTATGGCCTGATGCGCCGCCTGCCCGATACGGCGCAGGGACGCCACCTCTACCCGGCGCTCCCCGCCTGGTCCCTCCTCCTGGCGACGGGGTTGCTGGCCTGGGTGCCCGCGAGGCACGCCCGGCGGGCGACGGCTGGGCTGCTGATGGCGATGGTGGCGCTCGTCGCCTACCTCCTGCCGGCCTACGCCCTGGCGGCGTACGAACCGCCCCTGCCGGTGCGCTCTACGCTGCCCGTGGCCTGGCAGCCCGAGGTGGTCGCACCGAGCGAAGGGCAGGACGCGCCCGCGGCGGCGCCGGGGATCGCTTACCTCGGGTGTGGGCCCGCCGTGGCGTCCGCTGCCGCCGGCGATGTCGCCGAGATCGCCCTCCTCTGGCGCGCCACCGCGCCCATCGCCGACGAACGCCTGCTGCGCGTCGAGTACGCGGACGCGGCGGGCGCATGGCGCCTGCTCCACCTGGCGCACCCCGTCGATGGCCGCTGGCCCACCCGCGCCTGGGACCCCGGCGACTATGTGCGGGACGTGCAGGCCCTGCTCGTGCCCCCGGCCTTGCCGGTGGGCGAGTACCCGCTGCGCTACGTGTGGGTCGACGGCGAGGGGCTTCCCATCAGCGAGCCTGTCGCCGGGTGCCGCCTGCGCGTCACGCACTCGGGGCCGCCACCGGAACAGCCTATCACGCAGCGCATCCCCGCGGCGGCCGCCGGCCCGCTCCGCCACCGCCAGGGGATGACGATGCTGGCCTTTAGCGCGGCACCGCGCGCCGCGGCCCTGGGGGCCACGCTGCCGGCGGCGCTCACGTCGGGCGACGGCCTGGAGTGGCATCCCCTGGCCACCGAGATCCACCCGGCCGGCGACGGGGAGGTCCTCCAGGCGTTCTATGTGGTGGGGCCGCGAACGCCGCCGGGGCGCTATGCGCCGCCGAGCGAGGCAGAGGTGCGCGTCGAGACGAGGTTCCAGCGCTTTGACCTCCCCGGGGGGATGCGGCCGGCCGCGTGGCGGTTCGGCGTCGCCGGCGACGGCGCCTCCGGCGACGGTGCCTCCGGCGACGCCATCACCCTCGCGGGCTATCGCCTCGAGCGTTCGGCGGGCGGGGACGCGGCGGGGGATGGCGCCGAATCCGCCATCGTGGCGCGCCCCGGCGAGACCATCGGACTCTCCCTCGCTTGGCGCGCCGAGGGGTGGGTCTCGCGCAACTATACCGTGTTCACCCACCTGGTGGGCGCCGACGACGTCCCCCTGGCGCAGCACGACGCCATCCCGCGGGATGGGTACGCCACGCTGTTTTGGGCGCCGGGTGAGGTCGTGGTAGATTATCATCCCCTGCTACTGCCCGCCGATCTACCGTCGGGCGACTACCGTATCCTGGTGGGCCTCTACACGCGGCCCGACGGGGCGCGTCTTCCCGTGACGGCCATCACGGAAGGGAAGGCTCCGGGCGCGACGGCGGCGGTGGTAGCAACGGTTCACGTGAACGAGGGAGAGCGCTGATCGTGTCAAACCTCACTGTGGCGCCGGTCCTGCACGTCATACCCATCCGACAGCGCGCCTGGGAGCGCGTTCTGGCGCGCCACTGGCCGATTCTGCTTCTCACCGTCGCCTTTGTGGTGCTCGGGGCGGTCTATAGCGTGACGACGCCGTTGTTCGAGGCTCCTGACGAGCCGGCGCACTACCGCCAGGTGGTGCGGGCGGCCCACGGCGAAGAGGCGGCGGCGACGCTTCTGCCCGGCCCGGCCGAACGGGAGACGCTGCGACAGCCCCCGCTCTTTTATGTCGTCGGCGGCCTCCTGACGCGGCGCATCGGCCTGGCCGCGGACGGCCCGCTCTACGAGGCGAACCCACATGCGGCGCTCGGCACGGTGGATGTGCAGGCCAACAAGAACGCCGTGCTCCACCTGGAGGACGATCGCTTTCCCTATCGCGGCGTGTCGCTCGCCATGCACGTGCTGCGCTGGTTCTCCGTCCTCTGCTCGGCGGTCACGGTGGTCTTGGTGTACCTCGCGGCGCGGCAGATCGCGCCGGAGCGGGGCGCCATGGCGGTGGGCGTGGCGGCGCTGGCGGCGTTCAACCCCCAATTCCTGTTCACCAGTGGCGCCGTCAGCAACGACAGCTTGGCTACGCTATGGGCCACCGCGACGCTGTACCTGGCGCTGCGCGTCGTGAACGGCGGCGAGCGCGTCGTCGTGCCGGCTGCCCTCTTGGGGCTCTGCGCCGGCCTGGCCGCGCTCACGCGGATCGGCGCCCTGCCCGCCCTGCTTCTTATTCCCGCGGCCGGCCTGGCCCGCGCCCGCTCGCGCGACCTACGGAGCCTGGCGGCCACATCGCTGCGCCCCGCGGCGATCGCCCTCGCCGTGGCTCTGGCGGTGTGTGGGTGGTGGTACGCGGGCCTGCTGGCCCCGGGGGGCCTCGTCGCCGCGCAGCCCCAGGACGTGGCGGCGGCGCCCGGCGCTTCTGTGGGATCCGTCGTCGGCTCCCTGGTGCTCTCGTTCTGGGGTGTGTTTGGCTGGATGAACGTGCCGGCCGACGCGACCTTTTACTCGCTGGTCCGCATCGTGACGCTGCTGGGCGTGCTCGGCGTCATCCCGGCGCTGGCGTGGGTCTACTGGCGCGAGCGCACCTTTCGCCCCTACCGTTGGCGCGCCGCCCTCGTGTTGGGCGCCTGGCCTGCGATCCTCGTGGCGTCCCTGGCGCTGGGCGCGACGGCGCTCTACCCGGAGGCATCCGCCGGCGGCATCGATGGGCGCCTCTTGTTCCCGGCCATCGCGTCGATCTCCTTCATCCTCTTTGTCGGCGTCACCGCTTGGTTTCCTCGGCGCTACGTGGGGGTCGTGGGGGCGTTCCTGATCGTGGGCATGGGGATGGTGGCGGCCCGGGCGCCGGCGTGGTACATCGCCCCCGCCTATGCCGCGCCGCCGCGCATCGTGCTGGAGCAGGTGCCCGACACGATCCACGACCTGGGGATCAGCTACGGCGACGAGTTATTCTTGCTGGGATACGAGTTGCCGCAGGAGACGGTCCGCGCGGGGGAGAACCTCAACCTGCGCCTCTACTGGCTCGCGCGCCGGGCGATGGACACGGACTATAGCGTTGCCATCCGCGTCGCGGGCCGCCGCGGGGAACGCATCGGCGCGATCGACACCTTTCACGGGGGCGGCAACCTGCCGACGCGGGGCTGGCTGCCCGGCGACGTGGTGGTGGACGAGTACGTCGTGCCCATCGTGCCCGATGCCGTCGGGCCCGTGGCGGCGGCCATCCGCGTGGGGGTCTATGGCGGCCCCGAGCGCGAGCGCCTGCCGTCCCTCGACGCCCGCCTGCGCCCCATCGAGGGGCCGGCCGAGATCGCCCGCGTACGCGTCGCGCCCGCGAGGACGCCGCGCCTCGAGCCCGCCAACCGCATGACGGTGAACTTGGGCCATCGCGTGGTGCTCACAGGGTATGGCCTCAGCCCCGCCGCGCCCGAGGCGGGCAAGAACCTGGTGGTGGACCTCTACTGGAAGCCGCTGACGCGCCTCAACCACAACTATACCGTGTTCGTGCACCTCGTCGATGCGGACGGCAACTTGCGGGGGCAGGTCGACGAGCAGCCGGTACAGGGGGACTATCCCACGCGCCTGTGGATCCCCGAGGACACGGTGCGCGACGCCCACACGCTGGCGCTCCCCGCGGACCTGGCATCGGGGCCGTACTGGCTGAACGTGGGTCTCTACCTCGTCGAGACGGGGGAGCGCTTGGAGATCGTCGACTCGGACCCGGTCGAGTCCGCGGTGACGCTGGGGCCCATCGAGATTGCCGGGCGGTAGCATCGCGGCCGTCCGTGGGCGAGCAAGCGAGCGTCGCGCGCGCGTCTGCGAGTTCATCAGGGAAGGTAGGGTATGGCTTCTGTGGACGACGCTCTGACGAGGCGAGCCAGGAACCTGCCATTGAACAGGGTTGGACCTCGATGGGCTCTGGCCGCGATCCTGATAGGGCATGTCGCGCTGGGTCTCGTCTATCTGTTCACCACCCCCCCGTTCGAGGCGCCTGATGAGCCGGCCCACTACCGGTACGTGCGCTACCTGGTGGAGCAACGCGCGCTCCCCCCCATGGTCGTCGCTGACACCGAGTGGGATCAGGGGCAGATGCACCAAGCGCCCCTGTATTACGCCCTCGGGGCGCTTCTCGTGGGGCATATCGAGCACAGTGACGCAGAGGCCATCTTTCCCCGTAACCCCTACGTGGTGGTCGGGCGCGCCGACGTCCCGGGGAACAAGAACGTGGTGCTCCACCGCCAGGGCGCCGAGGCAGGCGGAGGCTCGCTCCTGCTGGCACTGCGCCTGCTGCGCGGCCTCTCGCTCGCGTGCACGGCATCCACCGTAGCCCTGGGATACGCCCTGGGACGACGTCTCCTGCCCGGGCGGCATGCTCGGGTTGCGCTGGGGACAGCCCTGGTGGCATTCAACCCCCAGTTCTTGTTCATCGGCGCGAGCATCAGCAACGATCCCCTGGTGACCCTCTGCTCTACCCTCATGCTCTACCTGTCGGTGCGGGCGGCCGAGGGGGAGGGGGATCCCATCGGAATGCCCCTGGCCATGGGGGCTGTCGCCGGTGCAGCGGCCTTGACCAAGTTGAATGGCCTCTCCAGTGTGCTGTTCGTGGTGGCAGCGTATGGCTGGCGCTTCTACGCTCGTGCCGACGAGGGACTGTGGCGCGGCCTGGTGCGCCCCATCTTGCTGGCCGGCGTGGCCGCACTGGCAGTCGGAGGGTGGTGGTACATCCGTAACGCGTGGTTCTACCAAGAGCCCATGGGCTTGTGGTCCTACTCCCGCATCTTTGCCATCCATAGCGAGACGCTCTCCCTTGGCGACACGATAAAAGTTCTACTGGGGGCCGTGATCTCGTACTGGGGCGTATTCGGCTGGATGAACGTGGCCGCGCCCGAGGCGTTCTACGTCGCAGTCAGGGTGCTGTGCGTGGCGGCGATTCTCGGTAACGCATGGTACCTGTTGAGGCGGGCCAGGCGACGAGAGCTTGGACGCCTATGGGGAGCGCAGACCTTCCTCTCTGGCCTCTGGCTCGTTATCGTTGTGGCGGCGTTGGTGTACTGGACACAAACCATGACGCGAACCCAGGGGAGGCTGGCCTTCCCTGCCATTACGGTGATCGGTATCCTGCTGGCGCATGGCTTGGCGACTTGGCTGCCCCGCCGGCTCGAGCCCTCGCTGGCCTGGGGCCTCGGGGGTGGGCTGGCGGCGGTCGCCCTCATCATCCCGTTCGCCTGCATCCGCCCCGCCTATCTCCCGCCGGAGACCGTAACGCGAGAGACGATCCCCGCCACCGCCCGGCCGGTGCTGGTGAACTATGCGGGGGGGATGCGTCTGCTGGCCTACGAACTCGAGCAGGATGAAGCACGCCTCGGGGGGCACCTGGCGCTGCGGCTCTACTGGGAGGCCGACGGCGTCCCGGCGCACGACTATGCCGTGGGCCTACAGCTGTTGGGGCGCGGGGGGGAGCGCATCGGCGGCCTCGACACCTATCCCGCCATGGGCCTGCGCCCGACGACCGAGTGGACGCCCGGCCGCGTGGTGGTGGATGACGTCGCCCTGCGTGTGGCACAGGGCGCCGAGACGCCCGTCGCGGCTGCGCTGCGCGTCAGCGTGTATCATCGAGACCCCGCGGCCCCCCTGGAGGCATTTGCCGGCGACGGCGCCCCCCTCGGCCCCGCCCCGCAAATCGCCACCGTGCGGGTAGCGGCCGCGGAGGGGACGGATCCCGCCGTCGCCGAGCCAACGTACACGTCCGGGGCCATCTTCGATGAGCGGGTGGAACTCGTCGGCTATGATCTAACGCCGACCGCGGATGGCGATGGTTCAGCGCTGGAACTCGTCTTGCACTGGAGGTGCCTGCAGGCGCTTCCCGAGGGGTACACCGTGTTCGTGCATCTGGTGAACGCCGAGGGTGAGACCATCGCGCAGGGCGACGGCCAACCCTTGGGAGGTGCGTTCCCGCTGGACTACTGGCGGGCGGGCGACGTCGTTCGCGACGTGCGCAGCCTGGCGCCGCCCTCCGAGGATGGGACGATGCTCAGCATCAACCTGGGGTTCTACCATACGGTATCAGGGGGCCGCCTCCCGGTGCGCCTCGGTGGGGCCGTCGCCGACCACGTCTCTCTGCGCCTGGAATCCCTCCCGCAGGGAGGCGGCAAGTGATGGTGAACTCGGGGCGCCCCGCCCCGCCCCGTGCCGCGCCCCGATGGCGTTGGCTCATCGTGGGGCTGACGCTACTGGCCTTTGCGCTCCGCCTCTACCAGATCGACGCCAAGGGGATCTGGTGGGACGAGAGCCTCAGCCTGTTCAGGGCAACCCAGGATATCCCGTACATCCTCAGCCAACGTATCGACATCCAGGGCGTCACCACCATCGACCAGCATCCGCCCCTCTATTTCATCCTGCTCCATGGCATGGTTCGGCTAGCGGGGGAGAGTGACCTGGTTCTGCGATGGGTCTCGCTGCTGGCAGCGACGCTCACCGTCCCGCTCCTGTACGCACTTGGAAGCAGGGTGGGTGGCCCGAGGGCTGGCGGATGGGCGGCGGTCTGGGGGGCGCTCTCTCCCTTTTACCTCTGGTATACGCAAGAGGCGCGCATGTATACCCTCGCCACGATGCTGGGGTTGGCCGCGACGTATTGCCTCTGGCGAGCGGGCCAGGAAAGGCGATGGGGCCTGTGGATGCTCGCCTACGGAGCGACCGCCGTGGCGGCGGCCGCGACCCACTACATGGTCCTGCCCTTGGTGGTGGCGCACGCCGTCCTCGCGCTGACGTTGAGGCTACCACAACGCGTGGGCATCCAGAACCGCTGGCTCGTGCTTGCCGCGGTTGTCGCTGCGGTGCCCGCCGCCCTGTTGCTGCGCGGGCAGATGAGCCATCTGCTCAGCGGTTCGACCTATGGACGGCCCTTCATCCCACTAGGTGGGATCCTCGTCGATGCCTTGAATGCGTACACACTGGGGCCCTCGGTCCACTACCAGCGCGTGTGGCCCTGGGAGCTGGCCTATCTACTGGTGTACGGGGTGGGGGTGGCATGGGCGATGAGAGCGGCGAGACGCCAGGCCACAGGCTCACCCTCTCAATGGGCTATGGCGATGCTCCTGGTCGGGCTGACCCTGCTGCCGATCGGTGCTCTCTGGGTGTATTCGTTGCGCACGAGTTTCTACATTGGCAGCCGGTACATCATGGTGTACTCGCCACCCTTCTACCTCGGCATGGGACTGGGGATGTGCGCGCTCAGCGGCCGCGGGCGCGCCATGGCCGCCGTGGCCGCCCTCGTGCTCGTGGCCGGCATGGGCTATTCCACACAACGCTACTTCTCCCATGAAAAGTATGCCGCCAAGGAGGATCATCGCGGTGCTGCGCAGCTGGTGACCAGGCTGGAGCGCCCAGGCGATGCCGTTATCCTCACCGCGCCGGAGAACGAGTACGCTTTTCGGCACTACTATCGGGGGGCGCTGGACGTCATCCCCCTGCCGTATCCTCCTCTGGCGGCGTCGTCAGGCGCTCCACCGGAGGGGCTGGACACGCACATCACTACCCCGCAGGGCGATACGCGCCTGGCGAGCGCCCACAGTGATGAGGCCCTGGCCGCCGAGTTGGAGGCCCTCGCCAACCGCTACGACAGGCTATGGCTCGTCCACTGCCGTCCCCAGTGGTCCGATCCGGAGGAGCGCGTGAGGGGATGGCTAGACGCGCACCTCTTCCCGGATCTGCGCACCTACTTTCCCTCGTACGGCTCGGGGGTCACGGTGGCGGCCTATCTGACGCGGCCGCCCATCCTCGACGCGGAAGAGGGTGCGGCCTGGGAGCGGGTCAGCCCACAGGTCGACTTTGGTGCGCTTGCCCTCCTCGACAGCGCCCTGAGCTATCTCGGGCCTGACGGCGATACGATCACCCTGAATGGCGGGAGCGCTCCAAGCGTGTCCGTGCCGGGCGGCAGGGTGCTGGCAGCGCGCTTGACCTGGCGGGTCGAGGCGCCGCTGCGCAATATCAAGTATTCCTTGCGCCTGGTCGACGAGGGGGTGGTGTGGGCGCAGAGGAGCGATCGCCCCCTCTACAACCAGCCCACCGAGGGTTGGCCGGTGGGCGCCGTGGTGCAGCACGTGGCTGGGGTGACGATCCCCATCGGGGCACCCCCGGGTCGTTACGCGCTCGAGGTCGTGCTCTATCATGAGGACGACCTTACGCCCCTGTCTGTGTGCTACGGTGAGGGCGACGCATCGCTGCGCCTCGGACAGGTGGACGTGGGGCGAACGCCGCCGGCCGCTCTGTCCGCAGCCAGGGGCGTTGTCGGCGATGGTCACGGCGCATCGACCTCGACGGCCGGGTGCGGCTGGTGGGATACGACCTCTCTGCGGATACAGCGCGGCCGGGCGGGACGCTGGACGTGGCGCTCCACTGGCGCATCACGGGGCGGTTGGACGACGATTATACTGTGTTCTTGCAGCTTCTCGACGCGGACGGCGAGATTCTGGGGCAGGGGGACGGCCCCCCCATGGGCGGCGACTATCCTACCTCCCTGTGGGCGCCCGGCGAGGCCCTGGTGGACCATCACCGCCTGCAGGTGCGGGACGATGCGGCGCCCGGTACTTGTCGGATCATCGTCGGGCTGTATAATCTAGCGACCGGGCAACGCCTGCCGATCGTTGGCGGCGGCGGGCAGCCCAGCGGCGACCATGTGGAGTTGGCCGCCGTGCGGGTCGAGGCAGAGTGAGCGCCGTGCGCTGCCCCCGGCCATCCCCGGCATCCCACCCCGCCGGAACGGAAGGAGCACCATGACTAGTACGAGCCCACGCGAGACCTGTCTCGTCACCGGCGTGGCGGGCTTTATCGGTTCGCACCTCGCGGAGCGCCTCCTGGGCGACGGCTATGTCGTCGTGGGCGTGGATTGTTTCACCGACTATTACCCGCGCGCCTACAAGGAGAGCAACCTCGTGGGGCTGCTGGGGCGGTCCGGCTTTCGCTTCATCGAGGACGATCTGGGGCGCATGGATCTCGACGCGCTGCTGGACGGCGTGTCCTACGTCTTTCACCAGGCGGCCCAGGCCGGCGTGCGGGCGAGCTGGGGGCAGAGCTTTGCCGTCTACACGGACCTGAACGTCCTGACGACGCAAAAGCTCCTCGAGGCGGCGCGCCGCGCCACGAACCTGAAGAAATTCGTCTGCGCCTCTTCGTCGTCGGTGTACGGCGACAGCCCCGAGCTGCCGCTGCGCGAATCGGGGCCGGTGGCCCCCGTATCGCCGTATGGCGTTACGAAACTCGCCGCCGAGCACCTGGCGCGCCTCTACGCCGCGAATTTCGGTCTGCCTACCGTCTCACTACGCTACTTTACCGTCTACGGTCCGCGCCAGCGCCCCGATATGGCCTTTCACAAGTTCCTGCGCGCCATCTATGCCGGCGACCCGATCCCCGTGTACGGAGACGGCGAGCAGACGCGCGATTTCACCTTTGTGGCGGACGCCGTGGCGGCCAACGTGGCCTGCATGGCCCACGGCGAGCCGGGGAGCTATTTCAACATCGGCGGCGGCTCGCGGGTGACGCTGAACCATTGTCTCGACATCCTGCGCGAGGTCACGGGGCGCGAGGTGCGGGTGGAGCGTCACGGCACCCAGCACGGCGACGTGCGCCACACCTGGGCCGACACCACTGCCGCGCAAACGGTGCTTGGCTTCCGCCCACAGGTCTCCCTCCGGGAGGGCCTGGCGGCGGAGGACGCCTGGTTCCGCGACGTCGTCCTGGCCCGCGGCCTGGGCTAGGGATAGCGAATCGCTAGCCTCTATCGTCCCGAACGCAGTGAGGAACCTTGACTAGGTAGACGAGGTTCCTCGCTACGCTCGGAACGACAGAAGACGCGATGGGAAGATTCGTTGGGGAGGACCCATGTCCATCACACTCGTTCCCGCCCCAGAGACCGATACCCTATGCCCATCAGTGGATCTCAGCATCGTCGTCCCCGTCTACAACGAGGAGGAGAGCCTTCCTCGCCTCTACGACGCCCTGCGCGAGGTCCTCGACGGGATGGACGAGACCTGGGAGATCCTGCTGGTGGATGACGGCAGCCAGGACGGCAGCTGTGCTATCGAGCGGGCGCTCCACGAGCGGGACCCCCGCGTGCGCGTCATCCGCTTCCGGCGCAATTTCGGCCAGACGGCGGGGTTCGCCGCCGGCTTTGCCCACGCGCGTGGCGACGTGGTGGTCACCATGGACGCCGACCTGCAGAACGACCCCGCCGACATCCCCCTGCTGCTGTGCACCATGCGCGAGGGGGACTATGACGTGGTGAGCGGGTGGCGCGTGAACCGCCAGGACGGCTTTATCATGCGCAAGATCCCGTCGCGCATTGCCAACTGGCTCATCTCTCGCGTCACCAAAGTCTACCTCCATGACTATGGCTGCTCCCTCAAGGCGTACCGCAGCGAGGTGGTCAAGAACATCCACCTGTACGGCGAGTTGCACCGCTTCGTGCCGGCCCTGGCGAGCTGGATGGGCGTGCGCATCAAGGAGGTGCCCGTCAACCACCACGCCAGGCAGTACGGTAAGAGCAAGTACGGCATCTCGCGCACCACGCGCGTGCTCCTCGACCTCACCACGGTGAGCTTTTTGCTGAACTATGCCGCCAAGCCGATGCAGATCTTTGGCAAGTGGGGGCTGGTGACGGCGTTCGTCGGGTTTGCCATCGGGCTGTACCTCACGGCGCTCAAGCTGTTCACCGGCGCCGCGCTCTCCCAGCGGCCGCTGTTGTGGCTGGCCGTGCTGCTGATCATCGTGGGGGTGCAGTTCATCAGCCTGGGCTTGCTGGGCGAACTCGTGGTGCGCACCTACTATGAGACGCAGAACAAGCCCATCTATGTGATCCGCGAGATTCTCGGGGAATAGGCTTCCTCGGGCCTGGAGAGGCGCCCAGCCGGTGAAGACCAAGTGGGCCAACATCGTCAAGATCGCCGTCACCCTCGGGCTGCTGCTCGTGGTGGCGTTCACGCTGGACCTGTCGCAGGTCTGGACCGCCCTGGCGTCGGCCAACTGGGCCGACCTGGCCATCGCGCTGCTCCTCTACCAGGGTGGCATCGTGGTGCGGGCCTACCGCTGGCAGGCGTTGCTGCGCGCCTTTGGCGTGACGGCGTCCCTCCCCCGCCTGACGCGCATCTACTATGTGGGGATGTTCTTCAACAGCTTTTTGCCGTCGGGGTTCGGAGGCGACGTGGTGCGCATGATGGAGCTGTCGCAGGACGGCGCCGAGGGCCCGTTGGCCGTCTCCACGGTGCTGGTCGACCGCATCATGGGGCTGCTCGTCCTCTTTGCCATGGCGCTGGTGGCGCTCCCCTTCAGCTGGCGCCTCGTACCGCCGGCGGTGTCGCTGGCGCTCCTGACGCTCATCGCCGCGGTGGCGGTGGGCATCTATCTCTTTCTGAACCGCCCGCTGGTGGAGGCGCTGGCGCGGCGCGTGCCGCCCCTGGGCAAGCTGCTGGCCCGCCCCAAGATCGCGGCGCTCTATGCCTCGTTTCACCACTATGATCGGCCCGCCCTGGCGCGGGCGGCGGGGGCGTCGCTCGTCTTTAACCTGAGCCTCATCGTCACTCAGGCGTACCTGGGGCGCGCCGTGGGGGTGCACCTCAGCCTCTGGTACTTTTTCCTGTTTGTGCCCATCCTCTCATCGCTGCTGACGGTGCCAATCTCCATCAGCGGCTTTGGGGTGCGCGAGGGCGGCTACGTCGTCCTCTTTGGGCAGGCGGGCGTCGCCGCGCCGCAGGCGGTGGCCATGTCGCTCCTCTTTTACGCCGTCAATGCCATCACCGGGCTGGTGGGCGGGGCGCTGTACCTGGCACAGGGGGCGGCGGGCCTGCGCCGCCGCGCCGCGGGGCCGTGATGACCTCCCCCGCGCCCGCCCGAGGCGCGCCGGGTCGCCTCATCGAGGCGTTGCTGCTGGCGCTCCTCCTGGGCGTCCTGGTCGCCACCCGCGCCCTGGACGCCAACGCTTTTGTGACCTGGGACGAGCCCGCCTGGACGTACCGCTCCGCCCATTTCCTCCTGGCACTGACGCGCGGTGACCTGCGCGCCACGGCCATCACCGGCCATCCCGGCGTGACCACCACCTGGCTCGGCGCCGTGGGCCTCGCCTGGCACGCCTGGGTGGCGCGTACCATCGACTGGGCGCAGGTGCTGGCCGTCGGCGCCCTTCCGACGCTTGAGGTGCACGACGCCGCGACGATGCGCCTGCTGGGGACGCTGCTGCCGGCGGCCAAGTCGGCCGTCCCGCTGGCGCATGCCGCCATCGCCCTGGCCCTCTATGCGCTGCTGCGGCGCCTGGCGGGGTGGGGCGTGGCGTTCGCCGGCCTCGCCGTGCTGGCCCTCGACCCCTACTACCTGGCGCTGTCGCGCGTGCTGCACATCGACGCCCTGACGGCCGGGCTGATGCTCGTCTCGGTGCTGGCGGCGCTGCTGTACGTGCGGGAGGGGCGGCCGCCCGAGGCCGCGCCGCGGCGTTATCTCCTCATCTCGGGCGCGGCCGCCGGCCTCGCGGCAGTCACCAAGACGTACGGCGCCTTTGTGGCGCCCTTGGCGTTGGCCCTGCTGGCGGGCAACGCCCTCCTTCCCCGGCGATCAGCCCCTGGCACAGCGAGTCACGGTTCCTCGCTGCGCTCGGAACGACAGTCTGGGGCGGATGATGACCCGCGCTCGGAACGGCCATCGCCCCAAGCCTCCGTCGTCCCGAACGCAGTGAGGGACCTTGACGCACTCGACGGATTGCCCCGCGATAGCGCGCGCCCTTTGCCCCTACCCTCGCGGCAGATGACTAGCGACCGAATACAGGAAGAGGGAGACGATGGCCCTGCCGCCCCGAGCCCGGACGCACTCGACGGGCCATACCCCTTACCTCACCTCCGCCCCCCGGTATGGGGAGCGAGCGCCAAGGCATCCTCAGCCCGCGTAGGCGGGCTTGGCCCTCTTGGCGGCAGGCTTCAGCCTGCGGCGCCCCACGGCGTCGCTTTGCGCCTGTTGCGGGCGGCGCGCGACGGCGCCCTGTGGGGCGGTCTAGCAATCGTCGCGTTCGCCCTGGCGTGGCCCGCCATGTGGGTGGCGCCCGCTGAGACGCTGGGCGGCGTCCTCGGCCTCTCGTTCGAGTACGCCACGGATCCCGGCGACGCCACGGCGAGCTTTTTCCGGGGCGCGCTCACGGATGATCCCGGCGCCGCCTTTTACCCCGTGGCGCTCCTCTACCGCGCCACGCCCCTGGCGCTCGTGGGTGTCGTCCTCGCCGTGCTGCTCGCCGTCGCCGGCCTCGTGCGGGCGTGGCGTCGCTCCGAGGGCGGCGATCCGCGCCACGCCCTCACGTGGGGGCTGCTGGCCTACGCCGCCGTGCACCTGTCCCTCCTGACCCTCAGCGCGAAAAAGTTCGACCGCTACATGCTCCCCGCCCTGCTGGCCCTGGACGTGGTGGCGGCCATCGGCTGGTTTGGCGCCTTGGGCGCGATCGTGCGGCGCGTCCGGCGGTGGGGGGATACGGTGCGCGCCGCGCCGGTCGCCGGCTTCCCCGCCGCCGGCGTGGCCATCGCGGCGGTGGCGCAGGCGGCTTTCCTCTTGGCGCCCCTCTCCCTCAGCCGCGCCATCGCCTGCTACAACCCGCTGGCGGGCGGCCTGGCCGGCGCGGTGCGCGCCCTGCCCGTGGGATGGGGGGAGGGGATCGAGGAGGCGGCTCGTTACCTCGCCGCGCAGCCCGGCGCGGAGCGCCTGCGCGTCGCCACCTGGGCCGTGGCGGGGGTGGCGCCCCACTTTCCCGGACAGGTCGACAAGCCCACCGCCGCGAGCCTCCCCAACGCCGATTACGTCGTCGTCTACGTGGGGGACGTGCAGGGCGAGACCCCCCTGGCCGCCACGTTCGCCGACCACGAGCCCGCCCTAGTCGCGCGCGTCGCCGGGCAGCCCTACGCCTGGGTGTATGCCAACACCTACGGCGAGGCGCTGGGGCGCGAGATCGAGGGGATGACCGCGTCGGGCGAAGCCGCGTCTGGCGTGGTGGTGCTCGACGCTCCCTCGGCCTTTGAGCGGCAGTACCGGGGCGCCCTGCGCTGGGGTGTCGTGTCGGGCGACGAGCCGGAGGTGGCGCGCGGCCTCGCCGAGCTGCTCCGCGGAGCGGAGGAGGTGGTGTATGTGGCCTATGATGGGCAGCCCTCCCACATCCCTATCCGGCGGCTGCTGGCGCGCAACGCCCTGCTCCTCGCGGAGCGCCCCTTCTTCGAAGCCGGCTGCAGCGCCACGCTGTACCGCTTTCGCCTCCTGCCGGAGGCCTCCATCCTGCGCGCCGCGTCCTCGTCCGAGCCCGGCGACGCCGTCTTTGGCGGCGAGCTGGCGTTGGAGGGGTATGGCCTCTCGTCCGACGCCATAGAGTACCGCCAGGAGCTGGGCGTCGTCCTGCGCTGGCGCGCGCTGGCGCGCTCCGGCCACGACTATCACGTCTCGCTACGCCTCGTCGACGCCGACGGTCGCACCTGGGGGCAGTACGACGCCCCCCTGGAGGACGCCGAGGGGCTGCGGGTGACGGCGTGGGACGCGGGCACCGAGCACGACGTCGACCTGCCGGTCACCATCGAGCCGGGTACCCCGCCGGGCGCCTACCGCGCGCTTCTCAGCCTGTACCGCCTGGACGACCTAGGGCTCCTGGAGGTGGTCGTGGACGCGGAGGCGCCGTCGCGGCAGTTCGACCTGGGCGCGGTGCGCGTGCGCCCCGCCACGGCGCCGCCGCGCGACGAAGAACTCGCCGTGCCCAACCCCGTCGACGTGACCCTGGGGGATCGCACGCGGGTGCTCGGCTATGCGCTGTCGCGCGACGTCGTGCCCTCGGGCGAGGAGGTCGTCGTGACCCTCTACTGGCGCTGCCTGGAGGCGCTCGACGGCGATTATGACCTGCTCCTGCGGGTCGCCGCCGACGGCCGCGAGGTGGGGCGTACGCGGGCGCGCCCCGTGGGTGACGGCCACCCCACGGACCGCTGGCGCCCCGGCGAGGCGCTGCGCTCCGCCCACGCCGTGCGCATCGATCCCGACGCCGCGGGTGGCTCCTACGATGTCACCATCAACATCGTGTCGCGCGACGGCGACATCCCCCTGGCCGCCGCCGATGCCGTGCTGGCGTCGCTGACCGTGGAGCACGTGGAGCGCCTCTTTGATATCCCCGCTATCGGCTCGCCGCTGGAGGCGCGCTTTGGCGACGATCCCGACGCCGGGATCGCCCTGCTGGGCTACGACCTGGCGGAGGCCGACGTATCCCCCGGCGATACGCTGCAGCTGACCCTCTACTGGCGCGCCGACGGGTCCATCGATCGTTCCTACACCGCCTTTGTCCACCTGCTGGACGGCGGCGGCGTCGTGCGTGGACAGCGCGACAGCGTGCCCATGGAGGGCGCGCGTCCCACCGACGGCTGGCTGGAGGGGGAGGTGGTCGTGGATGCCTACACCTTTACCGTGGTGGAGGACGCCCCCGCCGGCCCCCACCAGATCGAGATCGGCCTCTATGACGCCACCACCGGCGAGCGCCTCCCCGTCACCGATGCCGGCGGCGCCCCCATCCCCGAGCGCCGTCTCCTCCTCGACCGCACCATCAGCGTACTGCGCTAAGCAGGCCCGATGGTACGCAGATTCCACAGATGAAACGCTGATCTTCGCAGATCGGCGAAGGAAGGGTATCAGCGGAAATCGGCGTAGTACCAGCGGAATCTGCGTACCATCGGACTCTCATGGCGCATGCCTAAACTTGAGTAGGATGCTTTACTTTCCGCTTTGGCGATGCTATCATGAGGGCGAGAACCGCATGTGGCGGCCTGCTCGCGGCATGGCGCGGGTTGGGGCCGCCTGTTGTGTAAAGGATGACCGAACGATGGCATCGCCACGGAACTATCACGGCAACATCCGCGCCCCCGATTTCCCGTCCGACGCCCAGTGGCTGAACACCGGACGTCCCTTGTCGCTGGCGGACCTGCGGGGCAAGCTGGTATTGCTCGACTTTTGGACCTATGGCTGCATCAACTGCATGCACATCATCCCCGACTTGAAGCGCCTCGAGGCGCTCTACCCCGACGAGCTGGTCGTCATCGGGGTGCACTCGGCCAAGTTTGCCAACGAGGGGGATCTGGACAACCTCCGTCAGATCGCGCTGCGCTACGAGTTGGAGCACCCCATCGTCAACGACCGCGACTTTCGCATCTGGCGCGCCTACGCCGCGCGGGCCTGGCCCACCACGGTGCTCATCGACCCGCGGGGGCGGGTGCTGGCCGCCCACTCGGGGGAGCGCGTGTGGGAGGCGTACCACGAACTCATCGCCGACGCCGTGCGTCGATACGACGAGGAGGGGGTCCTCGACCGCACGCCCCTCGACCTGACGCCCGAGAGCCGCACAGCGCCCGAGACGGGGCTGCGCTTCCCCGGCAAGGTGCTGGCCGACGAGGCGGGTGACCGCCTGTTCATTGCCGACTCGAACCACAACCGCATCGTGGTGTGCGACCTGGACGGCACGGTGCGCGACGTCATCGGCTCGGGCGCCGCGGGGCTGGCCGATGGGGCCTTTGACGAGGCGCGCCTCAACAAGCCCCAGGGGATGGCGCTGGACGGCGGGACCCTGTACATCGCCGATACAGAGAACCACGCCGTGCGCGTGGCCGACCTGGAGGCGCGCACCCTCGCGACGCTCGCCGGCGACGGCACCCTGACCTACGGTGCGCTGCGTAGCCGCGCCAAGGACGCCAAGCTGAACTCGCCCTGGGACCTGGCGCTCGTGGGGCGTAGCCTGTACATCGCCATGGCGGGGACGCACCAGCTCTGGCGGCTGGACCTGGACGAGGGGATCGTCGAGCCGTACGCCGGCAGCGGGCGCGAGGCGCTCCTCGACGGGCCGTTGGCGCGCGCCGGGATGGCCCAGCCCAGCGGCCTGACCACCGACGGCAGGGTGCTCTATGTGGCCGACAGTGAGGCGAGCGCCGTGCGTACCGCCGACCTGGCGCCCAAGGGGTACCTGCGTACCATCATCGGCGAGGGGCTGTTCGAGTTCGGCGACGTGGACGGCGCCTGGCCCGCCGCCCGGCTGCAGCACGCCCTGGGGATCACCTACTACCGGGGTGCCCTCTATGTGGCCGACACCTACAACCACAAGATCAAGGTGATCGACCCGGCCAGCGCCACCTCCACCACCTTCCTCGGCACGGGTCGGCCGGGGCGGCGCGACGGCGCGGGCGACGATGCCGAAAACGGGGCCGAGTTCTACGAGCCGGGGGGCCTCAGCGGGGCGAGAGGGGCGCTCTATATCGCCGACACGAACAACCACGCCGTGCGCGTGGCCAACCTCGAGACGCGGCGCGTCGACACCCTCGACCTGCGTGATCCGGACGGCCGCCTCGCGGAGGTAGGGCAGCGCGAGGGGGAGGCGCCGGCAGGGCTGCCCGTGCTGCGCCTGCCCGAGCAGCGCGTGCGTCCCGGGCCGGGGCGTATCCACCTCATGGTGCAGCTTCCCGAGGGGTACAAGGTAAACGACGAGGCGCCGTCCACCATCCAGTGGCGCAAGGTGGGGGATGGCTTCCTGGAGCTTCGCCAGGGTGAGGGGGCCACGAATCTCGTGGGGCGCTCCTTCCCCGTCGACCTGGAGGTCGACCTGCACCCCGGCGCGGGGCTCCTGCAGGGGGAGCTATCGCTCTACTACTGCCGCGTGACGGACGTCGGCCTCTGCCTCATCGAGCAGGCTCAGGTGGAGGTGCCGGTGGTGGTCACCGAGGACGCCGATCCGCGCGACATCGAGGTGGATATCCCCGTTGCGCCTCCGGCGTGACGGGGCGCCTCACTCGACCTTTTTCACCGCCGAGCGCGTGGCGTCCACCTCGCGCACCGCCCCGCGGTGGGCAAAGCGGACGGTGAGGACCTCGCGCCCGCCCTCGAGGCGTGAGGCGAGCACGACGCCGCGCCCGTAGGGGGACAGCTCCACCCGGTCCCCCTCGGCAAAGCGGGCCGCCACCGGCTCGGGCTCGGCCGGCGGGCCGATGCGGTCCATGACGCTCCGGCGGCGAGTTCGCTCCATGAGTTCCTGCAGGGCACGGGCCCTCCCCAACGCGACCCGCGCCGTGCCGGCGGCGCCGTCCGCGGGCGCGTCGGCGCCGGGTATGGCGGCCACCTCGGCGGCGGGCGGCGTCAGGGGCCGTCCGGCGGCGTCCAGTGCCAGCGCCGAGAGCAGGGCGACGGCCGCCGGCTTGGACAGCACCTCGTTGCGCAGGCGGCAGACGCCCGACTGGATGCACGAGGGGCACCCCTCTCGGCAGCGGCACCCCGCCACGGTGCCGTGCGCCAGGGCGAGGAGTTCCGTTACGCGCTGATAGGCCACCTCCGCCAGGCCGATGCCGCCTTGGTAGGCGTCATAGACGAACACCGCCGCGCCTCCCGCCTCCGGGTGCTCGGGGTGAAAGAACCCGTCCACGTCGCGACGGTCGCACATGACGAGCAGCGGCATGACGCCCGTCATGAGGTGCTGGGCGGCGTGGAGGGCGGCGTCCAGCGGCGAGGGGGCGGGGGGCGCCTCCTCAGACGGCTCGGCGTCACCCTCCGCGGCGTGCGACGGCGGCGGCTCCATCGCCTGCAGCGCCAGGCGCAGGGCCGGCGGCACCACGATCCACATGGCGGTGGTGTGCAGTCGGATGACCAGTGGGTAGTCGAGGTTCACGCGCCGGACCATCTCGTCGCTGCCCAGGCGCAGCTCCTGGTAGCTGTGGATCCTCTCCTCGATGAGCACGTCCCCCAGCACCGCCCGGTAAGGGGAGGCCGCCCCGACCACCTCGCGCGAGGCATAGACGCCGTCTACGTGCACCGTGAGGGAGCTGGAGGCGCGGGTATAGTGGGGCAGGCGCTCCTCGCGCACGCGCACCACCTTACGCTGGCGATCGAGATAGGTGACGCGATAGTCGTCCCCCCCGTGCTGGTAGATGGCGCCGGGGTGCGTCTCGCGGTAGACGTTGGGGGGCTCGATGGAGCCCACCTCCTGCCCCTTGTCGTCCACGATGCGGTAGGTCTCGTGGCTGGCGGCGCGCAGCGACACGTTGAGGTGGATCTCGCGGCGGCTCTGAGGGTAGGTGAGCGCCCCGTTGTCCTTCCCGTCCTCTCCGTCCTCCCCGCACGATACCAGCAGTTCGCTCTGCACCAACGTATCCACCAGCCCATGCTCCTCGGGCGACATGCGCGCCAACTCGTCCGCCGCCAGGGGCAGCTCCCGCGCGCTGCAGAGCAGATGCTTGAGGCGAATGTGCTGGTTCTGCAGGTCGACCACGGCGCGCTCGTGGGGCTGGGCAAAGAACTCGCGCGGGTGGCTGAGATAGTACTGGTCCAGCGGGTTCTGCGAGGCCACCATCACCACGAGTGAGTCGCGGCCGCGACGCCCCGCCCGGCCGGCCTGTTGCCAGGTGGACATGATGGTGCCCGGATAGCCCGAGATGATGGCGGCGTCGAGCCCGCCGATGTCGATCCCCATCTCCAGGGCGTTGGTGGTGATGATGCCACGGATGTCGCCGGCGCGCAGCCGCCCCTCGATCTCCTCGCGCTCCTCGGCCATGTAGCCGGCGCGGTAGGAGCTGATCTGCTCCAGCAGGGGCGCGTCCCCCGCGCCGGACGAGAGGGCGCGGCTCACCCGCAGCATGCGCTCCGTGAGGCTGCGCGCACGTGCAAAGACGATGGTGTTATAGTTGGCGCGCACGCAGTGCAACAGCAGGTCTACCGACTCTTCGACGTACGGCCGGCGCAGGTTCGCCTCGCCGTCCCCCAGCAGGGGAGGGTTCCAGAGGACAAAGTAACGCCGCCCGCGGCCGGCGCCGTCCTGATCGACCACGGCGAACGGGCGTCCCGTCAGGTTCTCCGCCAGCTCCTTGGGGTTGGCAATGGTGGCCGAGCAGCAGATGAACTGGGGGTTCGCGCCATAGTGCGCCGCCATGCGTAGCACGCGGCGGAGGAGGTGCGCCATGTTGGCCCCAAAGACGCCGCGGTAGGTGTGCACCTCGTCGATGACGACGTAGCGCAGGTTGCGCCACAGGTCCTCCCAGTTCTGGTGCCAGAGGAGAAAGCTTAGGTGCAGCATCTCGGGGTTGGTGAGCCAGATGTTCGGGTTGCGGGCGCGGGCCGCCTTGCGCCGGGTGCCGCTGAGGGCCCCGGTATAGCGCGCCACCCCCACCGCCTCTTGCCCCAGCGCCACGTTGAGCCGAAAGAGGCTCTTGAGCTGATCGTTCACCAAGGCGTTGATGGGATAGAGGTAGATGGCGCGCGCGTCGCGATCGGCGAGGATGCGCTCGAGGACGGGAAGGTTGTAGCACAGCGTCTTACCGCTGGAGGTGGCCGTCACCACGACGACGTTGCGCCCCCGGCGCACGTGCTCGATCGCCTCCACCTGGTGCGTATAGAGCCGCCCGATCCCCATCCCCTCCAATGCATCCCGGAGCAGGTCCGGGAGGGGAGGGTCGGGGATGGCGTAGGAGGGCTCGCGCGCCTCCAGCGTCTCGACGTGAACGATCTGCTGGCCGGCGGCGACTCCCATCTCGCTCGAGAGGTGGTCGATGAGCATGTCGGGCGGGAGGTACGCCGGTGATCGTCCGGCGCGCATGGCGTCGTCGGAATCGCCGTTCGGGGGAATGTGCTGCCTATCTGTGGATGACATATCTCAACCGTATGCGGGCCCGGCACGCCGGGCCCGCCTAACACGCTGCCCTATGCTACATCTGCTGCCGAAAGTACTCCACCGTCATGGCCAACCCCTCCTCGAGGCAGACCTCGGGCTCCCATCCGAGGGAGGCCTTGGCCCGTGCGGCGTTGAGGTACGTCCTGAACACCTCTCCCTGCTTCGCCGGGCCGTGGATCTCGGCGCAGTCGCAGCCGGTGATGGTCAGGAGGTGCTGGAAGATGGTGTTGATGGAGGTGCCCACCCCCGAGCCCAGGTTCAGGATCTCGCCGCCGGCCGCCGTGAGGGCCAGGACGTTCGCCCGCGCGATGTCCGCCACATAGACGAAATCGCGCTCCTGTTGCCCCGAACCATAGATCATCGGCGTCTCCCCCCTGAGCATCTGGTTGGCAAAGATCGCCACCACGCCCGCCTCGCCGTAGGGGTCCTGACGTGGGCCGTAGACGTTCGGGAAGCGCAGCGCCGTATAGTCCACCTCAAAGTGGGTGCGGTAGATGGTCAGATAGTGCTCGACATGGTGCTTGCTGGCGCCGTAGGGATCGAGGGGGTTGATGGGATGCTCCTCGTCCACGGGCAAATACTCCGGCTCGCCGTAGACGGCCCCACCGGTGGAGGCATAGACGACCTTGCGGCAATGGTACTTGCGCGCCATCTCTAACAGGACCAACGAGCCGATGATGTTCGCCTGGGCATAGAGCAGCGGTTTCACCATCGATTCGCGCACGTTGGCCCGCGCCGCGAGGTGGCAAATCGCCTCGGGCCGCTCCTCGGCAAACACCCGCTCCATCGCCCCCTCATCGCAGAGGTTGATCTCGTAAAAGCGGGCGGCGTCGGGGAGGTTCGCGCGTTGCCCCGTGGACAGGTCGTCGATGATGAGCACGTCGTGACCCGCCGCCAGGCAAGCGTCGGCCACATGCGATCCAATGAACCCCGCTCCACCGGTAACAAGGACCTTCATTGCAGTTCACCTCGCAAGTGTGTGGTGCAAACCGGCCGCCCGCGTCGGCTCAGAGCCCTCGCGAGCGGATGATGGAAATGAGGAGCCACGCGCCCAGCAGACCGGCGATGACAAAGCCGAACTGCGCTACGGGCAGGTTGATGTCAACGAACGGCAGCCGGAATGTGGCGGCGCGCTCGCCGGCCGCCAGGATCAACGCCGATCCCACGATGATGGACGCCACCACCACGCTGAACGCCAGTCGGTTGCTCACCGCGTCCAGCCTGCGCAGCGCCTGCCCGAGCGATCGCACGTCGATCCCAAGCGTCAGCTCCCCGCGGCCCAACTGCTCCGAGAGGAGGTCGACGCGCCGCGGCATCACCCGCAGCAGTTCCTCCACGTCGCGCGCCGAGCGCACCGCCTCGCCCAGCAGGCGCCTCGGCGCGTAGCGCTCGCGCACCAGCGGCACGATGAACGGCTCCAGGTATTCGGCCATGACGATGGAGGGGTCCAGGCTGCGGGCCACCCCCTCGAGCACCACCACCGTGCGCGCCAGCAGCGCCAGGTCGGCGGGCAGGCGCAGCCGATTCCGGAACGCTACCCCCATCACGTCGCCGAGCAAGTCGGCGATGGGCACGCTCTCCAGTGAGACGTCATAGTAGCGCGACACGAGGCGTTGCACGTCACGCCGCAGCGCGTCCTGGTCGCCGGTATGATGCGTCGCGCCGAGCCGCCTGATGACGTACACCATGTCGTCAACGCTCTGCTCGACGAGGGCATACAGCAGATCACCCAGCGCCTCACGCATGGGACGCGTCAGGTGCCCGACGATGCCGAAATCCACCAGCCCGAGCTTGTGGCCGGTCACCAGGATGTTCGCCGGATGTGGATCGGCGTGAAAGATACCGTGAACGAACACCTGGTTCAAGTAGGTCCGCGTCAGCGTCGCCGCCACGCTGTGCAGGTCGTACCCCTCCGCGATCAGACGCGCGGGTTCCGAGAGCTTGGTCCCCTTGATCTCGGAGAGGGTGATGATGCGCCGGGTGCTGTGCTCCCAGTAGACCGTGGGGATGCACACCTCATCCTCGCCGAGCCGCTCGCGCAGCCGGTCGGCGTTGCGCCCCTCGATGGTATAGTCCAACTCGTCGCGCAACGCGTGGGCGAACTCCCCGACAATGTCCACGAGTTGGTAGTGGCGCAGCGTCTCGGAGCGCCCCTGGAGGAACCGCGCCTGCGTCATGAGCAACTGCAGGTCCGCCTCGATAGTGCGCTCCACGTTGGGCCGCCGCACCTTGACGACCACCTCGGCGCCGTCATGGAGTGTGGCGCGGTGTACCTGCCCGATGGACGCCGAGGCGATGGGCTGCTCGTCAAAGGTGGCGAACGCCGCGCCCAAGGGCCGATGCAGTTCGTGCTCGATGGTGGCGATGATCTGGTCCACCGGCACGGGCGGCGCGGCATCGAGCAGCTTGCTCAGCTCGATGATGTACGGCGGGGGGAGAATGTCGGGACGCGTGCTGAGGATCTGCCCCAGCTTGATGTAGGTCGGGCCGAGGTCTTCGAGCGTCCGGCGCACCCGCTCGGGAATGGACAGGACCGCTCGGGTGTGGTCCTCCTCGAGGGTGCGCTTGCGTCCGCGGGGGAGAAAGCGCAGGAGGCCCAGGTTCTCCGCCAGGAACCCCAGCCCGTTGCGGATGAGCACCTCGGCGATATGCCTGGCCCGGCCGATCTCGACCACCGGACCGCGCCATGGGAACCGTGATAACACGCCCTTGCCTTTCGTCCCCCGCGCGCCACCCGCCTGTGCCACGCGGTTGGGGGCGATTATACCATGAAGGGTAGGGCGCGGCGAACGATGGGGTTGACACCCTTCCCCCCGCTGCGCATAATAGCCGCGTCCTCCGGCAAGCATCCCGTCCCTCGTCCAAGGAGAGTGCGCGTGGCCGACCTCACGCTGCGAGGCCAGTGCGAGGATGCGATGCACCTGGCGCGGTCAGGCAACCCGCTGGCGTCCATTGGCGCCTGCAGGCGCATCCTCACCACCTTCCCCAAGCACGTCGGCGCCTATGGCATCCTGGCGCATATCATGCTGCAGCTCGGCGAGCACGATCAGGCGCTGCCGCTGTACCAGCGCGTGCTGAGCGCCGACCCCGAGCACGCCCCGGCCTATGTGGGGGTCGCCGCCATCCACGAGGAGCGCGGGCTGCTGGACGAGGCGATCTGGTACCTGGAGAGGGCGCTCGAGTTGGCCCCCGGCGACCAGGATGCCCGCCTAAAGCTCGGCGTGCTGCAGGGCGAGCGCGGCGTCGACGCGGCCGAGGCCGCCCTGCCGACGCGGGCGTGGCTGGCGCGAGCATGGATGCGGGGGCAGCTCCATGCCAAGGCCGCCGAAGAGCTGGCCGAACTGGTCGTAGAGGATCCCCAGCGCTACGACCTGCGGGCGGCCCTGGTGGAGGCGCTGTGGCGCAGTCGCCAGTATGGCCGCGCCGCCGCCGAGGCGCAGACGCTGCTGGCCGAGTTGCCCCATTGCCTGAAGGCCAATCTCGTGTTGGGCCAGGTGTGGCTGGGCACCGACCGAGACGAGGAGGCGCGGACCCTGCTGCGGCGCGCGCAGGCGTTGGACCCCGACAACATCACCGCCCAGTCCCTGTTCGGCCACCGCTCCCCCCTGCCGCCGCGGGTGGCCCGGCTGCCGCTCCAGGGCAGCGATGCGCCCCCTCTGGACCTGCCCTACCGCCTCGACGACGACGATAGTGACGCTGTCAGCCTGCAGGGTCACGGCCTGGAGGGCTATGGCCCACGGGATCGCGTCATCGAGGGGCACGCCAGCGCTGTGGCAGCGACCACCATGGACACCAGCCCCGAGGCGCTGTGGGAGGAGCTGCGGGCGGCGCTCTCGTGGCGGGGTACGGTGACCTCGGCCCCGACGGCGCAGGCGTCCCCCGAGCGGGAAGAGGCCGCCACGGCGAGTCACGCACAGGCCGGCGATCCGGCTGAGCCCTCGGAGTTCGAGGAGGACGGTGGGACGCCGGCGGACGAGGCACCGCCCGACGGCCTATCACTGATCGACGTCCGCCGACGCTACGTGGAGGAGCATCCCGACGACTATCCGGCGCGACTGGACCTGGCGCGTCGCTACCGCGACGTGGGGAACCTGGCGGCCGCCCTGGAGCAGTACGGTCGCCTGGTAATGGAGGATTACGGCACGCTGCGTGCCGTGGCAGACGACCTCGACAAGTTGAACCGCATCTATCTCCGCACGCCGGCCATCGAGACCCTTCTGGCCCGCGCGCGGCTGCGTGAGAGTCTCAAACCGCCACAGCGTCCGTCCTAGGTGGGGCCATCGCCCTGCCGCTGGCGGACGTTGATTCTGATGGGAGGAGTATCGGAACGATGGAACGTACGTTGGTCATTGCCAAGCCCGACGCCGTGCAGCGGGGGCTGGTCGGCGAGATCGTGTCGCGCCTCGAGCGGCGCGGGCTCAAGCTCGTCGCCATGAAGCTGATGCAGATCGATGAGGCCCTGGCGCGCCGGCACTATGGCGTGCACGAGGGCAAGCCCTTCTTCGAGTCGCTCGTCGCGTTCATCACCTCGGCGCCCGTGGTCGTCATGGTCGTCGAGGGGCCGCGCGCCATCGAGATGGTGCGCGCCATGATGGGTGCCACCGATCCCCTCAAGGCGGCGCCCGGCACTATCCGGGCCGACCTGGCGATGGACGTGCAGCACAACCTGGTGCACGGCTCCGACGGCCCCGAGACGGCCGCCCACGAGGTGGCCCTCTTTTTCCGGGAGGACGAGATCGTCTCCTGGACGCACGACCAGGACCGCTGGGTGCTCCAATAGCCGGCGCCCCGAGTAGTAAAAGAGCCGCCCCATGGGGCGGCTCCTTGCATCTCGGATTCCGGTGCGACCCGCGCTCAGGCCATGCGGATGACCGTGCGGCCGTTGCTCCAAAACTCCTCGAGCTGATAGCGCTTGCGCTGGGCCGGCGAAAAGAGGTGCACCACGATGCTGCCATAATCGATCAGCGTCCACCCCGACGACGCCGTGCCCTGGATCGATAGGGGTTGTAGCCCCACCTCCTTGCCCTGCACCACCACGCTCTCCGCCAGCGCGTCGAGTTGGCGATCGCTCTCGCCGGTGGCGATGATGAAATAGTCGGCGATCAGGGTAACCTGGGAGAGATCCAACAGGACGATATCCGAGCCCATCTTGGATGCGATGGCGTCCAGGAATAGCCGCGCGGTGTCTAGCAGTTCCAGAGCCCAACCTCCTTGATCGCTGTGTCGTGGCGACGCTCACCAACGACTCCCCACAGGAATTGTACCACAGCGAGGGGCGCGCCGCCAACTGCGAGGGGAGGGTGCGCTATCGGGGCGGCACCTCAAAGGGCGGCAGGAGGGCTACCTCGCCCCCCTCCTCCATCTCGAGGTTGCGGAACCCCCCTTCGGGGAGTGCGGCGTAGGCGATGAGGCCGAGGTGGTAGGTACCCGCCGGCACGTGGCGCGGAAAGGGCACCTCGAAATAGTCCGCCACCGTATCCCCCGGCGTCCAGCGCGAGGTGGGGTACATGCCGAGCACCGGGTGTCGCCGATCCTCGGCCCATACCTGGTGACCTTCTGCGTCGTAAAGGCGCAGCGAAAGGCTATAGTCCGTCGACATCCGCGTGCCGGCCCGCAGGTATAGGGTCACCGCCGCCACGTACCCCTGTCGCCAGCCGCCGTCATCCAGGCTGTACCCCACCAGCTCCAGCCCCTCCCTCCAGCGCGCGGCCGATGAGCCGGCGGGAGGGGCGGCGGGGGGCGCCGGCCCGATGCGCACCAGCGGCCCCGCGGCGCTGAGGCGGTGATCCCCCGCGTTGGCGACGTTGCGCGCCAGATAGGTGGGCTCGCCGCGCCGCAGCGCCCCCTCCCACCGCACGATGGGGTAGACGATGGTCACGTCGGGCCGCAGTCCCTCGACGTGCTGCAGGTACCAGAACGCCGTGGCCTGCTCCCAATCTGCCGCGATGGTGGCGCCAGGCTCGGCGGCGGCCAGACCTTGCTCGGCCAGGCGACGCGCCAGGTAGCCCTGCTTGAGGTCCTGGCGCCACAGATCGAGCGCCCCGCCGTCGGACCGCGCCTCGCGGAACGCGCCGTAGCGCGACGCCACGTCGGGCGCGAGCGGGGCGACCACCACGGCGAACGCGAGGGCGACGAGCGCCCGCGCCGGCCACCCGGCGATGCGCCGCCCGACAGCCTCTTCCACGACCGTGATGCCGAGGGACGCCAGCAGTGCGAATACCACGAACGAGGGGAGGTAGAACACGTGTTGGCGGGGCACGTGGTAGGAGGCGCTGAGGGCGGCCAGCAGCAGAAAGGCGCCGAGCAGGCAGGCGCCGTCCAGAGGGCGACGGCGCGCCAGCGCGACGCCGCCCACGACTCCCGCCACCATGCCGGGCACGCCGAACGCGCCCACCAGCCAGCGGCCGTACGTGGTCAGGTTCGCTGCCATCCCCTCGGCGGGGCGTACCTCGCCCAGGTAGTTGCGGTCGAGCAGGTAGTTGATCCAATCCACGACGCTCTGAGGGTGCCAGGCGCCGGGGGGCAGGTCGCGCGCGACGCCGATGGGGAGCCAGAGGTAGAGGAGCAGCGGCGCCGCGATCCCCAACGCCAGGCGCGCCGCCTGCCGCGGCCGGCGCAGCAGGCCGGGCTCGCCAAGGAGCCACAGAGCCAGTAACGGCGGGCCCATCAGGACGAGGGAGCGGTGCTGCGCGAGCCCCAGACCGTACAGCGCCGCCGTCGCGATCAGCCATCGCGGGGCGCCGGTGGAGCGCCATCGCGCCGTGGCCCAGAGCAGCGCCGCCAGGAGCGCCGCCGTGAGGGCGTACTTGTCGGCGACGATCGCCTGCCCCCAGTATACGTCCGAAAGCCCCAGCGCCAGCGCCGCCAGCAGCGCCGCACCACGCGTGGCGCCATACCCCCGTGCGGCGCCGTAGAGTAGGACGACGCCCGCCGAGCCCGCCGCTGCCGAGAGGAGGTTCGCGCGCCAAGCGACGGTGCCCCAGGGCAGCAGCCGCGCCCAGAGGTGGCCCAGCAGCGTCTGCAGCGGGTAGCCCGTCGGGTGCGCCAGGCTGAGTATCCAGGGCACAAACTGGAGTTCGCCCGCGTCCCCGCCCAGCACGTCCGGCGCCAGGGTGCGCGCATAGAGCGCCAGAGAGACGCCGGCCACGGCGACAGCGAGGGCCGCGTCGATCTCCGATGCGATAGTCCGTCGCTCGACGGCAAGGGACCGTGTCTGTAATGTGGCCGCCATGCGAATCCCTGTGAGCAAGATGCGTCTTGCAGAGCCCGGCACTCGGAGGCGCGCGTTACGCGCGCAGGCAGAATCGCGCCACGATGTCGTATAGCGTTTCCAGGGCAAAGGGGACATTTTCGAGCCAAATGCGCTCGTTGTTGGCGTGCGCCCCCGCCTCGCTCATCCCCGGCGGCAGCGGCCGTGAGGGGATGAACCCGAACACCGGCAACCCGCGGGGGATGAGATGCTTGGCGTCGGTGGAGCCGGCGCATTGCCACGGGATCACCGCGGCTCCGTCGCACCGGTCCGCCACCACCTCCTCGATGACGCGAAAGACCGGCTCGTCAGAGGGGGATTCCAGCCCCGCGGTGAACTGGTCGCGAAACACCTCCACCTGGACGTCGTTTCCCAGGTGGGACTGCACGAGATCGATGAACCCCTGGCGCGTCTGGCCGGGGAGGATGCGGCCGTCGATGTAGGCCAGCGCGCTGGCGGGGATGACGTTAATGCTCTCGGGATCGCCCGCCATCAAGCCGGTGACGGCGGCGGTGTCGTAGAACAGGGGGCGCATGCGGCGCACCCCCTCGGCATCGAGGCCGGCGGCCACCATCGCCTCGTCGACGCGCCCCTGCTCCAGGATGGCGCTGACGCGCTGCGCCGCGTAGGACGACTGGGCGGAGGCGATGGTGCGCAACGCCTCGCGCATGGTGGGAATGGCGCGCGGCAGCAGGTAACCGTCGCCGAGGCGGCTCAGCGAGCGCGCCAGCTTGAGCGTAGCGATGTCGCGGCGGGGCTGCGAGGCGTGACGGCCCTCGGATCGCGCCGTCACGACGATGCGACACAACCCCTTCTCCGCCGTCTGGCAGGTATAAAAGAGGTGCCCGCCGACGGTGGTGGCTCCGCCGCCCCCCTCGTTGATGGCGCACTCGGCTTCGAGCAGCTCCGGCATGTTGCGCGCCAACCAGCCCATCCCCATGCGCCCACCGTGCTCCTCGTCGGCAGAGGCCACCAGCAGCACGTCGCGCTTCAGTGGGAGCCCGCTGGCGGCCAGCGCCAGCATGAGCACGGAGCAGGCGGCGATCATCTGCTTCATGTCCGTGGCGCCACGGCCCCACAGGTAGCCGTCGTGGATCTCGGCCGCAAAGGGGGGATGCAGCCACTCCTCGGGGTTCGCCGCCACGACGTCCGTATGGCCCATCAGCATGATGGGCCGGGCCTCGCCCGAGCCGCGCAGACGCGCCACGAGGTTGCCGCGCCCCGGCGCCGACTCGACGACGCGCACGTCGATCCCGGCAGGGAGCAGCAGGTCTGCCAGGTAACGCGCGCAGGCCGTCTCGTTGCCCGGCGGGTTGGTGGTGTCGATGCGCACCAGGTCGCGCAAGACGTCGACCACCTGCTGCCGGTAGTGCCCATTCGGGAGTTCCATAGCATTTCCTCCCATTGAGTTGCCGCAGATTAGCACAAAGCGTATACAGGCGACAAGACGAGCGAACGGCGTGTTCTCAGGATTGATGGCAGTTGTGGGTTGTGCGTTGTGAGTTGTGCGTTGCGGGTTATGCGTCGCTAGTTCCTGGTTGCAGGTTTCAGGTGGCAGGTTACAGACACAAGAACGATCACACGCACGAGCCTGTTACCTGAAACCTGCGACCTGTGACCGTCCGCGAACCCACAACCCATAACGCACAACCCGCCGTGTGTCGTCGCTTGACACGCGCCCGCGCCGCGTGCACACTCTCGCTCGGTGGACACCGGATGGGGGTGCACGGCATGGAGATGAGGCGCTACGACGCCAACTGCATCCTGGGGAGCTGGGCCGACGGCGGCCCGACCTACCGCCACGCCGGTGAGCTGCTCGCCGCCATGGATGCGCTCGGCATTGGCCGCGCCCTGGTGCGCCACTCCCTCGGCGCGGGGTACGATCCCGCCTACGCCAACGCCCTGTTGCGCCAAGAGGTCGCCGGCGCCGACCGCCTGACTCCCTGCTGGACGGTCATCCCATCGCAGATGGGTGATTGCGTCGGGGGCGACATCCCGCGCGAGGCGACGGCGGTGGCTCTAGCGCACCCCAACGTCTACCTCGACATCTGCGGCTCGACCCTGACCCGCGCCGAACTCGAGGCGATGGTGGCCGAGGTCGGTGCCGAGCGCATCCTCTTTGGCACCGACAACCCCTGGCTGGACCCTCGCTTCCTCATCGGCAAGGTGGCCTACGCGCGGCTGAGCGCCGAACAGCAGCGCCTCATCCTCGGCGAGAACATCGCCCGGCTCATGGGCTGGGACTGAACGATGCGTATCGCCATCAACGGCGCTTTCTGGGGGATGGATACCACCGGCAGCGGCCAGTACCTCATGGCGCTGCTCCCCGAGATGGCGCGCCTGGCCCCCGACGACGCCTTTGACCTGGTGCTGCCCGGCAGGCTCGACGCGCCGGCAGACGCGCTCCCGTGGGGCGTCCACCGGGCGCCCACACCCCTGGATAGGCTCAGTGGTAACCTCGCCAAGGTGTGGTTCGAGCAGGCCGCCTTCCCACGCGCCTGCCGGCGCCTGGGCGCCGACCTGGCCCACGTGCCCTACTTGGCGCCGCCGCTGCGCGCCCCGGCGCCGGTGGTGGTCACAGTGCACGACCTGATCCCCATCGTCCTTCCCGAGTACCGCGGCACGGCGCTGGTGCGCCTGTACATGCGCCTGGCGTCGGCCGGGACGCGCCGCGCCGCGCTGGTGCTCACCGATTCGCACGCCTCGGCGCGCGACATCGAGCGGGTGCTGGGCGTACCGGCGGAGAGGATACGCGTCATTTACCTGGCCGCCCACCCGCGCTACCGTCCCCAGACGCCGGCCGAGTGTCGCCCCGTCATCGAGCGGCTGGCGCTGCCATCGCGCTACATCCTCTACCTGGGCGGCTTTGACCGGCGCAAGAACGTCCCCGCCCTGTTGCGCGCCATGGTGCGCGCGCGGTTTCTGCTGGAGGGCGCGCGGCTCGTGGTGGCCGGGCGGCTGCCCGAGCGCGATACCCCCTTCACACCCGACCCGCGGCGCATCGTGCGCGAACTCGGCATCGAGGACGTCGTCCAGTTTCTGGGCCACGTGGCCGAGGAGGACAAGCCGGCGCTCTATGCCGGGGCGCTGGCGTTCGTCTTTCCCTCGCGCTACGAGGGGTTCGGCCTGCCGCCCCTCGAGGCGATCTCTTGCGGTACCCCCGCCATCGTCGGGCAGGGGAGTTCGCTGGAGGAGGTGGTGGGGCCGGGCGGCATCGCCGTGCCGGGGCACGACATAGAGGCCCTCGCCGAGGCGCTGGTGACGCTGGCCACCGACGGCCGTCGTCGAGCGCAACTCTCTCGCGCGGGGCTGCGCCACGCCGCGCAGTTCTCGTGGGAGCGCGCCGCCCGGGAGACTCTCCAGGCCTACCACGACGTGGCGGGGCGATGACGGTACGCGGATTGCGCAGATCGGGGCGCCGGTCTATGCACATGCACGCAGTGTAGTGCATGGAGGCGCGCCGTTTGGGCCTCCTGCCTCGCGCGGCTACAATGTCCCCGCCGACGATACCCCCGACGAGAGGACGATGCCCACCGTGATCCCCGCGAGCTGGCGCGCCAACCCACGCATCCCCATCTTGACGCTCATCGTGGGGCTCTACCTGGGGCGCGTGGCCGCCGAGACATCCACCCAGCCCTGGCCCGCCTGGGCGTTGGCCGCTGTGGTGCTGGCCGGCTTGGCCCTCGGGTGGCTGGCCATCCGCCTGGTACTGGCGGTACGGTGGGACCCGCTCCCCCTCGCCCTCCTCGGGGCGTACGTCGGCTGGCCGAGCGCGGCGGGTTCGGCGGCGGCCGGCGTGGCGCTGGCGGCGGCTGTAGCGCTCATCGTCTGGAACGTGGCGGCCCCCTCACCCCCAACCCTCGCCCCAGGGCATTGGGGTTCTCCCCGAGTACAGGGAGAGGGAGTGACAGAGGTCGCCGTCCTGGTGGGCGCCCTGGTCCTCTATGCCGCCACGCTGGCGCCATCGGTGCTGCCCGCCGACGCCGGCGAGTTCCAGCTCGTGGGAGCGGTGCTGGGCATCGCCCATCCCCCCGGCTATCCCCTCTATACCCTGTTGGCCCACGCCTTTACGCTGCTGCCGCTGGGCGACGCCGCCTGGCGCGTGAACGCCTTTGCCGCCGCCTGCGGCGCCCTCACACTGGCGGTGCTGGCGCGGGGCGTGCGCCGCGAGACGGGCTCGATCGCGGCGGCGCTCATTGCCGCCGGCGCGCTGGGCCTCGGCGCCACCTTCTGGGTCCAGTCCACCACGGCCAACATCCGCAGCCTCACGGCTCTCTTTGCGGCCCTCTCTCTGGCGCTGCTGCTGCGTTGGGGGCGCACGCGACGGCGCCGCGACCTCGCCCTCGCCGCGGCGGCCTTCGGGTTCGGCGTGGGGCACCACAGCTCCCTCGGGCTGCTGGCGCTCCCCCTCCTAGCCTACGTCGTGGCGACGGACGCTCGCCTTATCCTGCGGCCGCGGGAGTGGCTGCCGGCCGCCGGCGCCATGGGCGCCACCTTTCTCGTGCTCGCCTACCTGCCGCTGCGCAGCGCCATGGGCGCTCCCTTTGACCCCGAGCCGATCCGCACCCTGGACGACTTCTTCGAGCACGCCCTGGCGACGGGTTTCCGCGGCGACATGCTCTATTTCCGGTCGGCGGCGGAGCTGGCCGCTCGCGGGCGCGTCGGCGCGCAGATCCTGCGGCTGCAGTTCGGGCCCGTGCTGCTCGTGGCCGCCGCGGCGTCCGCCGCGCTCGTGGCGGCTCGGCGGTGGCGCGCCCTCCTCCTCTTGGGCGGCGTCTGGCTCGTCAACACGCTGTCGGCCATCACCTACCGCGCCCCACAGACGGTCGAGTACCTCATCCCCTCCTACGTGGCGCTGACCTTCCTCCTGGGGCTGGGCGTCGGCCTCCTGCCCGCTCGAGGACGGCTGCGGGCGCTGCGGGCGGGGGTCATCGCTCTGCTGGCGGTGGCGGTGGTCGCCGTCGGGGCGCGCAACCTCCCCAGCATGCGCGCCCTGCGCGCCGACACGTCGACGCGCGACGACGCCGTCGCCCTGTTGGAGGCGGCCCCCGAGGACGCCCTCATCCTGGCGAACTGGCACCGCGCCACGCCCCTCTGGTACCTGCAGCGTGTCGAGGGGCTGCGGCCCGACGTGGAGGTGACGTACGTCTACCCCGAGGGGGCGACGCCCAATGAGGCCGTCTGGCTGCGCCGCATCGGCGAGGCGCTGGACGAGCACTCCGTGCTGGTGACCAACCGCTTCCACGCTTTCGAGCATGCGGACTATCGCTGGATCCCCTTCCAGGGTGCCTGGCTGGTGGCGGATGGCTCGGAGGGTGGGTCGCCGACGGAACTACCCGAGGGGGCGATCCGCCACGAAGTCGCTTTTGGTGACGAGTTGGCGCTCTTGGGGTATCGCCTGGCGGCGGACGCCGTCTCGCCCGGCGACGCGGTGGAGTTGGAGGTGTTTTGGCGTGTGCGGCGGGCGCCGACCCGCGACTATACCGCCTTTGCCCAGCTCCTCGGTCCCCAGGGGGTAGTGGGGCAGGGGGACCTCCCGCACCCGACGACGCGCTACCTGCCGGGCGAGGTGCGCGTCGACGCCTATCGCTTTCCCCTGCTGCTGCACACGCCGCCCGGTGAGCACCGCCTCATCGCCGGGTTCTACTACCCCGTCGATGGCGGCTGGACGCGGCTGGTTGCCGACGGGGTCGACCACGCGGCGCTGGCGGGCGTGACGGTGCGCCCCGCCGACGCGCCCCCCGCTACGCTGCACCCCCTGGACCGCGCCCTTGCCGGCGGGCTGCGCCTGGTGGGCGTCGACTATGACGCCGGCGTGCCGGGCCAGGGGCGCGTCTACCTGCACTGGCGGCACGACAGGGCGGCGCCATCGGCTCGCGGGCCCTGGCGGCCGTCCACTGAGGCGGCGACGGTGCGCGCTCTGCGCGGCGAGGAGGTAGTGGCGCAGGCGGCCCTGCCCGCCCTGGCGCCGGGGAGTGCGGCGACGGTGGCCCTCGACCTTCCCTTCGCCGACGGCCAGGCGCTGCGCGTCGAACTGATGGGCGCCGACGGCGCGCGCGTTCCAGCGCTGGGGGCGTGGCATCTGCCCGCGGACGGCGTGGGACTGCGGTCTCCGCGGGCGGGGGAGCGCTATGTGCCCTTGGGTGGCGAGATGGCGTTCGTCGGGCTGGTTCAGGCGGACGCGGCGCGCCTGCCGGACGCGGCGCGCCCGGGGGACGACGTCTGGCTGCGCCCCCGCTTCCTGGCGCTACGCCCGCTCACGGTGGATGATTCCGTCTCCGTGGGCCTGGCGCGCCCCGACCTGGGGTGGGAGCAAAAGGTGGACGGCACCCCCGCCATGGGCGCCATCCCGACCCTCAAATGGGTGCGTGGCTGGGTGGTGGAGGACGCCCACGCTCTTCGCCTGGCGCCCGACGCGCCCGCCGGCCCGGCGGATGTTACCGTGACCGTCTATGACGCCTTTACCCTGGCGCCCCTGCAGGTGCTGGACGAGCGCCTGGTGCGGGATGGTCAGGGGATCCAGTTTCGCGTGGGCGAGATCGTCGTCGCGCCATAGCGGAGCGCCGCCGTCCCGGCGGCAGGCGCGCTCTGCGCAGTGCCCCTACGGCACGCGCACCGAACCCACGCCCCCGAGCGTCATGCGATCGTACAGCACCACCTCGAGGCCGTAGGCCTCCTGCGAGGGGGCGTCGGCGGGCAGGGGCACGAGCACGCGATCAGTGATCTCTTCGCCCGGGCGCCAGAGGGACGTGGGGTACCCGCCCAGCAGGGGCGGGAGGTCGCGCGAGGCGATCTGGGCGCCGTCGGCGTCCAGGACGCGCAGCGACAGGTAATAGTTCAGCGGCGCCTGGCGCTCGCAGCGCCACGTGAGCGTCGCCTCCACGAGCCCCTCGCCGGCGGGGCGCGCCTGGGCGCCCACGAGGGCCACGACGGGGGGCTGCTCCGACGGGCCATAGGAGCCCAGCGCCGGCGCGTCAGCGTCCGCCGGGCGGCCCATCAGGATGTGCACCGGCATGAGGGTCAGGCCGCCAATGCCGGTCCCAGAGGCGGTGCGCGGCCCCACCGGCCCGTCCTCATCGAGCACCGTGAGGCGCAGCGTATACTCCCCGGGGGGTAGGTCCGCCGGCAGGGGCAGGCCGACGCTGGTCCAGGGTGGCTCGATGGGCGTCTCGAGGGTAGACCATACGGGCGCCGGCTCGAACAGGTGCGCCGTGAGGGACACGAGTTCCAGGCGCGCGCGGGCGCCCTCCGCCGCCCCCTCCCACGTCAACGTGACGGGGATCATGTGCCCCGCCCGCGGGACCAGGGCGCCATAGTCATAGCCCACCAGCCCCAGCTCCCCGAACCATACCCCCTCGGGCTCGTGGTGCAGGTAGGGCGCGCGATCCCAATCGGCCACCAGCGGCCCCTCCCAGATGTCCACCGGCTGGCGCTGCGGCGCTACCACGAGCCAGGCGGTCGCCAGCGCCGCGATCCCGGCGACCGCCAGCGCGCGCCGACGACTCTTCCGCGACGCGCGGCAGGAATAGAGCACTAGGCCGAGGAGCGCCACGAGCCCCGCCGCCGAGGCCCATTCCACCGCCCGCTGAAAGCGCGTGGCGCCGAACGTCAGGCGCACCTCGTGCTGGCCCGCGTCGAGCCGCACCCCCACCAGCCCCAATCCGTAGACCGACTCCACGGGTTGCGGGGCGCCGTCCACCGTGGCGCGCCACCCGGGGAACGCCGTCAGGTGGAAGGCGAGCAGTGACGGCGCCTCCAGGTCGAGATCCCACGCCTGGTGCGTCGGCCCGCGCGCGATGAGGTCGGCGCGGCGCAGCGCGCCACTCAGCGCCAGGGGCCTGGCGTGCTCGCTGCCCAGTTGGCGCGCCGAGGTGTACGGTCGGGGCACCATCGTCGCCGGCAGGTATTCGTGGCGCACCGTCGTGCCCAGGTTCCCGCCCTGGCTCTCGTAGGCCATGAGCCGATCGACGGTCACGTCCCAGGCGCGCAGCGGCAGGCGATCCACCCGCAACCCGGCCAGCCCCGCCACGGCGAGGGCGATGCTCAGGAGCAGGGCGGTCACCGTCGCGCCGCGGCCTTGGAGCGCCCGCGGCGCGTAGGATGTCAGCAGCGCCAGGCCCAGCGCCTGCACCGACAGCAGCCGCCAGGGGAACTGGGCGTACGGGAGGAGCGGCAGGTGATCCCATACCCAGGTGGAGGAGGGGGTGATGAGCCAGGTGGCGACGCCCGCCGTCAGCACGACCATGGCCGCCATGGCATCGATGCGCCGACGCCGCGCGGCGCTCACGCCCAGGACGACCAGCCCCAGGGCGGCGACGGCTACCTGCGCAAGTCCGGCGCTGAATGGGTCGCGCTCGCCTGTGATGGCATAGTCGTGGATGGCGCGCGGCTGGACCAGGTCCGCGGCACGAAAGTGCCCGGAATAGTGAAAGTAGCCGGTAGTTTGATCCTGGAGCTGCACGAGGGGCTGGTCGCGCAGCGCCGGCGCCCAGAACCAGGCGGAGATGAGCAGGCCCAGCAGCAGGGCGCCGCCCCCGGCCAGGAGCAGCCGTACGGCCCCGCCCGGTTCCCCGAGGGCTGCTGCGGAGGAGGCCCCCTCCCCGACCCTCCCCCGGAGTACCGGGAGAGGGAGTAGGCGCTTTGGCGACGCCCCCGCCGTCGTCCCGAGCGTAGGGCGACATGCCATGGCGCGGGACCTTGTCTCAGGTGAAGCGGGCACCCCTGCCGCCGGGACGGCGGCGCTCCGGCTCGACGCGCCATCCTCCTCTGTCGTCCCGAGCGTATGCGAGGGACCTTGACTCACGTGACCCGACCACCCCTGCCGCCGGGACGGCGGCGCTTCGCGGCGACGCTGCAGGGCGGCGGCGAGCAGCCAGGCGCCCACCAACGGGCTGAACAGCAGCGCCGAGATGTTGTGGCACAGCGCCAGGGCGCCATAGCTCGCCGCCAACGCGGCCACCCGCCCCGGCGTGACTCCGCGCCCGAGCCGCATTAGAGCCCAGAGGATGGCGGGAAAGAGCGCCATCGCCCAGAACTCGGAGAGGGAGTCGCCCCGCACGTACACGTTCACCAGGTGAAAGGGCGCAAAGGTGTACGCCGCCGAGGCGAGCAGGGCGCCGGCAGGGGGGGCGTCCAGTTCTCGGGCCAGGCGGTAGGCGGCCAGCGCCGCCAGCAGAAAGCCGAGCCCCTGGGTGAGCTTGATGCCCCACAGCACGCCGGCGCCGGCCATATCCAGGAGGGACGCCAGGTAGTAGGGGAGCGCGGCATAGAAGTGAAAGAAGGGGTAGCCCAGCCCGTGGGCGGCGTCGGGCATCCAGCGCGCCGGGAAATGCCCCGCCCGCAGGACCGTCGACAGCTGCTGCACGCGCTGCACGAGAAAGGGCGAGTCCCCGCCGGCGCGCGTGGCCACGATCCCCGGGCCCACCAGCGCCGGCAGCGCGGCGGCCAGCGCCAGCCCCAGGGCCAGGAGCAGGTAGGGGTCGCGCCGCGCCCGGCGGGCCAACGCCGTCGCAGAGGCGCCGGGCCCCGCCCTGCGGCCAACGACGGCCCGCGCTATGCCCGGTGTCATGGTATGCCTAGTCCCTTGAGCGCAACACGCGCATCAACGCCACGATGCCGATGGCGGCCAACGCCACGAGGACGCCGGCATAGCCGCTCGGCCCTGAGCGCCCCGCGGGGGCGGGCGTAGGCGACGGTCGCACCGCGTCGGTCGGCCGCGGCGCGTCGGTTGGGGCGGCCTCCTGCGCCGCCGGCGGTGCGTCCGTTGGCTCAGGGGGCGCGTCGGTCGGCGCCGGAGTCGCCGTGGGCGCCCAGCGCAGGCCAAAGGAGACCTCCACCGTCTCGCCTGCGCCCACCGTTACCGCCACCGGGTCCGGTGAGGTCACCTCCCAGCCCGGCAGGGACCACGTCTCGACGGAATAGTCCCCCTGCGCCACGTTCAGGGTGGTGGGTTCGCCCGTCTCGCCCGTGACGAACGCTTCGATGGGCGTCCCCGTCGCATCGCGGATCTGGTACCCCGCCCGCCCCACGAGCGACTCGCCGTCGTCGCGCACGCCGTTGCCGTTGGCGTCCTCATAGGACAGGAAGCGGATCGCCCCCGTCTCGGGGGTAGGCGTCGCCTCGGGCGTGGGCGATGGCTCGGGGGTGGGGGTGTCGGCCGGCGTAGGGGTGTTGGCCGGGATCGGCGTGATGGTGGGCGTATCCGTTGGGCGCGGCGTGTCCGTCGGCCGCGGCGTCGGCGCCACGTACGTCAGGCAAGCGTCATCGACATAGGCGTCGTTGTGCTTGGTACGGAACTCGGCATAGCCGCGAACGTACACCGTCACGGCGCCCGCCTGGGCCTGGGTGGTGACCGAGATCTGCGCCCACTCGTTCAGCACACGGCTCGGCTCCGACCAGACGATGTTGGGCGAGGTCCAGTCCGTCCCGCCCGTGGGGTCGATGCCCACGTAGAGGGCGTACCAGCCCCCTTTGGTGGCATCGGGGTTGCTGTCGTCCGAACTCCACGCCTGCCCGTAGGCGCTAAAGGTGACGACGCTCCCCGCGGGCACACCCACCTGCTGGTAGATCCCCGCGTTGTGCGTGCCAAAGGTGTTGAACCATTTCTGCGAAAAGTTGCCGCTGTGCACGCGGCGCGTGCCAAAGCGCGAGGCGTCCTCGGGCTTGTACTCGGGGCGCAGGTTGCGGCCGTCCTCCTGGAAGGGGCCGGTCTGCCAGAAGGGATGCCAGCCGTTGGCCACCGAGACCTCTCCCGCGCCGCGCTCCGAGTAGCCGTCCTCAAAGGTAGCGTTCAGCAGGGGCGTATCGGGGCATTGCGCCGCCGCCGGCAGCGGCGCGAGCGCCTGCGCGACGAGGAGCATGACGGTGATGATGGCCGGCATCAAGTGGTGGTGGGTGCGACGTCGACAAGCCATCCGGTCCTCTCCTTTGTTGTGCCTGGTCCTACCTACTGCAAGGCGATGGAGGTGGCTCCCGTGGACGCACCCTCCTGGGTAACGATCTCGAGCCTCTCCATGGTATCCAGCCGGTACAGCCCGGCAAATACGCGACACGCCGAGCGGTCATAGGGCGCCGCGAGGGGGATGATGTGGCGGTCCTCGATGACATCGCCCAGGCGCCAACGATCCGTGGTGTAGCGGCCGGTCGCCGGCAGGCCGTCGTGCTGGCCAACGACCGTCTCGCCGCACAGGGCGTGGGTGAACACGGTATAGCTCTCGGCCGTGGGCGCTTCCGCCTGCCAGTACAGGTCCACCACGAGCCTCTCGGGGTGCGTGGTGTCCAGGCGGTAGCCCGTCAGCGCGATCCCCTCCTCCCAGGCGATGTGCACGTTAAAGGGCGCGGTGCTCTTGGGGGCGGTCTGCCAGGACACGTACAGCAGGCGACTCTCCGTCTCCAGGTCGCCCCGCTCGCTGGCGCCCTCGCGCACACGGACGACGCGTTCGGGCGGCAGCAGCGCCAGCACATCGCCCGCGTCCTCATAGGGCCACAGCGCCACCATCACCTGATCCGTCGGCCCCGGCGCCTGCACATCGGGCAGGACGCGCAGCGCCTCCGAGGCCGGGCAGAGGTAGCGCACAGAGGGCCAGTTGTCCCACAGCCGCGGCGCCAGGTATACCCGCCGCCCCTCCTGGGGCTCCCGCGAGCGCGCCGCCAGTCCCGCGCCGTCCCAGCCCGCACCCAGGAAACGGTTGATCTCGGCGGCGAGTTCCGTCGCGCCCGCCTCGAACTGATAGGAGGCCGCCTCGCCGCGCACGTGCCGGCCATAGGCGACCAGGTCCGCCGCGGCGCCCCCGCCCACCAGGGCCGCCACCGCCAGCGTCGCCAGGACGGCATGTCCCCGTCCCGCGATAGCGCGCCACAACGCCGCCAACCCCAGCGCGGGAAAGACCAAGAGCACCGGCAGCACCCCCGAGGCGCGCAGCATGTGGGGCGCGTCCTCCGCCAGGATGGTGGGCAGCAGCATGACGCCCAACCAGATGAGCGCCGCACCATAGGCGGGGGCGCGGCGCGCCCGCCACAACGCAATGCCCAGCCCCGCGACAAAGGCGACGGCCGCGGGGGGCGCAAAGACGGGGCGCAGCGGCACGTTGTGGCGCGGGATGAAATCGCCGCGCGCCACGAACCCCAGGGCCGTACGCCAGGTGTGGCGGGCGAGGGTGCCCCACGGGTCGCCGCCGCTGATGGCCGGGTTCAGGATGCTCACCTGGCCGGTGCGTTGCAGGAGGTCGCCGTCCTGCACGAGGAGGTACGCGACCAGCGGCGCGGCCACCAGCGCGGCAAAGAGGGCCACCACGCCCCATCCCGCCGGCCAAAGGGCCTGGCGGTGCCAGGCCAGGGCATAGACGGCGATGAGCGCCACGGCCACCGGCGCCATGCGCGCCGCCAGGTAGGTGTAGGCCGTCAGCCCCAGGAGGGCGCCCGCCCACACGAGGTGTGCCGGCCGGCGGCGCGTGAGGCCGATCCACAGCAATGCGAGCGCGGCGGCCGTCAGGGGCGGTAGCAGCACGGCGCGAAAGGCGATGCGGCTCAGGTTCACCGTCCAGATAGTGGTGGCGCACAGAAGCGCGGCCAACACCGCGGTGCGGCGGTCGAACCAGACGCGGGCCATGGCGAACGTCGCCGGCACCGTAAGACTCCCCGCCACGGCGGAGACCAGCCGCAGCGCGCCGGGCGTGCGCCCCAACAGCCCGATGGCGGCCGCCGCCAGGTAGATAAAGAGCGGCTCGCGGCCGTTGTTCGCCTCGAAAAAGAGGGGAAATCGCCCACCGAGCACCCCCAGGGCGTCGAGCCCGTTGAATGCCTCGTCGCGATAGAGGCCGGGGGGCAGATGGCCGATAGCGACCAGGCGCAGCGCGGCCGCCAGGGCGGTGATCAGGGCGATGTCCAGCCATTGTGGGAGTGGGCGACGGGAAGGGTGGTTCACGGTTGGCCTGTGTTTCCCAAGGGTACAGGGGATTATACGGTCGGGGGGAGGGGTGTCAATCACGCAGGCCGGAGGGGGTTCTGAAAGGTGCGCGTTGAAGCGGTTCCAGGTTGCAGGTTACAGACCACCGTGAGCGGTCCCTCTGTAGCCCGTAACCTGCAACCTGGAACAACCCACAACCCACAACACATCGCCCGTGTACTTGGTCCTCGCCCCGCCGTGTGCTATACTCGGCGCATGTGCAACGGGTGGGAGGCGCCGGTATGAGTCTCACCGATATACTCCAGGACCTCCAGAGCATCGACCAAGAGTGGGACGACAAGGCCCATCGGTATCAGGCCGTGAGCGCGCAACTCGGCGACCAGTCCCCCCTGGAGGAGCGTCGCCGCTCCCACCAGGCGCTGGCCGATGAACTGGCTACCACGCGGCAGGCGCTGCGCGATGGTGAACTCGAGTTCACCTCCTTCCAGCAGCGGGCCCGCGAGACCGAGGAGGCCCTCTATAGCGGGCGCGTCTCCTCGCCCAAGGAACTCGAGGGCCTCCACCAGGACCTCGCCTCGCTACGGCGGCGCGCCTCGTCCCTGGAGGATACGGTCCTCGAGGCGATGGCGCGGGTGGACGAGCTGTCAGAGGCCGCTGAGCGCGATGCCGCGGAGCTTCGGGCCTTTGAGGAGGGCTGGACGCGTGAGCGGGGCATGCTGGTCGCCAGCTACCGCGAACTGAGGGCCCGGCTCAGGGTACTCCAGGAGGAGCGCGCCCGGCTCCGCGAACGGCTCGACCCCGCCGTGTTGCGCCTCTATGATGAACTCAGGGCAAAGAAGGGTGGCCAAGCCCTGTCGCCGCTCCGGGATCGCGTGTGCCAGACGTGCCGGGTGACGCAACCCAGCAGCAAGGCACAGGTGATCCAATCCGGCAACCAGGTCGTTACCTGTGAGGGTTGCGGCCGCATCCTCTATCAGGGCTAGGAGCGCGACCGCCACGGTGAGAAACCCCCACATCGTCGACCGGCCCCTCACCGATCAGGACCTCTTTTTCGGGCGCGATCGGGAACTCGTCCAGTTGGGCCACCTCCTGCTGGACGGCGAGCGCCTCGTGTTCGTGTTCGGTCAACCCCGCATCGGCAAGACATCGTTCGCGAACCAGCTCCCCGGTCGCCTCGGCGATCGCTATCGCGTGCACCACATCGACCTCTCGGTGCCCGATCCTCAGACAGGCGAGGTGCTCAATTGGTCGCTGCCGGCCTCCATGGGCGAACTGCTGTGGCAGATCGCCGTGGCGCTGGCCCGCGCCGTCGAGCAGCCGATATTGGGCCGGGTAGACTTTTTGCGGCATCCCGAGGCCGCCATGGCCGAGGTGTTGCGCGCTTTCCCCGACGACCCCGATGAGCTGGTGCGCGTGGTGTGCATCGACGCGCTGCCCGCGGCGACGCTCCTTTCGCAGCCTCCGGCAAAGGCGGGGATCGAACTCTTGCGCCGCCTGCTGGCCGACGACGGCAGGCTGGCCGTCATCCTGATGGTGAACGGCAGCCCGGCCTCGCCTCCGGGGGGCGCCCTCGGCCCGCTGCGCGAGAACGAGATCATCCTCGGGCCGCTCCGCGAGGAAGAGGCGGAGGACCTGCTGATGGTGCCGGTGCGCGGCACCATCGCCTATAGCTACGAGGCGGTGCACCACGTCCATCGCCTCGCCGGCGGGCATCCCTACTTTTTGCAGCTCTTTGGCTACGTCCTCTTTGAGGAGCGCGCCAGCTTCGGGTGGGTCGGCCGGCCCGAGGTCGACCAGGTGCTGGACAAGGTGCAGGCGGCGGGGGTGCCCTACTTCCAGCTGCTCTGGGAGCGCAGCAGCCCCGCTGCCAAGCTGGTGCTATGCGCCATCGCCGAGCTGCGGGGCAAGCACGGGGTCCCTTCGGCCCGCGACATCGTGACCTACTTTGGCCAGGTGCGCGTAATGATCCCGCCCGAGCACGTAGACGAGGCGCTGCACGAACTCGAGTCCGAGGGCGTGCTCGAGCGGCTGGGGGGCGAGACCTATCGCACTCGCACCGACCTCTACCGCCGCTGGCTCATCGAGCACAAACCCCTACAGGCCACCGTACGCGAGGTGAAGCGTTATCGCCGGGCGCGCATCCGCGTGCGGACGGCCGAGCGCCACAAGCCGGTCGACTGGTTCGGTATCATGCTCTGGGTGGTCGCCGTGGGGATGGTCGTGTTGATCGGCTACGTGTGGCGTTCGCGCGAGTCCGGCTCCATCTGGACGGCCGGCGCGCCCACGCCTACCGTCGACCCGGCGGGTACGCCGACCCTCGATCTCGTCTCCTCCGGCGCGGCCACGCCCCAGGGACGCATCCTCTATGCTGCCCGCGCCACGCGCGACGACCCCTGGGACATCTGGGTGATGAACGCCGACGGAAGCGAAGCCACGCTTCTCGCCGAGGGGCCGCACGACGACGTCCTTCCGGTGTGGTCGCCCGACGGCCGGCGGATCGCTTTTGTGTCGGAACGCGACGGCAACCGCGAGATCTATGTCATGAACGCCGACGGCTCGGATCCGCGCAACCTCAGCAACAACGCGGCCGATGACTGGACCCCCTGCTGGTCGCCCGACGGCCGTCAGATCGCCTTTGCCTCCTTCCGTGAGGGGAACTGGGAGATCCACGTCATGCGGGCCGACGGCTCCAACGTGCGCCGCCTGACGGAGGATCCCGCCGCCGACTATTCCCCCTCCTGGTCGCCGGATGGCGGCCGCATTGCCTTTGTCTCCAACCGCGACAGCAACCTCGAGATCTATGTCATGAACGCCGACGGCTCGGAGCAGACGCGCTTTACCAACGAGGCCGCCACCGACCAATCGCCGGTATGGTCGCCCGACGGCGCCTACCTGGCGTGGGAGAGCTATCGCGACGGCAACATGGAGGTCTTTATGGCGCGCTTCGATGGCTCAGAGCTGCGCAACCTGAGCCAGGACGTCTACGCCGACGACCATGGCGCCTCCTTTGCCCCCGGCGGCCGCCATATCGCCTTTTACTCCAACCGCGACAAGGGGTGGGACATCTTTACCCTCGACCTCGTCACGGGGGAGCGGCTGAACATCACCCAGAGCGAGGCGCTGGAGCAGGCACCCCACTGGGGGCGGTGAGGCCGCCCGCACTCGGTCTCGAGCTGTTGGCCATTGGCTCTTGGCACTAGCGCTGGCGGGATGTCCCGCCAGCGCTAGTGCTTACTCTCCAAGCCCCTCGGCAGCCAAGAGCCAACGGCTAACAGCTCGAGACCGACGCCAACAGCTGAGAGCCGACCGCCGCCTACAGCCCAATCCGCGCGTTGATCTCCGCCTCGTACGCCCCCGTCGCCTCGGACTCGACCTCCTGCAGCGTGACGGGCCGGTTCAGCGTGGCCGACTCGAACGCGGCGTAGCACAGCGCCGTCGCCTTGCGCCCCATGAGGCCGTCCACCTCGGGAGTGGCGCCGGTGAGGACGCAATCGCCGAACTCGTGGTACTCCCACGCCAAGAGCTTGCGATCCGCCTCCTGGAAGGTGCGGTCGTACGCGGCGAGGCGCTCCCCGCCGAACAGCTGCGCCGTGAGGGCGTCGAGGCGGAAATCGGGGGCCAGGCTCAGGATGTCGTCCCCCGAGACCACGCCACAGTCGTCGCGGCAGAGGGTGAGGGGGCGGCCGTTGCGGGCGCCGCCGAACTGGAGCGAGCCCTCGCTGCCATAGACCACCATGCGCCCGAACCCCTCGCCGTGGGCGGCGTACACGGTGGTCCACTGCCCCAGCACATCCCCCTCAAAGGTGAGGATCGACACGAGGGTGTCCTCGGCCGTCGCCTCGATGGAGGGGGGGATCTCGACCGCCCAGCGATCATAGAAGTCGCTGAGGTTGGTGCGTCCCTCACTGCGGTAGCGCACCGGCTCGAGGGTACGGGTGCGGGCGTACACCTCCTGGGCGTGCCCGACGAAATACTGCATCATGTCGGCGTTGTGCACCCCGGCGTCGAGCACGATGCCGCCGCGGTAGCGGTCGTGGCGCCAGGGAAGGATGATGATGCGATCCCCACCGCTGGCGCTGATATCGAACAGCATCGTCGGGGTGCCGATAGCGCCGGCGTCGATGAGGGCGCGCATCAGGCGGCTCATGGGGTCGCGGCGATAGTTCTCCGCCACGCTGAGCAGCTTGCCGCTGCGCTCCTGGGCCGCGAGGATAAGGTTGCAGGCGCGCATGGTGAGCCCCAACGGCTTCTCACAGAGCACGTTCAGCCCCAGGTCGAATGCCGCGCACGCCACGGTGTGGTGCGATCCCGAGTCGGTGGTGATGTCCACCCCTTGAAGGTCGGGGATGGCGGCCACCATGGCGGCCATATCCTGAAAGACCTGGGGGCGCGCCCCGAGCAGACGCTCGGCGTCGTCGGCCAGCGCCTCGGCGTTGTCGCGGCGCAGGTCGCACGCCGCCACGAGTTCCACATTGCTTTGGCCGCTGTCGTACAACTCCTTCAAGCCGCGGAGGTGGCGGCCGCCCATCCCTCCACAGCCGACGATGGCGATCGGGATTCGCGTCATGGGTATCCTCTCTCATGGGTGGGATGGCGCAAGGGTACCCCAAGTCGTGAGGGAACGCCAGCGAGGGGAATGGTACGCTGATTCCGCTGATAGAGCGCTAGATGCAGTGACAGGTTACAGGTTCCAAGTTACAGGCCGGAGCGGCGTACCACCCTGAAGCATGTAACCTGGCACCTGTAACCTGCCACCAACTACCAGGACGGTATCGATTCGCGTCTATCAGATTACCGATCGGCCGGCATCCGCTTTGCTTCCTCCAGCGCGCGGGTCAGCAGCTCGGGGACCTGCTCCTCCCGAACGTGCGAGATCGCCTGGCCGTTCACCACCACGTTCGGGCCGCGGTCGCAGCGCTCCAGGCAGAAGGAGGCCTTGAGTTCCACCGCGTCCTCCAGGCCGCGCGCCTCGATCTCTTCGCTAAAGCGCCGCAGCACGTCGCGGGCGCCGCGCAGGTAGCACGAGGTGCCGACGCACACGGTGATGTGCGCTACGGCCTGCGGATCGACGGTCACCTCCGCGGGCAGCGGTCCCACGCGACGCCGGTGGCCGTAAGAGGTGTGCAGCACGTGGTGCGCCGTCTCGCTGTTGGGGCTCACCAGCCAGCGCCGATACAGCTCCTGCACCTGGGTGTTCTCTCCCGCCAGTCGCACGGCGTTGGCCACGTCGGCCGAGCGCAGCCCCTGGGCGCGGAGGGAGCGCTCCTTGCACGCGTTGGGGGTCGGCTGGCCGCCGCCGCCCACGCAGCCGTCGGTGCACGCCATCACCTCGATGATGTCGTACGCCACATCGCCGCGATCCAGGGCGGCGATGAGATTGCGAGCGTTGCCCAGGCCGCTCACCACGGCCACCCGCACCTCACGCCCCCCCACTGTCACTGCCGCCTGGCGTACGCCGGGCAGGTCGGGGGCGGGCTCAAAGGGCACGTCCGTGAGGCGCTGCTGGTCGACGATGAACGCCGCCTCGCGCGCCACGGCCGTCGCCACGCCGCCCGACTGGCCAAAAATCACCCCCGCGCCGGAGGCAAAGCCAAAGGGCTGGTCGAAATCATCGTCCCGCAGGTCGGCGAAGGCGATGCCCGCCGCCCGCAGCATCGCGGCGAGTTCCTGGGTCGTCAGCACGGCGTCCACGTCGCGCACGCCGTCCTCGCCGGCCAAGCCCATGGCTTGGCCCGAGCGATGGGCCTTCAGCCCATCGCCGAATTCGGGCCGGCGCGCCTCGAACTTTTTCGCCGTGCAGGGCATGATCGAGACGACGAACAGCTCCTTGCCGTCCAGCGGCTCGGTTTCGGGATAGTACTCTTTGAGCATCGAGCCGAACATCTGCTGCGGCGAGCGGCACGAGGAGAGCTGCGGCTTGCGGTGCGGATAGTACTGCTCCACGCACTTGACCCAGGCCGGGCAGCAGACAGTAAAGAGGGGCAGCGGGCCGCCCGAGTGCAGCCGGCCGAGGAACTCGTTGGTCTCCTCGACGGTGGTGAGGTCGGCGGTGAAGCAGGTGTCGAACACCTTGTCGAACCCGAGCCGGCGGATGGCGGTCACCAGCTTGCCGGTGGATACCTGGCCGGCGGGGAGGCCGAACTCTTCGCCGATGGCCACGCGCACCGCCGGCGCCACTTGCGCCACCACGTGCTTTTGCGGGTCGCGCAGCGCCGCCCATACCGGCTCGCTCTCGGAGCGCACCGTGATGGCTGCCGTGGGGCACACCGCGGCGCACTGGCCGCAGTTCACACAGTTCCCCTCGCCCAGCCCGCGGTTGTAGGCCGGGGTGACGCGCGCTCGCGAGCCGCGATAGGCGATGTCGATGGCGCCGATTCCCTGCACCTCGGCGCACATGCGCACGCAGTCGCCGCATAGGATGCACTTGTTCGGATCGCGCACCAGCCCCGTGCTCGTCAGGTCCAGGGGTACGTGCTCCTGACGCGCCGGGAAGCGCACCTTGTCAACGCCAAAGCGTGCGCACAGCTCCTGCAGGCGGCAGTGGAGGTTCTGCGAGCAGGAGGTGCACTCGCGGTCGTGGTTGGCGAGGATCAGCTCCAGCATCATGCGGCGGATGTGCATCAGCCGCGGCGTGGAGGTGCGGATCGCCATGCCGTCGGCGGGCGTCGTGGAGCAGGAGGCGATCACCGCGCCGCGGGCGTCCTCGACGACGCACATACGGCAGGCGCCGTAGGCGCTCAGCTCCGAGTGGTAGCAGAACGTGGGTAGGTCGATCCCCACCTCGCGCACCATCTCGAGCAGGTTGCGCTGGCCGTTGATGGGAACCTTGATGCCGTCGATGGTAACGAATCCAGCCATGGTTAGTTTTCCTCCACGGCGCCAAGGCGGCACACTTCGACGCAGGCGCCACAGCGCACGCATTGCTCTTGGTCGATGACGAACGGCGATTTGACCTTGCCCGAGATGGCGCCGGCCGGGCAGGCCTTGGCGCAGCGCGAGCAGCCCACACACTTGTCCGGGTTGATGGTGAACCGCCGGAACGCCTGGCAGGCGTGGGCGGGGCAGACGCGGTCGCGCACGTGAGCCTCGTACTCGTCGCGGAAGTAGCGCAACGTGCTGAGGACGGGGTTGGCCGCCGTCTTGCCCAGCATGCAGAGCGAGGCGTCCTTGACGACGTTGCCCAACTCCTCCAACAGGGCGATGTCGTCCAGCGTGCCCTGGCCGTCGACGATCTTTTGCAGGAGGGCTAGCATTTGCTTGGTGCCCTCGCGACAGGCGACGCACTTGCCGCACGACTCGTTCTGGATGAACTGCATAAAGTAGCGGGCGAACTCGACGATGCAGTTGTCTTCGTCGATCACCACGAGACCGCCGGAGCCGACCATGGCGCCTGCCGCCTGGAGCGTGTCATAGTCCATCGGGAGGTCGAGCTGGCTCTCGGGGAGGCAGCCGCCGGAGGGCCCGCCGATCTGCACCGCCTTGAAGCGCTTGCCGTTGGGGACGCCGCCGCCGATCTCAAAGATCATGTCGCGCAGCGTGAACCCCATGGGGATCTCGACCAAGCCGGCGTTGACCACCTTGCCGGTGAGGGCAAAGGTCTTGGTGCCGGCGCTGCGCTCGGTGCCCAGGGAGCGGAACCACTCGGCGCCGCGCACGATGATCTCGGGCACGTTGCCCAGCGTCTCGACGTTGTTGATCACCGTCGGCTGGCCGTAGAGCCCCTGCGATGCTGGGTAGGGGGGCTTGGAGCGCGGCATGCCGCGCTTGCCCTCCGCCGAGGCGAGCAGCGCCGTCTCCTCGCCGCACACGAATGCCCCGGCGCCCTCCTTGATGCGGGCGTGGAAGCTGAACCCGGAGCCCAGGATGTCGTCGCCCAGGAGCCCCATCTCTTCCGCCGCGGCGATGGCCAGCCGCAGGCGCCGCACCGCCAGGGGGTACTCGGCGCGCACATAGAACACCCCCTCGCTGGCGCCGATGGCATAACCGGCGATCATCATCCCCTCGAGGACGCGATGGGGGTCGCCCTCCATGAGGCTGCGGTTCATAAAGGCGCCGGGGTCGCCCTCGTCGCCGTTGCACACCACGTATTTGGGGGTGGCCGGCTGCACGCGGGTGAGGTTCCACTTGAGGCCGGCGGGAAAGCCGGCGCCGCCGCGGCCACGCAGCTTGCTGGCCAGCACCTGCTCGCAAACCTGCTCCGGCGTCATCTCGCTCACCGCCTTGGCCAGCCCGGCATAGCCGCCCAAGCTGATGTATTCCTCGATGCTCTCTGGATCCATGTTGCCGCAGTGCGCCAGCACTTGCCGCACCTGTCGCCGGTAGAAGGGCGACTCCTCGGCGTGGTCGTACGCCTCGCCGGTAGCGGGGTCGCGATACACGAGGCGATGGACCACCTCGCCGCGCAGCGTGGCCGCCACGATCTCGTCGGCGTCGTCGGGTGTCACGTGGGTATAGAGCACGCCGGAGGGCTCGATGTGCACCAGTGGGCCGGCGGCGCACAGGCCGCGGCAGCCGGTGCTCACCATGTGGTGGCCGTTCTGCGCGTCGTGGTCGCCGCTGCGGGCGATATCGACTTCCCCGCCGTGAGCGCTGATCGCCCCCTCGAGAGCGGCGTACACGGCGGCGGCGCCGTTGGCAGCGCAGCCGGTGCCGGTGCACACCAGGATGCGCACGCGCTGCCGCTCTCGGGCGGCGGCCAAGGCGGCGCGCGTCTCTTGCAGCATGGGTACGGTGGTTATCATCGCGGCTCTACCTCATCGCTGGATTCGGCGCCGTCCTGCTCGCGCGCCATCAGGGTGTCGATGATCATCTCGGCGGCTTCGGGGGTGAGCTGCGAGTGCACCTGGTCGTTGATGACCATCACCGGCGCGATACCGCACGCGCCGACGCAGGCCACCGTCTCGAGGGTAAAGAGGCCGTCGGCCGTCGTCACACGGCCGTCGCGCAGGTCGAGCTTTTTCTTCATGGCCTCATAGATGGGCGTCGAGCCCTTGACGTGGCAGGCGGTGCCGTCGCAGATGCGCACCAGGTACTTGCCCTTGGGCTCGAGGGAGAACTGGGCGTAGAAGGTGGCCACACCGAACACGGTGTTGACCGACATGCCGAGGGTGGTGGCCACATAGTTCAGCGCGTCCTCCGGCAGGTAGTGCCAGCGCTCCTGGATGTCCTGCAGCACACCGATCAACTCGGTGGGTGTGCGCCCGCGACGGGCGAGGATCTCCTCGACCTCCACGAGCCTGTTCGCGGTGTTGCGTGTCGTTGCGGTGCTCGTATCCACGTGACCTCCCCACATCGTCAGCGTCGCTCGCGGCTCTCACGAGAACCCGGCGGGTGACGGTTGGCGCTCGTCTGGCAGCGACCCTCACAGCGACCATCACGTCGCCAGGTTTGTGATATTATGCACAAAGTGGCGCGAAAGGTCAAATTCGTGCATTCGATCACAATGTCGCGCGGCGTGCTGCCCTCCTTCTCATTTGCTCTTATCCGCATCATCGGCCATGATGGGGGGCATCCATCCAGCCATGAGGAATTGATATCGTGAGACTCTTGCTCCTTCGTCACGGCGAGACCCCCTGGAGCGCTGAGCACCGCTACCAGGGCGCCACGGACACCCCCCTGAGCGACGTGGGCCAGGCCCAGGTGGCCGCGCTGGCCGAGCGGCTGCGCGGACAAGCCCTCATCGAGTTACGCTCCTCCCCCCTGCAGCGCGCGCTGGATACGGCGGCCGCCGTCGCGGTGCACCATGAGGCGCCCGTCGTGACCGACGAGCGCCTGCGTGAGATCAGCTTTGGCCGCTGGGAGGGGTTGACCCATGAGGAGATACGTCGCAGCGCCCCGGAGCGCTACCTGGGGTGGCAGTCGGACCCGGGGGTGACGGCCCCGCCCGGCGGGGAGGCGATGGCATCCGTGCTAGAGCGGGTGGGGGACCTGTGGCGCGAACTGACGGCGCGGCCGCGCGACGCCGCCATCGCCCTGGTGGGCCATGGCGCCTGTCTGCGCGCCCTCCTCTGCCTGGCGCTCGATGTGCCCACCAGCGCCTTCTGGCGCTTCCAGTTGGGCGCGGCGTCCGTGTCAGAGCTGTACGTCTATGATGGGAGCGCCAAGCTCGTGCTGCTGAATGACCGGCACCACCTCAAAGCGACGGGTGCGCCCCCCCCGGGGGCGCACCCGTTCTAGCGTGTGGCGGTGACCGCGGTCGCTAGCGGTCCTGTGCTTTGCGCGGGTACGGCCGTACCCACCCCTCGCGACCGAACCAGGGGTCTTGCGAGAGGTCACGGACATAGACGCGCCGGTCAAAGAACGCCTCTTGCATCCCGTGCATGATGGTGCGGGTGAGTTCGGCGTCCATGGCGGCGAGGCGCTCCCGGCAGCCGGGGTCGTTGGCGCGGTTGCACTGCTCCTGGGGGTCCTCCGCCAGGTTGAATAGTGTCACCTCACCCGTGGCGTACTTGGACAGGCGCCACTCGCCGTCGTACAGGCTCCAGCCGCCGGCGAGCTGCCCCACGATCCGCTCCCGCGGCGTGGTGGCCAGCCCCAGGCCCGGCAGGGGGTTGCTGTCCATGTGCGCCGGTACCTCGCTGCCCGCCAGCCCGAGGAGCGTGGCGGTGACGTCCGTCAACTCCACGAGGTCGTCCTGCACCGTGGCGGCTTGTCCCGGAAGTCGCACGATCATCGGCACGTGGCAGCTGGCCTCGAAAAAGTGCCCCTTGCCGATGAGGTTGTGGTCCCCGAGATAGTCGCCGTGGTCGGAGGCGAACACGATGATGGTGTTCTCCAGCAGCCCCTGCTCGCGCAGCGCGCCGAGGATGTCGCCCACCTCGTCATCGATGGCCTTCACCAGGCCGGCATAGTGGGCGCGAATCTTGGCCTTGTGGGCATCGGTGAACTCGGCATAGTCCACGCCGTTCCACGGGCCGCGGTTGCCCGCCACGTTCTGCTCCCGCAGCTTGGGCGTGTCTCCCGGCGCCTCGGGGACGGCCTTGGGCATGTCCGCCGGATCAAAGGTGGCGTACTCGGGGGTGGGGTCGTAGGGGCAGTGGGGGCCGGGAAAGCCCACCATCATGGCAAAGGGGCCGTCCTTGCCGTGGTCGCGGATAAAGCGACACGCCTCCTGCCCGACGAAATGGTCCACCGAGCACTCCCAGGGGAGGCGATTGATGATGGCGCCCCTGTTCTCGTAATAGCCCTCGTGCTCGTTGCCGTGGTAGCGGCGCAGCCCCCGGGCGTGGAGAAAGTGATAGTAGTCGTCGCGGATGTGGATCCAGCGCTTGTCCTCGGCGATGGCACGATACTGAAAGCCGAGGCGCAGGTCCCAGGGATAGAAATGCATCTTGCCGATAGCGGCGGTATAGTAGCCGGCGGCGTTGAGGATCTCGGGCCAGGTTCGCAGCCCGCACGCGGCATAGTCGGGGCGCAGGAACTGGCCGTTGTCGAGCACGCCGGTGTGCGAGGCGTGCAGCCCACTGATGAGGGAGACGCGCGCCGGCACGCAGACGGGGTGGGCAGAGTAGGCGCGCTGATAGCGCACCCCCTCGGCGGCCAGGGCGTCGATGTGCGGCGTCTCGATGAACGAGGCGCCATAGCAGCTGAGAAAGTCGTAGCGCAGCTGGTCGGGCAGGATAAAGACGAGGTTCGGTTGGCCGGGCATGGCGTTCGACTCCTGATGATGGCTCTCGTGGCAGCAAACGCGGCAGCCGACGGTACCGGCGTAACTGGTGTCAACCGGCGTGACCTGCCGCCATCATAGGCGCCACGCGGCGCGCTGTCCAACCCGGACACACCTCCAGGAGGTGTATACGCGAGGGTTTCGCTGTGGTAGAATGCCGCCAAAGGGAGGGGATCATGATCAAGGCCGTACTCTTTGACCTCTTTGGCACCGTGATCGCCTATGGCGACATCGAGGCAGGCACGCGGGAGGCCTGGGACGGCATCCTCGACGCGTTACGCGTGCTGGGCGCCGACCCACCCTACGAGGCGTTCGCCGCCGATTGGCAGGCGCAGTTCATTACCCCACTGCGCCCGGAGGAGGACACGGAGGAGACCCCCTTCCTCGGCAAGGTGCTGCGCCTCTTTCGCAGCTACGGCCTTCCCGAGGATCGGGACATGGCGCTGCAGGGTGTGAACGCCTGCATCAGCGCTTGGGACCGGCACCTGGCGCTGCCGGATGATGTGGTCCCCACGCTGCGCGCCCTCCGCGAGCGCCACGCGGTGGCGCTGGTCTCCAACTTCGACCACCCGCCCTATGTGCGACACCTGTTGGCGCGCCTCGACCTGGCGCAGCACTTTGACCCCATCCTCATCTCTGGCGAGCTGCGCATCGACAAGCCCGACCCGCGCATCTTTGCCCGGGCGCTGGATGCCGTGGGCTGCGCGCCCGAGGAGGCCCTCTTTGTGGGCGACAGCCTGGACACCGACATCGGCGGCGCCCGCGCCGTGGGCTGTCGCGCCGTCCTCATCGACATGCAGGGCCGCCACCCCGACTATGGTGGGGAGCGGATTACGGCGCTGGGCGAACTGATCGGGCTCGTCGAGTGCTGACGTTTGCTGAGCTATCGGCTCTTGGCTACTAGCTCATGGCTGGCGCCACCCCTCCATGTCAACCAGCGGGGGACAGGGGCGATCCACACAGCAACGCAGGGCCAATGGCCAACAGCCAATAGCCCTCCGCCCCCATATCGTCTATACTGCGCCCCCGTACGGCACTGACCCCCCTCTAGCGAGGGGTGATGGGAGCAGAGCCAGGCGATGGCCGAGGAACTCGCGCACGTGCGCACGCTGCGGCTGGTGCCGCGTGCCCCCTTCCATTTTGACGCCACCCTCCACAAGCCGGACCACTTTCCCTCCGGCGACAACCTGTGGGAGCCGGGCGTCCGCTGGCAGACCGCCCTCTGGCGGGGCGAGCCCCTCGGGCTGCGCATTGCCAACGCTGGCGACGTGAACGACCCGGCCATCGAGGTGGCGGTGTGGTCGCGGCGGGCGCTGGATGACGCCCTTGTCGCCAGCCTCCAAGAGGAGCTGCGCTACCGCCTGAACCTGGACCTCGACTTGGGGCCGTTCGACCGGCGGTTCGCCGGCGACCCGCAGCTCGGGCCGGTGATCGCCCGCTGGCGCGGCATGCGGCCGGCCCATTTCGGCTCTCTGTACGACTATCTCATCGTGGCCATCGTGCTGCAGAACGCCGTCATCCGGCGCTCCATCCACATGATGCAGGCGCTGTACGAGCGCTTTGGCACGCTGCTGCGCTTTGACGGCGCCGAGCTGTATGCCATGTGGCCGCCTGAGTCGATGGACGACGTGGCGGAGGAGGAGCTGCGCGCCCTCAAGGTGGGCTATCGCGCCAAGGCGATCAAGCGCGTGAGCGCCGCCCTGGCGCGGGGCGAGGTGGACGAGTTCGACCTGCGGGGGCGCTCGGCAGACGAACAGCGCGCCGCGCTGCTGCGCCTCTACGGCGTGGGGCCCGCCTCGGTGTGGTACATCCTGTTCGACGTCTTTCACCGCCTCGACGAGCTGAACCACATCTCGCCGTGGGAGCAGCGCATCTATTCGCGCCTCTTCTGTGGGTGCTGCCACGATGGGCTAGTCCCTGTAGAGACGCTGCTGGCGCTCCTGCGCGACCGCTTTGGCGACTATCGCATGCTGGCGGTGCACTATCTCTGGGAGGACCTCTTCTGGCGGCGCGAGCGGGAGCAGATTCCCTGGCTGGAGGAACTGATCCGGCGATAGAATGATGTCGTGCTCCATGGTTCACGCCGTTTCCCTGACGCGGAACGAAATCCACCGCGTGGTGGGGTTGGCAGATTGGTTCGACGATCCAGGAGGTTCGAGGATCTGATGGAAATCGTCTACCTGGACTATAATGGTTTTCAACGTGGCTTCGATGATCCCAGTCAGATCAGGATCCAAATGGAAGCGCTGGCGTGCCAGGTGCTCTTTGACTAGGCCGAACAGGGACGTATCGCACTGGTCTGGTCATTCATGCACCTAGACGAGACGGTGTTGCGTCCGTTCCCCGAACGAGCGCAGCAGGTTCTGGAACTTGGTGCCCTCTGTCATGTACACGTCGGGCCGGCGGAATCCATTCGGGATACGGCAGCGATGCTGTCTGCTCGAGGGGGCTGCACGGCTAAGGATGCACTGCACCTGGCCTGCGCGCTACATTGCGACGCTGATGTGTTCTTGAGTTGCGATGACCGACTCGTGGCGCAAGCCAAGCGGCTTTCTCTGAGCATCCGGGTGATGAATCCAGTGGACTATGTATGGCAGGCAACAACAGATGAGTAAGAAGAGAACGATAGATGATGCAGAAATTCGGGTGACGGGTATTGAGGCTCTCAACAGGGCGCTCGGGCCCGCAGCGGCGCTTCGATTCCTTGCGCTTTTGCATCGCGATCCTACCGACTATGTAGAGATCTCCCGACGCCTCTACGAGGGACAGAGCGTGGATGAGGTATTCGAGCGAGCGAGAAAACGCTGGCCTGAGCCGACCAAAGGGACGGAGGAGTCCGGCGGTTAGTGTTCCTCACCGGCTGCTTCGCGATGCCCTGGTAGGGGTATCCGGCGTAACCGTGGCTCCCTGCCGTGGCGGACCGCGTGATTCACTGGGCCGTCGCATTCGGCACCTATCGCATCTCTCACCTCTGTGTTCTCTCTGCGCTCTCTGTGACCTCTGCGGTTGATCATCTGACGTACGGAGGCTGATCCCTATGCGACTTGGTGGACCGGTATTCGCGCGCGACCTGGATCCCGATGCCTGGGCTGCCGCGGCCCGCGCGCAAGGCTATCGCGCGGCCAGCTGTCCGATCAAGGCGGACGCCGACGATGCCACCGTGGCCGCCTATGCCCGGGCGGCGCGGGAGGCCGACATCGTCATCGCCGAGGTAGGCGCCTGGAGCAACCCCATCAACCCCGACGAGGCGGCGCGCCGGCAGGCCATCGCGTATTGCCAGGGGCAGTTGGCCCTGGCCGACCGCATCGGCGCGCGCTGCTGCGTCAACATCGCCGGGTCGCGGGGCGAGCAGTGGGACGGCCCCTCCCCCGACAACCTCTCGGCGGCGACCTTTGACCTGATCGTCGAGACGGTGCGCGCCATCATCGACGGCGTGCGGCCCACCCGCAGCCACTATGCCCTGGAGACGATGCCCTGGGTCTACCCCGACTCGGCCGAGAGCTATGAGCGGCTCATCGCCGCCATCGATCGGCCGGCGTTCGGCGTCCATCTCGACCCGGTGAACCTCATCTCCAGCCCGCAGCGCTACTTTCGCAACGGCGACCTTATCCGGGACTGCTTCCGTCGCCTGGGCCCGCGGGTGCTGAGCTGCCATGCCAAGGATATCCTCCTCTCCACCAAGCTGACGGTGCACCTGGACGAGGTGCGCCCCGGCCTGGGGGCGCTGGACTATGGCGCCTATCTCACCGAACTCGACCGGCTGCCGGCGGACACGCCCCTCATGTTGGAGCACCTGCCAGACGAGGAGGAGTACCGCCTGGCGGCGGCGCACATTCGGGGCGTGGCGCGCGAGCTAAAGATCGCCCTGTAGCCTCTGAAGGATCCGAGGCCCAACCATCGACGCCACTCCGGAGGATGCCGACGTGGCCAACGTCCTGCTGTTGCTCTCCGACGAGCACAATCCGCGCTATGCGGCGCCGTATGGCCATCCCATGGTGCGGACGCCGAACATGGATCGCCTCGCGCAGGCGGGCACCCTCTACGAGAGGGCCTACTGCGCCTCTCCCCTTTGCCTGCCCAGCAGGTCGGCGTTCATGGCCGGGCGCTATGTGCACGAGCTTCAGACCTACAGCAACTGCAACCTAGGCCTGGGCTTTGACTATCCCACGTACGGCGCGGTGCTGGCCGAGCAGGGGGTGCAGGCCGTTCACATCGGCAAGACCCACGCCTATCGCCGCGCCGAGGCGTTGGGATTCTCCGAGATGATCCTGCCCCTGGACGTCGAGCCTCCCGGAGACACGAACCACCGGCGGCGCCCCCTGGCCATCCGCCCCGACGCCCTGGAGCGTGCCGGCGGCTACGGCCCCCATCCGCGTCCCTTCGGTCCGGACCCGGGCGTGGTCGATGCCGCGGTGGCGTGGATCGAGGAGCGCGGCGCGCGCCTCGACCGCCCCTGGGTGCTCAGCGTCAACATCAACGCGCCCCACTTTCCCCACTATACCACGTGGGAGCTGTGGGACCTCTACCCCGAGGGGGGCGACCTGCCGGAGCACGGCCTCGATTGCGCCTCGGCGCAGCACCCCTATGCCCGCGACCTCCGCCGGCACTTTCAGACCGAGGCGTTCGGCGAGGCGGATGTGCGTGGGCTCCGTCGCGGCTATCTGGGGTGCATCACCTACGTGGATGGCGAACTCGGCAGGTTACTCGACGCACTGGAACGCGCCGGCCTGGCGGAGACGACGAACGTCATCTATGGCGCCGACCACGGCGAGATGCTGGGCAAGTTCGGCATGTGGTGGAAGTGCTCGCTGTACGAGGATTCCGTGCGCGTGCCGCTCATCGCTGCGGGTCCTGATTTCACGGCCGGCGCGCGCGTGGCGACGCCCGTCAGCCTGCTGGACGCCCAGGCGGCGATCATGCGGGCGGTGGGGGCGGAGCGTCCGGCGCACTGGCGTGGCGCGCCCCTGCAGGAGATCGCCCCCCAGGACCCCCAGCGCGTCGTATTCGCCGAGTACCACGGCCACGGCACGCGCTCGGGCGCCTACATGATACGCCGGGGCGACTGGAAGCTCATCTATGTCATGGAGGGGCCGCATCAGCTCTTCAACCTCGCCCACGACTCGGAAGAGTTGGAGAACCTGGCCGATCGCCGCCCCGAGGTGCTGGCCGCGCTGGAGGCCGAGCTGCGCGCCATCTGTGATCCCGAGGAAGAGAATCGTCGCGCCCACGCCTTTCAGGACCGGCAACTCGCGCGCCTGCGCGGCGAGCCGGACATCGACATGCGACTCACAGACCGAGACCACGAGGAGGGGCGATGAACGAGCACACCTACTTTCAGCAGGCCGCCGAGACCCGCGAGCGCCGCATGCGCTGGTGGCACGAGGCGCGCTTTGGCATGTTCGTCCACTGGGGGCTCTACTCTCAGCTGGGGCGGCACGAGTGGGCCATGAACCGCGAGCGTATCCCCATGGCCGAGTACGAAAAGCTGGCCGATACCTGGCGCCCCAAGGAGCGGCCGGCGCGCGAGTGGGCGCGCCTCGCCAAGCAGGCCGGCGCCAAGTACATGGTCATGACCACCAAGCACCACGAGGGGTTCTGCCTGTGGGACACCGCGCAGACGGACTATAACGCCGTGAAGCATGGCCCCGGGCGCGACCTGGTGCGCGAGTTCGTGGACGCCTGTCGCGAGTTTGGTCTGCGGATCGGGTTCTACTACTCCCTCATGGACTGGCACCATCCCGACGGCGCGCGCTGCGCCACCGACGACGCCGCCCGGCGTCGCTTCCTCGATTTCACCGACGGCTGCGTACGCGAGCTGTGCAGCAACTATGGCAAGATCGACATCATGTGGTACGACGTCGCCTGGCCCATGCGCACTCCGGCGCTCTGGGAGAGCGCCCGCCGGAACGCCATGGTGCGCGAGCTGCAGCCGGACATCATCATCAACAACCGCTCACTGCTCGACGAGGATTTCGGCACCCCCGAGGAGCACGTTACCGCCGCGGGCCCCGGGCGCGCCTGGGAGGCGTGCATGACGTTCAACGGCTCCTGGGGCTATATGCCGTCGGCCATCGATTGGCGCTCGGTGCGTGAGGTGCTAGGCATGCTGCGCACCGCCACGGCGGGCGGTGGCAACCTCCTGCTCAATATCGGCCCGAAACCCGACGGCTCGGCGCCCGAGGAGGCGGTGGAGCGGCTGGAGGCGGTGGGCCGTTGGATCGACGGGAACGGTGAGGCCCTCTACGGCCAGGGCGACCGTATCGAGGGGCGTCTCGAGGGCGGGATGCTCACCGGCCGCTGGACGCTCAAGGGCAACGCCGCCTACTACTGGTGCGACCGCTGGCCGGGCGGCGAGTTGGCCATCGGCGGCCTGCGGACCGAGGTCAAGAGGGCATCGTACCTGGCCAGCGGCGAGCCGATTGCCTTCGAGCAGACCGAGAACCGTCTGGTCCTCAAGGGGCTCCCCGCCAAGAGCCCGGACACTATTGCCGGTGTGTGCGTGATCAAGCTCGAGTTCGACGCCCCGCCACGCCAGGTACTGGGGGCGGGGTACGTGACCCTGTGATCGACGGTCAGCCATCGGCGGTCGGTTGGAGCCATCAGCCGACCGCCGGTGATGGTGAGGGGAAGCGCCGATGGAACACCCACCGCCCGAGCTGAGTCGCGCGCGTCTCGAGAGGGCGCTGATCACGATGCTGGATGCGGCCATGCCGGCATGTGCCCACATACCGTACCGGCTGGTGGGCACCGCCGCCGCGGTGCTGCACGGGGTCGACCTGCCGGCAGCCGACGTCGATATCTTGGTGAAGCGCAGGGGCGACGTCGACGCGTTCGGTGCCGCTCTCGCTTCGTTTCGCTGCCTGTCCGCGCCCGCCTGGCTTCCCGGCGCCAGGCAGTACTATGCGAGCTATGACGTCGCTGGCGCGAACGTCGAGTTCAGCACCGTTGAGGTCGAATCCGACGCGGACAGCAGCGAGACGATTGGGCGCGGCCCATGGGAGCGGTACGTGACGGTCCCCTGTGGGCCGCACGTGGTGCCCACGGTGGCGCTCGAGTTGCGCCTCGTCACTGAACTCGTCCGCGACCGTCGCGACCGGTACGGGCCCATCATCGGGGCCATGCGGGCCGGCGGCTATGACCCCGCCTTTCTGCGGCGCGCCATGGCCGCCGTCGGTCTGTCGGAGGTGGTGCGGGAGAGGGTGCTGGGACAACTCGAGGGAGCGCCTCGCGGCGGGCCACCGGGGGGTGAACCCCTCCGGCTACCATAGATCCAAGCCCCTTCGGGGCTGGGTTGGCCCCGTAGGGGGCTACGTCTGGCACAGCCCGGCGGTTCAACGCCGGGGTAGGGCTACAAACCAACAGGAGAGGCACATCGCATGGCTCACGGCACCTTTGGCACCGCCATCAACTGCATGGACGGCCGGGCGCAACTGCCCGTCATTACCTGGCTCAAGGAGCAGTACCAGCTCGACTATGTGGATACCATCACCGAGGCGGGCGCCGACTGCGTCCTCCTCCGTGGGACGCCGGAGCAAGTCGCCTCGGTGCAGGCGCGCGTGCGCATCTCGGTGGAGAAGCACGGCTCACAGCTAATTGCGGTCGTCGGCCATCACGACTGTGCCGGCAATCCCTGCCCCGAGGAGGAACACCGTCGCGAGATCGCCGAATCCGTGGCCGCGGTGCGCGCGTGGGGGCTGCCGGTGGAGGTGGTGGGCCTCTGGTTGGACGAGGACTGGCGGGTTCAGCGCGTGGGCGAGTAGCCACAGCGGCATACACAGGGGGCGATCATCATGACCAAACCGACGCTACGCGCCCGGCTATCCTATGCCTTTGACAACTCGCTATCGCGGGGGCCGGTGGCCCTTATCGGGTGGCTGGGGGCCGCCTCGGCGGCTGTGGTCGTGGGCGTGTCGCTCCTCGTCTGGGCGAGCGGCATGGCGCCCGAGTACGGCCTCGGCGAGCTGCTCTGGATGAGCCTGATGCGCACCCTCGACCCGGGCACCATGGGCGGGGACGTGGGCGCCTGGCCCTTCCTCCTCTCCATGTTCGGCGTCACCATGGGCGGCATCTTTGTCATCAGCATGCTCATCGGCGTCCTGACCACCGGTCTGGAGGAGCGCCTGCAGGACCTGCGCAAGGGACGTTCCTGCGTCGTAGAGAGCGGGCACACCGTCATCCTGGGCTGGTCGGAGCAGGTCTACTCGGTGGTGGCCCAGCTGGCGCTGGCCAACGCCAACCAGCGCCGCGCCTGCGTCGTCGTCCTGGCCGACAAGGACAAGATCGAGATGGAGGACGCGCTGCGCGACAAGGTGGCCTCGACGGGTCGCACCCGCGTCGTCTGTCGCCGCGGGAGCCCCATGGACATGGGCGATCTAGAGATCACCAACCTCCACGAGGCGCGCTCCATCATCGTGCTGGCCCCGGACGACGATGACGGCGACTCGAGCGTCATCAAGACGATGCTGGCCATCACCAACCACCCCGGGCGCCGCGCCACGCCGTACCACATCGTCTCCGAGATCCGCGACCCGCGCAACATGGATGTGGCGCGCCTGGTGGGCGGCGACGAGGCCGAGCTGGTGCTCATCGGCGACCTCATCGCCCGCATCATCGCCCAGACGTGCCGCCAGTCGGGGCTCTCTGCCGTGTACAACGAGCTATTCGATTTCACCGGCAACGAGATCTATGCGCAGGCCGTTCCCGAGTTGGCGGGCAAGACCTTTGCCGAGGCGTTGCCCATGTTGGAGGGCTCCACGATCCTGGGCATCCATCCCAAGGGCGGCGCCCCCCACCTGAACCCGCCGATGGAGACCCCCATCGGCCCGTCGGATCGCCTCATCGTCCTCGCAGAGGACGACGATGCCATCACCCTCTTTTCCGGGCCGCCCGCCGTCGACGAGGCCGCCATCCACTGCCACGCGCCGGCCGAGGCCGGCCCCGAGCGCACCCTCATCCTGGGGTGGAACTGGCGCGCGCCCGCCGTCATCACCGAGATGGATCGCTACGTGGCGCCCGGCTCCGATGTCACCGTCGTGGCCGACCTGGAGGGCCCCTCCGAAGAGATTGCCCGACTCGAGGAGCGCCTATGCCGGCAGCGCCTCGTTTTCCGCTGCGGCGACACGACCGATCCGGACGTGCTGAACACCCTGGGGGTCGAGACGTATCACCACATCATCATCCTGTGCTACGGCGACACCCTCGACCCGCAACAGGCCGACGCTCGCACGCTGGTGACGCTGCTGCACCTGCGCGACATCGGCGAGCGCTGCGGCCATCCCTTTTCCATCGTCACCGAGATGCAGGACATGCGCAACCGTGAACTGGCCGAGGTGGCCCGGGCGGACGACTATATCGTCAGCGACCGCCTGGTGAGCCTGGTGTTGGCGCAGATCTCGGAGAACAAGGCGCTCAACGCCATCTTCTGCGACCTGCTGGACCCCGAGGGGTCCGAGATATACCTCAAGCCGGCGGGCGACTATGTGGAGCTGGCCAAGCCCGTCACCTTTGCCACCGTGGTGGCCTCCGCCTCGCGGCGCGGGGAGGTGGCTATGGGGTATCGACTTGGTTCCCTGGCCGGCGACGCTGCGCAGCACTATGGCGTCGCGCTGAACCCGCCCAAGGCGGAGGGCGTCACCTTTTCCGAGGGAGACCGCATCATCGTGCTGGCGGAATCGTAGCGGGCGCTGTCGCCCGAGCACGGGGGTGACGCGTCGAGCGAATCGAGGTCCCTCACTACGTTCGGGACGACAGATGAGGCGCCATCATGCCACCTGGCCGGGTGACGCGTCGAGTGAGACAAGGTCCCTCCGTTCGGGACGACAGGCGAGACTCCGTCGTCCCGAACGGAGGGACCTTGATTACCTTACGGCGATCTCCTCGCTCGAGGGGACGAGCACGCGGAGCGCCGCCGCCCCGGCGGCCCCCCCCGGCGCACCGAATGCCTGGTGCTCGCCCGAGACCCTACCACGTATGCTCGTTGACACGCTAGAACGCTTGCGCCATGATGCGCCCGCCGCTGCCGCATATCCGGCAGCGCCACCACCGCAGGAGGCACGACCATGCCCGCATCCCAAGTCCCTCGAGACGCCCTCGACCTGGCCGACCGCGCCGAGTTGCTCATGCTCACGACGCTGGACGGCAGCGGCTACCCCGAGACCCGCGCCATGCTCGCCATGGGCCACGACGCCCTCAAGACGTTCTGGTTCAGCACCAACACCTCCTCCCACAAGGTGGCGCAGATCCAGGCCGACGCTCGGGCGTGCGTCTACGTCGTCGACGGCGAGGCCTTCGAAGGGCTGTCGCTGGTCGGGCGGGTCGAGGTGCTACAGGATGCCGCCTCGAAGGAGCGCCTGTGGCGCGAGGGGTTCGAGCGCTACTACCCCCAGGGCGTCGCCGATCCCGACTATGCCGTGCTGCGCTTCACCGCCGAGCGGGGCGAGTACTATCACGGGCTGCGCGTCGTGAGCCTGGTCTTTCGATAGCGGCGCGGCGCAGGGCGATCATCTGTCCCACCGCCAGGGCGAACCCCTGGCGCATGTCAAAGCTGTCGCCGCTGAGGCGCGGCGTGTGGTCGGGGTCGAGCATCCCCTCGTAGCCCACCTCGTGGAAGGCGCGCATGCACTCCAGCAGGTCGGCGTCCCCCTCGTCGTGGAACGTCTCCACGTAGCGGTAGCGCGGTTCCAGCACCCGCACGTTGCGAAAATGTACCGTGGCGATGCGCGTCCCGAATTCGCGGATCGCCGCCGCGGGGTCCTCGCCCAGCTCGGTGATCACGCCCGTATCCATGAACAGGCAGTTGTAGGGGCTGTCCACGAACGCCAGGAGCCGCCGCAGCCCGGCCAAGTCGCTGAGGGGCTGGGCGACGCCGCGGAAGACCGGCACCGGAGGGTCGTTGGGGTGCACGGCGATGCGCACCTCCGCCGCCTCAGCCATGGGCACCACCGCCTGGAGGAAATACTCCAGCCGCGCCCACATCGCCTCGGCGTCGTGGCGGCCCACCCCCTCCACCGGGGACTGGTCAGCGACGCGCGCGGCGTCGTGGTCGCGCAGGTCGGCGCCGCCGCGCCCCTGGCCGTCCAGCGATCCGTACCCCTCCGAGGGGCGCAACGACGTAAAGTTGTAGGTTGCCACAGGAATCCCCAGCGCTCCCGCCACCCTCAAGCACGTGCCGATCGCCTCGATGTCGGCGTCCCTCCCGGGCAGCCCCATGAGGATGTTGCCCGATACCGGCAGGCCGATGGCGCCTACCGCCAGGTCGAACGCCTCGATGCGCTCCTTGATGCGCGCCAGCAGGGCACGATCCCACGGCGGCGGTTGCGCCGGCGCCGGCCCCCGTTGGGTCGGGGGAACGTGGGGGCGCGTAGGCGTCACCCGCACGTTCCAGCGTGACGGCATGGTCACGGCCTCGACGCCGATCTGCCGATAGAAGCGCAGCGTCGACGAGCTGACGTCGGCGATGACCTTGCCGATGGCGATGCGCGGTGCGTTCATGGGGCCTCCGTTACAGTGGGGTGTCGTGTCCAGCGAGTCAAGGTCCCTCACTCCGTTCGGGACGACGGGCGCTGTGCGGCCTCCCTGCCCCCGCCCTGTGCCCGGCGAGAGCGATGAAGCGGTCTGCTCCCTCTCCCTGTACTCGGGGCCTCAGGACTCTGAGGCGAGGGTTGGGGGTGAGGGGCTGCTGGCGCCGCGGGGTGCCTTGCGCAGTGAATCGAGGTCCCTCACTCTGTTCGGGACGACAGAGACGGTGCGGCGCGCCTGCTCCCTCTTCCTGTACTCGGGGAGAACCCCAGTGCTCTAGGACGAGAGTAGTTGTGAGGGGCCTGTGCTCGATTGCGAAGGACAAAGCTCAAACCGAATCCGCGGCAATCCGCCGAATCCGCGTGTATCCGCGTTCCCTTTCCTCTCCCCCGCCTACCCCAGCGCACCCTGCGCCCGCAGGGCGGCGATCTCTTCTTGCGAGTAGCCGATCTCGGCCAGCACCTCCTCGGTGTGCTGCCCCAGTTCCGGCGGCGGGAGCCGGTGCGTGGCGGGGGTATCGCGCAGGCGGATGGGTGTGCCCAACAGGCGCAGCGTGCCGGCGCCAGGGTGCTCCATGGCGATCACCATGTCATTGGCGCGCACCTGCGGGTCGTCGGCAGCGTGGGCAAAGGTCTTGATCTCGCCGCACAGCACCCCCTGGGGCTCGAGGATGGCCACCCACTCCGCCGTCGGCTTTTCGCGAAAGCGCGCCGCCAGGATGGCGTTGAGTTCCCGGGCGTTGGCCGTCCGGTCCTCGACGCTGGCAAAGCGCGCGTCCTCGGAAAGATCGCCCAGCCCCATGGCGATCGAGATATCCTTCAGCGCGTCCGGTGAGAACACGGGCGAGATCTCGATAAAGCCGTCGAGCGTGCGGAACGACTTGTCGATGATCGCCTCCGTCTGGCCGATGCCCCCCGGTACGGCGCGCTCGCTGTTGAGGTCGGCGCCCCCCTCCCAGCTGTTGGCGTGAAACGCGGCGCTCAGCAGGTCGGTGGAGACGAGTTGTCCGCGGCCGGTGCGTTCCCGCGCCAGCAGGGCGATCAGGACGGCGTGCATCAGCAGCAGGCCGGCGGGATAGTCGGCCGAGATGCCGGCGGGGACGGGCAGACCGTCCGGGCCCAGCGGCGCGAACCACCCGGCCGAGGCGCGCGCCAGCAGGTCGTGGCCGCCGCGGCCGCGCTCGACATAGGGGCCCTCATCGCCCCAGCCGCTGGAATAGGCGTACACCAGCCGCGGGTGGCGCTCGGCCAGTTGCTCGTAGCCCAGCCCGAGCCGCTCCATCACTCCGGGACGAAAGTTGTGCACCAGCACATCGGCCGTGGCGATGAGCCTCAGGGCGATCTCTCTGGCCTGGGGCGTGCGCAGGTCCAGCGTCACGCTGCGCTTGTTGCGGTTCAGGGTGGCAAAGGGAAGGCTGACGTCCCCCACATAGGGCCCCCAAGCGCGGCTCCAGTCCCCGGAGCCGGGGCGCTCGACCTTGATGACGTCGGCGCCGAAATCGGCGAGGAGCTGCGTGCCCACGGGCCCCTGATACACATGGCTGAAATCGATGATGCGCATCCCCTCCAGGGCGGCGGGGCGCGGCAGGTTGGTGGGGGCGTTCACGGCGGATCTCCCATCGCTGAGGGCTATCATGCCTTGGAGCGCCAGCATAGCGCGGGTAGCTCAGGCTGACAAGCGTCGCCGTCGCAGCGACCTCCTCCCCGAGATCCGTCAGCGGTGTGCCCGGCACTCACAAAGGGTACCGCGAAGGACCTGGTGGAGGCTTCTCGACAGGACTTGACGCCGATGCGCTGGGCTGCCATTATGAGTGTAGCGCCGCAGGGCCGGGCCACATCCTCATCCCATCCTCCCCTGGTCACCCGTCCAGGGCACCCACTGGTCCCTCGTCCAAGCTCAAGACCGGCTGCTCTACCGACGCGCGCGACGCGGCGCCATGCTATGGTGAGGCTAATGACATAGTGGCACGGCATGGAGGGGAGAGATGACGAACGAGGCGCCCAAGAGGCGTAACACGGGCCTGATCATTCTCATTGTCGTGATCGCCGGGCTGCTGCTGCTCTGCTGCGCCCTGGCATTGGTGGCTGCCTTCCTGCTCCCGCGGGTCAGCTCGCAGACCGGGCCGGGCGGTTTCCTGAACGTTCCCGGATCCGGTGGCGCCGTCGAAGCCACGCGCGAGTTGGACAGGGCCTTTCAGGTCCAGGGCGCTGTGGTGCTCGACGTGAGCAACCAGGTGGGCGACGTGATCATCGAGGGCACCGATGACGGTCAGGTGGTGGTGGAGGCGCTGGTGCGGGGCTATGGCGCCACCACCGAGGAGGCGGAGCGCTCCGCCGACGACGTCGCGCTGACCATCGATCAGCGGAGTGACGGCCGCATACGCGCCGAGGCGCGGATTCCCCAGGGCATGCGGTTTCAGGGGCGCTCGCCCACGGTGCGGTTCATGATCCGCGTGCCACGCGAGACAACGCTGCAGGTCTCCAACAACGTGGGCCGCATCGAGGTGACGGACGTCGTGGGCTCGGCCATGATCAAGTCGGATGTAGGTGACGTGGTGGTGCGGCGGTTCACCATGCGCGACGACACCCGCATCGAGGGCAACGTGGGGCGTATCCTGGTCGAACTGCCGGGTGATAGCGCCTTCATCGTGGATGCCGAGACCAATGTCGGCGACATCGATAGCGAGTTCGACGTGCGCGGCGCGGCGCCCGAGCGCCGTCCCCCCGGCGATAGGCTCCAGGGCGAGGTGGGGGAGAATCCCCAGTGGGAGCTGCGGCTGCGCACCAGCACGGGCGACATCAGTATCCAGGCGGATTGATCGCCGGACGCGGATGGGGCGTTGAGCACTATGTCCCATCCGCCTCCTGGCAGCGAGCGAACGCGCCGATTACCCGAGCGTGATCGCGTCGATGGCCGCCAGCTCCTCCGCCGTGAAGGTGAGGTTGCTCAGGGCGGCCACATTCTCGTCCACCTGCTCGACGCGCGAGACGCCGATGAGGGCGCTGGTGACGGCGGGGAGGCGCAGCACCCAGGCCAGCGCCATCTGCGCCAGCGTCTGGCCGCGCGCCTCGGCGATGGCGTTCAGGCGCCGCACCCGGTCCAGGTTCTCGGGGGTGAGGCGCCGACCCTGCTCCTCGGCGCTCCACGCCAGCGCCGCGCGCGAATCCTGAGGGATCTCCGGCCCAAGATACTTGTCGGTGAGCATCCCTGAGGCGAGGGGGCTGAAGGCGATGACGCCCGTGCCCTCGCGCTCGGTGTGGGGAAACAGGTCGGTCTCCGGCCCGCGCCCCAGCAGGTTGTAGCGCGGCTGATGGATGGTGATGGGCGCCAGGCCCATCTCGCGCGTCACGCGCACCGCCGCGCAGAACTGCTCCCCGGAAAAGTTGCTCACCCCCACATAGAGCGCCTTTCCCTGGCGCACGATGCGATCCAGGGCGGCCATCGTCTCCTCGAGCGGCGTCTCTGGGTCGGGGCGGTGGGCGTAGTAGATGTCCACATAGTCGAGCCCCAGCCGCCGCAGCGATTGGTCGAGGCTGGCCACCAGGTACTTGGCCGAGAGCCCGATGCCGTAGGGCCCCGGCCACATGCGATACCCCGCCTTGGTGGAGACGATCAGCTCGTCGCGCGGCATAGCCCGGAGGATGGCGCCCACCACGCGCTCGGCGTTGCCGGGCGGCTCGCCATAGTTGTTGGCCAGGTCGATGTGCGTGATCCCCAGATCAAAGGCGCGATAGATGCAGCGACGCGCCACCGTGGCGTCACGGTAGCCGCCAAAGGTCGTCCAGGCGCCGAGGGAAATCGCCGGCAGCAGCAGCCCCGACGCGCCGCAGCGACGGTAGGTCATCCTCTCGTAGCGATCCTCAGCAAAGGCGAGGGGCATGGGACACCTCCTGGTCATTCAGCGACGGCGTCGGCCGGGCGCGGCGCCATGAGCGAGGCCTGAGACCATTCTAGCCGAGGGAGGGGCGGTCGCTCAAGTGCGAAGAAGGTGACGCGAAGGGCCTTGCGTTTGCCTTGACAGATGCGGCGATGTGTGTTATGCTGGCCGCAATCTTTCCAGCGAGTGTGATCGCGTGTCCAGTATCCTTCCCGTGACCGGTATCATTATTCTGGTTCTAGTCGAGCTCCTCGTAATTGAGGGGCCGATACCGGTTGGGAAGAGGCTGCGCTAGCACTGGTAGTAAACAGAATCCCCGTAGAGCCTCACCCAACCGGGTGAGGTTCTCTTATTTTGCCCGCCTGAACGCAACCGAGTCGTCTCCGCCGCCGCGGGCGGAGCCCATGTGGACGAGGGCGCCACAGCCGACGAGAAGCCGTCTCGTGGCCGTGGCGCCTTTTTCTGTACCACCATCGTCGTCAGCCGCAATGCGCCGAGAGGAGATGCCAAGGTGAGAAGTGACGTCGTCAAGAAGGGTCTGGAGCGGACACCGCATCGTTCGCTGCTGTGGGCCCTGGGCCGCATTGACGCCGAGATGGACCGCCCCTTCATCGGGGTGATCAGTTCCTACACCGATGTAGTGCCCGGACACATGCACCTGCGGCAGATCGTCGAGGCGGTCAAGGCCGGCGTCTATATGGCGGGGGGCGCGCCCTTTGAGGCGCACACTATCGCCGTGTGCGACGGCATCGCCATGGGCCACACCGGCATGAAGTACTCCCTCTCCTCGCGTGAGCTGGTGGCCGACTCGGTGGAGACCATGGCCCTGGCGCACGCCTTTGACGCCCTCGTCCTGGTCCCCTCGTGCGACAAGATCGTGCCCGGCATGCTCATGGCGGCGGCGCGGCTCGACATCCCCGCGGTGGTCGTCACCGGCGGCCCTATGCTCGCCGGGCGTCGCGGCGACCAGGTGTATGACCTGAACAGCGCCTTCCTGGCGGTGGGCGCCGCCACGCGGGGGCAGATGAGCCCCGAAGAGGTGGAAAAGATCGAGCGCGCCTGCTGCCCGGGATGCGGCTCGTGTGCGGGCATGTTCACGGCCAACACTATGGGATGCCTCACCGAGGCGTTGGGGATGGCCCTGCCGGGGAATGGCGCCACGCCCGCTGTCAGCTCGGCGCGCCTGCAACTCGCCAAGCTGGCCGGCATGCAGGTGATGGACCTCCTCGAGAAGGGGATCACGGCGCGCGACATCCTCACCGCCGACGCCTTCCACAACGCTTTTTCCACCGACATGGCCATGGGGGGCTCGACCAACTCGGTGCTCCACCTGCTGGCCATCGCCCACGAGGCCGGCCTCCGCTTCGACCTGCAGGACCTCAACGCCTACAGCGACCACACCCCCCACCTCTGCAAGTTATCGCCGGCAAGCGATCAGCATCTGGAGGACCTCTACTACTCGGGCGGTATCCCCGCCATCATGCACGAGCTGGAGGGGTTGGGGCTGCTCAAGGCGGACGCCAGGACGGCCACGGGCCTCACCGTGGGCGAGAACCTGCGGCCGGGCGCGCGCTGGGCGCCTGACTACTCTCTCGTCGACCGCAGCGTCGTGCGCTCACCCGAGGAGCCCTACTCGGAGACGGGCGGCCTGGCCATCCTCTTTGGTAACCTGGCGCCCGAGGGCGCGGTGGTGAAAAAGGCCGCCGTGGCCCCAGCGATGATGCAGCACCGGGGCCCCGCCCGCGTCTTTGACTGCGAGGACGACGCCACCGCCGCCATCATGGCGAGCCGCTTTGAGCCGGGGGACGTCATCGTCATCCGCTACGAGGGCCCCAAGGGCGGCCCCGGCATGCGCGAGATGCTCACGCCCACCTCACTCCTCTCGGGGATGGGGATGGACGACCGCGTGGCGCTGCTCACCGATGGGCGCTTTTCGGGCGCCACCCGGGGCGCCGCCATCGGCCACATCTCGCCCGAGGCGGCAGCTCGGGGTCCCATGGCCGCCCTGCGCGACGGGGACATGGTTACCATCGATATCCCCGACCACCGCTTGAGCGTGGACCTCTCGGACGCCGAGATCGCCCGGCGTCTCGAGGCGCTGCCCGCGTTCGAGCCCCGTGTCAAGACCGGCTACCTGCGCCGTTACGCTCGGTTGGTGACCTCTGCCAGCACCGGCGGCGTGTTGGAGGAATAGCGCCATGGCGCATAAGTCAGTAAGGTTGAACGGAGCCCAAATCCTCTGGGAGAGCCTGGTCCGTGAGGGCGTCGAGGTCCTCTTTGGCATCACCGGGGGCAAGGTCATCCCGCTCTACCACGAACTGGTGCACTACCCCATTCGGCACGTGACGGTGCGGCACGAGCAGGCGGCGGCCCACGCCGCGGACGGCTATGCCCGCGCCACGGGCAAGGTGGGAGTGTGCCTGGCCACCTCGGGCCCCGGCGCCACCAACCTGGTGACCGGCATCGCCAACGCCCAGATGGACTCGGTGCCCATCGTGGCCATCACCGGCCAGGTGAGCGCCAGCGACCTGGGGACCGATAGCTTCCAAGAGGTGGACATCACGGGCATCACCATGCCCGTCGTCAAGCACAGCTATCTCATCACCGACGTGCGCGACCTCGCCCGGGCGGTGAAGGAGGCGTTCTACATCGCGCGCTCGGGCCGCCCCGGCGCCGTGCTCATCGACATCGCCGTGGACGTGCAGCGCACCGAGACCGAGTTCCACTACCCCGCCGAGGTGAACCTGCCCGGCTACAAGCCCCACCTCTATGGCAACGGCCGGCAGATCAAGCAGGCTGCCGAGATGATCAATGCCGCCAAACGCCCGCTCCTCATCGCCGGGCGCGGCATCACCATCGCCGGCGCGGAGCGCGAGCTGCGGGAACTCGTCGACAAGGCACAGATACCCGTCGTCTCGACCCTGCTGGGCAAGACGACTTTGGACGAGGCGCACCCCCTCTCCCTGGGGATGGGCGGCATGCACGGTGAGGCGTGCACCAACCTGGCGATGCAGTCTGCCGACCTGATCGTCGGCATCGGCACGCGGTTCGACGACCGGCTGACGAGCACGGCCAAGACCTTTGCGCCCCTGGCCAAGGTGATTCACATCGACGTCGACCCCGCCGAGATCGGCAAGCGCGTGCGCGTCGATCTGCCCATCGTGGGGGACGCGCTCAACGTGCTGCGCGAACTCGTCCCCCTCGTCAAGCCGGCAAGCCACGAGGAGTGGCTGGCGCGCATCGAGGAGTGGCGCGGCGATACGCGCTCGCGCGACATCCTCTGGCGCGAGACCGACGAACTCGTGCCCCAGTACGTGGTGCACCAGATCTGGGAGGCCACGCATGGCGAGGCGATGATGGTGAGCGACGTGGGCCAGAACCAGATGTGGGAGGCCCAGTACTATCGCCACCGTCGGCCGAAGGGCCTCATCACCTCGGGCGGGCTGGGCACCATGGGCTTTGCCCTGCCGGCGTCCATGGGCGTCGCCATTGGCTGTCCCGATTGCCCCGTGTGGGTGGTGGTGGGCGACGGCGGCTTTCAGATGACGCTGCAGGAACTGGCCACCATCGTCCAGGAGCGGCTGCCCATCAAGATCGCCATTCTGAACAACGGTTTTCTGGGGATGGTGCGCCAGTGGCAAGAGATGTTCTTTAGCGGCAACTATTGTGGAACGCCGATCCTCGGCCCCGATTTCGCCAAACTAGCCGAGGCGTACGGCATCTGGAGCACCACGGTGAACGACAAGGCGCAGGTGGTGGACGCCATCGCCGCCGCGCAGGCGGTCGACGGGCCCGCGCTGATCGATTTCCGCATCGAGCGCGAGGAGAACGTCTTTCCCATCGTGCCGGTGGGCGAGCCCATCGACAAGATGATCCGCCGGCCGGTGCAGAGCTAGAGGGGGCAACCATGACAGTAGCGCTTCAGGGCGGACACTATTCGCGGCGCACGCTGGTGGCCCTCATGGAGGACCGTCCCGGGGTCCTCAGCCACGTGGCGAACCTTTTCCGGCGGCGCAACTATAACATCGAGAGCCTCACCGTCGGACATACGGAGACGCCGGGCATCTCGCGGATGACGGTGGTGGTGTACGGCGACGACGCCGTCGTCGAGCAGGTGATCAAACAGCTCTACAAGCTGATCAACGTCACCAAGGTGAGTGATATCAGCGACGACGCCGCGGTGGTGCGCGAGCTGGCGCTCATCAAGGTGCACGCCGCCTCCACCAACCGGTCCGAAATCAAGCAGCTCATCGACATCTTTCGTGCCCAGATCATCGACGTGTCGCAGGAATCGATGACGGTCGAGATCACCGGCACCGAGGACAAGGTCGAATCGCTCATCAGCATGCTGCGCCCCTTTGGCATCAAGGAGATGGCGCGCACCGGCCGCGTCGCCATGGTGCGCGGCGCGACAACCAACGGCAGTGGTGCGTGATCGTTGTGGGTTTTGGGTTGTGCGTTATGCGTTGTGGGTTGCGCAAGGCGGTGTTTCAGGTGACAGGTGCCAGGTTACAGGCATGAGACAGGCAACTTGGCAGAGTCTGTAACCTGGAACGTGCGACCTGTAACCCACAACTCGGCGCCATAGCGGACTATCCGTGCTGTAGACAACCACTTTTGGGAGGAAATCATGGCTACGATCTACTACGAGAAGGATGCGGACCTGGAGCTGCTCAAGGGCAAGAAAATCGCCGTCATCGGGTACGGCAGCCAGGGGCACGCCCATGCGTTGAACCTGCAGGATAGCGGCTGCAATGTGCGCGTGGGGTTGTACAAGGGCAGCAAGTCGTGGGCGCAGGCCGAAAAGGCCGGGCTCGCGGTGAAGGAGGTTGGCGAGGCTGCCGCCGAGGCGGACATGGTGATGATGCTCGTGCCCGACACGGTGATGGCCAAGGTCTATAGCGAGGCCATCGCACCCCACATGACGGCGGGCAAGATGCTCATGTTCGCCCACGGGTTCGCCATCCACTATGGCCAGATCGTGCCTCCCGAGGATGTGGACGTCACCATGGTGGCGCCCAAGGCGCCGGGCCATCGCGTGCGCGAGATCTATCCCGAGGGACAGGGCGTACCCGGCCTGCTGGCCGTGTACCAGGACGCCACCGGCAATGCCAAGGCGCTGGGCCTGGCGTATGCCAAGGGGATTGGCTGCGCCCGCGCCGGCATCATCGAGACCACCTTTGACGAAGAGACCGAGACGGACCTCTTTGGCGAGCAGGCCGTGCTCTGCGGCGGCCTCTCGGCGCTGATCAAGGCCGGCTTTGAGACGCTCGTCGAGGCGGGCTACCAGCCCGAGATCGCCTACTTTGAGTGCCTCAACGAGATGAAGCTCATCGTCGACCTGGTGTACCAGGGCGGCCTCTCGTACATGCGCTACTCTATCAGCGACACCGCCGAGCACGGCGACTATGTCGGCGGGCCGCGCATCGTCACCGACGCCACGCGCGCCGAGATGAAGCGCATGCTGGCCGAGATCCAGGATGGTACCTACGCCCGTAACTGGATCCTGGAGAATCAGGCCGGTCGCCCGAGCTTTAACCTCATCCGCAAGCGCGAGCAGAACTCGCTCATCGAGCAGGTCGGTCGTCAGCTGCGCGGCATGATGAGCTGGCTCAACGCCAAGTAGCATTCGTTGTTATGGGTTGCGGGTTATGAGTTGTGAGTTGTGTTGGCCCGTGGTGACAGGTTCCAGGTTCCAGGTTCCAGGTTACAGGCTTTTTGTGCGCGGTCGCCGTCAAGCCTGTAACCTGTAACCTGGTACCTGACAGTGCGCCGCGAACGCACAACACATAACCCACAACCGCATCGCCCGGAACGCGTAACTCGGAACCCGCAATGTAATCGTTGCTGTGAGGCGCATACGTTATGGTAGAGCGCGTGACCATCCTCGATACCACGTTGCGTGATGGCTCGCAGATGGAGGGGATTTCCTTCTCCGCCATCGACAAGCTGCGCATCGCGCAGAGGCTAGACGAACTGGGCGTGGCCTACATCGAGGGTGGGTGGCCCGGATCGAACCCCAAGGACGTCGAGTTCTTTCAGCGCGTCCGCGACCTCGGCCTGCAGAGCGCCCGCGTGGCGGCCTTTGCCAGCACGCGCCGCGCCAAGATCGCCGTGGAGGACGACCCGAGCATCCGCGCCCTGCTGGAGGCGCGCACGCCGGTGACCGTCATCGTCGGCAAGGCCTCACCCATGCACGTCAAAGAGGTGCTGGCCACCACGCCCGACGAGAACCTGGCCATGATACGCGACACCGTGGCCTACCTGAAGGCGACCGGCCTCGAGGTGATCTTTGACGCCGAGCACTTTTTCGATGGCTACCGCCTGGACGCGGAGTATGCCCTGGCGACGGCGCGGGCGGCCGCCGAGGCGGGCGCCGACATCGTCGTGCTATGCGATACCAACGGCGGCGTCCTCCCCGGCGAGGTGAGTCGCGTCGTGACGACGGTGCGTGAGGCGCTGCCCGGCATCGCGTTGGGCATCCATGCCCACGACGATACCGGCGTGGCGGTGGCGAACACGCTGGTGGCCGTGGAGGCGGGCGCCGTCCACGTGCAGGGCACCATGAACGGCTACGGCGAGCGCTGCGGCAACGCCAACCTCTGCACCGTGATCCCCAACCTCCAGCTCAAGATGGGCGTCCAGGCGCTGGCCAACGGTGACCTGGCGCGGCTGACCGAGGTGTCCCACTATATCAGTGAGGTGGCCAACCTGCGCCCGGCCGATCAGGACCCCTACGTAGGGCGCAGCGCCTTTGCCCACAAGGCAGGCCTGCACGTCAACGCCCTCATGAAGGCGATCGACAGCTACCAGCACATGGACCCGGCGCTGGTGGGCAACAAGATGCGCATCCTCGTCTCCGAGCTGGCGGGGCGCAGCAACATCGCCCACAAGCTGAGCGAGCTGGCGCTGGAGGTCGAGCTGGACGCCGACGAGGTGCGGCGCATCGCCGACCGGCTCAAGCACTTGGAGAGCCGCGGCTTCCAGTTCGAGGGGGCCGATGGCTCCTTCGAGCTGCTGGTGCGGCGCTCTCAGCCGGGCTACAGCGCCCCCTTTGAGGTGCTCGATTTCATCGTCCTCGTGGAAAAGCGTTCCGAGAACGGCATCCTTGCCGAGGCGACGGTCAAGGCGCGGGTGGATGGCACCATCATGCACACCGCCGCCGAGGGGGATGGCCCCGTGCATGCCCTGGACCGGGCCATGCGCAAGGCGCTGCTCCCCTTCTACCCCGAGTTGGACCGCGTGCAGCTTACCGACTACAA
>JAXGNH010000013.1:0-196926 GCA_040768165.1 Anaerolineae bacterium
TAGACAACGCCGCGCGCTTTGTGCCCGACGGAGAACAGCCCCGACTCCCCTTCCCCGTGCCTCAGGGGACGGACCACTGGATCGACCATTACAAGGTGAACGTGCTGGCCGAGGTGTGCCAGGGCGAGTGCGCGCCGGTGGTGGTGGAGGACAACCCCACCTACTATAACCTCGTGGGCCGCATCGAACATCGTGCCGAGTTCGGCGCCATGGTCACCGACTTTACCCAGATCCGCGCCGGCGCCCTGCACCGTGCCAACGGCGGCTACCTGGTCGTCGAGGCCAAGAACCTTCTCAGCAACCCCGCGGCGTGGGACGGCCTCAAGCGCGCCCTGCGCAACCGCCAGATCAAGATCGAGGAGATGTCCCAGGTCTATGGGCTGGTGGCCACGGTGACGCTCGAGCCCGAGCCGATCCCCCTGGACGTCAAGGTGGTGATCATCGGCGATGAGATGCTCTACCACCTCATGTATTCGTACGACGAGGATTTCCGCGAGCTGTTCAAGGTGCGCGCCGAGTTCGGGGCAAGCATCAAGCGCGAAGACGCGGTACTGGACGACTATGCTGCCTTTGTGGGGGACCTGTGCCGTCGCGAGGCGCTGCTGCCGTTCGACGCCACCGCCGTGGCGCGCCTCGTCGACGAGTCGGCCCGCCTGGCCGACGACCAGCATCGCCTCACCACCCGTTTCGCCGACGTGGCGGACCTGACGCGCGAGGCCGCCCTCTGGGCACGCCGTAACGGCCGTGCGGTGGTCTGCGCCGCCGACGTGCGGCAGGCGGTGGAGGAGAGGCGCTACCGCCTCGACCGAGTGGCGGAGCGCTATATCGAATCGATCACCGACGGCGTCATGCGCATCGAGACGTCGGGGATGGTGGTAGGGCAGGTGAACGGCCTATCGGTTATGCAGATGGCCGGCTTTACCTTTGGGATGCCGTCGCGCATCAGCGCCAAGACCTTCTTGGGGCGTTCCGGGGTAGTGAGCATCGACCGTGAGGTCAAGATGAGCGGGCCGATCCACGACAAGGGGCAGCTCATCCTGGCGTCCTACCTGTCCAGCCGCTTCGCGCAGCGGCGGGCGCTGTCCATGTCGGCTAGCCTGACGTTCGAGCAGAACTATTCCGGGGTGGAGGGGGACAGCGCCTCGTCCACCGAGCTGTATGCCATCCTCTCCAGTCTGGCCGACGTGCCCATCCGGCAGAGCCTGGCGGTCACCGGCTCGGTGGACCAGTCGGGGTGTGTGCAGGCCATCGGCGGCGTGAACCACAAGATCGAGGGGTTCTATGCCGTGTGCAAGGCGCGCGGGCTGACGGGCGATCAGGGGGTGCTCATCCCGGCGTCCAACGTGCGCCACCTGATGCTCAGCGACGAGGTGGTCGAGGCGGTGCGGGCGGGACAGTTCCACGTGTATGCTGTGTCCGACGTCCGAGAGGGGATCGAGCTGCTCACGGGCATCCCCGCGGGCGAGCCCGACGAGGACGGCAACTACCCCGAGGGGACGGTGTTTGCCCGCGTGCAGGCCCAGCTCGACGCTTACGCCGAACGCATCAAGGCCGAGGCGGCCGAGGGCAAGGCGGACGGCGCCAAGGGGGATGGCGCGGACGGCTGTCCCGGATGCGCCGGCTGACGACGCGGCATACAGAAGCGGGGCGCCCCGCGGGGCGCCCCGTTGTTATTTCTGCTCGTCGCTGAGAGCCTCGCGCACGGCATAGAGCACCTCATAGTACTCTGCCGAGCCCGCCATTTTGAGTTCGTCGCCGATGAACACCATCGGGTAGAACATGTAGCGACCCGACACGCGCTCCAGCAGGGCCTTGGCCCGCTGCTGATCGGCCGGCCGCGCCGCGTCGAGGTACTCGACCCGCACGCGATCGCCGTAGAGACGTCCCAGGTATGCCCGGGTGAATTCAGTGGTCTCCTCCGAAGACCGTCGCGGCCCTCAACCGCCCCGGCAGATCTCACCCTCGCTGTTGCCCAGCACCGTTACGACCAACGACTTGACCTCAGTATCTGCCATCGTCCCTCCCCTGTGCGAACCATCCTCTATACCCCGTAGGGGTATAGAGAGTATAGCATGGGCGTGTGGCGACGTCAAGAGCGTGAATGGAGTGGACGGTGTTGGCACGCTTGACGGCGCCCCTGTTTCCGCTAGAATGCAACCGAGTTGCATCCAGGAGAAGGGAGCGAACCATGTGCCAGGGATCCGCCACCGCCAGAGAACCCCTTTCCTCGGAGGTCAGGCGCTCCGAGATGGCGCGCCTACGACAGGCGTTGCGCACCGGCGGCTATGCTGTCACCCCCCAGCGACGGGCCGCCTACGACGCCCTCCTCGATGCCAACGACCACACCTGCGCCGAGCACATCCTCGAGGCGATCCAACGCGATCACCCCACCTGGCGAGTGAACAAGACCACCGTCTACCGCAACCTTGACCTCTTTCAGGCGCTGGGCCTGATCCGCGAGATGCGTTGTGAGGACGGCCGCTCTCAGTACGAACTCGCCCTGCACGGGCGTCACGGCCATCTCATCTGTCGGCGTTGTGGCAAGCTGTTCGACCTGGACCCGGCGCTGGCCGTCAACCTCCAACGCGAGCTGGCGCAGCGCAGCGGCTTTGCCGTGGATCTGGCGGGTCATGCGCTCTATGGGGTCTGCGAGCACTGCGCGGCGGTAGGTGCGCGTACGGCCGCCTAGCCCGCCGCCCGCTTGCTTTTGCCCTGCTGATGCAACCGAGTTGCAAATACATCCCAAGGAGTCACGGTGGACGAAAAGATGTTGTTGGATCAGGCGATCGCGTTTCACGGGCACTACTGCCCCGGACTGACGATCGGATTTCGGGCCTCGCTCATCGGTCTGCAGGCGCTGGGCGTGGAGCGCGCCGCGGACGAGGAACTCGTCGCCGTGGCCGAGACGGACGCCTGCGGGGTGGACGCCGTGCAGGTGCTCACCGGCTGCACCATCGGCAAGGGCAACCTCATCCTGCGCGACTGGGGCAAGCAGGCGTTCTCCTTCGGGCGGCGTTCCGACGGGCGCATGGTGCGCGTGGCGCTGCGCTACGGGGCGTTGTCGCGCGACGAGGACGGCGACCTGTCTGAGGAGGCGCGCCGGCGCCTCTCCATCGAACGCCTGCAGACCCTGCCGGCCGAGACGCTGTTCGACGTGCAGTGGGGGGACGCGCCCCTGCCGGGGCCGGCGCGTCTCTTTCGCACCGTGCAGTGCAGCGGTTGCGGTGAGGGGGTGATGGAGGCGCGCGTCCGCCTGCGCGACGGCCGGCCCCTATGCCCCGCCTGCTACGGGCCCGAGTATTCACGGCGCTAGGCGTCCGTTACCCGGTTTCGGCGTTGATGGCGCAATGGGAGGTTGTATGCGATTGAGAGGGCGCGGTACGCTTCTGGGGCTGGTGGCGCTTGTCATGGTGATGGTGGCTTGCGTGCCCGACGCGGCGCTGCGCGAGGCGGCATCCCCGAGCGTCACGCCGGAGCCGGCGGCCGCGAACGAGCGGGTGGTCTGGACCATGCCCGGGGACGACTGGGGCTATCCCACCCCTTTTGCCATGTACCCGCGAGGCCCGGGATACATGCGCATGTCCTACCTGTTCGATACGCTGATCTGGAAGGATGCGGAAGGGCATATCCCCTGGCTCGCCAAAGAGTGGGCGGTGGCGGAGGATGGCGTTACATGGACCTTCCACCTGCGTCACGATGTGACCTGGCACGACGGGCAGCGGTTGACGGCCGAGGACGTCGCCTTTTCCTACCTCTACCTGAAAGAGGCGCAGGAGAAGGGGATGATCACGTGGGGGTGGCCGCTGCAGCGCGTGGCGTCGGCTGAGGCCACCGACGACGGCGCAGGCGTCGTCATCCGCACGTCCGAGCCGACCGCCGGCCTGCTCACCGACCTCTTTGGCTCCGTGCCCATCCTTCCCGCGCACATCTGGGAGTCGGTGGAGGATCCGGCCACAAAGCTAGACGCCGAGGCCGCCGTGGGAAGCAGCCTCTTTGTCCTAAAAGAGTACAACAAGGAGGAAGGGCGCTACGTCTATGACGCCAACCCCGATTTCTTTCTGGGGAAGCCGGCCGTCGACCGCCTGATCTTTATCAAGGTAAGGGATGCCGCCCTGGCGTTGCTCTCGGGCGACGTCGACGAGGCGAGCTTTTCGGGCAAGGGGATCGCCTCGGTGGAGCAGTTCGCGGGCAGTGACGCCTACCGCATCGCCGAGGGGCCCAACCACTGGGCGCTCAAGCTGTACATGAACCCGCAGCGCTCGCCGCTGGGCGACCGCCGCGTGCGCCAGGCCATCGCCCACGCCGTCGACCGGCAAGAGATCGTCGACAAGGCGCAGATGGGCGGCGCCATCGTCGCCAGCCTGGGGATCCTGTCCCCCGGCACGACCTGGCACAACCCGAACCTGCCCGCCTACGCCTACGACCTCGACCGGGCGCGGGCGCTGCTGTCCGAGGCGGGCGTGACCTCGCCGGCATGGACTCTGGTGACCACCGAGACGTACGCCCGTGAGGCGGAGCTGATCCAAGGGCATCTGCGGGGCGCCGGCATGGCGATCACCGTGCAGACGGGCGACCAGGCCACCGTGGACGGCCTGCTGCGCGAGGGGAACTATGACCTGCTCATCACCGGGCACGGCGGCACCGCCAACCCCGACATGGAGGAGCCGGCGCCGCGGCTGGTGTGGAGCGATCCGGCCTACGACGCGGCCTATGAGGCCTCGACGCGTGCCGTGGACGACGACGCGCGGCGCGGCTACGCCTGGACGATGCAAGAGATCGTTGCCACCGAGCTGCCGGCGCTGGCGCTGTGGCACCCCCTCATGTGGGAGGTCTATCGCCCCGGTGTCGTGGAGCCGTTCTACACCCTCGAGGGGGTGGACGGCGGCATCCCCATGGCGCAGAACAAGCTGATGTTCATGCCGCGCCCGTGAGACATCGTCCCATGTCGCCACGCTATCGGAGACGCCCGTGCGCCTGAGGCCCGGCCAGTACCTGGCCACCATCCTGGTGGTGCTGTCGCTCAACTTTTTTCTGCCGCGGATGATCCCCGGCAATCCCCTGGCGCAACTGGACAACCCGCAGGCCATGCCGATACCGCTCAGCGCGGAGCAGCGCGATGCGGTGATGGCCTACTATGGCCTGGACAAGCCCCTGGCGGCGCAGTACGGCGACTATTTGGCGGCGCTGGCGCGCGGCGATCTCGGCTGGTCGATCTCGTACAAGGCGCCGGTGGTGCAGGTGCTGGCGGCCCGGCTGCGGTGGACGCTGCTGCTGGTCGGGGTGGCGACGGCGCTGTACGTGACGCTCGGCCTGGTACTGGGGGCGGTCTCGGCCTGGCGGCGGGGCAGCGCCCTCGATTCCGGCCTACTGGCGGCGACGCTGGGGCTGGGATCGTTCCCCTCCTACGTGCTGGCCATGCTGCTGATCGTGGTGTTCGCGGTCAAGCTGCGCGCCCTGCCCCTGGGCGGGGCACGCTCGGCGGCATTGCTGGGGGCGGCCTGGCACGTGCAGGCGCTGGACGTGGCGCGGCACATGGTGCTGCCGGTGGCCGCCCTGGTGTTGACCAGCCTGGCCGATGTCTACTATCTCACGCGAGGCGCCCTGGTGCAGGTGTTGGGCGATCCCTACATCACCGTGGCCCGCGCCAAGGGGCTGACCGAACGCCACCTGTTGTTCCGGCACGCCCTGCCCAACGCCCTGCTCCCCGTGTTGAGCCTGGTGGCCGTGCGCCTGGGGCACGTGGTGATGGGCGCCATGATGGTGGAGGTCGCCTTTGCCTACCCCGGCATGGGGGCGGCCATCGTCGAGGCGAGCGTCAGCCGCGACTATCCCCTGCTGCAGGGCGCCTTTTTGGTGACGATGCTGTCGGTGTTGGGGGCGAACCTGCTGGCTGACCTCCTCTATAGCGCGCTCGATCCACGGTTGCGGGCACGGGCATGATGGTGCGACGCGGATGGGCGCGGTTTCGCCGGCAGCCGGGGGCGCTGGTAGGGCTCGGCATCCTCGGGGTGCTGGTCGGGCTGGCCGTCCTGGCGCCGTGGCTGTCGCCCCACGAGGCGGGGGCCATGTTCTCGCCGCTGCAGCCCCCATCGCGCCACCACCCCTTGGGCACCAACGACATGGGGTACGATCTGTGGCGCGAATGGCTGCAGGGGGCGCGCTTTTCCCTGGCGCTGGGCGCCTTGGCGGCGTTGGCGGCCACGGCCCTGGGCACGGTGCTGGGGGCGCTGGCGGGGTACTGCCGGCGGGCCGGGCCACCCATCATGCGGCTGGTGGACGTGTTCCTGGCGGTGCCGCGCTTTCCGCTCATCGTGCTGATGGCCGCCTTTGTACGTCCCGGCTTTGGCTCGCTGCTGCTGTTCTTCGCGCTCTTTGGCTGGCCGCCGGTGGCGCGCATCGTCTGCGCGCGGATGCTGACGGAAAAGGGTCAGGAGTACGCCATCGCCGCCGAGGCCGCCGGCGCGAGCAGCACCCGCGTGTTCCTGCGGCATCTGCTGCCCTCCGCCGCGCCCATCGCTTTCGCGCGGCTGGTGGCCGAGACGCAACACGTGATCGTGGCGGAGGCGGGGCTCAGCTTCCTCGGGCTGGGCGACCCCACCGCGCGCACCTGGGGGATGACCCTCTCCCACGCCACGCGCTATCCCGCCCTGTTCATCACCGACGTGTGGACCTGGTGGGCCCTGCCGCCGGGGCTGGCCATCACCCTGGCCTGCCTCGCCCTGGCGCTCGTCTGCGTCGGGCTGGAGTCGCTAAGCAATCCGCGCCTTTCACACTGATGGCGTCAAGTGCGCCTGTAGGGGCTGTGGGTGGGGGAGGTGACAGGTGACAGGTTGCAGGTTACAGGCTTCAGGGGGTGGACACTCTGAAGCCTGTAACCTGCAACCTGTCACCTGCAACCGCCTATGCATAGAAGGAGCAGGTTCAAAGATATGCTGACCGCCATCGACCGCTGGAAAGAAAAGGTGCGCGCGGCGCGGGCTGCCCGCGAGCGGGAAGGGGAATCCACCGGCGCCCGCTACTGGGGCGCGGACCGCGCCGCGTGGTTCAACCGCTTTGCCGGGCAGAGCGACCGCAGCCACACCTACCGCTTTGTCCGGCCCTACGTGAGGGGGCGCGTGCTAGAGATCGGGCCCGGCCCCGGCGCCTATACGCGGCTGCTGCTGCGCGATGGCGCACGCGTGGTGGCCGTGGAGCCCTCGCCGTTCATGGTCCGGCTTCTGCGCGAGAACATTGTGCCCGACAATACCGGCGAGCGCGACGATCTGACCATCGTCCAGAGCACCATCGAGGACTATCTCCCGCGGCTGGAGACGTACGACCTGGCGCTGGCCGCCAACGTGCTGGGCGGCATCGAGCGCATCGACGACGTGCTGCGCGAGGCGGCGGCGCACGCGGAGGTGTTGGCCATCGTCATGTGGTCCAACGCCCGCACGCCGGCTTGGTCGCGCGACGTGCAGACGCGTCTGCTGGGGCGCGTCGAGCCGCAGCCCAGCATGCCCGACCACGACGACCTCCTGGGGGTGCTGGACGAGCTGGGCCTGAGCTACACCGTCCACCCCGCGGACGTGCCGATTCACACCTTCGATGCGCCCGACGAGGTGGTGGACTGGGTGCAGGGGTTTCACGGCCTTCCCGTGGAGCGTCGCGCCGAGTTGGAGCGCGTGCTGGCGCCGCACATCGAAGAGCAGGGGGGCAAGTACGGCCTGCCGAGCGGACGGGGCACGCGGGTGGTGCTGGTGCGGCGCAGGGCGCTTTGACACGCGCCCCCGGCGGGGCTATAATCGCGCTCAGTGATTCGGCTGTACGCGAACTGGGAGGACATGGGATGACCACCGACACGGGACTGACGCGCTCTTTGTGATGGTGTGCCCATTGCCTCGGTAATCGACATGCAGCCGTGGGCGCCCACGCGGGGACGTATGGGCATCTACGGCTTTTTGCTGCCTTGGGCAGGGAATCAGAAGCGCCGTGGACACCCCACGGCGCGTTTTCGTGCCAGGCACCAATGCGCGGCGCGCCTACCGCGGGCGTGTCGCTGAGACTGAGAGGGCTATGGGGATCAAGTCAATCGTGTTCGACTGCGGCGGTGTGCTGCTGCGCAACGGCGACCTCTCTCCCTACCGCCGCTGGGAGGGGCGCCTGGGCCTGGATGAGGGCGCGCTGGAGCGCCACCTCTGGATGGGCGACCTCTGGAAGGAGGCGGAGCGGGGCGCCATCACCGACGCCGCGTTCTGGCGGCGGGCCGCCGAGGGGCTCAGATTGAGCGAGGAGGCGGATGCCGTCCAACTGCGCGCCGAGATCTGGGAGACGTGGGAGATCGATCCCCGCGTGCTGGCCCTCGTCGACCGGGCGCGGGAGCGCTACCGCGTGGCGATGCTGACCAACGCCACCGACGCCATGGAGGAGCTGCTGGCGGAGCGCTATGGCGTCGCCGACCGCTTTGAGGCGATCGTGAACTCGGCGCGGGTGGGCGTGGCCAAGCCCGACGCCGCCATCTATGAGGAGCTGTTGAGGCGGCTCAGCCTCGAGGCGGGCGAGGTGGTGTTCATCGACGACCGCGCCGAGAACGTGGCTGCGGCGGCCTCGCTGGGGATGCACGTGGCCTGGTTCCTGGGCGCCGCCGAGTTGGAGCGCCAGCTCGAGCCCTACCTGAACCCGGGCGCGGCCCAGGCACGGGAGGCCGCGGAAGACTGAGCACCACACCCGCCTCCCGAAGGGGCGCCTCCGGGAGGTGGAGACACACGAACACCAATGCGGAGGGATGGAGCGTGCGGCTGTTGCTGGTGCGCCACGGAGAATCGCTGGGCAACGCGGAGAACCGCTTCCAGGGGCGGGAGGAGTACCCCCTCACGGAGCGGGGCCTGGAGCAGGCGCGGCGCCTGGCGGAGCGCCTGCGGCGCGAGTGTGGCGCGGTAGACGCGGTGTATTCGAGTCCCCAGGGGCGGGCGCTACAGACGGCCGAATGCGTCGCTCAGGCGCTGTCGGTGGCCGTGATCCCCGATCCCCGCCTGCGGGAGTATCACATCGGTATGCTCACCGGCCTAACGATGGATGAGGCGCGCGAGCGCTTTCCGCGCCTGCAAGAGCTGCGCGCCCGGGACGGCGAGACGTTCGTGCCCATCCCGGGCGAGGAGGGGCGCGAGGCCCTCGCCCAGCGGGTGGGCGAGGCGCTGGACGACTATCGCGCGCAGTACACCGACGGGCAGACGGTGATCGTGGTGAGCCACGGCGGCGCCCTCAGCGCGGTGCTGTGTCGCCTCGTGGGGTTGCCGGCGGACCGGCCCGGACCGTTCCGGTTGAGCAACGCCTCGCTTTCGATCGTGGAACTGGCCAACGGGCGCGCGCGCCTCGTGGGCCTCAACGACACCTGCCATCTGGCGGGCAGCCACCTGAATGGTGGAGGGGGATCGGATGACTGACAGAGTGGAAACGCGCAGGATGACGGCCGGGGGCATGCCCCCCACGCGATGGCATCTACCCGGGGAGTATGGCCGAGGCGCGCACGGCGCGCCGCCCTCCCGGTTACCAGGGAGTGAATCCTATGCTGCACGTTTCCGATCTTTCCAAGGCCTACGGCGACCACCTGCTCTTTGAGAAGGCCAGTTTCGTCGTCAACGCCGGCGAGCGCGTGGGGCTGGTGGGGCCCAACGGCTGCGGCAAGACGACGCTGTTGCGCATCCTGGCGGGGCAGGACGTGCCCGATACCGGCAGCGCCCGCTACGATGTGCCCCGCGAGCGGGTGGGCTACCTGCCCCAGGCCATCGACTATGGCCCCGATGACACGGTGCGCGACGTGCTGGCCGGCGCCAGCGACAGCGATCCCGACGCGCTGGCCGCCCGCGTGGAGCGCCTGGCAGGCGAGATGGCGGCCGCCGCGGCGCGGGGCGAGCCCACCGACGCGCTGGAGGCCGGGTACGCCGCCGCCCTGGAGCGGCTGAGCCAGCCGACGCTCCTCCTGCCGGAACACCTCATGGCGCGGGTGCTGGCGGGGTTGGGGCTGGCCCACGTAGAGCCCGAGACGCCGGTGCGCATCCTCAGCGGCGGGCAAAAGACGCGCCTCGGGCTGGCGCGGCTCCTCCTCGACCGGCCCCTCTTTCTCCTCCTGGACGAGCCCACCAATCACCTGGATATCACCGCCCTGCAGTGGCTGGAGGAGTACCTACGCGGCTACGAGGGCGGGATGCTGCTCGTCTCCCACGACCGCACCTTCCTGGACGGCACCGTCACGGGCATCCTCGAGATGGATCCCGCGACCCATGCCGTGTCGGCCTACGCGGGGAGCTATAGCGAGTATGCCCGCACCAAGGAGCGCGAGCGGGAGCGTCTCCTGCAAGAGTACGCCGAGCAGCAGGAGCGCATCGGCAAGCTCCAGAGCGCGGTGCGCCAGCTCAAGGGGCAGGCTCGCGCCATCGAGCACTCTACGATTGGTTTTTACTATCGCAAGAGGGCCCGCAAGGTGGCGCACCAGGCCGTCATCCGGCAGCGCCGCATCGAGCGGCTGATCGAATCCGAGGACTATATCGAAAGGCCGCGGGGCGACGCCTGGACGATGAAGCTCGATTTTGTGAACACGCCTCCCTCGGGGCAGGATGTGGTGACGCTGGACGGGGTGGCCAAGGGGTACGACGGGCGCACCCTCTTTTCCGAGGTGCGCCTCATCCTGCGGCGCGGCGAACGCCTGGCGCTGGTGGGGCCCAATGGCGCGGGCAAGACGACGCTGCTGCGCCTCATCAGCGGCCGCGAGGCGCCGGATGAGGGCACGGTGCGCCACGGCGCCAACGTGCGGTTGGGGTACTTTTCCCAGGAGCAGGAGTTGCTGGATTGGGACCTGACGCCCCTGGAGACGGTGCGCCGCACCGCGCCGCTGGACGAGACGGACGCCCGCAGCTTCCTACACTTTTTCCTCTTTCAGGGGGACGAGGTATTCGTCCCCGTGGGGCGGCTGAGCTATGGCGAGCGCGCCCGCCTCGCTTTGGGCACCCTGGTGTTACAAGGATGTAACCTGCTGTTGCTGGACGAGCCGATCAACCACCTGGACATCCCCTCGCGGGAGAGTTTCGAGCAAGCATTGTCGGCCTTTGAGGGCACGGTTCTGGCGGTGGTGCACGATCGCTACTTTATCGAGCACTTTGCCAGCGGCATCTGGGCCGTGGGCGACGGCACGATCCGTCGCTTTGTGGACCTGGAGGACCTGCGGCGGGCCGGTCTGTATGACCGCGCTATGAAGGAACCCGACGACGCGGGGTGACGTCCAGAGGGAGCCTGATGGCACGCAGATGCCGCTGATGGAACGCTGATCTACGCGGATCATCCCGATCTCGCCCGCGATGCTGTAGGGGCGACCGGCAGGTCGCCCATCGCGACGTCGTAGGCGCCGCCGGCCGGCGGGCGACCCGCTGCCGACGGGCGGGCGACCCGCTGCCGACGGGTGGGCGACCCGCTGCCGACGGGTGGGCGACCCGCTGCCGACGGGTGGGCGACCCGCCGGTCGCCCCTACGATAGCGCGGCATGTCCTCCCGATGGTCGGAGTGAAACGCACTGCGTTTCGCCGACCTTCGGGAGGGGGTAGGTGCGACCACCTTCGCTCGTACCGTCTCAACCCGCACACGATACCATCGAGCGCCGCGCCGGTCGTTCCGGCGCGGCGCCGGCAACGGGAATGCCATGAATAACGTGCCGAGAGAGCCGTTCTCTTTGGATCCTCCTCTCGATCCCCACCAGCGGGGGCGGCGACCGCGCTCCGGGCCGGGCGCCGGGGCATCCGCCCTCAGCATCATCGGCCAGGGGGTCGTCACGGGCCTGCTGATCGTCGTGTTGCTGGCGTTGTTGGCCGCCCTGGCGGGGTTGGGCGTCTATGCCTACTATGCGCGCGACCTCCCCCTCCCCGACGAGATGGTGCGGCGCAGCGCCCTCTTCAAGAGCACCAAGATCATGGACCGCCATGGCCGCGTGCTCTATGAGGTGTTCGATCCCTACGGCGGCCGGCGCACCATCGTGCGCTACGACGAGTTGCCCCAGGTGGTCATCGACGCCACGGTGGCTACCGAGGATGCCACCTTTTTCTCGAACCCCGGCCTCAACCCGCTGGCCATCGCCCGCGCCCTGTACGACGACCTCCGCCAGGGCGAGATCGTCTCGGGCGCCAGCACCATCACGCAGCAACTGGTCAAGAACCTCTTTTTGACCAACGAGACGTCGGTGGAGCGCAAGGTCAAAGAGGCGATCCTGGCGGCCGAGATCACGCGCCGCTATGAAAAGACCGAGATCCTGGCCGTCTACCTCAACGAGGTCTATTTCGGGAACCTGGCCTATGGCATCGGCGCGGCGGCGGAGACCTATTTCGGCAAGGAGGTCTCGCAACTCACCCTGCCCGAGGCGTCGCTGCTGGTGGGGCTCGTCCAATCGCCGGTGGCCTACGACCCGTATACGGATCCTGACGCCGCCATCGGCCGGCGCGCCACCGTGCTGCGCCTCATGCGAGAGCGTGGGTACATCACGCGCGCCGAGGAGGAGGCGGCCCGTCAGGAGCCGCTGAGCCTCCAGTCGCCGACCATAACCATGGAAGCGCCTCACATGGTGATGCACGTGCGCGAGGAACTCGAGGCGCGCTACGGCGCCGAGGTGCTCTACAAGGGGGGGCTGCAGGTCTATACCACCCTCGACCTGGACCTGCAGCGCCAGGCGGAGGAGGTCATCGCCGAGCGGATGCCGGCGCTGCGCGAACAGGGCGCCTCCAACGCCGCGCTGGTGGCCATGGACCCGCGCACGGGCGACATCCTGGCGATGGTGGGCAGCGCCGACTTTTGGGACGGCGCCATCAGCGGCCAGGTGAACGTGGCCACGCGCCCCCGGCAGCCCGGCTCGACCATCAAACCACTCACCTACCTCGTGGGGATGGAGCAGCGCGGCTGGGGCCCGGCGACCATGCTCATGGACGTCGAGACCTCCTTCCCCGACGGCGCCAACCCTCCCTACCGGCCGGTGAACAACGACGGCAAGTTCTGGGGGCCCATGTCGCTGCGCGCTGCCCTCGCCAACTCGCGCAATATCCCCGCCGTGTGGGCGTTGCAGCAGGTGGGCCTTCCGAGCCTCCTGGAGATGGCCGAGCACCTCGGCATCCGCTCGTTGACGCGTCCCGACTATGGTCTTTCGCTCACCCTGGGCGGCGGGGAGGTGACGCTCCTCGAGATGACCGGCGCCTACGCCGCCCTGGCGAACGGCGGGGAGCGGGCGGCGCCGCGCACCATCCTGCACATCGAGGATCAGAGCGACAACGTCCTCCAGGCGGAGGACGACCCTTCCCGCGAGCGGGTGCTCGACCCGCGCCACGCCTATCTCATCAGCGATATCCTGGCCGACAACGAGGCGCGGGTGCCCGCCTTTGGCCGCGGCAACGCCCTCGAGCTTCCCTTCCCGGCCGCCGTCAAGACGGGCACGACAAACGACTACCGCGACGGGTGGACGGTGGGCTACACTCCCGATCTGGTGGTGGGGGTGTGGGTGGGGAACAGCGACAACGCCCCGACGAACCGGCTCTCCGGCGCGCGCGGAGCGGGGCCTATCTGGCACGACGTGTTGGAGCGCGCCCTGGGCGGCCGCCCGCCCGCCGCATTCGTCCGGCCCGAGGGGATCGCCGAGGTCGAGGTGTGCCCCATCTCTGGGTATCCCCGCGCCGACCTCTGCCCGCCGGGCCGCATGGAGTTGGTCCTCTCCGACGCCCTGCCCGAGGGGGACGTGTGCCCCGTGCACCGGCGCGTGCGCATCTGTGCCGCGTCAGGACAGGTGGCGGGCGACCACTGCCCCGCCGACGGGGTCACGGAAAAGGTGTTCGAGGATTATGGCCCCGAGTGGGACGAGTGGGCACGGGCCAAGGGGCTGGAGATACCGCCGCGCCAGCCGTGCGCGCTGCACTTGCCGCCGGCGCGGGTGCGCATCGAGGCGCCGCTGGTGGCCTCGGGCGTCATCGACGTGCAGGGCGCTGCCGACGTCCCCGATTTCAGCCGCTATGTGATCGAGTACGGCATGGGGAACGATCCACAGGCATGGGGGGCGGTCACCGGCGAGGTGACGACGCCGGTGTCTGACGGCCTGCTGGCCCGTCTGGACACCCATGGCCTGCCCGACGGCGAGTACACGTTGCGCCTGCTGGTGACCGACGCATCTGGCGCGGTGCACGAGGCGCGTACGGCGCTGCGCATCGCCAATGCCACGCCGGCGCCCACGGCAACCTCGATTCCTCCGACCGCGGCGCCCACGGCGACGCCGAGTCCCACCGCCGAGGCGTCGCCCACCGCCGCCCCAACGCCGACATCGCCGCCTCCACCGACGGTGGAACCGCCTGCGGCGGCCCCGCCCGCGGCGGCACCCACCGACGCGCCGACGCCCACGCCGGAGGGGGGCGAGCCGCCGCCCCCGACTGCCGCGCCGACCGAGACGCCCGGCGCCCTGGAGCCGTCGGCCACCGTCGAGCCGCCGCCGGCCGAGACCCCGTCGGCGACACCCGTCGTGGGGCCGCCGCCCAAGGTAGTCGGCTGAGGCAAACAAAAAAGGGCGCCGTCCGCGACGAGGACGGCGCCCTTTGTCTATGGCGGTCATGCCATCAGGGCAAGTAGCTCTGCGGGTTGTAGCGCACCCCGTTGATGATGACCTCGAAATGGAGGTGGGGCCCGGTCGAGTTGCCGGTGCTGCCACAGAGGCCGACGGTGTCGCCCTTGTTCACCGATTGGCCCGCCTCGACATAAAAGGCGCTCAGGTGCGCGTAGCGGGTCTGGTAACCGTTGCCGTGGTCGACGACGATCATGTTGCCATAGCCGCTGCGGCTCGACTGGAGCACCGCCACATAGCCGGCATCCGCCGCGACGATGGGGGTGCCCTGCTTCGCCGCGATGTCGAGGCCGTTGTGGCCGGTCCAGTAGCGTTGGCTGATGCGGCCGCTCATGGGCCAGGCAAAGCGGCCGGAGCCCGTCTTGGCGTCGCGCGGGGCGGGCACGCTGGCCGCCGTCGAGGCCACCACGCGCTTGGGCACGTAGGGCTTGACCCCGCCCGGGATGATGAGCGCCTGGCCGATCTCTAGCGCCGAATCCTCCGTGAGGCCGTTGCCGGGGTAGCCGGTGATGACGGATGGCTCCACCTTGTAAGTGGTGGCGATGCTCTTGACGCTCTCGCCGCGGGTCACGATGTGGTGGGCGCCGTCCACAGGCAGGACGTTCAGCTTTTGCCCGATTCGCAAAAAGTCGGGGTTATCAGCCAGGGCCGGGTTCGCCCACAGCAGGCTGGTGCCCTTGAGGCCAAAGCGCTCTGCGATGGCCAGGGGCGTATCGCCGGCTTGCACCGTGTACTCGATGACGGAGGTGCGCACCTGGCGCTGCGGCATGCTCACCGGGAGCACCTCGCGCACGGCGCGCACCGTGAGCGGCACCGCGTTGCGCTCCAGGTACTGGGAGTTGGCCGCGGCGACTCCCAACTCACCGACGGCTGCTTGAGCCGCCGCGGGATCCGCCGCCTCGCCGATTCCGCGTGAGGCCTGGTCGGCGCTCACCGGCTCGGGCACTTCGGGCAGCGCGAGGTTGGGGCTCTGCAGGCTGAGGGGGGAGATGAGCCACAGAGCCCCGAAAAGTAACACCAAAACGACGAGATGTCCGGACTGACGTGAGACACTGGGGAGGTCGGCGCTGTAGAGGGCCAGTCGCCGAGTCAAGCCTCGCCAAGGCACAGGCTCTTGCCCACCGGGCAGCGGCGCCGCTGGCCCCGTGGGCAACCAGGTCTGGGTCGACATGAGCTAGATGTCCTTGTGTAGGGTTTCGAGGAATTCCTTGTTCGTCCGGGTCTTGCCCAGGCGCTCGAGGATCAGTTCGACGGACTCGAGCCCGCCTACTGTATCGATCATGCGTCGCAGTGTCCAGACGCGCGACAACACGTCCGGCTCGAGGAGCAACTCCTCGCGGCGCGTGCCCGATCGCTGGATGTCGATGGCCGGGAAGATGCGGCGCTCCGCCAGCCGGCGGTTCAGGTGCATCTCCATATTGCCGGTGCCCTTGAACTCCTCATAGATGATGTCATCCATGCGGCTGCCGGTGTCCACCAGGCAGGTGGCGATGATGGTGAGGCTGCCCGCCTCCTCCAGCTTGCGCGCCGCGCCGTACAACCGCTTGGGCGGATGCAGCGCCGCCGGGTCGAGGCCGCCGGTGAGGGTACGCCCGCTGGGCGGCACGACGAGGTTGTAGGCGCGCGACAGGCGGGTGATGCTGTCGAGCAGGATCACCACGTCCTTGCCCACCTCCACGAGGCGCTTGGCGCGCTCCAGGGCCATCTCGGCCACGTGCACGTGGCTCTGCACCGGATCGTCAAAGGTCGAACTCACCACCTCGGCCTCGACGGAGCGGTCCATGTCCGTGACCTCCTCGGGGCGCTCGCCGATGAGCGCGACCATGAGGTGCACGTCGCGATGGTTGGCGCTGATGCCGTTGGCGATCTGCTTCAAGATGGTGGTCTTGCCCGCCTTGGGCGGCGACACGATCAGCCCGCGCTGGCCGCGCCCGATGGGCACGAGCATATCGATGAGGCGCGTGGAATAGATCTCTCGCGTCGTCTCCAGCTGGTACTGCTCGAAAGGAAAGATCGGCGTCAACCGCTCGAAAACGGGCCGCCGCTTCGCCTGCTCGGGGTCGAGGCCGTTGATCGCCTCGACGCGCAACAGGCTAAAGTACTTTTCCGATTCCTTCGGGGGGCGCACCTGCCCGATGACCATGTCACCGGTGCGCAGGCCAAAGCGCCGAATCTGCGACTGCGAGACATAGACGTCCTCGGGCCCGGGCAGCAAGTGATCGCTGCGCAGGAACCCGATCCCCTCCTGGACGACCTCCAGGGCGCCGCCGCCAAAGATCAGCCCCTGCTCTTCGGCCTGCGACCGCAGGACCCGAAAGATAAGGTCTTGCTTCTTGAGGCGGCTGTACCCCGAGATGTCTCGTGTACGCGCGATATCGCGTAACTCTGTAAGAGTTAGCGTCTCGAGATCAACAATATTCACGTTCTGCACTCCATTGCGTTCACTACGGGGATTGAAGGTTTATGCCACACCAAAGCAATGCGAATCGCGCAAGGGCGTTCGCGTAGGAGAGATCAGGGAAAAGAGAAAGAACTGAGCGACGGTCATGTCTGGGGCAACGGGTCAAGCGAAGCTTTGGTCACGCGCTGCCTGGAAGAGGCGCTCGCCGGCTGAGGGCATGTGCCCGGCATGGGTGCACCGCTCCGAAGTTAACACCGATTATAGCACCCCCCTGTCCAGTCGTCAAATGTTGTCACGTCGCGCTGTGGCGTCACCAGCGATGAGCCTCGGATTACTGGGAGGTTGTGGGTTGTGCGTTGTGGGCTCGGTGCAGGGGTCGGCACAGCTCAAAACCCACAACCGCACGTACAACCTGTCACCGGCAACCCCACCCGCTCTCAAAGCATGCGACCACCCATTGCCTTACAGGCGCAGTACGAACAGGAGCGCGATGTCACCGTTGGTAAAGTAGCGGTCGACGAAGCCGCCAAAGGCGTACCCCCGCCGTGCCACGAAGCGGATCGCCGGGTCGTTTTTGGGCTGGAGGGGGATGGTGATCGACTCCAGTTCGCTGCCGCGCCCCCAGCGCTCGGCAGCCTCGAGGAGCCGCGTCGCCAGGCCGTGATCCCGCACCGGCCGGTCGATCACCAGGTGCTCGATCCATCCATGCCAGCGCCAGTGACGCACCGTCATGTCGAGATAGCCAAAGACAGAGCCCAGTTCCTCGGCCACGAGAAAGCACTCGTTGCGCTGCCAGTCCTCGTACAGGTCCTGGATTTCGCGTGGGTACGGCACGTCCATGCGCCGAGGGGTGCGGGTGCGGCGAAACGTGACGCCGACGCTATCGGCCGTGACGGCCTCTTCCATCTGCCAGACATAGTCCGTGACGTACGATCCGTCGAGGCGCTCGCACTGATGGATATCCGCAATGGTGGCTGGACGGAAAATCATCACCTAGCCTCGGGGCAGATGGATATCCACGCTGATGTTCGGACGAGAACTCATTCCCTGGCCTCGGGGCGTGATGAAGGATGGTGAACGGGTGGGGGCTGAGGTTGGGGGAAGGCCCCTCTCGGGGCAACCTCGATGCTCCGACCGACGGTGTCTAGCGTGCGCCGCTGCGCACGCGGGTGCCCGGCACGGGCAGAGTTGACAGGATCTCTTGCACCACGGCCCGCGTGTCGACGTTCTTGATGCGCGCCGAGGGGCTCACGATGATGCGGTGCGCCAGGACCGACTCGGCCAGCGCCTTGACGTCGTCCGGAATGACGAAATCGCGGCTCTGCAGCGCCGAGAGCGCCTGGCACGTCTTGTATAGGCCCAGGGAGCCGCGCGGGCTGGCGCCCAGGTACACGTCCGGATAGTCGCGGGTGGCGTTCACCAGGGAGACGATGTACTCCTTGATGAGGGGATCCACGTACACCTGCCTGATCTCGCTCTGGGCGGCCTTGAGTTCCTGGACCTCGACCACCTGCTCGATCGTCTCGAGGGGGTGCTGGAACTGCTGGGCGTCGAGGATGCTGATCTCCTCCTCAGGGCGCGGGTAACCCAGGCTGATGCGCATCAGAAAGCGGTCGAGCTGGGCCTCGGGTAGGGGGAAGGTGCCCTCGTACTCGATCGGGTTCTGCGTCGCCATGATCAGAAACGGCTCGGGGAGGTGGTAGGTGTGTTCATCCACCGTCACCTGCCGTTCCTCCATGCACTCTAGCAGGGCCGACTGGGTCTTGGGTGTGGCCCGGTTGATCTCGTCGGTGAGCACGATCTGGGCCATGACCGGCCCGGGGCGAAACTCGAACTCGCGCGTCTTTTGGTTGAATACCGACACGCCCGTGATGTCGCTGGGCAGCAGGTCGGGCGTGAACTGGATGCGGCGGAAAGAGCACCCGATCGACTTGGCGAAGGACTTGGCCAGGACCGTCTTCCCGACGCCCGGGACGTCCTCGATCAGCACGTGACCCTGGCAGAGCATGGCAACAAAGGCGAACTGGACCTCGCGATGCTTGCCGACGACGACCTTTTCCACGTTGCCAACGACGCGGTCGCCGATCTCCTGGACGAGTCCCATGGGGTTCCTTTCGGGTTTGAACTCACGCAGGCAGATTACACGAGTTGCTGCAGTGTGTCAAGGCGTCGACGACACCACAACGCACAACTCGATTTGACACCCCTCGGGCGGCGTGTTACAACAGCGAACACTTTTGCCTGTTGTGGGAGGCTCTTTCGTGACAAACGCGCTGCGCATCCATCCTCAAGACAACGTCGTCACCGTGCTGCACGACCTCGAGCCCGACAGCACTATCGACCTCGGTGACGGCGCGCTCTCCGAGCCCGTTGCGGTCCGCGAAGCGATCCCATTTGGCCACAAGGTGGCCATTCGCGCCATCGCCCCTGGCGAGCACGTCGTCAAATACGGCGCCTCCATCGGCGTGGCGGTGGCGGACATTCGGCCCGGCGACCACGTGCACCTTCACAATCTCCGTAGCGTGCGAGGAGCGGCGCGATGACAAGCGAAACGACCTTCCAGGGCTTCCGCCGTCCCGACGGGCGCGCGGGCGTACGCAATCTGGTGGCGGTGATCCCCTCCTGCGGCTGCGCGCTCCACGCGGCGCGCCTCATCGCCTCGGCGGTGCCAGGGGCGGCGCTGATCGACTATGCCGGCGGATGTGGCGAGACGGAGGACGATACCGCCCTGGCGCTGCAGCTCCTCTCCCAGCTCGGCCGGCACCCGAATGTCGTCGGATCCCTCGTCGTCAGCCTGGGGTGCGAGACGCTGAACGCTGGCGAGCTGGCCGCCCGTATCGGGCAGGGGTGGGCGCCGGTGGAGCTGCTGGTGATCCAGCAGATCGGCGGCACGCGGCGCACCGTGGACCGCGGGACGCTCCTGGCGCGGCAGATGCTCGACGCGGCGGCGGGCCAGCGGAGGGAGCCGTGTCCCGTATCGGACCTCATCGTGGGGCTCGAGTGCGGCGGGTCGGACGCTACCTCCGGCTTGGCCGCCAACCCGGCGATGGGCGCCTTCAGCGACCTCATGGTGGCGGACGGGGCCAAGGTCATCCTCGCCGAGACGAGCGAACTCGTGGGCGCGGAGCACATCCTGGCGGAGCGCGCCGCGAACACCGACGTGGCCGAGCGCCTCCTGCGCACCGTCGCCGAGTGCGAGGCGTTCCTCAAGGCGACGGGCGAGGATTTCCTGGGCAAACAGCCCAGCCCCGGCAACCAGCGCGGCGGGCTCACCACCGTCGAGGAAAAGGCCCTGGGCGACGTGCTCAAGGGGGGCACCACGCCGGTGGTGGACGTGCTGCGCTACGGCGAGCCGCCCACCGTCCCTGGCCTATCATTCATGGACACCCCGGGGAACGACTTGGCCTCCGTCACCGGCTTGGCGGCGGCGGGCAGTCATGTCGTCGTCTTTACCACCGGCCGTGGCAACCCGATGGGCAACGCCCTGGCGCCGGTCATCAAGGTGACGGGCAACGCCCACACCTATGCGCGCATGGGTGACGATATGGACATCGACGCCAGCGGCATCATCCGCGCCGAGGAGACGTTTGCCGACGTGGGACGGCGCATTCGTGCACTGAGCCTGGAGGTAGCCTCCGGGCGCCAGACGGCGGCCGAGGCCCTGGGCCACGTCGAGTTCGCCCTCATCCGTCTGGGGCCGGTGTACTGATCGATTCGCTCACACGCAACACCTCCCAAAGGTGGCTGGCGGAGGACCTGCCATAGACGGCGTTACCTTCGCCGGTCCCCTTCGGGAGGCGTCGAAATCTGGGCCATGTTCGTAGGGGTGACCGGCCGTAAGGGTGACCGGCGTTCATAGGGGCGACCGCCGGTCATAGGGGTGACCGGCGTTCGTGAGGGTGACCGGCGTTCGTGAGGGGGACCGGCATTCGTGAGGGTGACCGGCGTTCGTAGGGGCGACCGGCGTTCGTGAGGGTGACCGGCCGTTCGGAGGGGTGACCGGCCGTTCGTGAGGGTGACCGGTCGTAGGGGCGACCGGCGTTCGTGAGGGTGACCGGCCGTTCGTAGGGGCGACCGGCCGTTCGTAGGGGCGACCGGCGTTCGTGAGGGTGACCGGCCGTTCGTAGGGGCGACCGGTCGCCCCTACTGCTGGGCGCGCAGCTGCGGGAAGAGGATGACCTCGCGGATCGACGGCTGGTCCGCAAAGAGCATCACCATGCGGTCGATGCCGAACCCCAAACCGCCGGTGGGCGGCATGCCGTGCTCGACGGCGGTGAGGAAATCCTCGTCCAGCGGGTGCGCTTCCTCATCCCCCGCCTCGGCATCGCGGCGTTGCGCCTCGAACCGCTCCCGCTGGTCCAGCGGGTCGTTCAGCTCGCTAAAGGCGTTGCCACACTCGATCGTCCCGATATAGAACTCGAACCGCTCGACGAGGTGCGGCGCGTCCGGCTTCTTTTTGGCGAGGGGCGAGACCTCGACGGGAAAGTCCAGCACGAAGGTGGGCTGGATGAGGGTGGGCTCGACGCACTCGCTGAATATCTCTTCCACCAGCTTGCCCCAGGTCGGCTTCTTGCCCACCGGCAGGTCGCGCTCCTGGACCTCGCGCCAGAGGTCCTCCAACTCCCGGTGCTGCTCGATGTCGATGCCGGTGTGCTCCAGGATGGCGTCGCGCATCGTCACCCGGCGCCACGGGGGCGCCAGATCGATGGCATCCCCCTGGTAGGTGATGCGGGTGGAGCCCAGCACCTCCTGGGCGACGCTGGAAAAGATCTCCTCCACCAGCCGCATGATGTCGTGATAGTCGGCGTACGCCTGGTACAGCTCGATGACGGTGAACTCGGGGTTGTGCTCGGTCGAGATCCCCTCATTGCGGAAATTGTGGCCGATCTCGTACACGCGATCCAGCCCGCCGACGATGAGGCGCTTGAGGTACAGCTCATCGGCGATACGCAGGTACAGGGTGCGATCGAGGGCGTTGTGATAGGTGGTGAACGGCCGGGCGGCGGCACCCCCGTAGAGCGGCTGCAGCACCGGCGTCTCGACCTCGAGGAACCCCCGCGCGTCGAGGAAGCGGCGGATCGCCGAGACGATGCGCGTGCGCGTGACAAACACCTCGCGCACCTCGGGGTTGGCGATGAGGTCGAGGTAGCGCTGGCGGTAGCGTGTTTCGACGTCGCGCAGGCCATGCCATTTCTCGGGGAGGGACAGCAGCGCCTTGGCGAGGAGTTCGACCGCCTCCACGTGGACGCTCACCTCACCGGTGCGGGTGCGGAACATCTGGCCGCGGGCCGAGACGAAATCGCCCAGGTCGACGTCCCGGCGAAACATCTCGTAGGCGTCCTCGCCGACCTCTTCCTGCCGCAGATAGATCTGCACGCGGCCGGAGCCATCGGTGATGTGCGCAAAGGTGGACTTGCCCATCACGCGGGCCGACATGAGCCGGCCGGCGACCTGAACCTCGACGGTTTCGCCCTCGGCGGCGCCCTCAAAGGCGGCGACCGCCTCGGCGGCGGTGTGGGTGCGCGAGGCGCGGGCAGGATAGGGGTCGACGCCGCGCTCGCGCAGCCGTTCGAGCTTGGCGATGCGCAACGCCCTCTGGTCGGAATTCTCGGGCATCGGCGTTCCTTCGTATGGCAGGATGTTGGTCGCCCAGGGAGGGTTCGCCCAGGGAGGGTTCGCCCAAGGAGGGTTCGCCCAAGGAGGGTCCACCCGAAGAGGGTTACTCGATGGTGAGGATCTCGAAGCGCAAGGCGCCGTCCGGAGACTGGACGGTGATCGCTTCACCGGTACGCCGGCCCAGGAGCGCCTTACCGAGCGGGGACTCGTTCGAGATGCGCCCGCGCAACGGATCGGCCTCGGTGCGGCCGACGATCTGATACGTCTCGGGTGCGCCGCCGTCCTCAGAGATGGTCACGCGGCAGCCGAGACAGACCACGTCTTGCCGCGAGTTCTCCTCCAGGATCTGGACGCTGGAGAGGATCGCCTCGAGGTCACGGATGCGTCCCTCGACAAAGGCCTGCTCCCGCTTGGACTCCTCATAGCCGGCGTTCTCGCTGAGGTCGCCCTCATCCACCGCCGACTTGAGGCTCTCCGCCACCTCGGGGCGTCTCACGTTGCGGAGGTAGTCGAGTTCCTTCTGGAGCTTGTCCCTACCCTCGGGTGTCAGGAAGTGTACTCTTTCGGCCATGCTCCCCATTCGCCCTCTGTCATGCTCTGATGGCGAAACGACGTAACGCTTCGTTTGGCGTCATTTCGCTGAATAGCAAAAAAGCGCCCACAGGCGCAGGGATCCCACCGACTATAGCAGCGACCTTACGAGGCACATTATAGCCATAAACGCCCAGGTTGACAAACCGGCCAAGCTTGCGGGGTGTGCCCAGGGTACTGGGGGCACGGCGGCGAGTCGGGGGAGTTCGCGGTCGCCCAAAACGCCGAATGCACCCCCCATAGTAGCCCCATAGGTCCTCGATTGACCGTAGGTGGCCGTGATGCTACCATAGGCCGTCACGCGGAGGGCGCGGGGCGTTCGGCCTCGCTGGCAACCTCACGGACATGCCCCATTGCGTCGCACAACCACTGGTTGGGAGAAAGGAACCCATGTCACCGGAACAGGCACGGAAGGACGAGCAGGAGGCCCTTGGGCGCGTCGAGGACGCCGTCAACACCTACTCGCGCCCTACGGGATTAAAGATCACCGACATGCGCGTGGCGGTGGTGCGCTCCAACTTTGACTATCCCATCATCCGCATCGACACGAACCAGGGGATCTCGGGGATCGGCGAGGTGCGCGACGCCGGCCACCGCGAGAACGCCCTGCAGTTCAAGAGCTTTCTCCTGGGGCAGAACCCCTGCCACGTGGATTACATCTTTAACACCATCAAGCGCTTTGGCGGGCCGGCCCGCGAGGGGGGCGGCGTCTCGGGGATAGAGCTGGCGCTGTGGGACCTGGTGGGCAAGGTGTACGGCGTGCCGTGCTACCAGTTCCTCGGCGGCAAGTACCGCGACCTCGTGCGCATCTATGCCGACACCACCCATCCCGACGCGATCACCCCCGAGGCGATGGCCCAGCGCGTGCTGGAGCGCAAAAAGCTCGGCTTCACCTTTATCAAGTTCGACCTCGGCGTGCACGAGCTGGAGGACACCCCCGACGCCGTGGTGGGCACGGTGACGCGCGGCGAGTTCCCCATGAGCCTCTACGAACAGCGCTACAAGGCGCGCGGGGCGACGGGCAAGATCCACCTCTCGGAGAAGGGGATCGCCCGCTTTGCCGAGATCGTGGCCGCCGTGCGCGAGGCGGTGGGCTGGGACACCTACCTGGCCATTGATCATTTCGGCGAGATCACGGTGGACGACGCCATCCGCCTGGGGAAGGCGCTGGAGCCCTACTCGCTGAGCTGGATGGAGGATATCATCCGGTGGTGGGACATCGAGGGCAACCGCCGCGTCACCGAGGCGATCAACGTGCCCACCCTCAACGGGGAGGATATCTATCTCTTTGAGGGGTGGCGGCCGATGATCGAGGCGCGGGCCATCGACATCATCCAGCCCGACCTGCTGACCTCCGGGGGGATGCTGGAGACGAAAAAGATCGCCGACCACGCCGAGCGCTACGACATGCCCACGGCGCTACACTTTGCCGGCTCGCCCATCGCCTTTATGGCGAACCTGCACTGCGCGGCGGCGATTCGCTCTTTCGTGGCGCTGGAGAACCACGCCGTGGACCTCCCCTTCTGGAAGGACCTCGTGACCGGCATGGACGAGCCGGCCATCGTCGACGGCTATGCCCGGGTGCCGGACAAGCCGGGGTTGGGGGTGGAGCTGAACTATGACGCCATCGAGGCGAACCTGCGCACGCCGGGCGACCTCTTCCTCCCGACGGAGGAGTGGAACCTGCCCAAGCTGGGGAGCTGGCGGCCCGATCCCAACGACCCGCTGAACAAGTTCTAGACCGGCGACACCTCTCGGAGCGCCTCCCGGGGGTTCCCCCGCGGCAGACGCAGTACGGGTGCAGCTGCTGCGGGGGCGTCTGGATCGCGAAACGGCGAAAGAGACGAAAGGCGCGAAAAGGGAGCCTGCTGGCGTGTGAGCTGACGCGGAGGCACACCCCTCGGCGGGCTCGATCCGCCCATCAGTGAGCTGCCGGATGCCGCGATGCCTTTGCTTGCGTCGCGGCATCCGGGTGAGTCCATCCAGGTCCGGAGGGCGGGCCAACCCCTTCGCCAGGGGATGGAGCGCGCCTCGGCGCGCTTGTGGAGTGCCAGCCGCCGGCCTTGGCCGCGGATGCTGTCCGATGCGCCTCTCGCGATCGATGACATGCCCAGCTGTGTGCTGTGTATTGCGATTGACGCTCCCATCCCGCGATGCTATAATGGCACCAATCGAATGGTTCATCGGCTGTGACGGAGACGAGTAGCGGCATGCGCGCCCCTCAGAGAGCCGCCGGGGCTGGGATGGCGGCGGGTGCGGGCCGGCGAAATCCACTCCCGAGCCGTGCGCGAAACGAGGCCACGCCTCGCCGAGCGCTACCGGGCGCTCCCGTTATCGAGCGGCCCTCCTCTGGAGGGCGGTAAGGCCGCGCATCGCGAGGCGCGCGGCGAACCGAGGTGGCACCACGAGAGCAGCGCCTCTCGTCCGATCGGACGAGAGGCGCTTTATGGTTCCCGAGGAGGCAGACATGATCGAGCTGGCGTACATCCGCGAGCACCCCGACGTCATGCGGCAGGCCCTGGTGGACCTGAACGCCACGGCGCCCATCGACGAGATCCTCGATCTCGACGAGCGACGGCGCGCGATGCTGTCCGAGATCGAGGCGCTGCGCGCGCAGCGCAACAGCGTCTCCAAAGAGATCCCGGCCATCAAGGACAAGGAAGAGAAGCAGCGCCTCATCGCCGAGATGCGGCAGGTGGGCGACCGCATCAAGGAGCTGGAGGCGGCGCTGCAGCCGGTGCAGGAGCGCCTCGACCAGGCGCTGCTGGAGGTGCCCAACCTGCCCGATCCCAGCGTCCCGGTGGGCCCCGACGAAAGCCACAACGTGGTGGTGCGCACCGTGGGCGAGATCCCGAGCTATGACTTTGAGCCCATTCCTCACTGGGAGCTGGGCGAGGCGCTGGACATCATCGATTTCGAGCGCGGCGTCAAGCTGTCGGGCACGCGGTTCTACGTACTCAAGGGGATGGGCGCCCGCCTGCAGCGCGCCCTCATCGCCTGGATGATCGACGTGCACGTGGACGAGCATGGCTACTCCGAGATCTATCCGCCCTACATGGTGCGGCGCGAGTGCCTGGTGGGCACGGGGCAGTTGCCCAAGTTCTCCGAGAACCTCTACGTCGACACGGAGGACGACCTCTGGTTCATCCCCACGGCCGAGGTGCCGGTGACGAACCTGTACCGCGAAGAGATCCTGCCGGAGGAGCGCCTGCCCATCTATCACGTGGCCTACACCGCCTGCTTCCGCCGGGAAAAGATGTCGGCCGGGCGCGACACGCGGGGCATCAAGCGCGGGCACCAGTTCGACAAGGTCGAGATGGTCAAGTTCGTCCACCCCGAGACGTCGATGGACGAGTTGTACAAGCTCATCGACAACGCCGAGGACATCTGCCGCAAGCTGGAGCTGCCCTATCGCGTGGTGCAGATGTGCACGGGCGACCTCAGCTTTTCCGCGGCGGCCAAGTACGACCTCGAGCTATGGGCGGCGGGGAGCCAGGAGTGGCTGGAGGTCTCGTCCTGCAGCAATTTCAAGGATTTCCAGGCGCGCCGCGCCAACATCCGCTATCGCCCGGCGGAGGGCGGCCGGCCCGAGTTCGTGCACACCCTGAACGGCTCGGGGCTGGCGCTGCCGCGGCTGATGATCGCCATCATCGAGAACTATCAGCAAAAGGACGGCAGCATCGTCGTGCCCGAGGCGCTGCGCCCGTACATGGGCGGGGTGGAGGCGATACGTTAGCCTGATGGTACGCTGATTCCGCCGATTGGGGCGCAGATTTACGCAGATGAACACAGATAGGATAGATCAGCGGAGATCGGCGTATCATCAGCGTAATCAGCGTACCATCGGACTCTGTATAGCAGGGGGTTGCGGTGAGCATAGCGCGGGCGTGGGCGGGGTTGCTCGACCTCGTGTATCCGCCGCACTGCGTGGCGTGCGGCCGCATGGGCGCCTGGCTGTGCGCCGCCTGCCTGGAGGCCTACCCCGCCTTTCGGCCGCCGTGGTGCGCGCGCTGCGGCCGACCACTCCCCAGAGCGAGGGTGTGCCGCGCCTGCCGGGGGAGGTCATCATCACTGCGAGGGGTGCGGCCGGTGGGGCCCCACGTGGCACCCTTGCGCGACGCCGTGCACGCGCTCAAGTACGAGGGGGTGCGGGCCCTGGCGACGCCGCTGGCCGCGCTGATGGCCGCCACCTGCTCTCTGGCGCCGCTCCCTGTGGCGGCGGTGGTCCCCGTGCCGCTGCACCCGCGGCGCGTGCGGCAGCGGGGCTACAACCAGGCGGCCCTCCTGGCGCGGGAGCTGGCGCACCTCCTCGGCCTGCCCCTCCACGAGGAGTGGCTGGAGCGCGAGCGCAACACGCCCTCGCAGGTAGGGCTCACACGCGCCGAGCGCTGGGCCAACGTGGACGGTGCCTTTCGCGTCACCGCCGCTATAGGCGACTCCGGCGCCCTCGTCGGGCAGCGCGTGCTCCTGGTGGATGACGTGTTCACCAGCGGGGCCACACTCCGCGCTGCCGCCGGCGCCCTGCGGTCCGCCGGGGCCGAGGGCGTGTGGGCCGTGACCCTCACCCGGGCGCGGGTAGGCGCCGATGGATGGGCGGCCGGATCGGCGCCCGATGCGCCGTGAGCCGGCTCACGGCACGATGAGACGCCTCGCGGAACGTGGGCGCGCACGCAGGCGCGCCCCTACCGCATGTCAAGAACATCGTAGGGGCGGACCGGCGTGTCCGCCCGCAGAGACTGGAGACCCATGCGATTGTTGATCGCTACGCACAACGAGGGCAAAAAGCGCGAGTACGAGGAACTCTTGGCCGGCGCGGGGGTGGAGCTGGTGTCCCTCTCGGACGTTGGCATCCACCAACCGGTCCCAGAGGAGGGGGACACCTACGCGGAAAACGCCCTGCTCAAGGCGCGGGGATACGCTGCGCTGAGCGGCATGCTGACGCTGGCGGATGATTCGGGGATCGAGGTGGATGCCCTCGGCGGCGCGCCCGGCGTGCGCACGGCGCGCTATGCCGGCGAGGAGGCCAGCGACGCGGAGCGCAACGCGCTGCTCCTGCGCAGCATCGAAGGGGTGCCCGACCCCGAGCGCACGGCGCGCTTTCGCTGCGTCATCGCCCTCGCCTGGCCCGACGGCCGCACGGCGGTGGTGGAGGGCGTCGTGGAGGGACGCATCGCGCTCGAGCCGCGGGGCGAGCATGGGTTCGGCTACGACCCCATCTTTTTCGTGCCCGAGTATGGCCGCACCATGGCGGAGCTGCCCGAGGAGGTCAAGAACCGCATCAGCCACCGCGCCCGCGCGGCCGCCGCGGCGGCAGAGTTGCTGGCGGGGTAGCGGTCGGCAGTCGGCGCGTGCGTGCCGGCCCTTGGCCATTAGCCGTTGGCTATTGGCCCTGATCGGCGCGTGATCGCAATGTGGAGCATGTCGTCAGCACACCGGAGCGCGTCTCGGTGTACCCGGCGCCCCCATACCAGCCGCCCACCTTGGCCGCAGCTGCCGTCCGATGGACCTCCCGAACTCCTGGATACTCCCCGTCAGAAGTGGCGCCATCCGCCGTTGGAGGCTCAGCTAACGGCCAATGGCCAAGAGCCCCTGCTCCAGGCCAACCGCCGATAGCCGACCGCCGAGTGCCCGCTCTAGCACGTCCTCAGATCGACCACGTCCGCGCCCAAGCCGGTCAGGATCTGCTCCACCCTGTCACACGCGATCCCCTGCACCTTGAAGGCGATCTCGCGGTTGGCGATATCGTCGCCCCAGAAGGTGCCCAGGGTGACGATATCGGCCCCCGCCTCGGAGAGGGCACCGGTGAGTTTCGCCAGGAATCCCTGCTGCTCGGCCACCTTGATGGTGACGCGCAGGCCGGGGTTGCGCGCGCCCAGCAGCTCCAAAAAGATCTTGAACAGGTCGCTTTCGGTGATCATGCCCACCAACTTGTCGCCGCGCATCACCGGCAGGCCGGCGATATCGTTATCCACCATGATGCGCGCTGCCTCTTCCAGAGGGCAGTCCTCCTCGATGGTGACCACCTCGCGGCTCATGAGGTCCTCGACTTTGATTCTGGCGACCAGATAATTCAGCTCGTACACGCTCAGAGTGGTGGCTGGGGAGGGGGAGGCATGGAGCAGATCCGCTTCCACGACGATTCCGACGAGCTTGCCCTGCTTGTCGAGCACGGGCAGACGCCGCACCTTTTCGTCGCGCATGATGCGCAGCGCCTCGTGGAGCGACGTGTCGGGGTTGATCGTGATGGGGTGCCGCGTCATTCGTTCTTTGACGAGCATTCTCTGACCTCCTACTCCATTGTAGCGTCTATCTCGGGCCGATGGGTTTATGCCGGTCGTCTGCGACTTCTATCCCATTATACCGCATGCATTAGGGCGCGTCCAGGGGTTTCAGCGCTCGCGGGGCGGCTCGTAGCCGAGTTGCCGCAGGAAGCGCTCGTCGCGGCGCCAGTTCTTGCGCACCTTGACCCACAGCTCCAGGTAGACCTTGGTCTCGAGGAATTGCTCCAGCGCCACGCGCGCCTCGCGGCCGATGCGCTTGAGCATCGCGCCGTCGCGGCCGATGACGATCCCCTTTTGTGACTCGCGCTCCGTGTAGATGGTGGCCGCGATAAAGATCATGCCGTTCTCGCGCCTCTTGAAATCCTGCACCATCACCGCCAGGGCGTGGGGCACCTCCTGCTGCAGCAGTTCGAGGGCCCGCTCGCGAACCAGCTCCGCCGCCACAAAGCGCTCCTGCTGGTCGGTGAGCTGGTCCTCCGGGTAGTAGCGGGGCCCCGGCGGGAGCATGGCGATCGTCTCCTCGAGCAGCGCATCGCGGTTGTAGCCCGATAGGGCGCTGACGGGCACCGACGCCACGAACTCGCCCAGCGCCTCATAGGCGGCGCGATGCGTCTCGGCCTCTTCGGGCGCGAGGAGGTCGATCTTGTTTAGCACCAGCACGATGGGGATGTCCTGCGTCATCTCGAGTACCCGAGCGACCTCCTGGTCGGCGCGGGTGGGCGGCTCGGAGGCGTCCACCATGAACAGCACCACGTCGGCGTCGGGCACGGCGCGGCGCGCCGTCTCGACCATGTACTCACCCAGACGCGTGCGGGGCAGATGGATGCCGGGGGTATCGACAAAGATCACCTGCGCGTCGGGGCGGGTGAGGATCCCCAGAAGGCGGTTGCGCGTCGTCTGGGGCTTGGCCGACACGGCCATGATCTTGACCTCCAGCCAGGCGTTCAGCAGGGTGGACTTGCCGACGTTCGGCTTGCCCACCAGCGTCACGAACCCGCTGCGGTGGTCGGGGGGAAGCTCGTCCTCGTGGGGTAGAGCCACGTCATCGAACGGCGCGTCGTCGAACGGCGCGCCGTCGAACGGCGCGCCGTCGAACGGCGCGTCATCGAACGGCTTGGGGGTATCCGCCTCATCGTTCATGCCTTACTCACTCTCAGTCCGCAGGCGGAAGGGGTTGAAATCGGTGCCATCGTCATAGTAATCCTCGTTCTCGGCGCCCTTGAGGCCGTTCACCACCCGGTAGGTCACCGGGGTGGCCAGCGCCTCGACCCCTACCTTGAACACATAGTTGGACGCGATGACGGCGAACAGCAGGCCCGACGGCAGCGCCCCGGCAAAGGCGATGACGACAAAGAGGAGCGTATCGAGCCCCTGGCCGACCAGCGTGCTGGCGATGGTGCGCGTCCACAGCCATCGCCCCTGGGTCACGACCTTCATGCGGGCCATCACCCAGGCGTTTGCAAAGCTCCCCGCCCAGTAGGCGATCAGGCTGGCGGCGACGATGCGCGGCGTCAGCCCCAGGATCGCCTCGTACGCCCCCTGGTGCTCCCACTCGGGGGCGGGGGGGAGGGCGCCCACGATGGCGAACACCGCCGCCATGAGCGCGGCGGCGCCGAACCCCGCCCAGATGACCCGTCGCGAGCGGCTATAGCCGTACACCTCGGTGAGCACGTCGCCAAAGATGTAGCTCAGGGGAAAGAGGATGGTGCCACCGTCAAAGGTAAAGGGCCCCAGCACGAGGATCTTGCTCGAGGCCACGTTGCTGATCATCAGCACGGCCACAAAGGCGACCATCACCAGGTCATAGTAGCGATAGGAGCGCCGAGCGGGCTGCCTGTCGTGGCCCCTTTGGGCGTTCACGGCGTGCTCTCCCACAGCCGGCAAAAGGCGCATAGCCCGTCGGCCATGGTCGGCTGCCCACATCGGGGGCACGTCTTTTCGATGGGCGCCGAGGCCTCCTCGCGAAAGAGCCCGCCCTCGTGGGCCTGCAGGAACCCCGTGTAGAACTGGAGCTTGGCGCCGGGGGAGCGGTGCTCCAGTTGGTTCAGGAGGTCCTTGTAAAAGATCGACTTGGCCTTCACCGAGAACGGGCACTCTTCCTCGACATAGTCGATGCCGCGCAGCAGGGCATAGGCCGCCATCTCGCGCTCGTAGAGGTGGCACAGCGGCTTGACCTTGCGCGCCAGCCGCGGGTGCGTCTCGGGGAGCACCGGCGCCTGTCGCAGCAGATAGTTGGCCTGCCAGTGGAGGGTGTTGCCGAGCAGCGTGGCGGCCTCATCGTCCAGGTTGTGGCCCGTGGCGATGGCGGCATAGTCGCCTTCCGAGGCCACGCGGTTCATGATGTGGCGCTTGACCAGGCCGCATACCGAACATACGCGTCTGCCGCGGCGCGTGCGAGCCAGGTCGGGCACGGCCTTGCCATACGTCTCGCCCACGTTCACCACGCGAAAGGACACGTCGCCCTGCGAGGCGGCGCTTGCGGCGTTCGCAAAGGCGCGCACCTTCTCCTCCGAGATGTCCGAGTAGCCCTCATGATCGATCCCCAGGTGGATGTAGACGCCCTCGGTCCGGTATCCCTGGCGGATGAGGATGTCCCACAGGGCGAGGCTATCCTTGCCGCCCGACACGGCCACCAGGACGCGATCGTCGGGCGAAAACATCGCGTACTTTTCAATGGTGCGCGCCACCATCGCGGGCACCCACTCCAGGAAATGCTCGGCGCAGAGGTTGAGTCGGTGCTGAGGCATTCCGATGGCGGCGGTGGCGCCACATTTGGTGCACTTCATGCCGTACCATGCTCTCTCGCGGGCGTTCAGCCGCCCGAAATTACGTTCACGAGGCGAATCTCGTCGCCGGGCTCGAGGATCGTCTGGTCGTTGACGAGCTTTTTCTCGCGCAACGCCAGGACTGCATAGGGATCGAGGCCAACCTTGACGATCGCGTCTCGGATGGTCATGCCGCTGTTGACCTCCCACTCGTCCTTGCGATACGTGATCTTGGCTGTGGACATGACTCCCTCCTTTCACGGTAATGAGATGTTGTGGGTTTTGCGTTGGCGTCAGTGCCAGGTGACAGGTGACAGGTGACAGGTGCCAGGTGACAGGTTACAAGCTACAGCGAGGCGTCACACTGAAGCGTGTAACCTGAAACCTGTCACCCCATCCGGCCCGGAACCCACAACCCACAACTCACAACAGCCCAAGACCTGTAACCTGCACCCGTGGGCCTATTCGTTCGGCACCGGCGCGATGATCCCCTCGCGCATCATCATGGCGACCATCTCTTGGGCCGCGCCGATCTTGGAGCGGGCGGACTCGAGCAGCTCCTCGCGCGACATGGTGAGGCCGGCGAGGCCCTGTTCCTGCGCCTTGAGCCCCACCGCCGCCGCCTCGCGGGGATAGACCTCAAGGTCGCTCATGCTGGGGACGATGTGGTCGTCCGCCAGGCCCTGCTCCTCACCAAAGCGGGCGATCTCGTCGGCCGCCGCCAGGCACATCTCGTCGGTGATGGTGCGCGCCCGCACGTCCAGCGCCCCGCGAAAGATCGCCGGGAAGCCCAGCGAGTTGTTCAACTGGTTGGCAAAGTCGGAGCGGCCCGTGCCCACGATGCGCGCCCCCGCCTCGATGGCGTCCCACGGCCAGATCTCGGGCGTCGGGTTGGAGCAGGGGAAGATGATGCTGTCGCGCTCCATGCCCGCCACCCACTCGGGCATGATGACGCCGGGGCCCGGATGCGCCAGGGCGATGCACACGTGCGCGCCGCGCAGCGCCTCCTCGATCCCGCCGCGCCGATCCTCGGGGTTGGACTCGAGGCAGAGCCGCCACTTGTCGGGATAGTCCTCGCGCGTGCGCTCCAGGTCGTCGCGGTCGCGGTGCAGGATCCCCTTGCTGTCGGTGGCGATGATCTGTTCCATGCTAACGCCGCGCGCCAGGAGGAGGCGCAGCGTCGCCACGTTGGCGGCGCCCATGCCCACGAGGGCAAAGCGCACGTTGTGGATGTCGCGATTGGTGAGCTTGAGCGCGTTCGTCAGGCCGGCCAGCAGCACCGTCGCCGTGCCCTGCTGGTCGTCGTGAAAGACGGGGATCTCTACGTCCGGGTCGGCGCGCAGGGTGTCAAGCACCTTGAAGCACTTGGGCTGAGCGATGTCCTCGAGGTTGATGCCGCCATAGTTCGGCTGGATGAGGCGCACGGTGTTGATAATGTCCTCGGCCGACTCGGTCTTGAGGGTCAGGGGCACGGCGTCGACGCCGCCCAGGTACTTGAAGATGAGCGCCTTCCCCTCCATCACCGGCAGCCCCGCCTTGGGGCCGATGTTGCCCAGCCCCAATACGCGCGTGCCGTCGCTCACCACGGCCACCGTGTTGCCCTTGTTGGTGTATTCGTACACCAGGTCGGGGTTCTTGGCGATCTCACGACAGGGAGCGGCCACGCCGGGCGAATACCAGATGGAAAAGTCGTCCAGGTCACGGATGGCGCACTTGGGCACCGACTGGATCTTGCCGCGGTAGAACGGGTGCAGGCGCAACGCCTCGGACGAGGGCTTGGCGGCCTTGGCGATCAGTTCTTCCTTCGACAGCATCGGGTTCGTTTCCTCCTATGCGTGACGTTTCTTCGGCGATGGTGGTAGATGGCAGGTGGCAGGTTGTGGGTTGTTGTCCCGTGACAGGTAGCAGGTGACACGTTGCAGACTGTAGCGTGTCCGCTCACTCGAGCCTGTAACCTGTCACCTGTGACCTGTTACTGGTGCCAACGCATAACGCACAACTCGTAACCGGCAACCTGTTACCTCTCGCTCTATTCGGCGGGCACGGCCCCCGCCGCAGCTGCGGCAGGACGATCGTCGGGGGCAGGAACGGCGGCCGCGGCCTCCTGCGTCGCCAGACCCTCCGATTGTAGCACCTCTTGCAGCGCCGCGATACTCACCTCGAGCATGGATTCGTCCGGCTCGCGGGTGGTGAGTCGCTGTAGCGCCAGCCCGGGCGCTATGAGGGCACGCACGATGGCGCTACGCTCATAGTAGCGCGCAGCCAGCTTGACGAACTCGTACGATACCCCCGCCACCAGCGGGATGAGCACGATGCGCGAGGCCAGCCGCAGCCAGAAGGGCGGCCGGCCGATGAGGGTGGTGATGATGACAAAGGTCACCAGCACGATGAGCAGGAACCCGGTGCCACAGCGCGTATGGGCGCGGGGGTACTTGGCCACTTCCTCCGGCTCCAGGGGCGCACCGTGCTCGTAGGCGTTGATGGCCTTGTGCTCGGCGCCGTGGTAGGCGAACACGCGGCGGATGTCGGGCATCTGCCCCACCGCCCACAGGTAGAGGACAAAGATGCTCAGCCGTACCACGCCCTCGGCGAGGTTGCTGAGGAGCGCCGAGGCGATAAAGCGGTCCAGCAGGCTCACCAGGAACATGGGCAGCAGGAAGAACAGGCCGACCCCCAGCGCCAGCGAGGCGGCCACCGTAGCCCACCCCATGGGCCCGGCAAAGCTCGGCGCCTCTTCCTCCTCGCCCAGGGCAATGTCGGCCGACCACATGAGGGCGCGGATGCCCAGGCCGAGGGCGTCCCACAGCATGGTGAGACCGCGCAAGAAGGGGAGGCGCAGGGCGCGGCTGCGATAGACCAGCCCCTTGAGGGGCTCGTGGTGCGTGACGATCTGGCCGGCGGGGTTGCGCACGCACACCGCCCACTCATGCTCGCCGCGCATCATCACGCCCTCCATCACCGCCTGCCCGCCATAGTTGAACCGGGCCATGCTCACTCCCTTCTGGGCACCTGATGGCAGGTGCGACAACGTGCTTCATAGACCTCGCTCGCCCCCACGAGGATCACCGGATCCTCATAGTAGGCGGGCTTGCCGTCGATCAGGCGCTGCGTTCGCGTGGCCGGCGCGCCACACACCACGCAGATCGCGGTCAGCTTGTCCACCATCTCGGCGCCCGTGAGGAGCTGCGGCATGGCGCCAAAGGGCTCCCCACGGAAATCCATGTCCAGCCCGGCGACGATGAGGCGCAGGCCGCGGTCGGCCAGATCCTCGCATGCCGGCGCGATGGCGGTGTCAAAGAACTGGGCCTCGTCGATGGCCACTACCTGGGTGTCGGGCTCGATCTGCTTCAGGATCTCGGCGGCGGTGCGCGCGGTAGTCGCCTCCAGTTGCGCCCCCGAGTGTGAGGCGACGCGACGATCGCCGTAGCGCAGGTCGAGGCAATGCTGGAACACCTGCACCTTTTGCCGGGCGATCTGTGCGCGCTTGACCCGGCGGATGAGTTCCTCCGTCTTGCCGCTAAACATACACCCGCAGACGAGTTCGATCCACCCACCGCGCCTCGACTGGTACACCGCGCCCTCCTCGTGGGATGATGAACAAAAGGGCAGAGTGTCGCCACTCTGCCCTTTGACGTCGAGATGCCGAGCGGGAGGGCTTACTCCTGCTCCTCATCGGTGTTCTCAAAGAGCGCCTCGATCGGCTCGACGGACGCTTCCTCATCGACCACTTCGACCAGCGCCCGAGCGCGACGGCGCTCTTCGCGTTGCGCCTCACGCCGCTCGGACTCGGTCTGCATCCTGCGCGAACGCTCCACGCGCTGCCGGAAGCGGTCCACGTGTCCGCCGACGTCCACGATGCGCTGCTGCCCCGTAAAGAAGGGGTGACAGGCGCTGCACACGTCGGTGCGCAGACTCTCTTGGGTCGAGCCGGTCACCCACTCGTTTCCGCAAGCACACACGACCTTGGCTTCCGGATAGTACTTGGGATGAATCTTTTCCTTCACGCTGCTTCGACCCTTTCCGGATACACGGAGACGCGCTTCTTGGTGCGTGAGACGTGCTCGAACTTGACATATCCGTCGATGGTGGCGAACAAGGTATAGTCCTTGCCCAACCCGACGTTGGTGCCCGGCTCGATGCGCGTGCCGCGCTGCCGCACGATGATCGTGCCACTGTTCACGGCCTCGCCGTCAAAGCGCTTGACCCCGAGTCGTTTGGCTTCGCTATCACGGTTGTTGGCGCTGGAGCCCCCGCCCTTTTTATGTGCCATGTTCGTTCTCCTAGCCTCTCGGTCCTAGACCGTAATGTCGTCGATGCGCAGGCGGGTGTACCCCTGCCGGTGACCGAGCTTGCGCCGATACCGCTTCTTGGGCTGGTACTTGAATGTGATCACCTTCGGGGCGCGCCCGTGCTCCAGCACGGTTGCCGAGACCTTGGCGCCCTCGACGGTGGGACGCCCGATGCGGACATCGCCGTCACCGGCGACCATGAGGATGCGGTCGAATTCGATCGTGCCGCCCTCTTCCACGCCCAAGAGTTCCACGTCCACGGTCTGTCCGACCGTCACTTTGTATTGCTTGCCGCCGCTTTCCACCACAGCGTACACGATGTCATCCCTCCGGCCACCTGGGTTCTCATCCGGTCTGCACCGGGGAACAGGGGCCCCGGCCTTGGCAAGCGCTGATTATACCGCACCCGCAATCGACTGTCAAAACGGCGGGCCGCGGCGTACCAGAGTTGCGGATTGCGGGTTGCTGCGCCGGTTACAGGTTCCAGGCTTCAGGAGGACCATCCGCGATGGCCTGTAACCTGCCACCTGTAACCTGAGACAATGCGTAACCCACAATGCCACCGATGTTTTTTGCCCGACGCGCGCGTTCGTGCTATACTCACGCTGTCGTGGGTGCGTGGCTCAGTTGGTTAGAGCGCACGGTTCACATCCGTGAGGTCAGAGGTTCGAGTCCTCTCGCGCCCACCAAAAAGGCCCCTTCTAGATCGGGAGGGGCCTTTGTCGTTTGCTGCTATTCAGTTGAGATGTTTGAGCATCGCCTGGGTGTGCTCTAGCTCGATCCGCGCACGCCCTGGTAAATCCAAAGAGGGAGGGGCGGCTCCCCTCCCTCAAGATCGACTGATGGTTTGGCGGCTTACCCGTTGCCGGCTTCTGCAAGGAAGGCGTCAAACTGCGTCTGGGCTTCCGCCTGGATGTCGCGCAGCCCTGCTGCCTCCATCTCTGCGACCATCTTGGGAACTTCTACCTCCGGATCAGATATGCCGGTGATCAACCCCTCCCAGTACTTGTCGACGATGACCTGAACGGCTGCGACCTTGTCCTCGACAGGGGTGATGTCAAAGGCGAATCCGATGGCGTTGGTGGCTACCAGATCTTTGTACCCGTCAAAGATCACCTCCCACATCTGGGGATCCACTTCCACGCCCTCGGCGGCTTCGACGGAACTCAAGGAATACGAGCCTTGGGAGAATGGCCAGGGCATATAGCCGGCCCTGCCCTTTTCCGTGCGCATGACCGTGCCGTCATCCAGGTAGTTAAAGTGGACGCCCTCCACGCCATAGCGGAGGATGTCGCGGTACTGCCGGTTGGTGTTGACCAACTCCTGGTACTTGAGGGCAAGCTCGATGTGGGGGGAATCGGCATTGATGGCATTCATCGCGCCACGGATAGAGGCGGTTGACAGGTAGGGGCCGTTGATCCGGCTGATCTTGACGACCACCCCGGTCTGCTGCGTCCAAATGGCATCGGCGCCATAGAAGCCTTGGCCCGCCCATGCCGCCGAATAGGCCCCCAGGCCTCCCCCGCCGGTATCCAGCGTCGGCGCATCGGGGTTGATGTAGCCGGCCTGGTACCACTCGTGTAGGGCGACGAACCGATCGTAGAGATCCGGATGCTCCACGATGAGTTCGATCTTGTCCTCATTCTCCGTACCAGAAGCCGAGTAGGGGATTCCCAGTAGGACGTCGCGGTTGATCATGTCGAACTCGCTGGTGATCCCACCCACACCGCCGCGGCCGAGATACAGCGGATACTGGGCCTGCTCCGCGCCGGCGACTCCGTCCTCATAGGCCTTCTTTGCCGCAGCCAGATACTCCTCGACGTCAAAGAAGCTCATCTCGTCCGGGATCGGCATGCCCAGAACTTCCTCGAAGAGGTTCTTGTCCATCACCCAGAACACTTCGGCCGCATAGTCCTTCTTCACCGGGATGGCCAAGATCTTGCCGTCCACCTTTGCCCCTTCCCACACGACCTCGGGCATGGTCTCATAGAGGTGAGGCGTCATGGTTGGAAGTAGGTCCGTGAGATCGGCAAAGTAACCCGTGCGGGCCTGGGTGGAAAAGTTGTTGAACCACTCGCAGGTGAATACCATGTCCCACGGTTCGCCGGCGGCAAGGGCCAACGTGGTGCGCTCATTGTCGTAGTATAGGGTTGTGACCTTGACGTTCAGCTCAGCCACCGAGATCTCGTTGAGCCTCTCCTCCACCATCTGCTGATCGGGCGGCACCTGTCCAGGGTTGCCCATGATCCAGATGAGCTCAACCGGCTCCTCGGTGACGACCTCTTCCTTCTCCTCAGCGGTGGGCTCTGCCTCCTCCTCAGCGGTGGGCTCTGCTTCTTTCTCCTCCGCGGCGGGCGCCGCTTCCTTCTCCTCAGCAACGGGCTCTACCACGCTCTCCTCGGCAGTGGGTTGTACCGCGCTCGGACGACAGCCCAACACCGCCGTCGCCACGAGCAGCACAACAAGTATCAGTCGCAGGCTCCTTTTCGTCACGGTATGACCTTCCTTTCGCTTCATCGCGGCATGACCGCTCTAGGGCAGGCGTCTGTCGATCGTCTCCGCCTGATATACACCTCCTCTCGATGTGCTCACGTTCGTCGTGGCAGGCGTATGCGCGCGACGCTTCCCACGAAGGGACCGCCGTCACCCCTTGACCGCCCCGATGGTCAGACCTGAGATAAAGTACTTTTGGAAATAGGGATAGGACAGGGCGATGGGAAGGACGGCCACCACGGCGATGGCCATGCGGACGGCCTCCGTGGGGAGGCCCGCGTATGCCTCCATTGGCAGCATGTACTGAGCGTTGCGAACCAGTTCCTGGATGCTTCTCTCGATACTCATGAGCACATACTGTAGGGGATACATATGGGAATGGGTGGATTGGATGTACAAAAGGGCAGGGAACCAGCTGTTCCAATACGCGAAGGAAAGAAAAAGCCCGATGGTTGCTACTGCCGGAAGCGAGAGGGGCAATACCATGCTGGTGAATATCCGAAACTGGGAGGCGCCATCGATCCTGGCGGATTCGATGACCTCATCGGGTATGGTGGTCTGGAAGAACGTTCGCAGGATGATGATAAAGAAGGACGAAGTTGATAGAGGGAGGATGAGGGCCCAATAGGTGTTGCCGAGTCCCAGGAGTTGCGTGTTGACCATGTACGCGGCAACCATGCCGCCGCTGAACAACATGGGGATAAAGATCAGGATCGTGAAGAAATTGCGCAGGGCATAGCTCCTCCGAGAGATGACGTATGCCAGCGTAGAGTTGAGCAAAATGCCCAGGATAGTCCCTACGGCTGTCGTCCCGATCGACACGAGTAAAGCTCGCCCCACGTAGTCGCGCAACATCCAGAGGTAGATATAGGCGCCGATCGTCCATTCCTCAGGAATGAACTTGTAGCCGTAGAACTGGATGGATCGGTCGGAGGACAGCGAGATGATCATGATGAATATCAGAGGAACAACGGCTGCAAGAGCGATCAGAATGAACACCAAGGAGAACAGCACATTGATCGGCTTGGAGATGCGGTTGAATCGCTCCATGCCTCCCCGACCGGGCCTGTGTCTGGAAACGATAGCGCGGTCCCGTGCCGTCATCAGAACAGTCCCCTTTCCGGATCCAACCTCTTGACGATATAGTTGGCCGTGTAGATGGTGACGAACCCAAAGATCGACTGCAAAAACGCCGCGGCGGATGCAAAGCCGATGTTGTTCATCCGCATCAGGGCCTTGTAGACATAGACGTCGATGGTCTGGGTGACGTTGACTAATGCTCCTTGGTCTCTAGGCATGATATAGAACAGGCCGAAATCTGAATGGAATATGCCGCCCAAAGAGAGGATAAACAGGATGATGGCCATGGGCTTGAGCATGGGGAGCGTGATGTACCTCACCTGCTGCCACTTGGTCGCTCCGTCCACCACGGCGGCCTCATACAAGGTCGTGTCGATGTTGGTGATGCTGGCCAGGTAGAGGACCATGCCGTACCCCACGTTCTTCCACAAGTTGGCGCCAATCAGGATGTACGGCCAGTACTGAGGCGACATGTACCACTGCACCGGATCACGTCCCAAGGCGCTGAGCACCTGGTTGACGAGGCCCTTGTTCACGCTGAGGAAAGCCATTCCAAAGTAGCTGACGACCACCCATGACAAAAAGTGGGGGAGAAAGATGGCCGTCTGACAGGTCTTGGCCAACCTCTGCGAATGCAGTTGGGACATCATGATGGCCAGGGTGATCGGCACGACAACGCCAAGAACGATGAAAACCAGGTTATACCCCAAGGTGTTACGGAACACGATGCCCGCATCGGGAGTGGCAAAGAGATACTTAAAGTTGTGGATCCCTACGAATTCACTCTGCAGCAGGCTGACGATAAAGTTGGCGCCTCGAACAGGCCTATATCTAACAAAAGCAATGATGATACCAAACATAGGTAGATAAGCGAATAGGACATACCAGATAAAGGTCGGTAGTGCCAGAACACTCAGCTCGACGTCATCGATGTGCGAACCGAGAGCTTGCCTCAGTCGGGCGCTCACGCCGGTCAATACACCTGCTCTGGCGGCTATCGTGTCGGTGGTGATCGTTGTCCTGCCGGTCTTTGTAGCCATCCTCACCCTCTCTCGATGCGGCTATCGGTCTAGCCGGCGATACGCTCGTCTCATGGCCCGGCCGGGGGCGAGTGACCATGTGAGTCACCCTGCCCCTCGGCCACGGACTCGGGCATCCTTACCGTACCCAGCGCGATACGGGTCCTTGCGCCGTCGGCCGGCCACGGTCGCGATCAGGGCATGGAGCCGATCAAGCACCTGTCTTGCATACCCGTCTACCGATTCGTGCGATGTCTGGTTTCACCTACCCTTCGTGGCAAAGGAAAAAAAGAAGAGTCCGGTCTTGACACAACAAGACCGGACTCTCTATAGACACTGCTAGACGGGGTCGATCATGCAACGATGATGGTGCCGAGGCACCAGAAAAGAACCCTCTTGCCCAGACTGACAAGCCAGAGTGGCAAAAACCAACAACGCCACTGGCGGGCAATGGGCGATGCACCGCTATGCTGCCGAAACTCAACGCCGAGTTAGCTCGCATGTCCCGATTAGCCCCACGTTGTGCTTCTGTACGCTAGGCCTCTCGATCATTTCCATACTATCGCAGAACAGCGCGGGTGTCAAGAAAAACACGTGCACTGCAGCAATTGCAGAGACGTGGAAGGCAAGGAATGGTAATGCCATAGCTCGCGGCGATCGTGGTGGTTAGATCCCCGACTCTTGCTTCATCCACCATCCCGCCTCCCGCCACGGACGTGCCAGGACGAGTCGATCGATGGCACGGCAACCTCCACTGACGGCCAGATCACTGTGTTGGGGCTCCCTTGACCGCGCCGCCCTCGGCTGCTAGAGTGCGCCCGTGTCGACCATCAGACCGCCGATTCGAGGAGGTTTCCATGCCGGCTCGGAGCAACTCCCCTCGCGTCAAGCCCCCGAGGGTAGGGGGCGGTTCCGCACGTTCGCGTTCGCCACGGGCCTCCTTCGGGCGCCGGCCGTCCGGCGCGGGGCGGGGATTCCACACCGGGTTCCACTTTTCCTTCGGCAACCGCCGGCCGTTAGGACGGCGCGGGGCTGGCTGCATCGGGTGTTTGTTGCCGGGGGTGGTGGCCACGCTGGCGGTGGTGGGACTGCTGGTGGCGGTGCTGTAGACGTGGGCGCCGTGGACCGCTAGACGCTGATTAGGGGCCAATTGTGATGGATATTGTCGACGTCGTGCCCATCTCGGACCTGCGAGTCCGGCAGCAAGAGGTGTTGGGCAAGATCCAGAAGGGGCCCGTGGTTTTGGCTCAGAGGAGTCGCCCGGGGGCTGTATTGTTGAGTTGGCAGCGATGGCGGGAACTCGTGGATGAGCTAGAGTTGCTCCCGGATACCGTCGAGGCGGCTAACACTCGTATACGCCTCGGTGGCGGCGAGGACACGACGATCAACGCGGAAGACTATATTGCTAGCCGAGGTGGCACTATATCGGTTGCCCCTGAGTCGTGAGGCAACGATGAAGACGCTGCTGTTCATCTGCGGGCCGAACGGCATCGGCAAGACAACCATCTGCAGGGCAATGCTCGCCAGGCTCCCCCAGTCCGCCTATGTCGACTCTGACCCGCTCAGGCTGATGAGCCCCTTCCTTCTGGATGACACGACGATACCCACCATCAGGAAGAACATATCCGACGTCATAGCCAACTACCTCGACTGCTCGGCCGTCCGGACAGTCATCTTTTCCTATGGCGTGCACGGCAGGCGGTGGGAGGTCCTGGACGGCGTGATGGCGGACCTCTCGGGCCGCGCGTTCGCCTTCATGCCGTTCCTTCTGACCTGCGATGAGGCCGAGAACGTGCGGCGCATGGAGAGCGATGGCAGAGATGCGGAGCGCATCCGGCGCGCCATCGAGACGTCGAGGGACGCGTATGTGGGCGTCGACTACCCACGCATCGATGTCACGGGGCTCTCGGCAGATCAAGCGGCGTTAGCGATATTGGCTGCATCCGGGCTCTCCGGCTAGCGGCTGACGGCTGCCCCGCCGTGGCTGGCGAGGGCCACGACAGACTACCCGTCAGCCGCGCCCTCGTCGAGCGGCTCCGAGTCGAAGCCGCGTCCCCTACCGCGTCAGGTAGAACGGCACGCTCGTCAGGATGCGAAAACGCCCCTGCCAGCCGGTGCGGCGGTGCACCAACTCGCGATAGAGGAGGCGCGCCGTCTGGTTGTGCAGGAAGCGGTGCCACCACTTGGTGGGCACGAACTCGGGCATCACCACCGTGACGTAATCCCCCTCCTCCTTGACGAACCCCTCGATGTACTCCAGCAGCGGCGTCAGCACCGAGCGGTACGGCGAGGCGATCACCTCCAGCGGGATGTCGGGGAGCAGATCCTGCCAGCGGTCGCACAGGGCGGGGTTCTCCGTGCCGTCGACGGCGATACTCACGGCGTGCAGATCTCCCCCCAACGCCTGGGCATACTCCACCGCCTTGAGGGTGCCGCGGTGTAGCCCCGCCACCGGCAGGATCACCGTATGGTGGTGCACGGGCTCCGGCCAGCGCTCGGCCAGCGAGAGTTGCTGGGCCACCTCGTCATAGTGATGATGGATCGCCATAAAGATGCGCACCATGATGGGGATGAGCACCAGCACGACCCAGGCGCCCAGCGCGAACTTGGTGGTGGCCATCACCACCAACACGATGCCCGTGGCCAGCGCCCCCAGGCCATTGATGGCGGCGGCGCGCCTCCAACCGGCGGCGCGAAGCGTGAACCAATGGCGCACCATCCCCGATTGCGAGAGAGTGAACGCCGTGAACACCCCCACGGCGTAGAGGGGGATCAGGGCGTGGGTGTCGGCGCGAAAGATGATGATGAGCGCCGAGGCCAGGGCGCTGAGCAGCAGGATGCCGTTGCCATAGACGAGGCGATCCCCGAGGTTGGCCAAGGGGCGCGGCAAATAGTTCTCGCGCGCCATCCACATCGCCAGGCGGGGAAACCCGGCATAGCTCGTGTTAGCTGCCAGCAGCAGGATGAGGGCCGTGGCGACCTGGACGGCATAGTAGAGCGGCCCGGCCCCGAACGTGAGGCGCGCCAACTGGGACACCACCGTCTCGCCCTCCCTCGGCACCACCTGGTAAGCCTGGGACAGGAAGGTGATCCCCAGGAACATGGTGACGAGTATCCCGCCCATCCAGAGGAGCGTCTTGCCGGCGTTGGTGGCCTCCGGCCGCTTGAACACCGGCACGGCGTTGCTGATCGCCTCCACGCCCGTGAGGGCGGTACATCCCGAGGCAAAGGCGCGCAACACGAGAAAGGCCGTCAAGCTGCCGGTGACGGCGGGTACCTGCCCCGAGGGCGCCGCCTCAGGGGCGCCGCCGCCCACGAGCAGCCGCACGAGGCCCGACACGATGAGGATGGCGAGCGTTACGATGAACATATACGTCGGGATGGCGAACACACGCCCGGATTCGCGCGTGCCGCGCAGGTTGATCAGCGTCACGAACGCCACCGTGCCCAGGGCGAGGGCCACACGCCAGGGGTATAGCTCGGGGATGGCGGAGGTGATGGCGGCCACGCCCGCCGACACGCTTACCGCCACGGTGAGGACATAGTCGTTGAGGAGCGCTGCCCCCGCGACCAAGCCCGGCAGCACGCCCAGGTTCTCGCGCGCTACGGTGTAGGCGCCACCGCCGCCGGGATAGGCGTGCACCGTCTGCACGTACGAGAGGGCCACGATGGCGAGCAGCGCGGCGATGGCGAGCCCAATGGGCAGCGATAGCGCCAAGGCCCCCGAGCCCGCCAAGACGAGCACCAGCAGGATCTCCTCGGTAGCATAGGCCACCGAGGAGAGGGCATCGGACGAGAGCACCGCCAGGGCCCGCACCTTCCCGAGGCGTTCCTCGGCCAGGCGGTCGCTAGAGAGCGGCGTACCGATGAGAAACTGGCGAAACTTGGACCCCATAGAGACCTCGATGAGCGGCTGAACATAACACCGGATACGATGTGCTAACGCGCTATTCTGCGTCCGTTCCCGGCAGGGGTCAAATGAGCGCCCGATGCGCTCAGCCCTCTTGAGCGCGGAGGGCGTCGAGGCGCGCCAAGACGTCTTCATCGGCGGTGATATCCGACATCGACCGCCCATGGTGGTGGTAGCGGATGTGCCCCTCGCGGTCGATGAGGAACTGTGCCGGCATGCGTCCCAGCCGCAGGATGTTCACTTCTTGGCGGTAGGCGTCGGCCACGGTGTGCTTGGGGTCCGCCAGCCCCGGGAAGGGGATGTCGTGTTCGCGCCAGAAGCGCTGGAACGCCTCGCGGCTGTCCGGCCCGACGGCGATCACCTCAGCGTCGCGCGCTACGAACTCGGGATAATCTTGGCGCAACTGCGCCATGTGCCGGCGGCAGTAGGGTCAAGAGAACCCGCGGTTGAACACCAGATAGACATAGCGCCCGCGATAGTCGGACAGGCGCACCGTCTCGTCATTCGTATCGACGAGGGTGAAATCGGGGGCGACATCGAGTTCCTCAGGCATGGTACCTCCATCTTTTCACCGCGCGCCGCTTCGCTCACGGGGCGCCCTCGAGCCCGTCGAGGAAGGCCCCCACGGCGCGCACGAAAGCATCCGCACACTCTTCATGCGCCACGTGGCCACAGCGCGGCATCACCACCAGTTCGGCATCCAATTCCCCCGCCAAGCGCACCGTCTCCATAGTGGGGATGACGCGGTCATCGTCGCCGGTGACGAGCAGCACGGGCACGTCTAGGGCGTCGAGGCGACCGGCGATGTTCGGCGGGCTGCCGGCGGCGATGTGCTCCCACAGGGCGCGATCCCAGTCGCAAAGTTGGAACGGACGGGCATACCCGACGAGTTCCTCCGGCGTCACGGAGCCCGCATCGTGCCAGGCGAGGCGGATCAGCGCCGGGGCGGACAGCGGCAAGGCGCGCGCGGCGAGGGGCCCGAGGTAGCGCCCCTGGGGCGTCCGCGCCAGCCACCGCGCCCACCCCGGGGCGATGTTGGCGCTCACGGCCGGCGCCTCGAGCACCAGCGCCTCCACGCGCTCCGGGTGGCGCAGCGTTGCTAGGACGGCGATGGCGCCGCCGGCCGAATGGCCCACCAGCACGGCGCGCTCGATCCCCAGGGCGTCCATCAGCGCCACCGTCTGGTCGGCCTGCGCCTCGGGCGTGTACGGGTTCTCGCCCCCGCGAAACGGCCACAGGGGCCGGCTGGTGAGCCCAAAGGCCGGACGGTCAAAGGCCACCAGCGTGGCCCGGTCGTCGAGGGCCGCCATCGCCTCTCGCCAGCTAAAGGTACTATCGGCAAAGCCGTGCAGCAGGATCAGCGTCGGTTCGCCGGAGCCTGCGACCCTGGCGTGCACCTGGAGGTCGCCCACGGGCACAAAGACGCTGTCGGGATCGGCCAGGCGTTCCGGCGAGGTGGTGCAGGGCAGGGGCGGCACGGGCACCAAGAACGGCCCGAGGAGCAGCAAAAGCGCCGTCACCGCCAGCGCCAAAGCCGCGACGCGCAGTCGCCTCATGCCCGCCCCTCGCGCATGGCGCCCCTCACGCGTCCAGCACGCCGTCGCCGGGCCGGATCGTACATGTCAGCCATCTGGGACGTGTCGGGCACAGGGGTTCCCCTTTCGCGCCATGACCGGATGTCGTGCGCCATGTGAGGTTCATTGTAGGGCCGCCATGGGGCCACCGCAAGGGCGTTGTGGGTGTGCTCGCCTATCGCTATACTGCCGCTATGCTATCGCCATGCAGCTCCAGGAGGTCGAACCATGTCTCTCACGAACAGGTGTGCGCTGGTGACCGGCGCGGGGGTGGGGATTGGCCGCGAGACGGCGCTGGAGTTTGCCCGGCGCGGGGCCGACGTGGTGCTCAGCTACCACAGCAGCGCCGACGGCGCCCAGAGCGCCGTGGACGAGATCCGCGCCATGGGGCGGCGCGCCACCGCCCTGCGGGCCGACGTCAGCCGCGTCGCGGAGTGCCGCGAACTGGTTGGTGGCGCCGTGGGCTTCTTGGGGCGCCTCGACGTGTTGGTGAACAACGCCGGCCTCTCCGCCGGGGGCGCGTTCCTCACCACCACGGAGGAAGCGTTCGACCGGCTCTATCACATCAACATCCGGGGCCAGTTTTTCTGCGCGCAGGAGGCCGCCCGGCACATGCGCGAGGCGGGCGGCGGCGTGATCATCAACATGCTGTCGATCCATGGGCTCCAGAGCCAGGCCGGCTGGTCGGTATACGACGGCACCAAGGGCGCCATCGCCGCCTGGACGCGCACCATCGCCCTGGAGCTGGCGCCCTACCACATCCGCGTGGTGGGGGTGGCCCCGGGCGCCATCGAGGTGCCGCGCTACTATGACATGCCCGGCTACACGCCCGAGGAGGCGGGGCGGCGCATCCCGTGGGGGCGCGTGGGCCAGCCCGCAGACATTGCCAAGGCCTGCGCGTTCCTCGCCTCGGACGATGCCGAGTTCATCGTGGGGCAGATCGTGGTGGTGGATGGGGGGACGCTCGCCGGGTTCGCCCTGAACCTGACCGATGACTAGGGGCGATGGCCTATACTAGCTCTATGATAGTGATGAATTATATCTTTTTTTGCCCTATACAGTAGGGAAAGAGACTAAAGTCGTCACTACATAGTTGGTGTAGCCGGCCCGCTGCTATCCGCCCTGGTGAGCTAGCTACGGTTGTGATGCGAGCGTATGGATGCCTCCCTGAGCGCAGGGAGGTCTCCATACGCAGACGGCTCTACAGCAGTTCGCGGTAGATACGCACCATGTCCTCCATGGCGGGCACCACCTTGGGCAGCATCTCCATGACGGGCAGCCCATACGGGCAGGCGCTCTCACAGGCGCCGCAGCGCGTGCACGACGTGATGGCGGCGATCGTCTTTTCGCGCTCCGGCAGGTCGCGCTCGATGGCCTCCTGCGACCAGGAGTAGGCGGCGAACGTCTGGGCTCCCATGGTGCGGTAGTGGTCGTACATCACGTCGGTGCCCAGGATGACGCTGATGCGGATCCCCTGGGGGCACTCGGGCTCGCAGGCGCGGCAGATGCGGCAGCGCACGTGCTCCAGCGACTCCTGGATGGCCATCACCTCGCGCGCCTCGTCGCCGGTCAGGGCAAAGCGCTCGAGTGCGCCCACGGCGGCGTTCTCCTCCAGCTCCTCGAGCGTCGTCGTGCCCGGCACGGCGGTGTGGATCGGCTGGTTGGCCAGCCACTTGAGCGCCAGCGGCGCCGGCAGGAGGCCCGTGGCGAGGGGCTTCATGATGGTCACCCCCACACCGCGCTGTTGGCACAGGGGGAGCAGGGCGTCCAGCGGCGTGCGCTCGACAACGTTCATCGGCACCAGGATGACCTCCAGGTCAAAGCGTCGCAATGCCTCGATGAGCACCTCCGCGTGATGGCTGGAGGCGCCGATGTGGCGCGCGATCCCCTGTTCCTTCGCCTCGATGAGCGCCTCGAGGGCGCCGCCGGGGCCAAAGCGGACGTCCAGGTCGTCGCCCGGGTTCAGGCCGTGCATGTGCCAGTTGTCGACATAGTCCGTCTTGAGGCGCTGGAGCGACTCCTCGAGGTGCCGCCAGGCCTCGTCGCGCGTCCTGCCGCCGGTCTTGGTCGAGATGTAGGCGCGCTCGCGCTGCCCCTCCATCGCGAGGCCGATCTTGATCTCCGCGTCGCGATAGCTGCGCGCCGTGTCCAGGTAGTTAATCCCCAGGTCCAGCGCCCGCTGGACGATGGAGACGGCATAGTCGGTACCGGGCGAGCCGAGTTGGGCGCAGCCCAGCCCGACGACCGACACCTCCATGCCCGTGTTTCCGAGCGTGCGATACTGCATGTCGTCCTCCTATCGCCTCCGTTGTGTCACAGCTGACTCGACGTCATGGTCCAGGCGTCCAGCGAGGCCACGCGCGCCCGCCCTCCCTCCGCCCAGAGGGCAACGCCCAGGCTATCGGGGCGCGTGGGGTAGACGCGGCTGGTGAGGCAGGCCCTGCCGTTGGCAAACACTTCGATCACCGAGCGATCGATGAACACGCGCAGCGTCAGGTCCTCTCCCGGGCCGAGGGGGAGCGGCGTCGCGTACTCTTCGCGGCCCGCGTCGGGGTCCAGGCTGGAGCGTGAGCGGTCCATGACCAGCCGCCGCGCGCGGGCGTCGTAGGCGATGCGCGTCTCCTCCGCGCCGTCGGGCGACCGTCGCACTGAGAGCCCAAAGGCCTCGGCCTGATCGGGCAGTGGCGTGCGCCCCGCCTCGAATACCACGCGCAGCTCCAGCGCGTCGCCGGCGATGTCGGGTGCCGCGCCCGCGTCGGCCGAGGATACGCTGATGCCCGCGCCGTCCACGTGCTCGCGCCGCAGCGCCGCCACCTCGGAGGCCGGCTCCGCCGCTAGCGTGCCGTCGGGCAGCAACGTCAGCACCCGGGGCAGCGACATGACCCCCGCCCAACCCGCGGCGACCTGTGCCTCCTGCGTCCGCCCCTCCCACACCCAGCCGAACATGATGCGCCGGCCCTGGGCGTCGGTCAGCGTCTGCGGCGCGTACAAGTGGCCGCCGTCGTCAACGCTGCCCTGGGAGAGGGGGCGGAACGCGCGCCCGTCGTAGGCGCCGCTGAACCAGATCGTCTTGCGCAGGGGGATGGGCGACGTCGTCAGGACGTGGCTGTTGCCCAAAGGGAAGAGGTCGGGGCACTCCCACACGCGCCCGGTGCGCTCGTCGGCGCCCACGAGCAGCGGCCCAAGGTACTCCCACGTTCGCAGGTCGTCCGAACCATACAGGAGCACGGCGCCGCAGCCGCCGGCGGCGGCCGTGCCGATGACGCAGCGCCAGGCGTCTCCCTCGCGCCACACGCGCGGGTCGCGGAAATCGGCCGGCCCGAACCCGGCGGGCGCCGCCGCGATGACGGGATTGCCGGCATGTTTGCTCCAGGTGAGGAGGTCGGGACTGCCCGCGGCCAGGCACTGTACCTGCGGCCGCACGCCGGTGTACATCAGGGTGGGCACGCCGCCGTCATCGATGGCGCACCCCGACCAGCAGCCATCCTTGTCGGGACCGCCGGGGGTGGGTGACAGGGCGATGGGCAGGTGCTCCCAATGGACGAGGTCGCCGCTGCGCGCGTGGCCCCAGTGCTTGGTCCCCGAGCCCACCCCCTCCGGGCTGTACTGGTAGAACAGGTGGTAGACGCCCTGCCACTGGATGAGGCCGTTCGGGTCGTTCATCCAGTGGGCGGGCGGCAGAAAATGGTATTGCGGCCGGTGCGGATCCGTGGCCAGGCGCTCGGCCAGGGCTGCATCCACGGATAGTGGGGTCATGGTCACACCTCGTGGTTGGTCGTCATGCTCATACGCCGACCGCCTCGGCGGCCAGGGCCTGGGCCAGGGACGCGATCTCGTCGCGCAGCTCCAGGTGTTCGAGCCAGCGCGCCGGGATCGCCTCCGGGCCCAACAGGGCGCCCAGGATGTTGCCGGCGATGGCGCCGGTGCTGTCCGAGTCGCCCCCGTGGTTCACCGCCAGCACCACGCCCCGCTCGAGATCCCCCGTCGCCAGGGCGGCGAACAACGCGATGGCCAGCGCCTCCTCCGCCACCCAGCCGGCGCCCAGGCGTTCCACCGTCTCGGGCGTGGCGGGCGCCTCCCGCGTCAGGCGCACCGCCTCGTCCACGGCGGCGAGGCATTCCTCGTGGCGCGGCCACTGGATGAGGGCGCTCCTGGCGGGCGCCATGGCCTCGCTCAGCTCGGCGCCCGCCGCCAGGGCGGCGATCAGGGCGGCCAGAAACCCGGCCGCCAGGTAGCCCGATGGATGGCTGTGCGTGATGGCGGCCACCGCACATCCCAGCTCAAAGGGGTCCTCGACGCCGACGAGCCCCGCCGGTGCGGCGCGCATCACCCCGCCGCACCCCTTGCTGTCGTTCAGCGGCATCTCCGGGGTGCCCATGCGGCCGCTGCGCAGCGCCGACAGGCAGGTGTTGCCTGGGGCGCGCGAGGCGTGCAGCGCCGGTATACCCAGCAGCTCGCCTTGGCGCGCCTCCTCGCTTGGGTATGGGGGTCTGGCGCCCTGCGTCTCCAGCCAGCGGAGGTAGGCGTGGTACACCATGGTGGGCGGATCCCAGATGCCGCGCTCGCGTCCGCGACGCAGCGCCTGCAGCAGCCCCTCGGCGGTAAAGAGCGTCATCTGGGTGTCGTCGGTGATGGCGCCCAGCACGCCGTACGCCGGCACGAAATCGCGAATCCCCTCGGGGCCGTAGCGGGCGCGGATCGCCGCCAGCGAGGCGAACTCGACCGGCGCGCCCAGGGCGTCGCCCACCGCGCCGCCGAGGAGGCATCCTACGGCGCGGACAGGATCGGGGGGCGTGAGGGCATGGTCGGCGGTCGGGGGCATGGTGGCACGCTCCTCTCGGACTGGCCGTAATGGCCAGAGCGGTGCGACGTCGTCCCCATTATCCACACCCGGGCGCGGCGGCGCAAGCATCGCGGGAGGGAGGATTGTGGGTTGTGCGTTGTGGGTTGGCAGGTTTCAGGTACTAGGTAACACAGGTTACAGGCCCAAGTGACCGGACTTGCTCAAGCCTGTAACCTGAAATCTGCCACCTGTAACGTGCGCCACTGTGCCGGCGTACCGGCCCGCGAAGGGTGGGCTCTATCGATGCGTGGGCGCAAACGTGCGCTCGGCCTCGCGCACGGCGCGCAGGATCTCGTCCAGCAGGCCGGCCATCTCCTCCTCGGTCCATTGGAGGCTGCCTACGGCGCCCTCGTCGAGGGGGTACTGCAGGCCGTCGAGACCCAGGCCGACCCCCGCCATGAGCGACGCCGCGTTGGCGACGTGCACCGCCGCGGCGAGGGCGGGGTCTAGGACGGCCGCGTCGGGGCAGTGGTGCGCGCGCACCGCCTCGACGACGCGCTGGGGCAGGCGCCACGACTGCACGGCGTGGGCGCCCAGCTCGGCGTGGTCGCATCCCAGGGTGCGGCGCTCGACCTCGGTCCATGGCAAAGAGTTCCCGTCGGCGGCGCCCGCCTCGGCCCAGTGGGCGTCGTGGCCGACCATGATGTCCAGGACCAACTTGCCGACGTCGTGCAGCAGCCCCGCCACGTACACCTCCGAGATGGGCGCGATGGCGCGCCTTCGCGCGATCCACACGCTCCCCGAGGCCACCGCGACCGAGTGGCGCCACAGGGCGTCGCGGTCGATCATGTACGAGGGGGCGCCGATGTAAAAGATCTGGCGCGCGCTGACGGCGAACAGCACCGCCTTGGTGTTCTCGTAGCCGAGGAAGCCGATGGTCTCATCGAGGGACGTGATGCGGCGCGGTAGCCCATAGTACGCCGAGTTGACCATGCGCAAAAAGAGGGCCGTCATCCCCTCGTCCAGCGACAACACCTGAGCCAACTCGGAGCGGCGCGAGCCGGGATCGCGCACCAGGGCCAGGGCGCGGCTGGTGACGAACGGCAGGGGAGGGATGCGCCGCACCGCCGTCTCGAAATCGAGGGCGGGGCGCGCCCCGATAAGGCCGGCGCTCGCGACTCCGGAATCGATTCCCTCGTGCGGTCCAGTGGTGTCGAGCATGTCCTTCTCTCTCCCCTCTTGGACGAGCGCACAACGCGCCCGGAGCGGCTCCTGGCGCGACGTCGCTGTGAGCGATGCCACGCCGCTGTCAGCGACGCATGCCGAGGAGCGCTTCCGCGTTGTCTACGGCCGCCTGCATCTCTTCCAGCAGGCGGGCCATGTCATCGTCGCTCCACCCCAACGACTCCAACGCCCGGGCATCCAGCGCGTACTGCAGGCCGTCCACCCCGATGCCGACGCCCGCCATGAGGGCGCCGGCGTTGGCGACGTGCACCGCGGCGGTGAGGCGCGCGTCGAGGACGGCGGCGGACGGGTCGTGGTGGCAGGCGAGCGCCTCCACGACGCGGTCGGGCAGGTTCCAGCTGCGGGCGATGGCCGCGCCCAACGCCGGATGATCGTGTCCGGTGATGCGGCGCTCGACATCGGTCCAGGACCCGGCTTCCTGGCCCTCGTCATGGCTCGTTGACCACTCGGCGCGGTGGCGCAACATGATGTCCAGCGCCAGCTTGCCCACGTCGTGGAGCAGGCCGGCCACATACGCCTCGGAGCTGGGCGTGATGTGGCGCCGGCGTGCGATCCAGTCGCTGCCGGTGGCCACGGCGATGGCGTGCTGCCACAGCGCCCCACCCTCGAGCGCGTACGCCGGCAGGGGCCGCGTCAGGTAGCGGTTGGCCGCCGCCGCCAGGACCACCTGCTTGGTCTGCTCGTATCCCAGGAGCCCGATCGCCTCGTCCAGCGAGGTGATGCGCCGGGGCAGGCCATAGTAGGCCGAGTTCACCAGCCGCAAGAAGCGCCCCGTCATCGCCTGGTCGAGGGACAGCACCTGGGCCAGTGCGGATCGCGGCAAGGCCGGGTCGCGGAGCATCTCCAGGGCGCGCATGGCGACCTGGGGGAGCGGTGGGATCTGTCGCAACGCCTCTGGCAGATGGATGGCCGGGTTGGTCATGAGACTCGCTCTAGAGCGGGCCGGCGTGCGCTCGCCCGGGGTTGGGCGGATGCGACATGCCGGCGATAATGGCTTCCCCTTCATCATATCGGCGCGGTTTGACGTCATCTTTAGGCCGAGGAAGTTATTACGGCTACGTGAGGGTATCCGGGATGCTGGGATCGAGGGGAAACGTGCTCTGTGAGGTGCTCACTGCAGGGGCGGCGCGTTGACGCGTCGCGCGAGCGGTCGTATCGTAAGGGCGTAACGCTCGCGGAGGAGACGCTATGGACGAGCCATTGGTCGGGGCAGAGATCGAAAGACGCCTCGATAGCCGCATCGTGGGGCGCGCGCTGGAGGTGCACCCCGTCATCGATTCCACCAACGCGCGCGCCGTAGCCCTGGCGCGCGCCGGGGCGCCGGAGGGCCTTGTGGTGGTGGCCGAGGAGCAGACCGCCGGCAGGGGCAGGCTGGGCCGGCGCTGGCATGCGCCGGCGGGCGGCGCGCTGCTCGTGTCGCTCCTCTTCCGCCCGTCGCTGAAGCCGGCGCAGGCGCAACGCGTCACCATGGTCTGCTCCCTGGCGGCCGTGGCGGCCGTAGAGGAGGTGTGCGGCCTGCGGGCGCGCATCAAGTGGCCCAACGATGTCGTGCTGGCCGACGCCAAGGTCGGCGGGCTGCTCACCGAACTGGGGGTGAGCGCCGGCGCCCTCGCGTTCGTGGTGGTGGGGATCGGGCTGAACGTGAACATGGACGTGGCGACGCTCCCGGACCTCGTGACGCCGGCCACCAGCCTCTCGTCCGAGCTGGGGCGGCCCGTGTCGCGGCGCGACCTGCTCGTGGCCTTTTTGCGGCGCGCCGACGATCTCTACGGCCGGCTGCGAGGCGGATGGTCGCCCCGGGAGGCGTGGCGCGATGCCCTGGCGACGCTGGGCCGGCAGGTCACCGTGGCAACCCCCGAGGAGACGGTCCATGGCGTCGCGGAGGATGTGGACGACGACGGCGCGCTCCTGGTGCGCACGGCCGACGGGGCGCTGCGGCGCACTCTGGCGGGCGACGTGACGCTGCGGGGGCGCCATCCCGGCGGTGCCGGGGGCGCGTAGCGGCGCATTTGACCCCGGCGTCGCGCGGTGGTGTAATGGCGCGCATTGGAGCCCTGACCCAATGAGGAGGAGACGTGCTTGCCCAGAGCGCCCAATGGAGTGATGCGGACGGCCACATCCGCCCCTTCCAGCTACATCGCGATCTGGACGACCTGGCGACCCTCATCGAGGCCGCTTTCGGCAGCGAGCTGCGCGAGGCGCACAGTCATATCGTCCGCGACATGCGACAGATGGCGCTCATGGGCCCGCTGCTGCTGGCCGCGGCGGCGGTGGCGCCCTTTACCGGTTTCGTCTGGATCGAGGACGGCCGCTTGGTGGGCAACGTCAGTTACGGCCGCGAATCGGGCGGGGTCGCCGCCTGCTCCATCAGCAACGTGGCGGTGCTGCCCGAGTTCCGTGGACGTGGCGTCGCTAGCCGCCTGCTCGACGTGACCCTCGAACACCTGGCCCGGCGCGCGTGCCGGCGCGTGTTCCTGGAGGTGCGGGCGGACAACGAGCCCGCCAAGTCGCTATACCGCAAGCGCGGCTTTGTCGTCTATAACACCGTCCACGAGCAGTTCCTGTCGAGCTACAGCTGGCCGGTGATCGCCGGGCCGCCGTCACGCCCGGTGCGGCGCGTGCGAGCGCGCGACGGCGCCGACCTGTATCGCCTCTACCTGTCGAACGCGCCCCGCGCGGTGCTACGGGCCCGGCCCCTAGCGGCGGAGGATTTCGGGCGCGGCCTGGGATGGCGCCTGCGCCGGCTGGGTCGTTACCTCACCACCGGCGAGCGGCGCGACGAGTGGGTGGGCGAGGCGGAGGGGCAGGTGGTGGCGTTCGGGTCCATGGCGGCATTCGCCTCGCGGCGCCCCTGGGAACTCGACCTCATGGTGGCGCCGGAACATCGCGGCGCCTGGGAGCGTCCACTCCTCGAGGCGCTGTTCGCGCGGAGGCCCCTGGGGCTCATGGCGGATGTCCGCGCGACGACGCCGGCCTCCCACCCGGAGGCGATCGATGCGCTGGCGTCCCTCGGCTTCAAGACGCAGCGCGTGCTGGACCAGATGGTGGTGGACGTTTCGCCGTAGTGTGGGACAGGCAGAGGTGGACCATTGGCTGTTGGCCCTTGGCCAGTGGCGCCAAAGCGCGTGCTGTGGCACATGACGGCTGGCAGCCAAGAGCTAACGGCCAACCGCCCATGACGCGTGCTGATTCGCAGTCAACGATACACCGGAGGCATCCATGCGCAAAGCATTGCTACGCTGGATTATCAACGCCGTGGCGATCTGGGCCGCCATCCTGATCGTGCCGGGGCTCAACGCCGACGGTGGCTGGACCGTCTATCTGTGGGTAGCCCTCATCCTGGGGTTGGTGAACGCCCTCATCGCGCCCGTCGTCAAGCTGTTGACATGCCCCCTGATCCTGCTGACGCTGGGGCTCTTTACCCTGGTGATCAACGGCGCCATGCTGTGGCTGGCGGGCGTCATCAGCCGCGAACTCGGCCTGGGGTTCTTTGTGCGCGACCTCGGTGCCGCCATCCTCGGCGCCCTGGTGGTCAGCGTGGTGAGTTTCGCACTCAGCGTGCTGACGGGCGTGAACCGCGAGGATCGCCATCGGCGCTGATGCCGGCCCGCCGCACGTGCTGTCGTGCTAAGCATATCCGTCGTTCCGAGCGCAACCCCATCTGTCGTTCCGAGCGCAGCGAGGAACCTGTCTAGCTAGACAAGGTTCCTCGCTGCGCTCAGGCGACGGGATTGCTCGGAACGACGGGATTGCTCGGAACGACGGGATTGCTCGGAACGACGGGATTGCTCGGAACGACGGGATTGCTCGGAACGACGGGATTGCTCGGAGCGGCGGCCCGCTACCGCGTTCGGCGGTGCAAGAAGGGGCTGGTGGTGGAGCGATACAGGCTGCGGAGCGCCAGGAGGATGACGCCGATGCCCCAGGCGATAAAGAGCGCGCCGCGCAGGGCGCGGGGGATGAACTGCAGTGTGACCCAATACACATAGTCGGGGAATGGCTGGATGCGGTAAAAGTGGGTCAGTAGATACGCGATGCCCAGGCTGAGCCCCACCGCTCCCAGCACAAAGAAGGTCAGCCAGCGGGCGATATCCCTGAGCTGCGCACGGCTGCGCGCCACGCGCGCGCGCTGACTCTGCCCCACCGCCGACGTCACCGTGATGTTCGGCAGGGCCTGGGGCGCCGCAAAGAGGACCTCGTCGGATGGGACCGGGAGCCCTGTCGAGCGGGGCCGCCCCAGCTGTCGGGTGATGTCCTCCTCGACCCCAATATAGTTCACCGCCTGGGTGAGGTCCGTGGCAATGGGAAAGTCCTTGCGGTCGGGCAGATTGCCCAGCACCTCGCCGATGGAGCGCTGGCTTAGCACCATCAGCGGACGGACGCCCGCCGCGCACGCGGCGACGACGTCGCGTTGCGCATCCCCCAGGGCATAGCACTCGGAGAGTTGCAGGCTGAACTGTGAGGCGGCCACCCAAAAAATGCCGGGCAGGTCACCCCAGCAGCGGCACTCGGCGTCCTCACCGTGTGGGCACAGGAGGAGGCCGTCGATGCGGCCGCCGCCCGCCTCCACCTGCTTGACCAGCGCCTCCAGCCCGTCCTCTCCCGGATTCTCTGACGCGACAGGCCGACGCCCGTACAAAAAGACGAGCCGGTTGCCGTCCGCCAACAGGCGCACGGCCTCAACGGTGGCGGGAGTCAGCTGCCACGAGGTGGCGGGGCTCTCCGGATCGATGCGGCTGTCGCGCAGCAGGCAGTTGCGATGGACGAATACGGCCTTCATGATCTCCGTTCAGCGTGGCGGCCGGCGAGCGAGAGGCTCGGCCGGGGGAGGGCCGTTCGGATTGTGAGACGTCTCAGCGTGGCCGGCGGGCGCCCGATCGCGCCAGCGTCAGATCGGCCGCCGACTCGGCGACGGCCTCGTGCATGTCCTGCAGCGAGTTCAGCGGCCAGCTCTTGCCCGAGCCGTCGGTGGGATGGGCATCGACGCCCTCGGCGTCGTGCCCCTCACTGAGCGCCGGTCTCTCGGGCGCGGGGAGGGTCAGTGCCTCAATGTCGTCCCCGGCCATGGAGCACTGGCCGCGGAAGACGCCCCCCTCGTCGATCAGTAGCGAGGCGACGCGGATGTCGCCCCATACGCGGCCGCTGGGGAGGATCTCCAGCCGACCCTGCGCCGTCACGTTGCCCCGCACGGCGCCCCACACCTGCACGGCGTTGGCGGTGATGTCCGCGATGACGCGTGCCGATGGGCCGATGATGACGTTGCCGGCCGTCTCGATGCTGCCCTCAAAGACGCCGTCGACTCGCACGTTGCCGTCCGAGCGCATGTGTCCCTGGATGCTCGTATTGGGGCCAAAAACGTTCTCTATCTTGCCCCCCACCACGGCCGGCCCCTCGTTTTTCTTGAACAATGCCATCCTCCTTCAATGCGTCGCTCACCCGGTGGTGAGCGGCGGGCCCGGCCCCGATCCCTGACACAAAGCGCTTGCCGCGCGGCGCTGCGGGGAAGGCACGCGAACCGGCGTCGGGGGGGATGGCTCGGGCGTATGCCCAATAGAGGCCGCGATGCCTGGTCCGGACGCTCTTTGCAGCCAGCGCGCTGGCTGAGCTGCACGGCACAGTCAGGGTCCAGCGGGACGAACTCGCTTGATCGTCACAGCGTGAGGGTCAGATAGGACGTGCGATGGCCGGCGCCCCAAGCGTGGGGCGTCCAATCATCGCGCCGCGTGGAACGCGGGGGAGGAAACTGCCGGCACCCGGGGCAGAGCGATGCCGGTCCCCGACGTGTGCCATAGAACAGCGGCGCCAAGGCAACTCGCGTCTCGACGGAATCGCACTTGGCGACGGTGGTGCGACTATGGCGGGAGCGTTCCATGACGCGCGCCCATCTTACGCCAGAAGCAGACCCTTGTCAATCGCGGCGCAGCCCGGAAGGCGGGGTTATCCCAAACAGTGGACCAAGTAATCACAAATACGTATTGACTTGGAACATTTGTTCTCATATAATGGAGGTGACACCGCATCCGGGCGGAAAGGAGCCTTGGCATGAAGGGTACAGGAACGCTGTCCTCCCGGCAGCGTCGCATCTTGATGGTCATTCGCGATTTCACCGCCGAGTACGGCTATCCTCCCACCATCAGGCAGATCGGCGAGGCCGTGGGCATTTCGTCGACGTCGGTGGTGAGCTATAACCTCAGTGTGCTGCAGCGCAAGGGGTACCTGACGCGCGACCGGGACGTGTCGCGCGGCCTGCGGCTGGTGGAGGATCGGGAGACGGACGAACTCGAGACGCGCCCCGAGAGCGCCGCGGTATCGGTCCCTCTGCTGGGCGCCATCGCGGCCGGCGAGCCGATCCCCATCCCCGATGGCGACTTTGCCCAGATCGACGCCGACACGCTCCATCTCCCCACCGACATCGTGCCCGATGCCGAGGGTGTGTACGCCCTCGAGGTGCGCGGCACCTCGATGATCGATGCCCTCATCAACGACGGCGACATCGTCATCATGCGCCACCAGCAGACCGCCGAGAACGGCGATATGGTCGCTGCCTGGCTCAAGGACGAGAAGGCGACCACCCTGAAGCGCATCTACTGGGAACGTGACCGTTCCCTGGTGCGCCTCCAGCCCGCCAACCCCCTGATGGACCCCATCTATGTCCATCCCGGCGACCTGGAGATCCAGGGCAAAGTCATCGGCGTCATCCGGCGGCTGGCGTGATGCGGTGGATCGTCTGTCGGCGCTCGGCGCTCGGCGATTAGCTGTTGGCTGTTAGCCATTGGCCCCTCGACAGCCAAGCCAAACGCCAATAGCTAACAGCCCATAGCCAGACCGCCGACCGCTGATAGCCGAAGGCTGATCGCTGACCGCCGATAGCCCCTGTACGGTTGCGTTTTGCACCCCAGCCTGATATACTCGCCCCTGCGGTAGGGCCTGACCGGGATCGCGGGCCTCCTTGCGGCCTGGCCAGTGCTCATCTCCCGTTGCGCGTTCTTTCCTACGTGACGGACCGGCTCGTCTCCTGCCCACAGCGCACCATCGTCGTCTAGTCGCTATCCATCGCACCCGAAGGGACGTGCGTGGCAAAGGGCTGCCCCGTACTCGGCTCCCTTTGCGCGCTGCCGCTGCGGCAGCGCCAGCCGGGCGTCTAGCCCGGCCGCCGTCCCGCCGTAGGCTCATGGGGCTGCCCCCCGTCGAGCCTCGGCGCCAGCGTGAGGAGGAATGCGTGACCGGCACCATTCTCCACGTGGCCGACGTTCACCTCGAGGCGCCCTTTTCCTCCGGCGGCCTCCCCCCTGTGGTCGGCACGCGACGTCGCCAGGATCTGCGCGAGGCGCTCAAGCGCGCCCTGGCGCTGGCGCGCAAGGAGCGCGTCGATGCCGTGACCATCGCTGGCGACCTGTACGACGGCCGCTGCGCCCTCCCCGAGACGGGCGCCTTTCTCGCCGGCGCCTTTGCCGCCGTGGCGCCGATTCCCGTGGTCATCGCGCCGGGATGCGCCGACGCCATGGACGGTGGGTCGTCCCCTCTGCTCTCAGTGTATGCCCTCACCCGTTGGCCGGACAACGTGACCATCCTCCCGCCGGGCCCCCTCTCCTCAGTGGAGGTGGCGCCGGGCCTGAGCATCTGGGGGGCGGCGTGGAGCGCCGGCGGCCCCCCAGAGCTTCCGCCGGAGGCCCCCGACGATGGGCGGCGTCTCCTGCTGCTGCACGCCGGCCCCGACGGCGCGCACGAGGGTGGCGCGCCGCTGTCGTACGGGCTGACGGCCGATGCACTGCGCGCCGCGGGATTCTCCTACGCCCTCCTGGGGGGCAGGCATGGGGGCGGCGCCTGGCCCCAGGAGGAGCCCTGCGGCTGCTTCGCCGGCTCCCTCGAGCCCCTGGCGCCGGACGAGATGGCGGGGCGCCACGGCGCCGTGCTGGTGCGGATCGGCGCGGACGGCGCCTGCACGGCCGAGTGGCAGGAGGATGCGCGCTGGCGCTACGTCGCACTGTCGGTGGACCTCGGGGGGTGCGAGAACGAGGACGCGGCGGCGCGACGCATCGAGGCGGCCCTGAAGCACGATCGCGTCCGCACCGACGCGCGGGCCGTCGCCGCCATCACGGTGACGGGTCTCCCCGAGGAGGGCTTGGATCTCACCGAGGTCGAGGCGCGGGTCGACGCGCGCGCATATCTGACGATGCGGGTGGAGCGCCCCTTCCCCTACGATCTCGACCAGCTCGCCCAAGAGCGCACGGTGCGCGGCCTGCTGGTGCGTCGCTTCCGCGCGGCGCCCGACGCCGACGCGCCCCTCGACCACGACCTGCGCATGAAGGCCCTCAGCCTTGCCCTGCAGGCGCTGGACGGAAAGGGGGTGCGGCCCAGTGAGGTTGCTTGATCTGCGCCTGGAGGGGTTTGGGCGCCTGGTCGGGCGCACCTTCCGCTTTGCCCCCGGCTTGAACCTGGTGCACGGCCCGAACGAGGCGGGCAAGTCCACCCTGCTCCGCGCCACTGTCGCCATGCTGTACAGCTTTTTCGAAGACGGCACCATCACGGCCGCCAAGCGGGCCGCCATGATGAACTACCAGCCCTGGGACGAGTCGGCGCGCTATGCGGGAGAGCTGCACTACGCCCTGGACGACGGCTCAGCGTACGGCGTCCGCCGTGTCTTTGCGCCGCGTTCGTCGACCTCCCTCGTTGCCCTGCCTGACGAGGCCGACGTATCGGACCAGTTCGAAAAGTCGACCCGCGGGCGCCTTTTCTTTGCCGACGTGCAGCTCGGGCTGAGCAAAGAGATGTTCGAGAACGTCTGCCAGATCCGCCTGTCCGACCTGGCGACGCGCGACCTGACGGCCTCTGGCATCGCCACGACCCTGGCACGCCTTGCGACCTCCGCAACGACCGAGGCGGCGTCCACCGACGCTATCGAGCTGCTGGAGCGCGTCATTCGCGAGGACATCGGTACGCCGCGCTCCCAGTCACGGCCCCTGCCACAGCTGCAGGCGCGGCTCGCCGAACTCGAGGAGGAGCGCGCGGGGGCCGCCACAGCGCGCGAGGAACTCGCCGGGCTGATGGTGTGCCTGCGTGAGGCGGAGGAGCGCCTCCGGAAGGTGGAGCGCGACCGCCAGGAGTGCGACTACCTGCACGTGCTGGCGGAGCACGACCGAGCGGCACGGCGCGTGGAGGCCATCGTGGAAGCGGAGGAGGCGGTCGCCGCGCTGGGCGGGCGGCTTGAGGCGCTGGCGCGGTGGGCCGAGTACCCCGCCCAGCGGCACGACGAGGTCCTCCGCCTCTCCACGCGGCTGCACCACCTCGAGGCGGAGCGCGACGAGGGGACCGAGCGCATTGCTGCGACGCGCGAGCGACTGGCACGCCTCGAAGAGGAGTTAGCCGAGGCGAACGAACGCATTCGCCAACTGGAGCACGCCCGCCGGACACCGGCCGATATCCTCCCCGACGTGCAGGACTTGGCCGACGCCTGGCGCCAGGCCGAGGAGACCTATCGATCGGCGCTGGTGAGCTATGAGCGCGCCAAGGGGGTGGTGGACCGGGCCGGCGGGCACCTGGCGAGCGAGGCGGGCCAGCTCGGACCTGCCGTCGAGATGGGGCATGTGGGCCTGGCCAAGCTGGAGCAGCGCTGGCTGCTGGCGCGGGAGCAACTCGAGGCCGCCGAGGGGCGCCTCGCCGAGGCGGAGGCGGACTGGGCTCGCGCCGGCATGACCGAGGAGCGCTATCGCTACCTCGAGGAGGTGATGCGGGCCACGGCGGCAGGCGAGGAGGTGCCCCTGCCGGAGCGCCGGGGGTGCCTGGGCGCTGTCGGGCGGGTCGGCGCACTGCTCATGGGGCGGCCGCAGCCCGTGGAGGCCCCCGCGACGGGCCTTCCTCCGGAGGTGCTGACGATGGCCCAGGTCGGCCCGCTCCGCGCCGGCCTGGAGCGCGCGCGCGCCGAGGTCGAGCGGGCCCGCGCGGCCCTCACCGCGGTGCGCGGCGAGGCCACCTCGCGCCTCGGCGCGCTGCTCCCCGCCAAGGAGCCGGGGCCCGAGGCGCTGGCCTCCCTTGCGGAGCGGGTGGATGCGTTCCTGAGCGCCCGCGCCGACGTGACGCACCACCGCGCGCTGGTCCGCTCGCTGCGCGACGACCTCGATGTGGTGCGCGCCCGGCGCGACGTGGCCGCGGGCGACCTGTTGGCCGTCCTGGAGGAGGCCGGCTATGGCGGCGATGACGCCGGCACGGTGCTCGAGACCTATCTCGGCCAGATCGAGCGCCGGCGCGAGTTGGGGCGCGAGGAGCGTGATCGGGAGCGTCTCAGCGCCGCGGCGGGCGATCTGCGTGATGAGATCGCCCGCTGGGAGGGGCGCGAGGAGGCGATGGCGGCGACGCGCACCGAACTCGGCGCCGTTCTCGCCGGCGCCGGCATCGCGGTGGGGCATGATCTCGACGAGGCCGTGATGCGCTACGAGGAGGGCGCCCGCGGACACGCCGCCTGGGCCGAGGCGCACGCGGCGCACGAGGCGACGCTCAAGAACCTCCAAGCCCTGGTGGCGATGGGCTCCCGCGAGGTCCTCGATGCCGCAGTGCAGGAGGCGGCCGCGCGACTGGCGACCCTCCGCCGCCAGCACCCCACCTGGACGGACCTGGTCGCCGAGGGCGCCCCCGAGGAGTACGCCGCCCGGTCGGCGGCCGCCGTCGATGAGGCGACCGCCCTCCGGGAGGAGATAGGCGACCTGCGGGCGCGCATCGACCACGCGACGGAAACAGCCCGCCGCCTCGCCGAGCTGGACGAGGAGATCGCCATCACCCGCACCGCGGCGCAGCGCCTGGAGCGATTCCGCGACGCGGCCACCCTGGCGCAGGAGGCGCTGGCCGACGCGGCCGCCGAGTATCAGAAGCAGTTCGCGCCCACTCTCGAGCCGATCCTGAAGCAGAGCCTGGCGCGCGTCACCCGCGGGCGCTACGTGGACGCCCAGGTGGATGCCGAGACGCTGGCCGTGTCGCTGGTGGCGCCCGAGCTGGGCCGGCCGGTGCCCATCGAGCAGCTCAGCGCCGGCACCGGCGATCTCGTGTACCTCATGCTGCGCATGGCCATCGCTCAGGTGGTCAGCGGCAACCGCGAGCGCCTGCCCCTCTTCCTGGACGACCCCATGGTGCAGTGTGATCAGGATCGGCAGACTCAGGTGCTCGAGTACCTGGCGCTCCTATCCGAGCAGACGCAGATCCTCCTCTTTACCAAGGACCCCTTCGCGCGCGACTGGTTCGCCTCCACGCTCGCGGGACAAGACGGGCACGCCTTGCATCTGCTCGGGTAGGTGATGCGCCAAGGGTTGTGGGTTATGAGTTGTGAGTTCGTTGGCCGATCATCGATGACACGTTCTAGGCATCAGGGGTGCATTCGCTCGATCCTGTTACCTGTCACCTGGAACCTGCTACGCACAACCGATGGTAACTCACAACACACAACTCATAACTCACCAACGACCACTTCCCTCAGCCCCTCGATCAGCCCTTCAGCGAGGCGCGATTCGCGGATGATGGTGGGGAAGGAGCGCGCCGCAAAGGTGTAGCGGTCGCGCTCGCGTTGGAGGATGGAAAAGAGGCACAGCCCGTCCAGCGCGGCAGAGACCTCGGCCGGCGGCACCTCGCAGCCGTGGAACGCCAACGCCGCCCGCACCTCGGCTGCGACAAAGCGCGGCGATGGCACCATCAGGACGCTGATGAGCCGCTCCAGCGGCGTGGCGTTCCCCCAGGTCACCTCCAGGAACAGCTCGCGGAACTCTTCCGAGCCGCGCAGGTGCGCCAGGTCGTCCAGGCGGATGGTGCGGTCGCCGCGCCCGTTGGCGCGCTCGTTGGCGCGCACGATGAGCATCTGGCAGATCGCCTGCACGATGCTGGGGTGGCACGATGAGAGGCCGATGATCCCCTCCAGCAGCGCCTCGGGGTCCTCGAACACCATCCCCATGGCCGCCATCGGCTCCTGGATGATGCGCCTGGCGTCGCGCGGCGTCAGGTAGCTCAGCCGCATAATGCTGCAAAAGTTGAACAATGGCGAGGTGGGATCGTGGAGGCCAGCGTTCAGGCGGCGCTCCCCGCAGAACACAAACCGGCACAGCCCCTCCTGTGACAGGGCGCGAAAGACGCGAAAGAGCCGCGTCTGCTTGTGCAGGTCGTAGGCCAGCAGCTTGTCCACCTCGTCCAGTAGCAGCACGATCAGCCCCTCGGGATGCCGGAGCCGGTAGCGCAGGATCATCCGCCGCAATTCGCCGGGCGATGTCGAGCGCACCTCGACTCCCGTCTTGAGCGCCAGGTCGCCAAAGAACTCGGCATAGTCCATCACATGCTGGCAATCCAGATAGAAGGCATGGTAGGTAGGGGAGAGCGGCCGATCGCTCCGCTCCATGGTGGCATGACCGGAGCGAACGCGCAGCGCGGGGGTAGGACCCGCGGCCTCCATCAGGCGATGCACCTTGGACAGCACCGAGGTCTTGCCGATCTTGCGCCCGCCCACGATGGCAAAGCTGCGGTCGCGCACGGTGCGCATGATCGCTTTGAGTTCATAGTCGCGGCCAAAGAACATATTCTCGGATACCGGCCCCGAGGCGACGTACGGCGACACCACCGTGAGGTCCACCTGCTGCAGGATGATCTCGATGAGCCGGCGCTCGCTGTCCGCCGCCATGAGCAGGTCGCGCAGGTCGTGATAGTCGATGACGATCAGGTCATCGGCGCCGCCGCGCACCAGCCGGCGGAACTCGCGGGCGCGCTCGCGGCGCGCGAGGGTATCATCGACCACGATCAGGAGGGCAAAGAAGGCGTTCATGCCGAGCACGCTCATCAGGTCGCGGATGTCCTTCAGGTCGTTCGCGGCCAGGTCGCGCTTGAGGACAAAGATGATGGGAAAGCGCGCCGGGATGCTCAGGCGCACGGCGGGGGCCTTGACGACCTGGCCGTAGAACGCCTTGTAAGTGCGGCTCTCCAGGGGCGCGAACCCGAGGCGGTTGCAGAGCTGCTCGGTGATGCCGGCGGCGACCGGCGCGGCGCGGGAGAGGGCGCCCAGGCGTGCGACGAGGGAACTCCAGCGGCTCGCCAGGCGCTGCAGCTCGAGGTAGGCGGCCGGCTCGACGACGGCCCCGGCCTCGTCGAAGAGCAGGTCGTGCTCCTTGTGGGTGTCCACGTAGCGCTGCAGCGCCATGACCCTCTCCCGAGGCGGGATCGCGGTCAGCATGTCGGCGCTGACGCTGTTGTTGACGAGCATCGCCTCGTCGATGGCGCGATTCCATGCGTCATCGTCCTGAGACTGTGACGTTCTGTGGCGCGCGGCCAGGCGCGTGCGGGCGATGAGGTGTCCCACCCACCAGGCGCCGGCGCCGCCCAAAGCCAGCGTCCCCAGCAGCCAGGGCAGGTCGTCGGGCAGGGGCGCCGGGGCGGGTGATTGTCGCTCGCAGAGTGTGCTAGGGGCGGGCGGGTGCGCGTCGAGCCCCCTGGCGTGGACGGGGGCCAGGGGGCTGAGGGCCACCAGGAGCAGGGCGAGCGCGCAGACCCGCCGTAGGGGCGACCGGGTTGTCGTACGAATGAACCTAGGTGCGGGCGTCATGCGTAATAGGTCCCTCGGTGTCGATTGGCGGGCGCCCGCTCATGCCCATTCCACGTGCACGTGGTTTTGTCCCCCCACCAGCGCCGCCACTTGCTGGGCGAGCTGGGGGGTGTACGCCGTGGACATCTCGGGAAAGGCGACCTCCACCCTGCCGCGGCCGTTCACCAGGCGCAGGCTGAAGGGGGTCTCGCCGCGGTTCTCCGTCAGGATGCCGAACACGCGCTCGACGACCTGCGTGGTAGCGTTGCCGTCGGGCTCGAGCGGTATCTCGACGCGCAGGTGCTTGGCTTGGCGGTGGGCCGACTGGCGTCGTGGCGCCGCCTTGGGCAGGCGGTAGGGCTCGATCCCCTCGGCGATGAGCTTGACCTGGTCGTCGCGCACGTCGACCTTGGCGTGGACGTGGATCAGCGCGTCCTCCGATAGCAGATCGCGGTGCTCGTCGTAGCGCCGGGGAAAGATGACGAGTTCCGCCGAGCCGGTGAGGTCCTCGAGCTGGGCGAAGGCCATGGTGTCGCCCTTTTTCGTGACGATGGTGCGCAGCGCGTTGATCACGCCGGCCACCTGCACCTGCTCCCCCTCCATGGCAGCGGTCAGCTCGCCGATGGACGTGAGGCGCTCGTCCACAAAGCGCGTCAGCATGTCTAGCGGATGGGTAGACATATAGACGCCCATCAGCTCCCGCTCGTCGGCCAGGCGCACCTTGTCGGGCAGGCGGGGCACGTCGCGGGGCGGCGCCAGCGCGGCGCCGCCCACCTCGGCCATGGCGTTGGGGCTGATGTCAAAGAGGCTGCGCTGGCCGATCTCCTTGGCGCGGTGTAGCTGCTGGCTCTCGGCCATCATCTGGTCGACGATGGCCAGGAGGGCAGCGCGCTCTCCCAGGCTGTCGAGGGCGCCGGCGCGGATCAGGCATTCCAGCACGCGTTTGTTGATCTGGCGCAGGTCCATGCGGCGCACCAGGTCGTCCAAGTCCTTGAACGGCTCGTCGCCCCGCGCCGCGACGATGGCCTGCGCCGGGCCGTCGCCCACGTTCTTGATGCCGCCCAACCCGTAGCGGATCGCCAGGTTCTCCACGTCGCGCAGTTTGTCGCGTTCCTGCGGAGAGGTGGCCGACACCGGCTCCAGGCGATAGTCTTCATCGGAATAGTTGATGTCCGGCGGCCGCACCTCGATCCCCAGCCGGCGACATTCGGCCACCAGCACAGCTACCTTTTCCAGGTTGCCGCGCTCCACCGATAGGAGCGCCGCCATGAACTCGGCCGGGTAGTGGGCCTTCAGGTAGGCGGTCTGCAGGGTGATGACGGCATAGGCGGCGCTGTGCGTCTTGACAAAGCCATAGTCGGCGAACAGCTCGATGTCGGCAAAGATCGCCTCGGCCACTTCCTTGGCGATGCCGTTCTCCACCGCACCCTTGACGAACTTGGCGTGCTGCTGCTCCAGGTCCTTTTTCTTTTTCTTGCCCACGGCGCGGCGCATGAGGTCCGCCTCGCCGAGGGAGTAGCCGGCCAGCTGCGAGGCGATCTGCAGAATCTGCTCCTGGTAGACGATGATGCCGTACGTCTCGGCCAGGATCGGCTCGAGCCGCGGGTGGTGATAGCGCACCTCCTCGCGACCGAACTTGCGCGCGATATAGTTGGGGATGAACTGCATCGGCCCGGGGCGATAGAGGGCCAGCGCCGCCACGATCTCGCGGAACTCGGTGGGCTGCATCTCGCGCAGCGTGCGGCGCATGCCCGGGCTCTCCACCTGAAAGATGCCCGTCACCTCTCCCGAGGAGAGGAGGGCAAAGCTGTCCGGGTCGTCCATGGGGATCGATTGCTGCGTCACCTTGGTGCCGTGGGTGCGTTCGATCCAGCGAAAGGCGCGGTCGAGCACGGTGAGCGTCGAGAGGCCCAGCACGTCCAGCTTGAGCAGGCCGATCGCCTCCACGTCCTCCATGCAGAACTGGGAGACGATTCCCTCACCGCGGGGGGCGCGCTGCAGCGGGGTGTACTCGACCAGCGGCTTGTCCGCGATGAGCACCCCCGCCGCATGGGTGGAAAAGTGGCGCGAGATCCCCTGGACAGCCAGGGAATAGTCGATGAGCTTTTTGATGTACGGCTTGGTCTCGTACATCTCTTTCAGCTCGGGCACCGTGTCGAGCCCGTCCTGGATCGTCTTCTTGGGCCCCGAGGGGACGAGCTTGGCGACGTAATCCACCTCGTTGAGGGGGATCGCCAGCGCGCGGCCCACGTCGCGGATGGCGCCGCGAGCCATCATGGTGCCAAAGGTGGCGATCTGGGCGGTCTTGTCCTCGCCATAGCGCCGCGTCAGGTAGTCGATCACCTCCTGGCGACGGTCCTCGGGATAGTCCAGGTCGATGTCGGGCATGGTGACGCGACCCGGGTTGAGAAAGCGCTCAAAGAGGAGCCCCAGGCTGAGGGGCTCCAGATCGGTGATCCCCAGGACGTACCCCACCAAGCTGCTGGCGCCCGACCCGCGTCCGGGGCCCACCAGCATGCGCGCCTCGTTCTTGGCCCAGCTCACCAGGTCGGCGTTGATGAGAAAATAGTCGTCGAACCCCATCTGGTGGATGACGCCCAGCTCGTACTCCAGCCGTTCGCGAATCTCGGGCGTCTCCTGGCGGTAGCGGCGGGCGAGCCCCTCCTCGCAGCGCTGCCGCAGGTAGCTCTCGGCAGTGTGGCCGTCGGGCACGGGAAAGCGCGGCAGGTGGTACCCCTGAAAGCTCAGGTCCACGTCGCACTGCTCGGCCACCAGGGCGGTGTTCTCCAGCGCCTCGGGATACTCGGGGAGGTGGCGCGCCATCTCCTCGGGCGTCATGAGAAAATAGTCGTCGCCGCCCATGCGCATGCGGTTGGCGTCGGCCATGGTGTTGTTCGTCTGGATGGCGAGCAAGAGTTCCTGCGCCGAGGCGTCCTCCCGCCGCACATAGTGAACGTCGTTGGTGGCCACGCAGCGCAGGCCGAACTCCTTGGCGAGGGCGACGATCTGGGGGTTGATCTTTTCGAGTTCCGGCACGCCGGCGTGGCGCTGCAGTTCCAGGAAGTAGCGGTCGGCGCCAAACAGCTCCTTGAACCACCCCACCGTCTCACGGGCCTTGTCGAGCTGGCCGTTGGCGATGAGGGAGGGCACCTCACCCGAGATGCAGGCGCTCAGGCAGATCAATCCCTCGGCGTGGCGGGCGAGCGTCTCCTTGTCGATGCGCGGCCGGTAATAGAACCCCTCGAGGTTGGCGATGGTATCCAGCTTGAGCAGGTTCTGGTAGCCGGTGAGGTTCTTGGCGAGGAGGACGAGGTGAAACGCCTTGCTGTCGTACTGCGAGTCCTTCTGGTCGAGCCGCCGCGGCGCCTGGTACATCTCGACGCCATAGATCGGCTTGATGCCGGCGCGGCTTGCGGCGCGGCCGAACTTGATCATGCCGTACATCTGGCCGTGGTCCGTCAGGGCGATGGCCGTCATGCCCGCCTGCTGGGCGTATTGGCACAGGTCGCCGAGGCGCGCCAGGCCGTCGAGAAGCGAGAACTCGCTGTGCACGTGCAAATGCGTGAAGGTGCTCACCGCTGCCTCCTGCTGGCAGGCCGCCGCCGGATGTCGCCGGCGGGGGCCCGTGGCCGGATGGGTTGTTGGTGGAGCTGGGCCGAGGTGACCAGGTCGTGGCCGAATTACGGTGGCCGAATTACGGTGGCCGTGTTACGGTGGCCGCATGGCGGGTGCCACCACGCGAACGCCCGCATTGTAGCAAGCGACCGGAAGAAGATCAACCTCCGAAACGGGCGCCGATGGCTAACCAATAGTAATCTACCGCAGAGAACACAGAGGCTCAGCAGAAGAACCATAGGATGATTCGCAGAGAATCCGAGTCCTTGCCTGCCGCGCGTGGTGGCGGGCGTCTGTAGGGGTCGAACGCCGTTCGGCCCGCGGGGGCCATCCGCGGGGGCTGCCTCGACGTGGCGATCGCACGCGGCGCCCCCCAGAAGTCCTGGGGGGAGAGGTGCTACGGCCCGTGAACTGCGGACAGACCCGGCTGCTCCTGGCGTCTCCACATGCTCCGCGGTGTGCGTGCCGGCGTGGCGCATGGATGGCGCGTCTGTGGCGGGGCGCTTCTAGAATGACTTGACTTTGGCAAGATTTATGGCATTCTTAACAGTGTTCCGAATGGTTTGCCTCGGCGACCGCAGGCATGACCCTATCCCTATCTAGGGGGATGGGTGGGGTCGAGACAGCCCATGACGCGGTCGCCGTTGTGTTTTCCCGGGGGGAGGTGGCATCCGCCTGCAAACCGCCGCACGATGCCGGAAGATTGACGCTTACTTTACATGATGCGAGTGGGTTTGCACTATACTTTCAGTTAGTTTGTGGGTATCGAGCCGGGGCGGCTTTTCGTCATTGCTATCTATCGACGATGGAGGATCGGCATCGTGGAACTCGAGCAACGCACTCTACTCACTGCTAAGGAAGCCGCGCAGTATTTGAGAGTTAGCCTGTTGACGCTGAGCAAAATCGAGAAGCAGGGCGGGATCGTGCCATTTCGTACGCCCGGGGGGCATCGGCGCTATAGCCTCGATATGCTGCGGGATTACTTGGAGCAGAGTCGCCAGCCGCGGTATCACAAGGTGACGGTCTAGATTCCCGGGACGTCCTCGCCTATCGAGGGGCGAGGCCTTCTCCTGGTGTGCTGTAGTCGATGTCGCGAGGCATGCATAGCGATGGCGCCATAGCGTAGCAGACACGTCGCGATGCCTAGAGCGCGCTGTGTGCGGCAATATTCCCTGCGAAGCGATGCGGGAGCCCTGTCAAGGGGGGCTCCCGCATCGTTGTGTGAGCGCATCTGAAGGTTCGGCGGCCTGGATCAGCCCCCCTGGTCAGCCCGGATGGTCGCGAACAGGGCGTCGGGAGGGCCTCCCTTGGCGACGTAGCCCTTGGCTCCGGCCTGGCGCATGAGGCTCTCCTTCTCCTCGTCATCGTACATGGACAGGCCGATGACGCGCACGCCGGGGAGTTCGGCGGCAATGCGGCGAGTCGCCTCGATGCCGTCCATCTTGGGCATGGCCAGGTCCATCAACACCACGTCCGGGCGCAGCTTCTGGGCCAACTCTACCGCGGCGAGGCCATCCTCCGCCTCGCCCACGATGACGAAATCGGGCTGGTCCTGGAGCAACCGCAGCAGCCCCTGACGCACGATGGCATGATCGTCGGCCAGGACGATGCGGATGCGACCCTCTGCTGCCTCCTCGGCCTGTGGTCGGTCTGCGCTCGCCTCCCTGGCGCTCCCGCCCTCGGGCGATGGGGGTGGCTGCAGGGGCGCGGTCAGGGTAACGCGGGTGCCGCGGCCGGGCGCACTCTCGACGCGGGCCGAGCCCCCCACGTACTCGAGCCGCTCCGAGATGCTGAACAACCCAAAGCCGTTCGGGGATGAAACTCTGCGGAGGTGCTCGCTCATCTCAAAGCCCCGCCCACCGTCGGCTACCACCACTTCCACCGTGTCGGGAGTGGGACGCGTGACGGACACGGTGGCCTCATCGGCGTGGGCATGCTTCACGACGTTGAACAGCAGCTCGCGGACGCTCTGGTAGAGGAGCACCTTGACGTCGTCCGAGACGGCCGGCGACTGGGGGCACTCGGGGCGCGCGCAGGTCTGGACGGTCACGCGCAGGCCAAACAGCTGCTCCATGTGGCGCCCCAGCCAATGGAGCGCCGTCCTAAGGCCTGTCTCGTCGAACAGAACGGTGGGGCTCAGCTCGGCGGTGAGCGCCCGCGACGTCTCGATGGCCCCGCGCAACATGGCGATCGACTCGGCGATGGCGTCGCCGTCCTCCATGCCTCGAGCCTGCATGCTCAAGCTCTGAAGGTGGTAGATGGTGGCCGCCAGGGTTTGCTGCAGATCGTCGTGGAGGATCCGTGCCAGGCGGCGCCGCTCGCGCTCCTCTGCTACCGCCAACTCGGCGGCCAGGGCGCGCAGCTGGCGCGTGCGCTCGGCGACGCGTCCCTCCAGCGTCTCGTTCAGCTCGTGGAGCTGTCGCTCCATCGCCTTGCTCTCGGTGACATCGCGCAGCGTGCCCACCAGGGCCACGGGCTGGCCGTCGGCATCGGTGACGAGTGTGCGGCTGTTGCTGATCCAGCGGTACGTGCCGTCCCTATGGCGCCAGCGACACTCGATGGTCTCGCTGCGCTTCGCCGGCGGGCGTTGTGCCAGGACCTCGATCCCCGCCAAATAGCGCTCGCGATCCTCCGGATGGACGCGGTCGCGGGCCCACGCGATTGGCATCGCCATAATCTCCCCTTCCGAATACCCGGTGAGATCTTTTACCGAGGGACTCAAATAGTCGTACCCTCCGGTGCGTAGGTTGGAGCGGTAGATGACGTCGCGCGAGTTCTCCAGCACACTGAGGAACCGCTCCTCGCTCTCGCGCAGCGCCTGCACCGCCGCCTTGGCACCATGGATATCGGTGGCGGTGCCATACCACTTGGTGATGCGCCCCTGGGCGTCGCGGGCGGGCACGGCGCGGCTGAGGTACCAGCAGTAGGTGCCGTCGGCGCGCCGCACGCGTTGCTCGACCTCATAGTCGGCTGCCGTGGCCATGGCGCGCCGCCAGGCCGCGACCGTAGCGTCGACGTCGTCCGGGTGGATCGCCGGAATCCACTCCCAGCTCCTGCCCTCACGACTGATCCCCAGGAAATCGTCGAAGCGCCGGTTGTAATAGTCTACGGTCCCATCGGGCCGTGCCGTCCAGACGAGTTGCGGCATGGCGTCGGCCAGATCTCGAAAGCGCTGCTCGCTCTCTCGCAGCGCCTCCTCCGCCCGCTTGCGCTCCGTGACGTCGCGGAACAGCCCGGCGCATCGCCCCGGCTTGGGACTCCAGGCCCGCACCTCATAGTGGCGGCGGGTGAACGCTCCATGGTGCTCAAAGTACGCCGGATTGCCGGATATGGCGACCTTGCCCATCGTCTCGATCCACCAGGGCGCGACGGCCGGCAGCAACTCACGCGCGGTGTGCCTGAGGATGTCTTGGCGCGAAAGGCCGACCAGTTCGGCAAAGGCGTCGTTCACCTCGATAGGGCGCAGGTCGACGGGATGTCCGGCCCCATCGACGATGACCTCCAGGAGGGCAAACCCCTCCTCGATGGCCGCGAACACGGTGCGCTGCCGCTCGGTCCCCTCGCGCAGGCGGGCGTTCTCGGACTCGAGCGCGTCAATCTTCTCTTGCAGGGCACTGATCTCGCCGTCCGTCCTGCGGTCAATCTCCATGGAGGATGTCCTGTTCCTCGCGCGGCCGATCGCGCCGCGGATACCACAAGACCAGGGGGCATGAGGGCCGCCCTGGCCTCCTTCGTACGATAGGTAAATCGCCCGCTCGGGGCGCGTGGTGGTTGGATGGCGCTGCGCGCCACGTTCAGCTAGCTGGATGCCGCGGGCAGCGACACCGACACCGCGACCCTCGCGCCGTGCCCGGGGATGCTGTCGATGCGCATGTGCCCGCCGATGTGCTTCAGGCGCTCCGAGATGCTCAAGAGCCCATAGCCCCCGCCGCCGTTGCCGCGCGCCTCCATCGCGGCGGGGTCAAAGCCACGGCCGGTGTCGCTCACCGTCATCTCGATGATGTCTGGCTGCGGGCAGGTGAGGCACAGCGTCGCCGTGGCGGAGGCGGCATGCTTGGCGACGTTGAACAGCAGCTCGCGCGCCGCCTGGTAGAGGAACACCCGGATGTCCTCCGGGAGTTGCTGGGCGTCGGCGTGCTTCTCGGCCTCGACGGTCACCAGCAGCCCGTGTTGCTCCCCTATCTGGCGCCCCAGCCAGTGCAGAGCCGGGACCAGCCCCATCTCGTACAAGATGGTGGGGCTCAGTTCGGCAGTCAGCGAGCGCGACGTCAGGATCGCCTCGCGCAGCATGGCGAGGGGCTCCGCCAGGCCGTCATCGCCCTCGGAGGGCGGCTGCAGGCGCAGGCGCTCGAGGTGGTAGGTGGCGGCCGCCAGCACCTGCTGGAGATCATCGTGCAGGATTCGGGCGAGGCGCCGGCGCTCGCGCTCCTCAACCATGGTCAGTTCGGCGGCCAGGCCACGGAGTTGGCGCGTGCGCTCGGCGACGCGCTCCTCCAGCGCCTCGTTCAACTCGCGGAGCCGGCGCTCGCTCTCGCGGAGCGCCTCCTCGGCGGCTTTGCGCTCCGTGATGTCCAGGTCGATGATCACGCCGGCGATGGTGCGCCCCTCCGAGTCGCGCACGGGGGCGCCGCTCACCGAGATCACTCCGTGCGTGCCGTCCCCTCGCAGGATGACGATCTCTTCATCGCGCACCACTTCACCGTGTCGAATCGTGCGGCCGAGGGGCCACTCGGACGCGGCGTAGGGGCGGCCGTCTGGGCGGAATCCCTGCCGGCTGGGGTGGTCCTCGATGGCGTTGGCAGGCAGGTCGGGACGGCGAAAGAGCTGCGCCATGCGGTGGTTGACGACCAGTGCGCGGCCCGAGGGCGCCTCGGCGATGACCACGCCGGCCGGCATCTGGTCGATCACGGCGCGCAGGAGCGCCCGCTGACGGTCGAGCGCCAGTGTCCTCTCGCGCTCGCGCCGATAGAGGCCAACGTACTCGCCCAGGAGCCCAAACAAGACGGCGGTCACCACGGTCGCCACGATGAGCCGGCTGAGGTACCACCAGGGATCATAGCGTTGCTGGCTCACGGCGAGGGCGATGACGCCGAACACGATGGCCACCTGGAACAGGGCGACATGGCCCAGCAGCGTGTCCGTCGTGCGGCGGTAGCGCAGGATCGACAGCGTCGCACCGGCGCCGTGCAGGAGGATGAGCGCCGGCGCCATGAGGTTGGCCAGGCGAGTGTAGCGGCCGTCCACGATCAGAGCCGGCAGGGAGGCCTCAAAGGCTACCGCCAGGACGCCCTGCAGGGAAACGATGGCAAAGCAGGCGATGGCCAGCCCCCACGCCGATCGGCCCTCCGTGCCCGGCCACGGCACGAGGGTGGCGGCGGCGAGGAGGATGCCCGCGTTGGCCAGCGCCAGGTTGTACACCCATATCGACGTATTGGGGGCGGCGGCGAGGAGGCCGCCCTCACCCGGCGCGATGTCGGGCCACGTCAGGACGTAGAAGGTATCCAGGATGCCCAGCGCTCCGAAGGCCAGCCACACCCAGTACGCCGAGGGCTCGCGCAGCACTTGGTACCGGCCCATCGCCAGGAACGCCACACTGGCCGCGGCGAGCGCCGTAAAGCTGGCAATGGTGGGGACGAACAGGGGCAGTTCGCCTACGATGTACTCTCGCCCCCACAGGGCGGCCACCAACCCGAACAGGGCCGCGAGCACGATCGCCGTGCCGGCGATGACGAGCAGCAACGGGTCGGTGATACGTCGCGGCATCCGGGGCGGGGTCTCTACCGTCTGCTCGAGGGCATAGTCCCCCGGCCCGGCGCTCTGGGGGTCATGGTCCGTGAGGAGCTGGGGGGGCGCATCCCGCCCGTCTCCGGCGCTGGCATTCTCTTCCATGGCAACACTTTTTCACGCGCCGGCCATCCCATCGTCGCGGGAGGTCGGAACGCGGGTATTAATTGTCTTTGGCGAGGCGCGTGCCCGCGCCATATGACATAATTGTAGCGCCAAAGGGGCCGGGACGCAAGGAGAGCGGAGGGACGCAAAAAGCGCCTTTCCCGTTCGTGGAAAGGCGCTCACTGAGCCACCCTCGAGAGTTGAACTCGAAACCTGGCGCTTACGAAGCGTCTGCTCTGCCGGTTGAGCTAGGGTGGCGTGCGCGGCTGGGCCGCAACCTGCGTGAGTATATCATGGCGCCCTAGGAGCGTCAAATCACCTACCCCTTCACCGAGCCGGCCAGGATGCCGCGCACGAAATAGCGCTGCAGCGAGAGAAAGACGATCAGCGGCAGGATCATCGAGATGAACGCCGCCGAGGGAAGCAGGTGCCACTCGGCGCCCAGCGAGTTCACCAGGTTGGCCACGATCACCGTGAGGGGCGCCACCCGTGGCGTGCCACCCAGATAGATGAGCGCCACCAGCAGGTCGTTCCACACCCACAGGAACTGAAAGATGATCAGCGCCGCCAGCGAAGGCACCGAGAGGGGCAGGGCGAGGCTGATGAACGCCTGCCACTCCGAGGCGCCATCCAGGTAGGCCGACTCGAACAGATCGCGCGGCAACGACCCGAAAAAGTTGCGCAACAGGTAGATGGCAAAGGGCAGCCCGTACCCCGTGTGGGCCAGCCAGATGGCGAAAAAGGACCCAGAGATGCGCAGGCGGTTGAACATGCGCAACACGGGGATGAACGTCACTTGCAGCGGTACGACGATCAGGGCGATGATGGTGATGAACAGCAACTGCCGCCCGCGAAAGTTCATCCATGCCAGGGCAAAGGCGGCCGACGCTGCCACCAGAGCGGGCAAGAGCGTCCCCGGGATGGCAACGTACAGACTGTTGCGAAACGCCTGGGCTAGGCCCTGGGTGTTCACCACCACGTCATAGTTCTGCAGCGTCCATTGCTCGCCCGAGAAAAAGTCGGTGAACACCGTCCACCAGCCGGTGGAGCGGATCGCTTGCGGCGTGCGCAGCGAGCTGACGAGCAGGCCGGTTGTCGGTACCAACCAGATGACGGCAATGGCGATGACGGCGAAGTGCAGGGGCAGCCTGGCGAGGAAGCGTTGGAACGGTGGCCGCGCCGCGGTGCTCCGCGCGCCCGGAACCGCCTCAGCGGCGTATTGGTCTGGAGGCGAGGGTTGGGGCGTCATCGCAGTGCCTCCTGCTCGCGGAAGCGTCGGATATTGATGAACATCATCGGCGTGATGGCTAGCAGCAGGATGATGGCGATGGCGCTGGAGCGGCCAAAGTGGCGTATGACGTACAGCTCCCGGTACATCTGGTTGGCCATCACGTTCGTGTTGTAGCGTCCCGCCGTCATCACGTACACCAGGTCGAACACCTTGAGCACAAAGATGATCACGGTGGTCGTCACCACTCCGATGGTCGATGCGATCATCGGTACCTGGATCTGCCAGAAGGTCTGCCAGGCGTTGGCGCCGTCGGTGCGCGCCGCCTCCAGGATCTCTTTGGGGATGCCCTTTAGCGCCGCCGAGAGGATCACCATCGTAAAGCCTGTCCACATCCAGACGAAAATGATGATCAAGGCCGCCGTGGCGGTGCGCGCATTCACCAGCCAGCCGATGGGGCGATAGTCGGGGAACAGGCCATCGATCACGGCGTTCAGCAGCCCGAGCTGCGGGCGGTAATCGTACACGAAGCGCCAGATGATGCCGGCGCCCACGAACGAGATCGCCTGCGGCAAAAAGATGATCGACTTGAAGACCGATTCGTAGCGCACCCGGTCGGCCAGCACGGCAACGATCAGCCCTCCGAGCACCACGAACCCGGTGGCAAAGATGAGCCAGTAGACAAAGTTGTTGCGAAAGGCGACGTGCATCTCGGGCGATGTGAAGGCATAGACATAGTTGTCGAGTCCAACATAGCCCGCGGCGTTCCGCCCAAGAAAGCTCAGGCGGAAGGTGTCGACGGCAGGGTACACGAGGAAGGCCAGCAGCAAGATGATTGCGGGCGCCACATAGAGCCACGGCAAACCAGGACGTGTTCTCACGGTCTCGTCTCTATTCGTTGAGAGGGGGTGCGCCCCGGGCGCACCCCCTCGGAGGTCTTACTGAGCCGCCTCTTCCAGGTAGGCGCCCTCAGCTACCGATTCGATGTTCTGCAAGACGCCGTCGAGTTGATCCGGATTCTGGACGAACTCGAGGATGCCGCCCAGGAAGGCTTCCTGGACGCCTGCGGGCATGAGATCCGAGGCGTCAAAGCGCACCGTCTCGGCCTCCTGCAGCAGTTGGGCCATCTCCTGGAAGATGGGGTCGGGGTAGACGTCGGGTGTGACCTCGGTGTTGGCTGCCAGGAAGCCGCCGCGACCGGCCCAGATCTGCTGCGCCTCGGCCGAGGCGAGCCAGGTCATCAGCGATCGCGCCGCTGGCGTGTCGTTGAACATGGCCAACAGGTCACCCGCGCTCAGGATCGGCGTGCCGTATTGCTCGTCGATGGCGGGGAAGACAAAGAAGGTATAGTCCGTGCCCGCCTCCAGGTCAGGGAACTGCTGCTGGATAAAGTCGGTGATGAACGATGCCTGCCGGTGCATGTAGCATCCAGGCGGATCCTGGAACATCGGGAAGGGGGACTCGCCAAAGTTCGTCGCCAACTCCCCGGTGATGCCGCCCTGGATATACTCTTCGTTGGCGGCAATGGTGCCGAACATATCCCAGGCGTTGCTTACCGACTCGTCAGTCCAGGGGATATCGTGCATCCACCATTGATCGTAGGTCTCGGGGGCGGCGGTCCGTAGCATGATATCCTCGATCCAGTCCGTTCCCGGCCAACCGCTCGTCGCGGCGCTTTCGAGGCCGATGCACCAGGGCGTCTCACCCGCGGCGACGATCTCGTCCGACAGGGCGATCAGCTCATCCCACGTCGTCGGCACGGCCCAGCCGCGCTCCTCGAACACGTCGGGGCGGTACCACACGAGGCTCTTGGCGCTCACCTTCATAAAGACGCCATAGAGGGTGTCGTCGACGCTGCCCAGCTCGACCCATGACTCGCCGTACTGCTGGGTGAACTCGTCCGTATCAATGAACGTGCTCAGATCGACGAGGTTGCCCGCCCGGCCGAACTCGATCAGCTGGCCCGGGCCGGGGATGCCCGAGATGTCGGGCGGGTTGCCGGCCTGGATACGAGTCGTGAGCACGGCGTTCGTATCGCGCGTGCCCTCGTACTCAACCGTCGCTCCGGTGGCCTCCTCCCATGGGGCTACCATGGCCAGGAAGCTCTCCTGCTCGCTGCCGCCCCACTGGGCGAGGAACGATACCGTCTGTCCCGAGATGTCCTCGTCACCGACGATGGCCAGGACCTCTTCCGTGGTGGGCGGCTCGAGGGTCGCCATGGGGGTCTCCGCAGGCGTCTCCTCAGCCTCCGGGGTCTCGGCGGGGGTTTCCTCAGGGGTCACGCCCGCCTCGGGAGTCTCCGCCGGGGTCTCCTCGGGCGTCACACCCGCCTCTGGAGTCTCTGCCGGGGTCTCCTCGGGCGTTACCCCGACTTCTGGAGTCTCTTCCGGCGTCACGCCCACTTCGGGGGTCTCTTCCCCGGCCTCGGGCAGCGCCGTTGGCTCTTCGACGCCCGGCGTCGTGCCAACCGGCTGACACGCCGCCAAGATCATGGCCACGAGGACCAGGATCGATACGAATAGTCCTACTCGTCTGCGCATCATCCTCCAACCTGCCTTTCTGACAACAGCCTAACGCGGCCTGGTGAACAGCCACGCGCATGGTGGCGGCTCACGGTGATGTCGCCGGGCATGACGGCGGCCGTGGGGGCTGGCCCGAGGCCTACCCCCACGCTTGCCCTATCGTAGGGCAAGCCCTGATTGGATGTGGCGGGATCGCAGTGACAAGGGATTAGGGTCAGGGTGAGATGCGGGTACCGGAGGGGACGAGGAAAAGGGTGCGAGTCGTTGTAAAACCCTGGCCTGAAGGCGCCAACAGAGATGGTTATGCCGCTCCCAAGCCCGATTCTACATTTAGTATATCAGAATACTCATACCACTGTCAATGCTGGTGCAACCGTCAACCGTCCAGGCGTCACAGGGTCACCGCTTTGACCCTATCCCCGCGACTGCTATAATCTCGTGACCGGCGCGTCGGCCCGAGTCGGCGCGCCGCGCAGCCCGGGGGACCACACCCCGGGCGCTGAGGCCCCCTGGTGGAAGGGCCCTACGCCCCGCCGTTGCCTCAAGCCCAGTCGAGGGGGAGTCGTGCGCGATCGAGGTCGCCGCCAAGACCTGCTCATCGTCCTGCTGTTCGCCGTCCTGGCGTTGCTGTTCCTGTGGCCGGTGACAGTGGGCGGCAAGACGATGCTCCCCGCCGACAGCGCCTTTCAGTGGCAGCCGTGGCGCAGCTACGCCGCCCAGGTGGGCGTGGACGTCCCGCACAACGATCTCCTGAACGACCTCTACCTCGAGAATTTCGTCTGGAAGCGCTTCATCGTCGACTCGCTGCGCCAGGGACAGATCCCCCTCTGGAACCCCTACATCCTGACGGGAGTACCCTTTCTCGCCGCCGGGCAGCACTCGGCCATGTATCCCTTTAGCGCCCTGTTTTACGTGTTGCCGATCCACGCCGCCTATGGCTGGTTCACGGCGCTGCACCTCTTTCTCGCGGCGCTGAACACTTACATCCTGGCCCGTACCTTGCGCGTGGGGCGGATCGGCGCCGTTGTGGCCGGCGCGACGTTCGCCTTTGGTGGCTTTATGGCGGTACGCACCGTCTTTCCGATGATCGTGGCGGCGGCGGTGTGGCTGCCGCTTATCCTGGCGCTCATCGAGCGCATCGTCTCACGCCTCGAGGCGAGGGAGTCCGGGGTGCTGCCCGTGGTGCCGGAACTGGTGGCGGGTGCCCTTGCCTTTGGCATGGTGTTTCTCGCCGGCCACCCCGAGATGTACTACTATGTCGCGCTCACGTCCGGGGCCTACGCCGCCTACCGGCTGGCGCGCATGGCGTGGGCGACGCGCGCCTGGATGCGCGTCCTCGGCGCGGCGGCGTCGCTGGCCGCCATGGCGGTGCTGGGGCTCGGGCTGGGCACCGCCCAGTGGCTGCCGAATCTGGAACTCGTGCGCCACAACTTTCGCGACGGCAGCGCCGGCCTATCCGAGGTGCGCGGCTGGGCCTACCCGCTGCGCCACATCATCGCCTTTTTTATCCCGGATTTCTATGGGAATCCGACGCACCACAGCTACCTCGACCTCTTTTCGTGGCGCCGGATACCGGTGACGGCCAACGCCCTCGGCCAGCCGATCCACACCATCTTTTGGGGGATCAAGAACTATGTCGAGGGGGGCAGCTATGTGGGGATTCTGCCCCTGCTGCTGGCGGGCGTGGCGGTGCTGCGTCGCCGTGGCCGGCACGTCGGGTTCCTGGCGGGGTTCGCCGCCCTCTGCCTGCTCCTCGTCTTTGGGACGCCCATCTATGCCCTGGTGTATGCCCTGCCGGGGATGAATCAGGTCCACTCCCCCTTCCGCTGGGTCTATCCCTACACCCTGGCGGTGGGGCTGCTGGCGGGGATGGGGTGCGACGCCCTGTGGTCGTCTGCTGGCGATGGCGATGGCGCCGGCTGGCGCCGCTGGGCGCGGCGCCTCGCCTGGCCGATCCTGCCGGCGGGGACCTTTGCTATCGGCGCCGTCGGGGTAGCCGGCCTGGGGCTGAGCCTTCTGTTCAAGGAACGGGCCGCCGCGGCGGCCGCGTGGCTGCTGCCGCGCCTCGCCAAGGCCGAGGAGGCCTTTGCCGACGGCCGCATGTTCTACTCGTACGAGTTCCGCAACCTGCTCGTCCTGGCGCTGGCGCTGCTGCTGGCGGGGGGCGTGGTGCTCGCGCTGCGCGCCGTCCGGCGCCGGGCGCTGTGGGGCGCGCTGGCGCTGGCGGTCGTCGTCGCCGAGTTGTTCGTCATCGGCAAACCCTTCCTGCCGGCGGTGGATCCGGCGCTCATCGCCTATCGCACGCCGGCCATCGATTTCCTGCTCGAGCAGGAGGGGCTCTTTCGCATCACTACCCTGGTGGGCGGCAGCGAAAAGACGTTCAACGCCAACATGGCGATGATGTACGACCTCCACGACGTGCGCGGGTACGATTCCATCATCCCCCGGCAGTACGTCGACTATATGGAACTCATCCAGCCGCAGGGGGAGCTACCCTACAACCGCATCGCCCCCCTGTTCGACAAGTACCCCGAGGCGCTGGACTCGCCCCTCCTCGACATGCTCAACGCGCGCTATATCCTCACCGTCAAGGAGCGCAGCATCGACCGGCCGGGGTATACCCTCGTCTATGACGGCGAGATGCGCATCTATCGCAACGACGACGCCATGCCGCGCGCCTTTCTCGTGGCGCGGGGGGAGAATATCCCCGACGCCGACGCGCGACGCGAGGCGCTGCGCGCGCTGAACCCGCGCGAGGTGGTCATCCTGGAAGAGACCCCGCGCCAGGTCCAGGCGGAGGGTGTTCCTCCCACGTTCTCCGGTGAGGTGGAGGCGATTCACTATACGCCCAACGAGGTGACCGTCACCGTCGACACGCCCATCGCGTGCTTTCTGGTGCTGGGCGACGCCTACTATGACGGCTGGCTGGCCTTCCTCCGCCCGGCCGACGCCGAGGATGTAGAGCTGGCGGAGGAAGCCGTCCACATCTATCGCGCCAACGGCAACTTTCGCGCCGTGGAGGTGCCGGCGGGGCGCCACGTGGTGCGGTTCAAGTACTCGCCGAACCTCGTCAAGTACGGCCTCTATGCCAGTTTCATGTCGGGCGTGGTGCTCCTGCTGGCGGGGGGCTTTTGGGGTTGGCGCCGCTTTTACCGCGAGCCCCGCGTCGACGGCGACGTGCAGCGCGTCACCAAGAACACCATGGCGCCCATGACGCTCACCCTGGTGAACCGCGTCATCGACATGGCCTTTGCCATGCTGCTGCTGCGCATTCTCGGGCCGGTGGATAGCGGCCAGTACACCCTGGCGGTGGTGATCATCGCCTGGTTCGACATCCTGACGAACTTTGGCCTCAACGCCCTCGTCACCCGCGAGGTGGCCAAGGAAAAGAGCGAGGCCAACCGCTACTTTGTCAACACGGCGGTGGCGCGCGTCGGGCTGTGCCTATTTTCCCTGCCGGTGTTGGGCGCCTTTGTCGGTTTCCGCCAGCTGGCGAGCCCTCTGCCGTCCGCCACCGTCACGGCCATCATCCTCTACTGGGTGGCCCTGCTGCCGAGCAACGTCTCGGCCAGCGTCAGCGCCATCTTTTCGGCCCACGAGCGCATGGAGATTCCCGCCGTGATCACCACGATCACCACCGTGATGCGGGTGACGCTGGGGGCGGTGGCGCTCATCGCCGGGTACGGGTACGTGGGGTACGCCGCCGTTTCCATCGTGGTGAACGCCGCCACCATGGTCATCCTGTACGGCCAGATGACGCGCCTCCTCTTCCGGCCGCGGTTCACCGTCGACCTGGGCTTTCAGCGGCGCATGCTCATCGCGTCGTACCCCCTGATGATCAACCACCTCCTGGCGACCCTCTTTTTCAAGGTGGCGGTGCTCCTCCTCGAGATGCTGGCCGATGACCCGCGGGTGGTGGGGTGGTATGGCACGGCCTACAAATATGTGGACGCCGTGCAGGTGGTGCCGGCCTTTTTCACCATGGCGCTCTTTCCGCTCATGGCGCGCTACGCCGCCTCGGACCGCGACGCGCTGCTGCGCGCCTACCGCCTGGCCGTCAAGCTGCTGTTGGCCTTTGCCGTGCCGGCCGCCCTGGCGGGATGGGCGCTCTCCAACGAGCTGATCGCCGTCCTGGGGGGCTCCCAGTACCTGCCCGAGAGCGCCGACATCCTGCGCGTGATGATCTGGTACATGCCCTTTGGATTCATCAACTCGGTGACGCAGTACGTGCTCATCGCCCTGGACCGGCAGCGCTACCTCACCGGCGCCTTTGTCCTCGGGCTGGCGTTCAACGTGGTCGGCAACCTCGTCCTCATCCCCCGCTTTGGCTACATGGCCTCGGCCTATGTGGCGGTGGCGTCGGAACTCGTGCTGTTGATCCCGTTCTATGCCGGCATCCGTCGCTACCTGGCGCCCATCCCCTGGCCGCAGCTCGCCTGGAAGCAGGCGCTCTCGGCCCTCCCCATGGCGCTGTTGGTGGTGCTGGCGCCGCCGGCCTACCGGCCTCTGACCATCGTGCCGGGCCTGGTCGCATACGCCGCCGGCTTTTGGCTGTTGAGGGGTTTCGATGCCCAGGAGCGCGAGGTGGTGGGGCGGGTGTTGCCCCTCGGCGGGGTGCGCCGCCGCCTGCGGGCGGCCGTCGACGCCCTGGCGCGGGGCTAGAGCCGTTGCGTTGACGCGCTTCCCCCGCACCCATAGAATATGGCATAGCTACCGGGCGTCCGATGGCACGCGGATTTCGCCGATCGGACGCGGGTTTTCGTGGCGCAAAGCGTACCAGACGATCAGTGCAGATTAGCGCGTGGGGTACCAGGCGCCAGCAGATACCCAATACACGTTCACTATCGATCGGAGGCTACTTTGTCCGAGTACGTGACCATAGACAGGCTCGCCGAGCATGCCGGCCAAGAGGTTACCGTCAAGGGGTGGCTGTACAACCGCACCGACAAGGGGCGGCTGCAGTTCCTGCTCATCCGCGACGGCACCGGCATGGTGCAGGGCGTGGCCTTTAGAAAAGAGATCAGCCCCGAGGCGTTCGAGGCGGCCAGCACCGTCACGCAGGAATCGTCCCTCATCGCCACGGGCACGGTGCGCGCCGACGAGCGCGCCCCCGGCGGCTACGAGCTGTCGCTGAGCGACCTGCAGATCGTCCAGATGGCGCAGGACTATCCCATCACGCCCAAGGAGCACGGCATCGATTTCCTCATGGAGCGGCGGCACCTGTGGCTGCGCTCCACGCAGCAGTGGGCCACCCTGCGGGTACGCGCCACCATCATCCGCGCCATCCGCGACTGGCTCGACGACAACGGCTTTCTGCTGGTGGACGCCCCCATCCTCACGCCGGCGGCATGCGAGGGGACGACGACGCTCTTTGAGACCGATTACTTTGGCGACAAGGCCTACCTCACCCAGAGCGGCCAGCTCTACAACGAGGCCACCATTGGCGCCTTTGGTCGGACCTACTGCTTTGGACCGACGTTCCGCGCGGAAAAGAGTAAGACGCGCCGCCACCTCACCGAGTTCTGGATGGTCGAGCCCGAGATGGCCTACGCCGACCTGGACGAGTGCATGCGGGTGGAGGAAGCGTTCGTCTCCTACATCGTGGGGCGCACGCTGGAGGAGCGCGCCGAGGAACTCAAGATGTTGGAGCGCGACACCACCGCCCTGGAGCGCATCGCGCCCCCCTTCCCGCGCATCAGCTACGACGACGCCCTCAAGGTGCTGGAAGAGGTTGGGGAGCCCCTCCCCTGGGGAGAGGATTTCGGCGCGCCCCATGAGACGGCCGTTGCCTCGCGCTTTGACAAGCCGGTGTTCGTGCATCGCTACCCGGCCCAGTGCAAGGCGTTCTACATGGAGGCCGACCCCGGCAACCCCGAGCTGTCCCTCTCGGTGGACCTGCTGGCGCCCGAGGGGTACGGGGAGATCATCGGCGGGGGGCAGCGCACCGCCAGCCTCGAGCTGCTGGAGCGCCGCATCGCGGAGCACAACCTGCCGCGCGAGGCGTTCGAGTGGTACCTGGACCTGCGCCGCTACGGCGCCGTGCCCCACGCCGGGTTCGGCCTGGGGGTCGAGCGCACCGTCTCCTGGATCTGCGGCGTGCACCACATCCGCCAGACGATCCCCTTCCCGCGTACGCTGGGGCGGATCTATCCGTAACCGAGGCTAGCGCAACACCTCCCAAAGGTGCGCCTGCCGCGAAACCGGTACGCACGGGGTCTGTCGCGAGCGCACCTTTGGGAGGTGTTGCGGCGGCGTGCTTTGACCGTCGGGGTGGGCGGGGGTATAATGGCGTTGTACACAACGCATTGTATACAATGCGTCGTGAGCCGTTAGCTCAGTGGGTAGAGCCCCTGCCTTTTAAGCAGGTTGTCGCGCGTTCGAGTCGCGCACGGCTCACTACATGGCGTACCGCATCTAGTGACGCCTTAACCCCTACGGCTTGCTTCAGAGGCCGTAGGGGTTTTTGCGTGCGGCGCAGCCTTGTGCGGCACCCACGCGCCTGGCTTGCACGCGAGTCGCTCTACCCGCCCTCAGGGCAGCATCACGCCCACGTCAAGCACCCGACCCGCGCCGGACGGCAGGTCAAATGGTGCGCTCGTAGCCAGCATCGGCCCATCCTCGCCGCGGAGGATGGCCCAGCGGAACGGGCCCCGGCCATAGTCCGCCGCGCTCACCCACCACGTCTTGGCGCCCGCCCGCGGATCGTCGAGGTGGCCGCACCATCCGTCCACATCGTGCCAGGCGCCCGCCTCGTCCTCCCACTGCACCACCGTCCACATGACGGACGGCGCGGCATCGCCCACGACCTCTGGCGCCACGAGCAGGCGGATGTGCGCTCCCGCGCTGTGGCGGGGAGCCGGGGAGGGGGCCGGGGTCGGCGGAAGGTAGGGGGGCGGCGGCTCGGGCCGCGGCGGCAGGTCAAACATGCCCTCGGCCGCGACCGCCGCCGGCAGCGCCAGCGCGATGGCCACCAGCGCCGTCAGGACGCCACGCAGCATCGAAGAGCCACAACGTTCCAGCGCCAGCACGCGCTGATGCCTCTGTCGGTGGGCCATCACCCTCCTCCTTGTCGTCATCATCGCACCTCGGGCCGCCCGCTCATGCCGGGGCCCTCGGCGTCGGCGGCATCGAGGTGTACGTCGATGTCGTCGGATAGCGTCACCGGCCCGGCGATGTTGTTGTTGGGGCCGTCCTCCAACTCGCCGATCTCGAGCACCGCGCCGTAGGGGCCGGCCGAAGCGACCGAGTCCACCTGCGCGTAGACCTCGGTGCCCGCCGGCAGGCGCTCGGGCATGACGCTGTAGCGGGCGGCGTACAGGGCGTCGCCCCCACGCAGCGTCAGCGAGGCGCCCGCGCCCAGTGGCAGGGCCTCGCCGGAGACGCCCCACACCATGCCCCACTCCCCGAGGTCCTGCCACAACTGGCCGACCGCGGTCGGCGCCTCGCGCGGCGCCACGTACAGGTCGACCCAGAAGCCGTCGACCACCGGCGCGTTGCCCGCGCTGTGTACCGTCACAGCGATGCCGTCGGCGCCGACATCGATCGACGTGACCACCAGATCGGGTAGATCGGGACCATAGGCATAGCTCCGCATGACGGCCGGCAGGTGGATCACCGGCGGTGGACCTGGCGGCTCGGATCCCGGCTCGACCAGCACGCTCGTCGTCGTCGTGATGCTCGAGACGCTGTTGTGGGCCGTGACCTCGGCGACATAGCTGCCCACGGCGGGATATTGATGCGTCGCCGTTGCGCCGCTGCCCGTCGCGCCGTCACCGAACGCCCAGTCATAGACCACGTTAGTGCCGTCCTCGACCGTGGCAGAGAGCGTCGTTTCGCCGCCCAGTGGCGTCGGGCTATCGTTGTTCGCCACCAGCCCGGTCACGGGCACCTCGATCAACACCGCCACTGCTGCCTCCGCCTGCGAGGCCCCGTTCGTCGCCCTCACCGTGGCGGTGTAGACGCCGGCCGCGGCATAGGTGTGCGAGGCCTCCCGACCGGTGCCCGTCTCGCCGTCGCCATAGTCCCAGGCATAGAGGACATGGGTCCCCGCCGCGATCGTGGCGCTGAACTCAACCGCGGCGCCCACCGCCTCGGGCGCGCTGCTATGGGCCTGCAGCCCGACGATGGGCTCGTCGTCGCTGCCCGGCTCCTCCACCATTACCGTCGTCGTCGCCGTAATGCTCGAGATGTTGTTGTGGGCCGTGACCTCGGCGACGTAGCTGCCCGCCGCAGGATACTGGTGCGTCACCGTGGCGCCACTCGCCGTCTCGCCGTCGCCGAAGGTCCAGTCATACACTACGTTCGAGCCTGTCTCGACCGTGGCGGAGAGCGTCGTCTCGCCACCCAGTGGCGTCGGGCCATCGTTGTTCGCCGCCAGCCCACTCACCGGCGCCTCGATGAGCACCGTCACCGAGGAGTTGACCTGCGAGATGGTGTTCGTCGCCGTCACCGTGGCGGTGTAGAGGCCCGGAGCGGCGTAGACATGGGTCGCGATGCGATCGTCGGCCACGGCGCCGTCGCCCAGGTCCCACGTGTAGGTGACATGGGTGCCGGCCGAGATGGTGGCGGTGAGGGTCACCGTCTCGCCGAGAGGCTTGGGGCCATCGCTGACGGCCTGGAGGCCCTCGATCGGCTCCTCGCCCAGGTCCAACGGATGGGGGCCGTACACTTGGGCGTTGCCATAGACATCGATGGCCTGCACGCGCAGCGCATAGGTCCCTATCTCCCAATCCCGCAGGTCGGGCCGATACTCCCAGTCGCTACCCGTCAGGGTGGCGCCCTCGAAAAAGGCGCTGCCCGACGGTCCGTATACCCAGATGCGCACCGCCTCTACACCCGAGCCGTCCACGACCGTGCCGGCAAGGATGGGTCCGTCGTAGCCAGCGTCGATGGCCGATGCCGAGGCATCCCCCTGCTCCGAGCCGTCGGGCGCTTCCGTGTCCATCGATAGAGACCCGATAGACACGGAGGCGAGGGCGGTGGTCACGGTGATGGCCGGCGCGACGACGTCCACGGTAGTCGACGACCAGTCGGTCGTCGTCGTGTTGCCGACGCCGTCGGTGGCCCGCGCCCGCAGTTGGTGCGTTACGCCATCGTCCAGTGGGGCTGCCCAGCCCCACGTCCAGCCCTGCACGCCATCGAGCGGCGCGTACGGGCCGGTCGCGGCCAGCCATGGGGCGTCATCGCCACCCACCTGCACCTGCACGCTCTCGACGAGGGCGCCCTCGGGCTGCGGGTCGGAGGCGCTGCCCTTTAGCGTCGGCAGCGTCGACGTGATGACGGTCGGCACGGCCCAGGACACGCTCGGCGCCGTATCGTCGACGGTGAAGGCCTGTGTGACGACGTCGCCGGTGTGGCCACAGGCGTCCACTGCCCGTGCCTCGAGGGTGAAGGTGGTCGCGCCGCTCGGCACATTCAGCATCGCCGACCAGGCCGTCGCCCCGGAGGCGCTCGTCCACTCTGCAGCGCCCGTCTCGCGCACCTCGACCTTGGCCACGCCCGAGCCGTCATCGTCCCCTGCAGTTCCCGTGAAGGTGGTCGCCCCGCTCGGAATCGCGGCCCCCGCGGCCACATCGATCGCCGTCGTCGGTGGTCGCCCATCGACCCGATGGGTGATCGCGGCCGTCTTGGTGCCCGTCAGGGAGATATTGTCGGCCGTCAAGAGGGCATGCGTCGTCACGGTGCTGACGTTCGTCAAATCGTCGTTCAACAGCGCCGTCACGATGATCTGCTGCGTGGCGCCCGCCGCGATGGTCGGGACGCTGATCTCCCAGCGCGAACCGCCCACGGTGCCCGACGTGCGAGTCCCCCCATTCAGGGACTGAAAGCCCAGGCCCTCTATCGCCTCGAGGAGCAGCTCTAGCCCGGCAATCTCGGTGGGCTCGGGGTTCTGCAGCGTGAGGACGTAGGATAGCGTGCTCCCCGGGCACCAGGCCACACCCGAGGCCTGTGGGCTGGTCGCCGCGAACACCACGGTCCGCGCTGACGGCTGGCCGTCGTTCATATCGCCCACGAGCGGCGAGTACCAGCTGTAGGAAGAGGTCAGCGCTCCGCCCAGCGGGTTGGTGTTCGGGAAGATGACCCATGTCTGGGTACCATCCTCAGCCATGGCACCCATCGTGCCGTCCGTGTCGACCAGCAGGGCGGTGGATACGAACTCGGGCGCCGACGCGTAGGCCACCAGCCTGACGGCCTGGTCGTCGGTAAGGCTGCGCGCGATGCGCGCCTCGGTATCGCCGCTTGAGCCGTGGGCAAAGCGGAACGCGTTCTCGTCGGTCGAGAGGTTCCACGTGCTGCCCGACCAGCTGTACAGCCCGCCGGACTCTGGCCCGTCGATGCGCACGGCGATATCGGCCGTGAAGGGGAGCGTGTGGGCGGCGTCCACCGACTGCGTGCTACCCCCGGGTATCAGGTCGAGGTAAGCCCACATGGTGCCGTCCAACGTCCACCACGCGCCGCTCCAGCCGAGGTAGATCGCCAGGCCGTCCCAGGTCGCATAGAGCTCTTGCGTTTCGATCCCCTGCGCGTCGGTGCCCAGGAGGTCACCGGCCACCCATTCGTCATGCTCCAGATCGATGAGTCCGTCCAAGACGATGGACTGACTGCGCTCGGCAAAGGTGGCATTCGCCACGTCCCGTACGTGCCAGGGCCCATAGTGATAGGTCACCTGATTGCCCACGACGTCCCTGGCCGCGAGGTGCACGTACCAATCGCCCGTCGCATTGAGGATCGCGCTTGCGCTGGTGCCGGCCTCCACGGCGGTCGGTTCGGTGGTCGGGCTCTGATCCACGGTCAGCAGCACGGCCACGGGTCCGCCGGCGTCGATCGGCGCGTTCCATTCCACCGAGAGGGTCGTGTCCACCGGCACATGTTGGCCCTCCGGCTCACCGAAGCGGGGCCCCAGGCCGGTGGGTGGCGCGCTGTCCACCGCGAACGGGCACGATGCCATGGCCACGTTGCCTGCCGCATCCGTCGCCCGTACTCGCGCGGGATAGCTCACCTGGTCCTGTGAACCGATCATCTCGACGCTCAGGCTCCAGGCGCCGCCGTCGAGGGCCGCCCGCTGCCAGGTGTAGCCGCCATCCAGTGAGACCTCGACATGCGCCATCCCGGAGCCGGCATCGTCGCTCGCGGTACCCTGTAAGGTCACGGTGCGCGTGATCGTCGTGCCCCCGGCCGGAGCGGTCACGGCGAGTGTCGGGGCGGCGGTGTCCAGCGTCAGGTTGAGGGTCGCGGCCGTGCCCGCTACCCCGCCCATGCTGGGTGTCGCGGTGATGACCTTGGCGCCGTCTCCCACCGGCAGCGTGACCGGCGCCCACCAGGCGCTAAAGCGGGCGCCAGGTTCCTCCAGCGTCGCCTCCACGGTCGCGCCGCCGCTGACGGCGACGCTCACCGAGCCCGTGCCGGCGGCGGCAAAGCGTACGTGACCGCGGAGGAGGAGGGCGGCATCCGAGACGGCGCTACCCTCCGGCGGCGCACCGACTGTGGCCACCGAACCGGCGGTGACCGTCAGCGTCGCGGCATCGGTCTGGGCCTGGTTCCCCGCCTCGTCCACGGCATAGGCTCGGACAGAGTAACTGCCCGCGACGGGCAGCGGGATCCAGGCGCGGTCGCCGTCCGCCGGGTAGGTGGTCGTGCCGTTGGGACCCACGACGTGAAAGTAGACCTGCTTCACGTCGTCGCGCGTGCCGGTGCCGGTGCTCACCGTACCGGCGGCGTCGGCCACGGCCAACACCGCGGCGGCGTCGGTGCTCGCCGGCAGCGCCGGTGTGCCCCAACTGATGGTCGGCGCGGTGTCATCGACGATCAAGGCGCCCTCGTACCAGTCGCTCTCGTCAGTCTCGCCGTTGCCGGCCACATCCGTCGCGCGGCTGTATACGCGGTAGAGACCGGCGGTCGCCTGGCTCAGGGCGTGGTCCCAGGAGTAGAGGGGATCCGTCGTGCCCGTCGCGAGGGTCTCCCAGGCGGTAGGAAGGGTTGCCGTCACCGGCTCCGTGGGATCGCTCACCGCCACCACACCGACTTCGACCTGCTGTACGCCCGAGTTCCCGGTCACGATCGAGTCGATCCGCGGTCCAACGAGGAGCGTCAGCGGGCTGGCCGTCAACTCCCTATACCCCAGGTCGGCGCGGGTGCCGCCCGCGGGGGGCACCGGCGCCAGCGGGTCGGCCGCATCGACGGCCGCCGAGTCTGCGGTCAGGTAGTAGTGGCCCGTCCCGGCAAAGCCGGGGTCGGCCGTGAGGGTGTGCGCGCCGCCGGTCACACCGTCCAGGTTCGTCGCGCTGTTCAGCAGGTTATAGTCGTTGCGGATCAGGCCGCCGGCGGTGGCCTGGAGGCCATAGTTACCCCCGGACACGATGCTGTTGCGCACCGTGGCCCACGTGCCCGCGTCGGTGGCATGGACACCCGCGGCAGCGTTGTTCACAAAGGCGCAAAAGTCGATCTCGGCGCTCGAGCTGCCCGCCAGCCGCAGGCCATGGCCGGCGTTGTCGTGGATGACGTTGCGGGCGACGGTGATGCCGCCGGCGGCATTCTTGATCTCTACGCCCGCGCCATCGGCGCCGGCGTTCTGCACGGTGATCCCCGATACCTCGGCGTCGACGACGCCGTCAAAGGTCACCGCGCTGCCGCCGGCGCCCGCGTCGATGGTTGTCACCTGGGCGCCGGAACCGACTAGGCGCACGTGGCTGGGCACGGAGACGCGCTCGCTGTACGCGCCGGCGTCCACACCCACACTGTAGCCCCCGTCGGGAAGCGCGCCCTGCAAGCCGGCGAGCGCTGCGGCCGCCGCCCCCAGGCCGTCCGTGATGGTGCCAAAGGCGTCGAGGCCCCAGGTCAGGCCGTCGTTGATGCCCGTCTCGGCATAGTCCGCGCTGACGTAGAACCCGGCGGCATTGTACTCGGCATAGCCGATGTCAACGCGGGTGCCCGTGCCGGGCGGTGTCGGGTCGGATGGCGAGCCCATATCGATGAGGGGCGACCCCTTGGACAGTCGCAGATCGTATTCGGCCAAGGACCGGAAGGTCGGGTCGAAGAAGAGGGTGCCCCCGCCCGGGTCCGCTGGGCTCATATCGGTGCCGTTGGCGTAAAAGGCGTTGTACGTGTTCGACAGGCTCGTCGGCGAGTCGCCGTGCTGCAGTCCGGTATCGGCGTTGTGGGCCAGGATGGTGTTGCGCACGTTCACCGGGTTCTTGCCCTCGGCGACGATGCCGGTGCCGTTGCGCACGATGGTGTTGTTGACCACCGCGACCTCGCTGTCGCCGCGCAGTCGCACGCCGGTGCTCAGGCCGCGCGCGATGTTGCGGGCAAAGGTAACGTCCCGCGTCCCGCCCTCGGCAAGAAAGCCCTGCCAATCACCGGCGCCCGCCAGTGTCACGCGGGCGAGGGTGGCATGAGCCACGCCCTCCGCCGTGACCAGCGTCCCGGCGCCGCCGACCGGCGCCTCGATGATTGTCACCTCCGCGCCGGAACCCAAGACCGTGACGCCGGAGACGAGATAGAACGTCTGTGGGTAGCGCCCCGGATGAACCAGCACGCGGGCCGCGCCGCTCTCCACCGCCTCGCGCACCGTGGCAAACGCCGTGTCACCCCACGTCTGGCCGCCACCGGCGCAGCCCGTGCAGGCTGCCTCGGACGGGTAGACGTGAGCCACCGCCACGTACCGGTGATAGCCGGCGTCGAGGGCCGAATCCGCGCCCACGCGGTAGAGCCCCTCCGTCGCCGCGATAAAGTCCGCCTGCGCCGTCGTGAGCGACGTGGAGCCCGCGGGCCGTGCCGGCGTCCAGGTCGCCGTGGCCGGACCCACCCAGGCGTTCGAGGCGTCGATGCTCGTCATAAAGCTGTAGTTGCCCGTCGCAGCAAACAGGCTGGTCCAGGCAAAGCTCGTCGCCGCGTCAGGCGCGACGAACGCGGTGTTCCGCACGGTCAGCCGCAGGTCGCTCGCCGGCAGCGCGCCATAGCGGAAGAGGTTGGTGGTGACGCCGGCGTCCGGCGTGCCATAGACATAGAGGTAATCGCCGACGCGCGCCATGGCCGGCCCATGGGAGACGGTGAACGCGGGCGTCGGATCGGGGAGCACATCCCAGACGTTGGCACCGATGCGGTAGCGCCGGAAGGTGCGCGTGCCGTCCGCCGTCAGGAGATAGACCGCATCCCCGCCGTCCCACGACCAGGAGAGGCCGGCCGCGGCCGCGCCCGTGGCCAGAGGCGGCGCGGCCAGCGTCGTCCAGGCGTTCGCGGCATCGTCAAAGCGGGCGAACCGCCAGACCTCGGACGAGTCCTGGCCGAGCGCATAGAGCTTGTCGGCGGCCCAGACGAGGTGCTTCATTGCGAGATCGGCCGGCGGGTTGGCGCGCTGTGTCCAATTGTTGGTCGCGGCGTTGAACCGGTGCAGGACGCCGGCGCCATAGCTGCCCCACACGGCGTAGAGGTTGCCGGTCCCGTCGCCCGCTAACGCCGTGGGCGCCATCCAGTCGTCGCCGGTTTGCGGGTAGTCTCGCGTCGTCCAGCCTCCACCGGAGACGGCGCGCATGTAGAGGCCGCTGACCAGCCAGCGACTGAGGCCGCCGATGCTGTATTCCTGGGCATGGTTCGTGGCGGCGTATACCCGCCCGCTGCCGTCCAGCGCCAGGTCCTCGATCCATTGGGCGCTCATGTTCACCAGCGATTCATAGCCAACGAGCGCGAACCCCGTGGCGCCCGGACGCCGGACGTAGAGCGCCGCGCCGTTCGACCCGTACCCGCCGGCATATACATTCCCCTCGGGATCGATCGCCAGTGCACGGGGGCCTCGACCGCTATCGTATGGTACGCCGGGTACCGCGGACCATACGGACCCATCCCAGCGCTGGACCGGTTCTGCCGAATCGACGACGACGTACACGGCGCCCGTCGCAAAGTCGAAGGCAAGATCGACCACATCGCCGGCAAAGCCCGCGTCCATCGCCCCCCAGTTCGTGTTCTGGCTGTAGCGGGCGACGTGACTCATGGGCGTACCGCCGCTGGCCGTGAAGGAGCCTCCCGCGTAAAAGTAGTCGCTCTGGCCCCCGGTCGCGACCAGCGCATGGACGGGACCATTGAGGCCTCCACCGAGTTGCATCCACGCTACCGGGGCCAGACCGTTGTACATGGCGACGTTGGCTGCGGGAAGAGCGCCGCCGATGCCGTCATACGCCCCGGTAAAGCTCCCGCCGACATAGATACGGCCCGACGAGTCGTGGGTCAGCGCGTATACGGGGCCGTTCGTCCCGCTCTGGGGTTGGCCGCCATACAGGCCGGGCTCGCCCAGGAGCTTCCACTGGCTGCCGGTCCAGCTTACAACGTTGCCTACAGGAATCTTGATCTCGTTTTCGTCGCGCTTGTTCAGATGGTCAAAGTCGCCTCCGATGTACAGGCTGTACCCCCCAGTCGAGTTGGGCGCGAAGTGGAGGGCGTACACCGGACCGTCCACGCCGTTGTCGTCTATGTTTTTGGGGTCCCCCACCTTGTTCCAGCTCGTCCCGTCCCAGCGCGCCAGGTGGTTGGCGTCCACGCCCGGGACCTCGCCAACGTCGCCGATGCGCGTGAAGACGCCGCCGACATAGACGTCGCCCGTCGTCGGATGGACCGCCACCGCGCTGATGGTGGTCGCGACGCCCGTCGCCGGCGCCGTGCCGCCGAGCTTGGGCCAGCGCGCGTTCGTATGGAGCTGGTACAACGCCGAGCCGCTCGCGGCCAGCATGCCCGTCCCGGCGACGGGCGTGTCCTGCCACAGATCGTGTTTCAGCGTAAAGGGGGCGCTCCAGTCGCCCAACGCGCCCCCGGCGCCCGGCGTGGCGGCGTACACCTGGGCGCTCGTGCCGCCCGGCGCGGCGTAGAGGTTACCCCCGGCGCTCAGCAGCGCGCCGTGCGCCGCGATGGGCTGCATGGAGGCGACGGCGGGGATGCCCACCCCGCGGTCGTCGTTCCAGGCGTGCACCGCGCCGCTCGGCGCGGGGTCCACATAGAGGATGGGGTGCGCGCCGTCGCCGACGAGGGTGCTGTCGTGGATGGTGAGGGCCGAGCCTCGCGTCATCGAGATCGGGTGCTGCACCGAGTACGCCACGACGTGGTCGACGATCGTCTCGCTGCCGCCCGAGATGGTGGGCTCACCGGCGCCCTCCGCCAGGGCGATGCCGCCGACGGCGTCGCGCACCGTGAGGTTCACCAGGCGCACGCCGTCCGCCGCGATCGTCACGGCGTCGGGCTTATCCTCGCCGGCATTCCCCTCGACGAAAACGGCGTCGGGGTTCACGCCGCGCACCGTCAGGCCGTCATAGTCCGCGCCGGCCGGCACGCTGAACGCCCCATAGACGCCCGGGTAGACGACGATCGTATCGCCGCCGCCTTCCGAGGCGTCGACGGCACCCTGGATAGAGCTGTAGCATAGCGCCTGGCCGTCGCAGCCGCCATCGTCGTCGTCGACGTAGCGGGTGTCGGCGCCGATCGAGAGGATGCCCATCTCTTGCGCCGACATGATGCCTGCCTCGCCGTCGCCCCCGGCGTCGCCCATGGCCGAGACGGAGGAGACGCCCAGGGGCAGCGCCTGGGGCGAGACGAACCCGGAGGCAAAACTGGGCGCGTCGAAGCCGCGCGCCTCCGCCGCGGCGGCGCTGGGGATCAGCACCACCTCGTCCGAGCCGTCGGCGTTCAGGTCGGCGCCGCCGGTGTACGGCGCGTTGGCCGCGCCACCGACGCCAGAGATCGTGGCGAACACCTCGGGCGCCTCGCCCTCCTGCTGCCGCACGAGCGTCGCCACGCCCGACGCATCGGCCAGCAGGATATCGGCGCGGCCGTCGCCGTCGATGTCACCCGGCGCGGCCAGCAGGCCGTCGTAGCCGGAGAAGGTGTGGGGTGTGGCGCCGCTGGCATACACCAGCGTGCGGTTCGCGCCGTCCGAGTAGATCCAGTCGCCCAGGCCGTCGCCGTCCACATCGCCCAGCGCGACGACCCGCGGCTCGGCGTCCGCCGTAGCGGTGGTCGACACGCGTTGGGCCAGGGATCCCGCCGCGTCCCAGCGGTAGAGCGCGATGTTGCCGGCGGACATGGTGACCCACTCGGCGCGCTGGTCGTCGTTGACGTCGCCCACGCCGGTGGCGCCGGTGATGTCGTCGAACGTGGCCGCCGCCTCGGCGGCGACGTCCAGCTCCGCGGGCCAGGGTCCCCTGCGCCCGAGGATCAGGTAGGCCGTGGCGCCGGCGCGGATCAGGACATCGTCGCGGCCGTCGCCGTTCACGTCGCCCGCCCCCGCCAGGCCGACGACGGTGGCCGGTGCCTGGAGCAGGGTGCGGAGGCCCTCCCGTCCGCCGTCGAGGGTCACGCCCGCCATCGGGCCGGGATAGCCAAAGATGAGGAAGGCGCGCGCGCTGTCGCGCTCGCCAACCAGGAGGTCGTGCATGCCGTCGCCGTTCACGTCGCCCGCGGCGGCCACATAGCTGCCCAGACGCGTCCCGGTCTCACCGAGGAAGCGCGTGCGGCTCTCGGCGAGCATCTCCAGATCGGGGGCGGCGGGCCAGCCGCCGGCGCGGCCGTACAGCACCGCCACCTGTCCGGCATCACCCTCGGGGCCCGGCAGGCCTACCGCCAGGTCGGCAAGGCGGTCGGCGTCGAAGTCGCCGATCCAGGCCGCCAGCACGCCGCCGTCGTTGTCGTGGATGCTGGAGACGCTCAGCCACACCGACGCGTCATCAAAGGCATCCATCCCTGGGCGCAGGTCGGCCGCCGTGGCCGGCGCCGGCAGGTGGCCACCCTCGTCGGCCACACCGGTGAGGGTGAAGGTGGTGTTCGGCCTGACCGCGGGCGGCACGTCCCGCCCGGCGCCGCCATTGACGATGCTCGACGGCGCGACGCGATCGACGATGACCTCCTCCGTGGCGATGTCGCTGGCGTTGCCCGCGCGATCGAGGGCGCGCATGCGCACCTCGTGTCTGCCCTGCGCGCCGATGCCCACCTGCCAGTCGTAGGTCCAGGTGGCGTTCGTCGTGCCCTCGCCCTCGAGGGTCACGCTGCGCCACGGTTGGCCGCCAATGGCCAACTGGACCCGCTCGATGCCGGCCAGGTTGTCCGTGGCGGCGCCGCTCAGTCGAACGATGGTGCCGTCCATGTTCGCCGACAGGGTGGCCGAGGGGGGCGTGTTGTCCACCGTCACGTCCACCGCGTCCGTGGTCTGTACGTTGCCCATGGCGTCGGTCGCCCGGGCCTTCAGGCTGTAGACGCCGTCCGCCGGCAGGCTCCAGGTATAGGCCCAGGGGCTCAGGCTGCCGCTCAGCGGCTGCAGGTCGTCTGGGCTACCCTGGGGCACGATGCTCAATTCCATATCGGTGAGCCAGGTGGTGGCGTCGCGTGCCGTGCCGCCCACGACATAGTCCGTGCCGCGCAGGAACGCGCCATCGGCCGGCGCGAGGACGGCGACCTCGGGCGGCAGGTTATCGACGACCACCGGCCTGGAGCGCTCGAGGGACATGCCGGTGTAGGGGAGGGTCAGCCTAAAGTCGCCGCTATCCCCAGCGACGGTGGCGGCCACGCGCGCCGTGACCGTCGTGGCTGCGAACTCGTAGGTCCTGAGCGCGTTGGCGCCGGTAAAGGCCCAACTCATGCCCTTGATGCCACTTCCCGAGATCGTCGCCACGGTTGGCGTGCGGTCGCCGGAGAGGACGCCGCCCTCGATCCCCTCGAACCAATCGGGCAGGTAGAGCGTCATCGTGCCATCCACGGGATCCGGCGCCGGGTTGGCGACCCGCAGCGTGATCGTCACCGCCTCGCCGGGGCGCAGGTACAGGCCGGAACGGCCGCCCGGCATGCCGCGGATCGGCGCGACGTCCATGCTCAGCGTCGGGATGAGGGCATTCGCGGCGTGCGGGCTCAGGCCGTGGTCCCGCTCCTCAGAGTCGTTGAGATCGTCGGCGTCACCGTCGGCCACGAGCGGGTCGGAGGCGACCCACGCCTCCCCACAGTCGGACAGGTTCACGGTCCAGCCGCCGACCATGGCGCCGGCCTCCACCCGGCGCACCTCCTCACCGTCGGTGAGTCCGTCGCCGTCGGTGTCCGCCACGTTGGCGAGGGTGCCGACGCGCCACTCCAGGCCGTCGTTCAGCCCGTCGCCGTCGGTGTCCGCGAGCAGGGGATCGGTGCCGAGGGTCTCGTACATCTGCCACTCGTAGTAATCCGACAGCCCATCCCCATCGGTATCGGGATCGTTCGGGTCGGTGCCGAGCACCGCCTCCATGGCATCGGAGAGGCCGTCCCCGTCCCGGTCCGGGTTACCGAGGGCGCTCCAGTTCCACAGGCCGTCCAGATCGCCCGGGATGACGTCCAGGGGGAGTTCCGACCACTCCAGGGCATCCGGAAACACCCCATCCTCGGTGTGGGTGTCCCAGCGCCAGGCGTGGTACATGCCGTATTCGGCCCATACGGTCCGGTACAGGAGCTGCGAGGCAAAGCCCACGATGCCGTTGATGCGCGGCGTGAGGACATAGCCGAACCTGGCGGTGTTCGAGCAATGCAGCTCGCCGTCGACGATGGTGCAGTTGCGCTCCGTGCTCTTGTCCTGCGCGACAAAGTCGCTGGCGGGATCGGGGATGAGGACGCCCTCGACGTAGCTCTTGTTCAGGTCGTCGTTCGTGCCGTCCTCTGTCTTGGTGATCACCCCGCTGAACGGGATGCTGATCTCGAACGTGTTCCCGCCGACCATGCCGCCGTCCGGGCGGGTGAGGGCCGTGGTAAAGGCGCCGAACTCGGCCTCGGCCAGGGCTGTGGACGTCGAGGCGTCGTAGAACAGGTTCACGATGGCCTTGGCGATGCTCCAGGTCTCATCGGTGAACAGGCCGGTGAACAGGGCGACGATCATGTCAATGAGCGCCAGGACGGCGGTGATGATCTGCCCGATGATGGGGATAAAGTTGATGGCAAAGACGATCAGCAGATAGATCGTAGTGACGATGGCCTCGGCGAGCGCCACGCGCCACACCACGGGATCGCCGCTATACGCCGCCATGGTGAAGCACATCCAACTCATGCCGATACTGACAGCCACGCCGATGGCCTGCGCCACGAGCGCCGCCCCCGAGATAGGATCGAGGCAGTGCCGGACGTAAGAGATGATCAGCGACGTGACGCACTGCGCCTGGGCGACGATGGCCAGGGAATCGACGGCGATGCTGGCCGCGTACAGCGCCACCTCGTTGCGACACATCGGGAGGGTCGCGCCCGAATCGCAGACGGCGCCGATCATGCCCATGACCATCGAGGCCACCGTGGCCGCCGCAAAGAGGCCCACGCCCAGGCCATCCCACGCCCTTTTGGCGGTGCTCGCCTTGGTCCAGTCGCCGAGAAACGTCAAAAAGTCGCCGCCCACCCAGATCAGGTTGCCGCCGACGCCCACGAGGCTCTCCGCCATGCCGCTGCCGTACCCCACCCAGTCGATGACCGACGTGACCTCGGCATCCAGTTCCTGCGGGAGGGCGCGGTTCGCGGCCAGGGCGCTCTCGTCGGCAACGTCGGGCACCAGTGCCTGGCCGTCCACGGCGATGGGCGAGTAGGAGGGGCTGATGGCCGCCAGGTAGGTGCTGTAGGCGATGAACCGAACGTCATCGATGGTGAGTTCCGGATAGACGTCGCGCATCGCCGTGTCGTACACGTTCTTGTAGCGCTGCTCGATGAGTTCGAGGGTGCGGGCCGGCGTTGCCAGCTGCCAGCCGGCTGTCCCCTGCTCGTACATGCGCATCTGGACGCCGCGCATGGTTACCACGGGCACATCGCTCACGTTGACGTGCAGGTTGGAGAGGTCCGCGAGGCCGGAGCCCGCCGCTGCCAGGTTCTTCAGATCGTAAGCGCCCTGTGACTGCTCGTAGGCGATGAGCAGCGTCGCGCACGACACGGGGTCGCCGTACGCGTCGCGGCAGCGCAGATTGCCGTAGTGGAGGTCGTATCGCTCCAGGAACCCGGGCACGAGATCGGTGCCCATACCACCCAGGCCGGCGTCCGCGTGCCCGTACTGGACGGGTCCTTCGACCTTGACGGTGTACGCCTCCACGCCAAAGGTGTGGACGATGTCGGCCGTGCTGCCCTCGGCGAAACGCTGCGCGACCTCTTGCAGCGCCGTCTCATCCGCCTCCTGTCCTTCCAGCCTGAGGTGGGACCGGAAAGTGTCGCTCAGGCCCAGCATGACGCGGAACAGCGCCAGGTCGTCGGTCTCATCGGGCGTGCCCACAACGGCCGCCTCATACCCCGCGTTCACGGTCAGGCGCAGGCCGATGAGGCGAAAGGTCTCCTGGTACTGGTGCAGCAGTCGCGTCTCGGTCTCGAGCCAGTAGGTGGTATAGCCGTCCATGGCCTGGTAGACCCAGTAGTCGTGCTGCATCTGCGTCATCCAGACCATCTTGGCCCGCCACTGCAGGTCGTCGATCTGCCCCGGCGCATAGGCCACCTTGCCGTGGAAGCCATAGACCAGCCCGCCGTCCTCCAGGGGCACGAGGGGCACGAGCAGGATGTAGCCCTCGTCGGTCTGCCAGGAAGAAAAGCCGTACTTGGCCTCCAGCGCGGAATCCGGCGGCACGTTCGTCTCCACCAACAGGACGGGCGTTAGCCGCACGTCCTCGGTGGAGAGGTCCAGGTCCTGGACGTGGCCCTCGTCGTCCATCGGCCAATCGAGGGCCGTGGTCGAGTAGCGCAGGTGGTTCAGGTTTTGCGGCTGTACCTGGACCTCCAGGTAGACGTGGCCGTCCGACGCCTCGCCGTCGACGGTCAGATCGACCGAGGTGGAATGGTTGCTGCGCGCCTGGGGGGAGAGGTCGAGGTGGTCGGGCACGCCGTCGCCGTCGTCGTCATCGTCCCAGATGTTGGGCACGCCGTCGCCGTCGATGTCGGCGGACGCGGCCTGGCCGTCTTCGGCGAGCGCGCTCGCCCACTCCAAGGTGTCCAGGACCCGGTCGCCGTTCGAGTCGGCGTTGAGGGGATTCGAGTCCCAGTGCTGCCCCCCGAGGTCAAAGCCGTCCAGTTCGACCTTGTCGGGGATGCCGTCGCCGTCGCTGTCCACGCCGTAGGGGGAGGTGCCGAGACACAGCTCGACGGTGTCGGCGAGCCCGTCCCCATCGGTGTCGACGCCGGGCTCGCCATCGCCGCAGCGCATGAGCGCCGTGATGCCCTCGCCGGCCTCCACGTAGCTGGGTCGGGCGATCTGGGGGATGGCGATCGGGTCCGGGTCGTTGGCGAGGCGGAGGGAGATGGGTGGGGCGTTGTCGGCCGTGCCGGGCGCCTTGACGCTCTTGGCCCTCTCATCGGCCGCCTCGGGCGCCTCGACATCGAACCCCAAGGCACGCAACAGGTCCGGCGTGCCCTCGGCATGCGCCTCGGCGGCCTGTGCCCTGCGCTCGGTAAAGCGCACGATCTGTCCCGATTGCAGCAACGGGCCAACCACCATGACGGGGATCAGGATCGCCGCAAGGAGCGTATAGCCACGTCGCGGGTTGTACCTCGGCGCGCCGCGTCGCGTGTAACGCCACGCGACGACGGCGAGGACGGCTGCCATAAAGAGGGCCGCGCTCATCGGCGTGACGCGCAGAGGAAGGGGGCGCCGAGTGCCGGCCGGAAGGGAGGTGCCGGGCTCCATCGCCACGGCTTGGGCCGGCCGTTCGGCCGCTGACGGCGCAGCGATTCCGGCTCCGGCATTCGCTGATGTTGCGGGATTGGGGGCACTCGAGGTCGTCAGGCCTCCCTCAAGGCGCCAAGTGCCGCCGGCATCCTGCACGGCGCGCGGGAGCGTCTCCACCCGGCCGTGAGCGAACAGGTCGACGACCATGTGCAGGCGCGCGCCATACTGGGCACTGGCCTCCGGCATCTCGATGTCCAGCACCTGTCGCAGGGGGAGGCCGTCCCGATCGACCCACAACTCGCCCCGGCCGCTGATCGCCTGCAGCGCGGGCATGGCCTGTAGTCTCATCCCCTCGGGGGCGCCGGGCTCGGCGGCAAGCTCGGCCTCGGCCTCGCGTCGCACGTACTCCTCAAAGCGCGTGCCGCTGATCTCAAACCCGTAGCGGGTGACATCGGGTCGACCCTCCGGCGGGGCCAGCAACGTCACCTGCTCGGCGGCGGCCAGGTAACCGAGCACATCGTTCGAGGGTGTTGTCAGGCTGAGGGCGTCCTCAACCGGCAAAAGCTCGCCGTCCTGCAGCATGAAGGCTTGGCCGCCATCGCGCAGGAGCGTCACCGATTCCTGCCGGCCTGAGCCCGCGACACGCATCTCGACGTAGGCGCGATCCGGCAGGAGGACGGCGCCCTCGTTCTCGAGGGTCAGGTGCATGTCGCGCTGGCCGATCATGTCGGCCAGCGGCAGCGGGACGAGGGTCTGCTCCGCCGTGGAGAGGAAACGGTAGGAGCCAGTCTCGCGGGCGCGTGCCCAGGCCTGCGTGAGGGCGTCCTGGGGGTCCACCGCAGCTTGCGCCACGACGGGCACGGGGTTGGTCTCTCCGCTGGCTCCGGGCACCAGCACAAACAGGGCGAGGAACAGGGCGAGGAGAGCCGACGAACGCTGCTTTTTCATGTGGACCTCAGTGTTCTGCAGACTGAAAGTAGGTGCCGCAGCGCTTTGGGCGCGCTATTCCTTCGTGGGCGGCTCCGTCGGGGCAGGAGGAGGGTCAGCAGTGAGCGCATCCAGATAGGCGTAGAGCGCCTGACGGCTGGCAAAGGCGTGCCGCTCACCCGTATGGGGATCCTCCAGCGATACCCGCCAGTCGCCCTGGCCGTCTCCAACCTGCCACAGCCTCAGCATGTAGGCCATGTAGCGATCCCTCATGGGTGGCCCCCTCGCAATACTCCATGCGGTGCACGATAGCCGAGGAGCGTATCTGTAACGTTAGAGAAACGCTAAAGCGACGCCAGTGTAACCTATGGGTCCTATGGGGCATTGTCATGGCATGGTCAACACCCTATAATTCAGCTAGAGAGGGTACACGTCGACGTCGGACACGAGCCACTATGGATATATCGCTGTTCCTGCTTGGGCCCTTTCTGGCGCGGCTGGGACATGATCGGGTTGTGGCATTGACATCCAGGAAGGCCCGAGCGCTCCTGGCCTATCTGGCCACGGAGGGTGGACGGCCACACTATCGCGAGGCGCTGTCCGGCCTGCTCTGGCCCGACTACCCGGACCGCGCCGCGCGCAATAGCCTGCGCCAGGCCGTCCACAACCTGCGGCGTGCCATCGGCGATGATGTGGCGCCCACGCCCCTCCTCCTCGTCTCCCGCGACACGATTCGGGTCAACCCCGACGCGCGCCTTTTTCTGGACGTGGCTGTCCTGGAGCGCTCGACCGCTATCGGCCCCCAGCGACCTTCCGGATGTACTCCTCCCACGGATTGCGAGGCCTTGCGATCGGCTGTAATGCTCTACCGGGGCCCATTCTTGGAAGGGCTCTCAGTGGACGACTGCCCGGCCTTTGAGGAGTGGCTGCTCCTCAGGCGGGAGCAGCTCGACCGACAGATGCTCCTGGCCCTCCGTGCACTCGCCACCTACTATGAGGGGCGCTCCGCGTACGATGAGGCCCTCTTATTTGCCCGCCGCGCCATCGAACTGGAACCCTGGCAGGAGGAGGTCCACCGGCAGGCGATGCGTATCCTCGCGCTGGCCGGGCGGCGTGGCGAGGCCATCGCCCAGTACCGGCGTTGCCGTGACCTCGTCGTCAGCGACCTGGGCGTGGAGCCGGGCCCTGAGACCATGGCGCTGTACGAGCGCATCCGCGACGGGACCCTCGTGGGAGGGTCGCCGCCCCCCCCGCTCCAGGCGCACCGCGCCGAGGGTCTGCTGCTGGACCCGGTCGCCGCCGAAGACAGGGCCCCTTCACTGGTCGTGGCTCGCGAGGGCGAGTTGGCCGCGCTCGGCGGCTTTTGTCGCAGGTTCTCGCCGGAGAGGGGCGGGTCGTCCTGGTCACGGGCGAGGCGGGGAGCGGCAAGACGACCCTCGTGGAGGCGTTCGCCCGGCAGGCGATGGCTGCGCGGAGTGACCTCCTTATCGCGATAGGCCGCTGCAGCGCGCAGTTGGGCGCCGGAGACGCCTATGAGCCCTTCCGCGAGGTTCTCCAGATGTTGGCGGGCGATACGGATGAGGCGCTGAACCCCAGGCACGCGCGGGGCCTGCAGGCGGCCCTGTCCCTGACACTCGAGACGCTGGTGCAGCAAGGGCCGGACCTGGCGCGCCTGCTGGCGCGCGATGCCTCTCTGTTGTCCCGCGCCCGCGCCTGCATGCCCAGCGGCGCTGCCTGGCTGTCGAGGCTCGAGGCGCACATGGCGCGCCTCGAAGACGCCTCAGCGCCGGGCCTGGGGCAGACGGCGCTGTGCGAACAGGTGGCGCGGGCGCTGCGTGCCATCGCCCGACGCCTGCCGCTGCTGGTCATCCTCGAAGACCTCCAGTGGGCGGACGCCGCCTCTCTGGATATGCTCTTCCACCTGGGCCGGCACCTGCAACGAAGCCGCATCCTGGTGGTGGGGAGTCTTCGCCTCAACGGAGGCGACCCGCGCGCCGACGCCTTGCGACAACCCCTCGCCGCGATCGTCGACGAGTTCCGGCGGCAGTGGGGCGATATCGTGGTGGACCTCACGCAGGCCGAGGGACGCGCCTTCGTCGAGGCCTACCTGGACAGCCAGCCCAACCGCCTGGATGCGCAGTTCCGCGAGATCCTCGCCGAGCATACCGGCGGCAACCCCCTCTTTACCGTGGAATTGGTGCGCGCCATGCAGGAGCGCGGCCACCTGCTGCGCGATCGACAGGGCCGATGGGTCGAGGGGCCCGGCCTGAACTGGGGGCAGCTCCCGTCGCGCGTCGAGGCCGCCATCTCACAACGCATCAGGCAGCTCAGTGATGCGGAGCGCGACTTGCTGGAGGCCGCCAGCGTGGAGGGGGATGAATTCCACGCCGAGGTGCTGGCCCACGTGCGGGGTGGCAGCACGGCGTCCGTGATCGCCAGACTGAGCGGCCCCCTGAGCCGGCAGGCGCACCTCGTCGCGCCGGGTAGCCTCGTGACGGTCGGGGGGCGGCGGCTGGCGCGGTACCGCTTCCGGCACGGCCTGTTCCAGCACTTTTTGTACGGGCAGCTCGATGCGACGGCCCGGGCGCGCCTGCACGGGGCCGTCGGGGCCGCGCTCGAGGAGACGTACGGCGCGCAGTCTTCCCGCTTTGCCGGGCAGCTCGCCCAGCACTTTGAGGCCGCCGGCCAGGCCGACAAGGCCGCTCGCTATCTCCTGGAGGCGGGGCGAGGGGCGGCGCGGGTCGGAGCCCACGGCCAGGCGGTTGCTGGCTATGAACGCGCCCTCGCGCTGCTCGCCGACCTGCCGGATGCGGCCGAGCGGATCGAACTCGAGTTCGCCCTGCAAATGGAACTCGACATCTCGCTCCTGTTCACCTCAGGATGGGGATCGCCTGAGCGGATACGCGCCTCCGGCAGGGCATACGAGCTGGGGCAGCGAATGGGCTGGTCCAATCCGTCGATGCTGCGCGCCTTGCGCGGCCGAGCCGATCTCCTGGCGGCGCGCGGCGCCTATGAGGAGGCTGTCCGTGTAGCGCGCGAGCTGCTGGCCGCCGGCGAGCGCGCCGAGGCCCCCCTGTACGTCGCCTCCGCCCATGCCACGCTGGCCATCTGCGCGACGATGCGGGGAGACTACTCCCAGGCGTTAGAACACGCCGCTCAGGCGCTGGACCTGGCCTTGAACCCCCCGCATGCGCTCACGGCGGACGAGATGCGGACGCTGCGCCCGCATGCAGACTTGGCCGCCATCGCCGTGCTCATCGTGCGGGGCTACCTCGATAAAGCCAGGCGGCAGATGGAGCGGATCACGTCCGAGGAGGACTGGATCACCCCCGAGGTCACGTGCTTTGTCCACAGCACGGTGGCCTTGTTCTACGCGGCGTGTCACGACGATCGCCGGGCGCAACAGCAGGCTGCAAAGGGGCTCGCCCTCAAGGGGAACCTCGAGTTGCCGGAGGTGCAGGCGCGGAGTGAAGCGGTCCTGGGCTGGGCAGAGGTACGCGCGGGCCAGCTCCGGCAGGGGATGAAGCGCCTCACGGCGGCGCTGACCGTCCAGCCGAGGCAGGGCACCCTGACCTTGCGCTTCGTGCAACTGGTCCTTCTGGTGGAGGCGTACCTCGCGGCCGGCGACACGCGTGCGGCACAGAACATCGTCGAGGCGGCCATGGCGCAGGTCGAGGATTCGGGGGCCCACAATCACGATGCCCAGCTGTGGCGCCTGCGGGGTGATGTCCTGCTCCACGGCGTGTCGGCCCCGGGGGACGATGTCGTGCGCGAGGCGGAGGCCTGCTTCCAGCGCGCCCTGGAGATCGCTCGACAGCAAGGCGCGCTCCTCTACGAACTGCGCGCCGCTACGAGCCTGGCGCGCCTCTGGGCGCGAGGGGGCAAGAAGAGCGAGGCGAGGGAGGCGTTGGCGGGCGTCTATGCCACCTTTACCGAGGGCTGGGACTCGCCCGATCTCGTCGAGGCGGCGGAGCTTCTCAGCACCCTCGTCTGATGCTCCGCTGGTACCACCTCCCGGGGCCCCCGCGGCGAATCGCGGATGCGCGTGATCGCTGTGGGGGCCTCCAGAGGTGTTCCCAACGCGAGACGCCTCACGAAACCAGAATCCTGGATATACCCCGCGCGGTTCTGTCGCCGATCCCCCGCATCGGTCTCTATGCTATAATAAAGACATAATCGTGGATGGTCTCGCTTGACGACCACCGCACGGCATGCCGCGTGGTGGGAGGAGATCGATGATGTCGGAAAACAACGACCGCCGCTGCTCGCACTTGGGGATGATCCATGCGGTGACGCCCCGCACCAATGGTTGCGAGGAGTGCCTGGCGATGGGCGACACCTGGGTGCACCTGCGCGTCTGTCGCACCTGCGGCCACGTGGGCTGCTGCGACGAATCCAAGAACCGCCACGCCCGCAAGCACTATCAGACCACCGGCCACCCCATCATCCAGTCCCTGGAGCCGGGGGAGAGCTGGCTGTGGTGCTTTGCCGATCAGGTGGAGGTGGAGGAGCCTCAGAAGGACGAGGTGGCGGGCTGACGGCGTCGGGCGCCGGGCGCCGCAGACCGAGGTCTGGCGCGAAGAGAGCCAAGTCGGCCTGCGCCGACTGAAATCAGCCCACGCAGGTGGGCGTCGCCGAGCTTTGGCTCGCGGCGGGCTCGCCCAACCCCTCACTCCGCCCCAACCCCCTCGCAGCCGATGCCGTCGTTGCCGCCGTCAAAGCGGTGTGGATCGGGCGGCAGCACGCGAAAGTTGCGGTGAGGAATGTCGGCGCAGTCCAGATCCGGCGGCGGCGGGGGGATGCACACGTCGGGATAGGCCGCGTCGCACCCCTCGCGGCTGACCGGCGTCGGCGTCTCGTCCACGGGCGCCGCGGGGGTGGGCGTCGGCCCCCAGATGCCGCGTCCCGCCGCGCGCGCCTCCGCTTCCATCTGCCGCAAGAGGTCCTGGCGCCCCACGTCCGGCGGGTAAGAGGGGGCGCGGGCGTACCCGAGGCGCACGAGTTCGCCGTTCACCAAGAGATCGCCCACATAGACGTAGCGCAGCAGCCGGCCAAAGCGGTCCGTCTCGCTGACGTCCTGTTCCAGGGTGACAACCTCGTCCGCCACGAGTTCCGCGTTCTTGGCGGAGGCCTCGGGCCCCAGCCAATCCGCCGGACGGTTCGCCTGCGCCATCTCGGGCGCATCGATGCCGATGTAGCGCACGGTGTGCGTCTCGCCGTCGATGGACACGCGGATAGTGTCCCCATCGATGACGTCCAGCACCTCGGCGCGCACCCCGATGACGCCCGGAGGCGTGGGTGTCGCCGTCGACGGGGCGGTAGGGGTGGGGAGGGGGGTGGCCCTGCGCGCCGGGGCCGTGGGCGATGCCGGGCCGCCGTCGGTGATGGGCGGCAGGCAGCCGGGGCCGAGCGCGAGGGTGAGGCAGAGGAGCGCGATGGCCGCGCGGGCGGCGGTGGCGTGCGCGGGGCGGCGGAGCGATACACGTCGAGACATGGCATTCCCTTCAGAAGGCGGCGGCTGGCCGCGAGCGACATGAGCGTGCGGCGCCTATTGTACCATGGAAAGCGCCGCGCGAGGCGCTGGCGGGTTGGGAGCGCCGATGGCGCCATGGGCTGCGGCCCATCGCTCGCCGGCCCCTGGGGACGGGCGAGCCCGCCGCCGAGGCCGCCGAGCCGTAAACGGCCCGTCTGGTCCGCCAAGCCCGCCGAGGCGGGCTCCCCCCGGTGGTGTGTCGCGGCGTGCCGAGGCGAGCTCTTTCGCGCTTGTCGCCGCTTTCGCGTTTTCGTGATCCAGAGACCCCCGCTCGCGTTGCGAGGCCTTTACCACTTGCCTACGTGGTCGTGGGGGGTATAGTAACGGAGTTGCAGGGCGGCAGACGACTGACAGACCTGCATCCCACCGCTTTGAGACAGTCGCTAATGCATACCGTCGACATGCCTCCCGTCACGGGACAACCACGGGTATCTACCTGATTGCCTCGTTCCATCGATCGGCTCAAGGAAGGACCCCAGATGCCCCCCTATACCATCCTCGAGCAGCTCCCCGACGTCGCCGACTATAACCGGCTGCGCGTTGTCGTCGGGTGGGGCGGCTACCCCGTGGAGGTGGCCGAGCCCTGCCTGGCGCGGTCCCTCTATGGCGTGTGCGCTCTGCTGGACGACGTCGTCGTGGCGATGGCGCGCGTCATCGGCGACGGCGGCATGACGTTTTACATCCAGGACGTGATCGTGCACCCCGATCACCAGGGGCGCGGCCTCGGAGCCCAACTCATGGACCGCGTCATGGCCTACCTCGGCGCCCACGCCGTGCCCGGAGCGGTCGTCGGCCTCATGGCGGCGGCGGGCAAGGAGGGGTTCTATGAGCGCTACGGGTTCACTCGCCGCCCCACGGAGCGCCTGGGGGCGGGGATGACGCGGTTCTGGTAGATGGAGTGGCGGGCGGCGCTGTCCGGTCACTCCACCCCAAGCCACGGTGCGGCACGGTCGCGGCAATACACTTCTTGACATAGGTTTTTGTCGCCCCTGCTCGACTTTTGGCCTCATCGGTGGTAAGCTGGGGTATGATCTCTTGCGTCCGCGCCTAGTCGCGGGACCTCGCATCCCTGAGGATGCGGCGTCTCCTCTTCGATGTCCGGGATATGCCGGTGCGACGGGTATTTCGCCGCGAACTATGGTCTCCTCCCCGGCGTCACTACGACGGCAGAGGCAGCTCCGCGGTACGTGGCTGGGCTCTGTCACGAGTTTGGTCCTGTCAGTATTGTTGCGCCATGCACAGGGGGCTCACAGATGCTACCAAGCGAACGGGATTCTGCAGAAGCGGCCGTGCCGGACCTTTCTCTCTTGAACCAGATGGTCGGTATGAAGAAGGGACTGGCGCTCATGGCCGAAAAGGGAGTGCTCCCCACCCGGGAGAACGTACTGCTCCTCATGGAAGTGGAGAAGGAGGTGTACGCCTCCGATGGGGGGTTTGAGAAGAAGGACCAGGCTCTCGGCAAGATCATGCAGGCCTTCAAGCAGGGCGCGATCAGTGTCGAGGACCTCTTCAGAGGGGTAGGAATTGATCCCAAAGCGATCCGCCCCCCTGAGACCGGTTTCAGCCTCAAACGGCTTTTTGGCAGGTCAAAGCCACGCTAGACCGGCCAGAGCTGGATAGGAATGGGGCCATGGCCCCGAAGCGCGCGACCAGTCGATCGCGTCGAGGTCGTGCGCATCTGGGTCATTGCTAACGCTGCGCCTATCGTGCGCGTAGGGCATGGCGCCACGGGACCGAGCCTCCGGCGCCGCGTATCTTCCGTGTCGCCCGCCGGGGCATGGCGTTACCCCAACGCCTGCGCCGGCCATCCCCGATGCTCGCTCCTCGCAGGACTGATGGCTCATCAACGCCGGCTCACAGCTCAAGATGCTGGACTCCCGCACCTACCCTTGACAGAACCCACCCCCTGCCCTACAATGTAGATAGTAGATATACATACTACAGTATTCGCGCACCGCTCGTACGCTTGTTCCCTCTCCCCACTACCGTCTGAACCCCACCACCATGCACCATGCCTGCCATCGCTGTCCACCGCGGCGTCGCTCGCGAGCGGCCTCGGTGCGCACCGCGTATCCTGAAACGGGGAGATGAAAGGAGATCGTCGCCATGGTGTCCGATGTCCTCAAGGGCCAGTGGAAGCAGCTGCGCGGTCAGATCAAGGAGACGTGGGGCGAACTGACCGATGACGAGATCGACCAGATCGAGGGGCGCCGCGACCGCCTCATCGGCAAGCTCCAGGAAAAATACGGCTACACCCGGCAAGAGGCCGAGGATCGCGTCAACGCTTTCATGCGCGAGACGGAGCAGTGAGTTGAGCCGACGGGCGTGCGTCCGTCGGCTCGTGGTGTCTGATAGTGTCAGGTAAGGAGGCGTACCTGTATGGATAGCCCGCGTTTGCTCTCCGCGAGCACGCTGATGGGTGATCGAGTCATCAACTCCAAGGGAGAGGAGCTGGGCAAGCTCGAGGAGGTGATGCTCGATATCGATAGCGGTTGCGTCGGCTATGCCGTCCTGTCGTTCGGCGGCATCCTGGGAATCGGCGACAAGCTGTTCGCCATCCCCTGGGATGCCATGAGGCTGGACACCGACCGCAAGGCGTTCATCCTGGACATCGATCGCCAGCGACTGGAGAACGCGCCGGGGTTCGACAAGAACGACTGGCCGCAGACCGCGGACCGCGATTGGATGCTCGAGGTGTACCGCTTTTACGGGTCCGAGCCCTACTGGGTGGAGCGCGAACGGACGCGTCGATAGCCATTGAGCGGCGCTAGCGCCGTGGCGACTGCGCCGCTGTCATAGATGCCCGGGCGGGTCGGCGATGCCAAATGGGGGCCCTCCTGGGGCGGTGAAAGGAGCGTTCATATGTGGACCGTCATCATCGTCATCCTGGCCCTGCTGTTGATCGGGGCCCTGCCCACCTGGGGCTATAGCCGGAGTTGGGGATACGTGCCGAGTGGCTTACTCACGCTCATCCTCATCATCCTGGTGGTCCTACTGCTAACCGGGACGATCTAGCCCGATCGTTACGTGCTGCCGGGTGGGCCCTTCCCGGGGCCCACCCGGAGCCTGTCTATGGACCTTGGAGGGCGTGGGTGGATGTCGCGCCAGAGGCCCACGACCCGAGAGTGGGGGGAGGGAGTGGACGAGAGCGTCCTGATCACGGGTGGGGCGGGGTTCATCGGCTCGTACCTGGCCGACGAGTTACTGGCGCATGGTTATCGCGTGCGCGCCCTCGACGCCCTGGTGCCCCAGGTGCATGGTTCCGGCCGGCGGCGGCCGGACTATCTCGATCCCGAGGTAGAACTGGTGGTCGGGGACGTACGCGACCCCGACGTCGTTGCCAGGAGCCTGCGCGGAGTGGATGCCGTCGTCCACTGTGCCGCTGCCGTGGGCGTTGGCCAGAGCATGTACGAGATCGCCGCCTACACCGGCGCCAACAACCTCGGCACTGCCGTGTTGCTGGAGGCCCTCTTGCGCAGCCCCGTATCGCGGCTCGTGGTGCTCTCCAGTATGAGCATCTATGGCGAGGGGCTCTACCGCTCCGCCGACGGCGCGCTACGGCAGGACGTCACGCGCTCTCCCGAGGACCTGCGGCAGGGAGTGTGGGAGCCGCTGGACGAGGGCGGCGCGCCCCTGGAGCCGCTCCCCACTCCCGAGACCAAGGCGCCGGCGTTGACCTCGGTCTATGCCCTCTCCAAGTATGACCAGGAGCGCATGAGCCTGCTGGTAGGCGGCGCATACGACATCCCCACCGTGGCGCTGCGCCTGTTCAACGTCTATGGGCCGCGCCAGGCCCTCTCGAACCCCTATACCGGCGTCCTGGCGATATTCGCGGCGCGGCTCCTCAACGGCCACTCTCCCCTGGTGTATGAGGACGGCGAGCAGCGCCGCGACTTGGTGAGCGTGCACGATGTGGCGCGGGCCGTCCGCTTGGCCCTGGAGACGCCCGAGGTGGGCGGCGTGGTCAACGTGGGGAGCGGGGTGTGCCACACGGTGCGCTCCCTCGGTGAGCGCCTCGCGGCGGCCCTCGGGCGTCCCGACCTCGCGCCCACCATCACGCGGCATTATCGCGTGGGCGACGTGCGCCACTGCTACGCCGACATCAGCCGGGCGCGGGCCGCCCTGGGCTATGAGCCCCGCGTGACGCTGGACGAGGGGCTGGCCGAACTGGCCGATTGGCTCCAGCGGCAGACGGCCGAGGATCACGTGGGCCAGGCCCAGGCGGAACTCGCGGCGCGCGGCCTGCAGTGGGGAGAGGTGTCGCCGCGATGACGAGCGCCGATGCACCCCGTGGCGCTCCTTCAGCTCCCAGGCCGCTCGTCGGCCTCGTAGAGTGGCTGCACATCGGCGACCGCGAGCGCGTCGAGCGCCTGCTGGCCGACATGGAGGCGTTGGGTGTCACCGAACTGCGCACCGGCATCTCCTGGGCCGACTGGCATCGCCCCGAGGGCCCCGAGTGGTACCGCTGGCTCATGCCACGCCTGGCGCGGGAGGTGAACGTCCTACCCTGCTTTCTCTACACGCCGCCGTCGGAGGCGCTCGCCCCCAAGACCTGCGCCCCGCCGCGCAATCCCAAGGCGTACGCCGATTTCCTCGACGTGTTTATCACCGAGTTCGACCGCTACCTGGAGTGGGTCGAACTCTGGAACGAGCCCAACAACCTGAGCGAGTGGGACTGGATCATGGACCCCGGCTGGGCCATCTTTGCCGAGATGGTGGGCGGTGCCGCGTACTGGGTTCGTCGGCTGGGCAAGAGGACCGTCCTCGGCGGGCTGAGCCCCATCGATCCTGACTGGCTGGGCCTGATGTGCGACTATGGCGTGATGGCCTACATCGACGCCGTGGGCGCCCATGGCTTCCCGGGGGCGCTGGAGTCGGGGTGGCAGGGGTGGGCGCCCCAGATCGAGCACATGCGCGAGACTCTCGAGCGCCACGGGTCCGACGCCGAGGTCTGGATCACCGAGACGGGCTTTTCCACCTGGCATCACGACCAGCGGGGGCAGTTGCGCGCCTTTGTGCGCGCCATCGAGGCGCCGGTGGAGCGCGTCTACTGGTACTCGATGTACGATCTCGACCCCAACAAGCCCACTATCGACGGCTTTCACGTAGACGAGCGCGAGTACCATTTCGGCGTCAAGTACGCCGACGGCAAGCCCAAGCCCCTCTACCACCTGTGGGCGGGGGGCGGGGCCGAGGCGGTGCGCCACGCCGTGCGCCTGGGCGACGGCCGGCGCGCGCCGGCTGAGGGGCGCCGTCACACGCTGATCACCGGAGGGGCTGGGTTCATCGGCACCAACCTCGCCCATCGGCTGTTGAGCGAGGGGCGAAGCGTAATCATCTATGACAACCTGTCGCGCGTGGGGGTGGAGCGCAACCTGCGCTGGCTCCGCGACACGCACGGCGACGGCGGCGCGTCGGGCGGCCCGAGCATCGAGATCGGCGACGTGCGCGACCGCTATGCGCTGCGGCGGGCCTTGGCAGGTGCGGACGCCGTCTACCACCTGGCGGCCCAGGTGGCGGTCACCCGGAGCCTCGACAACCCCATCCACGATTGCGACGTGAACGTGCGTGGCACCCTGAACCTCCTCGAAGAGATGCGTCTGCTGGCCGATCCGCCGCCGCTGATCTTTACCTCTACCAACAAGGTGTACGGCGACTTGGCGGACCTGGCGTTGGCGCGCAACGGCACGCGCTACGAGCCCCTCGATCCCGCCATTGCCGAGCGCGGTGTCGCCGAGACGCGCCCGCTGGACTTTCGCAGCCCCTATGGGTGCTCCAAGGGGGCGGCCGACCAGTACGTCATCGACTATGCGCGCACCTTTGGTCTGCCGGCGGCAGTGTTTCGCATGAGCTGCATCTATGGCCCACACCAGTTTGGCACCGAGCACCAGGGGTGGATCGCCCACTTTGCCATCCGCGTGCTGGAAGGGCGGCCCATCGCCATCTATGGCGACGGCTTGCAGGTGCGCGACGCGCTGTACGTCGACGATCTCGTGGAGGCGCTGCTGCGGGTGTGTGACGACATGGCCGCGCTGACGGGCCAGTCGTTCAACGTGGGGGGCGGCCCGGCGAACGCCATCAGCCTCGTCGAGTTGCTAGACCTGCTGGAGCGGCTGCATGGCTCCCTGCCCGAGATCACCTACGCCGACTGGCGCACGGGCGACCAGCGTTACTACATCTCGGATACATCACGGCTGCGTGCCGCCATCGGCTGGGCGCCGCGGGTCGGGGTGCAGGAGGGCGTGACGCGCCTCTACCGGTGGTTGGCAGCGACGCGTCGAGGGTTGGCGGATGCGGTGCGGGGGCCGGATTGGGAGGCAGGCAATGGCTGAGCCCATTCACTCTGGCGGTGGTGCGACGCCCACCATGGCCGCCGCCGTCGTCATTGCGCCTGGCCGGATCGAGGTCGTGCGGGCGCGATTGCCGGAGCCGGGCGCCGGGCAGGTGCGCGTGCGGCTGGAGGGGTGTGGGGTGTGCGCCTCGAACCTCCCCCCGTGGGAGGGCAAGCCCTGGTTCACCTACCCCATGGCGCCCGGGCAGCTTGGCCACGAGGGGTGGGGGCGGGTGGACGCCGTGGGGCCCGGCGTGCGCGCCGTGCGGCCCGGCGACCGGGTGGCGCTGCTGTCGGATCACGCCTATGCCGAGTATGACGTAGCGCCGGTGGGCGCCGTGGTGGCGCTGCCCCCAACGCTGAACGGGCACCCCTTCCCCGGCGAGCCGCTGGGGTGCGCCATGAATATCATGGTGCGCAGCGACGTGCGCGATGGGCAGACAGTGGCCGTCGTAGGGATCGGGTTCCTCGGGGCGCTGCTCACGCGACTCGCCCACCTGCGCGGCGGGCGCGTCATCGCCATCGGCCGTAGGCCCTACGCCCTGGAGGTGGCGCGGGCCATGGGCGCCGACGAGATCGTGCCCATGGACGACCATCAGCGCATCATCGAGCGCGTCGGGGCGCTCACGGGTGGCGCCCTGTGCCAGTGTGTCATCGAGGCCACCGGCCGCCAGTGGCCGCTGGACCTCGCCGCCGAGCTGACGTGCGAGCGCGGCCGCCTCGTGATCGCGGGGTACCACCAGGATGGGCCGCGCCAGGTGAACATGCAGCTATGGAACTGGCGTGGGCTCGACGTGATCAACGCCCACGAGCGCGACGTGCGGGTCTATACGGCGGGCATGCGCGCCGCCGTGGCGGCGGTAGTGGCGGGCGAGTTGGATCCCATGCCCCTCTATACGCACCGTTTCCCCCTCGACCAACTCGACGCCGCCCTCGACATGACGCGCGACCGCCCGCACGGGTTCATGAAGGCGCTGATCGTGCCATAGCGGGAGGGGAGGAGGAGGGGCGCCATGAAGGTGCTCATGACCGCCGACACCGTCGGCGGGGTCTGGGCTTACGCCCTCGAGTTGATCGCCACGCTGGCGCCCCACGATGTGGAGGTGATCCTCTGCACCATGGGCGCCCCCGTCACCGCCGGCCAGCGCCGGGAGGTCGCCGCCCTGCGCAACGCGACGCTGTACGACAGCGCCTTTCGGCTGGAGTGGATGGACGACCCCTGGACCGACGTCTATCGCGCCGGGGACTGGCTCTTGCGCCTGGAGGACGACCTGCGGCCGGATATCGTCCATCTGAACTGCTTTGCGCTGGGGGCCCTTCCCTGGCGAGCGCCGGTGATGGTCGTGGGGCACTCGTGCGTCCTCTCCTGGTGGCGCGCCGTGCGAGGGGAGGATGCCCCTCCCACCTGGGACCGCTATCGCTACGAGGTGACTCAAGGACTGCGAGGGGCTGACCTGGTGCTCGCCCCCTCGCGGGCGATGCTGGCGGCGCTGGAGCGCCACTATGGCCCGCTGGCGCGCGCCGGCGTGGTGTACAACGGCGTCGAGCCGGCGCCGTTCGCGCCGCGCGCCAAGGACCCCTTCATCCTCTCCGCCGGTCGCTTGTGGGACGACGCCAAGAACCTGCGGGCGCTGGATGCGGTGGCGCCGCGACTCGACTGGCCGGTGTACGTGGCGGGGGATATGACCTTTGGCACGACGGGAGATCCGTCAGGGGCCGAGATTGTGCCAGCCAACGTGCTCTGCCTCGGGCGGTTGGGGCGGCGTCACCTGGCGAACTGGTACGCGCGGGCGGCCATCTATGCCCTGCCGGCGCGCTATGAGCCGTTCGGGCTCACGGCGCTGGAGGCGGGGCTGGCAGGGTGCGCGCTGGTGCTCGGCGCCATCGACAGCCTGCGCGAGATCTGGGGCGAGGCCGCCATCCTCGTGCCGCCCGACGACCACGTTGCGCTGCAGGAGCACCTCAACGCGCTGGTGGCCGACCCGGCCGCCCGCCAGGCCTGGGGGATGCGGGCGAGGCGCCGCGCGCTCGAATACGCGCCGAGCCGCATGGCGCTGGGCTACCTTGACGCCTACCGCTCGCTGGCGGAGGCGGGCCGACGGGTGCGGGCCACAGTAGCGGCCGGCGCCCGTGATCAAAGGTGAAGGAGGACGCGATGGCAGACGGGGCGATGCGTCTCGATGGGCGGGTGGCCCTGATCACCGGCGGGGGCTCGGGGATCGGCGAGGCGGCCGCCCGGCTGCTGGCCGCTCACGGGGCGCGCGTGGCGGTGCTGAGCCGCAGCGAGGACGAGGTGCGCGCGGTCTGCGAGGAGATCCGCGCCGCCGGCGGCGAGGCGATGCCCCTGGCGGCGGACGTCTCTGAGGCGGACGACATGGCGGGGGCCGTGCAACGCATCGTCGACCGCTGGGGACGGCTGGACGTCGTCTTTGCCAACGCCGGCATCAACGGCGTGTGGGCGCCCATCGAGGACCTCACGCCCCTGGAGTGGGACCGGACCTTGGACATCAACCTCAAGGGCACGTTTCTCACCATCAAGTACGCCACGCCCTATCTCAAAAAGCAGGGCGGCTCGGTGATCGTCACGTCCTCGGTGAACGGTACGCGCATCTTTAGCAACACCGGCGCAACGGCCTATTCCGCCTCCAAGGCGGGGCAGGTGGCCATGACCAAGCTCCTCGCCCTGGAACTGGCGCGCCATCGCGTGCGCGTGAACGTCATCTGCCCCGGCGCCATCGAGACCGAAATCGGCGAGAACACCGAGCAGCGCAATCTGGAGGGCGCGCGGGTGCGCGTCGAGTACCCCGAGGGCAAGATCCCGCTGACCGGCGGGCAGCCGGGGGAAGCGTTGCAGGTGGCCGAACTCGTGCTCTTTTTGGCATCCGACGCCTCCAGCCACATCACGGGCACCGAGGTGTGGATCGACGGCGGCGAGTCGCTGCTCATCGGATAGGGGGGACCGTGCGGGTAAGCCTGTTCTGCCACTCGGTGATCTCGGACTGGAACAACGGCAACGCCCACTTTACGCGGGGCGTCGCCGCAGAGCTGCTGGCGCGGGGTCACGAGGTGGTGGTGTACGAGCCTCGCGACGCCTGGAGCCTCCGCAACCAGCTCGGTGCCTGCGGCCGCGGCCCGCTGCGCCGCTTCTGGCAGCCCGATCACGGCCTGATCGTCCGGCGCTACAGCCCACACGGGCTGGACCTGGACGACGCCCTGCGCGACGTCGACCTGGCCATCGTGCACGAGTGGAACGGGCACGACCTGGTGCGCGCCCTGGGCCGCCACCGGCAACGACGCGGCGGCTACCGCTTGCTGTTCCATGACACCCACCACCGCTCGCTGACGGCGCCCAAGGCGATGGCCGGGTACAGCCTGTGCCACTATGACGGCGTGCTCGCCTTTGGCAGCGCCGTGCGCGACCGCTACCTGGAGCAGGGATGGGCGCTCCGCGCCTGGACGTGGCACGAGGCCGCCGACACACGTCTCTTCTACCCGCGTGCGGCGACCCATCCCTGGGGCGACCTCGTCTGGATCGGCAACTGGGGCGACGGCGAGCGCACCCGCGAGTTGAACGAGTTCTTGCTACGGCCCGTGGCGGCGTTGGGGCTCAGGGCACGGGCCTACGGGGTGCGCTACCCCGCCTTTGGCCGCGATGCCCTGGCGCGGGCGCGCATCGGTTACGGCGGTTGGCTGGCGAACCACGCCGTCCCCGAGGTCCTGGCCCACTATCGCGTCACCGTGCACGTGCCCCGGGCGCCCTACGCGCGGGCGTTGACCGGTATCCCCACCATTCGTGTGTTCGAGGCACTGGCTTGTGGCGTGCCGCTGGTCTGCTCCCCCTGGGAAGACAGCGAGGGGCTCTTTCGGCCGGGGGAGGACTATCTCGTGGCCCGCGATGGCAACGAGATGGCCGAGCGCCTGCACGCCGTGCTGAGCGAGGAGGACCTCGCCGCCAGCCTCGCCCGGCACGGTCGCGCCACGGTGCTGGCCCGGCATACCTGCGCCCATCGGGTGGACGAGTTGCTGGCCATCTGCGCCGGCTTGGGGGTGGATACGACGCCCTCCGTCATGGCGCCCCTGCCCGCCGTGCTGGCCATCGGGGCGGGGTAGCGCATGGAGATCGCCTTTTTCGGCTCGAGCCTCGTGTCGGCCTATTGGAACGGCGCCGCCACCTATTACCGGGGCATCATCCGCGCCCTCTGGCGCCGTGGCCATCGCACCACCTTCTACGAGCCCGACGCCTACGAGCGGCAGGCGCATCGCGATATGGACGATCCTCCCTGGGCGCGGGTGGTGGTCTATAGCGCCGAAGGGGAGGACGGCGTGCGGCGCGCCCTGGACGAGGCGCGGGGCGCCGATCTCATCGTCAAGGCGAGTGGCGTGGGTGTCTTTGACGCCCTCCTCGAGGAGGCGGTGCCTGCCATGCGGCGCGCCGGCGCGCTGGCCGCCTTCTGGGACGTGGACGCGCCGGCCACGCTGGATCGCATGGCGGCGGACTCGTCCGATGCCTTGCGGGCGCTCATCCCGTGCTATGACCTCGTCCTCACCTATGGCGGGGGGGAGCCGGTAGTGGCCGCCTATCACGCCCTGGGGGCGAGGGAATGTGCTCCGGTGTACAACGCCGTCGACCCCGAGACGCACCACCCCGTCCCGCCCGAGGCGCGCTATGCGGGCGACCTGGGGTTCCTCGGCAATCGCCTGCCCGACCGCGAGGGACGCGTGACGACGTTCTTTTTCGATGCTGCCGCGGCGCGTCCGGCGGCGCGCTTTCTCCTCGGGGGGAACGGCTGGGAGACGCGCGCCATGCCCGCCAACGTGTGCTACCTCGGCCACGTCTACACGCGTGACCACAACGCCTTCAACTGCTCGCTGCGCATGGTGCTCAACGTGGCGCGGGAGAGCATGGCGCGCTATGGCTATTCCCCCGCCACGCGCGTCTTTGAGGCCGCCGGCGCGGGGGCCTGCCTCATCACCGATGCCTGGGAGGGGATCGAGCAATTCCTGGAGCCGGCGCGCGAGATCCTCGTCGCCAGCGACGGCGCTGAGGTGGCGGCCCACCTCGATGGCGTTGACGTGCGCGCGGCGCGCGCCGTCGGCGAGGCGGCGCGACGCCGGGTGCTGGCCGCCCACACCTACGACCATCGGGCGGAGCAACTCGAGCAGTTGCTGAACGGCCACGTTGGAGCGGGAGGGGGTCCGTGAGAGAGCGCACCCTCGATATCGTCATCCTGGGGCTGTCCATCACCTCCTCGTGGGGCAACGGGCACGCCACCACCTATCGCGCCCTCGTGCGGGCGCTGGTGGCGCGCGGCCATCGCGTCCTCTTCCTGGAGCGCGACGCCCCCTGGTATGCCGAGAACCGCGACCTTCCCCACCCGCCATATGGGCGCACCGCGCTCTATGGTTCGCTGGATGATCTGCGCGATCGCTTTGCCGAGGCGGTGCGCGCCGCCGACGTCGTCATTGTCGGTTCCTACGTGCCCGAGGGGATCGCCGTGGGGGAGTGGGCGCTAGCTACCGCCGGCGGGCTGACAGCGTTCTACGACATCGACACCCCCGTGACGCTGGCTGCCGTCTCGCGCGGGCGCTGCCCCTACCTCTCTCGCGCCCTCATCCCGCGGTATGGCCTGTACCTGTCGTTCACCGGCGGGCCCGTCCTTGGGAGGGTGGAGGGGACCTTTGGCGCGCCGCTGGCGCGGCCCCTCTACTGTAGCGTCGATCCCGACCTCTACTACCCCGAGGCGGTGGAGACGGCCTGGGATCTGGGCTACCTGGGCACCTACAGCGCCGACCGGCAGCCCGCCCTGGAGCGACTCATGCTGGAGGCGGCGCGCCGTTGGCCGCAGGGGCGCTTTGTCGTCGCCGGGCCCCAGTACCCGCCGGAGGTGGAGTGGCCCGGCAACGTGGAGCGCGTCGCGCACCTGGCGCCGCCGCAGCATCGCCGCTTCTACAACGCCCAGCGCTTTACCCTCAACCTGACGCGCGAGGCGATGCGCGCCACGGGCTATGCGCCCAGCGTGCGCCTGTTCGAGGCGGCGGCCTGCGGCACCGCCATCATCAGCGACGCCTGGCCCGGCCTCGAGACGCTCTTTCGTGTGGGCGACGAGATCGCCCTGGCACGCGACACGGGTGACGTGCTGGACCTGCTGCGCCACATGCCCGACGACCGCCGGGAGGCGATGGCTCGCCGGGCGCGACAGAGGGTGCTGGCGGAACACACCGCCGACCGGCGGGCGGAGCAGCTCGAGTCCTACCTGTGTGAGGCGAGGGAGGCGGCCCATGTTCCCTATCGGTGACCAGCGCATCCGCGGCGCGTCATTTCCCATCGTGACGGTGGCGCTGCTCGCCGTCAACGTCCTCGTGTTCATCTACCAGGCGACCCTCGGCCAGTCCGAACTGCAGCGCTTCGTCGAGACCTGGGGAACGGTGCCGGCAGAGATCGCGGAGGGCCGTGATCTGCAGACCCTGGTCACCTCCATGTTCGTGCACGGCGGATGGTTCCACGTGGCGAGCAACATGCTTTTCCTGTGGGTGTTCGGCGACAACATCGAGGTGCTGTTGGGGCGCGTGGGCTATCTCCTCTTCTACTTGCTCGGCGGCATCGCCGCCTCCGGCGCCCAGGTCCTCTCCAACCCCGCCAGCACCGTGCCGAGCGTCGGGGCGAGTGGCGCCGTGGCCGCCATCCTCGGCGCCTACGTCCTCGCCTTTCCCCAGGCGTACGTGCGGGTGCTCCTCTTCCTCGGCATCTTTATCACCACCACCCGTGTCACGGCGATCCTCTTTGTGGGCGTGTGGGCGCTGACCCAGTTCTTCAACGGCATCGCCGCCCTCGGCGTGCAGACCGCGCAGACGGGGGGCGTGGCCTACTGGGCGCACATCGGCGGCTTCGTGTTCGGTGTGCTGGCGGGCCTGCTCTTCCGGGGGCGGGGGGAGGCTATCGCGTTGGAGCGGCCACGCCGTTAGGCGCGACGAAAGGAGGCCTCGGAGGTACGAATCCTGTTGGTGATGGTGGGCCGGCCGTGGGCCGGCGGTGTCGGTATGTTAGCGCGTGAGAGGAGTGCCATGAATATCCTCGATGCCATCAAGCAGGATCACGATCAGTACAAGGACCAGATGCAGCAACTCAACGAGGCCAAGAGCATCGGGCAGAGTGAGAAGGACCTCTTCCAGCGGTTCTCCGGCGATATCGAGGGCCACATCCAAGCCGAGCACAAGACGCTCTATCCAGCTCTGGAGCAGAAGGAAAAGGCCAAGAAGCACGTGCTGCAGGCGTACGAGGAGCATCACGTCGCCTCCGGCGTCCTGAACGAACTCAAGTCGATGGAGCAGATGGACGAACGCTGGATGGCCAAGATGCAGGTGCTGTCCGATCTCGTCAAGCACCACATCCAGGAGGAAGAGGAGGTCATTTTCAAGCAGGCGCGCGAAGAGCTGGGGAGCGACAAGCTCAGCGACCTGGGCGAGCAGTTCGAGTCCAACAAGCAGGAAATGATGCGCCAGACGCAGACCAGCACGCGCGGCGCGGCCAAGTCCAAGTCCTCGAGCCGCAAGTAGGCGGCACTGTGGGGCGGCGGCGTTCAACCCGCCGCCACTGATTGACGCGCGGCCCCCGCGGCGGACCCGGCACCGGTCGGGCCACGTCGGGGGCCGCCCAAAGGATGAGTCAGATGGCAAACGAGTTGAGTGGCAAGCAGATCGCGATCCTCGTGGCCAAGGGGTTCGAGCAGGTCGAGCTGACCGGGCCGCGCCAAGCGCTGCATGACGCCGGCGCCAGGACCGAGATCGTATCTCCCGAGAAGGAGCGCGTGCGCGCCTGGAACCACACCGAGTGGGGCGACGAGTTCCCCGTCGATGCCTCGCTGGACGTGGCCAACCCCGGCGACTATGCGGCGCTGCTCCTCCCTGGCGGGGTGATGAACCCCGACCACCTGCGCATGGACGAGCGCGCCGTCGATTTCGTCCGCGCCTTTGTCGATGGGGGCAAGCCCATCGCGGTGATCTGTCACGGCCCCTGGACCCTCATCGAGGCGGGCGCCGTGCGCGGCAAGACGATCACGTCCTATCCATCCCTCAAAACGGACCTGCGCAACGCCGGCGCCAACTGGGTCGACGAGCCGGTGGTGGTAGACGGCAACCTCATCTCCAGCCGCAACCCCGGCGACATTCCCGATTTCAACCGTGAGATGATCGCCGTGTTCTCCCGCGAGGCGGAACGCATGCGCTGAGCGAGGCGCCCACGCGAGCGCCCGAACGGGCGGGAAGGAAGGGACGCCGGGAGCCATGCGCCAGCTACTCGTTCAGGTGCCCGAGGGCAGGGGGGAGGACGTCCTGCAACGCGCGCGAGCCCACGACGCGACCAACGTGTCGCGCCTCCGCGCCGGCGATGGGCAGGCATCCCGCGACCTGGTCATCCTGCACGTCAACAACCGCAGCGTCGAGGGGCTGTTGGGTGACCTGGAGTCGATTCCCGACGCGCACATCACCCTGCTTCCCCAGGAGGTTATTGCCCTTCGCCCTCCTCCCTCCGAGGCGCCGGAACAGGTCACCAACGTCACCGAACGCAGTCCCATCGAAGTCTTTCTGGCGGGCCTGCAATCCATCGGTTCTTGGCGCGGCTTCCTGAGCTATGCCGTCATCAGCGGCATCGTGGTCTGGATCGGGCTCTACACGAACACCATCTTTCTCCTCATCGCCGCCATGCTCATCTCGCCGTTGGCGGGGCCGGCGATGAACGTGGCGGTGGCCAGCGCCCGCGGCGACGGGCTCTTGCTGCGGCGCGGGTTGCTGCGCTACGTGGTCGCTCTGGCCGTGACCGTCGCTACGGCGGCCGTCCTCACCTTTGCCTTTGGCCTGCGCACGGTGACGGGCCTCATGGTCGATATCAGCGAGCTGTCGATCACCGCGGCGCTGCTGCCCCTGAGCGCGGGCGTGGCGGCGGCGCTGAACCTGGTGCAGTCGGAGAACAGCAGCCTCATCTCGGGGGCGGCGGCCGGCATGGCCGTCGCTGCCTCGTTGGCGCCGCCCGCCGGGGTGCTGGGCATGGCGCTGGCGTTGGGGCAATGGGCGATGGCCGGCAACACCCTCTTTTTGCTGGCGCTGCAGCTCGTGGGCATCAACCTCGGCGGCGCGATCACCTTCCGCCTCTTTGGCCTCTCCAGCAGGGGCGCCCGCTATGAGAGGGGCAAGCGATGGGTGTTCCCGATGGCCCTGGCCCTCACCGTTGCCCTCCTGGGGACGCTGGTGGCCGTGCAGTTCAGCAATGCGCCGGAACTACAGCGCTCGAGCCGGGCGACGGAGGCCGTCGCCGTGGTGCGGGACATCGTCCAGGCGAGCGGCCTGGCCTACCTGGTGGAAGCGAACGTGCGCTTCACTCGGGCCAGCATTCCCGACCAGAACACGCTTCTGGGCGTGGTGTACGTGCAGCGCCGGCAGGGCGTGGACCTGGCCGATGCGGAGCTTGCCGGCCGGCTGACGGACGAGATCCAACGGGGACTGCTGAGCCGAGGGTTTGACGTCACACCGCTCGTCAGCGTCACCGTGCTCGCCCCACCCGGCGAGCGGTGAACGCGTTGTGTACAACGCGTTGTGTACAACGCGTTGTGAACGAGGAGCGAATCGATGGCCAAGAGCGAAAAGGTCGAGGTGATGGAGCGCGGCGACATCTACTTTGCCTACCGCCCCAAGATCGACGTCGAGACCCCCAAGGGGATCGACGACGTGCAGCGCTTCTACATGATCCTCAAGCCGCGGGAGGCGGATCGCTACCGCATGGTCGTGTTTGGGCAGAAGAAACTGCCCGAGGTGGAAGGTAGCGGCGAGCGCTATTGGGCCTTTGTGGACAAGGTGAGTCGCAAGGTTGACGACGTCACGCGCGAGCTGGGGGCCGAGCAGTACGAGACCAAGACGCGCGGAGAGCGCACGCGTCCCGCGGCGCGCCCGGCGGGCGAGGGGGTCTATGCCCTCGTGCGCCACGGCGATCACACCCACCTGGCCTACGTACTCGAACTCCCCGCCGAGGGGAGCGACGTCCAGCGCGAACTGAACATCCGCGACGAGGGGAGCTATATCATCAGCGTCAAGAACCCCCAGACTCCCTCGCCGCGCGGCATGGGGCTGGGCGAGCACGAGGAGGCCGAGTTCCCCAAGCGGCTGCAGGAGCGCTTTCGCAACCGGCGCTTTATCAACGTCGACCCGCCCGAGTTCCTGAATCACGAGGGGGCGGAGCTGCTCTTTGTGGGCGCCGCGGCGGACGTGTCGGACGAACTCGGCATCACGCTGGACGCCGAGCGCGAGACAGAGGACACGGCCGAGGTATTCAGCGACCTCAAGCTGGATCGGCAGGAGCACCCGACGGCGCCCCTGCTCAAGGGAGAATGGGCGTAGGCGGCAGGCGCGCCCGCGGCGCGATGAGGGCTCTGCCATGCGCGACGTAAAGGAACTGGACGAGGCGCAGGCCCTGACGCGGCAGCGGCATGAATGGGCCGTCCAGCGCACGGGCTGGGTTCTGATGGCCCTCTGGCTGGCGGCCGGGGCGCTGGGCCTGCTAGGCGGAGGAGGGCTCCTCGGCGCGACCTCCACCGGCGAGGAGGGCGCTCCCATCTGGATCGTGCACGAGCGCTTGGCCCGCCTCGAGACTCCCACCACGCTGCGCGTGCACCTGACGGCCGAACAATCAGACGGCGAGGTGAGCTTTTGGGTGGGCGCCGACTATCTCGAGCACGTCGAGGTGCGCCAGATCATGCCGCAGCCGGCATCGTCGCGCGCCGAGCCCGAGCGCGTGGTGTATACCCTGGACGCTACGGCGACGGAGCGCCCCATCGTCGTCGCGCTCATCGTCCAGCCCGATGACCCGGGCCTGCTGCGCGGCGAGATCGGGCGCCCGGGGGGGCCGTCCATCCGTCTGACGCAGATGGTGATGCCGTGAGGGGGGGCGCGCCGCGGCGTGGAGGGAGGGGAGCCGCTCATCATCCTGGAGAACGGTCGCCCGCTGCATGACCGGATGAACCGGGAGCGCGTCGATGAGGAGGACATCCTCGAGGCGGCGCGCGAACTCCAGGGGTTGGAGCGCCTGGACCAGATACGGTACGCCATCCTCGAGCGCAATGGCGCCATCACCATCGTCCCCGCCGAAACGTCGGGATAGAGGAGCCACAGGAAGGAGCAGTACCATGGCACAGGAAGGAGCACGGGTGCCGCCGCAGCGGCAGGAGCGCCAGCCGGGGCGGGAGGACCAGATGCGCCCGCAGCCTCGCGCGGTGGACGTGACCTACCGCGGCAGCGGCAAGCTGCAGGATAAGGTGGCCCTCATCACCGGCGGCGACAGCGGCATCGGCCGCTCCGTGGCCGTCTTTTTCGCCAAGGAGGGCGCCGACGTCGCCATCGTCTACCTGGAGGAGCATGAGGACGCGAACGAGACGAAACGCCTCGTCGAGGCGGAGGGGCGCCGTTGCATCGCCATCGCCGGCGACGTGGGCGAGGAGGCCCTTTGCCGAGAGTCGGTGGCGCGCACGGTGCGCGACCTGGGGCGCCTGGACATCCTCGTGAACAATGCCGCCGTGCAGTACCCCCAAGACAGCATCGAAGGGATCACGGAGGAGCAGCTGGTGCGCACCTTTCGCACCAACATCTTGGCCCACTTTTTCATGACCAAGGCGGCGCTGCCGCACCTCGGGGAGGGGAGCGCCATCATCAACACCACCTCCATCACCGCCTACCGCGGCAGCGGCCACCTCATCGACTATGCCGCCACCAAGGGCGCCATCGTGGCGTTCACGCGCTCCCTGGCCACCTCCCTGGCGGAGAAAAAGATCCGCGTCAACGGCGTGGCGCCCGGTCCCATCTGGACGCCCCTCATCCCAAGCTCCTTCTCGGAGGAGCACGTAAAAGAGTTCGGCGCCGACACGCTGATGAAGCGGCCCGGCCAGCCCGAGGAGGTGGCCCCCAGCTATGTTTTCCTGGCGTCGGACGATTCCTCCTATATGACGGGCCAGGTGCTGCACCCCAATGGCGGCACCATCGTCGGGGGGTAGCAGGCCCCTGTGCCTTTTGCGGCCGCCGCTCACACTTGAGGTGTGCACGGGGCCATAGTATAATAGTTTAGGTATACACTCAACAATTTCCCCCATCGCCGGCCCACACCATCGCCTTTTCCATGGCAACCCCGTGTCCGGGCCGCGCTGCCGCAACGAATCCCGCCCGTGTACATCCCGGCCGAGAGTCAACGCGCCCCATCGCGCAGGCATCCTACGCGTCTGGCCGCGCCCCTCAGCATGCATCCATCTCCTCGCTCCGATCCGCCGGTTGTTGAGTAAAGGAGTACGATAGTGAGATCGCGGGTACTTGTTCTCGGGATCCTGATCGTGGCGGCCCTCTTGGTACTGACGGGCTGCGAGGCTCTGGATGAACTGGGCGAAGGCGTAGCGACGCCAGGCGTCGAGACTCCCGGCATCGAGACGCCGGGTGTAGAAACGCCGGGCGTGGGAACGCCTGAGGTCGAGGTCACCCCTCCTGAGGCGATCACTCCGGGCGCCGAAGTCACGCCCACCGAGGCGATCACTCCGGGCGCCGAGATCACCCCCACGGAGGAGGTGACTCCCGGTGTTGAGGTCACCCCCACGGAAGAGGTGACTCCCGGCCTGGAGGTGACCCCAACCGAGACGGTCACGCCCGGCGCCGAGCTGACTCCGACAGAGGAGGCTGCGCCGGGGCTGGTGGTGACCCCCACAGAGACAGTCACTCCGGGCGCAGAGATGACGCCTACGGAGACGATGACGCCGGGCGCAGAGATCACCCCCACGGAAACGGTCACCCCGGGCGCGGAGGTCACTCCCACCGAGACGATGACGCCGGGCGCAGCCGTGCCCGAGGGAGCGCCTGAGGAACTGGCCCTCGCGGATCTGGACGACCTGGAGCAGTTCGATAGCTATCGCACCTCCACCGTCATCACCTGGACGCCTGATACCGGCGAGATGACGCTCATCGAGGCGCTAGTGGAGGCCACCATCGAGACCGGACTGGCGGGCGTTGGGCGCGAGGCGACGCAGCACACCGTCATCACGCTCACGCAGGGCGAGCAGCAGACGCAGACGCTCGAGTTCGTCTCACGCGGCGATGAGACGTGGAACCGCACCAACGGCCAGTGGGTGCAGGTCTCCGTCGCCCCAACGGACCTGCTCGATCAGGTCGGCTGGGTGGGGAGCCCGAGCGTCGTCCTCTCGGAGGACGCCCGGGGCGAGTTCGTCGAGACCGAGACGATGGACGGCATGGAGCTGTGGCACTATCGCTATCCCTCCGAGCAGATCGCGGAGGAGCAGCGCTTTGCTGACTTTGAGGACGCGCAACTGGATGTCTGGGTGTCGGCGGAACATAACGTCGTCTGGCGCATGGAGCTGACCGCCACGGGCACCGGCCCTCAGGGCGGCGCCGGCGAGCTGGAACTGGTCTCCATGGTGGACGCCGTCGATGAGCTCGTGGATTTCGAGGTGCCGCCCGAACTCGAGGAGGAGGGCGCCACTCCCGAGCCGGCCACAACACCGACGGAGGAAACCCTCCCCGAGACGGGCGCCGAGGCGCCGGGCGTGCTGGCGCGCAATGATATCCCCTTGATCGAGGGCGCCATGGACGTGCGCGCCATCGGCAACGTGGTCGTCTTGAACGTGGACCGATCGCCGGCGGAAGTCATCGACTATTACACGGAGCAGTTGGCAGGAAGCGATTGGTCCCTCGAAGAGCCAGAGTCCGAAACGACCGCCCGCCTGACGCGGGATGGGCGCGTGGTCAACATCGCGGTGGCCCCGGGCCAGCAGGAGGGGCAGTCCACCGTCTTTATCGCCGTGGATGAGGAGTAGCGTCAGGCCACGATCACCGACGAGGGGCAGATCTACGTCTGCCCCTCGTTCGTTCGAGCGGATTGTTAGCGGCGAAGGAGAACACAGGCATGAGACCGGTACTGATACGATCCCTGGCTCTGGCATTCGTGCTGGTAGCCGTGGTGCTGGCGCCCGTGGCAGGCGCCGAGGGGCCACGACAGGCGACGACGGGCACGCCGACCGCCACTCCGCGCTTCCTGCGGATGTCGCCGGCCGCACCCACCCGCACGCCGCGCGTGACCGCCACACCCCTGACGGGACAGGGCGCTCAGCGCACGCCGACCCGCGCCCGCTTGACCGTCACCCCGCGGGAGACGCCCGCGACGCCGACGGCCACGCCCGCCCTGCCCCTGCAACCCACCCCGAGGGCTACGGGCACTCCGGGCGCCCTGCCCGAGACGGGCTTGGAGCCCCAGCCGGGCGGGCCACTAGGTGACACGTACGGCGAGAACCTGCTGCAGAACCTCGGGCAGCTTGACTCTTTCCGGTACGAGAGCACCGTTACCTGGGACCTCGATACCGGCCGCTCGGGGGCGGCCGATGTGGTGACGGAGGTGACCAGCCAGCCGGCGGCACAGCGCTGGCAGGTGGATATCCGCCAGCCGGGACGCGACGATGCGTCCTACGAGATTGTGCGCGCCGAGGGCCAGACCTACATGAACATCGCGGGGCAGTGGCGCGAGGTGATGCCGTCGGTGGAGGCCCTCGTCACCCGCTACGCGTGGGTGGTCGACCCGCAGGTGTATCTCGATCTCTCCGAGGGCACGTTCCTGGGGGTAGAGACGGTGAACGGCATTGAGGCCGAGCGCTATCACTACTACTCCGATGCCTTTGACCCCTCTCAGGGTCCCTTTGAGCTGGAGGGCGCCCGGGCGGATTTCTGGATCGACCGCGAGCGCGATATTCTTGTGCGCGCCCGCATGCTGCTGGTAGGTGCCGACCCCTTGGGGGGCTCTGGCGTGTACACCGTCGACAGTACCCTGGCCGACGTCGACCTGCCCCTCACCATCGAGGCCCCGGCGCTCGCCACTCCCGAGGAACTGCCCGCCACGGGTCCGACGGCGCTCATCCTGGCCGATGCCCTCAAGCTGCCGATGTTTGATACCTATCGTCTGAACGGATCGGTGCGCTGGGAGATGGAGACGGGCGAGCGGGGGAGCGCCATCTTTGATGTGGCCGTGGATCAGGAGCGCCCCGCCGAACGCGCCAACATCGCTGTTGGGCAGGGGATCCTCCGCATGTCGTTTCTATACCTGAACATCGACGGCGCCGCCTATGTGCGGAGCGGTGGCCGCTGGATCCCCGCGGAGCAGTTCGCGCTGCCGGCGCTGGTGGAGCAACTCGGTTGGATCGGCGACCCGCGCGGCTTTGTGATGGAGGGTGAGGGCCGGCTGGTCGGTCGCGAGACGGTGAACGGCGTGGAGACGGAGCACTATATCTTTGAGCGTGAGGCGCTTGGTTCGTTGCCGTTCCTGGCGGAGGTGGAGGAGGGCCAGGTGGACGCCTGGTACGCGCCGGAGCACGACGCCTACATCCGCTTGAACGCGCGTATCGAGGGTGTGGACAGCCGCAATGTGCGGGCCGAGTACACGTTGGAGAGCGAGGTATCCGACGTCAACGTGCCCATCGAGATCGAGCGACCGGCCGACTTTCCACAGGAGTAGTGTCTCGCGTTGGTGGCGTCCGGGGCGGCGCGTACCGCGCCGCCCCGCTGCGTGTGGATGAGCCTCAGGCACGCTCCACGATCTCGATGGGACAGGTAACCGAGTTCCAGCCCCGCGTCCCGCCCAGGACGACGGTGATGTCGCGCCACCCCTCGCGCTCCAGCAGGCTGGCGACGGTGGTGGAGCGCAGCCCGCTCCCGCAAAAGATCTGCAGCGGTTGCCGCCGAGGCACCTCATCGAGGCGCTGGGGTATCTGGGTGATGTGGATGTGCTGCGCGCCGGCGATGGCGCCCTCCTGCCGCAGCTCGGCGTCGCTGCGCACGTCGAGGATGGCCGGGCGGATCCCCTCGTCGAGGCGATGGCAGAGGTCGGGCACGGTCACCGAGCCGAGGGAGGCGCTGTCCAGGCCGGCGGTGTGCCAGGCGTGCATGCCGCCCGCCAGGTACCCCGCGACGTTGTCGTACCCCATGCGCGCCAGGGTGCGCACCACCGGCATGGGGTCCTCCTCCTCGGTGACGAGCAAGATCGGACGGTCGTAGGGCAGGAACCAGCCCGCAAAGCTCCCCAGGCCGTCGCGCCAGATCGACAGCGCCCCGGGGATGTGGCCGGCGTGGAAGGCCAACTCCATGCGCGTGTCGACCACCACGGCGCCCTCCGCCTCGCGCGCAAACGCCTCGGGTGGCAGCGGCGTCGGCACCGGCAGGGGGCTGATGGGGGGCGGCCCCTCCACGTTGAGGCGCTCCATCCGCCTGAAGTAGGGCGGGCGCTCCTGCATGCGGGCCTGCCGCGCGATGAACGTGCGTCGGTCGGGCGCCTGCAGGGCGGGGTTGCGCTCGCGCTCCAGGCCGAGGGTGGTCCAGGGGCGGTCGACGATGGAGGCGCCGCACACCGATCCCGCGCCGTGGGCGGGGCAGACGATGACGCCGTCCCCCAGGGGCAGGAGAGTGCCATGGAGCGTATCATAGAGCATTCCCGCCATTTCGGCGGCGCGATCCTCGCCCAGCAGGTCTACGCGCCCCACCGAGCCCGCAAAGAGGGCGTCCCCGCTAAAGAGGACCCAGGGCGCCCCGCTGGGATCGTGGAGGAGATAGGCCATCATCCCCGGCGTGTGACCGGGGGCATGGATGGCGCGCAGGCGCAGCCCTCCCACCGACCAGGTCTGTCCGTCCTCCACTGCCCGACCGTACTGATAGTCCCACTGGTCGTCGGCGTGCCAGACTTTTGCGCCGGTGCGCGTCGCCAACTCGACGCTCCCGACGACATAGTCCTCGTTGCGATGCGTCTCGAATACGTGGGCGATGTGAAAGCCCGCCCGCTCGGCGAGCGCGATGTAGACGTCCCCGTCGCGCCGGGGATCGATGACTGCGGCCTCGTTCGCGTTGCCGATGAGGTAGGAATAGTGGGCCAGCCCCTCTGACTCGATCCGTTCGAACAGCATCTCGCATTCCTTTCGCACGCTGCCGCTAGTACACCACCAACAGGGCGAGCGCCATCGCCGCCGTCAGCACCAGCGCCACGATGAGGCCGACGATGATGGCCAGGGACGCGACGCGTTGCCGCTCGTTGCGCAGCCGCCGGTACCCTTGCAGGTAACGCCAAAGCCCCAAGACATAGATGGCGCCGCCCGCGAGGACCAGGGTGATGGAGATGGTGACGATGACCCAGGGTGGCCCCAGGTGCCCCAGGAGGCCGGAGACGCCCAGGCCGGCGGCCGTGGCCGCCAGGCCCGTGCGGATCCAGGCGGCAAAGGTGCGCTCCATCGCCAGGAGGTTGCGCTGCAGCGCGAGATCGGTCCGCTGTTGGGCGAGCCCATTCTCGTCGTTCGGGTACTCGGGCATGGGTGACCTCCGCATCGCGAGGTGGGCGGCGCTGGGGTGTACGGGGCGACGGGGTGAGGCAGCGCTCCGAGTGGTGGCAGGGATGTTGCGATTGTAGCATCGCCCGCCGCCCCCATCAAGCCAAACTCGCCCAGGGGCGCTCGCGCCGGGCAAACCTCCCAAAGGCCCCTGCGGCGGACTCTGGGTACGCGAAACCTGCTGTGGGGGCCTTTGGGGGTGTTACATCCCCACCCAAGGAACGCGCCGCGCTGTGGTGCCACTCCGGCGCAGGCGTGCTATAATGGCCCGCGGACACCATCCGGGGCGCGAGCCCCGGCCCGGCCGGGAGCCCACATGAAGCCGCTACGCAGACACGTTGCCATCGCCATCGACGGGGGCGGGATCAAGGGCGCCATGGTGGCCCGCGCCCTGGCCATCCTCGAGGACCACCTGGGCTCGCCGGTGCACGGCATCTTTCGCCTGGCCACCGGCACGTCCACCGGCGCCATCCTCTCCGCCGGCATCGCGCGGGGGCTCACGGCGGCGCGGATGTTCGAGCTGTACAACGAGTTGGGCGAGACGGTGTTCCGCCGCAGTCTGCGCAGCCGGCTGTGGCCTCTGACGCGCTACCGCTATCCGCTCGAGCCACTGCGGACGGCGCTGGAGGGAGCCCTGGGCGATGCCCGGGTCGGTGCATTGTGGCGCGCCGAGCCCGCCACCGACCTGGTCGTCACCGCCTTTGATCTGGTGGAGGAGCGCACCTGCTTCATCAAGCCATGGAAGGCCGAGTACGCCCGTACGCCGCTCGTCACCGCGGTGCTCGCCTCCTGCGCGGTGCCCACCTACTTTCCCGTGGTCGAGGGGCGCTATGTCGATGGCGGTGTCGGGTCGTACGCCAACCCCTGCTACATCGCGGCCTACGAGGCGCATTTCTGCCTGGGGTGGGACCTCGCCGAGACGACGCTCATCAGCCTGGGGACGGGGCGCGACCCCAAGACCCGCCGCGTCGGCGAAGCCAGCCGCTACCGCGCCTGGGACTGGCTGGGGCCGATCCTCGGGGCGTTCATGCAGTCGGCCGACGACCAGCAGGTGCACCTCGTGGACACCTTTTTCCGCCGCCTCGACTTTCGCCGCTTCCAGGTGGATCTCGATCGCCCTATCACCATGGACGATCCAGCCAGCCTCCCGCTTCTGGCGACCTATGGCGAAGAGTTGGGGCTCAAGATCTTGAATGACGAGACCGACCCGGCGCTGGAGATCAGGGCGGCGCGCGCCGTCGGAGGGGTGGCGACGGACAGGCGCGCGACGGGGAGCGTTCTGGGGGAAGTGGCCGGGGCGGCCTTGGCGCTGGCGCGCCACTGGCGCGACGCGCGCTTTGACGAGGGGGAACGCCCGCCATCGTCGTGAGTGTACCTCGATGGTGAGCGGTGATGCGTCGTCCGAGGTCGGGAGGTCGTCGTGGCAGCCTCATGACGCCATGGCTCTGGTGGCGACGAGAGGCGCCTCGGGCAGGCTGGCGTGCTCGAGGCATCCCTGCTCGGCCACGGGGTGAGCGCTAGTTGCGCGCCCAGGCATCGATCTTGGTGGTGAGGAGTGCCATGGCGGAGGGGCTGGTGGGCACTCCCCCGACGGTCACGGGGTAGCCCCCGGCGGCCACGGGGCGCGGGCTGCAGTGGGGCACGTCGAGGCGCACCAGGCCCGATTCGGCGACATAATCGCCCACGGCCGTGCCATCCTCGGCAAAGGCGGTGTGCCCCTCGATGTGCAATCCACGGGCCAAGGCATCATGGGCCGTGAGCGGTAGCAGCATGGCGGCAGGCCTCCCTGCGGCGTGATGGCGCCGTACCGGCGGCCGCAGCGGCGGCCGTATCAGCGCTCTCACGCTAGTGTAGCACACGGGGCGCGCCGCGCCGTAGAGGTGTCGTAAAGGGATGGGCGCGGACGGGCCGCGCTCCCAGCGATGATGCGGAGCATACCTACCATGAACACGAGCTATGGCTGGGCCGGCAGATTGCTGCGGGTGGACCTGTCGAGCGGCGAGGTGCGCGACGAGGAGACGGCGCGCTACGTGCCGACCTACATCGGGGGCCTGGGCGTGGCGGCGCGCATCGCCTGGGACGAGCTGCGCCCCGGCGTCGGCCCCTTTGACGAGGACAACCTGCTGATGATCATGACCGGCCCGCTCACGGGCACCCTCGCCTCAGGGGCGGGGCGCGTCGAGGTGGCCGGTATCGCGCCGCAGCAGCACCCCTCGGTCTACTCCCGGTCGGGGATGGGCGGGCACTGGGGCGCCGAGTTAAAGTACGCCGGCTACGACGGCGTCATCGTGCGGGGACGCTCTGCCACGCCCGTCTACCTGTGGGTCGAGGACGGCAAGGCGGAGCTACGCGACGCTACGCACTTGTGGGGCCTGGGTAACTATGCCACCACGGCGGCCCTGCGTGCGGCGCACGGCCCGCGGACGCGCGTGGTGTCGTGCGGCCAGGCGGGGGAGCGGCTGTCGCGCATCGCCGTCATCCAGACCGAGACGGGCAATGCCGCTGGCCAGGGAGGATACGGCGCCGTGATGGGCGCCAAGCGTCTCAAGGCCATCGCCGTGCGCGGCACCGGCGGCGTGCGCCTGGCGCGTCCGGGGGCGTTCATGGACCTCTGCCTGCATGCCAGCCGCGAGGGGCAGAGCGCCCAGGCGCCGGGGAGCGATCACAACCCGCACGGGGTGTCGCCCTCCGGCCCCGATTACCGCACGCGCAAGTGCGGCTTTTGCGCCACGCCCTGCGCCCACCGCCTGCAGATGGGCGTGCCCGGCCGGGCTACCTCCGGCACGTACACGGCCGCCCGCCATTGCTGGGGCTATGCCGCTACCTCGCGCGACGCCGAACTCGAAGCGCGCGCCATCACCAGCGATTACGGCCTCAACGGCTGGGAGATCGCGTATGGCATCATCCCCTGGCTGCAGCTCTGCCGCCAGCACGGGCTAGTGGACCGCGTCGACGGCGTCGAGATCCCGGTACCGGAGGAGCCCATCGGCTATCTGCGCGATGTGGAGCGCGTCTCGGGCGAGTTCCTGGTGACCCTGGTGCGCGCTATGGCGCATCGCGAGGGGGAGTTGGGCGACGCCCTCGCCGACGGCGCCTGCTACGCCGCCGACGTCCTCTTTGGCGGCGCCGGCAAGCCGCTGCTGGACCGCATCTACCCGCGCCACTGCGGCCAGACGGAGCACTGGGGCGGGCACTGGGGGCCGGGAGGCACGGTGTACTGGCCCTGGTGGCTGCCGCCCATCCTGCAGTGGTGCGTCGACACCCGCGACCCGGCCAACGACAGCACCCACCAGTGGACGGAGCACGTGCAGCACTACCTTCCGGTGAGCGGCCCGCTGCGCGGCCCCTTCCCCCTGGAGCAGGCGCGCGCCGTGTGCGCCAAGGTCTACGGCGACCCGAACGTCTGCGATCCCGCCTACACCTACGACCCGCCCGAGGCCAAGGCGATCCCCGCCATCTGGCACCACAACCGCGGCATGATCATCGACTCGCTGGTGCTGTGCGATTACGAGAACACGCGCGTCTTTTCCATGGAGAGCGAGGACGGCGCCGCGGACACCGCTCTGATGAGCAAGCTCTTTAGCGCCGCTACCGGCTGCGAGACGAGCGAGGCGGAACTCGATACGGCGGGTGAGCGCATCTGGAGCCTGCACCGCGCCATCGACATCCGCAACCACGGCCGCGACCGCGCGGTGGACGAGTCCACCATCGATGGGTTCATGTACCCGGGCAAGGACGACGGCGTGATGCCCGACCGCGGTCAGCTCGTCGAACTGCTCCAGACCTACTATCGCCTGCGAGGCTGGAACGGCGTCACCGGCTGGCCCACGCGCGAGCGCCTCGTGGCCCTCGGCCTGGCGGACGTGGCGGACGAGCTGGCGCGGCTCGACCGCCTAGGGTAGCCGCGCGCACACCGCGATTGACGCCACCACGACCGGATGCAATAATTCGCCGTGGATTGCGCGTGCAAGCCGCACGCCGCCGTCCCTACCGCGACATGCTGGCCCAGGCGGTGGCTCCGATCGACGCTTTGTTTTCGGCGGGGCCGCCAGCATAGCGGCTGTTGCCCTTTTGGTACGAATCCCATATGAGGATCGACCCTCAAGGAGGGCCAAGTGTCACCGAAACAGCAGCCGCAGAAGAAGCAGCCGGCTACTACGCCGCCGCCTCCGGCTCCGGCGAAAAAGCCGCCCAAGAAAAAGAAGTAGGTCGGTAGGACCTGCCGCGCGGGTCCGGACGTCCCCGGTTGTTCCGGCCGCCTGGAACAATGATGCGGAATGAAATACCATTCCGTAGCAGAATGGACGCCATTCCGTCGGGTTAGTTGAAGCCAAGCGGGCAAGGCCACGAGGGGGCCTGTCACCAGAGTGACAGGCCCTCTTTGATTTCCTCGGCCAACGACACCTCCAGGCTCGCGTGCTCATGGCCGGCGCTCTGCGGGTGTGACGGGCGGGCGCCCTGTGTTACAATCGCGTCACGCGCTCTTGCGAGAGGAGGACGCCGTGAAGATCACCGACATCGAGACGCTGCTCATCGACCGCTACCTGTTCGTGCGCGTGCACACCGACGCCGGCATCAGCGGCCTGGGCGAGTCAGGCGCCTGGGGGTACTTGGAGGCGTCGGCCGGGGCGGTGGAGACGTTCAAACGCTACCTCATCGGCCAGGACCCGCTGCGCATCGAGCACCACTGGCAGTACCTCTACCGCTGGACCCACTTTCGCGGCGCCGCCATCATGGGCGCCCTGAGCGCCATCGACCTCGCCCTCTGGGACATCGCCGGCAAGCACCTCGGCGTGCCATGCTACCAGCTCTTGGGCGGCAAGTGTCGCGACAAGGCGCGGGTGTACTATCACGTGTTCGGCCGCACCCAGGATGAACTCGTGCAGGGGTGTGCCGATGCCAAGGCGCGAGGGTTCACCGCCGTCGGCCACCTCACGCCGTTCCTCGACGAGCCGCGGGACGTGCCCTACTTTCAGACGCACGCCCAAAAGATGGCCGACGCCATCGAGACGGTGGCGCGCTACCGCGACGTCGTGGGGGACGCGGTGGACCTGTGCATCGAGATCCATCGCCGGCTGACCCCCGCCGAGGCGGTGGTGCTGGCGCGGGGGATCGAGCCCTATCACCCCTTCTTTTACGAGGACCCGATCCTGCCCGACAGCTTTGACGCCATGGGGCTGGTGGCGCATGGCATCCACATCCCCATCGCCACCGGCGAGCGGCTGCACACCATCCAAGAGTTCGAGATGCTGCTGGCGCGGGGCGCCGTGCAGTACGTGCGGCCCGACGTGTGCCTGGCGGGGGGCCTCACCCACAGCAAAAAGATCGCCGCCCTCGCCGAGGCACACAACGTGATGGTGGTGCCCCACAACCCCCTGAGCCCCGTCAGTACGGCGGCGTGCATCCAGCTGGCGGCCTGCATCCCCAATTTCGCCCTGCAAGAGTACCCCATCGGCGAGGGGGAGCCGCCCAAGAGCGAGATCGTCGTCAGCCCGCTCACGCTGGAGCAGGGGTTCCTCATCGTCCCCGACGCGCCGGGGCTGGGGATCGAACTCGCCGAGGGCGCCGCCGAGCGCCACCCCTACCGCCCCCGCGAGGTGCGCACGCGTCTCCATGTGGACGGCTCGGTGGTGGACCAGTAGGAACGACGGCTACTGCCCGAAGCGCGGCCATCGGAGCGCCGCCGTCCCGGCGGCAGGTTTCGTCACCAAGGGAGCCGTAGCCGCCGGGACGGCGGCGCTCCGGGATGGCGCTCCGGGATGGCGCTCCGCGCGGCGTCTCGTTTGGGGCGGCGGCGTCAAGTAGACTATAATCTGCCCCACGGATGGGAGCGGCAGGTGCGTTCGGGAGGGATCGGAGAGCCGTGAGAACCAAGGGCATCATCGCGGGGCTGCTCATCGTTGCCGCGGTAGCCTATCTGATCGTGTCGAACACCGGCGCTACCGCCACCTTTTTCCTCACCATCGACGAATTGGCGGCCATGGGAGAGGAAGCCAGCGGGCGGCGTCTGACGGTGGCGGGCGCCGTGTTGGGCGATACCATCGTGGACGAGCCCACGCTGCCGCGCGTGCGATTCGATCTCGCCCAGGTGCCGGCCGACCCGCGCGAGGTGCAGCGCGCCGGCGGGCTGGCGGCCGCGCTCCAGGCCGCGGTGCACGATCCGAGCGCCCGCCGGCTGCCCGTCGTCTATGCCAAGGTCCGTCCCGAGCTGCTGCAGCACGGCGCCCAAGCCATCGTGCGGGGGGTCTTGGCGGAGGATGGGGTGTTCCATGCCGACGAGGTGCTCCTCAAGTGCCCCACGCGCTACGGTGAGGAGCTTCCCAACCAGGTGGAGGGCTCCTGATGCTGGCGCTCGCGGGATGGATCGTACTGACGCTCGCCTTGTTGGTGTCGCTGTACGCCATGGCCGCCGCCTGGCTCGGGGCCTGGCGCGGGAGTGCCCGGTGGGTCGCCCGTGGGCGGGGCGGGGCGGTGGTCGTGGCGGCGCTGCTCGGCATGGCTGTCGCGCTCTTGTTGGTCGGCCTCGTTACCGATTCCTTTGACCTGCGCTACGTCATGGCGCACTCGGCGCGTGGGATGCCCCTCTATCTCAAGGTCTCGGCCCTCTGGGCGGGACAGGAGGGATCGCTCCTTCTGTGGGCGGCGCTGCAGGCGACGGTGACGGCCTGGCTCGCGACGCGGCCGCCGGCGCGCGGCGCCGTGCTCGTGCCCTGGGCCACGGCGCTGCTGGCGGTGGTCACGACGCTGTTCGTGGGCCTCTGCCTGCTGGCCGCGAACCCCTTCGTGCCGCAGCTCGGCATCCCGGCGGACGGCCTGGGCCTCAACCCGCTGCTCCGCCATCCTGCCATGGTGCTGCACCCGCCGCTGCTGTACGTGGGCTATGTCGGGCTGGCGGTGCCCGCGGCGCTGGCGCTGGCGGCGCTCATCGAGCGTAAGCCGGACGCCTTCATGCCGGCGGCGCGCCCCTGGGCGCTGGGCTCGTGGCTCTTTCTCGGCGTCGGGCTGCTCCTCGGGGCGCGCTGGGCCTACGACGTGCTCGGCTGGGGTGGCTACTGGGGGTGGGACCCCGTGGAGAACGCGGGACTGATGCCCTGGCTCACCGCCACCGGCCTGCTGCACGGCCTGAACGCGCCGCGTAGGGGCGTTCAGGCGCGCGCCTGGGCGGTGGTCCTGGCGGTGGTCTCTTTCCTGCTGGTCATCGCCGGCACCTTTATCACGCGCAGCGGCATGATCGCCTCGGTGCACGCCTTTGCCCTCTCGGGCGTCGGCCCCCCGCTGTTAGCCTTCCTGGGCGTGGCGACGGCGGGATCCGTGGCCCTCATCGTGGCGCGCGCCAAGGTGTTGGCGCCCGCCCGGGCTTTACCAGGGGACGCCGAGGGCGGCGCGGTGCTGAGCAGGGCCGGCCTCTACTCCCTCACGCTGGTGCTCCTCTCGACCCTTACGGCGTCGATCCTCATCGGCACGCTGCTCCCCACGCTGACGGAGGCGTTGGGTGGGCGACCCCTGGCGGCGGGGCCCGAGTGGTTCGACCGCGTCACGGGACCGCAGTTCGCCGGATTGGTGCTGCTCATGGGGCTGTGCCCCCTGGTGGGGCGGATGGTGGGGGACTCGCGGCGGATGGGTGGGATTCTGCCGGCGCTGCTGGGCGGCATCGTGCTCCCCGGAGCGGTCGCCGCCTCCGGCGTGGGCGGCGGACTGACGCTGGCGGCGATGGCACTGATCGGCGCGGCGGGCGGCGCCGTCCTGGCGCCGCTGGCGCTCGATGCGTTCGCCGTGCGCGGCTCCACGGGGCGCGCCTTGCCCGTCGCGATGTGGTGGGCGCTCACGTTTCACCGGCGACGCCTTGGCGGCCTGTTGGTGCACGTCGGCGTGCTCGTCATGGCGGTGGGCATCGTCGCGACGCGCGGGCACGCCGTTGACGCCGTCCTGGTGCTCCCTCGCGGGGAGCGTGCCGTCGTACAGGGGTACGAGCTGGCCTTCGAGGGCCTCCGCCAGGGCGAGGCGGGCGACCATACCGCCACGCAGGCGACGGTGGCCGTCTACCGTGGCGAGCGGCTGCGGGTGCGGCTGGCCCCGCAACTCGACCGCTATCCGGTCTCAGGGCAGATCATCGCCACGCCGGCCGTACGCTCGACGCTGCGCGAGGACCTGTACCTCGTGTTGGCGGGGTGGACGGACGCCGGGGCGGCGGTCACCTTGCGCGTGGTGGTGAACGCCCTGGTGAGCCTGATCTGGGCCGGCGGCATCCTCCTGCTGCTCGGGGGCGTCGTCGCCTTCTGGCCGCGACGCGTCGGCGCGCGCGAGGACGCGCCGTCAGGCGCTCCCGATGGCGTGCCTGACGGCGTGGGAGGGGCATAGCCGATGGCGGTTCTGAGGGTGTGTGACCTGACCAAGACCTACGGCTACCGCCATGCCCTGCGCGGGGTGTCGTTCGACCTCGTCGAGGGGGAGGTCGTCGCCCTGGTGGGCGCCAATGGCGCGGGCAAGACGACGCTCCTGCGCGTGCTGGCGGGGCTCGTGCGTCCCAGCGCCGGCAGCGTGCTCCTTGACGGCCGCGACGGCGCCGTGCCGCGTCAGTTGGTGGGGTACCTGGCCCACGACGCCATGGTGTACGACGATCTCAGCGCCGAGGCGAACCTCCGTCTCTACGCGCGTCTCTACGACCTCGCCGACGGCGAGGGGCGCGCTGCGGCGCTCCTGGAGCGCGTGGGCCTGGCCGAGCGCCGCCACGAGCGGGTGCGCGCTTACTCCTTTGGCATGCGGCAGCGGCTGGCCCTGGCGCGCGCCCTGCTCCACCGGCCGCGCTTCCTGCTCCTCGACGAGCCCGCCTCGGGCCTCGACGTCGAGGCGGCGGCGATGCTCGACGCTCTCGTCGCGGAGCAGGCGGGCGAGGGATGCGCCGTGCTGCTGACCACCCACGACCTGTCCCGGGCGCTGGCGGCCTCGCGCCGCGTACTCGTGCTGGCGAAGGGGCGGCTGGTGGCCGACACGCCGTCCGACGACGTGACGCCCCAGGGACTGGCGGCGCTCTGCCGGGGCGAGCCGGCGCCCGACGCGCCCCCCTCCCCGGGGGGGCGCCCGTGAGCGCGCTGCGCAAGGCCTGGGCCCTGTCGGCCAAAGACCTCCTGGTGGAATTGCACACCTGGGAGATGGTCAGCGCCATGCTCGTCTTTGCCGTGCTGGCGCTGTTCGTGTTCAGCTTTGCGCTGGACCTGCATGGCGCTGTGGCGCGCGCCGCCGCGCCGGGGGTGCTCTGGTCGGCGGTGGTGCTCTCGGGCACCCTGGGCCTGAGCCGCTCCATGACGCGGGAGCAGCAAGCGCGCTGCATCGACGGGCTGCGGCTGGCGCCCATGGACCCCGCCGTAATCTGGGGCGGCAAGGCGCTTGGCGCGCTCCTCGTGATGGTCGTGGTGGAGGCCGTGCTCCTGCCCCTCATGGTGGTGCTGTTCGGTGTGCCGCTGCTGCGGCCGGGCGTCCTGTGGGTGTTGGTCCTTGGCACCCTCGGGTATGCCGCCGTCGGTACGCTGGTGGCCGCCATGGCCGTCAACACGCGCGCGCGCGAGGTGCTGCTGCCCGTGCTGCTGCTGCCCCTGGCCGTGCCGGTGCTCATCGCAGCGGTGCGGGCCACCGGCGCCCTCGTGGAGGGCGCGGCGCCGGCCGAGGTGGCCGGCTGGACGCGCCTGCTGGTGGCTTACGACCTGGTGATGGTGGCGGTGTGCCTGCTCACCTTTGGCTATGTGGTGGAGGAGGGGTGATGGCCAAGGGAGACCTGGCTCGGGCCGGAACGAGGCCCGGCTCTGTCGCCGGGGGCCGTGACCCCCTGGGCGTGGCGCTCCTTCTCTTGGCGATCCTGGCAGTGGTGGCGGCGTCGGCCATGGCGCTGCTCTACGCGCCGCGCGAGGCCACCATGGGCGACGTGCAGCGCATCTTTTACGGGCACGTGGCCTCGGCCTGGGTTGGGTTCCTGGCCTTTGGCGTGGCCTGCGCCGCGGGGATCGCCTATCTGGTGGCCGGGGCACGGCGTTGGGACGCGCTGGCGCTCTCCTCGGTGGAGGTGGGGCTGGCCTTCATGGCCATGGCGGTGATCACCGGCTCGCTGTGGGCGCGGCCCGTATGGGGCGTGTTCTGGACCTGGGAGCCGCGGCTCACCATCACGGCGGTGCAGCTGCTCGTCTATGTGGCCTATCTGATGCTGCGCGCCTCCCTCGATGGCCCGGAGCAGCGCGCCCGCTACGCCGCGGTGTATAGCGTCGCGGCCTTTGTCACCGTGCCCCTCTCCTGGTTCGCCATACGCTGGTGGCGCACCATCCATCCCGACCTCCTCACGGGGGGCGGGGGGATGGCGGTCACGCCCGCCATGCTGCAGACGCTGGCGGCCTCGCTGGCGGCCTATACGCTGCTGTACGTCGCCCTCGTGCGGCAGCGTCTGCGGCTGGAACACCTGCAACACGAACTGGAGCGTCTGCGCGGCGAGGCCGAGGACGCCGACGCGTTTGCCTCCTCACCCTACGCCTAATCGTCTCACCCGGCTCTGTGGGTGCTCATCACCCGCGGGGCATCCTATGCTATGGAGAACGCCATGAGCCTTGCCGCTCTGATCTACCTCGTTATCGCCTACGGCATCCTTTGGGTAATCCCCCTGGCTTTGTTGATCGTCATCCTGGTGCGCCTGAACCGCGTGAGTCACGAGGTGGAGGCCCTGCGGCGGCGTCTGGACGGCGCTCCCGGTGCGCGGTACGTCTCACCGGATGCCGATCGCGAGGAGGCCTGAGGCGTGCCCGACGGCACCATGCACGTCGATGAGGTACGCACCGACGTATCGCTCGTGCGGCAACTGCTGGCGGCACAGTTTCCCCAGTGGGCAGACCTGCCCGTCACGCCCGTCCGCTCCGCCGGGACGGACAATGCCATCTATCGCCTCGGTGACGACATGGCGGTGCGCCTGCCACGCATCCACTGGGCCGTTGACCTGGTGCACAAGGAGCAGCGCTGGTTGCCGCGGTTGGCGCCACACCTGCCACTGCCCATCCCCGTCCCCATCGCCAAGGGGATGCCCGGCGAGGGCTACCCCTGGCATTGGTCTGTCACCCCGTGGCTCGAGGGCGAGAACGCCACCCCCGAGCGCATTGCCGAGCCCTGCCAGGCGGCGACGGAACTGGCGCGCTTTGTCCGTGCGCTGGAACGGATCGATACCGCCGGTGGGCCGCCCGCCGGGCCGGCGAATTTCAGCCGGGGGGTGCCGCTGGCGATGCGCGACGCTGGTACCCGTGCCGCCATCGCCGCCCTGGAGGGCGCGCTCGACACCGATGCGGCGACGGCGGCATGGGAAGCAGCCCTCCGCGCATCCCCGTGGGACCGGCCGCCCGTCTGGTTGCACGGAGACCTGCAATCCGGGAACCTGCTCGTCGTACAGGGGCAGCTCAGCGCCGTCATCGATTTCGGCTGCCTGGGCGTGGGCGATCCCGCAGCCGATCTGATCGTCGCCTGGAACCTCTTCTCCGGCGATGCCCGCGATGCCTTTCGCGAGGCGCTGGCTGTGGACGACGCCACCTGGGCTCGCGGTCGCGGCTGGGCGCTCTCTGTCGCGCTGATCGCCCTTCCCTACTATCGCGACTCTAACCCCGTGCTCGCCGGCATCTCGCGCCGCGCTATCGATGCCGTCCTCTCGAGTGAAGGCGTCTGATACCTCTTAAGGCGACGTACACCCTTCGTATACCTGGCTGTAACGTGGCGGCGGTAGAGTGGGACCGTACACACGATATGCCATGGGGCGGGGAGGGTGACGGATGGACGGGGTATTCTACGCGGCGCTGGTGGCGGCCATTCTAGTGTTCGCCTGGTCGTTCGTGCGGGTCGCCACGCTGGCCGACCATCGCCCCGCGAGTGGCGGGCGCGATGACTGGTACGTCGTCGATGCGGCGGAATCGGCGCTGCGCGGCGCCACTGGCGGGCAGGGCCGCCCCACCATCGGCGGCGTGCCCATGGTGCCGCGGGTGGTGGGCGCGTCGTCCTACGATGCCGCGACGTCTCGCGCCGCGTTCAGCGGCGGCGCATGGCAGGCGCCGCGCAGCCCCGACCGCCCTGTCTTGTGGGTGGTCCCGGGCCGCACGGCCACGCCGGGGCACTTGCAGGGCGAGCTGGCGCGCCTCAAGCGCGAGGGCGCCATCCGCAACTACTATCGGGTGGTGGCCTATCCCGGCGGTGGCGTCGACTATCGCGCCTGAGCCCGTCCCTCGCGCCGCGCTCTGCATCCTCTCCCCACGCCCAGGGGGGAGGATGCGCTGTGCTCCTTTCGTACCACGCGGCGCCGGAGGGAGGGATGGCTCGCCTTGGCGCGACGCACCGTTACGGCTATACTGTCCCCCGCGCCACCACCCGATCGTCGCACGCCACGCCGGCGCGCGGTGGTAGAGCGGCCACACTGGGGGACACATCATGTCAACATCGTCGCGATTCCTCGGCCGCGTCATACCGGCCCTCTTGCTCGGACTGCTGCTCCTCACCTCCTGTACTATGCTTCCCGCCGGACGACGTGCGGTCGTCGTCTATACCTCCGTCGATCGCGTCTTTTCCGAGCCGATCCTCGACGCCTTCGAGGCCGAGACGGGCATCGAGGTGCTGCCCGTCTATGACGTCGAGGCGGCCAAGACGACGGGGCTGATGAACCGCCTCATCGCCGAGAAGGATCGGCCCAAGGCGGACGTGTTCTGGAGCGGCGAGTTCGCCATGACCATCACCCTGCAGGATGAGGGTGTGCTCGCCCCGTACAGGTCGGATCAATGCGCCGACATCCCTGCCGTCTTTGTCGACCCCGAGTACCACTGGATCGGCTTTGCCGGGCGGGCGCGCGTCTTGATCGTGAACACCGATGAGGTGCCGCCCGATCGCTTCCCCCGCTCGATCTATGACCTGCTCGATCCCGCCTGGCCCGCCGACCGCGTCGGCATCGCCTACCCCATGTTCGGCACCACCGCCACCCAGGCGGCGGCGCTCTATGCCGATCTGGGGCCCGAGGCGGCGCGCGACTACTTTCAGGGGTTGGTCGACCGGGGCGTGCGCGTCGTAGATGGCAACTCGGTGGTGCGCGATATGGTGGCCGCGGGGCAGCTCGCCTTTGGGCTGACCGACACCGACGACGCCTGCAGCGCCGTCGAGCGCGGCGACCCGGTGGCCATCGTCTTCCCCGATCAGGGCGAGGGCGATCTTGGGACGCTGGTGATCCCCAATACCGTGGCGCTGGTCGCCGGTGGACCGAACCCAGAACAAGGGCGCGCCTTTATCGATTACCTCGTCAGCGTCGAGACGGAGCAACGGCTGGTAGACTCGGGCTGGAGCCACGTGCCGGTGCGCCCGCTGGAATCCGGGCCCGCGTGCATCGACGCCTCGAACGTGCGGGCCATGGACGTTGCGTTGGGCCAGGTGTACCGGGAACTCGCTCGCTCGCAGGTCGAGCTGGGCGAGATGTTCGTACGCTAGGGCGGCGGGGCGTGTCCTGGCGAGTGGGCTGGGGCGCGGCGGCACGCGGGGTACTCGCCGCACTCGCCCTGGCCCTCGTGCTGAGCCCGCTGGCCGCGCTGGTGGCGCAGGCGGCGGCCGCGGTGCTGGGCGGCGCGGGGGGATGGGCGTCACTGGCGGTTCCTACGGGCCGGCGCGCCACGCTGCTGGCGCAGAGCGCCTCCCTGGCGCTGGCCGTGGCGCTGGCGGGGATGGCGCTGGGGGTGCTGGCCGGGGTGGCGCTGTGGCGGCTCCCGCCACGCCAACGAGCGCTGGCGCGCTGGGCCGTGTGGGTGGCCGCCTTTGTACCGCCCTACGTACACGCGTTGGCCTGGTCGGCCGCGGCCGACCGGCTGCAACGATCCCTCGTCAGCATTGGCTTTCCCCGGCTGCCGATGCGTGGCTGGGGCCTCGCCTGGTGGGTGCAGGTGATGGCCCTGGCGCCGCTGGCGGTGGGGCTGGCGCTGGCGGGGCTGCAATCCCTCGATCGCGACGCCATCGACGCGGCGCGCCCGCTGCGCCCCGACACTGCCGTGCTGCTGCGCGTGGCGCTCCCCATGGCCGCCCCGCTGGTGGCGGCGGGCGGCGCCCTCCTGTTTCTCCTCACGCTCACCGACTATGCCGTGCCCTCCCTCTTTCAGGTGGGGGTGTACGCCATGGAGCTGCTCACCGAGTTCAGCGCCCACCACGAGCCCGCACGGGCGCTGTTGCTGGCGCTGCCCTTGGCGCTGCTGGCCGCCCTGGTGGTGGCCGTCGGGCAGCGCATGCTGCCCTTACTGCCGCAGCGCCCCGGCGCCGCGGGGGAGGCGTGGGGCCTGCCACCCCGCTGGCCGCCCTGGCTGGTGGGCCTACAGACGGCGGCGGGCGCGCTGATGATGGCTCAACTGGCGGTGCCGCTCGTCGCGCTGGTGGCCCTCGCGATCGCCGAGCCCGCCCTGGCGGACACGCTGCGCTCCGCCGGCGGCGAGATCGCCTATTCCCTCGGGGTGGCCGCGGCGGCGGCGCTCGTCGCGTTGCCGGTCGCCCTGGCGCTGGGGCCGATGCTGGCGCGGGGCATGGGGGGCCGCGGCGGCGGGTGGCTCTGGCTGCTGGCGGCGCTCCCGGTGGCCGTGCCGGCGCCCCTGGTGGGGGTGGGCCTCATCGCCCTCTGGAACCGGCCGGGGCTCGAGGCGCTGTACGATAGCAGCGCCATGCCGGTGCTGGCCGCGGTGGCGCGCTTTGCGCCCCTGGCGGTGGCCGTCGTCGCCGCCCAGTGGCGCCGCGTGGATCCGGCCTTCCTCGACGTGGCCCGGGTCCTGCAGGCGCGCCCCTGGCAGGCGGGCCTGCAGGTGGCCCTGCCCCTGCTGGCGCCGGGCTGCCTGGCGGGGATGGGCATCGTGTTCGTCCTGTCGCTGGGCGAACTCGGGGCGACGCTGTTGGTGGCGCCGCCGGGGCGGTCGACGCTGACGCTGCGCATCTACAACTATCTCCACTACGGCGCCTCGGGAGACGTAGCCGGCCTGTGCCTCGTCGTGCTCGCCCTGGCGCTCCTGGTGGGCGCCGGCACGATGGCGGTGCTCGCCGCCTGGGGACGGCTGCTGCCCGACAATAGTCGGGTGCTGCCCGACGGTAGTCGGGTGCTGCCCGACGGTAGTCGGGTGCTGCCCGACAGTAGTCGGGTGCTGCCCGACAGTAGTCGGGTGCTGCCCGACGGCAGTCACGTATCGCCCGACCGCGGAGGGGGGACGCCATGATCGTTGTGCAGGACGTGGCGCGGCGCTATGGCGCCACGGCGGCGCTCGACGGCATCTCCTTCGAGGTGCCGGAGGAGGGGACGGTCGCCATCCTGGGCCCCTCGGGGAGCGGCAAGACGACGCTGCTGCGGCTGATCGCCGGCCTCGAGGCGCCCGACGCCGGCGCCATCACCGCCGGCGGGCGCCTGCTCAGCGCGCCGGGGCGCGTGGTGGCGCCGCACCTGCGGGGGATGGGGTTGGTGCCCCAGGCGTCGGCCCTCTGGCCCCACATGACCGTGGCCCAGAACATCCTCTTTGGGCTGCACGGGCTCCCGCGCGCCGAGGCACGCCGGCGGTTGGATGAACTCATGGCGCGCACGGGGCTGGCCCCGCTGGCCAGGCGTTACCCTCACCAGATTTCGGGCGGCGAGGCGCGCCGCGTGGCGCTGGCGCGTGCCCTGGCGCCGCGGCCGCGTTACCTCTTGATGGACGAGCCCCTCACCAACCTGGACGGCGATCTGCGCGACGCCCTCCTGGCGCTCATCCGCGGCCTGGTGGGCGAGACGCGGGCCAGCCTGCTCTACGTCACGCACCGGCCGGAGGAGGCGGGGACTCTCGGCGGCCGGGTGCTGCGGCTGAGCGCGGGGCGTGTCGTCGCCGGCGACGCCGGAGCCGCGGCGGGGCACGGGCGCCATGATGGATGAGGCGCTGGCCCTCCGCCCGAAGGCGCGCCACACGGTGGTCGTGGTGTTGCAGCTCCTCATGGGCGCCGCCGTCGTGTTGGCCGTGGGGTACGGCATCCGCGCGCTGCAGCAGCGCAACGCCATGCGCCGCCTTCCCGAAGGCTACGCCATCGTGCGCCCACCCCAGGAGGTCTCGGCGTTGGCGCTGCAGGGCGACATCGTCTGGGCGGGGGGCACCGGCGGCCTCTATGCCATCGACCGCCGCGAAGCGCGTCCGCTCCCCCTGCCGGACGGCGCGCCGAACCTGCGCCGCGTCCGCGACCTCCTCGTGGATGACGAGGATCGCCTGTGGATCGCCCACCGCGGCGGGCTCGCCGCCCTCCACGATGGAGAGTGGCGCGCCTGGACGGGCGCCGACGCCCCGCTCCCCGGCGCGGCGCTCTCCCTGTGGCTGGATCGCGACGGCCGCCTGTGGGTGGGGGGCGAGTCGGGCCTGGCGGTGCGCGAGGGCGAGGGGTGGCGCCGCATCACCACCGACGACGGCCTGGGCACCCCCGAGGTGGACGTCATCTTTCAGGACAGCACCGGTGCCATGTGGTTCGGGTCTGCGTCGCCCACGCGGGGTGGGCTCTCGCGCTTTGATGGCGAATCATGGCAGTTCTTTACCGTGCGAGAGGGATTGACCCACAATTCGGTGAATGCTATCATCGAGGCGGTCGATGGGACGCTGTGGTTTGCCACCGGCTTTGCCGATCGCGGGGGGGCGACGCGGCTGGCCGACGGCGTCTGGAGTGGGCTCTCGCGGCAGGACGGCCTAGCCGGTGAGAAGGTCCGCTCCGTCTTTCAGGACCAGGCCGGACGCCTCTGGTTCGGCTCCGAGTACGACGGCCTCGCCATCCTCAGCGAGGGCTCGTGGCGCATCCTGACTCCCAACGAAGGCCTCTCGGGCTGGGAGGTCAAAGAGATCGTTCAGGACGCGGATGGCGCCTACTGGCTCGGCACGGAGGACGGCGTGACCCGCATCGCACATTGGCGATTCATCGCGGGCGGGGGGTGACATCGTGACATTCGATGAGGCAACGCGGCAGTACGCCGACCTTCGCGCACGGGTGCATGCCGGATGGATGACGCAGGAGCAGTTCGCGGCGGCGGTGGGCCAGCTCCGCGTGCAGGACCAGCGCGGGGTGTGGTGGCAGCTCCACCCCAACGGCTCGTGGCTCTACTGGGATGGGCGCGCCTGGCAGGCCGCCCCTTCACGCACGGCGTCGGCGGGACCGCCACCCAGGTCGCAGCCGGCCGCCGCGCCCGCACAGCGCCCCTCCGTGGCACGTCCGCAGGCCGCCACGCGCGCGCCCCGCGCCACGGCCGACGACCGCCACAGGCCGCTGGCCCAGCGCTCCCAGGGCTGGTTCAACACCGCCTCCATCGTCGGCGGGGGGATCGCCGGCGTCCTCTGGTTCCTCTACTCCTCCATTCGCAGCTCGCGTGAGGGGCTAGATTTCGTCACGCCCATCATCATGGTGGCGCTGCCCATCCTGATCACGGCCCTGCGCGGCCCCATCGATCGCCTGCTGAGCGTATTCGACCCCATACGGAGCAAGATACCGCGCATCATCCTCATCGGCGCGGGGCTGGCGGCGCCCTTTGTCGTGGCGACCCTCCTCTATGGCAAGCAGACGGAATACCCCTACCTGCGCCTCAGCACCATCTGGGGCACGCTGGCGTCGTACGTCATCATCCGCACGCCGGTGACGGGCCGCAAGGCGGCGCCCACGCGTGCCGGGCAGCCGGGAGGTGCGCGATGATATCCCTATCCCGCCCCCGGGCCCTGCTTCGCCTCGTCGCCTGGGTTGTGCTCCTCTTCCTGGCCTGGGCGGCGCCCGCCCTGGCCGACGATTGCTTTCGCGATCCCCTGAACGCCAACGACTGCCTGCGCACCCCCGGCACGGCCCAGGTGATCGCCGGTGTCACCTCCGTGGTGGTGACGGTGCTGGTGAACGGGCAAGAGATCGTGCGCACCGTGCTGCAACCTCAGGACGGCCAACAACCGCCCGAGGATGGCGAGGGCGAAGAGCAAGAGCCTCGGCAGCTGCAGCTACAGATCGACACGCGCGACGCCTCCGGTGCAGAGCGCACCGAGCTGAACGTCGACGCGCGGGACCGCCTCTTTATCTATGGGCGCTGCATCGAGGTGGGCAAGGGCGAACTTCCCGCCGCGACGCAGAGCATCCGCTTCCAGCTCACCTCCGGGCAGGGGTGGGTGACCCCCAGCGACCAGGGGATGCGCTACGGCAGTCGCATCGCCGCCGTCGACACGGTGCAGCCCCCGCCCGAGTCCTCCATGCCCGAGACCGTCACCGTGTACGTAGCGGCCACGTTCGAGGGGCAGTCGGTGGGTGCGCCGGTAGCCCTCTCCCTGACGTCGTCGCAATACATCCTCGAGGTGACCTGACATGGATGCGACCAACCTGGTGCAGAAGCGGATCACCTGGGAGGGGAATGCGTGGGAGTGCGACCCGCTCCACGTGGTGGTGTACGTCCTGAATCGCCAGACGGGCCAGAAGGAGCCGGTGGAGATCCAGCCCGACTGGATCTCGGTCACCGCCGAGCCGGACGTGCTCGAGATGGAGGCCCCCGAGCCCGCGGGCGATTTCGCCTGGCGCGTGCCGGTCAAGGTCAAGAAGGAGCCCTTTGGCCCGGCGACGATCATCATGGGGCCGTCGCGCCCGCCGCAGGTGACGCCTGGGATCGGCGAGTACAGTGAGAACGCCAAGCCGCCCCAGCGCGCGCCCGAGAACCCCCTGAAGGTGAACGTGACCGTCGAGGTCAACATGATGCCAACCGCCGCCACGGCCGCCATCAGCGCCGCGGGGATGATGCCCTTTGGCGTGATGCGCGCCGCGACGCAGCTGCTCCGCAAACGGGTGGTGTACCAGGTCATCCCCCCGCGCCTCACGTGGACGGTGCGGCAGGACAAGCCAGTGCGCCTCGCCAGCGCAGAGACCGATTTCTCGGCCCTCAACCCTATGACCGTCGAGTGCACGCCGCCCGAGGGGTGGATGTTTGACATCAGCGCGCGGTTCCTGATCCTGGACAAGTGCAAAAAGCTGGGCCTCGACGCCGAGCCGGTCAAGCTGGCCGAAAGCACCTCGGAGGAGACCCTGGCGGCCGAGTTCCAGATCTATGGCACGCAACACTGCTTCAAGCCGGTGGTCGAGGTGTCGTACGACGGCTCGGAGGGGAACGTGCCGCTGCGCTTTGCCGCCGTCACCACCAGCCCCTACCTGGGCACCCAGGCGGCTTTCTTTGACATCGCGGCGCAGGCACAGCCCATCGCCGTCTACCTGGGGGATCGGCCGGCGGCCAGCCTGGACCCCAAGGGCCATCTCGGCGACCTGCCGCTGGCGCGCTTTGAGTGGGACGCGGAGAACAGCGTCTCTGTGATCGGCGAGAGCCATCAGGACGGCACGGTTCCCCCGCGGGCCCGCCTGCCCCTGGCGCTCAAGACGGCGGAGAGCTGGGACACCCCGGGGCATACCTGGCAGATCGACACGGGGGCGGGGGACGATCGCATCGAGGGAGGCAGCCCATCCGAGTATGTGGCGCCACACGCCAAGCCGTGGCGGGAGGCCGGCGAGCCGCCCGAGAGCCTGCTGTACTGTGAGGCCGTTGGCGAACACGGCATGGTGGAGGGATGGGAGGAGGAGGGCCTCTGGCGCGGCGTGCCCATCTTTGCCAACGTGGGGCTGATCCTACGCAAGTACATCGCCCACCTCAAGATGCGCGTGGGGCCGACTGACCTGATGAAAGAGGATGCCGTCGCGCTCGACCTCACCAACCCGGCGGTGGAAAAATCGCTCATCCGTGAGGTCGACGTCTACCTCGAGATCGAGGATTAGGGGGCGCGCCATGTCGATATCGTTCATCCTCTGCTTGGTCGCCGCAGCCCTCGGCGCGCTCTTGCTGGGTGGCCTACGGCGATGGGCGCGGTCCCTGCCCGTGGCCCACGCCTGGAACCCCGAGACCCATGATCGGCAGGTGTGCGTGGCGCTGGACATTCTGCGGGCCGACGATCCCCCCCGAGGACCCGTGACCCTGTTCGGCTGGGTGCTGCGGAAACTGGCCGACAAACGCCACAACCTGTGGGACGAGTATATCGGGCAGATTCGCCGCGGCGCCATCGAAGAGGACATGAACTCGCATGCCATCAACGAATTCGAGGCGGCGTCCAGCCTGGCCGACGCGGCGTTGGTGGCCGGGGCACTCACCATCACGCCCTGGCTATGGGCCTTCCTGGCGGCCAAAAAGTTGGGAGGCTGGGGACTGGAGCAGGTCGAGGGGATCTCGGGCGCCAACGGCAGTTACCACTTTTACAACCCGAAGAAGGGCGACGACAGCCAGGCGGGACTGACCGAGCCGACGTACATCGCTAACGTCCTCAGTTGGGTCAGCAAGAAGATCGGCAGTGGCACGCTGGTGGCTCCCATGCCCAGCGCCGTGACCCGCGCCCTTGACCCGTCGTCCCATACCTGGTCGTTTGACTATGAGGATCGCAACTATACCTACACCGATGCGCAGCGCTACGTGCGCATGGGCTATCCGGCGCTGGGCTTTTACGCCCTCGGGCGCGTGTTGCACCTGCTGCAGGATATGGCCGTGCCGGCCCACGTGCGCGACGACAGCCACCTGGGGATCGAGCTGCCCGAGCCCTACGGTGAGCCGAGCGACCCCCTGGAGAAGCTGGCCGGCAAGTTGGACTGGGCCAGCACCAACCCGCCGGGCGATCCGGAGGCATCCAACACCGTCAAGTGGACCTATCAGCCGCGGCGCGCCTATGCCACTGTGGGAAGCGGCCTCTATGGCTCGGCGCAAAAAGAGTTTGGTCGGCTCCGATCCAGGGCCAAGGGTGTGGCGCCGCTCAAGCATTTCTTCGACTTGGCGACTTGGTCGCACGACGGGTTCTACTCTCTGGGCACCATCCCCGGCAACCCCGACTCGCACAATCCCGACGACACCATGGTGCAGCCCTGGTGGCGTGGCAGCGGCGCGGTGGACCGGACCAAGTGCGCGCCGAACGTCGAGGGTTACCGCAAGACCCTCATGTCCATGGCGGGCAACATGCGGACCCTCGTGGAGCATCACCATGTGACGATGTCGCTCTATGAGGGGCGCCTCGCGGCCTACTCGGGAGACCGCACGCAGGCGGCCATCCTGCGAGGCCAGATTGAGGCTGCCAAGCAGTACGATGAGGAACTCTTTGTCGAGATCGATCGTGGCATCATCCCCAAGATCGGCGCTGCGGCCACGTCACACGCGGGGCTCGTCGCCCTCGCGGAGGCCATCATTCCGATGGCGAGGCGCATGGCCGCCATGACGGACCCCAGTCCGAACTATAGCCCCTACAGCACGTCGCGCTGGAGTCACTCGGCGTTCGTCGAGTTCCAACAGCAGGTCGAGGCGATGGACTTGGAGCGCCTGCTGGAGGTGGCCGGAAGCACGTCGGACACCACAGAGGCACTGAGGGAGTACATCATTGGCTATGGGGCCGACGAGAGGCGCCTGGCGTTGGCGTTCAAGCCCGCCATGCCCTTCTGCCTGCCTCCTAGCATGCTCCGGACCCAGTACAACGAGACGGCGCCACGCGCCGCGGCCCGCTGCGCGGCGCTGATGGCCGACTGGTTCGAGAGCCTCTACGCTCCCGACGAGGGGCGTGGTGTCGGGCTGTGGCAGAACGCCAACGCCGAGAGCGGCGAGATTCCCACCGCGTACCAGGTGGAGCAGTCGAGCGATGCCACGGCGGTCAAGACGTTCGGCGTGACCAACCATCTGCCCGCGCCGATAGAGATGACGTGCGAGTTCACCCTGGTAGATCTAACCGACGCCAACACCGGCGCCACGGTGGACGATCGCCAAGTGGCCGTGAATGTGACGCTGGCCCACGTCTCGGCGGCTGAGGGTGCGGAGGGGCTGGACGTGCGCGGGCGCACCGAGCAGGGGGTGCGGGTCAAGCTGCGTGGGACAGGCTCATTCACCTTTGGCACCACGCCCCACGCCATGGGCGTGCAGCGCGCCTACCAGTGGCCGGAAAAAGGCACCTGGGGCGGCGGTGCCATCCGCCGCGAAGAGGAGGTAGAGAAGCTCAAACCGGTGAACCTGACGCCGGGGCACGCCCCCAAGGGCGTAACAGGGACGGCCGGGGACGGCTTTTACGCCACCTTCCTGCGGGTGGAGGGGCGCATGGCGCCCGAGGAGGAGGAGTCCTGACGGAGCGTCGCGCGCGACCCCCCTGGCGGTTCTACCTGGTGTGCGGCGACAGCATGGGATACACCGTGCCGGCGGGCAGTGTCGTCGCCGTGGCGCCGCTGGGGGAAGAGCCAGCCGTCGGCGAGATCGTCGCCTACCGGCAACGGCCGGCTGGGCGCGTTATCGTGCATCGCATCGTGGGGCGCGAGGGCGATGGGGTCCGCACGCGGGGGGACGCCAACGCCTCCCCCGACCCGTTCGTCGTGTCGGAGGACGACCTCTTGGGCCGGGTCGTGTGGGCCAGCCCACTTCTCGGAAGGCTGGCGCGCCTGCTGCGCGGATAGCCAAGGCGTCGTTCCGGGTGCGCCTTGATCGCGCAAACGCGAAAGCGACGAAAGGACAAAGCGCGGCGCGCGGCGCCCGGCGCGCACGGGCGTACGCGTGGCGCCGCCACGCCCGTCGTTCCGCGCGGACGCGAGGAACCTCGACATCCATGAGTCAAGGCCCCTCGGGCGGCGCGCACCGGCGTGCGCGCCCTACATGTTCGTGAGGGCGCCGCACGTCTCGCATAGGGGATGGACCTGGAGCGAGACGACGTCGAGCGCCTAGGAGGCCACCCGGTGTTCGGTGTGGGGGACGGACGCCGTCCGTCCCGCGGCGCCTCAAGAGCGCCGTGGCGATTCCCGCTCGCGACACATCGTATCTCACGCGCAAGGAGCATACCCATGTTCTGCCCTCAATGCGGCCAACGGAACCCCGACCAGGCACGATTCTGCGCCCAATGCGGCTCCCCCTTGCCGACCGGCGCGGCGCAAGCGCCTCGCGTCGGCGGTGGGGCGCCGGCGTCACCTTCATACGGGGATGCGTTCGCGCCTCCGCCACCCCCCTCCTTCGACAGTGTGCCCGCCTCGCCGCCGCCACCCGCAGGTCAGGCGCCCGCCTATGGCCCTCCTCCGCCGGCGCAACCGAGCTATCCCCCGCCGGCCTACGGCTCGCCGCCCGCCCCGGCGAGCGCCGCCTGGGGGCCTCCCCCGCCGGCGACTGGGCCCGCCCCCTACGCCGTCGACTATGGCGCCGCCGGATACGGCGCCGCGCCCGCCATGGAGTACAAGGGGGTGATGCCGCGCTTTTTCGCCACCCTCTTGGATGGTATCCTCACGAGCATCGCCCTGGGACTCGTCAGCGGTCTATTGGGTGGCGGGCTCGACCCCGAGGCGCTGGCTAGTGGCGAACTCGCCTACGCCCTATCGGGCACGCCGGCGCTGCTGGTGATCGCCTTGGGCTGGGGCTATCCCATCGTCTTTGAGGGTTTGTTCGGCGGCACCATCGGCAAGCTCATCCTGGGGATGCGGGTGGTAAACGCCGAGGGCAAGAACATCGGCCTCGGGCGGGCGCTGGTCCGCAACCTGCTGCGCATCATCGATATGCTCCCGCTCCTCTACATCCTGGGCGCCATCCTCGTGTCGTCGTCGGACACAAAGCAGCGCCTGGGTGATCGCGTGGCGGGGACGTACGTCGTAGCACGATGACACGGGCGCGACAGCCTCGCGCGCTAGCGCGGGAAGGTGAGCTACCATGCGCTGTACCCATTGTGGGGCCGAGGTGCCCGATGGATCGCGCTTTTGTGCCGCCTGCGGGGAACCGGTGAGTGCGCCGGTCGCCCCGCCCGCGGCGTCGCGCCTCTGCCCGCAGTGCGGCGCGGCGGTCGATGAGGGGAGCCGCTTCTGTACCGTGTGCGGCCAGCCAATGCCGGCATTGGGGCAAGCACCGGCGGCGTACACGCCTGACATGCCCGTCACGCCCGCGCCGACGCCCGCATGGCGCCCCCCGCCTCCGCCACTGCCGGCGAAGAAGGGTGGGGGCGGGGCGACCTGGCTTCCGGCGCTCATTGGGGTGCTGGCCGGCCTGGTGGTGGTGGGCACCGGCGCCTTGGTGCTCGTGCCCGACCTGCGCGCTGCGCTGTCTCGCGTCGCGGGCCGTGGCGATGCCACGACGACACCCACGACCGGCATCGCGCCCCTGCCGACCGCAATCGCCATCCTGTTGCCGTCCCCGACGGTGCCGGCGGCGGACCCGATCCCCAGCCCCACGCCGGCCGCGCCCACGCCAACCTCGCCGGCCATCACGTCCACGCCGGTCCCCGCTGATGTCGCGCCTACGGAGCCGGCCCCGGCCACCGATGCCCCGACGTCTGAGGAGCCGATAACCGCGGTACCGACGGCGGCGTCCAGCACCACCGCCGTGCCGGCGGCCACGGCGGCCCCCACGGTCACGACCGCGCCCGCGGCGCCCGGTGTGATCCTGAGCTTTGAGGGGGAGCGCGACTGGCGTCGCGGCGACGAGCCCCACGGGGAGATCGGTCGCTCGACCGAGCAGGTTCGCACCGGCGCATACGCCGGGCGGCTGGCGTACGCGTTCCCGGCTGCGAACAACAACTATGTGGTCTTGGTGGCGCGGCCGTCCATTGCGCTCGGCGGCGAGCCCACCGGCCTGGCGGCGTGGGTGTACGGCGATGGCTCGGGGCACTTTTTGAATGCCTGGATCCGGGACGCCGCTGGCGAGGTGCGCCAGTACACCTTTGGGCGCGTCGCGCATCAGGGCTGGGCGCAGATGACCGCCTGGTTCGACGATGCCCGCGGCTGGCCCAACGTCACCATCAGCGGCAGCGACAACGGTCGCCTCGACTATCCCGCCTCCCTGTATGCCCTCCTCGTGGATGGCGTGCCAGACGGCCAGGCGAGCAGCGGCGTCATCTATCTGGACGACGTGGCCACCACCTCCGGGGCCATCGTGGCCCAGGCGACGGCTGCCCCCGCCCAGCCAACCGCCGCGGCGGGCGCACCGACGCAAGCGCCGCCTCGCCAGGGCCCGGTGGAGGTGATCTTTGAGTACGGCTGGGATGGCGGCTGGATGGGCGTCGAGAACCAAGGGGTGTGGGCGGCGGCCGGCGACGGCCACCAGTACGTGGCGGAAGTGGGGTTCCTGTCGTCGCCCGAGGCGATTGCCGCGCTCAAGGCGGCGCCCCCGGGCGGCTGGAAGGGCAAGATCGTGGTGCGCAAGCAAGTGGGGTGGGTGTCGTGCGTCACGGACGTGTGTCAGGAGCACAGCAGCGACGGCACGCAGGCGTTGATCACCAACCAGATCTACCTGCGGCCGGCGGCGTGGACGTCCCTGGTGAACGCCTACCTGTCGGGCGGCCTGCCCGCGGTGTATGCCAACCCGTACTATGCCACCGTCCAGGAGAAAGCGTTCCAGCCCATCGGCAACGTCCCCGCCGTGCCGGTCATCGCGTTCCGCTTCACCCGCATGGAGTGATACTCGCATCACGCGACCGACCATTCAGCGCAGAGATCAGAGAGCGCAGAGAACAGGAAAAAGATCCTAATCTCTGCGCTCTCTGCGGTCTCTGCGGTTGTACCGTTCTGGTCCTAGGATTTACCGTTCGTCGGTAGTCGGTATATGCGGCAATGCTCGCTGTCAGCTGCCGAACGGCGGCGTTGGCTCCGGCTCCTCGGGGACGACGATCCACATGATGATGTAGGCCAGGCCGCCCGACATCCCCGCCAGGGCCAGGATGACGAACGCCAGCCGCACTAGCGTGGGGTCGATGCCAAAGTACTTGCCCAGGCCAGCACACACGCCGGCAATCATGCGATCGCTCCGGCTCCGATATAGCCGCTTTGGCGTATCCATCGTACACCTCCAGGTAAACGTACGTACCCTATCCCTATTCTACTCCATGCGCGGCGCCGAGGATAGGGGGAAATGCGCGCCGCCGGGGCTAAATCTCGAACGGCTCTTTGGGCTCGAGGGGGATGATGATCGCGGCCAGTAGATAGATGAGCAGGCCCGAGCCGTAGGCCAAGGAAATGGCGACGAACGCCAGCCGCACCAGGGTGGGGTCGACGCCCATGTACTGGGCCACGCCCCCGCACACGCCATCGATCATGCGCTCCGTACGGCTGCGATAGAGCCGTTTCGTATTCATTCCGCACCTCCAGCGGTGTCCAACACGGTTTCTCCCACTCTCTACGCGCGAACCTCGCCAGGGTAGCGGGGCGGGAAAGGAAGGGAACGCGGATGAACGCGGATTCTGATGGGTAAAACCAGGGAATACAGAGGGACGCAGGGAAGACAACTCACCTCTTCCCTGCGTCCCTCTGATACGTGATTCATCCGCGGAGATCCGCCGTATCCGCGTTCATCCGCGTTCCATATCCCCTTTACACGACCTCCAGCGTGTCGCGGTCGGGGAGCGGGGGGAAGGGGGCGGTGGGGAGGGTCTGGTACCAGAACGCCACCGACGCGATGTCGTCCTGCAGCGGCAGGTAGCGCCTCTCGCTCCGCCACCCTAGGGCCTGGATCGTCACCCGCAGGTCCTGCTCGAAGCGGATCGGGTCGGTGATGTGCCAGCGGTACAGGCCAAAGCGCGTTTGCGACTGGTACAGGCCGTCGGGGCGGATCACCTGGGCGAGCCCGGAGTAGGGGGTGGTGAACTCGCGGTAGCCGCCGTTCTCCTTCCCCACGTCAAAGTTGTACGAGCCGCAGAAATAGTCCTCCGTGCCAGTGCCACAGATGGTGGGGAAGGCGTCGTCACCGTCCAGAAAGAACTTGATCTCGCCCTCGCCCCACCAGCCGGTGTTGTTCACGCCCCAAGCCATGTAGGTGCCCACATAGTGGCCCTTGCCGCGCACGCCGTCGAGGATGGTGTAGACTTCCTTGTACGGCAGCGGGTTGACGCGCCGGAACTGGGCGTGCAAGTAGGCGGTGTCCTCCGGCACCTCGGTGAGGGCGTAGGTGATCTGGTAGTACAGCGTCATCTCGTTGAAGCCGATGTTGGACATCGTGATGCGGCAGGAGCGGCGGAAGGGCATCTCCCAGTAGCAGTTGAAGGCGCTGCCGGGGTTCACGCACACCGCCAACGACGATACCTGGGCGTACTTGTTCCAGCCGCACGCGAAAAAGTCGCCCACGGGGCACTCGATGGCGGGGGTCTCTGAGCCATCCCAGTAGACGCGCAGGATGCTGTAGCGCCAGTGGCCGGTGGGCGTCATCCAGATGTGCTGGATGGCGCCGGGGCCCTCGATGTCGGCCAGCACCCGCGTCTCGCCGGGCGCGATGCGGATGGAGGGTGAGATCTTCCACCCCTGCCCGAGGTCGCGGGCGCAGGCGGCGCCGGTGCCCTCCAGGGCCATCCCGCCCCGGCCCTTGGCGCCGTCGAAATTCTCCGGGCTGATGGACCGTGTCTTGGCGCTCGACAGCCGCGCCAAGTTCCCCATGTGCATCCCAAGACCGTTGAATGCCATGATTCCCTCCTGAGGAATAAACACCAAGGCTCCAAGAACTCCAAGAGCACCAAGGGGTCATTACCACAGAGCACACAGAGACCACAGAGGACACAGAGAAAACAGATCCCAGGTTGGGCTAACGAACCCCGTCTGTATCGGCTCCCGCGTTGGCCGGAGTAATGATCTTTCCCACCTCCGGGCTCCCCATATCGCCTATCGTATAATCCTATTCCTTAGTGTCCCTTGGTGCTCTTGGTGTCTTGGTGGTTAGCCGCTATCTCTCCTCGAGCATCTGTCGCGCCAGAGACATGGGCGTCGCCTGGCCCTCGACGTAGGGGCGCAGGCGCACGCGGAAGGTGCGCTCTATCGCCGGCACCAGGTACTGGGGCAGGGTGGCGGGCCCGCAGCTCTCGCCGCCGAGGCCCGATTGTAGCAGGTCGATGTTCAGGATCGTCTCGGGCCGGCGCGTCAGCTCGAACGTATGGCGCGCCGCCGTGAGATCGTCGGCGGTATAGTGCAGCGCGCTGACGTTCAACAGCTCCGGCTCGCCCGCCAGCACGGCCGCCGCCAGCAGCGCCACGCCATCCTCGCGGGCCAGCGCCGCCCAGCGCACGTCCGTCTTGTTGCCCGTCTCCTGCGGCGTGATGTACGGGTGGTACTGGGCGTCCACCGTACCGCCATAGAGCCCCACCGCCGCGCTCTCCTTGCGGTCGGAGTAGCTCTCGTGGGGGCCGCGGCCGTACCAGGAGAACCCCTCGAACCCGGCGGGCAGCGCCATCGTCAGCCCCACCCGCGGCAACGCCGGCATATAGTGGTCGGGGCGCACCTCGGTCTCGAGCACTATGTCGCCGCTGCTGTACACCGTGTAGCGATAGCGCGTGCCGAATCCCCGGGTGGTGTCGGGCGCCGAGACGAAGGATCGCGCCTCGATCACCACCGCCCGGTCATCCCGCCCGCCCGCTACGCCGGGCGCCACGACCGATACCTCGCGCACCAGGTGGCGCAGACGGTCGAGGCCGAAGCGGCGCCAGATATCGGCCATGCGCCGCGCGTCGTTGTCCGTGGGCGCGCGCCAGATGTTCAGGCGTGGCCCCGCGACCAGCAGGTCGACGCCGCGGTAGCGCCAGGAGCGGATGGTGCCCTCGGCGCGGCCAAAGACGATCTCGAATCCCTCCCCGAGCACCGTGATGGCGTCGGCGTCCTCCGCCACGCGCAGCGCCGGTATCGCCGCCAGGGCCAGCGTCTGCGGCTTGGGCGCCGAAAAGGGGACGCGGAACTGGCTCCACGCCACGCCATGACCGGCATCGGCCCAGAGGGTCGGGGCCGCCAGCCGGAAACCGACGCGCAACCAGCACTCGCCGCCGGGGGGCAGCGCCGGCCGGCTCAGCGGTACGGTGATCGTCTCGCTCCCATCCGGCGGGGTGCTCAGGCGGGGCAGGCTCCCCTGCTGTACCACCTCACCGTCGACCCACAGTGACCAGTCGATGTCCAGGTGGCTCAGGTCTATAAACTGGTAGCGGTTCGTCACCCGCAGCACGCCGCGCTCCAGGTCCACCGGCTCGACGCGCACCGGCTCCAGCACCTTCTTGTACTCCCGCAGGCCCGGGTGGGGGGTGCGGTCGGGCGCGATGAGGCCGTTGATGCAAAAGTTGTCGTCGTTCGGCACGTCGCCGAAATCGCCGCCGTAGGCGTACCACGGCTCGCCCTCAGCGGTGTGTCGCAGGAGGCCCTGATCCACCCAGTCCCAGATGCACCCGCCCTGCAGCCGGGGGTAGGCGTCCACCGCGTCCCAGTACTCGCGCAGGTTGCCGGTGCTGTTCCCCATGGAGTGGGCGTACTCGCACATGATGACGGGGCGCGTCTCCCCCTCGACCTGCGCCATGCCGATGACGCGGTCCAGCGGCGGATACATGAGGCTGATCATGTCGACGGAGGGATGGTCCACCGCCGGATGGTAGTGCACGAGACGCGTCGCGTCGTAGGCGTGCATCCAGTCGGACATGGCCACGTGGTTGGGGCCGAACCCCGACTCATTGCCCAGCGACCAGACGATGACGCTGGGATGGTTCTTGTCCCGCTCCACCATGCGGATGCCGCGCTCCATGAAGGCATCCTTCCAGGCGGGGTCGTTGGCCAGTCGCCCCCACACGCCGTGGGACTCGATGTTGGCCTCGTCGATGAGATAGATGCCGTACTCGTCGCACAGGTCGTACCAGCGGGGATCGTCGGGATAGTGGCAGGTGCGCACGGTGTTGATGTTGTGGCGCTTCATCAGGCGGATGTCGGCCAGCATCGATTCCAGCGTCACCGACTTGCCCCGCTCGGGATCGTGCTCGTGGCGGTTCACGCCGCCGATGCGCAGCCGCACGCCGTTCACGAGCAGCTGGGCGTCCCTCAGCTCTACCCGGCGGAACCCGACGCGCCCCCCCTCGGCGTGCACCGTGCGCCCGGCGGCGTCCTCCAGCGCCACCGCCAGGCGATAGAGGTAGGGATCCTCGGACGACCACTTATGCGGGGCGGCCACCGCGGCCTCCAACTCGAGGCTCGCCTCCCCGCCGGCGGCCACCGATACGGACGCCATCAGGGGTTCCACCACCGTGCGCCCGTCGGCGTCGGTCAGGGTCGCCGCCACGCGCCATCCCTGCAAGGGATCGTCGCCGCGGTTGCGCACCGCCACGCGCACGCGCAGCGTGCCGTCGCGGTAGGCGTCGTCGAGGTCGGCGACGACACGGTAATCGCGGATGTGGGCGGGCGGCAGGCCGAGGAGGTAGACGTCGCGGTAGATGCCGCTCATCCGCCAGTGGTCCTGATCCTCCAGGTACGAGCCGTCGGACCAGCGCAGCACCCGCGCCGCCAGCACGTTCTCGCCCGGCCGCAGGTGGGGGGTGAGGTCGAACTCGGCGGGCAGGCAGCTATCCTGGCTGTAGCCCACCTCGGCGCCGTTCACCCACAGGTGCAGCGCGGAGGAGACCCCCTCGAACACCACGTGCACGCGCCGCCCCTCCCAACCCTCGGGCACGGTAAAGGTGGTGCGGTAGCAGCCGGTGGGGTTGTCGTCCTCGGGCACGCAGGGAAGTTCGTCCGGCGGGAAGGGGTACTGCACATTGACATAGATGGGGTAACTGTGCCCCTCCATCTCCCAGTTGCTCGGCACGGGGATGGCGCCCCACGCCCCGTCGTCGAACGCGGCGCGCTGGAACCCCTCGGGCGTCGCCGCGGGGTTCGGCGCCAGGAAAAAGCGCCAGTCGCCGTTGAGTGACTGCACGTAGGGCGAGGCGTCGCGCTGGGTCACGTCGCGCGCCAGGGCGGCCTCCGCCGTGCCGTAAGGCGCCAACGGTACGTGGGCGGGCTCCTTGTTGCGCCCCACCACGGCGGGGTTCTCCCAGTCATGCTGCATCCGTTCGGCCAGGGATGTCATCTTTCCCCCTTGTTTCGTCTATCTCGTACGTATCATGGGGACGTAGAGCTTTTCGGTCTGATCGGGCGGTGGGGTGTTACCGCCGTCATCGCCGCCTCCGTCATCACCACCACCGTCGTCAGTGTCCATGGCTGCAAGGCGCACGAGGTGGATATCGTAGTCCACGCGAGAGCAGGCGCCGCCCCCCTGGTAGTGCACGCAGTTATAGCCGATGCGCACGTTCCCCGCGGCGTCGATGGCCAGCGACGGCCGCTCGCCCACGTCCAGCCAGAACGAGTAGCATCCCTGCGTGGTGGGCGGGATGGGTTCGGCGGCATCGAGGGCGTCGCTCGTCTCGATCATCCCCGCCTGCCAGGAAGGGGCGTCGGTCTCGCAGCCGTCGGAACAGCGGGCATAGCCCAGACCAGCTACGCTCGGCGACCCGATATAGTCCACGTTGTAGGCCAGGTGCGGCCGATCCTGGGCGTCGAGCACCAGGTCGACGTCCTTGCCATAGTCCTCGGGCAGCCCCAGGTCGTGTACATTCCAGTTCTCTACAACGTCACAGCCGGTCTGACACCATGCGTAGGAGAGTCGGTCGTCATCCGGCCCCCCATCGCGATAGCCGTTATAGATGGCCAGGCGCGGGCGATCTTGCGAATCGACACGGAGTGCAAAGGAGGCGCCGGAGCCAAGGTCAAAGAAAAAGCCGCCACTCCACGAGTTGGCGCCATCGAGGTTCTCATAGTACGCCAAATAGTCACCCGTGCGGTAGGCCAGCCGGGCCAGGCCGGACGACGTGAACGCCAGGGAGGTGTCGGACAGGAACTCTTCGTTCAGGCGGTACTCGTGCCATGTGCCGTCAGTTTCATCGGCACAGTTCGCGTCGCAGTAGCGATAGTACGTGCCGGTGCGGCCCTCCCAGGCGTTGACCTCGCGATAGACGAAGCGCGGCCGCCCCTGGGGATCGAGGGCAAAGTAGCGCCCCCGCCACGGAAAGGCCACGGGATTCACGGTGATGGCGTCCACGACCTTCCACGACGCGTTGTCGAGGCAGTTGGCGTCGCACTCGGCGTACTCCCAGTACCCCAGGCCAGCCCCGGGGCTCTGGAGGTAGTACCACATGAGCCGCGGCCGCCCCTGGGGATCGAGGGCCAAACGCACGCCATCACAGTCCGAGGCGCCCATGCCCACCTGGCCGGCGATGGTCCAGCCCCAACTGGCGGCATCGGCGCAGTTCTCCGCACAGTAGCCATAGTACACGGGATAGATGTTGCCGGGCACGGCAGTATAGCCCGACATGGCCGCGTGGACGCCGCCGGCAGCATCCACCGCCAGACTGGCGCCGGAGGTGTTGTTGTCACTGATGGCCCAGAACGTCGGGAAGAGACTGGAGAGCATGGGCCCCTCCAGGGTGACCATGCCGGCGGCGGGCGTCGGAGGCTCGGCCAGCACAGCCCCCATCAGCGCGGAGGGCCCTCCACCCACCATGGTCGTGATGACGAGTAGTGTGGCGAGCGCAAGAACGCCACGGTGCGTGCGGTGCTTCATAGCATGCCCCTACTTGTGGGATATGGGCAGCGCCGCGGAGGCGACCACTGCCGGGGTACCAGGCAACTGCAATGTGTATACGGTAGCGGCTAGCGCGTGTCAAGGCATTTGGCGCCCTCGTGGCGCTTCAGGAGGAGGTCTCCTCTTCAGGAGGCGGCCTCCTCCTCGGCCAGCGGGTGCGCGACCTGCGGGCGGGGGCGCTGCAGGGCGCCCTTGCTCCTGCCGTACACGCGCTCGGCGGTGCGCCAGCAGACGTTCGCCCGCGCCTCGTCGCTCAGTTGATCCAAAAAGGCGTCATAGCGCTGCAGCTCGGGCCCCAGCCGCTCAAAGCGCGTCACCAGGTCCGACCCCAGGCAGATGCGGTCGCTGTAGCGCTCCGTGAGGTCCAGCCACCCCGCGTCGGGCCGGCCGTTGGGGCAGATAGAGACGTCATAAATGATCCACGAGTAATCCACCACCAGCAGCGGGTACTGCTCCAGGAGCCGCTCCACCATCTGGTAGTAAAAGGGCACGTCGACCCGGCGCGACATGCCACAGTGCGCCAGGATGAACCGCGTGCGCGGAAAGTCGCGCAGCGCCTCCTCGAACTCGTACAGGTACACCGGGTGGTCGCTCTTGGACACCGAGGTGACGTTCTGGTGCACCAGCACCGGCAGGTCGTGGTCGGCGGCGAACTGGTAGATCGGCCACAGCGCGCGGTGGTTGGCGCGGGCCACCTCGCCGTAGGTGAGGGCCGTGAGATCGTCGTGGCGCAATAGCAGCTCGCCGATGCCGCTCCACACGTCGGGATACTGGGCGTAGAGCCGCTCCACGTCGCGCAGCGCCAGGCGATCGGTGGGGTTGAACCCACACATCAGCGGGTAGAGGCGCTCGCGCCCCTCCGGCGGCAGGGAGCGCACCAACTCGGCCACCACCACGTCGGTGTAGCCATAGTAGTAGCAGCGCGCGTCGTTGGCCAGGTAATAGTCGGGCGGCTCGCGGTCGCACTCGGCCCAAGCCTTGGCCACCGGCAGGCCGAACACCACGGCGCGTCCCACGTTGGCGCGGTCCATGGCCTCGAGGAGCGCCTCGCCGCCCGGGGTCTCTTGCGCGAAATTCACCACGTGGAGGTGGGCGTCGATGAGGCGGTACTTGCTGCCTCGCAGCGGCGCCAGGGAGCCCGGCTTGGCCGCATCGCGCGTCCAGGTGGCGATCTGTTCATTCGGCATGGTGAAGCTCCTTGACACGCCGCACCAGGTCGGCGATCTCGTCCGTCTCGAGCCGGGCGCAGAGGTATTCCCAGTCGCGCTGGCCGCCGACCAGCGCCGCCAGGCGCGGGCCGGGCACATGGTCGAGAAGGCATCGGCTGAGGCGGCTCGGAAGGGCGCGCAGCAGGAGGGCGAGGTCCTGCCGGCCAACCACCAGCGCGGCCACATCGTCCCACCCCAACTCGTCCAGCAGTCCCTCTTGCTGCGCCGGGCTGAGGCTGTGCAGCACGACGCTCAGGTCGCTGCCGTTGCTCAGCAGGCGGCGCACCCACGCCGCGCCCAACAGGTCCAGCACCAGGCGGTCGCAGTCGCCGTAGACCCACTCCAGCACCTCGGCGAGTTCGCCCGCCGTCTGGATGAGGCGGCGCAGGCCGGTGGGGCCCAGCGTCTCCAGCAGGCGCTGCTCCACCTCCAGCTCGGCCGTCATGGCGAGGATATCGCGGAGCGCGCCGGCGCCGTGGAGGCAGTCGACCAGCCGGGGGCCGAGGGCCTCGATGAGGTAGAGGCGGTCGCTCGGGGCCAACGCGCGGAGGATAGTCATGAGGCCGCCGGGTGTGGCGATGACATCGGCGAGGTGCGGCGCCAGTTGCTCGAGCACGGCGCGGTCGTGGTGCCCCTGGAGCACATCCAGCGCGATGGCGAATTCGCCGGCGGTGCCGACCTCCCAGGAGTCGCCGTCGATGGTCAGGGGATAGCGTTGAAGCGTCATAGTGGCGTGGGCCTCTGGCGAGATGCGTAGCGCGGCGCCAGTGTAGCACACGTCGCGAGCGCTCGCCAGTGGCGCGTCAGGAGGGTGACAGGCCGATGGCAGGTGCAGGGGGCGCGAGATGCTTGACAAAGCGATGACACTGGTATACGATGGCGGCTGTCAGGCGTGGGGTAGATAGGCATCCTCATCGTGCCGCGCGTTATGGACCCTTACATCCAGCGATAGCCGCCTTGCTGCTATAGTGTACGGGGGCGAAGGCGCCCCTCGTATTTTGACCCGTGTGACCCTTGTGTTCCGATCGATGTCGACCGCGAGCAGCTAGCACAACCGTGCGGTTGGGGGCCCCAGGGTGACGTACGCTACGACCAGCAGCCGTGATACAGGCAGGACGCTGGGCTGAGAATATCAGCCTAGTGTCCTGCCTGTTTGCATTTCCGGCGGAGTATGGGCCAAGGAAGGGGGTGAGGCGGCAGGAAACGTCGGGTGATCGTCCGTTCTGGTCGGGGCTTGAGACCCAGGGCCCCGGCGGCGCACGTGGGTCATTCTCGCGTCGCCCGGCGCCGGGCACGACGGCGGCGCATCGGGCGAGAACGAACGGTAATCGACAGGAGGATGAGGAGCTATGTCCCAGAAAAAGGTCACGCGCAGGAATTTCATGGCGATCGCCGGCCTGGCCGGTGCCGGCGCCATGCTGGCAGCCTGCCAGCCCAAGGTGGTGGAAAAGATCGTCAAGGAGACGGTGGTCGTCCCCGGCGAGGCCCAGGTGGTGAAGGAGACCGTCGTCGTCGAGAAGGAAGTAGAGGTCGAGAAAGAAGTCACCACCGTCGTCGAGAAAGAGGTGGGCATCCGCAACGTGGCGCGCGAGCGCACCCTGGTGATCTACTTTGGCGGCAGCGGCGGCACCTGGACGGATGCGGGCATTGGCAACCCCTACGCGACGGGCTACACCCACCAGAACGGCGATGCCGCTTGTATCGAGGGGTGTGAATACTATTCCGCCTTTGCCGACGAGTACTATCCCTGGCTGGTCGAGAGCCATGAGTACAATGCCGATTCCACCGAACTGACGCTCAACGTACGCAAAGGCGTCGAGTGGAGCGACGGCACCCCCTTTACCGCCAAGGACATCGTCTTTACCCTGCAGATGCTCGCGCAGCATGCGCCCCTGCTGCGCAACTCGGGTCGCGTGGCGCAGTGGGTAAAGGAGGCGACGGCGCCGGACGATTTCACCGTCAAGATCGTCTTCAATACGCCGCAGCCCCGCTTTTTCTTTGACTACCTGACCTTCAAGTTCGACACCGGCGTCTATATCGTGCCAGAGCATATCTACAAGGACGTCGAGGACCCCACGGCGTTCATGGGCTTTGATGCGGAGCAGGGCCTGCCGGTGGTGACGGGGCCGTACAAGTACACTTACTTTACCAACACGCAAAAGTTCCTCGACCGCCGCGATGACTGGTGGGCGGCCAAGACGGGGTTCATGCCGCTGCCGGAGCCGGAGCGCATCCTCGTCATCCCCATGGCCGACGACACCAAGGCGGCCCAGCTCTCCATCAACAACACGCTGGATGCCTGCCTGGACCTGCGGCCCGCCACCATCAAGACGATCGTGGAGCAGAACCCCAACGTCATCACCCACTCAGGCAAGAAGCCGCCCTACGGCTATATCGACTGGTGGCCAAACCACATCGGCTTCAACGTGCAGGAGGAACCCTTTAACAATCCCGATATCCGCTGGGCGCTCAGCTATGCCATCGATCGCAAGCAGGCTGTGGATGTCGCCTACGGCCAGGACGCCGGTACGCCCACCAAGCTGCCCTTCCCCGACTATTTGCCGCTGCGCCAGTTCTTTGAGGTGATCGAGGACCTCATGGAGGAGTACCCGACCAACGAGTACAACCTGGCCAAGAGCGCCGAGTTGATGGAGAAGAACGGCTACACCAAGGACGGCCAGGGGTTCTGGACCAAGAATGGCGAGCGCTTCAAGTTCGAGTTGGGCGGCTGGCAGATCCATGCCGACATCGGCCCCATCCTCGCCGAGCAGTTCCGCCAGGGTGGGTTCGAGGTCGAGTTCACCATGCGCGCCGACCACAGCGATCGCTGCAGCGTGGGCGCTGAGGGCCTCGCCTTCCTCCAGGGCCATGGCGGCTCCGTTGGCCCCGACCCCTTCCTGACGCTGGATATCTACACCTCGGCCCGCAGCGCCCCCACTGGGGAGCCGGCTGACCAGTGGTGGCGGTGGGAGAACGAGGCCTACGACGCCATCGTCGACGAGATGTCCATCGTGCCCATGGGCGATCCCCGCGTGAAAGAGCTGTTCCGCGAGGCGATGGCCATCTGGCTGAAGGAGCTACCCAGCCTGCCGATCATCCAGTGGTACCACCGCATCCCCATGAACCTCACCTACTGGACCGGCTGGCCCTGGGAGGAGGACGAGTACCTGAACGGCGCTTTCTGGCACCTGACGTTCCCGCGCATCATCGATCGGCTCAAGCCGGTGCAGTAAAGGCCGTCGCCTCTGTCCGTCTGCTATCCCCGCGAGGAGCCCCGCTGCTCGGGGCTCCTCGGGGACGCGATACTCTGGCAACGACACCCTGCGCGGCCCGATGGCATGCCCCGTGTGGCCCTGCGGAGCGCCCACCAGTGAGCGGGCGATGGGGCGCATCTTGCCTCGGCCTCCCACGGGACGCGGGGACTCCCTGCTTCCCAGGCATCGGTCCGCTGAAAGTGAGGCCTGCGGTGCGAGTGATGTACTTTCTTCGACGGCTGCTGATGCTGTTCCTCGTCATCTGGGCAGCCGCGACGCTGACCTTTTTCCTGCCTCGCATCTCCCCGCGCAACCCGATCCGCGAGAAACTCATCCAGATGTCCACCCAGGGCGGATACATCGAAGCGGGCATTGAGGAGATGATCGCGGCTTACGAGGAAAAGTTTGGCCTTGACAAGCCCCTGCACGAGCAGTATTGGAGCTATCTCAAGGACATGGCGCGCCTTGATCTGGGCGTCTCCCTGGCCAACTTTCCCAAGACGGTGATGAGCCAAATCGCCGATGCCCTTCCCTGGTCCATCGGCCTGCTCCTGACGACGACGCTCATCTCCTTTGTCATCGGCACCATCCTGGGGGCGCTCATCGCGTGGCCGCGATCGCCTCGCTGGCTGGAGTACCTGGTGGCGCCGCTGATGACTGTGTCAGCTGTGCCCCACTATATTTTCAGCCTGGTGCTGATCTACCTGCTGGCGTTTCGTGCCAAGCTGTTCCCGCTTTCGGGCGGCTATACCATCGGCACGGTGCCCTCCCACGAGCTCTCCTTCTACCTCGACGTGATCAAACACTCGCTGCTGCCCGCCCTGTCGCTCGTCATCGTGGGTATTGGCGGGCGCGCGCTGAGCATGCGCGGCATGATGGTGACGATCCAGGGCGAGGACTATATGACACTGGCCGAGGCCAAGGGGCTCAAGGGGGGGCGCATCTTTTACCGCTATGGGATGCGCAACGCCATGCTGCCCCAAGTGACGTCGCTGGCCCTCTCCCTGGGGTTCCTCGTCTCGGGCTCCACCCTGGTGGAGATGGTCTTTGGTTATCCCGGCATCGGCACGCTGCTGGCTACGTCCATCCGCCAGTTCGACTATTTTGTCATCTATGGCATCGTGTTCCTGGTCATCCTCGGAATCGGTGTGGCCACGCTGTTGCTTGACCTTACCTACCCGTTGATGGACCCACGCATCACCTATGAGGGGAAGTGAGATGGCACAGGCAGCCAGTGCGATCAGATATCTCAGGCGCAACGGGCGCCTGCTCGTGGGTATCATCCTGTTGCTCATCCTGTTCCTCTTTGCCTTCGTCGGGCGTCTGTTCGTGGATGGCAACGATGCCTATCCGCTCTCGGCGCCCGCTAACCTGGCTCCGACGTTGGAGTATCCCTTTGGCACCGACAGCCAGGGGCGCGATCTGCTGGCGGTTGGCGTCATGGGCACCTATCTGACGACCAAGATCGGCGTCGTCGCGGGCTCGCTGGGCCTCGGCTTTGGCACCATCCTGGGCTTCCTGGCAGCCTACTATGGTGGCGTCCTCGACACCGTCGTGCGCTGGGTGGTTGACGTCCTCCTGACCATCCCCAGCCTGCTGGTGCTGGTGGTCATCGCTTCGACGTTCCAGGGCGGCATCGACGTGAACGGCATGGCCCTGGTGGTGGCGTTGCTGGCCTGGATGTGGCCCGCCCGCGTCATCCGCTCGCAGGTGCTGACGATGAAGCAGCGGGCGTTCGTGCGTGTGGCGCAGCTCTCCGGCTCGAGCAACCTGGAGATCATCTTTAAGGAGCTGATGCCCAATCTACTCCCGTTCCTGGGCGCCAGCCTGGTAGGCTCGGTGACGGGCGCGATCTTTGCGTCGCTCGGCCTCGAAGCCCTCGGCCTGGGGCCCATGCGCGAGCCCACCTTGGGGATGACGATCTACTGGGTCATGTACTATGGCGCCTTTGTGCGCGGCATGTGGTGGTGGATCATGAACCCCATCGTCATCATCGTCATCCTGTTCGTGGGGCTGTTCCTCGTATCGGCGGGCCTTGACGAGTTAGCGAACCCCAGACTTCGGAGGAGAGTATGAGCGCCCCTATCCTCAGCGTCCAGGACCTACGGGTCTACTACTATACCGAGGCGGGCGCCGTCAAAGCCGTAGATGGGGTGACCCTCGACGTGGCGCGTGGCATGAAGATGGGCCTCGTGGGCGAATCGGGCTGCGGCAAGTCGACCATGGCCATGGCGTTCATGCGGCTGATCAAACCCCCCGGACGCATCGAGTCGGGCCAGGTCGTGCTGGACGGCACGGACCTGGTGCCCCTCTCGGAGGACCGCATGCGCCGCGTGCGGCTCAACGAGATCAGCCTGATCCCCCAGGGCGCCATGAACTCGCTCAATCCCGTGGCGCGCGTGCGCAAGCAGATCATCGATGGGATCCAGGACCACAACGGCAGATTCTCCAGGGCGGAGCTGAACGATCGCGTCGAGGAGGTGCTCGAAGCGGTGGACCTGCGCCCCGAGGTGGCCGACATGTTTCCCCACGAGTTGAGCGGCGGCATGAAGCAGCGCGTCTGCGTCGCCATCGCCATCTCTATGCGGCCCAAGGTGATCATCGCCGACGAGCCCACCAGCGCCCTGGACGTGGTCGTGCAGCGCCAGGTGATGGAGACGATCCAGCGCCTGCAACAGGAGCTGGGCATCTCGATGATCCTCATCGGCCACGACATGGGGCTCATGGCCCAGTCCATCGAGCACCTCGCCGTGATGTACTCTGGGCGTCTCGCCGAGTTGGCCGAGGTCAACGCCATCTTTGAGGAACCGCTGCACCCGTACACGCAGTTGCTGATCAGCACCCTACCGGTGCTGGGGGCCAAGGGAGTCTTTCGCGGCATCCCGGGCATCACGCCCTCGCTGCTGAGCCCGCCCCCCGGGTGCCTCTTTCACCCCCGCTGCCCACAGGCGCAAGAGATCTGCCAGCACAAGGTACCCACCTGGCAAGAGATCCGCCCGGGCCGCTGGGTTGCTTGTCACAAATACGAGGTGTAGCGATGACGCCAACCCTGGAATTGCGCGACGTGACCAAGGTCTACAGTGGCGGGCTCTTCAAGCGGCGCTCCACGGTGGCCTTGGAGAAAAACTACATCTCGGTCGGCGGCGAGCAGCCCACGATCGTGGCCATCGCGGGGGAGAGCGGCAGTGGCAAGACCACCATGGGCATGCTCATGCTGGGGTTCATCGAGCCCACCAACGGCCAAGTACTCTACAAGGGGCAGGACCTCTGGACGCTGCCCAAGCCGGCCTGGACCGAGTTCCGGCGTGAGGTGCAGGCCATCTTTCAGGATCCGTTCGAGGTCTATAACCCCTTCTACAAGGTGGACCACGTGCTGATGGTGCCGATCCGCAAGTTCGGATTGGCCCGCACCAGGGCACAGGAGCACGACCTCATCGAGAGGGCGCTGACGAGCGTGGGGCTGCGGCCCGATGAGACGTTGGGCCGCTACCCCCACCAGCTCAGCGGCGGGCAGCGTCAGCGCATCACCGTGGCGCGTGCCCTGCTCCTCGACCCCAAGGTCATCATCGCCGACGAGCCGGTGTCGATGATCGACGCCTCGCTGCGCGCCACGGTGCTCAAGAGCTTACGGCTGCTGCGCGACGAGGCGGGCATCTCGATCCTGTACATCACCCACGACCTGGCTACCGCCTATCACATCTGCGACGAGATCATGGTGCTGTACCAGGGGACGGTGGCTGAGGCGGGGGACGTGGACAGCGTGATCCAGGCGCCCAAGCACCCCTACACGCAGCTCCTGGTGGGTTCCATCCCCTGGCCCGATCCCAAGCGCAAGTGGGGCCAGGATGCGGTGTTGACCCAGGCCGACGTGTTCCACGTGGAGACCAAGGGGTGCAAGTTCGCGCCCCGCTGCGCTCGTGCAATGGACATCTGCCGTGAGAGCCCGCCCCCCCTGTTCCAGACGGAGGCTGGCCGCGCGGTGACGTGCTACCTCTACAAGGATGCGCCGGTGCTCGACGGCTCCGAGATCGGCAAGGTCCTGGGGCAGAACGGCCGGGGCGCGGCCGAGGCCACGCGCGACGGCGTTGTGCCCAAGCCGGGCGTCCCCCAGGTCGGCCTCCCAGGCTGACACGCCGCGAGCCTGCGACAAAGAAAGGGGCAGGGGAATCGTTCCTCTGCCTTCTTCATGCCCATTTTCGCACAGAGGACAACTGTCGTTCTGGGCCAGAAGACACCTGTCGTTCCGAGCGTACTCGCGAGGAACCTTGACCCGGTTGGCCAAGGCACTTACGCTCAGCGCCAGCACCGTGGCACCCGGCCCAAGCACACCGACGCACGAGGCCCAGCTCAATGAAGTAATACTACGTCTACATCATGGCCAGTTGGCCCGCGTCCTCTATGTGGGCGTAACCAGCGACCTCGAGCGGCGCGTTCTGGAACACAAGAAGGGGCTGCTGCCAGGGTTCACGAGCAAGTATCACATAACATGGCTTGTGTACTATGAGGTCCACGAGCGGGCCATATATGCTATTGAGCGCGAGAAGCGTATCAAGACTTGGCGCAGGGACAAGAAGGTGGCTCTGGTGGAGGGGATGAACCCGGCGTGGGATGACCTGGCGGCGGGATGGGTCCGGCGTTAAGCGGCAGGGGTCTGGCCAACCGCGTCAAGGTTCCTCGCGAGTACGCTCGGAACGACGGAATGAGGGAGGCGAGGCGCTGAGCGTAAGCGCCCTGGCCAACCGGGTCAAGGTCCCTCGCGAGTACGTTCGAAACGACGGCTCCGCTTCGCGGAACGGTGGTTCCGTTTCTACTCCTCGTCCCCGATGCGCAGCGCCTGGAACACCTCGCGGCGCGTGGCGTGCCACAACACCACCGCCTCGGCGAGCACGAGGATCAGGATGTAGCCGGCGGCGATCCAGAGGATCTGCGACCAGGCGATGTGTGGCGTAAAGGGCGGGATCTGCTGGGACAGGTCGTCGGTGAACTGAAAGTAGGGAACGTAGAGGTGCGACGCGGCGATGCCGGCGGCGGTCCCCGCCAGCACGCCATAGAGGACGACCACGAGGTACTCGATGCTCACCGTCCCCAGCACCTGATTCAGGCCCAAGCCCATGGCGCGCAGGATGGTAAAGCGGCGCACGCGCCCGCGCAGCGATGCAAAGGTATAGATGAACAGGCCGAGGCACGCCAGGATCGAGCCGGTGGCGAACCCCACGCTCAGGCTGCCAAAGATGCCCACCCGCTCGAGGCGCTGGCGATCCTCCGCCAGCATGGCGTGGGCGTCCATCTGATCCTTGCCCACGACCCCCAGCTGGGTCAGCTCCTCCCACAGGCCGGCGGCCTCCAGGTCGGGATCGGTGCGCAGCCAGACGCTGTGGGGAAACACTCCACCGCATTGATCAAAGATATAGTCCAGGTTGGCGACGGCCACGTCGCCGTCGCTGGGGTTGACGGTGGGGAAATAGTCGAGGGTCCCCACGATCTCGAACGGGATGCGCTGCACCGCCGCCTCCACCAAGACATCGAGGGTGACGGTATCGCCCGGGGCGAGCGCGGAGCGCGACAGGAACTCTTCCGTCACCACGATCCCGTGCTCCGTGGCACCCAGGCGGTTCATCAGCTCGCCCAGTGAGACGGGGGCATAGTCGGCGCGGTAGTGGGCGACGCGCGCGAAATCGAGGCGATCGACGCCCAAGAGGGTCAGGTTGGGCATCCTGCCCACCGTCGGGGTAGCGATATAGCGCCCGACGCGCGCCGCGTCGCGCACGCCGGTCAGCTGCCGATAGGTGTCGGGGGGCAGCAGCCAACTCCCCTCCCCCGAGGGGCCCTCACCGTCCAGGGAGACGGTCTGGGTGAAGCGATAGTCGGCACCTACGGCGTACTGGATGCGATCTACCAGCCAGAGGTCAGCGCTGCGGGCGATGGAGGCCTCAAAGGCCCCCAGGCACAGGCAGATGGCCAGGAGGAAGAGGGGCGCGCGGTAGGGCTGGCTCTCCCGCGCCAGGTTGCGGAACCCCAGGAAGAGGGTCGTGCTGGGCAGGAGGGTGGCGATCAGGTCTGGGAGGCGCATGAGCCACGGGAATACCTGTGAGCTGACCCACGCCGCGGTAAAGATGAATAGCGTCGGCGCCAGAAAGAGGAGCGGGTCGCTCACCCGATTGTCCTCGCCCGGCTGGTAGCTCACCAGGCCAAAGGTGCCGCGGGCGCGGAGCTGGTTGTAGGCATAGGCCGTCGTGGCGATGAGGATGGCGCTCAGCATCAGGCGCAGCGTGATATCGCCCCAGGAGGCGCGCGCCCGCTCCCGCCCATAGGTGACGATGGTGCGGGCCGCCCCGCGCAGACTCGGCACGAGCCGCGCCCCCAGCGACACCGCCGACGCCAGCGCGACGAGGCGCCAGTCGAGCGCCTGGGTGGCCAACTCCAGCGGCTCGCGGCGGTCGAACGAGAGAAAGCTCGAGTTCCAGGCGGTGACCTCGGCGATGGCCAGGCTGGCCAGCATCCCCACCGGCGCGGCGAGCGCGATGTGGATGAGCCCCTCTATGGCCGCGATGGCCAGGACCTGGATGCGGCTCGTGCCGCGGCTCACCAGCACCGCCAGTTCGCTGCGCTGGTAGCGCACCGCGATGGAGGCGATGGAGGCGATGAAAAAGAGCAACAGCCCCATGATCGGCAGGCTAAAGCCGAACAGCAGGCGCTTGAGCACCGTCGTGCGCCGCTGCACGTCTTGCAGCGGTTCGATGGGCGTGCGGTCCACCCGCAGGCTCGGTATCATCCCCTCGGCGCGGAACTGGGAGGCCTGCACGCCGGCGGAGTACTGATCCACGCGGTCGAAGCGCAGTCGCCCGTCGTCCATGACATAATACCAGAAGGAAAAGTCGGTCTGCTGCGGCATAAAGGGGGCGACAAAGCGGGCGAACGCGTCCTGCGTGGTGACGAACTCGTCCTTGAGCAGGTCGTGCGGGTTGCGATACCAGAAGGGGCCCTCGGGGTCGGTGGCCTGCCATGTGCCGGCGATGCGCACGCGCATTACCTTGTCGGCGGGCACGGCGTTATGGTTCAGGAACTCGAACGCCTCGCCCGGCCGGGCGCCGAGCTTGGTGAGCATCTCCGGACGCGCCCACACGAGCAGCTCGTCCGCGGCGTCGGCATCCGCGAACGGGCGCCCCTCGAGGACCTCCATCTGCTCGTCGGCGCCGAGGATGCAGTTGACGCGCACCTGGCGCAGTTCCCGCTGGGCGTAGCGCGTGTCTTCGGGGAGGGCGCGCAGCGTCAGCGCGTGGCTGCCGAGCTGCACATAGCGGTTCTTGACGGGGAGCCCGACCTCGTGGGAGGTGACGGCGCCGAGCCAGTCGGCCGTCTCGAGGGCGCGCCCCACCGACATGGCCTCGGGCGCGTTGGGCACGCGATAGTAGCGCATCGCCAGCAGGGGATTGGCGTTGCCAAAGGCATAGCTGGCGAGTTCCTGGCGCAGAATGTAAAAGCCGACCGAGTCGGTGAACACGGGGATGCTGGCCAGCAGACCCACGATCAACACAATGCCGACCAGCGAGAGGAGTGTCAACCCCCATCGGCTGCGGGCGCGCCTGAACGCAAATGTACCGAACGAAGCCAAGCCCATTGCTTCTCGCATCCGGTCATTGATGCTTCGGTCTCGTAGCGCACGGCGCATTCTAGTGGTAATGGGCCAAGAAGGCAAACCAGCAGCTTGCATCACCCGCTCCATCGGGGGTAGAGTAGCGCCAACACCACGCCGCCGAAGGACGACGGCTATGCGCTCTACGGGGCGCGCCGAAGGAGGTTCGCATGTCACCGAGCACCAGCACAAAGGCGTGTAGCCCAGTACCGACGTTCCAATCCATCGGGGTGCGGCCAGTGATCAACGGGATGGGTACCTTTACCATCCTCAGCGGGTCGCGGGCACTGCCCCAGGTGGTCGATGCCATGCGCGAGGCGACCAACGCCTACGTGGAGATGGGCGAGCTGATGGACTGTGTGGGCGCGCGCCTGGCCGAGTTGACCGGCGCCCCCTGGGGCTATGTGTCGTCCGGCTGCGCCGCCGCCCTAGCCGAGATCACCGCTGCCGCCATCGCCGGCGCGGACCCAGAAAAGATGGCGCGCCTGCCCGATACCACCGGCATGCGCAACGAGGTGGTCATCCAGCGCTGCCATCGCAACACCTACGATCGCGCCATTCTGGGGGTCGGCGCCCGCATCATCGAGGTGGAGACGGTGGCCGACTTGCGCGCCGCCATGAGTGAGCGCACCGCCCTGGTAGAGATGACCAGCGATGACGGCCGCGGGCAGCGCATCCCCAACAAGCAGATGATTGCCGTGGCCCGCGAGTATGGCATTCCCAGTCTGGTGGACGCCGCCGCCGAGCGCCCCGACGTGCCGAATCGCTACCTGGAGATGGGCGCCGACGCCGTAGCGTACAGCGGTGGCAAGTGCCTGCGGGGCCCCCAGGCCTCCGGCCTGGTGTTGGGCCGCAAGGACCTGCTCAAGGCGGCCTTTATCAACGGCGCACCCTACCATTCCGTGGGCCGCCCCATGAAGGCCGGCAAGGAAGAGATCATGGGGCTGCTGGCGGCGGTGGAGGCCTGGGTTTCGGGGCGAGACCACGAGGCAGAGTGGAGGATGTGGGAGGGCTGGTTGGACTGCATCGACGCCGCCGTGCGCGCTATCCCCTCGGTGTCCACTAGCATTCGCCAACCCGGCCTCTCCAACGTGGCGCCCAACCTTGTCATCACCTGGGACGCCGCCACCCTGGGACACACCTCGGCGCAGGTGTTCTCCGCCTTGTGGGAGGGCGAGCCCTGCATCCGTCTGCACGCCACCGATCGCGGCGTGACGGTCAACCCCTACATGATGGAGGATGGCGACGCCGAGATCATCGCCAAGCGCCTGAGCGCGCTGCTATCGGCGCCGGCCGCCGCGCAGCCCAAGGCGCCGGACGCGCCGGCCGCAGACGTCAGCGGCGCATGGGAGGTGTGCACGCGCTATGTGCTGGGCGAGAGCCGCCACGGGGTGACGCTGGAGCAGGATGGGGCCGCGCTCTCGGGCGTCTGCCGCTCGCCTTTCGAGGCTTCGCCGGTCACCGGCTGTGTGGCGGGCAACCAGGTCGAGTTCCGCACGCGTCTGGGACACCACGCCACGCGTAACGAGTACGTCTTTTACGGCACGGTCGACGGGGACGCCATGTTCGGCACGGTGACCCTCGGCGAGTTCGGCCGGGCCGAATGGAGTGCCCAGCGCGTGCAGTAGGGTCGGCGCGCATATCAACGGTACGAACACACCCGTCCGGGCGCTGCGGCTTGTGCTCCGCGCATCGGGCGGTTAGAATGGCGCGCGTCACCGACGACGCGTCAGCAACGACACCTGCTCATCATCAGGAGACGACCAGCATGACGGAACGGAGGCGTCCGGCCGGCCGCTTGCGCGCCCACCCCGAGCGTTGCCAGGGGTGCCAGGCGTGTGTCGTCGCCTGCTCCCTCGTCCATGAGGGTCGCGTGGAGCCCGTCCACGCGCGGCTGCGCGTGATCGTCGACCCCCTGCGCGCCGCCCACGAGGTGCGCGTCTGCCACCAATGTCGCCGGGCGCCCTGCGCTGCGGCCTGCCCCCGAGGCGCCATCACGTACGTGTCCGCCGCGGGCGGCTACTGGGCGGTGGATGCCTCCGCTTGCGATGGCTGCGGGCTGTGCGTGGCCGCCTGCCCGTTCCACGTGCTCATGCTGGCCTTTGACGGCGACACAATACGTCTTTGCGACACCTGCCAGGGCGCGCCCGAGTGCGTGGCGAGCTGCCCGGCGGGCGCCCTGGAATGGGAGGAGCGTCGTGACCGATGCCAGGGGCCTTACCCGCCGGGGCCGCGCCGTGGGCGGGGCGCATCCTCCGCGTGGACCTCACCAGCGGCCCGCGTCGAGACGCTGTCGACGCTCAGGTACGCGCGCCACTACCTCGGTGGGCGGGGGCTCGCGGCGCGCCTGGCGCTGGACCTCATCCGCCCGGGCACGGGCCCTACGACGCCGAGAGCCCCTGTTCTTCATGACCGGCGCGCTGGTGGGCACCCCCGCGCCCTCCGCCGGTCGCGTCACCATCTGCGGCCTCAGCCCGCAGGCCTACCCCCACGAATGGTACACGCGCTCCAACCTGGGCGGCCACTGGGGCGCGGAACTCAAATACGCCAAACTGTGACGGGCTGATCGTCACGGGGCGAGCGCCGCATCCCGTGACACTGCACATCGACAATGACGGCGCCACCCTGCGCGAGGCGGGCGACCTATGGGGCATGGGCCTGATCGCTGCCCAGGCGCGCCTGCGCGAGGCCCTCGGTCCCGAGACGCGTGCTGGCCATCGGGCCGGCGGGCGAGCACCTCTGCCGCTACGCCGTCATCGCCACGGGCACCGAGAGCGCCGCCAGGCGGGGGCTTTTGGCGCCGTGATGGGCAGCAAGCGTCCAAGGCGATCGCCGTGCGTGGCCGGGGGGGCGTGGCGGTGGCCCAGCCCCGGGAGATGCTGCGGCGCGCGCGCCTTATCTCGGAGGCGGCCCTGGCGCGCTACGGCCGAGGCATGCCCGACGAGAACTTCCCGCGCTCCGACGCGTACGGCCAGCGTCCGGCCCCTGCACCTATCTCTGCCCGCGCGCCTGTGGCCGCTTTTACCAGCGCGTGCCGGGGTGGTGCACCCCGAACAGACCTATGCCGGGCAGGTGTTCTGCTGCGCCCCCGCGCCTGGCCGGTGGGGAGTGGCTGGGGGCGCACTTTGCCCCCGAGGCGGCGTTCGAGCTGGCGCAGATGTCCAACGACCTGGGGCTCAACCACTGGGAGCTGACCTTCGGCCTGGGGCCGTGGCTGCTGGCCTGCCAGGCGCGGGGCGAGCTGCGCGCCCTCGACGGACAGGCGCTGAACCTCCAGGAGCCCGCCTTCTGGGCCGAGATGATGGAGCGCATCGCCCGCCGCCGTGGCTGGGGCGACCTGCTGGCGGAGGGCGGCCCGCGGATGGCCGACGCCCTGGGGGTGGGGCGCGACCTCATCGGCGACTATTACCCCGCCTACGGCCAGAGTTCTCACTGGGACGGGCACGGCTCCTTCCCCTCGCCGCACTTTCCCTACTGGCTGGTCACCTCGCTGCAGTGGGCGCTGGATACCCGCGACCCCATCGGCGGGGGGCACGGCTACACCACCAACATCTTTGGCCTGGTCCGCGCGGTGAAGCCGGAGGACGCCGCGGCGCAGGCACGGTTGCGGCGGGTCGGCGAGCGGCTCTACGGCAGCGCCGCCGCGGTGGATCCGCGGGGCGGCTATGAGGGCAAGGCGGAGCCTGCCGTGCGGCACCAGAACCGCGGCGCCCTGAAGGACAGCCTGGGGGTGTGCGACAACATCTTTCCCATGCTCACCGACCCTACGCGCGAGGATTACCTCGTCGCGGTGGACGGCGTGGAGGGGTGGCGGCTGGAACACCACCTCTTCGAGGCGGCCTGCGACTGGGACCTCTCAGCGGAGGACCTGGACCGCGCCGGGGATCGCATCTTTACCGCCGAGCGGCTGCTGGCCATCCGTAACTGGGGCCGCGACCGCGCCACGGATGAGACCATCATCGCTTACCTGCAGCGCCCCGAGGGGAGCGTCAACCCTTACCTGGGGGAGCGCGTGACCCTCGACGTGGAGGCGTACCGGGCGCTGCTGGATGCCTGCTACGCCCTGCGCGGCTGGGATCCGGCCACGGCGCGCCCCACGGAGGCAACGCTGCGTGCCCTGGGGCTGGAGGGGTGGGGTGAGGGGACCGCCGTCGCGGGGACGGCACCCTCTCGTAGGGGCGACCGGCAGGTCGCCCCTACCACGCTGCCCTGAAAACCACCACGATGCTCGTTTCCGGCGGTGCTAACCCATCGTGATAACTCGGGACGACGGGGGGGCCGAATGGAGCGCCGCCGTCCCGGCGGCTGAGAAACGCGAGCGGAGATCGGCGCCCGAGCACCGGAACCCGCGCACCATTCCTATCTCGGATGGAAAGGGGCACGATGCACGTCTACGACCTGGATACGCCGGCCTTGGTCATCGACCTCGACGTCCTGGAGCGCAACATCGCCAACATGGCCGCCCACTGCCAGGACCTGGGGATCGCCCTGCGGGTGCACACCAAGACCCACAAGATCCCCGAGATCGCCCGCATGCAGCTCGCGGCGGGCTCCCAGGGGATCGTCTGCCAGAAGGTGGGCGAGGCGGAGGTGATGGCGCGGGCCGGCATCCGCGATATCCTCATTCCCTACAACATCCTCGGCCCCCAGAAACTGCGGCGCCTCACGGCGCTGGCGCGCATGGCGCGGAATGAAGGGCATTCCGCCATCACCGTGGCGGCGGATTCGGAGGAGACGGTGCGCGGCCTCTCGGCCCAGGCCGCCGCCGACGGCGCGACGATCCGCGTGCTCGTCGAGACGGACACCGGCGGCGGGCGCTGCGGCGTGCAGACGCCCGAGGCGGCCCGCGATCTGGGCCGGCTCGTGGCGGACCTTCCGGGGCTGGAGCTGGCGGGGATGATGACCTTCCCCAGCAACCCCCGCGCCCAGGCGTTCTTTGACGGCGCCCGCGACCTGTGGGCGCGCGACGGGCTGCCGTGTGAGGTGCTCAGCGGCGGCGGCACCGGCCTGGAGGCGACCTCGAAGGAACTGGGGTTTAACGAGCACCGCAGCGGCTCCTACGCCTACGAGGGGATGACGCGCATCAAGTCGTCGGCCGACCTCACGCCGGAGCGCTGCGCGACGCGCGTCATCGTGACCGTGGTCAGCGTGCCGACGCCGGATCGCATCATCATCGACGGCGGGCAAAAGACCTTCGAGAGCTATCCCCCCAAGCCCTACGGGCTGGTGGTCGAGCACCCCGCGGCGCGCATCCAGGCCATGTCGGTGGAGCACGGCCACGTGGACGTCTCGGGGTGCGACCACCGCTTCCGGGTGGGGGAAAAGCTGTCCGTCATCCCGCTGCACCAGGGCAAGGTCACCAACATGCACGACGAGGTGGCCGCCGCTCGCAACGGCGAGGTGGTGTGCGTGTGGGACGTGGCGGGACGCGGCAAGGTGCGGTAAGCCGAGGACGCAACGTGGCGCGACCTCGATAGACACATTCCGGAAAGGAGCATCATGGAGAAGCAACTGATCATTCCCGAGGGCACCGACGTGAGCAAGATGACTATCGCCCCCGCCGTGCGCATCGGCGACTTCTTGTATCTGTCGGGCACCGCTGGCGTGGACCGCGCCAAGGGCGGGTTGGCGGGCGACGACGTCTATTCCCAGGCCCAGCAGGCCCTCAAGAACCTGGGCGAACTGTTGGAACTCGCCGGCTCGTCGTGGGACAAGGTGGTGAAGGTGAACTGCTGGCTGGTGCACGCCTCGCGCGACTTTGCCGGCTGGAACAAGGCCTTCAAGGAGGTCTTTCCCACCAACCCGCCGGCGCGCACCACCGTGGGGGGCGACATCGCCATGGAGGGCGCCCTCTGCGAGGTGGAACTCATCGCCACCGTCTAGCCGCCATCGCGCGCGACGGGGGTCGTATGGCCCCCGTCGCGCCCTGTACGTTCACTGGGGAGGTGCCTCTTGTCGCGCTATGACCTCTTGATCCGTGGCGGCGAGGTGCTCGACCCCGCCCGCGCCTTTCGGGGGCGCGCCGACGTCGCCGTGCGCGACGGGCGCCTCGCCGCCGTCGCGCCCGAGCTGCCGGCCGAGGGTGCGGGGTGCGTCCTCGACGCCACCGGCCGCCTGGTGACGCCCGGGCTGGTGGACCTGCACACCCACCTGGGATTCGAGTTGCACACCGAGGTGGTGGACCCCAACGCCGTCTGCCCCGCCGCCGGCGTGACCGCCGCGGTGGACATGGGCAGCACCGGCGCGTTCACCTTTTCCTGGTACCGCGAGCGCGTGCTGAGTTGCGTCGTTCCGCGGCTGTACGCCTTTATCAACATCGCCTCCCTCGGCACCATCGCCATCCACCGCCCCTACTACGTCGAGCGCTACGGGCAGTACATCGACGAGGCGGATACCATCCGCACCATCGCGGAGAACCGGCCGGCGATCAAGGGGATCAAGGTGTTCGCCACCTCGGCGATGACGGGCGAGTGGCCGCTCGAGGCGCTGCGGGCAGCGCGGCGCGTGGCCGACGCCACGGGGGTGCCTATCGCGGTGCACGTCTCGGTGGCGCCGCCCTCGCTGGCGGAGGTGCTCGACCTGCTCGGCCCGGGCGATATCGTCACGCACTGCTTCAACCCCCACAGCCAGGGGATCCTCGGCGCCGACGGGTGCGTGCTGCCGGAGGTGCGCGCGGCGCGGGAGCGCGGGGTGCTGTTCGATGTGGGGCATGGCGCCGGCAGTTTCACCTTTGACGTGGCGCGCCGCGCCCTGGACGATGGCTTTCTGCCGGACACCATCAGCACCGACCTGTACTATGCCAACATCAATGGCCCCGTGTGGGACCTGCCCACGACGATGATGAAATTCCTCGCCCTGGGCGTGCCACTGGAGGAGGTGCTGCGCCGCGTCACCTGCAACCCGGCCCGCGCCCTCGGCGAGCCGGAGATCGGCTCACTGGCGGAGGGCGCACCCGCCGACATCGCCGTCCTCAGCCTGGAGGAGGGGGCCTACCCACTCATCGATAGCCGCAAGGTGACGCTCGAGAGCCCCTGGCGGCTGCGCTGTGAGGCGACGGTGCGCGGCGGCGCGCTGGTCTATGAAAGGGAGGAGGCATGACCAAGCTCACCATCACCAACGTGGAGCGCACCTGGGTCTCGGTGCCGCTCAAGGAACGCCACGCCCGCCATCTGACGCGCGAGAACTGGGACTGGACGGTGTTCGAGGTACTCAAGGTGCACACCGACGCCGGGCTCACGGGCGTGGGCGAGACGATGTGCTACTATACCTGGGGGCGCGTGCCCCAGGAACAGATCGACCGCGTCATCGGCCGCTCGCCCTTTGAGCTGCTGGATGACGACCGCCTCGGCGCCGGTCTGCAGATGGCCGTCTACGACCTGGTCGGCAAGGCGCTGGAGGTGCCCTGCTACCGCCTGTTTGGCCCCAAGGCGCGCGACGAATGCCCCATCTCGTGGTGGGCCAACGACATGAGCACCCAGGACTGGATCGAGGAGATCCGCGAGGCCCTCAGCCTGGGGTACATGAGCGCCAAGCTCAAGGCGCGCCCCTGGCGCGACCTCGTGGCGCAGATGCGCACCCTGGCGGGGATGGTGCCGTCCGATTTCATCTTTGATTCCGATTTCAACGGCTTTTTGCGCGACGCGGCGGCCGGCGTGCCGTACCTGCTGGAGCTGGAGCGCGAGGTGCCGTCCATCACGATTTTCGAGTCGCCCATCCCGCAGGGGGACGTGGCGGGCAACGCCCGGCTGCGACGCGGCATCACACGCGCCGTGGCGATGCACTATGGCTCGCCGCCCGTCGAGACGGCCATGCGCGAGGAGGTGTGCGACGGTTTCGTCATCGGGGGGGGCGTGCGGCGCGTGCGCGCTCAAGCGGACGTGGCGGCTGCCTTCAACAAGCCCTTCTGGCTGCAGATGGTGGGCACCGGCCTCACCACGGCCCTCATGCTGCACCTCGGGGCGGCCCTCACCCACGCCACCTGGCCGGCGGTCACCTGCCACGAGATCTACCAGGACGACCTGATCACCGAGCGCATCCCCATCGCCCACGGCTATGGCCGTGTGCCCGAAGCGCCCGGGCTGGGGGTGACGCTGGACGAGGAGGCGGTGGAGCGCTATCGCGTCGAGGAGGGGTACCGCCCGCCGGCGCCGCGCAACCTCTACCGCGTGAGCTGGCCCTCGGGGATGCGCGTGACCTATCCCCCGGGCAAGCTCAACATCACGGGCGTGTGGGACGATTTCGCCGCCGGCAACCGACCCCTGTTCCATCCGGGTGTGCGGCTCGAGATCCTGCCCGACGACGGCTCGCCGGCCTGGGCCGAACTGAACGAGCGCGCGCACTGCGCGCCCGTCCGTGACTAAGGGGGACGCCATGAAACCTGTCGAAGAGATCCTGTGGGCCAACCACACCCGCGGCGAGTTCCTGGAGTGGGCCAAGCGTGGCACGGTGGTGATCGTGCCCATCGCCTCCACGGAGCAGCACGGCCTGCATCTGCCCGAGGACACCGATCAGCGCACGGTGGAGTATGTCTCGCGCGAGGCGGCGCGTCGCCTGGACGTGCCCGTGCTCGTGACGCCGACGATCCCCTTTGGGGTCTCGCCGCACCACATGGTACACCCGGGCACCATCACCCTCAGCGTCGAGACCACCGTCCGCGTGCTGAAGGAGGTGTGCCGGTCCATCGCGGCGCACGGCTTTGAGCGCATCCTGATCCTGAGCGGACACGGGGGTAACGGCAACACCGTGGGCGCCGCGGCGCTGGAACTCAAGCACGAACTCAACCAGCAGGTGGCTGCCTTTAACTGGTTCGACCCGGTGCAGGACAAGATCGACGCCATCACCGAGGGCCCCTGCCACACCATCGGCCACGCGGGCGAGGCGGAGACCTCGGCGATCCTGTTTACGGCGCCGCATCTCGTGCGCCGCGAGCGGTACGCGCTGGTGGCCGACATCAGCGACGATCCCTCCATCGGCACCGCCGAGAAGGGGCAGCGCATCTTGGAGGCCGGCGTCGAGGCGCTGATGGCCACACTCGAGCGGATGGCCGCTCAGCCTGGACGCCGCGTCGTGGGGATCGAGCGCGCCGAGGCCTGACGCGCCGTCGCCGCAACGAAAAGGGGCTGGAACGTCTCGTTCCAGCCCCTTTGGCGTTCGGGGGGGGAGGGTGGCGCGATACCTAGGAAGATTGCTCTCGTCGCTGAGCGCTCTCCAGCCGACACTGGGGGTTGCCGGCCGTGCGAGGACCGTCCGTTGCCCTCCCAGAAGCATTCTACAGGATTCTCTGCGGCGGCGTAACGTCGAATCCGGCAATCTTTGTTGCCGGATCAGGCAAAGTTTATTGCCGGATCCGGCAATAAGCGGTTCGTACCCGCCAGACGGGGCATGGGAATCAGTCTTCTGCCGTAGGGCGCTGCCCTAGCTCGAGGGTGGAGGCGCGGTAGGCGGCCTCGACGCGGTTCGAGACGCGCAGCTTGTCATAGACGTTGCGCAGGCAATAGCGCACGGTGCGCTCGGATATGCCCAGCGCCTGGCCGATCTCGCGGTCGGTCAGCCCCTCCACGAGGAGCTGCAGAATCTGCACCTCACGTCCCGTCAGCTGCGGCTCCTCTTCGTCGTCGGCGGCCTCGGCATTCCCGGATGGTGGCTGGGTAAGCTTTTTCATCAGGTGACGGCTGAACCAGGTGCCCCCCTCCACCACCGTGTGCAGGGCGTGCACCACCGCCTCCGGCACCTCGTCCTTGAGGATGTACCCCGCCACGCCGGCGTTGACCAGCCCACGCACGTAGGCGTCATCGTCAAAGGCGGTGAGGATCAGCACCTTGACGCCCGGACACCGCTCCCGCAAGTAGGTCACCGTCTCGATGGCCGACGGGCCGGGCATGCTCAGATCGAGCAGCAGCACGTCCGGCTCGCGCTCCTCCGTCAGGCGACGCGCCTCGACGCCGTCGGCGGCCTCGCCCACAAAGATGATGTCCGATTCGTTGCACAGCGTGGCGCGGATACCGGCCCGCACCAGTGGGTGGTCATCCGCCAGCAGAACCCTGATTGGCGTGTTGTCCATCGTCCCCCTCTCGGTTGACGGTGATGTGAACGATGATCTCGGAGCCGGCGCCCGGCTCGGAACGGATGGTGAGGTTGCCGCCCACCTGGGCGACGCGCTCGGCAATGCTGACGAGGCCAAAGTGGTCGCGCGATGCCAGTTCGCTGAGACGATGTGGCACCTCGAATCCGCAGCCGTCGTCGCGCACGGTCAGACGGAGCTGCTCTTCCTCGGAGCGCAGCCGCAGCGCGACGTGGGACGCGTTCGCGTGCTTGATGGCGTTGCGCACCCCCTCCTGGGCCACGCGGAACAGGCAGAGCGCCACCGGGATGGGGATTGGGAGGGCCCCGTCCCTCACGTCAACCTCGATCTCGGGCGCATCGTCGCCGTACTCGCGCTGCAGCCGCGAGACGTAGCCGTGCAGGGCGGCCGCGAGCCCCAACTCCTCCAGCCCGGGCGGTCGCAACTCGCCGATCATGCCGCGCAGTTCCGTGGCGACGTCGAGCACCTCCTGGCGCGTCATCTCCATGGTGGCGAGGAGCGTGTCCGCGTCGCGGTCCTCCCCCGAGCCGTTGGCGGATGCGCGGCGGTGGCGGGCGGCGAGTTGGTAGCTGATGCCGATCAGCTGCTGCACGGCGCCGTCGTGGAGTTCCTGGGCCAGGCGCCGCCGCTCCTGCTCGCCCGCCTCCAGGAGCTGTCGGTGGGCGCGCGCCAACTCCTGACGGCCGGCGCTCACCTGGTCGACGAGCCGCACGTTGTGCGCCGCGATGCCCGACTGGTACGCCAGCGTCGAGAGGATGTCATAATCCTGCGGCGTGAAAAAGTCGTCCCCCGCCTTGGGGCCGAGCAGCAGGATGCCGTGGAGCACGCCCGCGGACACCAGGGGAAGCCAGAGCGCCACCCCAGGCGCGGCGAGGATGGCCCGCTCCGACTCGCGAAGCCGGATGTCCGGCAGGGAGGCCCGGAGGTCGTCGTGACCGATCGGCGCCGCCCGGCGTTCCAGGCTCAGGGCGAGGGCGCCATCCGCCGGCAGCACCTCTGGCAGCTGGGGCACCGCGCCATAGCCCGACACCGGCACCAGGGCGTCATCTTGCCCCCGGATGTACAACCTGCTCCACGAGAGGTGCATGGCGGTGGCCAGGTCGCGCACCAGGATGCGCTCCAGCACGCTGCGATCCAGGGTGGTGGAAAGGGACTCGGCGAGGTGCCCGACGACGCTGCTGTAGCTGGCGGAGCGGCCGAACCAGATCCAGTCCGTAAGCCGCGTCAACCGTCGTTCCAGGGGCGCCATGGCCACCAGCACGACGGCGCCGATGGCGATGCCCATCACGGGCCAGTGCTCGCTCGCGAACGGCGAGCGTTCGCGCAGGAGAACCGTTCCCACGAGGAATATCGCGGCCAGGAGCGTGAACAGCAGATAGTAGACCGCCGTGCGCCGGAGAAAGGCGTCCAGCCTGGACATGCGGTACGGCAGCATGGCATAGGCGTACAGGAGGGGGCTGGCCAAGAGGCCGAAAAAGGTCACCTCGTAGGGCACCAGAATGTTGACCCGTAGCGTGTCCGGCAGCAGCGACAGGAGCAACATGGGCATCATCGCGGCCAGGTTGCCGAATGTGATCAAACGTATGGAGCGCCGCCCCGCGTCGGACCGCTCTCGACGCGAGTAGCGCGCCACGGCGACCACCGACGCGGTGACCGCCAGAAACGCGATGAGGCGCACGCCGACCCGCCACGCATCGTACCAAGCCATCTCCGACAGGGCATCCGGCGTCCAAAGGAGGACGGGGATGGTCCAGATTACGGCCAGCGCATTAAAGAGGTGCAGCGAGCCACGCATCCACCGCTCCCTGTTGCCGCCGATGAGGCGGATGTGGAGGCGATAGAAAAAGGGCGATACCCAGGCCAGCAGCAGGTAGTTGAGCCGGAACGCCATGTCGCTGCCCGTCAGCGCGATCTTGCCCGAGGCGAGGATCCCCGCGATGACGACGAACTCCATGACGGACGCCTCGCCGCGCAGCACCTCGACCACCAAGATGATGGCGCAGATGCCCAACGCCACCACCAGGGGGGCCAGGTCCTCGATGGGCGTGGGGCAGGGGGTGCCGAACTGGGTGAGCTGCAGGTCATTCGCGCGACAGGGGCGCTGCCACACGGCCACGGCCGCCCAGACGATGATCGCCAGGCACACGGCGACCAGGAGCACCGCCCAGATGCGGCGCACGATGGGTGGAAAGCTCATACCGCGGAATCCTTCAGCGCAGTGGGCGCATCCGCAACGATCTGTAGGGCCGGCATCACGCCGTCCAGTAGGGCGAGGAGTTGGCGCTCGAACTCCGGCCTTCCGCCGGCGTCGGACAGGGCCTCGACGGCGTGATGGTGTTGGGCCTGCCCCGCGGCCAGCACGAACGTCTGCGCCCCGAGATCGGTGAGCGCCTCGGCGGCTGCCGTCAGGGCGTCCCGATCACCCCCGCGGGCGCGCTGCAGGCCCTCGTCCAGGCGCCGGCGCGAGACGTCGTCGGCCACCAGGCGAGCGTAGGCCATGGCCAGGTTGGGCGCGCTGGGGATCGGTACATCCGGCCGAAGGTGCGCCTCCGCCTCGGGCGCCCAGACGTCGTTGTAATCGTCGGCGACCTGGAGGAGGACGCCCAGGCACTCGCCGAAGCGGCGATACCCCTCCAAGCGCGCCCCCCTCGCGCCCGCCATCTCTGCGCCCGCCCAGGCGGCCCATGCGAACAGAGCGCCCGATTTGGCGGCCGCCATCGCCAACCAACCATCTGGGTCGAGCCCCGCGGCCTCGGTCGCGGCGCTCAGGTCGCGGTGCTGGCCGCCGGCGGAGCGGAGCACGGCGCGCGACAGCTTGGCGCCGATGAGCGCGATGCGGGGCTGGGGCACGGCCTCGTGGTCCAACGCGCCGACGCTCAGGTGCGCCAGTTCCAGGAGGCCCGTCGAGGCGTTCACGTGGAGCGGTTGGTCGCGATCCAGGTCGCCATCCTCGACGTCGTCCAGCAGCTTGGCCGCGAGGCGCACGAGGAGCCAGGCCGCACACAAGGGCACGGCCCGGCCGGGATCTCCCCCGTGACACGCGCACGTGAGCGCGGGGAGGAGGGTGATGGTGCGCTGACCACCACCCTCCGCAGCCGCGCGCTCCAGCAGCGAAAGGACGAACGCACCGTACGCGGGCTCGACGCGGCACTCTGTCACTAGTCGTGCCACGAGAGGGCGGATCGATGGCGTTACATCCAACTGCGTGATCTCCACTCGCTGTAGCGGCCGCTAGCAGGCAGTCTGCTTGGGAGCTGGAGTGGGGCTGAGCCAGATCTCCTGCGGCCCGATCGCCGCCAGCACGCCGGCAACGTCCCGTGGCGAGCGCGCCACACAGGCCTGGAGTTTCTGTAGGGCGGCCGACTCCTGCGGGCTGAGAATACCGAGATCGGCCTGGCTGGGCTCGCGGCCCAAGGTGAGATTGCGAACGATGCGAGCCAACGCGTTCATGAGGTTCCTCCTGCTTGTACGAACTGTGCGATGTGCGATGACGCCACGCGTATGACAGGCATGGCCGAATCTGGCGACTGTCGGCGCATAGAACGGGCGCTCGCCTCGCGTTGTTGGTGGAAGGAGGGTATGCAGGCGGACGACCGGGCGACGGGGGGTTCGCCGGGGGCACGCGGGGAGAGACGATCCGACACGAAAAGGCCGGGCGCTCGGGCGAGACGCCCTACCGACCGAGGCGGGGTGGAGCGACACTGTCACGTCGCACGATACGATTGGGGGGGACGCCGACGTTGCTGCCATGTTCTCCGATGCCGCTACGCCATGCTAGACGCAAACCCAACGAACGGCGCCTCGGCCACCGTGGCTCCCCCAGAACGCCGGGGCCGAGACCCGTCGCGCGCGTCGAGCGCCACAACTATAGCATAGTCGGCCCCGATGTGCAAGACGTTATGGCGAGTATCGCGCAGGGCTCTTTACCGCGCCCCTCAGGCGGGAGGGGACTCCGCACGTCGCTGCAGCCACCGGCGGCGGCCCGATCGCGCCGCCTGAAACAGGCCGCGGGCGGTGATGGCCGTGACGACCAGCGCCCCGCCGGCCAGCGCCCAGGGTCCGGGACGCTCGCCGATGAGCAGCAACACCCAGATAGGGTTCAGGATCGGCTCCAGCGTCGAAAAGAGCACCGCCTCCACAGCCGTGACGTGGCGGATGGCGGTGGCGTACAGCGCGTACGACAGGCCGAGCTGGAACACGCCCAGGAGGCCCAACCCCGCCCACCCCTTGATGCTGGGCGCCTCTCCCCACAGGAAGGGGATGCTGGCCAGCGCCGCCAGGATATTGCCCAGCAACACCGACTCCATGGGGGCGCCCGCCTTTTGCTTGCGCAAAAAGAGCACCATCCACGCCAGCGTCACGCCGCTGAGCACCGCCAGAACGTCGCCCCACAGCGCCTGGGACGAGAGGCTGTCTCGGAAAAAGAGCGCTATCCCCCCGAAGGAGAGCGCCACGGCCAGCCAGTCGATCCAGCCGGTGCGCTCGCCGAGGAACCAGGCGCCAAAGAGCGCCACATAGATGGGCGCCGTGTACTGCAGCAGGATGGCGTTGGCCGCCGTGGTGATCTTGACGGCCGAGACGTACAGCAGCACGGTGGCGGCATAGGCCACGGCGCCGCCGATCTGCGCCGCCGACCAGTCGAACCGCGGGCGCCGCAGCAACGCCCAGAGGGTGGCGGCGGCGATGGCGCTGCGCGTCCCCGCGATGGCGATGGGGTGCCACTGCACCCACTTGATGAGCACGCCGCCGACGCTCCACAGCAGCGCCGTGACGAGGAGATATCCGATAGCCCGCGTCCTGTCCGTCATCGCCCGTCCGATCGCGTCATAAAATGGCCGCCTGCTCGAGGCCGGGCAGCCGCATCAGTATATCCGACTCGCCGCACTTGTCAGATGGGAGGGGGAAGGAACCACAGAGACACGGAGGGAGGAGAGGGAACGCGGATGAACGCGGATTCTGCGGATCTCCACGGATCTGGATCACATACCGCAGAGGTCGGGCAGAGCGCCGAGAGATGTGGAAAGAAACTACAGAGGACACAGAGAACGCAGATAAACGGTGCCCTCCTAGCCTCTGCGATCTCTGGCCTCTGTGGTAAGTCGTTTCTATCCGCGCCGATCCGTGGAATCCGCGTTCATCCGCGTTCTATCCATTTTCTCTCAGGCAAGCTCCTCCGCGCGGTAGTACTGGCCATAGATGTGCACCAGGGCGCGCGGATCCTCGCGCGTCAGGGCGTGAACGGTGGTCTCTTCCACGACGGGCTCGGCGGCGCCCGGGATGACGCACGTCTTCGCCTCGGCGCGGGTGGGGAAGGCGATGCGCCGGCCGGTGCGGTCGCGGATGGTGAACAGGGCGACGTCGCCCTCCGTGGCGGCCACCCCAGTAGTCGCCGGCGGCCAGCGGAACTTGGCCACATAGTCGGCCGGCGAGCCGTAGGACTCGAGGAAGGCGATGAGGTCGCGGTTCAGGTCGCCGGCCACCTCGGGGTGCTCGTCGATGACGTTGCGCGTCTGGCCGGGGTCCTGCGTCAGGTTGTACAGCCGGCTGGGCCAGGGGGCGGGCGCGCAGATGAGCGCCCATTCCTCCGTGGTGACGGTCAGCGGCTCGGTGACGCGGTCGGCGCCGGCGAAACCGTCAAAGGCGCGCGCCAGCGGGGCATAGAAGGGACCCTGGGGAAAGCGCCCCGAGAAGGCGCGCTCGTGGAGGCGCTCCTCCTCGCCCCGCAGCAGGGGCAGGATGGAGCGGCCCTGCACGCTCGGCGGAATCGGCACGCCGAGGAAATCGAGGACCGTCGGCAGGATGTCGGGCGGCTGCACGATGGGCGCGATGCGCTGCCCGGCGCCCAGGCCGTCGGGATGGCGCACCATCAGCGGGATGCGCGTGGTGGGCTCAAAGAGGGTGCCCAGCTGCCCGCCCGGCTTGCCCTGCAGGTCGTGGTCGCCAAAGAGGTGGCCGTGGTCGGAGGTATGGATGATGAGCGTGTTGTCCAGCAGCCCCAGGCGCTCCACGGTGTCCAGCAGGTAGCCGACCCAGGTGTCCACCATGGTCACCTCGCCGGCATAGAGGGCGCGCACGTGGTTGCGCTCCGCGTCGGTCATGTACTCGCCGCGGCCGTACTCGGGGTAGATGAGCACCTGTCCGTCGTAGCCCGGCTCGGCGTACATGCGCAGGTAGTGGGGCGGCGGGTCGAACGGCTCGTGGGGGTCCCAGGTGTCGACCCACAGGACGAACCCGTCGCGGGTGGCATTGTCCTCCAGCCAGTCCATGGCGGCGCCGATGGTGCGCGGCGCGATATAGTCCCGCTCGTAGCGTCGCTCCGCCTGGTTGCGCAGGTAGCGCTTGGTGGCATCCCAGCCGCGCACCTTGTGGCGGTCGGCGGGGACGGGGGTGGGGATGCGCGGGTCGGTGATGTAGCGGTCGGCGTGCTGGCCGCGCGCCCAGAACCAGGCGTCGAACCCCCGGGTAAAGTTGTAATCGTCGGCGCCCATGGGGGGTGTGTCGAACATCAGGGCGCTGGTGTAGCCGTGGGGCTTGACGACCTCGGGGAGGATGACGTCCTCCGGCTCCAGCGGCTGCCAGCCGCGGGTGGTAAAGCCGTACCGGCCGGTGATGAGGTCGGTGCGGTTGGGCACGGTGGGGTAGGAGGCGATGTAGGCGCGGTCGAACAGCGCCGAGGACTGGGCCAGCCGGTCGAGGTTGGGGGTGCGGATGAACGGCTCCCCCGCGCGCCCCAGCCGCGGCCACGGCGCCGGATCGCCATACGCGTTGACGTGGTCGCGCCGCAGACTGTCGTTCATGATAAAGATGACGTTGCGCTTCATGGGCACCTCCACCTCCGTTGGTGACGTGGACGATCGGATGGCGGGATTGTAGCGGGTCGTCGGGGTGGGGGCAAGGGTTGCGGGTTACAGGTGGTAGGTTTCAGGTTACAGAGGTGGTTGTGGGTTGTGCGTTGTGGGTTGCGGGCCGGGGGGAGATGAACCACGGAGGCACGGAGGCGCAGAGAGGGATGGAGTGGTGTGATTGCGTGGGCATGGGGATGAGGGCTTGTCAAGCGTCGTCTTGTGCGGTATGATGCGGGGGAGTTGGGGGGAGGTTCCGTCTCGGGGCTGGGGGTGTTTCGGGCGGGGCCTTTTTGTGTTGGGGCGTACTAGCAGCGTTCCACTCCACGGGGTGTCGCACGATGTCTCGAAGGTGGCAACTGTCGCTGCTGAGTCCCGTGCAAATGGGCTGCGATCCCACGTACGCTAGATGTCGCTATGGCATTGAGAGGCTTCCCACCAAATTGGCGTACACGACGCCAGAAGGGGCTACCGACCTGAAATGAAGCTCTCAACACAACTCCGCTCTCTGGTCGCATCGCTCATTGTGCTTGGATCTGTCGGTCTCTCACAGACTGCGACTGCTATGGTAGAGACGGCTGCCCCCTTCGCTATCCCAGCCTCTGGCACCGTGGGATACGTCTATGCCCAGCCCGTAGACTATGGGACGCATGCTGGTCTTGACATCCTAACTGATGAAGGTCTGGGAAAGACCCCGGTCTATGCGGCGTATCACGGTACCGTGAAGCATATCTATACCTCAGTGATCAGTTCCGGGGATGTTCTGGCTACCGATGGCAGAGCCGCTTTCATTGTCCTCGAGCATACCGATGTCACCGACAAGAATGGTGTCTATTATGATAGAATCTACACATGGTACCTGCACATGGCAAAACAGGGGGATTTAGCCACTACCTACATCAATCCTGATCTGCAAATCGGTGCAGAAGTCGCCAAGGGTGCGTTCTTGGGTTACATTGGCGACCGTACGGACGTAGGCGGTGTAGTGCCGCATCTGCATTTCCAGATTCACAAGCTAGATAATGAGATCTTTTGGGTTGACGGTAATGCCCTCGACCCCTCTGACTTTCTCGATGTGAATGTAACCTTTGGAGCCGAGGGTTGCCTAACCTATGGGAGCGACATCACATCACCTTTCTCCCGGCAGAAGGAGGGAAACGTCGATGTGATGCTGATCATCGATGCCTCCGGCAGCATGGGGAGTAACGATCCTCAGGGCAAGCGGCTACAGGCGGCCAAGGCATACCTCATGGCATCCCTTACTGGTGATCGGGTGGGCGTCGTCGAATTCGCGGATAATGCGGCTCTACTCAGTGGCTTGCGGGCGCTCCCGGACGGCGAGGCAGCACTTGATGAGGCGATTGCTCAGATAGGCGTAGGCGGACAGACGAACATTGCCGGTGCCATTACCATGGCATGCGATGAACTGCTCACCAATGGTACCTCACCCTCTCGAGGTGCTATCTTGCTGACAGACGGACAGCACAACGTTGGGAGCTTTGGCACTCCTCAGCAGTGCTTCGCTGACCATGGATGGCCGATCTACTCCTTCGGGTTTGGCTCTGCAGACATGGCCCTGTTGAACACGATATCTATCGGCACGGGCGGTGAGGCCCGATCGATAGGTGGTGTCTCGAGCCTGCTGTGCGAGTTCGCGGCAGTGCGAAGTTTGCTGGCAGGGGGAACTCCCGAACCATGCAACACTGCGTATGTATTCCCCGGCGAAACAATCTACCGGCATGTCACGGTGCCTCCCAACCAGGCAGTGGCAACGTTTTCGACGAGTTGGCTCGGGAGCGACATCGAGACAACGCTGCATGCACCCTCCGGTCGCACAATCGGGCGCGGTACCGTGGCGCCAGATGTCACCCACGATTTGGGTCCGACCCACGAGATCTATCGCATCAGCAATCCAGAGCCTGGCACATGGTCGGTAGACATCTATGGCCTCGATGTGCCCGAAGGAGGCGAGGAAGCGATCTTTGGGGCAGTCTACGTGCCCTCTCCTTATGTGTATCTGTATCTCCCCAGCCTGTTAGGCGGCGCAGCGTCCGATCCGATGCCGGACGAGCCGTCATGGCCAGGCGGTGCCCTCCAACTGGATGGCCATAGCGGATACGCTACTGTAGACGACTCCAGCAATCTCAACGGCCTGCAGGCGATGACCGTTGAGGCCTGGGTGAACACGGATGTCGCGACGAGGCCGATGGCTATCCTATCGAGGTACCGGCACAGCAACGGCAGCAATATGGACGACTCGTTCTTTTTGGGCTTTGCGCTTGGTCATGTTGTCTGGCAGATCAACGCCGGCGATTCATGGAGTGGCCTTGATGATAGTGTCAGCATCGCGGATGGGAACTGGCATCATGTTGCTGCAACGTGGGATGGCTACACACAGACGATTTACGTTGATGGCGACCTGCATGTAGCCATGAGCTACAGGGGTACGGGGGTAATCAACACCACGCCGGATCCCGTCACCATTGGGAGAAGCATCCTCAACGACAGCCCATACCATTACTTTCAGGGACAACTGGACGAGGTGCGCGTGTGGGGCATCTCTCGCACCCGGGAAGAGATAGGGGCCTCCATGGATCGGGGACTCGCGGGAGATGAACCCGGCCTGCTAGCTTATTGGGCCATGGACGATGATGTTGGATCCACAGTGCTACGCGACGGTGCAGGAGTAACCGGCAACGGGGTGTTGGTCGGTGGCGCCGCACTCGTGCCGCGGCAGTCGACCATCTGGTGCGATCCCTATGAGCCTAACGACGACCGCTGGACAGAACCATGGGGACCGCTCCAACGTGGCCAAACGTGTGAAGCCAGTGTGTGTCAGGGCGAGAGTGAGGATAACTATCTCTTTGTCGTGACTCAGGCGGGGCAGGTCGCCATCGTCCTGGAGGTGCCCGAACTGCTCGTGGGGCGGACGGGGCTGTGGGTGTACTCAAGAGAACGCCTGGACTCGCCGCTGTTCGGTCTTGGGCCAGTAGACGCTCCTTCCATCGCGCTGGAGCGATGGTACGAGCCAGGCGACTATGTTGTGCGCCTCTACACCGATGGCCTGTGGAGTGACGAGCAATCATACAAGCTCACCATAGACTGGTAGGGCACGCCCAGCTTACCGGAGCTGCTCATCGTTCGCGGACTGTCGCTAGTTAGCCTGGACTCTCGCGCTTGGGCATGCAATTCGGCTGAGGGCGCAGACCGAATGGCTCGGTGACTAGAGCACAGCCGACCTTAATAGTGGGGATGGGGTACCCCAGCCCCCTATGAAGGTCGGCAGGTGTGG
>JAXGNH010000014.1:0-193956 GCA_040768165.1 Anaerolineae bacterium
GCTCTTGGCCGCGCTCACCACCACAGTATGTGACCGGCACCCGCTATGCGCCCAACCGGCCTGCTAATTCCTTTCCCTTCGCCGTCAGCTGCAAGCCCTTGCACAGCCTTCCGCTGTCCGGGCACAGCAGCCGGTTCCGCTCAACAAAGAGGCCCGTGGCTACCAAGTCCCTTCGTACCTCTACCACGGACTGGCGCGTGCCCTTCCGCGTCGTGTACCCGTTGCGCAGCCACAAGTCGAGGGAGTTCGGCTTGGGGTGCTCGTCGAGTACGCAGTTGACGCCGCCGTTGATGATGTAGTCTCGCCCAGACCGGGCGATGTGCGCTACCAGGTCCTCGGAATAGAAACCCTCTCCAGACACGCCGTATGGCAACGTAACCCTAGTCCCCAGTTCGACCTCCTCCCCCGGGTGCTGTCTGCCGGTCGCATCACCCAGCTCCCCTACCCCTCGTCCGCCTGCTGTGGCGTGCCTCCGTTGCCTCGACCATCCTGCCCCTGAAGCCGAAAGCGCAACTCCTGCCAAACCTGACCTAGCGAATCAGCAGCGTTGAATGCAGCTGAGAGGTATGCGTATGCGCCCTCCCTGCTCACGGGATACCCCTTCGTCACTACCTCGTCACGAAGTTGCTCTAGCCGCAAGAGGAGTGATACCAACTTAATCGGCATGGGTCGACTAACGTGCTCGTTGATGGCCTGTAGTACTCGGTCTAGAGGCATGCTCCACGGGCTAAGCATGTAGGGGTTACCTAGTCTCCGTGCGACCTCGTACGCCTGAAACAGAACCTCTCGCGCCCACTCCCAGCTTGTTACGACTATGTCCCTCGGGTCTCTATCCCGGAGTTCGCCCCATGCGCTCAGAGCGAGAACATCGATGTAACCGATCCCCGTGAACTCGTCCCGCGCTCCATCAGCCAGGCCAGCAGTCTCACCATACGCCGCCGCCTCAGCCACTGCCTCCTTGGCGCTCACAGAGGCTTCCTTCGCCTTCCTTGCTTCCGCAGCAAACACCAGCTGCATATCCTTGTACTTCAGACTTTCTAGCTCGGGAAGCAAGCTTGCTAGAGGCTTGCGCACCAGAAAGAACCCGACGAACACCGCAATCGGCCATGCGACCGCTTCGCAGACGCCGGCCACTGCATTCGCGACTGCCACGAAGTCGCCAATCTGCATCGCGCTAACCCCCTTGGCACTATCCAGTCTCGCTAGAGTATGTGCCCAGCTCGCCGCCGCCCCGCAGGCCAGCCACCTGTTCCTAGGCACCCTCTGCCGCATCACCCCCCGGGAAAGGCTGGTCGCCCTCCGACGTCCAGCTCTCATGCAGCCGCCCCTTCCCCGGTCCTTCCAGCCCCGTCCCCGCAACCCACAGCACTCCTACGCCCCGATCCCTATGAAGGTAGTCAACAAGCCACGAATGGTCGGGTCGCCGAGACAGGACCAGCCACAGGGAAGCGTCCGGCACTGAATGCAGATACCGGTACTCGTACAGTTGGCTAAGCGCATGGCGACATTGCGACCGCTCGTTGTCCGCGGTGATGCTCTTGACCTCGAATATCGCCGGCCCCGTTTTCAGTCGGCAGTAGGCGTCAACCAGCCGGCTACTCTCCACGAGGAAGCCCTGCTGCTGCAGATGCTTCACCAACATGTCCAGCGTGTTTGCGTGGACCCGGTTCGCACGCTCAAGCTTGGCCCTCGCCACCTGCGACACAATGTAGGGATCACCGCCTGAGCCAACCTGGGGCTGGTCTCCCTCAGCTTTTTGGGATGAGAGTGAGGCGAACACCGTTGACGCGTCCAGCCTTGGCGAAGACGACCGAATGTTGGCGAGTCCCGTCGCTAGTGTATCTCGGATCCGCGAGTCCACAAGGATCTCGGCGTAGCGCCGAAGACCTGGCTTATCACCCGTCCTGACCGCCCTTGCCAGAGAACCAATGTGAGTGGCAGCGAGGCGCAGCAGATTGACAGGCGGGTGTCCCAGAGCCCGGTACACCGCGAGCCAGTCCCACTGATCCTTGCGGACGCATCGGTTGAGGATGCCCTTCACCTCAGATAACGCCTCAGCATCACACTCAGGTCCGTCCGGTGGTCGCGACAGGAAGCCTACCACCTCGCGAAGGGCACGCATATACCTTGGCCGCATCCTGTCTGAGATGGGTAGCCTACCAAACCCCGAGTCGCTCAGAAGGAACAGCCGTGCGTCGCGCTTCACGTCATACACCCACAGCGTCTCAGTATCGCCCTGCTGGTAGAGTCTCGCTGTCCGGGAGTTCAGTACCGCTTCCACTTCGCTTGGCAGTTGGCTGGCGTGCACCCTCCACTTCCCGTCCCCCAAGTCCGCCTCAACCCGCGCCGTCACGTCATCGCCAAGCTGGATCGTGACCATCTTGACTCATCTCCGCCCAGTGGCTAGGCTTGGCGTCTCGCGCCTCCGCCACGCTGGCCGCAAGATAGCTGTCATCACGTAAACCCGGATCTCATCAGCTTGTGTCATGCCAACCTCCTCTCCTCCTACGCCTCCTACTCCACCACCCGCTGCAACACGTTCACATCGCCCGTCTTAGGATCCACGATCGGCTCCCACCCATCCTCGGCTAGCGCGTCGATCAGGCGCTGCCTCACGGCAGCCTCATTGCGCCCCGCCTCTATCGGATCGTCGCCCCCCCAGCCCGTATCCGTGCTCAGATAGGTGAACACCTCGGTCCGAGCGATTACGCTCCCGGCGACGGTTGCCTCGAGGTAGTTCCTGTAAGTGGCCCTACCTAGCAGACCCCCGAGCATCCCCGAGAGGCACCCTTCTTGCTCTGTCAGCCGCTCGATCTTGCAGATCTCCTTGCGCGCGCCCCTGCGACCAGCCACCGCCTCACCGCACCCATCGCAGAACCTCGCACCCGCTCGCAACTCCTGCCCGCACTCTACGCACCGCATCTCTCCCCCCTCGACGAATCGGTGATGTAGGCCCCAACACAAAAAAGGCCCCGCCCGGAACCCCCCAGCCCCAAGGCAGAACCTTCCCTCCTACGCCCGCATAATACCAGAACTCGTGTTCGAACACAAGCCCTAACCCAACTATTTACATAATGACGTAATCAAACCCTAACCCCCTCGGCTATGCTGCCACCAGGCCCATTGTTTTCGCATTGTTTATCAGTGGCCGCCTCATGCGGTGCAATCGCAATCAGGCCGGCCACACGAAACGGCGAGGCGCGGTTGGCAAGGCCCCTTCCGCCGGGTAGAATGACGGGCACGCCCATCGACTGCCGGCGGCGTGACGTGCCTCCCGCCTATAGGCCGCGGCCAGGCCCGTCCCGCCGACGGCGGAACCCATCGCACACGCGCTGGCGCGCGCCGACATCGCGCCGCTCCGCCGAACCCCGCCATGGAAAGGGAATCGCCATGCCCGTAACGGATCGCGAGCTTGTAGCCACCCTGGTGGCCACCATCGCCGCCGAGCTGGGCCTGAAGGCCGATCAGGTCGAGCGCACCGTCGCGCTGTTCGACGAGGGGAACACAATCCCCTTCGTCGCGCGCTACCGCAAGGAGGTCACCGGCGGGCTGGACGAGGAGCAGCTGCGCGCCGTGTCCGCGCGGGCCGAGTACCTGCGTAATCTCGCCGACCGCAAGCGCACGGTGCTCGATTCTATCGCCGAGCAGGGCAAGCTCAGCGACGACCTGCGGGCGCGCATCGAGGCGGCGGCCACCCTCCAGGAGGTGGAGGACCTCTACCTCCCCTACCGCCCCAAGCGGCGCACCCGCGCCACCGTGGCGCGCGAGCGCGGGCTGGGGCCGCTGGCCGAGATGATCCTGGCGCAGGAGGCGACCACCGGCACGCCGGAGCTGTACGCCGCCAATTTCCTCTCCGACGAGGTGCCGACGGTGGAGGACGCCCTGGCCGGCGCCCGCGACATCGTGGCGGAAGAGACGGCCGAGGACGCCGAGGCGCGCGGCTCCGTGCGGCAGACGTTCCAGGCCAACGCCTTGCTGGCCAGTCGCCAGGCCAAGGGCGCACAGGATCCGGGCGGCAAATACCGCCTCTACTATGAGTACGGCGAGCGCCTGGCGGCCATGCCGCCCCACCGGCTGCTGGCGGTGAACCGCGGCGAGCGCGAGGGGGTGCTGCAGGTCGCCATGGAGACGGACGACGACGCCCTCGTGGCGGCGCTGCAGCGGCGGGTGCTTGGTCGGCCCGACGCCGTGTTCCGCGGCGAGCTACTGGCGGCGGTGGCCGACGGCTATAGCCGGCTCATGCGCCCCTCCATCGAGCGCGAGGTGCGCGCCGCCCGCACCGAGGAGGCGGAGGCTCACGCCATCCGCGTGTTCGGCGCCAACCTGCGCCAGCTCCTCCTGCAGCCGCCGCTGCGCGGCGTGCGCGTGCTGGCCATCGACCCCGGCTTTCGCACCGGCAGCAAGGTGGCGGTGGTGGACGAGACGGGGCGCTACCTGCAGAGCACCACCATCTATCCCCACGAGCCGCAAAAGCGCTGGGCCGAGGCGAAACGCACCCTTGAGCAGCTCGTCGCGAGGCACGGCGCCGGGGTGGTGGCCATCGGCAACGGCACCGCCTCCCGCGAGACGGAGGCGCTGGTGGCCGAGGCGATCGGCGAGGGGCTGCCCGTATCGTATGTCATGGTGAGCGAGGCGGGGGCGTCAGTGTACTCGGCCTCCAAGCTGGCCAAGGCCGAGTTGCCGCAGCTCGACGTCTCGATCCGCGGCGCCGTGTCCATCGCGCGCCGTCTGCAGGATCCCCTGGCCGAGCTGGTCAAGATCGACCCCCAGAGCATCGGCGTGGGGCTCTACCAGCACGACGTCAACCAAAAGGCGCTGGGCGAGGCGCTGGACGCCGTGGTAGAGAGCGCCGTGAACTATGTGGGGGTCGACGCCAACACTGCCTCGCCGGCCTTGTTGCGCTACGTGGCCGGCATCGGCCCGCGCCTGGCGGCGAGCATCGTGGAGCACCGCGACGCCAACGGCCCCTTTGGTCGGCGGCGCGACCTGCTCAAGGTGAAGGGGCTGGGCGCCAAGGCGTTCCAGCAAGCGGCGGGCTTTCTCAAGGTGGTCGGCGAGGAGCCGCTGGACAACAGCTTTATCCATCCCGAGTCCTATCCGGCCTGCTATGCCCTGCTGGAGCGCATGAGCCTCAGCGGCCGCGAGGCGGGCCTGGCCAAGCGCGTGGGGGCGGGCTGGGAGGCGCTCAGGGCGTCGGGGGTGCGCGAGGCGCGACTGGCCAAAGAGCTGGGGATCGGCGTGCCCACCCTCCAGGACATGCTGGCCAACCTCCTCAAGCCGGGCCGCGACCCGCGGGAGGACCTCCCCGCGCCGATCCTGCGCACCGACGTGCTCAAGATGGAGGACCTGCGCGAGGGGATGATGCTCAAGGGCACGGTGCGCAACGTGGTCGATTTCGGCGCGTTCGTCGACATCGGCGTCAAGCAGGATGGGCTGGTGCACGTCTCCCAGATGGCCGACCGCTACGTGCGCGATCCGCTGGAGGTCGTGTCGGTGGGCGACATCGTCGACGTGCGCGTCATCAGCATCGACGTCGAGCGGGGGCGGATTGGGCTGAGTATGAAGAGCTGATGGCGGTCGGCGGTCGGCTATCAGCTGTCAGCGGTCGGCTTTCGGCGGTCGGCGGTCAGTGACCGGCCGTTAGCTATTGGCCGTTAGCCGTCGGCATTCTGTTGCTGTGTGAGCCGAACCTCAGTGGCCGATGTCCAACGGCCAACAGCCAACGCATCACACTGACAGCTGACAACTGATCGCTGACCGCTTGCAGCTAGAACGCCCGTGCTATAGAATGGATACATGGGGCTCGCACCGACCGCGAGAGGGGGCGACACGCATGGCGAACGGGATGGGGCTCGAGCGAGGCCTCGTCACCCTGCCGGGGGGAGCGCGCGTCGACTATCGCACGGGTGGGCAGGAGGAGGGCCGCCCGGTGGTCCTGCTGCATGGAGGCGGCACCGACAGCGGCATGCTCTCCTGGCGCGACACGATCCCCGCGCTCGTTAAGGCGGGGTTTCGCATCTATGCGCCGGACATGCCCGGATATGGCGACAGTCCCCTGGATCAGCGCCCCTCGACGGTTCAGAACCTGATCGGCTACCTGGACGGGTTGATGGACGCCTGGGCGCTGGACCGCGCCGCGCTGGTCGGGGTGTCCATGGGGGGCGCCGTCGCCATCGGCTATGCTCTGTCGCAGCCGACGCGCGTCGACCGCCTCGTGCTCATCGGCACGTACGGCATCCAGGATCGGGCGCCGTTCCACCGGTTGAGCTACCTCTATGTGCGCATCCCCTGGCTCACGCGGCTCTCGTGGGCGCTGATGCGGCGCTCGCGGGCGCTGACGCGCTACAGCCTCCGGCAGATCGTCCGCAACCCGGGGGCGCGCAACGAGGCGCTGGTGGACGAGGTGCTGGCGGCGATGGAAAGCCCCGGCGCGCAGCGAGCGTTCGGCGAGTTCCAGCGCGACGAGATCCGCTGGCGCGGCGTCAAGACCAACTACCTCCATCGGCTGCCCGAGACCGACGTCCCCGTCCTCCTGATCCATGGCTCCCACGATACCGGCGTCTCAGTCCGCGACGCGGAGCGCGCCGCGGCGCACCTACGAAACGGCCGGCTGGAGATCATCGCGGGGGCCGGACACTGGACACAGCGCGATGATCCGGAGCGCGTCAACAGGCTATTGCTCGACTTCCTGGGCGCGGAGGATACGTCCGCCGCCCCGGAGGTCGAGGCGCGAACGCAAGGGGTGCGCCCATGAGCGATGTTCTGGACCTGTTCATGCCGGCGGTGCGCCGCTGGTTCGCCGAGGAGTATGGCGGGCCCACGGCCCCTCAGCGGCTGGGCTGGCCGGCGATCCAGCGCGGCGAGCATACCCTCATCCTCTCGCCCACCGGCTCGGGCAAGACGATGGCGGCGTTCCTGTGGGGCCTCAACGCCATCTTTGAGGACCTGATCGAGAATCCCGACCTGAGCGGGGTGCAGCTCCTCTACATCTCGCCCCTGAAGGCGCTGAACAACGACATCGAGCGCAACCTGCGCGCCCCGCTGGCGGGGATTCGGCGTACGGCCAAGCGGTTGGGGATCGAGTTGCCGCCGCTGCGGGTGGCGGTGCGCACCGGCGACACGCCCCAGTCGGCGCGGCAGCGCATGGTCAAGCAGCCGCCCCACGTGCTCATCACCACCCCCGAGTCGCTCTATCTCATCCTCACCAGCCCCCGCGCCAGTGAGGTGCTGGATACCGTCAAGACGGTGATCGTGGACGAGATCCACACCCTGTGCGGCAACAAGCGCGGCGTGCACCTCGCCCTCAGCCTCGAGCGCTTGGCCCACCGCGTGGAGGTCGCGCGGCGCGGCGAGTCTCGCCCCGCATCGGCGGAGGCGCCTTCTGCCAGCGCTGTAGGGGACGAGCGCCGTGCGTCCCGCCTCGCCGCGCAAGAGGGGGACCGGCGCGCACCGGCGTGCGCGCCCTACACGGACGGCGCGTCTCGTCCTGTATCGGGGGAGGCCCCGTCCGCCGGTGCTGTAGGGGCCGAACGCCTTTCGTCCCGCGCCGCCGCGCATGAGGGGGACCGGCGCGCACCGGCGTGCGCGCCCAACACGGACGACGCGTCTCGACCCGTATCGGGGGAGGCGCCTTCCGCCGGCGCTGTAGGGGCCGAACGCCGTTCGGCCCGCGCTGCCGCGCAAGAGGGGGACCGGCGCGCACCGGCGTGCGCGCCCAACACGGACGACGCGTCTCGACCCGTATCGGAGGAGGGCGCGTCCGCGGATGCTGTAGGGGCCGAACGCCTTTCGTCCCGCCCCACCTTCCAACGCATCGGCCTGTCGGCCACGCAACGCCCGTTGGAGGAGGTGGCGCGCTTTCTCGGCGGCCAAGAGTGGATTCGCGCCAACGGCGGCGAGGAACTCGTCCCCCGGCCCGTCACCATCGTCGACGCCGGCACGCAGAAGCCCGTGGACCTGCGGGTGATCACGGTGGTGCCCGACCTACGCCGCCTGCCGGTTGACTCGATCTGGCCTTCCCTCATGCCGCACGTGCTCGACGACGTCCGACGGCACCGCACCACCCTTATCTTTGCCAACAGCCGCCGCGCCGCCGAGCGCGCCGCCGACCGCCTCAACGAGCAGTACGCCCAGGAGGAGACCGAGGAGATCGAGCCGGGCTCCCCCGAGGCGCTGCTGCGCGACGGCGTCTCCGTCGGCCGGGGGATGTTTGGCACCGGTCGGGTGGGCGGGCCGTTTCGCGCCCACCACGGCAGCGTCTCGCGCGAGGTGCGCCTCGAACTCGAGCAGCAGCTCAAGGCGGGCGAGCTTCCCGCCCTCATCGGCACGAGTTCGCTGGAGCTGGGGATCGACATCGGCGCCGTCGACCTGGTGGTGCAGCTCCAGTCGCCGCGCAGCGTGGCGCGGGGCCTGCAGCGCGTGGGGCGCTCGGGCCACTTGGTGGGTCAGACGAGCGTGGGCCGCATCTATGCCACCCATCGCGAGGACCTGCTGGACGCCGGCGCCGTGGCTCACGGCATGTTGCGCGGCGATATCGAGCCCACCTTTACCCCGCACAACTGCCTCGACGTGCTGGCCCAGCAGACGGTCGCCATGGTGAGCATGGAGCCGTGGGCCGTGCCCGACCTCTTTCGGCTAGTGCGGCAGGCCTACGGCTATCACAACCTGAGCCGCGACGCGCTGGTCTCCGTGCTCGATATGCTCAGCGGCCGCTACCCCAGCGAAGAGTTCCGCGAACTGCGACCGCGCATCGCCTGGGATCGCGTCCACGACACGTTGGTGGCGCTCCCCGGTAGCCGCCTGCTGGCCGTGACCAACGGCGGCACCATCACCGACCGCGGCCTCTTTCGCGTCTATCTGCCCGACCGCAAGACGCTGCTGGGTACTCTCGATGAAGAGTTTGTCTTTGAAACCCACGTCGGCGACGTCTTTACCCTTGGCACGGGCACCTGGCGCGTGCTCGACATGGACGAGGACGCGCTGGTGGTGGGGGATGCGGCCGGCGACATGCCGCGCATGCCCTTCTGGCGGGGAGACGCCGTGCGCCGCGACTATGCCATGGGCCGACGCCTGGGCGCGTTCCGGCGACTGCTGGCCGAGCGCGTGGCCGACCTGCCGCCGCTCCCCGACGACCCGCGCGGTCCGTGGCCCGAGGAGGCCGCGCCCGTCATCGCCTGGCTGGCCTCTGACTATGCCATGGACGAGGCCTCGGCGCGCAACGCCATCCTCTACGTCCGGCAGCAGCTCGACGTGTTGGGCGCCATCTCTTCCGACAAGAGCGTGCTGGTGGAGGTCTTTACCGACGCCATCGGCGATCAGCGCATGGCCATCCACTCCTGCTTTGGCAGCCGGGTGAACAGTGCCTGGGCGCTGGTGCTGACCCAGGCGCTGCGCGAGCGGATGCACACCCGGGTCGAGACGCAGGTCAACGACGACGGGATCCTGTTCCGCTTTGTGCAGGCGGATCGCGAGCCGCCCATCGACCTGGTGCGCGCCATGACGCCGCAGGAGGCGCGGGAGCGGCTGTTGCTGGAGCTGCCCGACTCGGCGCTGTTCGGCGCCCAGTTCCGCATGAACGCCGCCCGGGCGCTCCTCCTGCCGGGATCGCGGGGAGGCCGCCGCACCCCCTTCTGGCTGCAGCGCCTGCGCGCCAAGGATCTGCTGGCCGTTGCGCGGCACTTTGAGGACTTTCCCATCGTCGCCGAAACCTATCGCGACTGCCTGAGCGACGTCCTCGACCTGGAGCACCTCATGGACGTGCTGGCCGGCGTCCAGGAGGGCGCCATTCGCGTCGTCGAGGCGGAGACGCTGGTGCCCTCTCCCGTAGCGGGCAGCCTGCTGTTCGATTTCATCAACGTGCAGATGTACGAGGGGGACCTGCCCAAGACGGAGCGCCAGATGCAGGTGCTGGCGCTGAACCGCGAGTTGCTGGGGCAGCTGCTCGAGGAGGGCGCCCTACCCGACCTGCTGCGTCCCGACGCCGTGGCGGGCGTGGAGGCGGAGCTGCAGCACCTGGCCGATGGCTATCAGGCGCGCAGCATGGACGAGCTGGCCGTGGTCCTCCACGAACTGGGGGACCTGACGGCCGACGAGATCGCCGTGCGCAGCCTGGGGGAGGGGCGCGCCTGGCTGCTGCGCCTGGCCGCCGATGGGCGGGCGTTCGATGTGCCGATCCCCGTGCCGGGCGGCGAGGAACGGCGCTGGATCGCGGCGGAGGACTATCGCCGCTACCGCGACGCCTTTGGCCTGCCCGACGAGCCACCCTCGCCGCTGCCGGAGGATCTGCTCGCGCCGCGCCTGACGTCCGATGCGGCGCGGGAGGCGCAGCTGCGCGTGTTCGCCCGCACTCACGGCCCGTGGACGCGCGCCGAGATCGCGGCACGTTACGCCTTTCCCGAGGGGTGGCTCGACGGTGCCCTGGAGCGGCTCGCGGAGGAGGGGTACCTGGCCGCCGGCTACCTGCGGCCGGGCGCGCGCCAGCGCGAGTGGTGCGACCGGCGCGTGTTGGAGCGCATTCACCGGCGCACGCTGAGCCTGCTGCGCCGTGAGGTGCAGCCCGTCTCCATCCCGCGGTACGCCGATTTCCTTGCCGAGTGGCAGGGCGCGGGGGCGGCACGCCGCGCGGGCAGGGACGGCCTGGTGGCGGTGATGCAGCAGTTGCGCGGGCTCTCGGCGCCCGGCGTGGTGTGGGAGCGTGACCTCCTGCCGGCGCGGGTGAAGGACTATGCCCCGGCGCTCTTGGACGACCTCTGCGCGGACGGCGACCTCGTGTGGGTGGCGGAGGGCTCGGGCGACCCCCGGCGCGCGCGGGTGCGTTTCCTCTTTCGCGGCGAGGGCGCCCTCTACCTCGAGCCGCCGGATGACGCCGCCAACGCGGCGCGCACCGGCGTGCGCGCCCTACAGGACACGGATGCCTCGCCGCGCGGTAGGGGCCGGACGCCGTCCGGCACGCCGTCGGGCGATGAGGGTATGCGGGACGGTGAGGCGGATGCCTCGACCTCCGGGCCGGCGCAAGCCGTGCTGGCGTTCCTCCGCGAGGAGGGGGCGAGCTATGCCGCTGACATGCAGACGGCGCTGGGCCTGAGCGCCGCCGATCTGGACGCCGCCCTCGTCGAGCTGACCTTGGCGGGGCGCATCACCAACGACCGCTGCGACGCGCTGCGCGCCATCCTGAGCGGCGAGGCGGCGCCTCGTTCTGAGGGGCAAGGGATATCGAGTTCCCTCGACGCCCAGCTCGCCGCCTGGCGCGCCTCGCGCACGCCGCCGGCCGCGGCGCCGACGGCCGGCCTGCGCCGGCCTCCCACGGAGCGCATGATGCGCGCCCGGCGCGACGTGGCGCGCCGCCTGCAGCGCCAGCCCGCGGCGCCCGCCTCCCGCTGGAGCGGCCGCTGGTCGCTGGTGCATCGCGTGGGCGTGTGGGGCCGCGAGGTGCCGGACGCCGAGCGGGCGCTCCATCAGGCGCGGCAGCTCCTCCATCGCTACGGGGTGGTGACCCGCGAGTGCCTGGCCAACGAGGAGGGCCCCTGGGATTGGCCCCTCATGGTACAGCACCTCACGGCCATGGAGATGCGCGGCGAGGTGCGGCGGGGGTATTTCGTGCGTGGGCTGCCCGGGGTGCAGTTCGCTCTGCCCGAGGCGGTGGAGCGCCTGCGCCAGGAGGACGCGGAGGGGGGCGAGCCCGCGCTGGTGCTGCTGAACGCCTGCGATCCGGCCAACCTCTACGGCCCGGCGGTGGCCGCCTCGCGGGCCGAGGAGGAGGGGGAGGCGACCTTCACAGGGCTGTCGGAGGAGAGCAACCCCACCGTGTTCTCGCGGTTGCCGTCCAACTATGTGGTCCTGCAGCGCGGCGTGCCAGTCCTGCTGTACGAGCACGGCGGCGATCGCTGGAAGGCGCTGCCCGGCGTGTCGGAGGGCACGCTGCGGCGGGCGGTGCGCCTCTGCCTCGAGACACTGACGCGCGAGGGCGGGCTCCGCTCCCAGCCGCGGCGCGTGATCGTCAGGACGTGGAACGGCGAGCCGCCGGTGGGGAGCGCGATCCAGTCCCTCCTGGAGGGCCTAGACTTTCGCCGGGAACCCCCCGCCATGGTCTGGGACGGCATGTAGGGATTCACCACCAAGGCACCAAGAACACCAAGGGAAAACTAGGGAGGGAAAACCACGGAGACACGGAGACACGGAGGACATTGAGATACATCAGTAGGCATAGATTCTCCCCGGGACGTCGCAGGGAGAGCGACCAAAGCATAAACAGATACTGACATCCCTCCCATTATCCTCTGTGCTCTCCGTGTCTCCGTGGTTTTTCTTGGTGTTCTTGGTGTCTTGGTGGTGAGGAACGAGGGTTGTCATGAGTACGCGGGATGAGGTGTCGGCGGGTGGGGTGGTGTGTCGGCGGGGGGAGGCGGGCGTCGAGGTCGCGCTCATCGCCACCCACGGTGGGGAGCGCTGGGCGTTGCCCAAGGGGCTGGTGCGCAAGGACGAGGCTTTGGAGGAGGCCGCTCTGCGCGAGGTGCGCGAGGAGACGGGCCTGGACGCCGAGATCGTCGCGCCCCTGGAGCCCATCGACTACTGGTTCTGGTGGCCGCGCGGCGGCCGCAAGGTGCGCCACCACAAGGTGGTGCACTATTACCTCATGGCCTTTCGCGGCGGCGACCTCGCCGACCACGACGACGAGGTGGACGACGCCCGCTGGTTCCCGCTGGAGGACGCCATCGCCCACGCCTCCTACGAGAACGAGCGCAACGCCCTCCGCCAGGCCGCCGGGCTCGTCGATCAAGTCGGCTAATAGTGCGTTGAGTACAACGCGCAGATTCCGCTGATAGGATGCTGATCTTCGCTTATTCCATGGATGTATCACCCATGCAGCACGCGGGAAGTACCTGGCACGAGGGGATCAAGGGAACCAGAGAGCGAAGAGAACGCGGAGAGCACAGAGAAAAGATGAGAATCGGGGGTATTGCGCCAACTCGGAGCGGGCTGTGCTCGATCTGAGGCCCTTGCATGGTCCATCTCTGCGTCCTCTGCGCCCTCTGCGGTGATTCCTGCTTCCCTTGGTGTCCTTGGTGCCTTGGTGGTTAGTATGGGTTGACGGCCGTCGTGGCGTTGGGCATACTGGCGCGCGGTGGCCGCGGGTGGCCGTGGCCCGGATGCGTTCCTCAGGAGGATTGCGGTGGTCACCGATGCGACCTCGGGCCTCAAGCGCTACAGCGCCGTGCCCCTCTTTGATCCGCAAGATGGCGTGACCGTCATCGAACCCCCCGCCGCTGGGGCCGGCCACTGGGCCGGCGCGCCCAGCGCGTGCTATGACCCCGACGCGAAGCGTTTCTACCTCTACTACCGCGTGCGCAAGCCGCGCCCCATCCGCGGCGGCGAGTGCTACATCGCCGCCTCGGAGGACGGCCGCACCTTTCACACCATCTGGTCGGCCACGCGCGAGGCGTTCGGCTCCGACTCGGTGGAGCGCTGCTGCCTCACCAAGGCGCTGGATGGCCGCTGGTTGCTGTACGTCTCGTACGTGGACCCCGCGGACGGCCGCTGGCGCATCGACCTGATGGGGGCGAACGAGCCATCGGCGTTCGACCCGGCCTATCGCCTCCCCGTCCTCACGGCCGCCGACGTCGGGTGCGAGGGGGTGAAGGACCCCTGGGTGATGGTGGTCAACGGGCTGTACGTCATGCTGGTGAGCTATGCCGTGGCGATGCCGGTGCCGCCCGAGGAGCGCGAGCGCATGCACGCCACAGCCGACATCTATAACACGGGGCTGACCCTCTCCAGCTCGGGGCTGGCGGTCAGCGGCGACGGGCGGCATTTCGAGTGGCAAGGGGACGTGCTAGCGCCGCGCCCCGGCCGGTGGGACGCCTACGCGGCCCGCTTGGGGTGTCTCGTGCCGACGGCGCAGGGGTGGTTCGGGTTCTATGACGGCGGCGCCGCCGTGACGGAGAACTATGAGGAGCGCACCGGCCTGGCGCAGAGCTGGGACCTGCGCCACTTCCACCGGCTGAGCGCCGAGGGGCCGAGCCTCATCTCGCCCCACGGCAGCGGCAGTCTGCGTTACCTGGACGCCGTCGTGCTGGACGACGCCACCTACTACTATTACGAGTACGCCCGCGCGGACGGCTCCCACGAACTGCGCATGAATCGTGTCGAGAGGTAGGAGGGAACGCGGATGGACGCGGATTGCACGGATTTCCGCGGATATGAACTGATGACCATCCGTGGTAGGCGATCTGCCGCTCCGGCGCGCATCGGCGTGCGCGCCCTACAGTGGATGCCTGGCAGGCGTGACGCTCTCATCTGGTTTCTTCGCGTTCTATGCGGTTAGTTTGTTTTGACCCGCGTTAATCCGCTAGATCCGCGTTCATCCGCGTTCCAAATGATCAGGAGGAAGCCGATGGTGACGTTGAGGGACAAGATTCGCGGCTGCATCGCTGCCTCGTGGGTGGGGTCGGCCATGGGGGCGGCGGTGGAGGGGTGGTCGCCGCAGCGCATCGAAGAGACTCATGGCTATGTCCAGGAACTCAAGTCGTACAAGCACTACCAGGCCTACACCGACTGGCAACGCCCGCCGGGCACCACGGAGGACGGCATCGAGCGGCAGAAGCTGATGAACACCGCCGTGATCCGCAAAAAGGACCGCATCACGGCCGATGACCTCGTCCAGGTGTGGGTGGAAAAGCTTCAACCGGAGCGCATGATCTACAAGCAGGAGCGTTTCGACAAGAGCCTGCTCGAGATGGCCGTGGCCGGCGTGCCCCCGCGGGAGCTGGGGCGGCTGTGGCCGTTCAACAACGTGGTGGCCATGTCGCGCGCCAGCCACACGCTGGGGATCATCAATGCCGGCGATCCCCGCTCCGCCGCCATGGACGTCTATGACGTGGGGTTGGTCTATTCTGGGGAGATGACGTTCGGCCTGCGATGGGCGGCCCTCTATGACGCCGCCATCGCCAAGGCGCTGGAGCCGGGGGCCACCGTCGAGTCGGTGCTGGCCACGGCGCGCGAGTACGCGCTGTTCCGCGGGCAAAAGGGCACCCCCTACGCCGGCTATGACACGATTCTGGCCGAGATCGACCGCGCCCTGGCCATCGCCGCCAAGCACGATGACTGGCGCGCCATGCGCGACGAGTTCTACACCATCTACTTTGGGGGCGGGCATTTCGTCTACTCCATGTCCCAGGCGAACGAGGTGGTGGCCAAGGGGTTGGCGATTTTCGCTTTTTGCCAGGGGGACGCGCGCCAGGCCATGCTGACGGCGGTGAACTTTGGGCGGGACACGGACTGCCTCGCGGCGGTGGCCGGCGGGCTGGCGGGGGCGCTCTCGGGCGCGTCGAGCCTCGACCGGCAGTGGATCGACCAGGTGAACGCCGCCACCAAGGCGGACCCGTATACCAACAGCACCCTGGACATCGACGAGACCGCCGAGGGGCTGTATGAGGCGGTCCTCGCCAAGCTCGACAAGGAGCGCGCCTACCTCACCATGATGGAGAGCATGCCCGGCTACCTGATGTAATGGCTGGCCCCTCCTGCCCGCGACGGCCGCTATTGTGGGATGCCTGTGCGGCGACTAGCTCGTGAGGGAGGACATCGCCTGGAGGCCCCGATTTGCCCGAGAGGAATTTCGGGGCCTCCAGTTTTTTTTCGGGTGTGCCACAGATGCGTTTGGTACATATAAAACATAGATTTTGGATCGTATAAAACTTTTGACATTGCACGCGCTATATGGTATCATGCCTTGTAGTCAATAGCACTGAGGAGGCAGCCATGGCTGATTCAGATGACGAGAAGCAACGGGTCACGCTGTCTCTGACCAGAGGCAGAGTGGAGGTGCTCAGAGAGGAGGCAAAACGGAGAGGATTCACGATCAGCAGAGGGCCGGACGCAGGCGAGGGGAATGTGAGCCAGTACATCGATGCCTTGGCGTGGGATATTCACAACAGGAGGTCAAAGATGGATCTACAGCGGGTACACGTTGGGTGGATCACCGTGCAAGATGGAGGGAGTGGGGAACAAGATCATTCGCTGGCCATGGACGTGGAGTTCAAGGCTGCCTTCATCGCGGAAGACGAAGTCACATACGATGCTCCGGATGTGCCCTTTGAGAGCTACAGCCATTCTGTCGAGAGGCTCTACAGGACCGACGATGCACGCTACATAATCCATCGCATGGATTTCGCAACCGGAAGTGGCGACGATCGTCTGGAGGTGTGGGGAACGCTCATCGAGGTCAGCGAAGAGGATCTGGGACTCGGGGGTGAGTACCGTGATTTGGGGCGTCTAGCCGGCATCGACAAGACCCTGACGCTCGATGAGGCGCTAGCTCAGCAGGATGCGATACTCGAGAAGGCACGGAAGCGGACTGCTAAGGAGTAGTTGGGGCCGACGGTGACTCTCGAGAGTACACGGCTGGCGCAGACGCGCCAGCCGTGCTTGGGGATTATGGCGGGTTCGCGGGCAACCATTTTCTACCGCAAATGGCCCCTTTGCTGGTACTCGGCAAATAGCTTGCCCCAGGGGGTCTCTTGGCGCCACCGTTCATAGATGTGGCGCTCCTTCAGGGGCCACCGGTAGTAATCGTGATAGACCTCGGAGACCGGGTAGGTGAGGGCCGCCAGGGGTGTGTGAAAGATGAGCTTTTGCAGGACGCGGGTGGGGCCGTACCAGGCCAGCCACCCCATGGCGCGGTGGAAATTCATCCCGATCTCGAAATGCCAGTTCTCGCCCGAGATGTCGTCGCCCACCACCTCGATCTCGCACGGGTCGCCCACGCCCAGGCCCTGCTCCTGTGCCATGCGGATGTAGCCGATGGACAGGGGGTCGAACCCCATCATCTTGGCCGCGATGGCGTCGATGGCCACCTGGTCGCCGCTCGCCAGGATGACGTTCTTTTCCTCGGGCTTCATCACGCGCGGGCCGGTGCCGTTGCCGGCCGTCGTGCCATCCATCACCGCAAAGATGCCGCTATGGATCTCCTTCTGGATGTGCAGCAGGTCCACCAGCGTCTCGTGGATCCACGAGTGGGTATAGTGACGGTTGGTGGTCAGCAGCCCACCGAAGGCGTTCTTCATGGCGCCGGTGGTGGTGGTATAGATGTGGCACTTGACCGTGGGCAGGTGCACGATGCTCTTGCCCATGAAATAGTCGGGCACCCGGATCCCCTTGGGGTAGATGCGGTGCAGGACGTTCATCTCGGCCTTGGGCTCGTAGGGCACCCAGGCCATGTCGCCGTCCTTGAAGTTGTAGAGCACCGGCACGTTGTGGCGCCGGAACACGGGCACATAGTTGTTTAGGTCCTCGCCCTTGAAGGCGTTGGTGACCACCGTCTTGTTCTGCACGCAGACGAGCTTGTCATAACCACGCCTTCGCAGCCCCACGATCGTCCCCTCCAGCTGCCAGGGGGTGGTGTTGGCGCTGGGGAAGGGATAATGCCACGAGATGTTATCCTTCAGGATGACCGTGCTATCGGCAGGGAGGTAGGCTTCTACCCCGGCGAGGGAGAGCAGGCGGTCATAGTCGTCCAGGACGGTGGCGGGGGTGGTGCGGAGGACCGCTACCCTGGCGCGTGATGCCACGTTCGCCTCCTGTTTTGGTTCCGGCATGGCGGGCGGCCCACCGCGGGCCACGGACGCGAGGCCTCGGCGGCGCGTGAGGCCACCAGATAGTCCCATTCTACCGTCTGCACGACGGTCGGTCAAAAGGGAGAGACGCGGGCTGGTCTGGGAGCGTTGCGCCTCCTCCGCCGGGCGAGTAGAATGGGTGTGATGCTGTTGCGGCGATTGGGAGGGAGGCGTGATTTCCTGGAGACGCACCGGCCTGGGCCTGGGGCTCGTTAGCTTGGGCGGGGTGGCAGCGCTGCGCTACGGCTGGTTTGGTCGGACGGCGCTGCCGGAGCCCGTGGAGGGTGGCATGCTGCAGGCCCCCGGCGTGCCTGACCTGGCGTTGGCGTGGCTGCGGCGCGGCCATCGGCGACTGCTCATCGTCGCCCACGGCTTTCTCAAGGACATGCACTGGCGGCCGCAGGTCGTCATGACGCGGGAGGCGGCGCAACGCTTTGACGTGCTGTGCTTTGATTTCCCCGGGCACGGCTACAGCGGGGGCGTGGCGGACGTGGGCTATACACGGGCGGCCGCCGCCCTCTGCCGCGTGGCCGACCACGCCACCGTGCTGGGCTACGACGCCATCGGGGTGGTGGGGTTCTCCATGGGAGCGGCGGCCGCCGTCATGGCCGCCGCCGGCGGCGCGCCCATCGACGCGGTGGCGAGCGTGGCGTGCCCCGGCGATCCTCCACCGGCGCTGGCGGGCGAACGCCACCAACCCATGGCGTGGAGATGGTTCGCACGCCTGCTCGGCACGCGCCTCGACGCGGCCATCCACCTGGAGCAGAGCCCCGCGCCATTGGCGGCGGCGGTGGCCCCGCGGCCCCTGCTGGTGGTCCACTGCGGGCTCGACACGCTGGTACGTGAGGAGGACTCGCGGGCGCTCTATGCGGCGGCCGCGCCACCCAAGGGTTTTGTGGAACTGCCCCGGTCGACCCATGCCTGGCCGCCGGCGGCGTCAGAGCCGGTGCTGCGCTGGATGGACGCGCATCTCGGCTGATAAGGAGAGACGGGCATGGCGCTGAGCGAGAGGGTGGTGATCATCACAGGAGCGACGGGCGCGCTGGGACGCGTCGTGAGCCGGGCATTTGCCGAGACGGGCGCGCGACTCGCGCTGACAGGCACCCGCGCGGAGGCGCTCGAGGCGCTGGCCGACGAACTCGACCTGCCCGAGGGGCAGATCCTGCTCCGCGCCGCCAACCTGGCTCGCTCCAACGATGCGCGGGCCCTCGCCGATGCGGTGGTCGCTCGCTGGGGCCGCATCGACGTGCTGCTCAACTTGGCCGGCGGATGGGCCAAATCGGGCCGCCTGGCGGAGGTGACCGACGAGGAGTGGGATGGGATGTTGGACCTCAACCTCCGCACCTGTCTCAATATGTGTCGCGCCGTGCTGCCGTCGATGGAGGAGCGCGGCTGGGGCCGCATCGTGAACATGGGGGCGCGCTCGGCGGTGGACCCGGGCACGCGCCAGCCGCCGTACAACGTCGCCAAAGCGGCCGTGGTGGCGCTGACACGCTCTATCGCGGCGGATTACCGCCGGCTGGGCGTGGCCGCCAACGTCATCTTGCCCAGCACCATCGATACCCCCGCGAACCGCGCGACCATGGGCAACGCTGACCCGTCGCGCTGGGTCAAGCCGGAGGAACTGGCCGCTGCCATGCTGTTCCTGTGCAGCGAGGAGGGGGGCGGCCTGAACGGAGCCGTCATCCCCATTTTCGGTCGTGTCTGACGCGGCTCGTGCGCGTGGCCGCACTCGGGCGGCCGCGACTTGGGTCGCAGCTATAGCACGTCACTACAAGGAGGTACGATGCGCAAGCAAGTCACCGCAGAAAAGGGCGCCAAGCCGGCGGGGCCCTACTCTCACGCTATCGCCTGCAGCGGCACACTGCTCTTTGTCTCGGGGCAGGGACCGGTGAACCCCGCCACGGGCGCCGCTCCCGAGGGGTTCAAGGAGGCCGCCGTGCAGACGCTGGCCAACGTGCAGACCATCGTCGAGGCGGCGGGCGCCACCATGCGCGATGTCGTCAAGGTGCACGCCTATCTGCGCGACATGGCGGATTTCCCCGTGTTCAACGAGGTCTACAAGGGGTTCTTTTCCGAGCCCCACCCGGCGCGCACCACGGTGCAGTCGGATCTGACGATCCCCATCGAGGTGGACGTCATCGCGGTGTTGCCGGAATAGGCCCGAGGTATCGTAGCGGCCTCGGTCGTTCGCCTGAGGACCGTACAGAAACGGCAAGGGTGAATACCATAACACATCGCGTCGCCACGACTATATAGTAACGACTTCAGTCGTTCTCCATATCATGGGGAAAAGAACGACAGAAGTCGTTGCTACAAAGGTCGGTCTAGACAAAGACATTGTAGCTCGGCCTCGTCACTCCTCGCGCAAGGGGAGGCGGGGCCGAGCTACAATGTTGCGTACGTCCTGGCTAGTCCTCGGTGTCCAGCAGGTCCTCTTCGGTGAACGAGGCCTCCATGTCCAGCGCCAGGTCGCCGGGTTTGCTGCCCTGGAGCACGAAACGCTGTGGGGCGCGCTGCTGTCCGGCAGCATAGGCATCTACCAGGGCCGCGAGGTCCTGCTCCACGATCTCGTGTCGCACCTGCGGATCGACCAGTCGCGAGGCCATGGTGCGCACCGCGTTGACCGTCTCCTCCAGCCAGGCGTCGGTGAGGGCATAGCCCGGGAGGAACGACAGCCCGAGATTCTGGAACCCCGCCTCCTGCAGCGCCGTCGCGGCGGCGGGGAGGTCCACCGACAGCGCCGTGGGCCGATCGAGCGAGTCGGCCAGCTTGCGGACGATGCGGTTGCGCTGAGACCAGGCGCGGTGATCGGCCGCCTCGGTGGGCTCGATGATGTCCGAGATGCGCAGCCTGCCCCCCGGCACCAGCACCCGCCACATCTCTTCCGCCATGGCGCGCAAACGCCTCGTGGGCACCTCCCGCAGCACGCCGTTGACTACCAGCAGGTCCACCGTCTCGGCAAGGACGGGGATGCTGCGCGTGCGCCCCAGGATCGGCGTCAGCGGCCCCTCGATCCGGAGGGGTCGCACGGCGCCGAGTTGTGAGCTGTCGGCCGCCAACACCAGGAGGTGGCCGCCTGAGGCGGCGATCTGCCGGTTCAGCAACGCGATCTGTCGGCCCGTGCCCACGCCCAGCACTACGGTGATGCCGGATAGGTCGATCCCTCTCCAGGGCGAGGCGGTGCTGCGCCCATTGTCCGCGTCTATAATGCTCATGGTCCCTCTCTGATCTCAACACCAGTCTATCCGGCGGGCTGGGGGGTGTCAAGATAGTGGGTCGACGCCGTCTATCCAGCACTCTGCGGCCAGGGATGTGATGCGATGTTGGAGCGCGCCGAGCCGTAAACGGCCCGTCTGAGCCCGCCAAGCCCGCCGAGGCGGGCTGGCCCCGGTAGCGTGTTGAAGCGCGGCTCGGCGCGCTTTTGAGGCCGGTATCCCGGGCCCGCCAGCCGCCGGCCTTGGCCGCGGGTGGGGGTGGGGCGCCGGGCGCGGAAGGCGCCGAGCCGTGAACGGCCCGTCTGAGCCCGCGAAGCCCGCCGAGGCGGGCTGAACCCCGGTGGCGTGTTGAAGCGCGCCTCGGGGCGCTTTTGAGGCCGGTACCCTGGGCCTGCCAGCCGCCGGCCTTGGCCGCGGGTGGGGGTGGGGCGTACCTAACGTCCCGCGGCCCCTTGACGCTCGCCAATGAAGGGGCTACGATCAAAGTACATCGCGGCGGATTGCAGGCTGAATCTCGACCTGCCGCCAGCCCATCGTGGAGGCTTTTTGATGGCCATACTGCACTCGCATCACATCGCGCTCAAGGCGACGGACTATGCGCGGTCCAAGGCGTTCTACAACGAGGTGCTGGGGTTCCCCATCGTGGGGCAGATACCCGGCAAGGATGTGGTGTTCATCGACATCGGCGGGACCACTATCGAGCTGATGCAGGGCACGGCGGGCGACATGGAGCGCCCCTCGTGCGGGCTCATGCACCTGGCGTTCGAGGTGGATGACGTTGATGCCACCTATGCCGACCTGCTGATGAAGGGCGTTGAATTCTTTGTGGAGCCCAAGAACGTGGGCGACATCCGCCTGGCCTTCTTTCGCGACCCCGACGGCAACGAGTTGGAGCTGTTCCAGAGCCCCACGCTGACGTGGAAGCGCGCCTAGGCGGATGGCGTCCCGCCGGGATGGGCGACACGGCGCGCCTCGGGATCACCCCGGGGCGCGCATGACGCGGCGGTGATGCGCGATGCGGATATTGATGGCGAGCCACGGATACCCGCCGACCGTGAGCGGCGTGACCCTCGTGGTGCAGAAACTGGCCCGGACGCTGGTGGCCCGCGGCCACCGGGTGACGGTGGTCACCGCCAGCGAGCGGGGCGATTCCTACGAGGCGGAGGATGAAGGGGTGCAGCTGGTGCGCGTGCGCTCCTGGGACAACCCCTTCTGGAGCGAGGCGCCCATCCCCTTTGCCGGCCAGAAAGTGCTGGACGACATCGTGGATGCGTTGCGCCCGGAGTTGCTGCACATCCACGACGCGGCCCTGCTGGCGCTCCAGTTCCTGCGACTGTCGCGCCGCATCGAGGTGCCCCTCGTGGCGAGCTGCTACTATGTGCCGCGCTTTGTGACCCGCTACCTGGGGGGCGAGATCACCGAGGATGTGGTTGAGGCGGCTACCTGGGCCTACTCGGTGTGGCTGCTCAATCACTGTGACCGCGTGGTGTTCGCCACCCGCGCCCACCGCGACTTTTTTCAGGATCAGGGGCTCAAGGCGCCCACGGCCATCATCTCGAATGGCCTGGACGTCCATCGCTATCGGCCGGCCGACGGCGCCGACGAGGGGATCGAGGCGCGTTACGCACTGCCGGCGGGACCACGCATCCTCTTTGTGAGCAGGCTGGCGCGCGACAAGGCGATTGACGTGCTGATTCGCGCCATGCCAGGGATTCGCTCCCATGTGCCCAACGCAAGCCTGCTGCTCGTGGGGCGCGGCGATTACCGGGCGTCGCTGGAGGAACTCACCGCCGAGCTGCGCCTCGCGGGGGCCGTGCGGTTCCTGGGGTTCATCCCGGAGGCCGACATGCCGGCCATCTATCGCGCCTGCGACTGCTTTGCCATCGCCTCGACCTACGAGGTGCAGAGCCTGCCCACCCTGCAGGCCCTGGCGACGGGGTTGCCGGTGGTGGCGGCAGACGCCGTAGCCCTCCCCGAAATCGTCAAGGACGGGGTGAACGGCTATCTCGTGCCCCCAGGTGATCCCCGGGCCGTGGCGGACGCGATCGTGCGCGTCCTGAGCGACCCGGAGCGCGCCGCCGCTATGGCTCAGGAGGGATTGGCCATCGTCCAATCACACGCCGAAGAGCACACGTTCGACCTCTACGAAGAACTCTACCGCTCTCTTCTTCCCTGATTCCATCCTCTCCCCTGTTGTGGCCCTTTGGCTTCTATTCCTTAACTCTCGGGCCTCTTGAGTTGGAATGCGATCTGGGCAGGCTGCGCCTATAATGCATTGATTCGCTCAAGAATGTGTGTTATAATAGGTGCAGAGTGAGCCAGGCCCAAGGGACTGGCGCTAGAGCTGCAGGCCCCATTGTGGGTGCGACGCCCTCGGGCGTCATGCAGTCGTGGGCGCCGGGGGCGGTCTGTCGAGTGGGCCGCCGGCAACACCTAGCATTGGCGTCAGGCGCTCGTACGTCGATCGTTTCGGTCCCGGCAGCCGTCCGGGGCTTCACACAACCATTGTACCGGCCGGGTTCAGCGGCGCGCGTCAGCGCTCGATAGTCGATACGCGTTCCTGCTCACGCCGCTTGGCCCCATCGTCATAGCCACCGTTCTCACCTCGGCTGCCCACCGGGCGGCACATGAGCGCTGCGTCTGTCGCCACCACCCTCCCCCGTCCGGCGACCCTGCGCAACCCCCAGTTCCCATGCACCGCACGCGGCAACAACTCGTGCACTCGCCTACGCGCCCGAGTGCTTGGTTCCGGTCGATCGGGTCGGAGCCTGCGCCGGGGCCGTGGGCCCGGCCCGGAGTTGTCAGGTGTTGAAATGGAGGTGCAAGGATGTCACTCATCCGTTGGGATCCGTACCGTCAGATGCAGTCGTTCCGTGAGGCGATGGATCGGCTCTTTGAGGAATCCACCCGACGCATGCTAGGCGAAGAGCAGGAAATGGAGACGGGGCTGTTCATTCCCATGGATGTGTTCGAGAGCGGCGATCACCTCGTCATCAGCGCGGTGGCGCCGGGCGTCAAGGCCGGGGACCTCGATGTGAAGGTCAGCGGGAACACGCTCACCATCCGTGGCGAGATCAAGCGGGACGAGGAGGTAGAGGGCCGCAACGTCTACTTCCAGGAGCGGGTGTACGGCCCCTTTAGCCGATCCATCACGCTATCGTCCGAGTATGACCTCGACAACGTCGAGGCCACCTGTCACCATGGCATCATCCGCATCACCGTGCCCAAGTCAGAGGAAGCCAAGCCCAAGCAGATCAAGGTCAAGGCAGGAAAGGCGTCGTAGCCGGCCCGCCGGAGACGCGCTACCAAGGGAGGATGCGAAATGTCTCTGATTCGATGGGATCCCTACCGAGAGATGCTCTCGCTGCGTGACAGGATGAACCGCCTGTTCGAAGAGGGCGTCGCCCCCGGCTGGGAGCGGGGTGAGACGTTCGGTATGCTGAGCGTGCCCATCGACATGTGGGAATCCGAGGGCAACCTGATGCTCTCGGCGTCGCTGCCCGGCGTCAAGCCCGAAGACGTGGATATCCAGGTGACGGGCGACACGCTGACGATCCGGGGCGAGGTTCGCCACGAGGAGGAGCGCGAGCAAGGGAATGTGCGCATACAGGAGCGGCGCTATGGGTCGTTCCGGCGCTCGCTGCGGTTGCCGCCCAACGTGAACACCGACGCCATCGATGCCACCTTTGAGAACGGCGTGCTCAAGCTCGTGATTCCGCAGACCGAGGAAGCCAAGCCAAAGCAGATCGAGGTCAAGGCCAAGTAGGCGGCCTGGCCACGGCATCGGTGGCACGGCAACCGGGGATGGGGAGTCCCTCTCCATCCCCGTCTTGCTAAGAACTCTTACAGCCATGGACGACGATAGAGGAGGGTAACGTGGCAGGTAATCGTGGGGAGCTGTCGGTAGAGGAACTGCGGTGGACGCTGGACCCAGAGTCCCTCGGGTTCACGAGCACCGAAGAACTGAATGCGCTGGACGGCGTCATCGGTCAGGACCGCGCGGTGCGCGCGGTGTCGTTCGGCGTCGATATCGAGGGGCCGGGGTATCACGTCTTTGCGCTGGGGCCATCGGGCACCGGCAAGGCCACGATGGTACACAAGTTCCTGGAGCGCCAAGCTCCCGACCGGCCCGTGCCCGACGACTGGCTCTATGTGAACAACTTTGAGGATACGGACAAGCCCATCGCGCTGCGCATGCCCGCGGGTAAGGGCTGCGAGTTTCGCCAGGACATGGATCGCGTCGTCGACGAGCTGAACACCGAGATCCCGCGTACCTTTGAGAGCGAAGAGTACGAGCGCGAGCAGCAGCAGATCCAGGAGGAGCTGCAGAAGCGACGGCAAGCGCTCTTTGAGGAGCTGGAGCAGGAGGCGCAGTCGCGCGGCTTTGCCATCCTGCAGGGGGCCGGCGGCGTCATGATGGCGCCGGTGATCCAGGGCAATGTCGTGACACCGGAGCAGTTCGGGCAGCTAGACGAAGAGCAGCGCCAGCGTATCGAGAGCGGCCGCGGCGAACTCCAGGATCGCCTCCGCGACACCATGCGGCAGGTGCAGCAGTTGCAGCGTGAGGCGCGCGATCGCGTGCGCGCCCTCGACCGTCAAGCGATGCGCAACACCGTCGAGCATCTGATCGTCGAACTTCAGGACAAGTACAAGGAGTTCGAGCAGGTCAGCGCGTTTCTCGACCGGGTCAGTGCGGACCTCTTGGACAAGGTGCAGGATTTCAAGCAGCAGCGCCAGATCGAGCAGATGCAGCAGCAGAACCCTATGGCGGCTGCCATGGCGGGGCAGCAGGCGCCGTCGTTCGACCGCTATCGTGCCAACCTTGTGGTCGACAACTGCAATACCGAGGGCGCGCCGGTGATCATCGAGGACAACCCCACCTACTATAACCTGGTGGGGCGCGTCGAGCACCAGGTGCAACTCGGCGCCCTGGTGACCAACTTTACCATGATCAGGGCGGGTGCGCTGCACCGAGCCAACGGCGGCTACTTGATTCTCGACGCACGCGACGTGCTGACCAGTCCCTTTGCCTGGGAGGCGCTCAAGCGCTCGCTGCGCAGCGGCCAGATCAAGATCGAGGCGATGGGAGAGGCGTACCGCGCCATCACGACGCGTACCCTCGAGCCGGAGCCGGTCCCGTTGAGCGTCAAGGTGGTGCTGATCGGCGACTCGATGCTCTACTACCTGCTGCTGAACCTGGACCCCGATTTCCGCGAGTTGTTCAAGGTCAAGGCCGATTTCGCCGTGCAGATGGATCGCGACGGCGACGGGGTCCGCGAGTACGCCGAGTTCATCGCCACCATCTGCCGTGAGGAGAACCTGCGGCATTTCGACGCCTCGGGCGTGGCCAAGGTGGTGGAGCACGGCGCCCGCATGGTGAGCCACAAGAACAAGCTCGCCGTCCGTTTTGGCGACGTCGTCGACCTCCTTCGCCAGTCGAGCTACTGGGCGGGCAAGAACGGCCACGACCTCGTCCGGGCGGAGGACGTGCAGAAGGCAATCGACGAGGAGATCTATCGCTCCAGCCAGATCGAGGAGCGGATGCAGGAGATGATCGAAGAGGGCACCATCATGATTGACACCGAGGGGGCAGTGGATGGCCAGGTGAACGGCATCTCGATCCTCTCCCTCGGCGACTATGTCTTTGGCAAGCCCTCGCGCATCACGGCGCGCACCTATGTGGGCAGCGCCGGCGTGGTGAACATCGACCGGGAGACGGAGCTGGGCGGCCGCATCCACAACAAGGGGGTGCTGATCCTCTCCGGCTACCTGGGCGGTCGCTACGCTCTGGACCTGCCGCTGGCGCTCTCGGCAAGCCTGACTTTCGAGCAGCTCTACGAGGAGGTCGAGGGGGATAGTGCCTCGTCGGCGGAACTCTATGCCCTCCTCTCCAGCCTGTCGGGTTTTCCCATCAACCAGGAGCTGGCGGTGACGGGCTCGGTGAACCAGCGCGGCCAGGTGCAGGCCATCGGTGGCGTGAACCAAAAGATCGAGGGCTACTATCTCACCTGCAAGCTCAAGGGGCTGACGGGCAATCAGGGGGTGGTGATCCCCGCCGCCAACGTCAAGCACCTCATGTTGAAGGAGGAGGTCATCGACGCCGTCCGCGCGGGCCGCTTCCACATCTATGCCGTGTCGACCATTGATGAGGGGATCGAGATCCTCACGGGCAAGGAGGCCGGCAGGCAGCAGGAGGACGGTACCTATCCCGAGGGCACGGTGAACTGGGCCGTGCAGAACCGGCTGCGCGAACTGGCGGAGAAGGTCAAGGGCTTTGCCAGGCCCGAGCCGGAGGGGGAGCGCAAGGAGAAAGAGCCCGTCGCCGTGGGAGACGGAAGGCTCGCGTAGGTCGCCATCGGGCGGAGGGGAGCCGAATGTCACAACATGAGCATCGATCACCAGGGGATCACTCCCCCGGCTCGCACCATGACGAGCATGAGATTGGTGTCAGGTCGCGCCCCGAGGGGCCGGGGCGCGACCCTGACGCGCAGCGCGACGAGACCCTCGAGCACGAAGCGATGGATCACGCCGCGCATGGCCGTGACATCGCGCACGCGCCGGAGGACGCCGAGGTCGCGCCGGAGCAGGAGGCCACCCATCACGACGAGGCGATGGATCACGCCGCCCACGGCAGGCCCATGGCAGGCGAGCATGCCGCGATGGAGCACGCGCCTGCCGAGCACGGGCGAGGCGACGGTGCGCACGGCGGCCATGGCGTCAGCCATGCCGGCCATGAGGAGATGTTCCGGCGCCGCTTCTGGGTGAGCCTGGCGCTATCGATCCCGGTGCTGCTCTACAGTGAAGCGTTGCAGGGATGGCTTGGGTTCACCATGCCGGCGTTTCCCGGCAGTCAATGGATCAACCCCGTCTTTTCGGTGATCGTGTTTGGGTACGGCGGCGTTCCCTTTCTGCAGATGGCCGTGCCGGAGTTGAGGAACCGCCAGCCGGGGATGATGACGCTCATCTCGCTGGCCATCACGGTGGCTTTTGTCTACAGCATCGCCACGCTGTTCATCGCCGGCACCGAGCCGTTCTTCTGGGAACTCGTGACACTGATCGACATCATGCTCCTGGGCCACTGGATCGAGATGCGCAGCGTCCGCCAGGCCTCGGGGGCTTTGGATGAGTTGGCCCGCCTGATGCCCGACACGGCGGAGCGCGTCCGACGGGACGGCTCCACCGAGGAGGTGCGGCTCGAGGACCTCAGCGAGGGCGATGTGGTCCTCGTGCGGCCGGGGGCCAGCGTCCCCGCCGACGGCGAGGTGGTGGAGGGCGAGTCGGACGTCAACGAGGCAATGATCACCGGCGAATCGCGGCCGGTGCGCAAGGAGCCGGGGGAGCGCGTCATCGGCGGGACGATCAACGCCGAGGGGAGCCTGCGGGTGCGGGTGACGGCCACCGGCGAGGGGACGACGCTAGCGGGCATCATGCGCCTCGTGGATGAGGCGCAGCAGAGCAAGTCGCGCACCCAGATACTGGCGGATCGCGCGGCGGCTTGGCTCTTTTACATCGCCCTGGGCACTGCGGCGGTGACGGCCGTGGTCTGGGTGATCGCCGTGGGGTTCGACGTGGCGGTGGTCGAGCGGGTGGCCACGGTTCTCGTCATCGCCTGTCCCCACGCCCTGGGGCTGGCCGTCCCCCTGGTGGTGGCCATCACCACCGCGATGGGGGCACGCAATGGGGTGTTGGTGCGCGACCGGCTGGCGCTGGAGGAGGCGCGCCAGATCGACACCGTGGTGTTCGACAAGACGGGCACCCTCACCCGGGCAGAGTTCGGTGTAGTGGGTGCCGCCACGGCGGACGACCTCACGGAGGACGAGGCACTGGCGCTGGCGGCCGGCATCGAGGGGGATTCGGAGCACACCATCGCGCGCGGCATCCGTCGCACGGCAAAAGAGCGCGGCCTGCGCCCTGAGCCGGTGAGCGACTTTCAGGCGCTCAAGGGGCAGGGGGTGCGGGCGCGTCTCGACGGCGAGACCGCCTACGTCGGCGGCCCCCGTCTGCTGGAGGCCCTGGGGGTGGAGCCGGATGGCCCCATGGCATCGTTCCGCGACCAGGCCGACGCGCGCGGGCAGACGGTGGTGTACCTACTGAGGGAGGAGCGCATCGCCGCGGCGTTCGCTCTGGCCGACGTCATTCGGCCCGAGAGCGCCGAGGCGGTGAGACGTCTGCACGAGATGGGCCTCGAGGTGGCCATGCTCACCGGAGACAGTGAGGCGGTGGCCCGCTCGGTGGCCGACGAGTTGGGCATCGATCAGTACTTTGCCGAGGTACTGCCCGAGCACAAGGACGTAAAGATCGCCGAGCTTCAGGCGCAGGGGAGACGGGTGGCCATGGTGGGCGACGGCGTGAACGACGCCCCCGCCCTCATCCGCGCCGACGTGGGGATCGCGATCGGCAGCGGCACAGATGTGGCCATCGAGTCGGCCGGCATCATCCTGGTCAAGAACGACCCCCTGGACGTGGTGGGGGTGATCGCCCTGAGCCGCGCCTCCTATCGCAAGATGATCCAGAACCTGTGGTGGGCGGCGGGGTACAACGTGGTGGCCCTGCCGCTGGCCGCGGGGGTGCTGGCCCCGGTGGGGATCCTGCTCTCGCCGGCGGTGGGCGCGCTGCTCATGTCGCTGAGCACGGTGATCGTTGCCGTGAACGCGCAGCTGTTGCGCCGGCAAGAGATATCCCCGGCGGGCGCGTAGCGTACATCGTAGATCACGCGATTGGGCGCCGCGCCCTCGGTCTGGGCAGCGCCAGAGCGACCGTGGTACCGGGACCGGCAGCCGGGCACTGGACATCCTGAAGGAGCGCTACGCCCGCGGCGAGATCACGCGGGAGGAATACGAAGAGCGACGGCGGGACCTTCAAGTCTGAGGGGGCTCAAGTCCGCCGAAAGGGCCAAGGCCTGGTCGGCGGGCAGGTGAGCCCGGCGCGCGGACGCACATAACGAAAGGAGTGGCCGACATGGTACGCGGTGGAGGATTGCGCGTCGGCAGGTTGTTCGGTATCAACATACACATCGACTGGAGTTGGCTATTCATCTTGCTGCTCGTCACCTGGAACCTGGCAGCCGTGTTCGGCCAGTTCCACCCCGATTGGGGCGGGGGCCTCCAGTGGGGGCTGGCGTTGATCGCCGCGCTGTTGTTCTTTGGCTCGGTGTTGGCCCACGAGTTGGCCCACTCGCTGGTGGCCAAGGCGCGGGGCGTGCCGGTGCGCAGCATCACCCTGTTCCTCTTTGGCGGCGTGTCGAACATACAGCGCGAGCCCGAGACCCCTCAGGGCGAGTTCCTAATGGCCATCGTGGGCCCGCTCACAAGTCTCGTTGTGGGCGGGCTGTTGCTCCTGCTGGCGGGCGCCATCGCCGGCCCCATCGGCAGCGCCATGACGCAGCCCGACAACGTCATCGGCCAGCTCTCGCCGCTCACCACCATGGTCTTCTGGCTCGGCTCCATCAATGTCGTGCTGGGCATTTTCAACCTCACGCCCGCGTTTCCCCTGGACGGCGGTCGCGTGTTGCGCTCCATCCTTTGGGCGGCCACGGACAGCTTGCGGCGCGCTACGCGCTGGGCGAGCTGGATCGGCCAGGGGATTGCCTGGCTCATGATCCTGGGCGGCATCGCCATGATGTTCGGCGTCACCATTCCCTTCTTTGGCACCGGTCTCATCGGCGGAGTGTGGCTGGCCTTCATCGGCTGGTTTCTCAGCAACGCCGCGAGCCAGAGCTACCGGCAGGTGGTCATCAACGACATGTTGGAGGACGTGCCCGTCATGCGCCTGATGCGCCGCGATCCGCCAACGTGCTCCCCCGACGTGACGGTCAGTACCATGGTGCAGGAGTGCATCGTGGGCAGCGACGACTATGGGTTCCCAGTAGTGGATCGGGCAGGGGTCCTCGTCGGGATGGTGACGCTGCAGGACGTGCGTGGTCTGGCGCGACACGATTGGGAGACCACTCTGGTGCAGCAGATCATGACCCCCTCAGACAAGCTCATCGTCGTGCACCCCAGGGAGGACGCCTCCGAGGCGCTGAATCAGCTTTTGCAGCGTGACATACGACAGCTCCCCGTGATGGAGGACGGGCACATGGTGGGGATGGTGCGTCGTCGCGACATCATTCGCTGGCTGCAGCTGTCGTCGCAGGAGGGGCAGCGCGAACGCGAATGGCCGGTGGGCTGAGCGGCGCGAGCAAGGGGAGGGGTGCCGAGATGGCCGTCGTCAAGGTGCTGGAGATTCTGGCCGAGTCGGAGGTGAGCTGGGAGGACGCCGCCCAACAGGCGTTGAACGAGGTGGCGCGCACGGTGCGCAACATCAAGACGATCTATATCAAGGATTTCCAAGCCATCGTCGAGAACAACCGCATCGTGCGCTATCGGGTGAATGCCAAGGTGTCGTTCCTCGTCGAGCAGCACCACGACCTGCAGGCGTAGGCGAGGGATCGCCCGCGGCGCGCGGAGGCAGGTCTCGGAGCGGCGCGGCAAACCGCGGCAACCCGCGGCAACCCGTGGCGACCTGCGGCGACCCGCGGCATCCGCCGGTGGAACCGACGGTGGGCGCGCCCGCCGTCCGAGTAGTACCAGGAGTGGCGCAGTAATGAAGGCGATGGTGATCACGGGGTATGGCGGACCCGAGGTGTTCGAGGAGCGCGAGGTCGAACGGCCCAAGCCCGGGCCAACGGAGGTGCTCGTGCGGGTGCACGCCACCTCGGTGAATCCGGTGGACTATAAGGTGCGACAGTTCGGCCTGAATGGCGCCGAGCCGCCGCTGGTGCTCGGCTATGACGTCTCGGGCGTGGTAGAGGAGGTGGGAGAGGCGGTGCTCCTCTTTTCCCCGGGCGACGAGGTGTACTACACCCCCGAGGTGATGCCGGGGCGCGGCAGCTATGCCGAGTACAACGTCGCCGACGAAGAAATCGTGGCGCGTAAGCCGGCCAACCTGAGCCACGAGGAGGCAGCCGCCATTCCCTTGGCCGGCGCCACGGCCTGGGACGCCCTCATCACCCGCGGCCTCTTGACCGTCAGCGAGACGGTGCTGATCCATGGGGCGGGGGGCGTCGGCTCACTGGCGATCCAGATCGCCCGCGCCGCCGGTGCGCGCGTGCTCGTGGTTTGTGCCGGCTACATGGTGGACACAGCGAGGGAGCTGGGCGCCGACCAGGCGTACGATTATGCCGCGGACGACTGGGAATCGGGCGTTATGGAGGTGACCGAGGGCGCCGGCGTCGACCTGGTGTTCGACACCGTCGGCGGCGACGTGCTGCCCCGCAGCATCGCGGTGACCAAGCCTTTTGGCCGCATGGCCGAGATCGTCGACGTGGAGGGGGACCTCAGCCCGGCCGGCGCCAAGAACATCACCGTGCACTTTGTCATGCTGCAGCGCCTCGGCTACCGGCTGAACGCCCTGCGTGGACTCATCGAGCGGGGGCTCGTCAAGCCTGTCATCGACACCGTCATGCCGCTGCGTGAGGTGGCCAAGGCGCACGAGCGCATCGAGGCGGGCGGCGTCAAGGGCAAGATCGTCCTCCGCGTCGTCGAGTCATGAGTCTCGGCTCGCCTAAGGGCGCGACCACTCACTAGGAACGGGGGCACATGCGACTATCGGGGTACAGCGAGCTGCGGCGTGAGGAGGGGACCAAGATCGTCTTGCTCGTCATGGACGGCCTGGGCGGCCTGCCGCGCGACGAGGATGGGCTGACGGAACTCGAGGCGGCGCACACGCCCAACCTCGATCGGCTGGCCGCCGAGGGGATCTGTGGGCTGCACGAGCCGGTGGGGCCGGGCGTCACGCCGGGCAGCGGGCCGTCGCACCTGGCGCTGTTCGGGTACGACCCCATCGAATACCAGGTGGGGCGCGGGGCGCTCTCCGCCGTGGGGATCGGCTTTGACCTCTCACCCAAGGACGTGGCGGCGCGCGGCAACTTTGCCACGGTGGATGCCGACGGCCGCGTGACCGACCGGCGAGCGGGGCGCATCAGCACGGAGCTGAACCGCGAACTTGTCGCCAAGTTACGCGAGATCGAGTTGTCGGGTGTCGAGGTCTTGGTTGAGACGGTGGCCGAACACCGCTTCCTCCTCGTCTTGCGGGGTGAGGGGCTGTCGCAGGAACTCGACGACACCGACCCGCAGCAAGTGGGCGAGTTCCCCGTGGAGCCGCACGCCACGGACCAGGCCGCGGAAAAGACGGCGCGTCTCGTTGGCCAATTCGTGGCGCAGGCGCGCGAGGTGCTATCGGATCAGCCGGCGGCCAACATGGTGCTGTTGCGCGGCTTTGCGCGGCGCCCCGAATGGCCGTCGATGGAGGAGGTCTTTGGGCTGCGGGCGGCGGCCATCGCCGCCTATCCGATGTACCGCGGGCTGGCGCGGCTGCTGGGAATGGATGCTCTGGAGGCGGAGGACGCGCTCCCCGCCGAGGTCGAGGTGCTGGAGCGCAACTGGGCGAACTATGACTTTTTCTACCTGCACGCCAAGCACACCGATAGCGAGGGGGAGGACGGCGATTTCGAGGGCAAGGTGGCCGAGATCGAGCACGTCGACGCCGTGGTGCCGCGCATCATGCGGCTGGAGCCGGACGTCATCATCGTGACGGGCGACCACTCGACCCCCTCGGTGTTGCGCAGCCACAGCTGGCACCCGGTACCCGTGCTCATCCGGTCGCGCTATTGCCGTCGCGACCCTGTGGAGCGATTCGGAGAGCGCGCTTGCATGGCGGGCGGGCTGGGGCCGAGGATTCCGGCCACGTCCCTGGTGCCCATCGCCGTGGCGAACGCGCTGCGACTGGACAAGTACGGGGCCTGAGCAAAGGTCCCGGAGGCACACTGATAGGGAGGTATAGCGTGAACTATAGCGAGTTCATCGGCCATGTACAAAATCGGGGTCGCATGGCATCAGAGGGTGAGGCGCTCACTGCGACGCGCGCCACCCTCGAGGTGCTCGGCCAGCGGCTGGCGGGGGGCGAGCCGAGCAACCTCGGCGCCCAGCTCCCGGAAGAGATCGCCAGGTTCCTCATGGTCGAGGGGGGCGCCGGAGAGCGGTTCGATCTGGACGAGTTCTTTCGGCGGGTCGGCGAGCGCGAGGGGGTGGACTTGCCGGTTTCGGTACACCACGCCCGCGCCGTGATCGCGGTGCTGCAGGATGCTGTCTCGCGGGGCGAGATCGATGACGTGCGCGCACAGCTCCCGGAAGAGTTCACGCCGCTCTTTGAGGCGGGCAGCGAGGGCGAGATGACGCGCAATCGCTAACGCATAAGCGCTGACGCGGGCGTCGCGCTTACGTGTCGCAGCGATGCGCACGCAGTTGCGATGCAAGCGCTGTACCATGGCAGCGAACGATGATGGTAATGCGGAGGAAACGATGAGTAACAGACAGTTCGCCATTCTGGCAGCCGCCGGCTGTCTCGCCCTGGTGGTGTTGATCGTGATCGCGCTGCCCCTGGCCTTCTTCCTTCCGGGCTGGCTGCGCGCCGAGGCGCCCGAAACCGCGGTCGTCGCCCAGGCCACCGTGGCGCCACAAGCCATCGAGACACAGCAGGCCGTGCCGACCTTTACGCCCCCCGCCGTCGCGGGGCAGCAACCCGGTGGGGAGCGGCCGGTCCAGGTGCTCCTCGGGCTGCAGCAACAGGGCACAGATCTGACGCAGCTGTACGAGCAGCTCAGTCCCGGCGTGGTGAGCATTCAGGTCTTTGCCCAGCGCGGTGGACAGGTGGGTGAGGGCGCCGGGTCCGGGTTCATCATCGACGAGCAGGGGCACATCGTCACGAACAACCACGTCGTAGCGGGCGCCCAACAGGTGACGGTGATCTATCACAACGGCATCGAGGCCAGCGCCGAGGTCGTGGGCACGGATGAGGACAGCGACCTGGCGGTGATACGGGTGGACCCCGCCACCTTTCCCGAGGACGTCGGCCCGCTGCCTCTGGCCGACTCGGACCAGGTCGTGCCGGGCGAGTGGGTGGTGGCCATCGGCAACCCCTTCGGGCTCGGTGGCAGCCTCACCCTGGGGATCGTCAGCGCCACGGGGCGACTGATCCCCTCCGGGGCGACGACCTTTGCCATCCCGCAGGCGATCCAGACGGATGCCGCCATCAACCCCGGCAACTCGGGCGGACCGCTGCTCAACCTGGACGGTGAGGTGATCGGCGTGAACGCCCAGATCGCCACCGGCGGAGGCGCGGCGAACTCGGGTGTGGGCTTTGCCATCCCCTCGAACGTCGTACGGCGCGTGGCGCCGTCGCTCATCGAGACGGGCAGGTACGTCTGGCCCTGGATGGGCGTGGAGGGCACCAGCGTGAACCTCATCATCCAACAAGCCAACGATCTGGAGACGCAACAGGGCGCCTACGTCAACCGGGTCGTCTCGGGCAGCCCGGCCGACCAGGCCGGCCTGCAGGGGTCGACCGGCCAGACGAGCGTCGGCGGGGTCACCGTGCCGACGGGCGGCGATGTGGTTATCGCGGCGAACGGCCAGCAGATTCGTGATTTCGCCGATCTGCTGGTGTCCACCGCCTTTGGCAGCCCGGGTGATGAGGTGGAACTCACCATCATCCGTGATGGGCAACAGATCACCGAGACGGTGACGCTGGCGGCGCGAGGCGGGCGCCAGCAGGGGTAGCGGCGGCGCGTAGCACGGATAGCCGAGGCCGAGCATGGAACGAACGCGCATCGTGAGCAACGCCGACATCGCGCGCATGCTGTACGAGTACGCCGATCTCTTGGAGATCGAGGGCGCCAACACGTACCGCGTGCGCGCCTATCGCAACGCGTCGAGCACGGTCGCCGTCATGTCGCGCGACCTCGCCGAGATGGTGCACCAGGGGGAGGATCTGACCGAGATCTGGGGCATCGGCGAGACGCTCGCGGACAAGATACAAGAGATCGTCGAGACGGGGCGCCTGCAGGTCCTGGACGACCTCAAGGAAAAGCTTGGCCCCGGCATCGCCACGCTGCTCCAGGTGCGGGGCCTGGGCCCCAAACGCGTGAACGCCCTCTATCAGAAGTTGGGCGTCACGACGCTGGACAAGCTGGAAGAGGCCGCCCAGACGGGCCGCATCCGCGATCTCCGCGGGTTCGGCGAGCAGACGGAGCGCACCATCCTGGAGGACATCCCCCGGGTGCGTCGCGAGAGCCAGCGCGTGCTCTGGATCGTCGCTGACGGGGCGGTCCGGCCCCTGGTCGCCCATCTGGCGGAGGACCCCAACGTCGAGGAGGTGGCCGCGGCGGGAAGCTATCGGCGCGGCCAGGAGACGGTGGGCGACCTCGACCTGGTCGCCGCGAGCGACGCCGGTGGGAAGGTCATCCGGCACCTACTGGAATACCCCGAGGTAGAGGAGATCCTCTCCGAGGGGGAGACGCGCTCCAGCCTGCGGCTGCGTTCCGGCCTGCAGGTCGATCTGCGCGTGGTGCCCAGGGAGAGCTATGGTGCCGCGCTGCAGTACCTGACGGGCTCGAAGGAGCATGGCGTCGCGCTGCGCGGGCGCGCGCAGCGCCGGGGGCTCAAGGTGAACGAGTACGGCGTGTTCCGCGACGATGCGTCGGGGGGTGGCGCGTCGGTCCCCGACGCCCGCATCGCGGGCGCCACCGAGCAAGATGTCTATGAGGCGCTGGGGCTGCATTACATCCCGCCGGAGCTGCGCGAGAACCGCGGCGAGATCGATGCCGCCGACATGCGCGGAGGGGGGGCGTTGCCCCACCTCGTGACGCTGGACGACATGCGCGGCGACCTGCAAACACATACCGTCGCCAGCGATGGGCAGTCCACCCTGGAGCAGATGGCGCGCGCGGCCCAGGAGCGCGGCTACAGCTATCTAGCCGTCACCGACCACTCGCGCCACATCGGCGTCACGAACGGGCTCGATCCCGCCCGCCTTGCGGAGCAGGCGGAGGCCATCGACCGGCTGAACGGACGGCTCGAGGGGTTCGCGGTGCTCAAGGGGTGCGAGGTGGACATCCGCGACGATGGTTCGCTGGCCCTCCCCGACGACGCCCTGGAGCGCCTGGACGTGGTGATCGGCGCGGTGCACTCGCGCTTCGAGTTGTCGCGCGAGGCGCAGACGGAGCGCATCATCCGCGCCATGGACAACCCCCACCTGCGCATCCTGGGACACCCCACGGGGCGCCTCCTCGGCGAGCGGCCGCCGTACGACGTGGACGTGCCCCGGCTCATCGAGGCGGCCCGCGAACGGGGCGTGATCCTGGAGATCAACGCCCAGCCGACGCGGCTGGATCTGGACGACGTCTATGCCAAGGCGGCCAAGGAGGCGGGCGTCCTGTTCGCCATCTCGACGGACGCCCACCACGCGTCGCAGCTCGACTTTATGCGGCTCGGGGTGCTGCAGGCGCATCGTGGGTGGCTCGAGCCGGAGGATGTGATCAACACCCGCTCGCTGGAGGAGCTGCGAGCGCTGTTGCGGCGATCATAAGGGGTTGCAGGGTACAGGTTGCAGGTTACAGGCGTTGTGCCTTGCGTCCATCGCCTCTCCCTGTAATCGGTCGCCAGTACTCTGGCGCGAGGGCGAGGGGTTCTGCGCCCATACGTATGCGAGGTGAGAACATTGCTCAGTCCCATGTTCCGTGATCGCAGTGATGCAGGCCGCAGGCTGGCCGAGCGGCTCTCCGACTATGCGGGGCGCGACGACCTCGTCGTTCTGGGGCTGCCGCGTGGGGGCCTGCCGGTGGCCTACGAGGTGGCCCAGGTGCTCCGCGCCCCGCTGGACGTCTTTGTCGTGCGCAAGCTGGGCGTGCCCGGCCACGAGGAGCTGGCCATGGGCGCCATCGCCTCGGGAGGGATTCGCGTCCTCAACGAGGACGTGGTGCAGGCGCTGGGCATCTCGCAAAAGACGATCGAACGCGTGGCCGCCGAGGAGGGGCAGGAACTCGAGCGCCGCGAGCGCATCTACCGCGGCGAGCTGGCGCCACTGGCCATCGAGGGCCGCCATGTGATCCTGGTGGATGACGGCCTGGCGACGGGCGCCACCATGCGCGCGGCTGTGGCGGCCGCGCGACAAAAAGGGCCGTCGGGGATCACCGTGGCCGTGCCGGCGGCGGCGACGGAGGCCTGTCATGCGCTGGCCTCAGAGGTCGATCGCGTCGTCTGTGCGGCGACGCCCGAGCCGTTCATCGCCATCGGCGTGTGGTACGCCGACTTTCGGCAGGTCTCTGACGCGGAGGTGCGCCAGTTGTTGGCCTCGGCCGAGGGATGGCTTACGTCGGAGCGGCAGAACCAGGGCTCTGCGTAGGGGAGGTAATCGTGGATCGTCCGGTGAGGGAACAGGAGGGACGGCTGGTGCGGGTGTCCGCCGGCCCAGTGACGGTGGAGGGGAATCTCGTCGTGCCGGCAGGGGCTCAGGGCGTGGTGCTGTTCGCCCATGGCAGCGGCAGCAGCCGCTTTAGCCCGCGCAACCGCTACGTGGCGCACACCATCCAGGAGGGTGGCCTCGGCACGTTGCTCATCGATCTGCTGACGGAGGAAGAGGAGCGCATCGACCTGCGCACGCGCGAGATCCGCTTTGACATCCCGCTGCTGGCCGAGCGGCTGGTCGGGGCGGTGGACTGGCTGCGGGCGAACGAGGAGACCCACGAGCTGAGCATCGGTCTCTTTGGCTCGAGCACGGGCGCCGCGGCGGCGCTCATGGCTGCGCCGCGCCGGCCCGAGGCTATCGGCGCCATCGTCTCGCGAGGCGGCCGGCCGGACCTGGCCGGTGCCGCCCTCAGGCAGGTGCAGGCGCCGACGCTGCTCATCGTCGGGGGGCGCGACACGGTGGTCATCACGCTCAACGAGCAGGCGCTGGCGCAGTTGCAGGTCGAGAAGAGGCTGGAGATCGTGCCCGGCGCCACGCACCTCTTTGAGGAACCCGGGGCGCTGGAAAAGGTCGCCGAGCTGGCGCGTGACTGGTTCCGCCAGCACCTGGCGGCGGGCTGACGCGGGGGGACACGGCGAGTCCGAAGAGACCGCCCCACATATCCGTGGGCCTGGCGGCGAGTGGTGATAGTGTAATTGGAGGGTTGCGATGCTGTACCGCCTGAAGGACCTGATGGCGATGACGGTGCGCGGCACCGACGGCGATGCCGGCGACGTGCACGACGTGTACTTGGAACGGGCGGATTGGCGGGTGCGTTACCTGGTGGTCTCCACGGGGCCGTGGCTCTTTGGCCGCAAGGTGCTCATCGCGCCCCAGGCGGCGGGGGAGCCCCTGTGGGAGGACAAGGCGCTGCCGGTGGACCTGACGAGGGACCAGGTGCGCGAATCCCCCGACATCGATCTGGAGAGGCCGGTGTCGCGCCAGCAGCTCGATGACCTCAACGCATACTATGGCTGGCCGGCGTACTGGATGGGCGGACCGGTGGCGGGCACGACGCCCGCTCAGGGCTACCCGGTGGCCATCGCTCCCCTGTCTGCGAGGCCGCCGGAAGGCCGCGAGCCGGAGCCGTTCGAGGGCGCTCAGGAACGGGTGAATCCCGACCTCCACAGCGCGCGCGAGGTGCTGGGGTATGCCCTCGAGTGCAGCGACGGCAAGGCCGGGACGGTGGACGACCTGATCCTCGACGAGAACTGGGCGATCCCATACCTGGTGATCGACACCAGCGCCCTCTTGCCGGGCAAGCGGGTGCTCGTCGCGACGCCCTCAGTCAGGGATGTGGTGTTGAACGGCCGCATGGTGACGGTGGACATGACCGTCGATACGGTCCGCAACAGCCCCGAGTACGACCCGGGGGCGCCCATCGACCGCACCTATGAGCGGCGGCTGAACGAGTACTATGGCGAGCCCGGGCGTCGGATGCGCGAGCCCGAGGGGCGGCGCCGTTGACGCGGGCCGAGGGAGAGCGAGGAGATGCCCGAGGACAAGGTTGCCGTGGTGGATGGGTCGAACATCGCCTACACCGAGATGTCGGCCGGCGGGAAACCCAAGGTATCGAACATCGTAGCCGTCTGCCGTGACCTGCGGGAGCGCGGCTTCAAGCCGGTAGTCATCGTCGACGCTTCGTTGCGGCACGTGGTCGATGATCCGGACCAGCTCGAGGGGTTGATGGACGATCAGGATGTGCGTCAGGCGCCGTCGGGCACCCAGGCCGACTATTTCGTGCTGGAGGTGGCCGACGACCTGGGGGCGCCGGTCATCTCCAACGACGGCTTTGACGAGTATCGTGACGAGTATCCGTGGATCGAGGATCGGCGCGTCCCCTTGATGATCGTCGGCGGAGAGGTGATGCTGCACGAGCCCAGCCTGGATCGGATGCGCCGACAGGCGGACCGTTCCTGACGGCACGCGACTATCTCTGCCGCGGGGAGTCGGCGAAAACGATATGCCAAGAGCCTTTGTCGTGTTGAATCCCGTGGCCGGGAGTTCGGATGAGGATGCGCGCGGCGACATCGAGGGCCACTTGGCCGCGCACGGCTGGGAGTGTGAGGTCTATGAGACGAACGGCGACGAGGATGTGAGCGCGCTGGCCCATGAGGCCGCCTCTCGGGGCTTTGACCTTTGCGTGGGCGCCGGCGGTGACGGCACCGTCTCCGCCGTGGCGGGCGGGTTGGTGGGCACCGACGTGCCCCTGGGGATCCTGCCGGCGGGCACGGGCAACGTGCTGGCGCGCGAGTTGAGCATCCCCACGGACATCGAGGACGCCCTGGCCCTGCTTACCGGCGATCACGCGACCACGGCGCTGGACATGATCCGGGTGGGCAACAAGCACTATGTCCTGAACGTCAGCGTTGGCATCGGCTCTCTCTCCATGCGCGATACCAGCCACGAGTCGAAGCAGCGGTTCGGCATGCTGGCCTATGCCGTGAACACGGTGCGCATCCTTCTGGGCTATCAGCCGCGCCGCTTTACCGTGACGGTGGATGGGCGCGAGCGCGAGATCCGCGCCTCGGAGGTGATGGTCGCTAATAGCGCCGCCGTCGGCAACCCCGACGTGCGCCTGGGCTCTGACGTGCACCTGGACGACGGGCGGCTGGACGTGTGCATCGTCCGGGCCAGAAACCTGCTGGACTATCTCCGGGTGGTGTGGGCGGTCCTCCTGCGGCGTCAGAACGAGAGTCGCAACGTGCACTGCATCCCCGTCAACGAGACGGTGCGCATCGATACGCGCCGGGCACTGCCGGTGAACGCGGATGGCGAAATCATCGGCGATACGCCGGTGGAGGCGACGCTGAAACGATCGGCCGTCAGCGTGGTGGTGCCGAGGGACAGGGAGCGCTACTAGAGGGCGCCTGACGTGGGGGGACTGTGAGCGACGGCCGTGGGCGGGGCGTGAACCGAGGCGAGGTGCTGTCGGTGCGGGGCAGCATCGTGGTGGCGCGCTTCTCGGGCGAGCTGCCCGACATGCGCAATCAGCTCGTCACCGCCGATGAACCGTTGGTGGTCATGGAGGTGATCGCACACCTGGCGCGAGACGTGGTGCAGGCCATCGCCCTCTTGCCCACCCGCGGCATCGCCCGAGGGGCCGAACTGGTGGACACCGGCCATCCCCTCGCAGTTCCCGTAGGCAAGCGCGTCCTTGGGCGGGTGCTGAACGTGTTGGGCGAGACCATCGATCGCAAGGAGCCGCTCGAGGGGGGCGAATGGCGGCCCATCCACCGGGAGCCGGTGCCGTTGACGCGCCAGACCGCCGAGACGGAGCCGTTCCTTACCGGCGTCAAGGTGATCGACGTCATGGCGCCCCTGGAGCGCGGCGGAAAGGCGGGGCTGTTCGGCGGCGCAGGCGTCGGCAAGACGGTGCTCATCATGGAGCTGATCCACAACATGGCGGGGCAGTACGAGGGGGTCAGCGTCTTTTGCGGGATCGGCGAACGCGTCCGCGAGGCGGAAGAGCTGTACCGCGAGATCGTCGAGAGCGGCGTACTGGGTGACACGGTGCTCTTTCTGGGCCAGATGAACGAACCGCCGGGGGCCCGCTATCGCGTGGGGCACGCTGCCGCCACGGTGGCCGAGTACTTTCGCGACGATGAGCGCCTCGATGTGCTGTTTCTGATCGACAACATCTTTCGCTTCGTCCAGTCGGGGTCCGAGGTGTCGGGGCTGATCGGCCAGCTCCCATCGCAGCTCGGCTACCAGCCGACCCTGGCAACCGACCTGGCCGAACTGGAGGAGCGCATCGGCAGCACGGAGGAGGGAGACATCACCTCGGTGCAGGCCGTCTATGTGCCGGCGGACGACTTCACCGATCCCGCGGTGGTGCATACCTTCGCCCACCTGTCGGCGTCCATCGTGTTGTCGCGCGACCGGGCCAGCCAGGGGCTGTACCCCGCCGTGGATGTGCTGCGGTCCGAGTCGCGCATGCTGTCGCCCCTGATGGTGGGGCCGCGGCACTATCGCATCGCGCGCGAGGTCAAGGCAACCCTCGCTACCTATGAGGACCTGCAGGACGTGATCGCCATGCTGGGGCTGGAGCAGCTCTCTCAGGAGGACCAGCGCACGGTGAACCGCGCGCGTCGTCTCGATCGCTTTCTCACCCAGCCGTTCTATGCCACGGAGCAGTTCACCGGGCGCGAGGGCAAGATCGTGAGCCTGGAGGATGCCCTGGAGGGGTGTGAGCGCATCCTCAACGACGAGTTTGCCGAGTATCCGGAGGAGGCGCTCTATATGATCGGCGCCATCGACGAGGTGGAGCGCGCATGATCCTGAGGGTGCAGAGCCCCACCATGGTGGTGTTTGAGGGGGAGGTCATCAAGGTCACGGCAGAGGCGCTGGACGGCTTTTACACTTTCCTGCCGCGGCACATCGATTTCGTGACGGCGCTGGTGCCCGGCCTCCTCACGATGGTGCGGCCCGACGGCCGGGAAGAGTTCCTGGCCGTGGACGAGGGCGCCCTGGTCAAGCAGGGGCAGAGGATCCTCGTGTCGGCCTTTAGCGCCCTGCGCGGCCCCGACCTGGGCACGCTGCGTGAGGCGGTGGAGCGCGAGTTCCTGGAGCTGGCGGGCCACGAGGAGGACGCGCGCCGGGCCCTCACGGAGCTGGAGGCCGACCTGGTGCGCCGCTACGTCGAGTTCGAGAGGGACTGACGCGTGAGCGCCGCCGACCACAACGACGCCGCCCGCGGCAAAGACGGGGAGGCCCGCCGTCGCGACGTGGCCTCCAGCGAGGAGGAGGAACTCATCGAGGCGGTCGGTGAGAAGGAGGAGCGCAAGGTGCGCGCCCGCAGGCGGCGCGGCACGGGGCTCCCCGTGGGGTTGGGCGTGTTCGGCATCGTGGGGTGGTCCGTGATGGTCCCGACGCTCCTGGGGCTGGCATTCGGGATCTGGCTGGACGCGCGCCTCCCGGGCACGTTCCCATGGACGGTGGTGGGTCTGCTCGCGGGGCTGGCGCTGGGCTGCCTGAACGCCTGGTACTGGGTGTCGCGCGAGCAGCGCGACATCGGTCGAGGACGGGACGGTCGACATGGCGCCTGATCTCGGGCGGCTGGCCCTGGCGTTCGCGGCGGGCGTGGGGCTGGGCCTGCTCTACTTTGCGGGCCTCTGGCTCACCGTCAGGAGGCTGTCCGCCTCGCCGCGACCGGTGCTGCTGGCGGTGGCCAGCATGGCGGTGCGATCGCTGGCCCTGGTAGGGGGCCTGGCGTTGGTGTCGGGGGGGCGCCCCGAGCGATGGGCGCTCTGTTTGGTCGGCTTTTTGCTGGCGCGCGGCATAGCGGTGTGGTCCACCCGCGACAGGGAGCGCCGCCACCCCGTGGAGGGATGATGACGATACGGCTCAGCCCGGATGCCCGGGAGTACTGGCGGATGGGCCCCATCGTGCTGAATGCCACCATCGTGTTCACCTGGGCCGTGATGGCCCTGCTCGTGGTGGGCTCCTGGCTCGTCACGCGCCGGCTGGAGGTGCGCCCCGAGCGCGCGCGCTGGCAGAGCCTCCTGGAGGCGGCGGTGAGTTTCATGCGGGAGCAGATACGCGATCTGAGCCAGCAGGATCCGTTGCCCTACCTGCCGTTCATCGGCACGCTGTTCCTGTTCATCTCCATCTCCAATCTGCTGGCTCCCGTGCCCGGCTACGAGCCCCCCACCGGGTCCCTGTCCACCAGCGCGGCGCTGGCGATCTGTGTCTTTGTCGCCGTGCCGGCGTACAACATCGCCCGGGAGGGGCTCGTCGCCTACCTGCGCCACTTTATCGAGCCGACGCCCTTTATCCTGCCCTTCCAGATCATCTCGGAGGTGTCGCGCACCATCGCCCTGGCAGTGCGCCTGTTCGGCAATGTGTTGAGTGCCACGCTGCTGGCCAGCATCCTGCTGTCCCTCGTGCCCCTGGTGGTGCCGACCGTCCTCGACGTGCTCGGGCTGGTGATCGGCCAGATTCAAGCCTACATCTTTGCGGTGCTGGCCCTGGTGTACATCGTGTCGGCCTCCCGTGCGCAGGAGGGGGCCGACATCTCCGCTGCCGGCGAGGGCGCCGGCGAGGCCTCGTGACGGCTCGGGAGAAAGGAAGTGGGCATGGATTCCGTCGGGCTTATCGGAATGGTCTCGGTCATCATCTCGGGGTTGACCATCGCCATCGGCGCCATCGGCCCCGCGTTTGGTGAGGCCCGGGCGCTGACGCAGGCGCTGCGGTCCATCGCCCAACAGCCGGACGAGGCGAATACGATCACGCGCACGCTGTTCGTGGGCATGGCGTTGATCGAGTCGACGGCCATTTATTGCCTAGTCGTATCGATGATTCTCATCTTTTTCAACCCGTTCTGGCAATTCGTTTCCCAGGGCGGAGGCTGATGCGTGCAGATTGATTGGTTTACCGTCGTCGCGCAGATCGTCAATTTCGTCGTCCTGCTGCTGCTCCTGCGGCGCTTTCTCTACGGACCGATCATTCGGACGATGGATGCGCGCGAGGCCGAGATCCGCGAGCGCCTGGACGATGCCGAGCGCCGCCGCGTCGAGGCGGAGGAGGCCCGCGAGCACTATCGGCGCCAACTGCGTGAGGCCGAGGAGCGCCGCGAGGAGATGATGGCCCAGGCGGAGCAGGACGTTCGCCGGCGCCGGCTTGAACTCGTGGAGGACGCGCGCGAGGACGTGGAGGCGCTGCACCGCCGCTGGCTGCACGGGCTGCAGCGCGAACGCGAGGCGTTCGCCCGCGAGCTGCGTCTGCGGCTGGCCGAACAGAGCTTGCTGGTCGCGCGCCAGACGCTGCGGGAACTCGCCGGGGTGGACCTGGAAAAGCGCGTGACCGACGTCTTTTTGCGACGCATGGAAGAGATGAACCCCGACGACCGGGAGGCTATGGCCGCGTCGATCCGCGAACGGGGGCATACCGTGACCATCCGCTCCGCCTTTGATCTGGACCGCGAGGATCGCCAGCGGCTGGTCGATGCCATCGAGCGCCGGCTGCTGGGCGGGGCGGGGGTGAACGCCCGCTTTGAGACGGCGCCCGACCTCGCGGGGGGATCGAGCTGCAGGCGAACGGCCGCCGCATCGCCTGGACCATCGAGTCCTACCTCGACTTGGCGGCGGGCAACGTCGCCGATCTGCTCGAGGCCACCACCGAGGATCAAGAGGGGCGGGAGGTGGTGGCGCGTGGCTGAGGACGAGGCCACCGAGCTGCGCCAGGCGCTCGATCGGGCGACGGAGGCGCTGGAACGGACCATGGCGCGTCACCGGGCGCGATTCGTGCCGCGCGAGGTCGGCACGGTGCAGTCGGTGGGACGCGGCATCGCCCAAGTGACGGGGCTGCCCACCATCAAGGCGGAGGAGTTGGTCCTCTTTGAGAACGGCATGGAGGGCATGGCTCTCAACCTCGACCCCGACCGCGTCGGTGTGGTGTTGCTCGGGGAGCGCGGGGGGTTGCGGGCGGGCCAGGAGGTGCACCGCACGGGGCGCGTGTTCGACGTCCCCGTGGGTGAGGCGCTGCTGGGACGGGTGGTGGATGCCACCGGTGCGCCGCTCGACGGCGGCGCGCCGATCCGGACCTACCAGCGCGATACCATCGAACGCGACGCGCCGGGGGTGATGGATCGCGCTCCGGTGGACGAGCCGCTGCAGACGGGGATCAAGGTGATCGACGCGCTGATGCCCATCGGGCGCGGCCAGCGCGAACTGATCCTCGGAGATCGCCAGACGGGCAAGACCGCCATCGCCGTGGACGCCATGCTGAACCAGCGGGGCAAGGATGTGGTGTGCGTGTACTGTGCCGTGGGGCAGCGCGACGCCGCGGTGATGCGCCTCATCGACGATCTCGGACGGCGCAACGCCATGCGCTACACCATCGTTGTGGTGGCGAGCGGCGATGCGGCGCCGGGCCTGCAGTACGTGGCGCCGTACGCGGCCACCACCATGGCCGAGTACTTTCGCGACCGGGGGCGCGACGCCCTCATCGTGTACGACGATCTCACGCAGCACGCCCGCGCCTACCGCGAGCTGTCGCTGCTTCTGCGGCGCCCGCCGGGGCGGGAGGCCTTTCCCGGCGACATCTTTTACGTGCACTCGCGCATGCTCGAGCGTTCGACGCATCTGCGCGATGACCTGGGGGGAGGGTCTCTCACGGCGCTGCCCATCATCCAGACCGAGGCAGAGAACATCTCGGCCTATATCCCGACGAACCTCATCTCGATGACCGATGGGCAGATCTATCTCTCGCCCACGCTCTATGCGCGCGGGGTGCTGCCGGCGGTGGATGTGGGGCGCTCCGTGTCGCGTGTGGGGGGGCGGGCGCAGCTCCCCGCCTTTCGCGCCGTGGCGTCGGACCTGCGGCTGACGTACACGCAGTACCAGGAGCTGGAGGCGTTCGCGCGATTTGGCACGCGGCTCGAAGAGACCACGCGTCGGCAGTTGGAGCGGGGCCGGCGCGTGCGCGAGGCGCTCAAGCAGTCGCAGTACGACGTGATGTCCGTGCCCGAGCAGATCGCCGTGCTCCTGGCAGTCACCGAGGGGGTGCTCGATGGCGTGCCCGTCGGCCTGGTTGGTGAGGCGGAGCCGATCATCCGGCGGACGATGCTGCGCTCACTGCCCGAGGTCGCCGAGGCGATCGCCGCGGGCGAAGAGCTGTCGCGCGAGGAGCAGCGCCGCATCGTGCGGGTGGTGCGTGACGCCATCCGCCCGCTGATGGAGGGGGCGTGACGTGGACACGCTCCAGGATCTCCGCCGGCGCCTGCAGACCGCCGAGCAACTGCGCTCGGTGGTGCGCACCATGCGCGCCATGGCGGCGGTGACGATCCGCCAGGCGCGGCAGGCCACCGAGGCGCTGGCCGGGTACAACGAGACCGCCGAACTCGGCCTGCACGTGCTGCTGGTCAATGCCCCCGAGGAGCGCACGGCGCCGAGAGAAGAGGCCACCGGGACGCTGGGCGCCGTGGTCTTGGGCTCCGACCAGGGGCTGGTGGGGCGCTTCAATCAGCTCATCGCAACGTACGCCGTGGCGGAGGTGCGCCGGTTGGCGCCCGCACCGGACGAGCGCCTGGTGATGGCCGTGGGCCTGCGCCTGGCGGCGCGGCTGGAGGACGCGGGGCAGCGGCTCGACCACGTGATGAGCATGCCCGGCTCGGTGGCCGGCATCACGCACGCCGTCCGCGAGATGCTGGTGCGCATCCGCGCGTGGCAGGTGGGGAGGGGCGTGCAGCGTGTGGCGCTCTTTTACAGCGCGACGGAGGGTGGGGCGGCGTACAGCCAGCGCACCCAGCACCTGCTGCCCCTGAGTCCTATCTGGCTGCAGGGGATCCGCGACCGACCGTGGGTGTCGTCCAGCCGGCCGATCATCACCATGTCGTGGGATCGCCTCTTTTCGGCGTACGTGCGCCAGTACCTGTTCGCATCGCTCCATCGCGCCGTCGCCGAGTCCATGGCGAGCGAGAACGCCAGCCGGTTGGCGGCCATGGACGTGGCGGAGAGCAATATCGAGGAACGCATCGGGGCGCTGCGTACCCGCTATCACTATGTGAGGCAGAGTTCCATCACGGAGCAAATCCTCGACGTGGTAACGGGCTATGAGGCGCTCCGTGAGGATAGTGATAGTCTGTAGGAAAGGACACGACCCGTGAAGATCGCGGTGTTTGAAGTGGAGGACTGGGAGCGTGATGCCTTCCAGCCTCTGCAGGGCGAACATGATATCGTCTTTCTGAACGAACCGCTGAACGTGGCGAACGCGGCGCGCTATGCCGACGCCGAGGTGGTATCGACGTTCATCTACTCCAACTTGAACCGCATGGTGTTGGAGCAGTTCACGAGGCTCAGGCTGATCGCCACGCGTTCCACCGGTTACGACCACATCGACGGCGACTATTGCAGGGAGCGCGGCATCATCGTGGCCAACGTGCCCACCTATGGCGACACGACGGTGGCGGAGCACGTCTTTGGGCTCATGCTGGCCATCAGCCACAACCTGGTGAACGCCGTGGATCGCACGCGCCGGGGCGACTTTACACTGCGAGGCCTGCAGGGCTTTGATCTGCGCGGCAAGGTGCTGGGCGTCGTCGGCACCGGCAGCATCGGGCTGTGCGTCATCCGCATCGCCAACGGCTTTGGCATGGAGGTAGTGGCCTTCGACGTGCGCCACAACGACGAGGCTGCCCAGGAGCTGGGCTTTCGCTACGTCGAGATGGACGAACTGCTGGCCGTCTCGGACGTGATCACCCTGCACGTGCCGTTCAACCCCAAGACGTACCACCTGATCAACGCCGAGGCGTTCGCCAAGATGAAGGACGGCGTCGTGCTGATCAACACGTCGCGGGGGCGCATCGTGGACGTGCAGGCGCTGGTGCGCGCCATCGGCGAGCGCAAGGTGGCGGCGGCAGGCCTGGACGTGCTCCCCGAGGAGCCGACCATCCGCGAGGAGGCGGAGCTGCTGCGCTCCATGTTCCATGAGGAGCATGACCTGCAGGCCATCCTGGCGGGCCACATCCTCTTGCGCCTGCGCAACGTGATCATCACGCCACATACGGCGTTCTATACGCGCGAGGCGGTGCATCGCATCCTGGAGACGACGGTGGAGAACATCACCCGGTTCGCCGAGGGGAGCCCGCAGAACGTGGTCATCGGGCAGGAGCAGGCGGCCGTTGCGGGGCGATGATGCCGTGGCGGCACGACCCAACGCGGGCGAGGTCCGCATCGGCACCTCGGGCTGGCACTACCGACACTGGCTCGGGCCCTTTTACCCCGACGGACTGTCGACCGATGCCATGCTGCCCTACTATGCCGAACGCTACGGCACGGTGGAGATCAACTATACCTTCTACCACCTGCCGGACGCTGACGCCGTGGCCGCCTGGCACGATGCCGTGGGAGACCGGTTCACCTTTGCGGTGAAGGCGAGCCGCTACCTCACGCACATGAAAAAGCTCAGGGAGCCCGAGCAGCCCATCGCGATGCTGTTCGAGCGCCTTGCGCCGCTCCGGAAGAAGCTGGGCCCCATCCTCTTCCAGTTGCCGCCGCGCTGGCATCGCAACGCGGAGCGGCTGGCGGGCCTGTTGGCAGTCTTGCCGGCCGGGCGACGGTACGCCTTTGAGTTTCGCGACGCCACCTGGTTCGCGCCCGAGGTGTACGACCTGCTGTCGGGGCACGGCGCCGCCCTGTGCCTGTACGATGGCTTTGGCGAGCGCACGCCCCTGGAGCGGACGGCCGATTTTGTCTACCTGCGCATGCACGGCCCGCGCGGGGGGATGGAGCGCCCGTACGACGACCGCGAACTGGCGGCGTGGGCCGGCGCCATCGGGGACTGGCTCTCCGACGGGGCCGACGTGTACGTCTATTTCAACAACGATCCCCACGGTAACGCCCCACACGATGCGGCGAGGCTGTCTCGCCTGCTGGAGTCGGCGCGGGCTGGCGTCGGGGCGACGCCCGATGGGACGGGCCGAATGTGAGCAGTGATAGCGAGAGGAGTATCGAGATGGCGAACACGTATACCTACCTTGCGCGCAGCACGGACGATCCGAGGCGCGCCGCGATCTTTACCCTGCACGGACATCGCGTGTCCATCGAGCCCGCCACGGCACCCAGCTACTACCAGGCGGGCGCCGGCGATATGCGACGCCGGGGCACGCTGAGGCGCGTCCGCCGCATGATGCCGTGGATGATGCCGGCGGGCGTCTCTGCCATGGAGCGCGTGCTGCACAAGGACTTTCGTGTGGCCGACATCATGGCGCGGGCCAAGGGCGACGGCCTGAGCGTGTGGGCCTGGGTTCGGCCGGCGGGGTTGCGTCTGGCGCCCGTGATGATGAACTGGCGCCACGTGGACAACCCGGAGGCCGCCCGCGCCTTTGTCGAGGAGGTCAACCGGAGGCGCCATCAGATCGGGTCGCGCCGCGGGCTGCCCGGCCCCCTGGACTACTGGGGGAGCTGGCTGGCGGGCGGCCTGGCTGCCGTCTCCACGGCTGCCTGGATGGTAGTGCGCATGCGGGAGGCCAGGATGGAGAGGCGTCCGGCGGGCATCAGGGGCTGGTTAGGACGCCTCGGGCGCTGAAGGCGCCGAGCTATCAGGGGGAACACGTGGATACCGAGTTCTACGTCGAGTTTCAGTCAGAGGATCTCCCCGACGATGACGCCCTGCGCGCGGAGGCGGAGCGCCGTCTCGGCGCGCTGGCCGATGAGCAGGATGACATGGTCGGGGCGAGCGTGTCTATCGAGCGCATGGAATCGGGCGAGACGCCGCACGTCTACCGGGCGCGGGTTGTCGCCTTCGTGCGCCCCGAGAACATTGCCGCGACGGAAAAGTCCGACTCGGCGCGGGGTGCGCTCAAGGGCGCGCTGCGGGCCATCGAACGCCAAGTGCGCGCCAAGCGCGAGAAGCTGGGCAAGCCCTGGGAACGGCCCGGAGCCTGACGCCACGGCGCCTGGCTCGCCGGGCCCGTGGCCCGATGCACCGACGGGAGGGGACTGATGCAGGTGTTGACGCATTCCGATCTGCAGATGCTCATCGAGGAGCGTGGTGACCCAGCGGTGACCATCACCATGCCGACGCATCGCGGCAGTGACCGCATCCAGCAGGACCCGATCCGCCTCAAGAACCTGCTGGACGAGGCGGAGGGCAAGCTGGCCGCGTGGGGGCTGAGGGGGCCGGAGGCGCGCTCGTTGCTCGAGCCGATACGCGATCTGACGGTGATGGAGGACTTTTGGCGGTTCTCCAGCGACGGCATGGCGCTGTTTCGGACGGCGGACGCGTTCCACCTGTACCGCCTGCCACTCAGCATGGAGGCCGAGGTCAAGGTGTCCGATCGCTACCATCTGAAGCACCTCATGCCCCTCCTCTCGGGCGACGGCCACTACTATATCCTGGCGCTCAGCCAGGATGAGGTGCGGCTGCTGGCCGGCACGCGCGACCAGGTGGAGCAAGTGGAACTCGAGGACGTTCCCGCGAGCCTGGCCGAGGCGCTCAAGTACGACGATCCGGAGCGTCGCCTGCAGTGGCACACGAGCACGGCGAGGCCCTCGGGCTCGCTACGCCCGGCGGTGTTTCACGGCCACGGCGCCGACGATGCGAGGGGTGATATCCGGCGCTACTTTCTCAAGGTGGATGCCGGCCTGCAAGCGATGTTGGCCGGCGAGCGGGCGCCCATGGTGCTGGCGGCGGTGGACTACCTCATCCCCATCTATCGCGAGGCAAGCGGCTATCCGCACGTCCTCGAGGACGGGGTGACGGGTAACCCCGAGGAGCTGAGCCCCCGCGAACTGCACGAGCGTGCCTGGAGGATCGTGGCGCCGCTCTTTGAGCGGGAGCGGCGCGCGGCGGAGGCACGCTTCAGCCAACTGCACGGCCAGGGGAGCGACCTGGCCTCCACGGACGTCGCGGAGGTCGTGCGGGCCGCCTACGCCGGGCGGGTCGAGGCCATCTTTGTGGCCGTCGACGAGCATCACTGGGGGCGCTTTGACCCCTCCAGCCTGGCCGTGGAGCAGCACGACGAGGAACGGGTCGGTGACGACGACCTCCTCGACCTGGCGGCGGTGCGGACCTACCTCAACGGGGGCGCCGTCTATGCCGTCGATCCGGCGCAGGTGCCGGGTGGCGGCGCGGTGGCGGCGATCATGCGCTACTGAGTGCGGCGTAGCCGGGCTAGGAGGGGAGAGCTATGGCCCAAGTCATCGTGGACCTATCCATGTCGCTCGACGGGTTCGTCGCCGGGCCGAACGATGGCCCCGACAACCCCCTGGGCGACGGGGGAGAGCGACTCTTTCAGTGGTATTTCAGCGGGGAGACCGAGTTCGTCGTGCCCAGCGGCACGATGACGTTTCGGCTGTCTCCGGTGAGCGCGGAGGTCTTTCGCGAGGGGATCCGGTCCGTCGGCGTCATCGTGTCGGGCCGGCGGACGTTCGACATCGCCGACGGCTGGGGCGGCCGGCACCCGCTGGATGTGCCGGTGCTCGTCGTGACGCATACGCCACCTCAGGAGCGGGTCGATAGGGGGGGCTCGGCGATCACGTTCGTCACCGACGGCGTCGAGAGCGCCATCCGCCAAGCCAAGGAAATCGCGGGCGAGAAGGACGTGGCGGTGGGCAGCGCCAGCATCGCACAGCAGTGCCTGCGGGCAGGATTGCTGGATGAGGTCCACATCGACCTGGCGCCCGTCCTGCTGGGGGGCGGCGTCCGGCTGTTCGACAATCTGGGCGCAACGCCGGTGACACTGGAGCAGCTCCGCGTCGTCGAGGCGCCCCACGTCACGCACCTGAGATACCGCGTCGTCAAATAGGGCGCGCCGACCGCCAGCCGCTCGCCGCGGGTCGTCGCTGCCGCTGGGCCCTTGCGCAGCGCGGCGGCGACCGTCGGCGAGCGAGGCGTTCGTGCCGCGCATAGAGGAGTCATGTCGATGAGCACCGAATCGCAGAAGGAGGACCTGGTCATCACCCGCGTCTTTGACGCGCCGGTGGAGCAGGTCTGGAACGCGTGGATCGAGCCGGAACAGGTCATGCAGTGGTGGGGGCCGACGGGCTTTACCTCGCCCAGCGCCGAGATGGACTTTCGCGAGGGCGGGGTGTCCCTGGTCTGCATGCGCGCGCCGCAAGAACTGGGCGGGCAGGACGCGTACAATACCTGGACCTACACCAGCATCGTGTCTCATGAAAGCTTTGCGTTCGTGTCGAGGTTCTCGGACGAGAACGGCGTCACCATCGACCCCTCGGAGGCCGGGCTGCCGCCCGACATGCCGGACGAGGTGCGCACGCTGGTGACCTTTCGAGACCTCGGTGAGGGCAGGACCGAGGTGACGGTCACCGAGTACGACTGGCCCGTCGGCCAGATGCGGGATCTATCGCGGCTTGGCATGGAGCAGTGCCTCGACAAGATGGCCGCCATGCTCGCCAGGAGCAGGGAGCCCGCCTAGCTCCGGCGCCGAGCGCGGCGTGGATACATGGACGCCGCGTCCTGGGCGTTGCCGAGCAACGGGATCGCGGGGCAGATCAGACGAGGGTGGAATCCACTGATGCGTATCGGCAGGATGGGCGTTCGCATGGCCGTGGCGTTGGGGGCGCTGGGCGTGGCGTCGGTCGCCGCCCTGGCGCTCCCGCGCCGTGGGACGCCGCGCGCCGCGGCGCCGCGGTCCGACCCGCCCATGGGGGCGGGAGCCGCTGATGCGGTGCGCCCCGCCACAGGCGACCCCTCGCGTGCGGCCCAGACGCGGGGGGGCGCACCCCCAGCCCCTCGGGAGGGGCTGCCGCTCGATTTCCTGTTGCTCGTCTTGGCGCTTTCGATCCCCTTGTGGCTGCTCGGCGGCGGCCGCCTGCCCATCCCCGTGAGGTTGCCCGTCAGCGCGCTCATCTTTGTGAACCCCGTGATCGCGGCCTCCATCGTGACCTATCGGCGGCACGGGCCGTCCGGCCTGCGCGCGCTCTTTCGGCGCGCGGCGGACTATCGCTGGGTGCGCGACAAGCGCTGGTACCTCCCCGCGCTGCTCTTGTACCCGCTCATCATGGTGTTGTCGTACGGGGTGATGCGCCTGGCGCGGCGGCCGCTCCCCGAGCCGCGCATCGCGTGGCAGACGGCGCCGCTCTATCTGCTGGCCTTTCTCGTGGCGGGGGCCGCCGAGGAGCTGGGGTGGACGGGATATGCCACCGATCCCATGCAGAGGCGTTGGGGGGCACTACGGACGGGCGTGGTGCTGGGCCTGGCGTGGTCGGTCTTTCACCTCGTCCCGGACATCCAGAATCGCCAGCCGGTCGGGTGGATCGTGTGGCAGCGCCTGAACACCGTCGCCTTTCGCATCCTCATCGTCTGGGTCTATAACAACGCCGGTAGGAGCGTGTTCGCCGCGACACTGTTCCACGCGGTGAACAATGTGAGCTGGGCCCTGTTCCCGAACGCGGGCTCGCACTATGACCCGTTGGTCACCTTTATGGTGACGCTGCCGGTAGTGGGGTTCGTCGTCGCCGGCTGGGACCCCGAGACGCTGACGCGCTTTCGGCTGGCGCGCACGCGCCGCAGACGCTAGCCGATCACAGCGCAGTGTTCCCGGGTGGGATTCCCGTGGGGCGCGCACGCCGACGATCTGCCAGACGAGCCGGCGCACCGGGCCGCACAGGCGTGCGGCCCCTACACGTGCACTGCGCTGCGCCACGCCGACGATCTGCCACCTAGACCGACGCGCCGGGCCGCACAGGCGTGCGGCCCCCACACATGCCCCGTGTTGCGCCACGCCCGGTTGTGACGCTAGGCGTCGTTGCGGCGCTAGGCGTCGTTGCGGAAAAAGCGGGTGAAATCCTCGCAGGCGCAACCCGTGACGCGCTGCGCCCAGTAGGCGCTGCTGCGGAACAGGCTCTCAAAGGTGCCCGCGTCCGACCAAAAGCCGTCCAGCCGCGACCACTGCAGCGTGCCCGCCTCGATGTACATGTTGTTGACGTCGGTGATCTCGAGTTCTCCGCGCCCCGACGGCTTGGTGCGGCGGATGTACTCGAAAACGCGGTGGTCGTACAGGTACAGGCCGGTGACGGCGTACATGCTCCTGGGCTGGCGCGGCTTTTCCTCGATGGCGATGATCCTGCTCTGGTCGTTGGGGTCAAAGATGGGCACGCCAAAACGCTCGGGATCGGGCACCTCGCGCAGGAACACCATGGAGCCCCCGGCAAAGCCCTTAACTGCTTCCGAGATGTCGGCGTCGGTGGTGTTGTCGCCCAGGATGACGGCGATGTCCTCCCCGTCAGAGAAATCCTCGCACAGGCTCAAGGCCTCGGCGATCCCGCCCTCGTGCTCCTGGTAGGCGTACTCCAGGTGCTTGAGGCCAAGCTCCTTCCCGTTCTTTAGGACGCGGATGAAATCGCCCGCATGGGGGCCGCCCGTCACGACGATCACCTCGGTGACTCCCGCCTGTACCAGGGTGCGGATCGGATAGAACACCATGGGTTGGTCGTACACGGGCAGCAGGTGCTTGTTTGTTGCGTAGGTGAGTGGGTAGAGCCTGCTTCCCAGGCCTCCGGCGAGCACGACTCCCTTCACGTTCCTTTCCTCCTTTGGTTCGCGATCGAGGCTCAGCGCTGCGCCTCATCGAGCATGGTCAGATAGTTGCGCACCGGCACATAGCTGGGGATCGAATTTCCAGAGCCGATGGCGTAGCGGCCGCGCGGGTGGCAGGCATCGATGGTGCGGCGCACCGCGGCGCGCACCTCCTCCGGCGTGCCCCGCGCCAGGATGTCGACATCGATGCCGCCCAGGACGCCGACCCGAGCCCCGTAACGCTCCTGGAACGCGTCCACCGGTAGGATGGCGTTCTCGAACGAGTGCTTGGCATCGATCCCGACGTCGTCGATGAGCGTATCCATGATGGCCGTGAGGTTGCCGCACGAGTGCAAAAAGTAGGGCAGCCCGTGCGCATGGGCCAGCGCGGCGTAGCGGCGGTGCCAGGGGAGCGTGTAGCGCCGTAGGGCGTCGGGCGGGAGCAGCGTGCTGCTGCGAAAGCCCATGTCGTCGCCCGGAAAGATGGCGATGACGCCCTCCAGCTCCACGAGCTGACGGTACACGTCGAGCATCAGCTCCCCGAGGCGCTCCGCCACCGCCGCCACCAGGTCCGGCTGATCGTAGAGGGCGTAGCATAGCCCCTCGTAGGAAAAGATGGCCGACAGGTGCTCATAGATGCCGCCGGCGTGGCATACCATGAGCCCCATCCCCTCCGGCAGGTGGGCGGCGAGGTACTCATAGTTGGCGAGGTATGCTGGCGTGACGCTGGGCCAGGGATAGCGCTCATAGTCGGCCCAGGACCTGATGGCGCCGCGGCGTAGGTCGCGCCAGTGGCGGGCGCCGTCGGTGCTTGTCGCGTCGGCGCCGAGCACCTCGTGCTCGGCCAGGGGCAAGGACTCCTCATAGCGCACGAAATCGTACCCCAATGCCCGCCAGAACAGGGAAAAGTTGTCGAGGTAGCGCTCTGTGGCTCCGCGGTCGTCGGGGTCCGGGTCGACCCACTCGCGCCCGAGGAGCCGCTCAGTGATGGGGCGTCGCAGGGCATCGTCGATGAGGTATTCCACCAGCGGCGGGCGGTCGGACGTGCATCGCCCCATGACGACGTCGATGAAGCGACCGGCATCGGGGCGGGCGGCGTTCAGGGGCAGGTGCGGGAAATCGGTGGTCATGGGTGGACCTCCGCCAACTGGTGTGGGCGCCGTGGGTCGGCGGCGCGCGTCAGCCGCATCTTAGCCGAGGGAGGCGTCTGTGTCCAATCCGGGGGCGCCATCGTGTGGCATCGCCCTTCCCTTGTCCGGTCGTCTGCGTTCGGTTATACTCTCGCGAGGAGGGGTGAGCGTGGGCATCATTATCAAGTCGGAACAAGAGATCGCGCTGATGCGGCAGGCGGGGCGCATCAACGCTACGGTACTCGAGGCGCTGGCGCGGGCCGTCCGCCCGGGCGTCGCTACGCGCCAACTGGACCGCATCGCCCGCGACATGCTGCGTTCCGCCGGCGCCACGCCCGCCTTCCTGGGGTACCCCAATCCGAACCCCTTTCTCGCGGACGCCAGCTATCCGGCGGCCATCAACGCGAGCATCAACGACGAGTTGGTGCACGGCATTCCGGGCCGGCGCCGGCTGACGGAGGGCGACATCCTCAGCATCGATTGCGGCACGGTCTATGAGGGCTATGTCGGCGATTCGGCCATCACCGTGCCCGTGGGGCGTATCAGCGCCGAGGCGCGTCGCCTCCTTGACGTAACGCAGGAGGCGCTGCGGCGCGCCATCGAGGCATGTCGTCCGGGCAACCACCTGGGCGATATCTCGGCCACCATTCAGGAGTGGGTGGAAGGGCAGGGGTACAACGTCGTGCGCGAGTACACCGGCCACGGCGTGGGGCGCGACATGCACGAGGATCCCTCCATCCCGAACTGGGGCAAGCGCGACCGCGGCGCCCCTCTGCGCCCGGGGATGACCTTTGCTCTGGAGCCGATGGTCACCGTCGGGCCGCCGGACCTGGTGGTCCGCGCTGACCATTGGACGGTGGCGACGGCGGATGGCAGCCTGTGTGCCCACTTTGAGCACACGGTGGCCGTGACGGACGGCGCGCCCGAGATCCTCACGCTGCCGTAGGGGCGCGGGCGCCGCCATCGTCGCCTTGGTTTCGCGTTCCATCGCCCTTGGCGGCGTCGGGTCCGCGGCGCGCCGGATTGGGCGCCATGACCTGTCTCACCTGGGAGGATGCCATGGCCAAGTCGGGTAGGATCTGGTACCTCGTGGCGTTGGGAATCGCCCTGCTGATCATCGTCCTGATCGTGATCCTGTTGGGGCCGGGCGGTGGGCCACTCGATCTGCTGATTCGCGCGGCGGCCATGCTGGGCATCAGCGGCGTCTTTATGGCGGCGCTCTCGTCGATCTATATCCGCGAACTCACCCGCTTCTTTGGGACGCCGTTCATCAAGCTGCACCACTATGTGGCCGTGACGGCCCTGATCCTGCTGACGGTGCATCCTCTGGGCGTGGCGATCCGCAGCGGGACGCTGGCGGTGTTTGTGCCCGATTTCGGGTCATGGTTCGGCTTCTTTCTCTTTGGCGGCAGACAGGCATGGTTCTTGCTGGGGATAGCCGCGCTGGTGGCGCTGGCGGCGGTGCGCCGACGCCTCCCCCAGAGCTGGCGCACCATCCACATGCTGAACTACCTGGCTTTTGGGTTCGGGGTGGTACACGCCTGGCTCCTCGGGACGAACTTTCAGGGCGTCGCGGGCCGCATCGTGCTGGTCGCGATGGCGGCCATCATCGTGGCGGCGTTCGTGGTGAAGCGCAGGCAGGTGGCGCGCGTGAGGGCGCGCAGCCGGCAGGGGCGGGGCAGGTAGGCGACGCGCCGATCCCCATCACGGCGGGAAGGAGAGGAATGGCCGAACCATCCTACATGGACTGCAACGTCAGCCTGGGATATCCGGCCGCCGGCGTGTACAGGCCGTGTGGCACGGCGGAGGAACTGGTCGCCGAACTGGATTGGGCCGGCGTCGATGGTGCGCTGGTGCACCACGCGTTGATGCGCGAGCAGTCGCCGGTGGTGGGGAATCGCGCGTTGACGGAGGCGATCGCCGGATTCGAACGCCTGGCCGCCACGTGGGCGATCCTGCCGCCGCAGACGGGCGAGCTGGGCGAGCCCGACGCCTTGTTCGCGGCCATGGCGACGGCCAATGTGCGGGCGCTGTGGGCCTTTCCGGACGATCACCGCTACATCCTCGGGCGCGCTACCTTTGGCGCGTTTCTCGACGAGGTGACCGCGCGGCGCATCCCGCTCTTCCTGCCGCGCGACGCCGGCGGGCCGCGTCCACCCGACACCTGGAACCTCGTGTACCGGCTGCTGCAAGAGTACCCCGGGCTGACGCTGGTGGTGGCGGCCCACGGCCCGTGGGGCGAGGATCGCTTCTTTCGGCCGCTCCTGGAGCAGTACCCCCGGTTCCATCTCGACATCTCACGCTACGAATTGGACTGCGGCCTGCGCGAGTTGGTGGGTCGCTATGGGCACGAGCGCCTGCTCTACGGCAGCAACTTTCCGCGCAACGCCATGGGCGGGCCGCGGATGATGGTCGCTCGCGCCGAGATCGGCGACGACGCCCGGCGCGCCATTGCCGGGGACAACCTCAGGCGCCTGCTGGCGGAGGTGGAACTGCCATGATCGATTCGGCCATCGCGCGGGAGTATCTGGAGACGGGCAAGTGCGCCACCTGTGGCGTGATCGACGTACACGCACATTTCGGCGCCTTTGGCGGCATCTATATGCCCAACGACAGCCCCGAGCAGATGATCGCCACCATGGAGCGCTGTGGCGTGGATCTGATGGTGTCCAGCGGCCACACGGCGCTCACCGATATGGCGCGCGGCAACGCCGAGATCACGGCCATCACGGAGCGGTACCCCGGGCGCTGGTACGCCTACCTGACGTACAACCCCAACTATCCGGACCTCGGCCGGCAAGAGGTCGAGGGGTACGAGAGCCATCCCACCTATGTGGGGATCAAATTCCACCCCAGCTCGCATCGCTACCCCATCACCGGCGACGCCTACCGCCCCGCCCTCGAGTTCGCCGCCTCGAGACGGCTCATCGTGCTGACGCACACGTGGGGCGGATCGGCCTACGACCGCCCGGAGCTGCTGGCGGAGGTGGCGCGTCGCTACCCCGAGGTGACCTTTCTGGCGGGGCATTCGGGGCACGGGCAGTTCGAGGAGTGCATGGCCGTGGCGCGCGAGTGCGCCAACGTCTACCTGGAGTTGACGGCGGCCTATGCCGTGCGGGGGCTCGTGGAGAGCATGGTGAAGGGGGTGGGCGCGCACAAGATCGTCTTTGGGTGCGACTTGCCCTGGTTCGACCCCCACTATGCCATCGGCTGTGTGGTCATGGCGCATATCAGTGACGATGCCCGGCGCGCCATCCTGCGCGAGAACGCGTTGCGCCTGCTGGAGGGACGGCGCCCGGCCTAGGCGGCGTCGCGCCCTGGCGCGCGACCAAGGAAAGAACAAGCCCCGAGGGCAATCCTCGGGGCAGGTACTGCTTTTGGCGGGGCCCAGGGTCCTCAGCGCATCCTCGTCCGGACGGTAGGGTGTCGGTAGCTGCGATGATGAGCGCGTGGCTCAGCCGGTCCCTCCTGCCGGAGCGCACCCGTTGTTGTCGCACGGCGGTCGGATTGAAGTGTAGACGCGTGTTCGCCGAGCAAAAACAAAACGCGCGGTCTCTCGCCATGTGCTGGATGAAGCAGCGATGTGCGACGATGTGCTATGACGGGCTGCTGCGATGTAGCTGCGATGTGCACCGATGAGAGTGTGACGTGCAGAGTGTAGCGACGACGGCAGTTGATGTGCTTGGCCGCGCGTCTCACGCGAGGGCCGACCGGCTCTCGACGTGACGGTTCTGGCCGTAGCTGCGATGACGGGTAGATGGCCAGAAAGGGCTGGAACGGGGCTGCAATGAAGGGCTCGTGTACGCTCTGACCGGTAGGGGACGGAGGCGCGACCTCCGACCCTGGTCCCCCCACACACGGGTTGTGGCCCTCGCGCCCGGGGGCGTTGATGAGTAGATGATGGGGCGCTCGAGCCAAAACCTTGTTCAATATAGCATAGGCCCCGGCGGGTGTCAATCACCTACATGACACAAACCTGACATCTTTTGAGAATCCACACAACCGCTTGTGGTGATGCGCGCCGAATCGACTAGGGCTGGGCAGGCACGGCGCCCCTTGGCAGCGGAGCGTTGGGCGGCTACAATGGCGGCATAGCAGGGGATCAGGAGAGATCGATGACCACACCCACGCCCCAGCCACATCCGGCCGCCAAAGAGATGCCCGCCCTGGATCTGGCGCGCCGGCGCCTCGGCTCCCTGCAGCCCCGAGAGGTGGCCCACCGTTCGGGGACCCGCTACCAGGATGCCGGCGCGCCAGGAGGCGGGGGGACCTTCCACGTGCCCTTGCTGGGGAGGATCTTGAGAGTGGCCCATCCCTCGGGGACGGTGAATGCCCTCGACGGCGGGCCGGAGCCACGCCAGCCGTTGGCACTGTTGGCGCTCCACTACCTGATCCATGCCGACGGCTACCCCATGGCCGACCGCTGGGCGGCCTTTCGCGAGCTACCCGACGGCCTGGTGTACGACAGCGCCCTGAGAGGGCGCGTGGAGCCGCCGCTGCTGGCGACCTTTGGCCGGGCGCCCGAGTTGCTGGACGCCGCGGCGCGCCGTGTCGGTGGTGTGCCTATCGCGGTGGGAGACGCCGCCTACGCCTTTGACGTGCTGCCGCGCATTCGCCTGGCGATGGCGGTCTACCTGGGAGACGAGGAGCTGCCGCCTGCAGTCCGCTTGCTCTATGCCGCATCCGCCGGTCACTACCTGCCCACGGAGGACCTGGCGGTGCTGGGAGGTATGCTGGTGGGCCGGTTGATCGCGGGCGCCAAGGCCCGCTGAGCGCGTCCATGCGACGCGACGATTCGACCATCGTGACCACAGCGGCGCGGCGGCATCGGCGCCGCCAACCGCCTCATCGAGGAGAGGGAGCATGCTGAACACCGATGGCTCATTCAGCTTCACGGAGGAGGTGATGGCGCTGGTCGACGCCTTCCTCGTCGAGTACGAGCAGACCAAGGGGGCGCTGCAGAACGACCTGGAGCGCGGGCTGGTGGTATCCTACGTGCTGGGGGCGATACTGTGTGACCTCGAGTTGGTGTGGGAGGCGCTGGGCTCGGCACCGGTCTTTGGGCAGCAGGATCCCCGCGCTATCTATGAGGAGTGCGTTCGTCGGAACGCGGACCGCAGCACGGCGCGGCGCGCCCTCGAGGCGGAACTCGCGCGGCGGGGGTGGATCTCTCCGGGGGTGGAGGAGGAACGCGCGCCGGAGATGCGTGATGCGGGCTCGGACGAAGCCTAGCTCTCGCGGAAGGCGCGGTACAGCGCCACGAGATTGTCCAGGTGCAGCCGGCTTACCAGGCCATCGAGCGGGATGCGCGACTTGCCGCACTCTTCGATATCGATCTGCCTGAGCTGCTGGGGTGGCGCGCCCTTGCGAACCAGTTCCTGGACGCGCTCCACGATGGCGCGAAGATAGGCGATGCTCGAGTCGACTTCCTCGTCGACCTCTCCCTTGAGCAGCACATCGCCGTGTCCCTGCACCACGAAACTCGGCTGTAGATCCTTCACCTGGCGAAGGGTCTCGATGAGCCGTTCATAGTTGCCCCGAGCGATGTGTGGAACGGGCATCATGGTGTCGCCGGCGATGAGTGCCCTCTCGTCGGCCACCATCACGCTGATGCCGTCGGGGGAGTTGCCGGGCGTGTGGAACAGGTGCAGGTCCCGGTGCGCCAGGTGGATGTGCATTTCCTTGCTAAAGGTGATGTCGGGGACCCGCAGCGAGACCTCGGCGAGGGCGGGGGTGTCGCGCCGCGCCCGCTCCAGGCTAGCCCGGCCGGCGCGCATCAGGATGTTGCGGCACTCATCGTGGGCGACCACCTCGGCCTCGGGGAACAGGTAGGCGCCATAGATGTGATCGGCGTGGTGGTGCGTCAGAATCACATAGCGCACGCTATTGGGGCCGAGTTGGTTCTCTATAAACGAGACGATTTGCCGCGACTCCACCGGGAGGGGTAGAGTGTCCACCACGATGGCGCCGGCGGGCGTGGTGAGTACCGTGGCCGTCACCTGCGCATAGATGCCACTGATGAAAACGTGGATATCTTCGGCAACCCTATCGATCCTCACCGCCCGGCACCCCTTCCGCTGCGTACGTAGGTGGACGATAGCATACCGGGGCCGCCCCTGTCAAGGTGGCGGTGACGTGCAAGGCTTTTCTTGACAATTACGGTTTCCTTTGCTACAATGGCATTGACCCTGATTTTGAGCACTGATTACATTCCTCGTGCAGACCAGGTCGATGCTTCGCCCACCGGGCGCGTCTTGCAGACGTTCGTCCCACCAGCACGGTCACGGGGAGCGATGTCGACATGATCCTCGAAAAGATCCGCCAGCTTTACCCCAAGCTCACCAAGAGTCAGAAGCGCCTGGCCGACTATATCGCTGTGTCGTACCAGGAGGCCGCGTTTATGACGGCCTCGCGCCTGGCGCGCACGCTGCTGGTGAACGAGGCCACGGTCATCCGTTTCGCGCAGCGCCTGGGCTACCCGGGTTACCCCGAGCTGGTTCGCGACATCCAGGAGATGGTGCAGGACGAGCTGCGGGCGCGCGGTCAGGAGGAGCCGAGCGCCGACGGCGAGGAGACGCTCCTGACCGTGTTGGAGAGCGAGCTGGAGACGCTGCAGCGCGCCGTGGGGCGCATCACGCCCGACCTGGCGCGCGAGGTGAACGGCCTCCTATGCAACGCCGAGCGGGTCCTCGTGGTGGGGGAGGGGATCTCGGGGGCACTGGCGACGGTAATGTCGGGGTCGCTGCGGGCGCTGGGCGTCGCCGCGGAGAGCCCGTCGGCCGATGCCTTGAGCCTGGCCGTGTCGCTGGAGGGGGTCACACCGGGATGTGTGGTCGTTGGGATCTCTGCGGCCGGTGAGAACTGGGAGGTGGCCAACGCCTTGCGCTACGCCTGCGAGCGAGGCGCGCGCACGCTGGCGCTGGCATGGTCGCCCATCGCGCCCATCGCGCAGTTGGCCGAGCTGGCCATCTGCTGCCCCGCGAACGAGTTGCGGGCGCCCTCGGTGGCCGTCATCGCTACGATGGTCGACGCGCTCGTGCAGATGGTGGCCGCGCAGCGCGGCGAGGCGATGCGAGAGCGCAACGAGCGCCTCAACCAACTGTGCGAATACCTGGCCGCGCGACGGCTGCGCTAACCGCGCCATTCGCTCCGCGACCACCGCTCGACGGTGCCCCGCATCCCCCTCGCGTGAGGCGACATGCACGGCAGGGCGCCTTTGGGAGGTGTTCTTTGGGCGACACGCGCTGAAGGTATTTGCCTTCCGAGTGAAATGTGGTAGACTGGGATGTGTAATCCCTGCGATGTGCGTGATCTCTCTGTTGTTTTGAGCCAACACATTGGTTGAGGGAGCCGATTTCCGTATAGCGGCACTGCAGGGTCTTTGCGGAGGTCCTCTGGGCTGCTGGTAGGCACCCACCTGCGCGAGCAGGTTCAAGACCATGAGGACACGGCATAGCAGGGGTTACCCTTGAGCGCAGAAACGGGCCGCCGCGGCGGCCCGTTTTCTTGTTTTTGACGGCCTGAGCGCGCCGCGCGGGCGCGGCTACAGGTCGAGCTTGATGTGCAACTCGCGCAGCTGTCGCTCCGAGACGGCTGAGGGCGCCTGCGTCATCAGGTCCACGGCGCTCTGCGACTTGGGGAAGGCCATCACCTCGCGGATGTTCGGCTCGCCCGCCAGGAGCATCACCAGCCGGTCGATGCCGGGAGCGATGCCGCCGTGGGGCGGGGCGCCGAACTCGAACGCCTCGAGCAGGTGGCCGAACTGGGCCTGGGCCTCCTCATCGGAGAGGCCGATGGCGCGGAACATGCGGTTCTGCACCTCGCGCCGATGAATTCGGATGCTGCCGCCGCCCACCTCGTAGCCGTTGGCCACGATGTCGTACGCCTTGGCCCGCACCTTGGCGGGCTCTGTCTCCAGGAGCGGCAGGTCCTCGTCCATCGCCGCCGTGAAGGGGTGGTGCACCGCCGAGTAGCGTTCCTCCTCCGCGTCCCACGCGAGCAGCGGAAAGTCGGTGATCCAGGCGAAACCCAGCACATCGTCGTCCATCAGGCCAAGGAGCCGCCCGAGGGCGAGGCGCAGCTGGCCGAGGGCCTCGGCCACCACCGCGCGGCTGTCGGCGACGATGAGCACCAGATCCCCCTCGCCGGCACCCGTGTCCTCGACGATGGCGTTCAGCTCGGCCTCGCTCACAAACTTGGCGAACGAGGAGCGCACCTCCCCCGCGCGTAGGGCGGCCCATGCCAGCCCCTTGGCGCCGTACCCTTTGGCCTGCTCTGTGAGTTCGTCGAGTTGGCGCCGCGTATAGTCGGCGCAGCCCGGCGCGACGATGGCCTTGACCTGTCCGCCCGCATCCAGCGCCGAGGCGAACACCCGAAACGCCGTCCCCCGTAGGGCGCCGGACAGGTCGATGAGGGGCATCCCGAAGCGGATGTCGGGCTTGTCGCTGCCATAGCGCTCCATCGCCTCCTGATAGGTAAAGCGTGGGAAGGGGGAGCGCAGGATGCGCTTGCTCGAGACGGCCGGCACCAGCGCCGTAAAGAGGTCCTCGGTGAGCGCCATGATATCGTCGCGGTCGACAAACGACATCTCCAGGTCCAGCTGGGTGAACTCGGGCTGGCGGTCGGCGCGCTGGTCCTCATCGCGGAAGCACCGCGCGATCTGAAAATAGCGCTCAAAGCCCGACACCATCAGCAACTGCTTGAGCTGCTGCGGCGACTGGGGGAGTGCGTAAAAGCATCCCGGGTGGAGCCGGCTGGGTACGACGTAATCGCGCGCGCCCTCGGGCGTGCTCTTGATGAGGATGGGCGTCTCGATCTCGATAAAGTCGCGCTCGGTGAGGAACGCCCGGATAAAGTGCACCACGTGGTGCCGGAGGATGATGTTGCGCTGCATGCGCTCGCGGCGCAGATCCAGGTAGCGGTAGCGCAGACGCAACGCCTCGTCGACCTCGGCGTCGTCGTTGATGTAAAAGACGGGCGTCTTGGCCTCGTTGAGGATCTCGATCTCTTCGGCGAGCACCTCGATCTGGCCCGTGGGCATCCTAAGATTGTCGAGCCCCTCCGGGCGGCGGCGCACGGCGCCGTGCACGCGCACCACGTACTCGATGCGCAGCCTGGCGGCGGCGTCGCGCGCCGCGTCAGCCACGTCTGGGTTCACCACCACCTGGGTGATGCCCCATCGGTCGCGCAAGTCGATGAACACGAGGTTGCCGTGGTCGCGCCGCCGGTGCACCCAACCGGCCAGAGTCACGCGGCTTCCGACGTCGCTCGCCCGCAGTTGGCCACAGGTATGCGTCTTGAGCATTGCTTACTGCCTTTTTGGTGGGCATGGTGTCGTACAGACCGGACACTTGATTATACCTGCCCATCTGAGCGGCACAAAACGCGCGCGCATGCCGCGTTGAGCATCGCCTTCCTGAGGCCGGATGGCGGCATCGTGCTGGTTGCCTTTTAGGGGTGTTCCGGTACAATACATATGTACTACAAAAGCCTCGGCTGATTGGAGAGGAACCCGATGGAAGTCAAGGCCAAATCGAAGCGGATTTCGGACCTGAGAGCGTACCTCGAAGAGGAGCGTGACCGCCTGAGGAAAGAACTCGCGCACGTTGAGGAACTCGGTACGGACGAGGAACGGGCCGGACTGGGCAATCACATGGCCGACAACGCGACCATCGTTTTCGAACAGGCCAAGAACGTGGGGATGCACCGCGCCCAAGAGCGCATGCTCGCCGAAGTGGACGATGCGCTGGCGCGCATCGACGACGGCACCTATGGCGTCTGCCGCCGCTGCGGTAACGCTATCGATTCGGCTCGGTTGCGCGCCCTGCCCACCGCCTCTCTGTGCCTCTCCTGCCAGGAGAATCTGGAGACGCGCTGAGGCCGCGTCCGCTCATTACCGGAGTCCGACCTTGAAGACACGCGTAGACTGGCGTGGCGCGGTGCTGTTTGTCATCGCGCTGGTCGTCATCGCCCTCGATCAGTACACCAAGGCGCTGGTGCGCGAGCACCTGCCGCTCAACACGTCGTGGATGCCGATCCCGTGGCTCGATCCGCTTGTCACGCTCACCCACGTGCGCAACACCGGCGCCGCCTTTGGGCTCTTTCCCAGCCTGGGGGGCGTGTTCCGGATCGTGTCCCTCGTGGTCGTGGTGGCCATCATCTTTTTCTTCCGCCAGCTGGCGGCCGCCTCGTGGATGCTGCGCATCGCCCTGGGGCTGCAGCTGGGAGGCGCCTCGGGGAACCTGATCGACCGCTTCGTTCACGGCTATGTGACCGATTTCGTGGACGTGCGCGTGTGGCCCATCTTTAACGTCGCCGATAGCGCCATCGTGGTCGGGACGGTGCTCCTGGCCTACTATGCCCTCTTTGTCGAGCCATCTTCCACCCAAAAAGCGGAGGCGACCCTCCAGGAGCCGTGCGCCGATGGCGAGTCGGGCTGACGCCCGTGCGCCGGCCCGCCGAGATGGCGCCGCGCCCGCCTGACAGCCATCGGGAACCCGCCATGCCAGAGCACGAACTCTCTATTGACGAGCCCCAGAGCCGCATCGACCGCTACCTGGCCGAGCGCTTTCCGTCCCTCACGCGCTCGGCCGTGCGACGCCTCATCGATGAGGGGGCGGTGCTGGTGAACGGCCAGCCCACCCGACCGAGCTATCATCCCATCCCGGGAGACGCCGTGACGGTGCGCATCCCCGAGCCAGAGCCGAGCCTTCCCCAGCCCGAGTCCCTGTCACTCGATATCGTGTATGAGGACGAGCACCTGCTGGTCGTCGACAAGCCGGCGGGAATGGCCGTGCATCCCGGCGCCGGACGCGCCTCCGGCACGCTGGTGAATGCCCTGCTGGCGTACCGCCCCGAAATCGCCCGCGCCGACCTCGACCCGGCGCGGCCCGGCATCGTGCACCGCCTCGACCGCGAGACCTCGGGCCTGCTGGTGGTGGCGGCGCACCGCGAGGCGCAGGCCGCGCTCCAGGCCATGTTCAAGCGCCGCGACGTGCACAAGGTCTACCTGGCGCTGGTGTACGGCGCGCTGTATCCCGAGCACGCCGCCATCGAGGCGCCCGTCGGGCGCGACCCCATCCACCGCCGCCGCATGGCGGTGCTCGCCGAGGGGGGGCGTCAGGCCCGCACCGAGTATGCCGTCCGCGAGGCGTTCAACGGCTGTACGCTCATCGAGGCGACGCTGGTGACGGGGCGCACCCACCAGATCCGCGTGCACCTGGCCTCCATCGGCCACCCGGTAGTGGGCGATCGCATCTACGGCCGGCGGCGCGAGGCGATTGCGGCGCCGCGCCAGTTCCTGCACGCCTGGCGCCTCTCCTTCGAGCATCCCATGCGCCGCGAGACGATGTCGTTCGAGGCCGAACTCCCGGCCGACCTCGCCGGCGTCCTCGAGCGCCTCCGGCGCGACGGCACGTCGTAACGCCCGGCCTGCTCTCCCGCCGTTCACGAGGACGCACGTGCAAGCGACCACGCTCCGTACCTGGCGCCGCCGCATTGTGGCGGTCTGCTTTGTCACCTATGCCTGCTACTACCTGGGGCGGGTAAACCTGGCCGTCACCGTGCCGGCGCTGCGGCAGGCGTACGGCTGGGACAAGTCCGCCATTGGCGTCATCGGCACGGCCTTTTACTGGGCCTACGCCGCCGGCCAGCTCGTGAACGGCCCTCTGGGCGATCGCCTGTCCCCACGGCGACTGGTGGCCGTGGGGCTGGTGGCATCGGCGCTTCTCAACCTCGTCTTTGGCTCCCTCGGCGGCGCGCTCCCCTGGCTGGTGGCCCTTTGGGCCCTCAACGGTTGGGCGCAGGCCACCGGCTGGGCGCCCATCATGCGCACGCTGTCGCGCTGGTTCGAGCCGGCGCAGCGCGCTCGCGTCACGGCGCTCATCAGCCCCTCCTACCTCGTGGGGCACGCCGCCTCATGGGCGCTGGCAGGAACCCTCACCGCCCGCCTCGGATGGCGCTATGCCTACTGGGTGCCGGGCGTGCTGCTGCTCGGCGCCGCCATCTTTTGGCATGCTCTGGCAAGAGACGAGCCGGGGAGGGTGCCGGGAGAGGCGCCGGACCCGCCCGCGAGTCGCGACGCTCCGCGCCTGGCGGGGCTGAGCGTGGCATGGCGCGGACCGATGCGCTGGGCCGTCGCCGTCAGCCTCCTTTCGGGGATGGTGAAGGAGGGGCTCAACCTCTGGGGCCCGACCTACTTGGTGGAGGAGCAGTCGCTGGGCGTGCTGGGCGCCGCGCTGAGCGGGCTTCTGATCCCGCTGGCCGGCATCGGGGGGCAACTCGTGACGGGGCGCGTGCAGCGGCGGGTGGCGGCGGCCTCCCATGCGACGCAGCAGGAGCGTCCGCTGGTGACGGGGCTGGCCCTGGTGGTGGCCGTCGGGGCCGCGGCGCTCTATGTCGTGGGCGGGGGGCGCTCGCCGGTCGCGGCGCTACTGATGCTGGCGCTCGTGGCGGCGGGCAGCCATGGCATGAACGGCCTGCTCATGGCGTCGCTGCCTCTGAGTCTGGGCCGCGGCGCCCCCGTCTCGGCCGTCACGGGGGCGCTGAACTTTTGCCAGTACTTGGGCGCGGGGCTGGGGGCGGCGCTAGTGGGGACGCTCGTCGATCACCTGGGGTGGGGCGGCGCCTACGGCTGGTGGGCGGGATCCGCGCTGCTCATCGCCCTCATCGCCGCGGGCGGCGCCCGGCGCGTTGGCGCCGTGAGCCGAGCGGGCAGCTCTAGGTCTTGAGCCCGCTCGCGGACCCTGGGGTCAGGGGATCTCGATGGACGGCGCGATGTGCGGCTCGACCTCAGCCGCGGGCGTCGCCACGTGCGGGGCATCATCCTCGATGCGCATCAGCGGGCGCATGCGCAGCCCCGCCGCCGCCATGACGGCCAACACGATCCCGGTGGCGATATACCATGGCCGCAGGCCCACCGCATCGGTGATTGGCCCGGCCAGCGCCAGCCCCAGCGGCGCCATCGCACCGCAGCCGCTGCTGACCACGGTAAAGATGCGCCCATGCATCTCGGGGGCCACCATGCGCTGCAGTAGGCCGTTGAGCGGGCCGTTGGTCATCACGTTCATGACGCCGGTGACGAACATGCCGGCGACCACGACCCAGAGCGCCCCGTCCGGTGACACTCCGACGATCAACAGGCCGAGCCCCTGGCCGGCCACCCCCAACAGCGCGGTGTGCACGTCCTTGCGCAGGCCGCCCCAGATGCCCAGCGCCACGCCGCCGGCCACCACGCCGATGCCATAGGCCGAGTTCGCCGCGCCCAGGCCCATCGCCTCGCCGCCCATGTGGCGCGTGATGAGCAGCGGCAAGAGCGCGAAGGACGGGTTGAAGAAGAGGTTGATGACCATGCCGATGGCGATGACGCCCATGATGGCGGGCCAGCGCCAGGCGTACATCAGGCCTGCGCGCATGTCGCTCAGGAGATCGGCGACGGTGGTGGCCGTGCCCCGGCGGGCCGGCTGCGGGATGGCGATAAAGGCCAGCGGGATGATGGCCAGGGCGGCGGTGCCCACGTCGACGGCCATCACCCCATGGAGCGGCAGCGCGCCGACCAATAGCGCCCCCAGCGGCGGCGAGATGATCCTCAGCGCGCCGTGCATCGACTGATTCAGCGCGGCCACGCGGGTGAGCTTTCCCTTGGGCACCATGAGCGCCGTCGAGGCCTGCATGGCGGGCCAATGGAAGGCCCCACCGATGGAGCGTATGACCATGGCCACATAGATGTGCCACACCGCCAGGTAGCCGCCCCAGGCGAGGAGCGCCAGGCCGGCGGAGACGGCCGCCACGATGCCGTCGGCCAGCACGAGCACCAGGCGCCGGTTCCAGCGGTCGACGCAGGCCCCGGCGAGGGGCCCCAGCAGGACCTCGGGCAGCGTGCCCACCAGGGCGGCGGTGGCCAGCACGGTGGCGGAGCCGGTCTGCAACGTCAGCCACCATACGAGGGCGAACTGCACCAGGCTGCTGCCGATGAGGGAGAAGGCCTGGCCGGCCCAGATGGTGAAAAAGGGCGTCATCCAGGAGCGCCAGCGCATATGCATGGCTTACCATCCTTTACCCGTCGCCTCGGGGCGTGTGCGGCCCGGTGGCGCTGCCCCTCATAATCAGAAGGACGCATCGGGCCCACCGAGTGTTGGCGCCGGCTCCTCTCCGAAGATGATGCGTGCTGAGGACGCGCCGCTTCGCTGGACGCGCCGCGAGGTATAGCGCTATTCTACGGCCCCGCTCCGGCGGGCGCATCGGCAAGGGGAACGGGCTCGGGCCTGGCCGGCAGGCCAGGCAGGGGCCCAACGGGCACCACGGTACCAGAGGACTGCAACACAGGGGGTGAACATGCCATCGATGAGGCACCAAGGGCGAACGATCCACTACCGCGAGCGGGGGAGCGGCCCATTGCTGCTCGTCCTGCACGGCAACACCGCCTCATCGGCGCTGCACGAGGGGGAGCTGGCCCACTTCTGTGCGCGGTTTCGCGTCGTGGCGCCGGACCTCCCCGGGGTCGGGGGGTCGGACCGCATGGACGTCTGGCCTCTGGATTGGTGGCAGGAGGGGGCGCGCGCCGCGGCCGCCCTCGCGGAGCACCTGGGCGCGTCGCGCTGCGGGGTGGTGGGCACCAGCGGCGGCGCCGTCGCCGCGCTGTGGATGGCGATCCTGCGCCCCGACCTCGTCGCCGCCGTGGTGGCCGACAGCGTCGTGGGGCGTCACCGGCCGGACGCCCTCCGGGCAAACGTGGCCTCGCGCAACCTCTCAGACCCCGGCGCGCAAAGGTTCTGGCGGGCGGCGCACGGCGACGACTGGGAGCAGGTGGTGCGGGCCGACAGCGACCTGCTGCTGCGCTTTGCCGAGGCGGGCGCCGACTGGTTCCAGGGGAGGTTGGCCGAGATCGCCGCGCCGGTGCTCTTTACCGTGAGCCTGGCTGACGAGATGCTGCCCGACGTGGCGAGCGAGACATGTCGCATGGTGCGGGAGGTGCGTTCCTCGCGGGCTGTTGTGGTCGGCGAGGGCGCGCATCCGCTGATGTGGAGTCGGCCCGAGGTGTTCCGCGAGGCGGCGGACGCCTTCCTCGATCGCCACTACGCCCCCGAGCCGTAACCGAAGGGCCGCTGCGGGGAGAGAATTCGGGCGGGCGATGATCCGACCGCCCCAACGCCGTCACCAGAGCGACGGCTGTCCCGCGGATCCCTCGTTGGCGTCCGAGCCCTCGGGCCAATCGGCGGAGCCGCGGTAGATGCGTGTATCGTGCATCATGCTGCGGTCGGTAAAGGCGCCGCCGTCGACCGGCGTACGCGCCATCTGGTCGATGGCGCCGCGGGCGTCGCCGTCGAGGTTATCGGCATAGTGCAGCACGATCGCCTCGAGGGTGCTGGGCACCACCGGCGAGCCGTGCTCCAGGCGGCCATGGTGCGAGAGGATGGCGTGCACCACGCGCAACCGCAGCTCCTGGGAGAATCCGGGCAGCGCGTCGATGGCGTGCTCCACCGCCGACGCCCCCATGTAGAGGTGCGTCCAGAGGATACCCTCTTCGGTCAGCTGAAAGCTCACCGGGTCGTAGGCGCGAATCTTGCCCAGGTCGTGGAGCAGCGCCACGGTGAGTACCAGGTCGTGGTCCAGCTCGGGGTAGAGGTCACAGGCCGTGAGGACGATGCGCGCCACGGCGAGGGTGTGCTCCAACAGCCCGCCGATGCAGGCATGGTGGTTCACCTTGGCGGCGGGCGCGTGGGTGTACGCCTGGTAGGTGTCCTCATCGCCCAGGATGGACGCCAGGAGTCGGGCCAAGTCGGGCTGGGTGATGTCGGCCAACCGGGCGTCGAGTTCCGCCTGCATCTCCTCGATGGGGCGACGCGCCGTGGGCAAGAACTCGTCGAGATTGGGGAGGTCGGCCGGCACGATGCGCTCCAGGCTCACCTGGAGCTGCTCGCGAAACTCGCCGACCTTTCCCGTCACCTCGACCCCGCTCCCCACGGCCAGCGAGTCGGCCACGTGAGCGGGCACGTCGAACATGACGCCCGCCACGGTACCCGTGCGGTCCGCCAGGGTCACGCGCAGCATGGGGTTGCCCACCCGCGTCGTCGTCACAATCTTGTCTCGCAGGAGGAAGGGCTGCTTCTTCAGCGTCATGTTGAGCCTGAGTTGGGCCACGGGGGTGCGTGCCATCGCCGCTCCGATCGCTTGATGGTGGGTGCGCATGAGGATGGTGGAGCGCCGAGATTATAGCACAACGCCGCCCCACGCCCAATCGTTGGGAGTGCAGGGAACGCGGATGAACGCGGATTCCACGGATTCCCGCGGATCGGATGCTGAGATGGCAGAGGTACACAGATCCCCGTCCTCTCTGCAGTAGGTTCTGTATCGATCCGCGTAGATCCGCCCAATCCGCGTTCATCCGCGTTCCCCCGCTGTTGACCGGGGTTCGGTGCGGCGATAGAATCGATGGGGCATGGGTTGGCGCCGAGTGATCGTTGGAGGGAGTGGGTGCGATGCGTGCGGTCGACATCATCGCGAAGAAGCGCGACGGGGAGGAACTCTCCGCAAACGAGATTGGCTTTTTCGTCCAGGGCTTGGTGAGCGGCGAGATCCCCGACTACCAGGTGGCCGCCTGGGCGATGGCGGTAGTCTGGCGCGGCATGACGCCCGCCGAGACGGCCGCCCTCACCATGGCCATGGTGCGCTCGGGCGAGGTGATGGACCTGGCGCGCCTCGGGCCGGTGGTGGTGGACAAGCACTCCACCGGCGGCGTGGGCGACAAGACGACGCTCGTGGTGGCGCCCCTCGTCTCCGCGGCCGGCCTCCCCGTGGCCAAGATGTCGGGGCGGGGCCTGGGATTCTCGGGGGGGACGCTGGACAAGCTCGAGGCGATCCCGGGGTTCGACGTTTCCCTCAGCACCGGCGCCTTTCTCGCCACGGCGCGTGAGGCCGGCATCGTGGTGGCCGGCCAGACGGGCGACCTCGTCCCCGCCGACGGCAAGCTCTATGCCCTGCGCGACGTGACGGCCACCGTCCCCAGCCTGCCGCTCATCGCCAGCTCGATCATGAGCAAAAAGATCGCCGGCGGCGCTGATGCCATTGTCCTCGACGTCAAGGTGGGCAAGGGCGCGTTCATGCGAACGCTGGACGATGCGCGGGCCCTCGCCGAGGCGATGATCGCCATCGGCCGGCAGGTGGGGCGCCGCGTGACGGCCGTGCTCTCGGACATGAACCAGCCCCTGGGGCTGGCGGTGGGCAACGCCCTGGAGGTGGCCGAGGCGATCGCCGCCCTGCGCGGCGAGGGCCCCGAAGACCTCGTGGAGCACTGCCTCGTGGTGGCCGCCGAGATGCTGGTGCTGGGTGAGCGGGCGGCCGACCCCGCCGAGGCGCGGGTGCAACTCGAGGCGTTACTGGCCGACGGCAGCGCCTTGGAACGCTTTCGCCGCTGGGTGCGTGCCCAGGGCGGCGACCCGCGCGTGGCCGACGACGTGGGCATGCTGCCGACGGCGCCGGTGGTGCGGGCCGTCGAGGCGCCGCGTGGTGGCTTCCTCGCCGGCATCGACGCCGAGGAGGTGGGGCTCGTGTCGGTGGCGTTGGGCGCCGGCCGCCAGCGCAAGGGGGATCCCATCGATCCCGCCGTGGGGATCGTGCTCGGTCCCAAGGTGGGGGCGCGGGTGGAGGCGGGGGAGCGCCTCCTCACGGTGCATGCCCACACCGAGGACGACGCGGACGAGGCGGCGCGGCGCCTCCTGGCCGCTTACACCTGGTCGGAGGAGCCGGTGGCCACGCCGCCCCTGGTGTACGACGTCATCCGCGGCGAGTGAGGGGGCCGCTTCAGAGGGTCTGATGATGCGCTGATCTGCGCTGATGGGACGCTGATTCCCGCCGATTACTATTAGAAGGAACCACACAGACCACAGAGGATGCATGGAGGCCGCGGAGAAGGGCCTGTTCACCCTTCCTCCGCGGCCTCTGCGGTTAACCGATCCCATCTGCGAAGATCGGCGTCCATCAGCGGAATCCGCGCACTATTGGGCCAACTGGGCGCTACCACTCTGTAGCGGCGCGCTCGCGTATCACCCTGCGATAGACGTCGATGGTGCTGGCGGCGATGGTGTCCCAGTTGTACACCGTGAGCACCTCGTGGTAGGCGTTCTCGACGCGCAGGCGCGCCCATTCGGGGTGTTGCAGCGTGTGCACGATCCCCCAGGCGCACGACTCGGGGTTGCCGGCGTAGACGGTGATCCCCGTCTCGGCGTGGCGCACCACCTCGCGCAGACCCCCCACCTCGCTCACCACCACCGGCGTGCGCGCCGCCATCGCCTCCAGCGCCACGATGCCAAAGGGCTCGTAGAGGCTGGGGAACACGGCGCAATCGGCCACCTTGTAGAGGCGATCGCGGTCCTCGATGCTGACATAACCCGGCAGCAGCACCTTGTGCGAGAGGCCCAGGTCCCACGCCACCTGTCGGATGTGGTTCCACTCGGGCCCCTTGCCCGCGATGACGAGCTTGGCCTCGGGGACCGCCTCTAGCACCAGCGGCATGGCGCGCACCAGGACCTCTACCCCCTTTTCGCGGACGATGCGGCCCACGTGTAGCACCAGCTTTTCCTCCGCCAGGGCATAGCGGGCGCGAAACGCTGCGAGGTCGACCCCCTCCAACGCCTGGAAGCGCCGCGGGTCGACGCCGTTGGGGATGACGTCCACCTTGTCGGCCGGCGCCGAAAAGTAGACCTCCATCTCCTCGGCCATGTAGCGCGTCGTGGTGATGACGCGCCACGCCTCGTAGGTGAGTTCCCACTCGGCGTCGTTGATGCGCTGTGCCTCGGAGCCGCTGAGTTGGCCGCGCCCTCGCCCGCGCTCCGTGGCGTGGATGGTGGCCACCATCGGCAGCCGGTTGCGGTGTTTCAGCTCTCCGGCGGCGAACGCCGTAAGCCAATCGTGGTTGTGGATCAGGTCGAACGGGCCCAGACTCTCGATGACTGCCTGGGCGCCGGCGGCCAGTGCCTCGTTGGCGTGCACCGCGCCGGTGTAAAAGTCGGGATAGCCCCCTGATCGTACCGGCCTCGAGACGCGATGGATCGTGGCGCCCTGATCCTCCTCGCGCGCCGGCGCGCCGTCCACCCCCGGCGTGATGACGTGCACCTCGATGCCGCGCTGGACGAGGGCGGGGACGAGTTCGGCCACGTGGCGGCCCAGACCTCCGACCAGGTTGGGGGGATACTCCCAGGTCAGCATGAGCACGCGCATCTCGGCCTCCTCGCGATGGTGAGCGTCCTATCGACTGTGACGCCATGGTGGCGGCGCGGCCCGCCCGGCCGCCCGCAGATCGATTGTAGACCAGGGGCGCCTCCCACGGCAAGTGGCGCCGGCGAGCACTGGAGCGCCCACTAACCCGCCCAGATCCCCCGCAGTCTCGGCTACGCACTCGCCTCATACTTGCCAGGGGCGCCGGTCGTGCCTAGAATAGGGCAGGAACAACGTACACATTGAGGGAGACAACATGGCTCAGGACATGATCGGAGCGGCGAACGAGTTGGCTGTGGCGGGCGAGTTGGCATGCGCCGACGCTCACGCCCTGGCAGCGCAGATGAACGTGACGCCTCTCGCCTTGGCAAAGGCGATCAACGCCGAGACGCAACTTCGCTTCAACCGCTGCCAGATGGGCCTCTTTGGCTATGGCCTCAAGGCGGAGGGCAAGAGCAAGATCATCCTCGCGGCCACCAACGTGCCCGACGACATCGCTTCTGCCATCCGTGCCAAGGCCGCCAACGGCTGCATCGCCTGCAGCGACGCCTGGGCCGTCGCTGAGCAGTTCAAGTACCCCCGCCTCGGGATCGCCAATATTATCGAGGCGCTCGGGCTCAGGGTGGTCCCCTGCCAGCTCGGTTGCTTCTGATTGACGTTCCGTAAGGCTGGTGCTATTATCCTGCCCTGTTGCGAAAGGTGGAGGAGACATGGCACGCGCCGTGAAGCAGTTTAGATACGGTTTCTACCCTGCTCTGGCTGCCAAGATTGGCAACGATGTCGAACGCATGGGCCCCGTCGCCCGCAAGGCCTACTTTGAGCGGCGGTTGCGCATGATCGAGACACAGATACGCATGTTGTCCGACAGGATGGGCGTCTCGGAGGAAGACCTCACCGACGAGTGGACGTGGTCCGCCGGGCCCCTGGACGATGATCGATGGGCGTCGCTAGTGAGCCTCGACTATTTGCTCACGGCGCGCGACACCCTCATCGAGACGATCGAGACGCTATGACGCGCTTCTCACAGCGGGCAAACATGGAGGGGGCGCCGACCCGCGCCCCCTCTGTCGTAGGGTACGGGCGTCAGCAGGCGGTGAGTCGGCTCGCCGCGCGGCGGGGGAGCTGAGCGGTGCGCCGTATGTGGCGACGCTTTCGTGCCATGGCAGACGCCGAGCGCGCGCGTGTGTTGGCCATCATCTCGGCCAGCGCCATCATCGGCCTGCTGTACGGCCTGGGCGGGCTCAGCCTCTACCTGCGCGCGAATTTCCTGCAGCCCACGCCGACGCCCGGCCCGACTCTGGACCTCACCGCGCTTCCCCCGGCCGACGAGGTCGAGGCGCCAACCCTCTATCCAACGATGACTTTTACCGCGCCGCCCTCCGGTCAGACGGACCGATCTATGCCAACCCTCTACCCGACGATGACCCCCCGGCCCGGCGCCTAGAGCGCGAGCCGCGGCGCAACCCCACGATGGACCGCGCTATCCGGCGATCCGCCGGTAACGCCGGCCAGAAAGGTGATCGATGAACGCCACGGAACTGCTGCGTGAGCTATCGGAGGCCTCCGGCGTCTCGGGGTATGAGACCGAGGCCGGCGCCATCGCCCGACGCGCATTCGAGCCCCACGCCGACGCCATCAGTTCCGACGCGCTGGGGAACATCATCGCGCTCAAGCGCGGTGATCGCGCCCCCGACGCCCCCCGACGCGCCATCATGCTGGCCGCCCACGTCGACGAGATCGGCCTGATGGTCAAGGGGTATGAGGATGGGTTCGTGCGGGTTGCCACCGTGGGTGGGGTGGACCTGCGCACCATCGTGGGGCAGGAGGTGGTCGTGCACGGCGCACGTCCGCTCCCCGGGATCGTCGGGTCACGGCCGCCCCACGTCCTCTCTCCCGAGGAGCGGCAGAAGGCGGTGCCCCTAGACGACCTCTTTATCGACGTCGGGCTGTCGCAGGAAAGCCTCGAAGAGGTGGTGCGCGTGGGCGATCTCATCACCATGCGTCGCGAGATGGTCGAGTTGGCCGAGGGCTATGTCTCGGGCAAGGCGTTCGATGACCGCGCCGGTGTGGTCTCTCTGGCGCTGTGCTTGGAGAGTCTGTCGACCCTCCGCCACGCCTGGGACGTTTACGCCGTGGGCACCTCCCAGGAGGAGGTGGGCCTGCGTGGCGCCACGGTGAGCGCCTACGGCGTGGCGCCCGACGTGGCCATCGCTGTGGACGTCGGCTTTGGGGCGCAGCAGGGGGTGGATGAGAAAGAGTCCATCACCATGGGGGGCGGTCCCTCCATCGCCAAGGGGCCCAACATCCATCCCGTCATGTTCGATCGGCTGGTAGAGACCGCCAAGGCCCACGAGGTGACATATCAGGTCGAATACGCCGCTGGCGCCACGGGCACCGACGCCTGGGCCATCCAGGTGGCGCGCGAGGGGATCCCCACGGCGCTGTTGTCGGTGCCGCTGCGCTACATGCACACCTCGGTGGAGACGCTGAACGTGCGCGACATGGAGCGCACGGGACGGCTGATGGCCCTCTTTATCGCCGGCCTCGACGAGGCGTTCGCTTCCCAGGTAGGAATCTAGCCAGGAGGATAACCGTGCTGCTCAAGGATCTGTCCGAGGCGCGAGGCGTCTCGGGCGACGAGGGCGCCGTGCGCGAGGTCTTGCTCAAGGCGGTGGAGGGTCTGGTCGACGAGCAACGCGTGGACGCCCTGGGGAACCTCATCTGCCTGCGCAAGGCGCGTCGCCCCATCGAGGAGGGGCGCTGGCCCTGCACCGTCATGGTGACGGCCCACATGGACGAGGTGGGCCTGATGATCACCGGCATCAACGGAGACGGCACGCTGCGCTTCGAGAAGGTGGGCGGCATCGACGACCGCGTGCTCCTGTCCAAGCAGGTCCTCGTCGGCAAGGACGCGGTGCCGGGCGTGATCGGCTACCCACCCATCCACCTCATCCCGGCCGCCGATCGCCAAAAGGCCCCCGACATCGGCAAGGCCGCCATCGACATCGGCGCCAAAGACAAGGCGGGGGCCGAGCGCCTCGTGTCGTTGGGCGACTATGCCACCTTTCGCACCTGCTATGAGGTGCTGGACGAGGGGGGGCTGCGCACCGTCAAGGGCAAGGCGTTCGACGATCGCGCCGGGTGCGCGGTGCTGGTGGAACTGCTCCGTGACGACTATGCCCTGGACTTGTACGCCGTGTTCACGGCCCAGGAGGAGGTGGGGCTGCGCGGCGCGCGGGTGGCGGCCTTTGCCGTCAACCCGGACGTGGCGTTCGCCCTCGAGGGCACCATCTGCGACGACCTCCCAAAAAAGAAGGACGTGAGCCCTGTGACGGAGCTGGGCAAGGGGCCGGCGCTCACCTTTATGGATCAGTCCGTCATCGCCGACCGCCGCCTGGTGCGGCTGCTGGTGGACACGGCCGAGCGCCTCAACATCCCCTACCAGTTCAAGCGCGCTGCGGCGGGCGGCACCGACGCCGGTGCCATCCATCTGGCGCGAGAGGGCGTGCCCTCCGCCGTGGTGGCTGTGCCCTCGCGCTATATCCATGCGCCCGTCAGTATGTTGAGCCTGGACGACCTGGACCACACGGTGCAGCTCATGAAAGCTGCCCTGCACACGATGGAGGGAGGGCTGAACGCGTGAAGGAGATCATCAGGACGCTGACCGAGGCGTATGGGCCGTCGGGCGACGAGGGACAGGTGCGGGCGCTGATCGAGGATATGGTGCGCGAGGTAGTCACCGAGATGCGCACCGATCCCCTGGGTAACCTCATCGCTCTGAAGAAAGGGACCGGCGGCGGGAAGCGCGTGATGATCGCCGCCCACATGGACGAGATCGGCCTCGTCGTCACGCATATCGACAAGAAGGGCTTTTTGCGGGTCGGGCGCGTGGGCGGCGTCTTTGCGCCGACGCTGATGGGCGGGCGCGTGCGCTTTGCCAACGACACGGTGGGCGTCATCGGCTCGGAAAAGTGGCTGCGCTCGAACGACGCGCCCAAGTGGGAGGAGGTGTTCATCGACGTCGGCGCCACCTCGCCGGACGATGCTCCCGTACGGGTGGGCGACGTGGCCTGCTTCTCGCGCCCCTATGAGGAGATGGGCGACCGGCTGATCGCCAAGGCGATGGACGATCGGGCGGGGTGTGCCGTCCTCGTCCAGGCGCTACGTGACCTTGGCGAGTCTCCCCACGACGTGTACGCCGTGTTCACCACCCAGGAGGAGGTGGGCACGCGCGGGGCCGTCGTCTCGGCGTTCGGCATCGAGCCCGAGGTGGCGCTGGCCATCGACGTTACCGATACGGGCGACGTCCCCGAGGCGCCACCCATGGCGGTGGACCTGGGGGCGGGTCCGGCGGTCAAGGTGATGGACCGCGGCTTCCTCTCGCATCCGGGCGTCAAGCAGTGGATGATCGACGGCGCCGAGCGCCTGGGGATCCCCTACCAGCGCGAGGTGTTGCAGCTGGGTAGTACCGATGCGCGCGCCATCCAGATGTCGCGGGCGGGCGTGCCGACGGGCGCGCTGTCGCTGCCGGCGCGCTACATCCACAGCCCCTCCGAGATGGTGGACCTGCGCGACCTGCAGGGTGCGTCGAACCTTCTGGTAGGGCTGTTGAAGGAGCCCATCGCGCTGTAGCGCGCTGACAAGGCCGTGCCACGCAAAGCGCCGTCGTCCTCGAACATCACCGTCGGGGCCGGCGGCGCTCTTGGTTCGCGGCGATGCTCATCATGCCCGATAGACCCGCCGCGTCCGCTTGACGCTGCTGAGCCGTAGCCGATACACTCAGGGGGACGCGTCGTCTGCTAGAGCGAGAGGGGGCCCGATGAACCTGAGTCACGTGCTCGAGTCGACCGACGTGCTGGAGGTCGCCAACGGCTTTCAGTTCACCGAGGGGCCGGTGTGGCACCCGGCCGACCGCTATCTGCTGTTCAGCGACATTCCCGCCGACACCATCTACCGCTACATTGGGGGCGCCGAGCCCGAGCCGTGGCGCAAGCCGAGCCATCACTCCAACGGACTGACGTTCGACCGCCAGGGGCGGCTGGTGGCCTGTGAGCACGGGAAGCGGCGTGTCTCGCGCACCGAGGCGGATGGCAGCGTGGTGGCGTTGGCCACGCACTACCGCGACATGCGGCTCAATAGCCCCAACGACGTGGTGGTGCGCAGTGACGGCAGCGTTTTCTTTACCGATCCACCCTACGGCATCCGCCCCGAGGATCAGGATCTCCCCCACAGCGGCGTGTACCGGTTGGCGCCGGACGGCGACCTCATGCTGATAGCGGCCGATTTCAACCGGCCGAACGGCCTGGCCTTTTCTCCCGACGAGGCCATCCTCTATGTCGACGACACCATGGAGCGTCACATCCGCGCCTTTGATGTCGCCGCGGACGGCAGTCTCTCCAACGGGCGCGTGCTCCCCGAGATGGCATCGGCTCTACCCGGCGGCCCCGACGGGATGAAGGTCGATGCGATGGGCAACCTCTACGCCACGGGCCCAGGCGGGGTGTGGATCTATGATCCGGACGGCGCGCTCTACGGGGTGTTACAGACCCCGCAGAAGCCCAGCAACCTGGCCTTTGGCGGCGCCGATTTCCACACCCTCTATATCACCGCGCGCTCTGGGCTGTACTCGGTGCGCACCCTCTTTGAGGGCATCCACGTCTTCTGAGAGCGGTGTGCTGCCTGCAAAGAAAAGAGCCGGAGAGTCACCCTTCGGCTCGTCCTCGTCGGCGCCCTGGCACACCAACCGCGCATCGCGCGGAGCGCGGTACGTGTAGGGGCCGCACGCCTGTGCGGCCCGGCGCGCCCTACGAGGGCCACGTCGGGAAGCAACTCGTCGTGACCCGCCGACCATGGTGGTCGCGCCAGCCGCCTTTGCCAGGCCTCAGCCCCCGTTCCCCCGCCACTCTCGCCGCACCGTGACGCCCGTCCGCGCGCCCGCGGGAAGGTAGTTCTCGTGGAGGTCGAGGAGCACCAGCCGATGCTGCCGCGTCACGCGCCAGAGCAGGTCCATGTCGTTCCAGTCGGGCTGCGAGGCGTTGATGCCGTACAGATTGGCGCTGGTGGCCATCGGCTCGATGAATTGGTCGCCCCGCCCACAGTAGTGGATGCAGCCCCCAAAAGCATCCAGGATGCGCTGGTCGTAAGGTTGGACGAACTCGAGGTACTGGGCGCGCGACAGCATCACCGGCGTGTCGTCGCGCACCATGGCGCCGCCGCGCATCATGATCGACCAGTGCGCCGTCCAGTCGTTCCCCTCGCCCACCAGCCGCTTCCAGTGGCGCAGCCAGGAGATGTAGGTCTCGACGATCAGGTGGAGGAGCGAGTGGACGAGGTCGGGGCAGTCGTACAGCGCCAAAAAGATGTCGGGGCCCCACACCAGGTGCGCCACGTCAAACGGCCCTTGGAGGTCGGGGTGGTAGATGCGCGTCTCGCGCGCCAGGTTGGGGTAGGGGCGCAGCGTCTCGAGATAGTACTCGGCCGTGTCGAGGCAGGCGGCGCCCAGCCCGGCCCGCACGTCGGGGATGCCGCCGTCCACCACGCGGCGCACGGCGTCGCGGTCGGGGAGGTGGTCGGCCCAGGGGAGCGACGTCTCGGTGAGGCGATAGCCGGCCCCCAGGATGCTCGGCAGGATCACCGTGCCATAGTTCGTGCGGATCGCCAGGGGATGGTGGTCGCGCGCCTGGAGGTGTAGATAGGGCTGCCGCAGCTGCGACAGGAGCATCAGCTCACGGTCCGCAAAGGTGTCGTTGTACGCCGGCTCCGGCCACTCGGTATCGGGCACCGGCGGGAGGGACGCCCAGACGTAGGGGAGTTCGTCCATCTCTTCCCAGGCGAACACCCGCCGATAGGCATCCTCGACGCGGCGATAGTGGTCGGCGTCGATGGCACGGTCGAACGTAGCGAGGTAGCGATCGAGCATGGGCCATCTCCCTGGGCGGTCTGTGCGGTGGCAACTGTGCCTATCCTACGCCGGGAGGGCGCCATCGCGCAAACGCGGGGGCGTCTGGATCGCACCCTTGCTGAGCGATTGACACCCCCTCTACTACCCGGCTAAGATGATGCCCGTGCCATTCACCCGCTGTATGACGCCAGAGAGGGGGATCACATGACCCAGATCGACACCTATGCGCTCCTACCAAAATTCAAGTACGTCCGCGTGGTCGACGTGGCCGACGCCATGGACGGCATCGGCTACTTTGACATCGGCCTGATGGATCCGGCCGTGCGCCCCCTGTGGCTGGGGCAAAAGTGGTGGGGCGTGGCCGTGACGCAGCGCTGCGTTCCGTCGAACCGCCCCATGTGGAAGCTGAACACCACCGAAGAGATCGTTGACGCCCACGGCGTCTGGTTCCGTGAGGTGGGCCACATCGGGCTGGGCGACGTCGTCAAGCCCGGCAGCGTGATTGTCACCGACACGGGCGGCAGCGCTGAGGTGGGCTTTTGGGGGTCCAACAACGCCCTGGGGATGGTGGCCGCGGGCGCCGTGGGAATCGTCACCGATGGCTACTGCCGCGATACCTATGAGGTAGCCCTGCAAAAGACGCCCATCTGCTGCCGGCAGCGCGGCCGCACCATCATCCCGGGCCGCATCATGACGGTCGAGGTACAGACGACCATCGCCTGCGGCGGCGTGCAGGTGCGCCCGGGCGACATCGTGGGCTGCGACGACGACGGGGTGCTGGTGGTCCCGCAGGAGGTGGCCGAGGAGGTCGTCGGCCACGCAGTGGCCATTCTCCTGGCCGACATGAAGGGGCGCCGCCGCCTCTACGAGCGCCTCGGCATGCCCATGGACGAGACGGTGGACGTCGAGCGCGTGGAGAGCTATTACCAGCAGTTGTAGGATTGATGGTACGCAGATTCCGCAGATGGAACGCTGATCTTCGCTGATTGTTCGGGAAGGAACCACAGAGAACACAGACAAGGCACAGAGACCACAGAGGAAAGGCCTATTTCTCCTTCCTCTGTGGTCTCTGCGTTCTCTGCGCTCTCTGCGGTTAGCTGGTCCTATCCGCGAAAATCAGCGTACTATCAGCGGAATCCGCGTACCATCGCTCTCCCTCTCGCAGACCTCTACGGCTTGACCACCGTGCCGTCGAGGCGGCGCACCTCGGGCCAGGCGCCGTTGTACTCATGCTCCGGGAAGGGGTACTTGGCCGCCAGCGCCTCGTCGATGTCGATGCCCAGCCCGGGCTGCTCGTTGCACCACACGCAGCCATCGTGGATCTCGGGCGTGCCGGGGAACACCTCGCGCGTCGCCTCCGGGAAGAGCGCCTGCTCCTGGATGCCAAAGTTCGAGATGGCCAGGTCCAGGTGCAGGTTGGCGGCGTGGCCCACCGGGGAGACGTCGCCGGGGCCGTGCCAGGCGGAGCGCACTCCCAGGAACTCGCCAAAGGCGGCCAGCTTGCGCGCTGGCGTCAGCCCGCCGATGTCCGAGATGTGCACGCGGATAAAGTCGATGAGCCGCTCGCGCATCAGGGGCACGTACTCGGCCTGGTTGACGAACAGCTCCCCCATGGCGATGGGGGTGGCGCACTGGGCGCGCACCATGCGAAAGTACTCGATGTCCTCGGGGGCAAAGAGGTCCTCGAGGAAGAAGAGGCGGTAGGGCTCGACGGCCTTGGCCAGCCACACCCCCTGGATGGGGGGGATGCGCTCGTGGACGTCGTGCAGTAGCTCCACGTCCTCCCCCAGCGCCACGCGCAGGTGCTCGAGGAGCGTGGGGACGGAGCGCACGTAGGGGGTGGGCTCCCAGGTACGCGTCTGGGCGGGGTTGAGGGCCGGGATGGCCTCTCCGCCGCGGGAGCCGTAGGTGGACAGGCCGGGGATGCCCATCTGCACGCGGATGTAGCGAAAGCCCTGCGCCATGAAGGCGCGCACGCGCTCCTCGACCTCCGTGGGGGAGGCGCCCGAGGCGTGGGTGTAGACGGGCACCGCCTCGCGCGCCTTGCCGCCAAAGAGCTGGTAGAGGGGCATGCCGGCGCGCTTGGCCTTGATGTCCCACAGCGCCTCGTCGAGCCCGGACATGGCGTTGTTGAGCACGGGGCCCGAGCGCCAGTAGGAGGAGACGTAGAGGGCCTGCCAGATATCCTCGATGCGGTCCACGTCGCGGCCCAGGACGAAGGGGCGGAGGTACTCGTCGATGGCGGTGGCCACGGCGAGGGGGCGCTGGGTGAAGGTGGCGCAGCCCAGGCCGTAGAGGCCGGGTTCGCTGGTGAGGACCTTGACGACCACCAGGCGGATGCCGTTGGGGGCGGTGAGGATGGTCTTGACGTCCGTGATGGTGACGGGGGGTGCTCCACGTTCGGTCATGCGATGCCTCCAGATACTGTGGGATGCTGGTTATTGGTGCCTCAGCCGCGGCACGTTAAGGTGCGGCGCCGCGAAGCGACGCAGGCTGCTCTGTTCAAGGTCCATGCTTCGTGACTGGAGCGGGCAGCGCCCCTCGCGGGGCTGCCAGACCAGCTCCAGGCGCTGAGCGATGGCCGAGACGCGTGGCAGGGGGGTGCGACTGCACCCCCCTGTTGGCCGTGGCATCCTGCGGATAGCGGGGCGAGCCGGAACCCGCCCGAGGGCGCATACTATTCGATGCGCGGCAGATCCATGATCGCCTGGCATTCCTTCTGGACGTTGGCCATGCCCTCCTCAAAGGGCACCTCGCCATACATCAGCTCCGGCGACAGGTTGGCCCAAGTGTCCTGAAGCTCCTGCACGCGCAGGTTCCAGGGGATGGGCGTGGGGCCCTGGTTGACGCCGTCATCGAACCAATCTGCGACGCGTTTCCAGATGGGGTGCTGCTGCTCGGCGGCGGCGGAACGCATCACCGAGAGGCGGGCGGTCGGCTGTGACTGGTTCTCAAACGCCCACTGAGCCGTCTCCTGGGAGGTCAGATACTCCAGCAGCGAGTACGCCTCTTGCGGGTGCTTCGTCGTCGAGCCGATCGCCATGACGAGGATATGCATGGAGTAGCCGCGGGCGCCATCCGGCCCCTTCGGGCCCAGCACGAGGTCCCACTCAAAGCCCTCTTCGGCGCTGGCCTGAGTCGCCTTGATGACCTGGGGCCCCGCGCAGCGCAGTGCTAGCTGCCCGGAGAAAAAGTTCAGGCCCTCAGCCTCGTCACGCGACGGGGCGGCCTTATGCACCGTGCGCAGCTCCACCAGCGACTTCATGGCCTCGGCAGTCTTGGGGTCGCTGATGAGGGCAAAGTTCTTCTTTTCGGCGTCAAAGACCTCGCCGCCGAAGGTGCGGGCCAGCGCGCCAAAGTCATAGTAGTTGGTGGGCAGTAGGTTGGTGCCAAAGATGCGCCGGCTGGTGTCGGTGCACTTGGCCGACATCTCGGCGTAATCCTGCCACGTCCAGTCATCGGTGGGCTCGGGCACGCCGAACTCACCCAACAAGGCCTTGTTATAGTAGACGCAGTTCTGGTTGCCGGGGTTGGTCTCGGCGGGCAACCCGAACAGCTTCTCCTCGAACCGGGCGCCTTCCAGAGCCCTGGGAACAAAGTCGCTCAGGTCGGTGCCGGCGGCATCCACCAGGTCGTCCAGGAACAAATGGACGCCCTTGTACGCCGAGTAGGGGCCCCAGCGGTTCGTGCTAAAGAACACGTCCCACAGCGTGCCCGCGGCGACAGCCGTGAGCTGCTTGGCCTGCATCTCGTTATAGTTGACCATCTCGATCTCGACGTTGGCGGTGCCGGTCTTTTCGGCCCACTCGAGGGCCTTGTCCTTCATCCAAGTACGCCCCTCGCCTGACTGCTCGGCCCAGAGGGTGGAGCGTAGCGTGGGCTTGTCCGCGCTGGCCGGCTGCTGGGCCGGGCCGGTGGAGGCCGCGGGCTGCGTGGGCGCGGCACTCTCACCCGACGATGCGGGCTGCTGCGGCGCGCAAGCGTACAGAACCGGCGTGACCACGGCGGCGGCGGCCAGGCCCTTCAGGAAACTACGGCGATTCAGACTCTGCGACATGGGACTTCTCCCCCTATTACGAACTTGGGCTTGATCCATAGCGTGGCATGATCGGGTACATCCATCAACGAATCCTGCCTGTGACTCTAGTCGCTGAAGCACATCCTCCTTTCTGCTACTTCTCGCCGCTACCCCTTGAGCCCCGTCATGGCGATACCTTGCACAAAGTAACGTTGCGCCGCGAAGAACAAGAGGATCAAAGGTAACGTCATCATAGTCGCCGATGCCATCATGAGGTGCTCCACGGGCATGCCCCCCTCAGGAATCTTGCTGAAGAAAGTCAAGCCCACGGCGAGAGTAAGCCTTTTGTCGCTGCTCAGGTAGATCAGCGGCCCGAAATAGTCGTTCCATCGACCGATCAGCCCGATGACGGCCAGCGTGGCTAACACCGGCTTGCACAGCGGCATGAGAAGCTGCCAGTAGATACGCATGGCGCCGGCGCCGTCGATGATAGCCGCCTCATCGAGTTCGCGTGGCAACTGCATGAGGAACTGTCGCATCAAAAAGATGGCGAACGCCCCTCCCCCGAACCAGGCCGGCACCCACAACGGCTTGAGCGTGTCGATCCAGCCCAGCTTGTGAAAGAGCACAAACTGCGGGATCAGGGTCACCTGCTCGGGCAACATCATGGTGCCCAGGGTCACAAGGAACAGCAGATTGCGGCCCTTGAACTCGAACCGCGCGAAGGCATAGGCGGCAAGGGAGGCGGAGAGCACCTGCCCCAACGTGCCCAGCAGTACCACGGACACGGTGTTCTTGGCCCACATGAGGAAGGGAACCCTCTCGAACACCGTCGCATAGTTCACCCACTGGGGGACGGCCGGCAGCAGCCTGGGCGGGAACACCAACAGCTCTGGAGGCCGCTTGAGCGACGTGGTCACTGCCCAGACAATGGGGAACAAGAACGCCAGCGCCAGGATGACCATCACGGCGTAAAAGAGCACATTGATCGGCCGCTTCTGAAGAGGCCGCCTATACACCATCTGACCCACCGGGGGGCGAACAGACTCGTTGAGCGCCATGAGACGTCACTCCCCTGCGTAGTAGACCCAGCGGTTGGACCAGGTCATCTGAACCCAAGTTAAGATAAGCAAGATGACGGCAAAGACCCAGGCCAACGCGGAGCCGTAGCCCATCTGGAAGTACATGAAAGCGTGACGGTAGATGTGGAGGGCGATAAACCAGGTGGCATATTGGGGGCCACCCTGCGTTGCCGCGTGTGCCGACGTAAAGACCTTCAGGGCACCAATGACGCCCAGTATGAGGTTGAACAGAATGGTCGGCGAGATCATGGGCATGGTAATGTGGCGGAATCTGGCCCATATGCCCGCACCGTCGATCTCGGCCGCCTCGGTAAGTGATTGCGGCACGCCCTGCAGAGCAGCAAGGAAGATCAGCATCTGGTTGCCGCCAAAGCTACCCCAGAGATTCATCATGATGATGGACGGAAGCGCCCACTCTTTGCGCGTCAGCCAGCCTGGGCCCTCGAGGCCGATGGTCTCGAGACCCAGGTTGATTGGCCCAAGACTGGGGTTGAGCAGCCATTTCCATACCATCGCCGTGGCGACGGCGGGGACCAAGTGCGGGACAAAGAACATCGTGCGGAACAGGTTGGTCCCGGGAAGACCGCGGTTCAGCAGGATGGCCAGGCATAGCGATCCGGCCAAGCCAATGGGAACCACCGCGAACGAGTACTGGAAGGTGCGCCAGAGCGACGGCCAGAATAGCTGATCGCCAGCAAACGCCTTCTGATAGTTCTGCAAGCCCACCCATCTTGGTGAACTTAACACGTCATATTCGCTAAAGCTGAAATAAAACGATGCAATGATAGGACCAACCCAGAAGAATAACAAGCCAATCAGCCACGGCAGAAGAAACAGATATGCCTGAGAGGCGCGCCTAATCTGGGTTCTCGTTGTACCGCCTACCAGCTTACCAAGAAGGCGGATCATCGGCGGTAGGCTATGCTCTGGCGCCAATGCTCTCGAACTGAGTGTCATGGATAGGCCCTCTCTCCTCAACTTGATAGCGAAGCAACAACTCGAATACTGCTTGCCATCGCGTTACAGATGCTTGCGCGCTCCTGAGTACGGTGTGTTTAACCCAAGTGCAACATGATTGACCGTTCGACCCCAGAAGGCTAAAATGGCCTGTACGCGCGACGCCAGGATCATGCAACGGCCAACCTTGTGTGCGCTATAGCCAAGTGGTTCATAGCTCCGGCCCACGATCAGCTTAGCACAGCTGCCCATGTCGAGGGGGGCCGAGGGGCCAAACAGCGGCCAGGGAGGGGACAACCCATCGTGACGGACCGAGGCGCGGCGAGCACAGCCTTTATCGATGCGGTGCACCACGCCCTGCTGTACCTCTACGACCCCAGGGCACTCGGGGATAGCGACCTGAGGCGTTGGCTGGGCCTCGGGGAGCGGGCAGGGGCTTCGGAACTCCATCGCATCATCCTCAACGCTATCGACGAACTCAAGCCAAACCTCGAGGCGCGCAAGGAGGCCAAGGCGTGGCGTCCCTATCGCGCCCTCTATCATCGCCACGCGGAGCAGTTCACCCAGCGCGAGGTGTCCGTCGCGCTGGCCCTCAGCGTTCGGCAGCTGCGACGCGAAGAGCAGCGGGCCCTCGTCATGCTGGCCAACATCCTCTGGGAGCGCTACGACGTGGCCAAGCGCTCGCCGGCCGCCCCGGAGGGGGCGCCACAGGGCTCCTCCTCGCGCCAGCGGCCCTCCTCCCGAGAGGACGAACTCCAATGGCTCGAACGCTCATCCCATGCCGAGTTGCTCGATCTCGCCGGCATGGTCGACTCGGTCCTGGCGGTCACCGAGCCGCTGGCGGCCCAACTCGGCGTGTCCCTCGTCTGGCAGGCGCCGGCAGCCACCCCCTACGTGTCGGCGCAGGCCTCCAGCCTACGCCAGGCGCTGATCAACCTCCTGTCGTGCGCCATGCGCGCTGCGCCCGGCGGGCGAGTGGAGATTGGCTTGGCGTCGACCGATGGCAACCACCGTCTGGTCGTCCTTCCGAGCACTTCTCGCGGGCAGGAGGGCTTGCCGCTTTGCGACGATAGCGACCAACTCAAGATGGCGCGGCAGCTTCTGGAACTCTCGGGCGGGACGCTCACCGTCGTCGCCTCGGGTGACGCCGCACGCCCGGGCACCATCACGCTGACCATCGCGGCCGCGAATCGCGCCACCGTCCTGGTGATCGACGACAACGCCGATACCCTGCGGCTGGTGGAGCGCTACCTGGCGGGCGAGCGCTTTGCCTTTGCCGGCACGCGTGACCCGCAGCAGGCCCTAGCGCTGGCCGAGCGGTTGGCTCCCGCTGCCATCGTGCTCGACGTCATGTTGCCCGGGATCGACGGCTGGGAGATGCTGGGACGCTTGCGCGCCCACCCCAAGACGGCCGACGTTCCGATCATCGTCTGCACCATCCTGCCCGAGGAGCACCTGGCGCTCTCGCTGGGCGCCGCCGAGTTCTTGCGCAAGCCCATCAACCGTCGGACGCTGTTGGCGGCCCTCCAGCGGCAGGTTGAGGCGGCATCGCCAGCAGCTGACTGAGGCCGCTCACGCATGCCAGGAACTGCTGTACCGAGATCCCATCGCGCCGCGTAACGGCCACGGCGTTGCTCAGTATCGGATGCCCGGCCGGATCGAGTGCCGAGACGGCCACGACGGGGATGTCCCGGAGAGCCTCGTCACGGTGTCGCTCCGCCAGCACCTGGAACCCGTCCATCCCGGGCATTACGAGATCGAGCAGGATCACGTCTGGATGCGCCTCGCGCGCCAGCGCCAGCGCCTCCTCGCCGTCGGTCGCGGTCACTACACGATAGTCCTGCTCGGCCGAGGCGAGCACGCGCCAGAACAAGCGTAGGGCGTCAGGCTGGTCATCGACGATCATGACGGTGCCGCCGTCGGGCGCCAGGCGTCCTACGGCATCCAGCAGGTGATGACGTGAGATGGGCTTGAGCAAATAGTCCGAGACATCCAGCCCTTCCACGGCGTTGCGTTCCGGTATCGACGCCACGATGACGGGCGTGCCGTTGGGAAGCTCTACGCCGGCAAGTCGCTCCAGGGCGTCGGGCACCGAGGGGTCGTTGACGATCAGCGCCTGGGCCGGCGTCCGCGCGAGTTCGGCAAGCGCCTCCTCGTGACTCTCGACGGCTACCACCTCGACGTCATCGAGGTAGCGGCGTAGCAGGTGCTGCAACGCCTCACCCTCCTCAAGGACGACCAGCCGACGAGTCACATCGGCCTCGGGCAGCGTGGGGCGCGTGCTGCGCTGGCGGTACTCCCAGGTGGGCTCGAGCCAGCGCAGAGCGCCCGCCTCGACAGGGGCGGCTGGCTCGACGGGCAAGCGAAAGGTAAAGGTGGTGCCCTGCCCCAACTCGCTCTCGACCCACATACGCCCCCCGTGCAGCTCCACAAAGCTCTTGCTGATCGCCAGGCCGAGGCCACTCCCGCCGTGCCGCCGGCGCAACGGGTCCTCAAGCTGCTGGAAGGGGCGGAACAGCCGCTCGGAGTCTTCGGGGCTGATGCCGGGGCCGGTGTCTGAGACGGACGTGAGGACGCTCTCCCCTTCCCGCGACACGCGCAACTCCACGCCCCCCTCGTCCGTGAAGCGGCCGGCGTTGCTGAGCAGGTTCAGGATGACCTCGCGGATGCGCGTGCGGTCGCAGTACACGGTCGGGAGATCCTCCGCGACGGCGCAGCGCAGGTAGATGCCCTTGGAATCGAACAGGGGGCGAACGGCGGTGACGGCCGCGTCGACGACCTCGGGGAGTGAGACGTGCTCGCGGGTCAGAGCCATCTGGCCGGCCTCGACCTGGCTCAAGTCCAGGACGTCGTCGATGAGATCGGACAGGTGCTGGCTGTTCCTCATGATCACCTCGAGGTCGGCCAGCAGGGCGGGGGGCAGGCGCATGCCATAGGCCTCGGGCGCCTCCAAGATCATCTCACCGAACCCGACGATCATGTTGAGCGGCGTGCGCAGCTCGTGGCTCACCTTGGCGACAAAGTCGGTCTTGGCCTTGTTGGCCTGTTCGGCCACGAAGCGCATCTGGTCCAGCTTTTGGTTCGTCAGCGCCAGCTGCCGGTTGAGGTGGGCCAAATCGTCCAGCGCCTGGTTCAACTCGCCCTGTCGGCGGCGCGCCTCGTCCAGCAGCCGCTGAGCCCGCAGCGAGTTGGACCACGACCACCGCGCCAAGTGTCCCACGGGCTGGTACACGGCCACCATCACCCCCCACGCCGCCCACACTGCCACAGCCGCCACGCCCAGAGGCGCCAGCTCGATGGCGGTCGTGGATTGAAAGGCCATCCACACGAGCACGGCGCTCTCGACGACGGCCGTGACGGCAGACGCCGGCAGGCTGATGAGCGCCGCCGCCAGGGCTACGGGCAGGGCGAGCAGTGTCAGGGAGCCCGGCACTCGAAGCCAGTCCGCCAGCAGGTGCACTGCGAGGGACGTGACGACGAGCACGCACCATCGCCCTGCCAGGGGATGCCAATCGTCGACGAACCACGCCGCCACGGCAAGGGCCATCACCGCCAGCATCCAGTCGGTGGTCTGCATCACCGCCCAAGGGAGTTGCTCCGCCAGGGCGAGCAGGCAGCCGAGGCCGACCAGGACGGCGATGACGGGCTTGGCCGGCAGGCGCAACTCGCTCCAGAGGTCGGTCGTGGTTTCTTGGCTCATTGTGTCTCCCGCGAAGCTGCGATGTTCGTGCCCGTCGCCGGTGCGCAACGCGTGTAAGGCGCCGCCCCTCTGTGGCCCGCGACATGGCGCCATAGAGGGGCGGCCTCGACTGCTCCAGGACCCTGGCCTCAGGCCTCTTCCAGCGCCACCATCCGCACCGGGAAGCTATCGAGCCCCTGGATCGGCACCGGCGCGGCGAACACGAGCACCCTCGGCTTGCGCAGGGAGGCCAGGTTCGCCACGCGTTCGATGAGGCAAATGTCGTTGTCCAGCAGCTGGTGGTGGTTGTGTTGGTCGATGGCCCGTGGGTCGGAGCGGGGCAGCTCGATGCCGGGCAAGTCGACGCCCATCATCTTCATCCCCGCGTCCACCAGATAGGCGATGGCCTCGGCGCTAAAGTTGCGATTGGCGTCGGGTCCACCGTCATAGTCGAACCTCCCCAGGACGATGTCGCCCCGACGTATGCCGCCCACCCTCTCGGCCGCCGCGGTGATGTCGTCCAGGCTGACGACGCCGCCCCCGGGCACCGCCGTGAGGTCCAGCACCACTGCCTCGCCACACAGGCTCTCCAGGGGGACGGTGGACACGTCCTTGCCATCCGGGCGGACGTGGTAGGGGGTCTCGATATGGGTGCCCACATGATTGAGGTGCATGTCCACGCGGTGCATGATGTACCACATCCCGTCAGGCACCGCCTCCGGGGCAGGCACGCGCTCGATGTGCACCGGCCGGACGCCCACCTCCGGCTCGATGACGTGGGTCAGGTCGACGAGGCGATAGCTGCCGATGGTCATGATGATGCTCCTTTGGGGTGTGGTTCCGGCGCGCACGGCGCCGGAGGCGGGATCAGGTGAGTGCGACGATGCGATCGTAGACCAGGCCGGCGTCGTCGAGCACGCGTTGCACCGCGTCGCGCGCCGCCCAGGGAAAGCGGATGGCGGTGCCGCAGTCGGAACTCAACTGGCGGGGCGTGGGGATCAGCTTCACGGCCAGGCCGGCGTTGGCCAGCGCCTTCTCGGCGCGCAGCGAGTGGCTCACCGAGGGCACCAGCACCACGCCGTGCGTGATCTCTGTGTTGGGCGTCTCGGGAGTCTCGGGCGTCACAGCGACACCACGTTTCCGGCGCGGAGCAGCGTCTCGGCGATGGTGTACATGTTGGACACCACCCCCGCCGCCACCTTGTCGCGCAGGTCATAGTATCCGAGGCAGGTGCCACACACCAGCACCTCGACGCCGCGCGACGCCAGGGCGCACAGGTCGTCGGCAATGGGCGAACCCTGCACCGCCAGCTTGACGCCGGTGTTGTAGAATACGATAGCCCGCGGCAGCTCCTCTATCTCGGTGAGGGTATGAAAGAACGCGCGCACCAGCACCCCGCCCAGCTCGGGCTCGCCCCGGCCCATCTGGTCCGACGGGACGGCCACCACGCTGGGGCCACCGGGGCCGGCCGTCTCCGGCTCGGGTTCGGGAGCGACCGCAGCTGCCTGGCCGGTGCGACGCAGGGCGATGGAAAAGCCCTCGGCGCCCTCGGACACGTCCACCTGCCAGCCCGCCTTCTCAGCCAGCCGGCGGACGTTGGCGACCTGGTCGGCGCCCGTCACCAGCGTGGTCACCTCGTCGGCCTCGCGCATGGCGTTGCGCGTCAGGATCACGGGCTGCGGGCAGGGCAGGCCGCGGGCGTCGATGATCTTGTTCGACATAAGACACCTCTCGGTCGAGGGCTATCGCGCCGCGGCGCGGGCGATCGCCCGGGGAAGCCTCGTCCCTCCTATGATAGGCATGCGGGGGCGCAGATCAAATACCGTTGTAGCGGGGTGGTTCCGGAGTTCTGGGAGTTGTGGATTAGGCGTTCCAAGTTGCAGGTTGCAGGTCACAGGCTTGAGGGTGTTCGGCCCTTTGAGTCTGTAACCTGCACCCTGACACCTGGAACTCGGGGTTTGTCCCGCACAACCCGCAACCCATCACACGCGACTCGCCCGTGCGCGGGCTGTAAAGCGCTTCTGTGCCCATGGGGCGGGTTGTGGTATAATCGCCGCTTGGGTTCGCCCTGTGACGAAAACCGCGGACGGAGAGCGCTTCATGGCTGCTTCACTGGCGTCGATTCGATACCTGCTCGTCGACTTGGATGGCGTCCTCTACCGGGGACAGACCGGCCTGGCCGGGGGCCCCGAGCTGATCGCGTTCTGCGAGGAGCGCGGCATCGGCTACCTGCTGGTCACCAACAACTCGACCCTTACGCCCGCTCAGTTCGTGCAGCGGCTCGCGCGGATGGGCGTCCGGGTCCCCGAGAGCGCCGTGATGACCTCTGGGGACGCCACGGCCGCCTACCTGGCGACGCTGGCGCCGGCGGGCACGCGCGTGAACGTGGTGGGAGAGGCGGCGTTGATCGGCGAGCTGGAGCGTCGTGGATTCGTCATGGCGGGGCGCGAGGCGGAATACGTGGTGTGTGGCTGGGACAAGGGGATCACCTTCGACAAGCTCAAGACGGCCTGCCTGGCGATCCGTGATGGCGCCACGTTCATCGGCACGAACGGCGACAAGACCTACCCATTGGAGACGGACATCATCCCCGGGGCGGGGAGCCTGCTGGCGGCGCTGGTCGCCGCCACCGACGTGGAGCCGGTTGTGGTGGGCAAGCCCGAGCCGATCATCTTTGAGCAGGCGCTGTCCAGGCTGGGCGCGCGCCGTGAAGAGACCGCCATCCTCGGTGACCGCCTCGAGACCGACATCCTGGGGGGCAGGCGCGCCGGCATCGCTACGATCATGGTGCTGACGGGTATCTCGAGCGCCGAGGAGGCCGCCGCCTACGAGGCGCCGCCCGACGTCATCTATGACGATCTGCCGGCGCTTCTCAGCGCGTGGCGCGAGGCACTGGTGCGATGACCGAGCGATCAGGGTGACAGGTTGCAGGTTGCAGCCGCACCCGGCTGGCGTTTCCCGGACGCCCGCCAGCCACACCTCCGGGAAGTATGATCGATAAACACGGTGGCAGGCGGCAGCTCACCCGTCGCAGCGCTCTGCGAGCGCACACTGTAGCCTGAAACCTGTTCCCTGGCACCTCCGATGTGTTCAGCGTCGGGCTGATTGGTCCGGCGCGCGTCTTTACAGTTCCTGCCCCGGGCACTATACTTATGCGAGGCTCTGCTTTCGTATAGTTGTAACGGAGTAGGTTGCAGCGATGTTTTTCCCAGTGTTCGACCCACGCTACTATCTATTCGCGCTACCGGCCCTGATCTTGGGGCTCTATGCGCAGTACAGGGTGCGTTCGGCGTACCAAAAGTACCTGCAGGTGCGCAACACGCGCGGCATGGCGGGCCACGAGGCGGCGCGGCGGTTGCTCGAGGCCAACGGCCTCTATGATGTGTCCGTGCAAGAGACGCAGGGGCAGCTCTCGGACCACTATGACCCACGGCGCAAGGCGCTCTTTTTGTCGCCGGCCGTGGCGCGGTCGGCCACCGTCGCCAGCCTGGGGATCGTGGCCCACGAGGTGGGGCATGCGGTGCAGGATGCGGCCAACTATGGGCCGATGAAGCTGCGCGCTGGCCTGGTGCCGGCGGTGCAGATCGGGTCGTGGCTCGGCCCCATCATCTTTATGGCCGGCCTGTTCTTGCCGATTCCCAACCTGTCGCTCATCGGGCTGCTCTTTTTCTCGGGTACCCTGCTGTTCTCTCTGGTGACGCTGCCCGTGGAGTACAATGCCAGCAGTCGCGCGGTGGCGATGCTCGAGCGGAGCGGGCTGCTCACCGCTTCCGACGAGAAGGGCGTGCGCCAGGTGCTCTCGGCCGCGGCGCTCACCTATGTCGCGGCGGCGGCGCAAGCGTTGTCCACCATCCTGTACTATCTCTTTATCCTCGGCGGGCGGCGGCGCGACTAGTGGCAGCGGAAGGGCCCGAGAACGCCATGGTCGACCTGCTGAGCCTGTCGCGCCTCGACGTGGAGCGCCTGGTGGGGGAGTGGGGCGCGCCGCGCTATCGTGCGGACCAGATCTGGCACTGGCTGTATCGGCGTCTGGCCCAGAGCCCCCAGGAGATGGCCAACCTTCCCGCCGCGCTGCGCGGGCGCCTCGCGGAGGAGACGACCATCGGCAGCCTCGAGCCGTTGCGACGTGTCGCGTCGGAGGATGGGCTGACGAGCAAGGTGCTGCTGGGGATGCCGGACGGCGCCGCGATTGAGGCGGTGCTGATGCACTATGGCGCCACCGACGACGAGGCCGGCGAGCGGCACACGGTTTGCGCGTCCTCGCAGGTGGGCTGTCCCATCGGATGTGCCTTCTGCGCCACCGGGCAGCAGGGGTGGACGCGCGACCTGACGACGGGCGAGATCAGCGCCCAGGTGCTGCACTTTGAGCGCGAGCTGTGGGCGCAGGGGGCCCACGTCACCAACGTGGTGTTCATGGGGATGGGCGAGCCCCTGCTGAACCGCGAGGCCGTGTGGGGCGCCATCGGCAATCTCAACGATCCCGACGGCCTGGCGCTGGGGGCGCGGCGATTCACCGTCTCGACGGCGGGGATCGTGCCCGGCATCCTGGCGATGGTCGAGGAGATGCCCTCCGTTGGGCTGGCGGTCTCGCTCCATGCTCCCGAGGATGCCCTGCGCGATGAGCTGGTGCCCATCAACCGCCGCTACCCACTGGAATCGCTGTTGGCGGCGTGTCGGCGCTACACCACGGCAACCGGCCGGCGCGTGACCATGGAGTACGCGCTGATCGATGGCGTGAACGACTCGGACCGACACGCGCGCCGCACCGCCGCGTTGCTCGCCGGGCTGTTATGCCACGTCAACCTGATCCCGCTGAATCCCACCGAGGGGTGCCCGCTCCGGCCCTCGCCCCCCGAGCGCGTGGCGACGTTTCGCGACGTGCTCCGGCGGTCGGGCATCCCGGCCACGGTGCGGCTGCGGCGTGGGGTGGATGTGCAGGCGGGCTGCGGGCAGCTCTGCGGCGCCCGACGTTGAGCGCCAGATTGCCGGCGACCGCGTTGCTTGCGGCGCATACCTAACCTATCCGACCGACGGGACAGCGTCCCTTCGATACCCTCCGAACAGGAGTAGCATACGCATGGCGTCACGCCGACGGGTGCGAATCGCACCGTCCATCCTATCGGCCGATTTCAGTCGGCTCGGAGAGCAGGTTGCCGAGGCCGAACGCGCCGGAGCCGACATCGTCCACATCGATGTGATGGACGGGCGCTTTGTGCCCAACATCACCGTTGGGCCGCTGGTGGTGCGCGCGCTCCGCCCGGTGACGCGTCTCCCGCTGCATGTACACCTGATGATCGTCGAGCCGGAGCGCCACATCGATGCCTTTGCGCGCGCGGGGGCGGATCTGATCACCGTGCACGTAGAGACGAGCCCGCACCTCGACCGCGCCCTGGCGCAAATCCGGGAGGCGGGCGCCCGTCCCGCGGTGACGCTGAACCCGACCACGCCGCTGGTGATGATCGAGGAGGTCCTCGATCAGGTGGATCTCATCCTGTTGATGACCGTGAACCCCGGCTTTGGTGGCCAGGAGATGATCCCGTCGTCGCCGGACCGGGTGCGCCGGCTGCGGCGCATGCTCGACGAGCGCGGGCTGGAGGGGTGCTCCATCGAGGTCGATGGCGGCATCAATGAGGCGACGATCCCCGAGATCGTGTCGGCGGGCGCCGACGTGCTGGTGATGGGCTCGGCCATCTTTGGCGCCGAGGGCGGTATCGCGGAGGCCATGCGTCGCGCGAGGTCCTTGTTGTGATGCCGTGCCATGGGGACGCGAAACGGCCAGCCCCCAGGGGCTGGCCGCGCTCTGTCCGGCAGATGGAGGCTCTAGGCCTTTGCCGCCTTGTTGTAGGTCCGCAGGCAGCGGGTGCAGATGCTCACCCTCCGGACGCGGCCGTCGACTTCAATGGTCGCCCTCTGGATATTCGGAAGCCAGCGTCGGTTGGTGCGTCGCTTGGAGTGGCTGACGTTATGCCCGAACTGCGGGCCTTTGCCACAGATCTCACACTTGGCCATTCGGTAAACCCCTTTCCGAACCGGGCCGCGATGGCCGGCCCGCACTGTTTGGCTAGAACGCGTCGGATATGATACCATAGACTACACTATCTGCAAAACCGGCGGCGAGGAGACCACCAATGAGTGAACATCCAGCTTCTGGCAAAATCGAGGTGTCGCCCCGTGCCATCGCCAGCATCGCAGCGGAGGCGGTGCTGAGCTGTTACGGCGTGGTGGGCATGTCGGCAGCCACCCTTCGGGACGAGGTCGCCGAGATTTTGCAGAGGGATAACTCGCACCGCGGTATCGAGGTCCGCGTGAGCGATCACCACATCTCTATCGACCTCTATGTGGTGATCGAGTACGGCACCCGCATCTCTGAGGTGGCACAGAACGTCATGGAGAGCGTCAAGTTTAGCGTAGAGCGCTCCCTGGAGATGCCCGTAGCGGAAGTGAACGTCCACGTGCAGGGCTTGCGCGTCAGCAACAAGGACTAGCTCCTCATCCCATCCTGGCCGGCCGAGTCAATTCGTCGGGTCGATAGAGGCGACATAGCACACCATGGGCCAACAACACACACCGACCAATCCGTCCGATCAGCCCCCGGCTGCCCGCTTCTGGAGCCTGGAGTGTGACGGCGACCACCTGTTGCGCTGTCTGCGGGCGGGGAGCGCCTGGCTCGACGCTCACGTCGCGGTCGTGAATGCTCTCAACGTGTTCCCGGTGCCTGACGGCGACACGGGCACCAACATGTCACTCACCATGCGCGCGGCACTGAACGAAGCCGGCAACAAGCCCTATCGATCCGTCTCGGAGCTGGCGCGGGTGGTCTCGCATGGGGCGCTCATGGGGGCGCGCGGGAACTCGGGCGTCATCTTGTCGCAGATCATGCGGGGCTTTTCCCGTGCCCTGGACGATCTCGAGACGTTGGGCCCGACCGACCTGGCCGCGGCGTTCGAGGAGGGTGCGAACACCGCCTACAAGGGCGTCATGAAGCCCGTCGAGGGGACGATCCTGACGGTGGCGCGCGAGGCGGCGCAGGCGGCCAAGGCGGCGGCCGACGCTGGGGGAGACATGATGCGCGTCCTGGCCGAGGCCGTCTCCGGAGCGCAGGCGGCGCTGGCCCGCACGCCCAAGCTGCTGCCCGTGCTGGCAGCGGCGGGAGTGGTGGACGCCGGCGGGCAGGGCTATACCCTGATCCTCGAGGGCGTGTTGCGCCACCTCCTGGGAGACACCATCGCGCCGCAAGCCATGGCCGCCACCGTGGCCGAGCACCTCCACGACATCGAGGGCGAGTACAACTATGACACCCAGTTCGTCATCCTGGGCACCGACCTGGATGTCGACGCCATCCGCGAACGCATCTCGACCATGGGGGACTCGGTGTTGGTGGTCGGCGACGCCTCGGCGGTCAAGGTGCACGTGCACAGCGACTATCCCGGGCACGTGCTGGATTATGGCGTGAGCCAGGGGCAGCTCACCGCCATCATCATCGAGAACATGCAGCAGCAGTACGAAGAGTTCCGACGGGAGAGCGATGCGGCGGTGAGCGCGCCGCCCCCTGCGACCAGCGTCTCGGCGCCCGGCGCGGTGGCCGTCCCGCGCCTCCAGGTGAATGTGCCGCGTGACGACAAGTCGGACACGTGCGTGATCGCCGTTGTCTCGGGGGATGGGATCAAGCGCGTCTTTGAGAGCCTCGGGGTTTCCTCCATTGTGCTGGGCGGCCAGACGATGAACCCCAGCACGCACGACCTTCTCACCGCCGTGGAGAACTCGGCTTGCGCTCAGGCGATTGTGCTGCCCAACAACCGCAACGTGGTGCTCGCCGCCCGGCAGGCGGCGGAACTCGCCTCCAAGAAGGTGGTGGTCGTCCCCACGCGCACCATCCCGCAGGGCATCGCCGCGCTCCTGGCGTACAACTATCAGGCTGATCTGGCGACCAACGCCCGGCTGATGCTCGATGCCAGCACCCAGGTTCAGACCGCCGAGATCACGCGGGCCGTGCGCTCGGTCCAGGTGAACGGCCTCTCCATCAAGGAGGGGCAAATCATCGGGCTGCTGAACGGCGACCTCACGAACGTCGGTTCCGACATCCCCACCGTGATGCGTCAGGTGTTGGACCGCATCGGCCCCGATGACTATGAGATCCTCACCATGTACTATGGCGAGGACGTGTCGGCGGAGGAGGCCGAGGCGCTGGCCGAGACCATTCGCGAGAGTCATCCCGATCTCGAGGTGGAGGTGCTCGACGGTGGCCAGGCGCACTATTACTACATCCTATCTGTCGAGTAAGGCTTGGCGCTAGAGGAGTACGCTGCATGAGTGTCACCCGTATTGTCACCGATAGCACCGCGGACCTCGCGCCCGAGGTCTTGGAAGAGCTGGGCATCTCGGTGGTGCCCATGCGCATCCGGCTAGGGTCGGATGTGCTCGTCGACGGCCCCGCGTTGCGTACGGCCGAGTTCTACCACACGATGGCGCAGGCCGGGCAGACGCCGGCGGTGCTGACACCGACGGCGAACGAGTTCGCGCAGGTCTATCAGCGCCTGGGGCGCGAGACGAGCGACATCGTGACGATCGCCTGTTCGGGTGGCCTCAACGATACGGTGCGCGCCGCCATGCAGGGGCGGTCGGGGCTGCTGGGGCGCATGAGCATCCAGGTCGTCGATTCGCAGCTCACCTCACGGGCGTTAGGGATCCTAGTGGCCGATGCCGCCCAGGCGGCATGCGCGGGCGCCAGCGGAGCCGAGGTCGTACGCCTGGTGCGCGGCGCCATCTCGCGCATCTATTTTGCGTTCTATGCCGAGAGCCTGGACTATTTAAAGCGCAATCACCTCTTTGAGCTGCCGCGCGATCCGCTCGGAGGTGCCACCGCGGTCGAGCCGCTGCTGATGATCGAGGAGGGAGAGATCACCGCGGTGCAGCGCATGCGCAATCGGGGCACCCCTGTGGAGCGGCTCTTCGAGTTCGTGGCCGAGTTCCCCAAGGTGACGGTGGTGGATGTGCTTCATACCGGGCTCACGCCGGGGGCCGAAGAAATCAAGGCGCAGGTGGAGCAGCTGTACCCCGGGCAGGTGGTGGGCGAGCACATCATCGGACCCGTTTTCAGCGCCTACGCCGGCCCGCGGTGCTTGGGCGTCGTGGTGCGGGATAACTGAATCAGGCAAGTGGCCGAACGCGCGGACACATCGACAAGGCGAGGCGGATGGCATCGGCATACGACAAACTCAGACGCATACTGACACTCGAGTGCGAACACGGTTGCAGCGACCGCGCCGTCATCGGGGGGCTGCAGCGCTTCCTCGGCTACTGGGAGAAGGAGGCGCGCGAGGAGCCTGACGACGAGCACCCCATCCCTGTGGATGACGTGATGGGGGCACTGTCGGACTATGATGAGCTGGACGGTGAGGCCCGTCGCGAGACGATCATCCGCCTGCTGGAGAGAATGACCAGCCAGGGGCCACGGCCCAGCGAGGACGCGTCCCCCCCTCAGCCGGTCGAACGCACCGCTGATGCGCCCCACTCCGAGGTGTCGGATAATGCCGCGCCGGACGGCGAGGATGCCCCGGCTGACGGGGACGACGACGGCGATGAGGCGTCCGACGAAGCGGCGGATGCTTTGAGTGATGGCAGCGCAGAGCGCCGTGCCCGCCCCACGCAGAGGCGGTCGACGCGTAAGGCGGCGGCGAGCGTCGATCTCAACTCACCCGTCACGGCGTTGCGGGGCGTCAGCACGACGAACCAAGAGCGGCTGGCACGTCTCGGCGTGCATGCGATCCGCGACCTGGTCACCTACTTTCCACGGCGATACGACGACTTTTCGGCGCTGCGCACCATCAACCGGCTGGAGTACGGCGAAGAGGTGACCATCGTCGGCGTGGTCTCCAAGGTGAGGCTCGACCGCGCGCGCACCGGCCTGACCATCGTGCGGGTGGCGCTCTCGGACGGGACCGGCACCATCGAGACGCGTTGGTTCAACCAGCCCTACCTCGAGAAGCGCTTTAGCACCGGCATGGAGATCGTCATCAGCGGCAAGGTCGATGAGCATCTCGGCCGCCTCCTCTTCAGCAACCCCGAGTGGGAGCCGCTGCAGCGTGACCTGCTCCATACCGGGCGCCTCGTGCCCGTCTATCCGCTGACGGAGGGGGTGAGCGGACGCTGGTTGCGGCGCATCATCAAGGGCGCGCTCGATGACTTTGCCGGGCGCGTGGTGGATCCCCTGCCCGCCGATCTCGTCGCGTCCGAGGGGTTGGTGGGCATCGGCGAGGCGCTCATGCAGATCCACTTCCCGGACAGCGCCGAAGCCCTGGAGCGCGCCCGCCATCGCCTCTGTTTCGACGAGTTCCTGCTGCTGCAGCTCGGCGTGCTGCGGCAGCGGCGCGTGTGGCGCGCTCACACATCAGAATCTCTGATCCTGCCCGCCGAGGATCTCGAGGCGTTCATCGCCAGCCTGCCCTTCCCGCTGACGGGCGCGCAACGGCGAGCCATCGATGAGATCCTGGCCGACATGGCGACGCCCGTCCCCATGAGCCGGCTGCTCCAGGGGGATGTGGGGTCGGGCAAGACGATCGTGGCGGCCGCCGCCATCCTGGCCGCGGTGCGTGGCGGGCGACAGGCGGCCGTCATGGCCCCCACGGCGATCCTGGCCGAACAGCACTACCAGACGCTGACGTCCGTATTCCAGGGCGCGCACGCGGTGCGCTGCGCCCTCTTGCTCGGGGGGATGCCCGAGTCGGAAAAGGCGCGGGTGCGCGAGATGGCGCGCAGCGGCGAGGCCCAGGTGATCATCGGGACGCACGCGCTGATCCAGGATACCGTCGAACTCGCCGACCTGGGCCTGGCCGTCGTCGACGAGCAGCACCGCTTTGGCGTCACGCAGCGCGCGGCGCTGCGCGACAAGGGGGACGAGCGCCAGCCCCATACGCTGGTCATGAGCGCCACGCCGATCCCGCGTACCCTGGCGCTGACGGTGTACGGCGACCTCGACGTATCAGTGCTGGACGAGATGCCGCCGAATCGGCAGCCCGTGATCACCACCGTGCGCGACGCCGGCAGCCGCGAGCGCATCTATGCCTTTCTGCGCACGCAGGTGCGCGAGGGACGGCAGGCGTTTGTCATCTGCCCGCTCGTCGAGGAGAGCGACAAGACCGAGGCCAAGGCCGCCGTCGAGGAGCATGCGCGCCTGCAGCGTGACGTCTTTCCCCAGCTCAACCTGGGCCTGCTCCATGGGCGCATGAGCGCCGACGAGAAGGAGCAGGTCATGGCCGAGTATCGCGCCGGCACGTACCACCTGCTGGTGTCCACGTCGGTGATCGAGGTCGGCATCGACGTTCCCAACGCCACCGTCATGCTGGTGGAGGGCGCCGATCGCTTTGGCCTGGCGCAGCTGCACCAGTTCCGGGGGCGCGTCGGGCGCGGCGAGCACAAGTCGTACTGCATCCTACTCTCCGAGGACCCCTCGGAGGAGGGGCTGCGGCGCCTGCGCATCATGGAGGAGACGCAGGACGGCTTTGCCCTGGCGGAGCGCGACCTCGAGATGCGCGGTCCTGGCGACTTTTTCGGCGTGCGGCAGCACGGCTTGCCGGCACTCAAGGTGGCTCGGCTGAGCGACCGAGGCGTTCTGGAACAGGCGCGCGCCGCCGCTACGGCACTCTTTGAGCGCGATCCGGAGCTACAGCGCCCCGAGCATCGTGCGCTCGCTGCCAGCGTGGACCGTTTCTGGTCGCCCGCCGATCTCTCCTAACCGACGGAGGCTCCCATGACGATCGCCGTCTACCCCGGAACGTTTGACCCGGCACACTTTGGCCACATCGATATCGCCGAGCGGGCGTACGCGGTCTTTGGCCGCCTCGTGGTGGCGGTGTTCGAGAGCCCGCAGAAGAACGTGATATTCACCGCGGAGGAGCGCGTCACCCTCATGCGCCAGGCGCTGGCGCACCTGCCCAACGTGGAGGTGGCAAGCTACCGGGGGCTGACGGTGGATTTCGTCCGTCAGCAGGGCGCGCGGGTGATGGTGCGTGGCCTGCGCGTGGTTACCGATTTCGAGATGGAGTACCAGATGGCGCTGATGAACAGCCGGTTGGCGCCCGAGATCGAGGTGCTCTGCCTGATGACGAGCTTGGAATACGCCTTTATCAGTTCTTCGTTGGTCAAAGAGGTGGCCAAGGCGGGGGGATCGGTGGCGCAACTGGTCCCCGCCCACGTGGAGGAGGCGATGCGGCGGCGCCTGGCGTCGCCGCCCTGTCGAAAGGAGTAGCCGCCATCGACATCCTACACCTCGTGGACCGGCTGGAAGAACTCGTCGACCGTGGCTGGCGCCCGCCGGTGGGACGCAAGGTGATGGTTGACGAGGAGATGCTCCTGAACATCATCGACCAGATGCGCCTCTCCATCCCCAAGGAGATCGAAGAGGCCACCGAGTTGCAGGCCCAGCGCGACCGTCTGCTGGCTAGGGCGCAGGATCAGGCCCGGCGCATCATCGAGCAGGCGCGGGATGAGGCGGAGCGCATGCTGGACGAGGATGCCGTGCGGACGCAGGCGCGCGCCGAGGCTGAGGCGATGGTGACGGAGGCGCACGAACACGCGACGCGCGAGATCGCCGGCGCCGACCGCTACGCCGAGGAGCAGCTTCGCGGCCTCGAGCGCACCGTGGCCGACCTGGCGCATGTGATCCAGCGGGGTCTCGAGACCCTCGCGGAGCGTCGCGCGCAGCGCCAAGCCGGCGAGGAGACCGCCGCTCCGGAACTCGAGGCAGCCGACGAGGCCGGCGATGTCACGGCGAAGGAGCCGGCTTTCGGCGACGAGGTCGAGGCGCTCGAGCTTGCGCCGGACGACGATCTGCAGCCATAGCCCCGCCAGCGGCGGGAGGATCGTGGCGCCGCAGCGCGGCGGCATGGGCTCGTGTACCCCCCCTTTTGACACTACCCAACTGGCAGCCTATAATCTCCAAGAGCAAGCTAGTATGGGTGGCATTAACATGCAGTATAACGTGGCGCAGTTGATCAAAGAGGGCATTGGCGCCTCCCGCCACTATGATATTGTCGGTGATTTGTACGATATCGATGCCAACAACCCCGGTCCGGTTCATGTCGAGGGGGACCTGCGCTTCTTGCGCACCATCGAGGGCATTCTCGCGGTGGGTAAGGCGCGGGCGACGCTGCGGTTCGAGTGTCGGCGCTGTCTCGAGATGGTCGAGGCCGAGATCACGTTCGAGTTCGAAGAGGAGTATGTACCGTCGATCGATGTCGAGACCGGCGTCAAGCTCCCCGTCGGCGAGGACTATGGGGCCGAGGTGGTCATCGACGAGCATCATATCCTGGACCTGAGCGAGGTGCTGCGGCAGTATACCGTCACCACGACGGCCGAGTTGGACCTCTGCCGGCCGGACTGCAAGGGGCTCTGCCCCGAGTGCGGTGTGAACCGCAACATCGAGACGTGCACATGTGATCTCTCGCGCGTGGATCCGAGGTTCGCGGCGCTGGCCAAGCTCCTCGATCACGATAGTGGAAGCAATCCGTACGAAAGGGATGAAGGATAAATGACGCCGCTACCGAAACGCAAACAATCCAAGGGGCGCACGCGCCGTCGCCGCAGCCATGACGCACTGGAGATGGTCAAGCTCGTCGAGTGCCCGTCGTGCCATAGCATGCGACTGCCGCATCGGGCCTGCCCGAACTGTGGCAACTACCGTGGCCAGGCGGTTCTGCGGGTAGAGAGTCAGAGCTAGAAGGCAAGTATGCACACGAGGGCCGCTTACGGAACGTTCGAGGCGGCCTTTTTGTTCGCCCGATAGCCCGCAGCAGTCTCATCAGACTGCGAAAGGATGCCCTTCCGGTGGAAGAACGACTGGGAACGGTACGCATCTCGCCTCAGGTGCTCTCGACCATCGCACGGCTGACCGCCATGTCAGTTCCGGGGGTGCTCCGTATGTACCGCGAGCTTCCCGGTGGGGTCGATCGCCTCTTGAAGGGGCGTGGCATGGGGGATGGGGTGCGCATCGAGGTCGTGGACGACGCCGTCACGGTGGATCTGTACATCGTGGCAGCGTCGGATGCTAGCATGTTCGATTTGGGCAGAGAAATCCAGTCCCGGGTGGCGCGTGCGATCAAGGATATGGTCGGCATGCCGGTGCTGGCAGTGAACGTGCACATTGAAAACGTCGGCAGCCGCCCCGCCACCGACGAGGGACAGGGTGGAGATTAGGCCTTGAAATTGAGGCGACGGGCTCGGATTGTAGCACTGCAGGCACTGTTTGAGGTCGACACCACACACCATACCCCCGACGCCGTGTTGCAGTGGCGCCTCGAGGAAGTGCCCTTGCCGGCGCCCGGCGAGAGTTTCGCTCGCAAGCTGGTGTACGGCGTGCTCGAGTGCAGGCTGGCGTTGGACGCGATCATCCACAAGATAGCGCCCGAGTGGCCTGTCGAGCAGATGGCGCCGGTCGACCGCAACATCCTGCGGATGGCGGCCTATGAGATCATGGTGGATGAGAGCGCGCCACCCAAGGTGGCGATCAACGAGGCCGTGGAACTCGCCAAGACGTTCGGTAGTGATAGCTCGGGCCGGTTCGTCAATGGCGTCCTGGGGACCCTGCTATCGGAGCGGAGCGAACTCCTTGCCGCCTTCCCGATGACGCATCCCCTGGAGCCGGCCGGCGAGGCGGGTACTGCTCCCATCGGCAATGGGGTGCATCCCGAGCCGGGAGGCCATCATAGGTCATGAACTTTCTCGGCGTTGGAGTGGGCGAGCTTCTCCTGATTCTGGTGATCGCGATGCTTGTCGTCGGCCCCGAGCGCATGGTCGAGCTATCGGGGCAGATGGGGCGCATGCTGGCCAAGTTCCGCGAGCAGAGCGATAGCATCACGCGCGAGTTCAAGGAGGCGTTTACCCTCGAGCTGGAGGAAGATGAGGCCGACACGGACTCTGCCACCGCCCAGGCCGCTACGGCTCAGGCCGCCACTACGACGAGTGAGGCAGCTGACGGCGCTGCGGCAGCGCTTTCGGCGGGCGCCGCTACGGCCACCGAGGCGGGTGAGGCAACCGCACCGGCGGAGCCCGAGTTGAGTCCCGAAGAGGTCGCCGTGCTGGAGGCGGTGCAGCTCGAACAGCGCCTGGCGTCCGACATGGTCGATGGCGAACTCGAGGTCGTCCTGGCCGAGGAGGGCGCGGGGGGCAACGGCGTCGCCCCCGAGGACGAGCCCTACGAGGAGATCGAGCCGATCGACGTGGAACTGGCGGCCATCGTGCCCGAAGACGAGGACGTGGAGCCGACCGCGGTAAACGACGTCCTTGTGATCCCCGACGAAGACGTATCGGCAGACCTGCCGCTGGAGGCCGAGGAGTAGAACCATGGCGGAACAGTCCCTGGTGACAGAGGGCGCCCCCGGCGACAGGGAACTCACGATCTTTGAGCACCTGACCGAGCTTCGCGTGCGGATGATCCGCGCGACGCTGGCCCTGGTGATCGGCACCCTCATTAGCGTCGTCTTTGCCAGCCAAGCCCTGCAGATTCTCACCTTGCCGTTGGGCGAGCAGGTGCCCCAGACGATCCATCCCACCGAGTCGTTCGTGGTCTATTTCAAGGTGGCGCTCATCGGTGGGGTGACCATGGCGATGCCCATCATCGTCTATCAGGTCGTCGCTTTTATGCTGCCCGGCCTGATGCCGCAGGAGAAAAAGTACCTCTACTTTCTCCTCCCGGGGGTGTTCTTTTGCTTCGGCGGCGGGGTGGCCTTTGCGGCGCTCATCATGCTGCCGGCGGCCATCAACTTTATGCAGGGGTTTCTGGCGACCATCGTCGAGAACCGCTGGACGCTGAACAACTATATCAGCTTTGTGACGCGGGTGCTGTTCTGGATGGGGATCGTCTTTCAGACGCCGCTCATCATGTTCTTTCTGGCCAAGCTGGGCCTCATCACCCCGCAAAAGCTGTCGCGGTTCCGCAAGTACGCCGTTCTGCTCATCGCGATCATCGCGGCCTTGGTGACACCCACGCCCGATCCCATCAACATGATGATCGTGATGATACCGTTGTACCTCTTGTACGAGGTGGGCATCGTTCTGGCGCGGCTGGCGGTGATCGGCAGGCCGGTTACGACCGAGTAGGTGCGGGCCGGGGCCCGTTGTGATGATAGAGGCGCACCTGATGCCGGGTGCGGGGGATGCAGAGTGACCCTCTGCCGGCCCCGCACCCGGCGCATTACGTGATGGGGGCAGACCATGTCACGGATCAAGGTCTTGATCATGGGCGCGGCGGGGCGCGACTTTCACAACTTCAACGTCCACTTTCGCGACAACGCGGACTATGAGGTGGTGGCCTTTACCGCCGCGCAGATTCCGAACATCAGCGGACGCATCTATCCCCCCGACCTGGCGGGGAGCCTGTACCCCGGCGGGATCCCCATCCTGCCCGAGGAGGACCTGCAAGACATCATCGGTGAGCGAGGCGTCGAGCAGGCGATCATGGCCTACAGCGACGTCTCGCACGAGCACGTGATGCACATCGCCTCGCGCGTGCTGGCGGCGGGGGCGGACATGCGCTTGATGGGGCCCAACGCCACCATGCTGCAGGCGCGCGTGCCCGTGGTGGCGGTGTGCGCCGTGCGGACGGGCGCGGGCAAGAGCCAGACTACCCGTCGCGTGGCGAGTCTCCTGCAGGCCGCCGGGCGGCGCCCCGTGGCGGTGCGCCACCCCATGCCCTATGGCGACCTTAGCCGCCAGGCGTGCCAGCGCTACGGTGACTATGGCGACCTCGACCGCCACGACTGCACCATCGAGGAGCGCGAAGAGTACGAGCCCCTCCTGCGGATGGGCCTGGTGGTGTATGCCGGCGTCGACTATGGCCGTGTGCTGGAGCGTGCCCAGGCGGAAGCCGACGTCATCATCTGGGACGGGGGCAACAATGACCTCCCCTTCTACCGTCCCGACCTGCACATCGTCGTTGCCGATCCGCACCGCCCGGGGCATGAGCTGGCGTACCATCCGGGCGAGACCAATCTACGCATGGCCGATGTGGTGGTCATCAACAAGATCGAGACGGCCGAGCCCGAGGCCGTCCAGCGGGTACGCGGCAACGTGCGGGCCGTCAACCCCGGGGCGATGATCGTGGAGGCGGCCTCCCCCATCGAGGTGGAGGACCCCCTGGCTATCGCGGGGAAGCGTGTGCTGGTGGTGGAGGATGGCCCCACCCTTACGCACGGAGAGATGCCCTACGGGGCGGGCGTCGTGGCCGCGCGGCGCTTTGGCGCCGCCGAGGTGGTGGACCCGCGCCCCTATGCCGTCGGATCGCTGGCCGAGACGTACCGCCGATATCCCTCCACCGGGGCGGTGCTGCCCGCCATGGGGTACGGCGCCGAGCAGCGCCGCGAACTGGCGGCCACCATTGACGCCGTGCCGTGCGACCTGGTACTCATCGCGACGCCCATCGACCTGGGCCGGATCATCACCATCGAGCGCCCGACCCAGCGCGTCCGCTACGACCTGCAAGAGATCGGCCGCCCCAACCTCACCGACGCTCTGGAGCGCATTCTCGCCTGAGAGACGAGGGGCCGCACCGGCAGAATTCGATGGAACGCTGATTCCGCAGATGGCACGCTGATTTCCGCTGATCTATAGGTGATATGGCGCTCACAACCCGCAGTGTCGAATACCTAATCGGGAATCAGCGGAAATCTGCGTCCAATCCGCGGAATCAGCGTTCCATCGGTCTCACGCCTACAGGTGCTCCAGCACCTCTTGGGCGTGGCCCTCGGGGCTTACTTTGGGGAATGCCTTGAGAATGCGGCCGTCCTCGCCCACGACAAAGGTCGAGCGCAGGATCCCCTCCCTCTTTTTGCCAAAGCTCGTCTTCTCGCCCCACGCCCCGTACTCCTCCGCCACGGCATGGTCGGGGTCGCTCAGCAGGTAGAACGGCAAGCCGTACTTGGCGCGAAAGCGCTCGTGCGATGTGGGCGCGTCCGGGCTGATACCGATGACCACAGCTCCCTTTTCCAGGAACAGGTCGTACGCGTCGCGAAAGCTGCAGGCCTCTTTCGTGCATCCCGGGGTGTCGTCCTTGGGGTAAAAGTACACGACCACCCTTTTGCCGCGAAAGCTGCTCAGCGAGACGGTCTCTCCCTTGTCCGAACTGAGGCTGAAATCGGGTGCGATGTCGTTCTCGTGTAGCATGATGATGGCTCCTTTCCCATCACGGATGCCCTATTCTATCTTACTAGGGTAAGATTGTCAATATTATCGCTTGACGCGGCCAATGGTTGCCCTTATGATGGCGCCAGTGAGGGCACCATGTACACGGGAGGTGGGAGGCATGAGTCAGGTACTGCGATTCCCCGATGGCTTTGTGTGGGGCACGGCCACCGCCTCGTTCCAGATCGAGGGGGGGCGCCCGGAGCGCGGCGACTGCATCTGGGACGACTTTTGCCGGTGGCCCGGCAAGGTGTTCGAGGGCGACACCGGTGACGTCGCCGACGATCACTACCATCGCTTTCGCGAGGATGTGGCGCTGATGGCCGAGCTGGGCCAGAACGCCTATCGCTTTTCCGTGTCGTGGCCGCGCGTGCTCCCCGACGGGGCGGGCGAGGTGAACGAGAAGGGGATCGACTTTTACTCGCAACTGGTGGATGAACTCCTCGCCAAGGGGATCGACCCCTACGTCACCCTGTACCACTGGGACCTGCCCTCAGCCCTGCAGCGCCTGGGTGGCTGGGCGGCGCGCGACATCATTTACCGCTTCCAGGACTATGTGGCGCTGATGGCCGATCGCCTGGGCGACCGCGTCAAGAACTGGATCACGCACAACGAGCCATGGGTGGTGGCCTTTGTAGGCAACCTCCAGGGCAGGCACGCGCCGGGCTGGGAGGACCTCGGGCTGGCGCTGCAGGTGGGGCACCACACCGTCGTATCGCACGGGCTCGCGGTGCAGGCGCTACGGGCGCGGGCCGGCGCCGACGCGCGGGTGGGCATCACCCTCAACTTTAGCCCAGCTTACCCTGCCAGCGACAGTCCGGAGGATGTGGCGGCGGCGCGCATGCACGACGGGTTCGCCAACCGCTGGTTCCTCGATCCCGTCTTCAAGGGGCATTACCCGCAGGACCTGTGGGACGCGTTTGGCTATCAGGTGCCGCGCGTCGCCCCGGGGGACATGGAACTCGGCAGCCAGCCCATCGACTTTTTGGGGGTGAACTACTATACGCGGGCGGTGGTGCAGCACGACGCGAGTGGCTGGTTGGGCTATCGCACCTTGAGACCGGAGGGTGAATACACCGCCATGGACTGGGAGGTGTTCCCCCAGGGGCTCACCGACCTGCTGCTGCGGCTGACGCGCGACTATGGCGCCACGCCTCTGTACGTTACCGAGAACGGCTGCGCCTACGAGGACGTGGTCTCGGACGACGGCCAGGTGCACGATCCGCAGCGGGTCGAGTACCTGAGGCAGCACCTGGCGGCCTGCCACGCCGCCATCGCGCAGGGCGCCCCGCTCAGGGGGTACTTTGAGTGGAGCCTGATGGACAACTTTGAGTGGGCACTCGGCTACAGCCGGCGCTTTGGGATCGTCTACGTGGACTATGCCACGCAGCAGCGCATCCCCAAGGACAGCGCCCGGTTCTACGCATCGGCGATGTCTCGGAATGCGATCGAAGTCTAGGCAGGAGCGCAGGAGGGATACGGTGGGCGACGTTCAGGCACTCAAGCGGAAGGTGTGCGAGCGCATCGATGCGCATCGCGACCAGATCTTTGCTCTGGGAGAGGACATCCGCGTTCACCCCGAGCTGGGCTTCAAAGAGTTCCGCACCGCAGAGATCGTGGCCGACCATTTCGGCCGCCTGGGAATCCCCCACGAGACGGGGGTCGCCGTCACCGGTGTCAAGGGGATGCTGGCGGGGCGCCAGTCGAACGCGACGGTGGCATATCTGGGCGAACTCGATTCGGTGTTGGTGCGCGGCCACCCCGACGCCGACCCCGATACCGGGGCGGCTCACGCCTGCGGCCACAACGCTCAGATCGCCAACCTCATCGCCCTGGCCTACGGCCTGGTTGAAGGTGGTGCGATGGACGCCCTCGACGGGAACGTGGCGCTCATGGCGGTGCCCGCCGAAGAGTACGTGGAGGTCGAGTACCGCCTCGGCCTCAAGCGCCAGGGCGCCATCGAGTTCCTCGGTGGCAAGCCCGAGATGATACGCCTGGGTGCGTTCGACGGCGTGGACATGGCCATGATGACGCACCAGACGAGTCGCGCCGAGCCGGGCCTCATGAGCGTTGGCGGGCCCTCCAATGGCTGCCTCGTCAAGCTCATCCGCTACGTGGGCAAGGCCTCCCATGCCGGCGGCTCGCCTCACCAGGGGGTGAACGCCCTCAAGGCGGCCATGCTCGCGCTGCAAGCCATCGACGCCAATCGCGAGACGTTCAAGGACGAAGACCACATCCGGGTGCACCCCATCGTCACCAAGGGGGGCGAACTCGTCAATGTCATCCCGGCCGACGTGCGGCTGGAGACCTATGTTCGCGGCGCCAGCGTCGATGCCATCGTCGCCGCCGCGCACAAGGTGGATCGCAGCCTCAGGGCCGGCGCCATGGCCATCGGCGCCACCCTGGAGTTGACCACTCTGCCCGGTTACCTGCCCAGGCTGGTGCATCAGGGCCTGGTGGAGGTCTATCACGAGAACGCCGCGGCGCTGGTCGGCGCCGACCAGTGGTGGGAGCCGAGCTTTGGCGCCGGCTCCACCGACATGGGCGACGTAAGCCACATCATGCCCGCCATCGAGGCTAACGCCAAGGGGTGCACGGGGACGGGGCACGGGGCCGACTTTTTCGTGAGCGACCCCGAGATGGCCTACCTGGCGCCCGCCAAGGTGGCCGCGATGACGCTGATCGACCTGCTGGTCGACGGCGCCGCCCGCGCGCGCGAGATCAAGGCGGCGACCAAGCCGGCCATGACCAAGGAGAGCTACCTGGACTTCATGCGCGGCCTGGCGCAGGACGTGGTGTGGAAGGAGGAGTGATCGTCCACGCCACGGGGTAGATGTACTGAACCACATAGTCTGGCGAGCGAAGGGGCGGCGCCGAGCCGCCTCTTCCGTGTCCCACGATAGGAGCACACGATGAAGCAACGCATCGATGTCTTTCGCCCCATGTATCCGACGCCGGTGGCCATGATCACCTGCGCCACCCCCGACGGGCGCCCCAACATCATCACGCTGGGTGAGGTCTATATGCTGGCCCTCGAGCCGCTGGTAGTGGGAATCAGCATCCGGCCGAACCGCTACTCCTATGGCCTGATCGCCGAGACGCGCGAGTTCGTCGTGAACGTGCCCACCGAGGAGCTGGCGGCGCAGGCCGACTTTTGTGGGGTGACCTCGGGACGCAGCGTGGACAAGTTCGAGGCTACCGGCCTGACGCCGGCCCCCGCCGACGAGGTGCGGGCGCCGCTCATCGCCGAATGCCCCCTGAACCTCGAGTGTCGCGTGCGCGATATCTTGCCCATGGGCTCGCACCACGTGTTCGTGGGGGATGTGGTGGCCACGCACGTCGAGGAGTCGATCCTGGATGCCGAGGGCAACATCGATCCCGAACGGGCCGGGGCCATCGCCTTCATCGGGCGCTCCTACTGGAAGGTGGAGGGGCTCGTCGATCGCGCCTTTGTCCGCGGGCGGACGTTCCACAAGTAGTCGTCAGCGTGGCGACAAACGCCGGCAGCCGCGTCGCGGCTGCCGGCGTTTGCTATGTACGCCCGCCCTCGCGGGGCGTTTCTTCTGCCTAAGCCAGCAGTTCGGCCTCCTGCAGGATGCGCCGGATCGCCCCGCGCATCGCCTCGTCGGCGGGCATGAGGGGCGGCCGAGGATCCCCACCGCGGTAGCCCAGGAGGTCGAGGGCCGCCTTGAGGCCGGCGATGCCATAGGCCGTCGTGACGGCGCGGGCAACCGGCATCATGCGAAACTGCACGCGCGCGGCTTCGGCGGCGCGGCCCGCAACCACGAGGTCGCGGATGGCCACGCACTCGCGCGGCGCCACGTTCGCCAGCGCCAGGATGCCGCCGTCGGCGCCGATCTGCAGCCCGCTCAGGTAGGCGCCCGCGTTGCCGATCAGGACAGAGAAATCGGGCGGGCAGAGGCGACGCAGGTTGATGAGCTGCCCGATATCGCCTGCGCTGTCCTTCACCCCCACCAGGTTGGGGTGCGGCGCCATGCGCGCCACCGTCTCCGGGGCGAGGTTGAGGTGGGTGAACTTGGGCACGTTGTACGCCAGCACGGGCACGGGGCTGGCGTCGGCCACCGCCTCATAGTGGCGGACCATGGCGGCGTCGTTCACCTGGGCGCCAAAAAAAGAGGGCGTCATCACCAGGGCGGCGTCGGCCCCCGCCTCCGCCACGGCGCGGGTGAGGTCGATAGTGGCGCGGGTCGATTGCAGGCCGGTGCCGGTGATGACGAGCTTGCCGGGGCCGGCCGCCTGGCGGGCCAGGCGCGTCAGGGCGACGACCTCGTCGGGCTCGAGCAGGGCGCTCTCGCCGTTCGAGCCGGCCACCACATAGCCGGTGAGCCCCGTCTCGTCCCACAAGCGGATGTTGTGCGCCAGGGCGGCGCCGTCGACGCGGCCGTCGCCGTCGAAAGGGGTGGCGATAGGGGGAAAGACTCCGCTGATGCCCATGCTGTGCTCCTCACGAGATGCTGTGTATGGAAACCGGCCGTCGTTCCGAGCACAGCGAGGAACCTTGTCTATGGTAGTCAAGGTTCCTCGCTGTGCTCGGAACGACGGCTACGTCGGAACACGCCTCAGGCGCCGCGCTCGGCGGCGAGGGTATCCGCTTGAGGCCTCGCCCGTCGGGCCTCGCGCAGGCCGGCGGAAGGGGTATCAGGGATGCCGAGGGCGATCACCAGCCCCACGAAAGCCGCCGCCGTGGCGAACACGAACAGCAGGCCGTAGCCGGCGTGCGTCCAGCGGGCGTTCATCAGGTCCATGGCCGGCCCCAGCAGGCGTGCGCCCGCCGCGGCGCCGGCGGTGGAGAGGTTCGAGAGCCCCAGGTATTTGCCGGCCTCGGCCGCAGGGACCATGTCCGTCGCCCAGGCGAAGGAGACGGCCGAGAACACCCCCATGCCGGCCCCGATGAGGCACCCCACGGTCCAGAGCGCCACGGTGTTGCGCACCGCCAGGAGGAGCGCCATCCCCACGCCCGTCATGGCGGAGGCGACGATGATGGGGCGCTTGCGGCCCCAGCGCTCCGACAGGTTGCCGGCGGGTACCGCGGTGGCCAGGATGCTCAGCGCGACGGCCGCCATCAGCCCGCTGGTGGCGCGGGAGGCGCTGGCCACCTGCAGCACGTCGCGAAAGTAGAACAGGCCAAACGACTGCACGGCGTAGGTGCCGAGGAGGACGCAGAACCGCGCTGCCAGCAGCCGCGCATAGTCCCCGTGCTGCGCCAGGTCGACGTGGACCAGGGCGGCGAGTTGATCGCGTAGCGAGAGGGCGGGTCGCCCGGGCGCTACGGTCTCTGGCTCGGGCTCGTGCACCGTGGCGGTGGTGATGATGGTGAACGCGACCAGGACGCCACCGATCAGCGCCATCATTGTCACGGCGTCTTGCACGCCGTCATCCATCAGCCGTCCGGCAAACGTAGCGGCGATGATGACGGCCAGCATGTCAAAGAGGTGCTTCGCGCCGGAGGCGGGGCCGCGTCGTCCGCTGGGCACGGCGTCGCGCATCAGGCCCTGGGCCGGGCCGTGCGCCACGTTGGAACAACACTGCAGCAGGACGTAGGAGGCCGCGATGACCCAGAAGGTGCCGCCCACCGCCAGGCCGACGAGGCAGAGGAGGCTGGCCGCGGTCCCCGCGAGGATCCAGGGACGCCGGCGCCCCAGCCGGTGATGGGTATAGTCGCTGAGGGAGCCACTGATCGGCTGCACCACCGCCGCGACCACCAGCCCGGCAAAGGTCAGTAGCCCATAGCTGGTGTTCTTGGCGCTCTCGGGGGCCAGAGAGAGCACCAGCACCGGCAATACGATGGGGTGCAGGGCGTTCCACATGAACGACACGCCGAACCAATAGGCGTTCAACGTGATGTGGTGATACCAACGGTACGGGCGGTTGACCATCATCGCCTCTTGGGCTGCTGTGTGCCATCACTCCGTAATCCCATCATAGCCACGACGAGTGCGGTAGGCAAACGGCGGCGTGAGGTCCGTTGGGCGCGCCCGGAGGCTTTGACAGAGTTGCTGTACCCGTGTATCATGCTGGACTAATTGGCCTTTTTTCGCGTGGGGCGCTTTGCCCTGCGTACGGTGCGACCAGCCGTGCCGTGGTGTTCCCCGAATGTGGGGTTGGCGTCACCTGGACGAGGTGAGGACCCCTCTGCGAGCATCGTAGCGACGAGGGCCCGCTCTCGCTTTGGTGGATCTTGGGGGCGCGTGGTTGCCTATCCGTTTCGCGCGTCGCCGTTCGACATACCTCATCTCGCTCTAGGAGGCAGTTATGGTTTGGGAACTCGTAGCACTCGTTGCCGGTGCCATCTCCATTGGCATGGCGGCCTACCTCTATCGGTGGGTCATGGCGCAGCCGAACGGCAGCCCCGAGATGGAACGGTTCTCGGTAGCGATCCAAGAGGGGGCGGCTGCATATCTCCGACGCCTGTACCAGGCCCTCGCGTTGCTGGCCGTGGTGCTGGTCATCATCGTTCTGGTCGCCATTGGCTGGGAGAGCGCCGTCGCGTTTCTGGTGGGCGCGTTTTGTTCCGGTGTCGCCGGCTACGCCGGCATGTACGTGGCGACGCGCGCCAATGCGCGGGTGGCCTGGGGCGCCCGCTCCGGGCTGGAGAAGGCGTTTCCGGTCGGCTTCTTTGCCGGTGCCGTGATGGGCATGTCGGTGGTGGGCTTGGCCCTCATCGGCATGACCGTGCTCATCATGATCTTTGGCGACCCCGAGGTGGTGCTGGGCTTTAGCTTTGGCGCCAGTCTCATGGCCCTCCTGGCCAAGGCGGGGGGCGGCATCTACACCAAGACGGCCGACATCGGCGCCGACCTGGTGGGCAAGGTCGAGTTCGGCCTGGCAGAGGATGACCCGCGTAACCCGGCGGTGATCGCCGATAACGTCGGTGACAACGTGGGTGACGTGGCCGGCATGGGCGCCGACATCTTTGACTCGTACGTGGCCAGCGTGGTGGCCGTGATGCTCCTCGGGTTCGCCCTCTATCGCGACAACCCGGCCTACGTGCTGTACCCGCTCTTGCTTAGCGCCGCGGGCATTGTCGCTTCTATCATCGGCATGTTGTTCGTGCGCACCGGCGGTAGCAACGATCCCGGGCGCGCCCTGAACACGGGCACCCTAGCGACGACCGCCATCTTTGCCGTCCTGGCGCTGGGTGTCGTGTTCGCCATCGGCGTCGATAGCCCCATGGGCGTCTACTGGCCGACGCTGGCCGGCCTCCTGGCGGGCATCGTCATCGGCTTTACCTCGGACCGCTACACGGACATCGATCAGCAGCCGGTGCAGAGCACGGCCAACGCGGCCAACACAGGCCCCGCCATCGTCATCCTGGAGGGATTTTCCTACGGCCTGCTGAGTATCGTCCCGTCCATCGTGGGGATCGTGATCGCCATGGTCGCGGCCTGGTTCCTGGCCGAGCGGGGCGGTCTGGCCGGCACGTACGGGGTCTCGGTGGCCGCAGTGGGTATGCTGGCCATCACGGGGATGATCGTCTCGGCCGACGCCTACGGCCCGATCGTGGACAATGCCAAGGGCTGCGCCGAGGCGGGCCACGAGGATGAAGAGACGATTCGCGTCTGCGACCGCCTCGATGCCGCGGGCAACACGGCCAAGGCGATCACCAAGGGGTTCGCCATCGGCGCTGCCGCGCTGACGGTGCTGGCCCTCTTTGCCGCCTATGCCGAGACGGTGCAACTCGACGTCCTGGACCTGCGCAACCCCGGTGTGATCGTGGGCCTATTCCTGGGCGCAATGATGCCGCCCCTCTTTTCGGCCATGACTATCCTCTCGGTGAGTCGCAATGCGTTCAAGATGGTGGAAGAGATCCGGCGTCAGTTCCGCGAGATTCCCGGCCTGATCGAGGGCAAGGTCCCGCCGGACAGCAAGCTGTGCGTGGACATTGCCACGCGTGGCGCCCTGCGCGAACTGGTGGGGCCCGGCGTGCTGGCGCTCGTCGTGCCTATCGCCGTCGGCCTGCTGCTGGGCACGCATGCGCTCGGCGGCTTCCTGGCGGGCTCGATCGTGACGGGCATCATCTTTGCGCTGTTCATGGCCAATGCGGGCGGTCTGTGGGATAACGCCAAAAAGTTCATCGAGGATGGCGCCCATGGCGGCTCGGGTTCCGAGGCGCACAAGGCTGCCGTGGTCGGCGATACCGTCGGTGACCCGTTCAAGGACACCGCGGGCCCGTCGCTCAACACGCTGATCACCGTGATGTCGCTGGTGGCGACGGTGTTCGGCCCGCTCATCGCGCGGTTTGCTATCTTTGGCCTCTAGCCGGAAGGCGCTGAACGCAACGCAGGAGAACAAAGGGAGCCACCCGTGGTGGGTGGCTCCCTCTCATTGGCGCCGCTGGCGGGGTCACGCGCCGTGGTGATAGACGTCCCATCCGAGGTACTTGGTGAACGCCTCGTCCAGGGCGTCGGCCACCTGGCTGGGGTTCACGGCCACGTGGTGCTCGAACCCCATCTCACAGATGTAGGCCAGCAGGTCCTGCAGGTCGGGCACGTGGATGACGCCATAGCCGCCAAAGGTATCGACGTTGTCCTCGGTGATCTCGGCCTCGCCGATGTAGGCGCGCACCGTACCGGCATAGTCGTCGGTCGACACGCGGCAGTAGGTGAGGGCGGTGGGCTTGATGCGTCCCACCAGCGTGCCGTAGGTGTTCTCCTTGCCGACGGTCGCGGCGATGATCTCCTGGTAATCCATGCGCGCCTCACGCCCAAAGATGTCCTGGGGCAGGTTGCTGCAGTGGAACACCACGGCCTTGTCGGGGTCGTCGCCAAAGTTGTTGTTCCAGTCGAGGAGCGCGCTGGGCCGACCGGAGGCCAGCGCCATGGCGTACATGCCGACCAGCCCGGTGATATCCGCCTCGCAGGCGCTCGGCTTGAGCTTGTCGCTCAGCATGCTCATGACGGTGCACGGCACGACGCCATAGTTCTCTTCCATGGACGTCCAGCACTGCACGGCGGTGCCGTCGAGTTCGTGGTCGGTGACAAAGCGGTCCATCACCACCGCGAACTTGGCCATCTTGAGGATGGCGTCCTGGGGGATCCCGTCGGTCTTGACGTAATCGCGGATGGAGCCGATCTGCTCCGTCACCCGCGGATCATCATCGGCCAGGGCGTTCGCCTGCCCAAAGATCTCGGAGAGGTCGATGGACTCTACCGAGATCCCCGCGTCTTCCAGGAGCTTTTCGCTATAGCGCACGGTGATGAACGCCGCCGGCCGGGCGCCAACCTGCCCAAAGCGCGCGTGACGCAGCCCGTTGACCACACGGCAGACGGCGCCAAAGCGTTGCAGGTCCTCGCGGAACCCGGTGGACTCGGGGTCAACGGTGTGCATCGTCGTGAGGCTGTAGGCGATGCCGTACTGGGTCAGGTTGTTGCAGCATGACATCTTGCCGCAAAAGCTGTCGCGACGATTCTGGATCGACATCTTGCTCGCCTCGTCGGGGAAGGCGTGCACCAGCACGGGTACGTCCAGCCCAGAGAGGCGGATGGCGTCGGCTATCCCGCGCTCCTCACCAAAGTTCGGCAGCGTCACGAGGATGCCGTCGATGTCGTCGCGGTGCGCCTTGAAGAGGGCGGCGCACTTTTTCGAGTCCTCGTAGGTCACGACGGATCCGTACCGGGTGTCTTCGGGGCCGAGGACGACGGCGCCAAAGCCCTCCTCCTGGAGGACCTTCAGGACCGTCTCGCGGCCGCTCTTGGCCAGCTCCGCGGGGAAGAACCCGCGGTTTCCCACAATGACTCCAAAGGTCGTCATGCGTAATGTCTCCTCTATTCGTATGTCAACAGGTTTGGCAGCGTGGTCACCATTATGCGCGAGAGCGGCCCAGGAGTCCAGTGCGGCGCTCCAGGCGCCGGGGTGTGTGGTATAATGACGCCTAGCCAGGAATCAGGAGGGACCGTTGGACAGAAACGTCATCGCGGCGTATCGCCAGACTCGTGCCCTCGAGGGGGAGCTGGGGGATGCGCTGTTGGAACTCGAGACGCGGCCGGGCTTTGCGGACTGGAACGCGATCACCCCGGCGCAGCAACTGTTGGCCTCCGAGGCCGAGATAGGCCCCGGGGAGAGGGTGCTCATCTGCCCGTGCGGGCATGGTGCCCTGGGGGTGTGGCTCGCCGGCGAGACCCGCGCGGATGAGGGGGTCCTGCTAGACACCAACATCGTGGCGGTGCAGGTTGCCCAGCGCAACCTGGGGGCCACGCGGTCGACGCGGGCCTGGGCGCGGGCAGCCCTGCCGGGCGACGTCCCTGGGCTCTTTGATGTGGTGCTCATGACGCTCCCCAAGGGGCGCGACCTGGCGCGGCTCTACTTTCTGGCCGCCTTTCGCGCTCTTCGCGACGGGGGCAGGCTGTATCTGGCGGGCGCCAACCATGGCGGGATCAAGAGCGCCATCGGCGACGCCGAATCGCTGTTCGGCCCCTCAACGCTGCTCGCCTATCGACGCAGCAATCGCGTGGTCCAGTTCACCAAGGAGCCGCGCGACGAGTACCTGCCGGAGGAGTACCGCGTTCCGGGACTCGAGGCGGGCACCTATCAGAGCTTTGACGTCACGGTTCAGGGGCAGGTCTATGCGGTGCGGACGCGCCCCGGAGTGTTCTCCTGGCGTGGCCTGGACCCCGGCACCGCCATGCTGCTCGACAACCTCGAGGTGCGCGCCACGGATGAGGTGCTCGATGTGGGCGCCGGCTGTGGCATCATCGGCCTCCATGCCGCGCGACGCGCCGGCACCGAGCGCGTGACGCTCGTCGACGTGGACCTGCTGGCGACAGAGAGCGCCGCGGAGACGCTGCGGGCCAACGCCATGGAGGGCGTCCAGGTGTTGTTGGGCGACGGTGTGGCGGCGGTCGCCGATGCCGAGTTCTCGTTGGTCGTCAGCAACCCGCCCTTCCATAGCGGGCACGCCATGGAGGGCGCGATGGTGCAGGCGCTCATCGACGAGGCATACCAGGTGCTGCGGCCCCGCGGCAGGCTAGTGCTGGTCGCCAACCGCTTCCTGCCCCACAACCGTTCCATGGAGCGAGTGTTCGGCTCCGTCGAGACGCTCGCCCAGAACGCGCGTTTTCACGTGCTAAGCGCGACCAAGCTGCACCAACGCAAGGCGCGAGGCAAGCCCCCGAAGTCCCGCCGTCGCCAGGCCGACGAGGAAACGATCTATGATGAAGGAGCCTTGTGATCTGGATCGCGATCGCTGGATCGCGCCACCGACGACGGCTAGCGCGGCGCCCCGCTCCCTCTTTGCCATGTAGCCATTCGCCTTATCCGCAACAGAATCGTACGAATCTCGCACTGCAGAGGAAACCTCTTGACGAATTTCGTACTTACTGCTATACTGCGAGTGCAGATGCGATCTGTTTACGCCCAGTGAGGACATGGTATGGACCGGCTAGATCGGCAGATCGTGGATCTGCTACGTGAGAATGGAAGGCGCTCCAACGTTGACATCGCGCGCCATCTTGACGTCTCGGAAGGGACGATTCGAAAGCGCGTTGATCGTCTCGTAGGGTCCGGCGCTCTCAAGATCGTTGGGGTCGCAGACCCCTGCGCCGTAGGGCTCACGGTTCGCACGCTGATTCTCCTGAATGTCGAACTCGCTCAGATGTCCGGTGTCGCACGTCAGCTGAGCGATATGCCGGAGGTGATGAGCGTCTACTGCGTCACCGGCGAGCACGACCTGGTGGTCGAGGCGGCCTTCGAGTCGGACGAAGACCTGATGCGCTTTCTGACCGAGCGCATGGCGGCCATCCCGGGGGTGCTGGATAGCAGGACGTGCCACGTTCCCCAGATCGTCAAGTATCCCTACGAGTGGGCTCTACCGGAGCCTCCGCCCTCCACCATCCTGGTGGTGGATGATGATCCCGATTTCGTCGAGGTGATGCGGACGGTGCTGGAGTCCGAGGGCTTTCGCACCCTGTCGGCGAACAGTGGGCCCGCGGCATTGGGTCTGATGATGCATCGCACGCCCGATCTGGTGATCCTCGACATCATGATGGACGGTATCCTCGATGGTTGGGACGCTAGCCGGCGCATCCGCGCCGATGCCAGGCTCGGCGACATCCCTATCCTGGTGGTCAGCTCGATCACCGCATCGGAATACCTGGGCATGTTCCCAACCGATGAGGATAACCTCATCGATAACTTTATCTCCAAGCCAGTCGAGCCCAAGCGACTTGTCGGAGAGGTGCGACGTCTCCTCAAGAGCCGGTAGAGCGCGGGCCCGGGAGGTTGCCATGGCCACGGTGTTGGTCGTAGACGATGACCCGGATTTCGTCGAGATCACGCGCTTGATCCTGCGCTCCAAAGGGTACACAGTTGTCACCGCCTCCAGCGGTGATATGGCGTTGCGCATGATGCGCTCGTCTCCCCCCGACCTCGTGCTGCTGGACGTGATGATGTCCAGCGTCCTCGATGGCGTCGGCGTGGCAAACGCCATGCAAGAGGACGACGCCCTGCGAGGCATCCCCGTGATCATGATCTCATCCATCGCCGATAGCCCGTCGGCGGGCATGTTCCCTACCGACGATCATCTGCCCATCGATATCTGGATCTCCAAACCCGTACAGCCAGAGGACCTCCTGAGAAAGGTTGCCCGGCTCGTGGGGCGGGCTGGCGGCACCTGATCCCTCCGAGGGCGCTCCGGCGCGCGCATGCCGTGCTGAAAGGCTGGTCATGGCCGATGCGAAGCGAGTCCTGGTAATCGATGATGATCCGGATTTCTGCGATTTCGTCCGTATCGTCCTGTCCGCCAACGGGTACCTCGTGCGCACCGCGGTGTCGGCGGGCGAGGGCCTGGAACTCATGCGCGCTGAACGCCCAGACCTCGTCATCGTGGACGTGATGATGTCCTACGTGCTCGACGGCTGGACGGTGAGCCGCGAGATGTTCTATGACCCCAAGTTGCGCGACATCCCCGTGATGATGGTCTCGGCCGTCGTGAGCAGCGACGAGGATGACCTACTGCCAACCGGCGAGAACGGCCGTGTGGACGCCTTCATGAGTAAACCGTTGGACCCCGCAGCCCTATTGCAGAAGGTGGCCGACCTGACGCAGGCCGGCTGAGACAGCCACAGGAGGGATGGCATGACCTCAGGACCGCATTCGGGACAGGACCCGGCCAAGCGGGCCATGTTGTTGACGGCGCTCTACGTGGCGCAGGAGCAGTATGGCCATCTGTCGCCCGAGGCCGTGGAGCGCGTCGCGGATCGCATCGGCATGTCCGAGCGAGAGGTGCTCGAGACGGCCAGCTTTTACTCCATGTACCACATGAAGCCCGTGGGACGGCACGTCATCCAGGTGTGCGAGGGGCTGTCGTGTCACCTCTCGGGCGGGGCCGAGGACCTGTTGGCGTACCTGACGAGCAAGCTGCGCATCCAGCCTGGCGAGACGACGCCGGATGGCGAGTTCACCCTCGTGTCGGTCCAGTGTCTGGCCTCGTGTGGCTCGTCGCCGGCCATGCGCGTCAACGACACCCTGTACGAGAACCTGACCACCGACAAGGTGGACATGATCCTACAGGAACTGCGGGGAGGATGATCATGTTCGAGCCGATTCTGCTCAAGCGGGCCAACCTACCCCGCTCGGATTCGATCGATGTCTATGTGGCGAACGGCGGGTACGAGGGCCTGCGCGCGGCACTCAAGCGCGCCCCCGATGAACTCATCGACATGGTCAAGCGCTCGGGGTTGCGGGGGCGTGGCGGGGCGGGGTTCCCCGCCGGCCTCAAGTGGGGGTTCATGCCCAAGGACGCCGACGTCCAAAAGGTGTTGTGCGTCAACACCGATGAGGGGGAGCCGGGCACCTTTAAGGATCGCGAACTGATCGAGAAGGATCCCCACCAGGTCATCGAGGGGGTGATCATCACGGCTTATGCCGTGGGAGCCTCGCGCGCCTTTGTCTATATCCGCGGCGAGTTCTTTTTGGGCGTCAAACGCTGGACCAAGGCGATCGCCGACGCCTACGCCAGCGGGTTTCTAGGGCACGACATCCTGGGGAGCGGCTTCTCGCTGGATCTGACGGTTCATCGCGGCGCGGGCGCCTACATCTGCGGCGAAGAGACGGCCATGATCGAGTCGCTGGAGGGCAAGCGTGGCGAGCCCCGCAAGAAGCCGCCCTACCCCGCACAGAGCGGCTACTGGGAACTGCCCACGTTGGTGCACAACGTCGAGACGCTGGCCAACGTGCCGCACATCGTCCTCAACGGCCCCGAGTGGTACGCGGCCATCGGAACGCCCAAGAGCGCCGGTCCCAAGATCTTTTGCGTGAGCGGCCACGTGTATAGGCGTGGCACCTACGAGCTGCCCCTGGGCACGCCGCTGAGCGCCATCATCGACGAGTACGCCGGGGGGGTGCCCGGCGGTCGCAGGATCAAGGCGGTGATCCCGGGCGGCGCCTCCACGCCCCTCCTCACGCCGGAGCAACTCGATACGCCCATGGATTTCGAGTCGCTGGCGGCGGCCGGCTCGGCGCTGGGCACGGGCGCCATCGTCGTGATGGATGAGACGACGTGCATGGTGGACGTGGCGCGGCGCACGGCGCGCTTTTTCGCCCACGAGTCGTGTGGCAAGTGCACGCCGTGCAGGGTCGGCTCGCGCCGCATCGCCGAGATCCTCGAAGGGATGGAGGCGGGGCGCGGCCGTGAGGGCGACATCGAGCGGCTGCGCGACCTGTGCGACGGCATCGCCGGCGATACCTTCTGCCCCATGGGCGATGCGCTGATCGCGCCGATCCGGAGCAGCCTGGCGCACTTTGAACAGGAATACTGGGATCACATCCGGACGGGGCGTTGCGCAGTTACCGCGGCCTGAATGGTCAAGGACAGGGTGGCAGGTGGCGCGGGGGGTGCGCAGCTTGCCCAACATGGGAACTGGGAGGTCTCCATGAGCAAGATCCTGGTGGTGGACGACGATCCGGACTTTTGCGTGGCGACGCGCATGGTGCTCGAGTCGGCAGGGCATGAGGTAGTGACGGCCGCGGACAGTGACGAGGGGCTCCGCAAGGTTCGCGACGGCAAGCCAGATCTGGTGATCCTCGATGTGATCATGAAGACGGTGCTGGATGGCCTGCGCATGAGCCGCGAGATGGCCGAGGACCCCGAGCAGCGGGCCACGCCGATCCTTATGGTGACGTCCATCGCCAACAGCGATTACCGCGCGCTCTTTCCGACGGACGAGTACATCCACATCGACGATTTCGTCTCCAAGCCGATCGCGCCGGACGATCTGCTGCGCCGCGTAGGCGCCCTCGTCTAGGGCGGCGCGGGCACACCTCCCGAAGGCCCCCTCGCAGGGGACCTTTGGGAGGTGTGCCGAGCGAGGCTCCGTAGCACGGGCCGCGGAGGACCACACGTGACGACTGTGCGAGAAAAGGTCAAAATAGGGGGTATCCTCCGCTACCGCGGGCTGGTGCTGCTGGGTGTCATGGCGGCGCCGGATCGTCCCGGCCTGGCGGCGGCGATCTTTCGGGCTTTGGGAGAGGCGGGCGTGAACGTCCAGTTCATCGTCCAGTGTATCGACCTCAATAACGAGTCGCACGTGCTGTTCTGCGTGGCCGATGAGGACCACGCGCGGACGCGCGAGGTGCTCGATCCGGTGGCCAGGCGGGTGGGGTCGCGGCGCATGTCGGACTCGCGGCCCGTGGCGCTCCTATCGGTGTTCGGCCCGGACTTTCGCGAGCGGCCGGGGATCGCCGGCATCGCGTTCGATGCCCTGGCGCGGGTGGGGATCAATATCCTGGCCGTCAGCACGTCCATCTCGACGGTGTCTTGTGTCGTGGATGCCAGCGACTATGAGGGCGCCGTGGCGGCGCTGAGCGACGTCTTTGCTCTGCCATGAGGGCGAGGCGCCGCGATGGAGGGGTTCAGGGGCTGGGGTGACGTCGCCGCGCCCGGCGGCGTCGACGGCCCAGGCCCGTGCACGCCGGCGACGGTAAGCGAGGGCGGTTGCGCCGGACGACATCGTTCTGCGCCGATGCAGGGGAGGGGGCGTTGACAGAGATACTACGCATCCCCGTCGACCGGGAGCTGGGCGTGCGCGTGCGCTGGCTCATCACGCTCCGCTGGATGGCCCTGGGGCTCGCGCTGGCGGCTGTCGTCGTGTCGAACGTGTGGCTCGAGGGCGTGCTCCCCTTGGGCGCGCTCGGGGTAGTGTTGGCCGCCATCGCCGGCTACAACACGCTGTTCTGGGTGCTGGCGCACCGGATGACGAGCCCCGCCGCGCCCTATGAATCGCACACCTCATTGCTACACGCCCAGCTCATCATCGACCTCCTGGCGCTGACCACGCTGCTCCACTTTGCCGGAGGCCTCGAGAATCCCTTCTCCACCTTTTACGTGATCCTCGTGCTGATCGGCAGCATCCTCGCCACCCGGCGGGCGAGCTTTGCCTACGCCGGCCTGGCAACCGCCCTGTGGGCGGGCTTGATGCTACTGGAGGCGACGGGCGTCATCCCGCACCACAACCTGGCCGGCTTTCGTCTGCCGGTGCGCTATCGCGAGGGGATACACATCGTGGCGAACGCCCTCGTCTTGGGAGGCGCCAACTTTGGCGTGGCTTACCTCGCATCCAGCATTATCGAACGACTCCGCGAGGGGGAGAGGCAACTCTACGATGCGAACGCCTCCTGCGAGATTCGCGCCGGCGAGTTGGCCGAGTTGAACGCGCGCCTGCAGGAGCTGGACCATACCCGCTCCCTCTTTATCCGGCTCGTCACTCACGAACTGCGGGCGCCGGTGGCGGCGATTCAGAGTTACCTGCGGCTCTACCTCGACGGCTATGTCCCTCAGGAGAGGCTTCACGAGATCCTCACCAAGGCGGAGCAACGCGCCCGCGACCAACTCGAACTCATCAGTGATCTCCTGGACCTGGCGCGCGTACAGGAGGACCACGACCGGACCAAGGCCGTGCCGGTGGATGTGAGTGCCGTGCTGAACGACGTCGTAGACCTGATGCAGGCGCGCATCGATGACAAGCGGTTGGACCTGACCGTCGATCTGCCCTCCACCCCATCGTGCGTGATGGCGGACCCGGAGCACATCAAACAGGTCTGGACGAACCTCATCAGCAACGCGGTCAAGTACACGCCTGACGACGGCAAGATCTCCGTGTGCCTGCAGCAGCGGGACAACCTCGTGTGCGGCACGGTCACCGATACTGGCATCGGCATCGCACCCGAGGACATGCAGCACATCTTTGAGACCTTTTACCGGACGGAGAAGGCCAAGGCGATGGCCCACCACGGCACCGGCCTGGGGCTCTCCATCGTCAAGGGGCTCACCGAGCGCTACGGCGGACGGGTTTGGGTCGAGTCGGAGATAGGCAAGGGGAGCACCTTTGCCTTTGAACTGCCTACCATCGCGATGCCCGTCGGCCCCAAGACAACGCAACGCGCCTAGCGGCACGCGAGCCTGATAGCGCCAACGCAAGGGCGCCCTCTGGCCTCCAGCGATGCGATGCTCGTGCCATGCCCCTCGCCTCGTTTGCCCGATCCCCGTGCACCTTGCCCCGTGGGCTTGTTCGCGCTATCGCCAGATCCGGCGCGACCGCCTCTCGAGGGCTTCCCCACCACAGACCTCGCGCACCCAGAGATCGCCGCGGGAGCCTTCGCAAGTAGTCCGGCGCGAGGCGCCTGGCCGCCTGTTTGCCATGCTATCGCCCCCGCGTATAATCAGGGACAGACTACCGCGTCCGAGGACGGCCGCGCCTGGTGTCGTGAGGCTTCAGGCGGCACCGCTGGGGGTTGGCTCATCGGGGAGCAGAGGCCGATGACCGGAGCGTCCGGCTTGCCGCATGGCCGGAACATCGGCAACGTTGGGCTCGATCGCGCCAGGCAGAACGCGGGCGCGCATCCGAGCCTCTTTTTTGCCTCGGAATCGAACTAGATCGGGGGAGGTCGTCATGTCGGAGTCGCACGTTGTAGAGCTGGATCCCCTCGAGGCGGAGGACCACTCTGCCTGTTACGCCCCACAGGGGCGGCACATCCTGCCGGAAGCCGATCCGGAAGTGGCCCGCGCCCTGGCCGACGAGGCCTCGCGGCAGGCCGACACCATCGAACTCATCGCCTCGGAGAACTATGTCAGCAGGGCGGTGCTGGAGGCTCAGGGCTCGGTGCTGACCAACAAGTACGCCGAGGGGTACCCGGGTCGCCGCTACTATGGCGGATGCCGTTACGTGGACGTGGTGGAAGAGCTCGCGGTGGAGCGCGCCAAGAAGCTCTTTGGCGCCGACCATGCCAACGTGCAGCCGCACTCGGGTTCGCAGGCGAATGCCGCCGCCTATATGGCGCTCATGGAGGTCGGAGATACCGCCCTGGCGATGAGCCTGGCCCATGGCGGCCACCTCACCCACGGCCACCGGCTGAGCTTCTCGGGGCACGAGTACCGCTTCAGCCACTATGGCGTATCGCGCCAGGATGAGCGCATCGACTATGACGCCCTGGAGGAGCAGGCGCTCTCGCTGCGTCCCAAGCTCCTGGTAGCCGGCGCCAGCGCCTACCCGCGGGTGATCGATTTCCCCCGATTGCGCAAGATCGCCGACCGCGCCGGCGCCCGGCTCATGGTGGACATGGCCCACATCGCCGGCATGGTAGCGGCGGGGGTGCACCCCAGCCCGGTGCCCTATGCCGACGTGGTGACGACTACCACCCACAAGACGTTGCGCGGCCCGCGCGGGGGCCTCATCCTCTGCAAGGCAGAGCTTGCCGAGGCGGTCGATCGCGCCGTTTTTCCGGGGATCCAGGGCGGCCCGCTGATGCACATCATTGCCGCCAAGGCGGTGGGCCTGGGCGAGGCGTTACAGCCCGCGTTTCGTCAGTATCAGCGCGCCATCGTCGACAACGCTCAGGCGCTGGCGGGTGAGCTGCTGCGCCTCGGCATGCGCCTGGTCTCGGGCGGTACCGACAACCACCTGTTGCTGGTCGACCTGCGTCCCGTGGGCGTCTCGGGGCGTCGGGCCGAGGCGGTGCTGGAGGACGCCGGCATCGCCGCCAACAAGAACATGATCCCCTTCGACCCCGCGTCGCCGCGTGTGACGAGCGGCCTGCGGCTGGGGACGCCGGCGGCTACGACCCGCGGCATGGGCACCGCCGAGATGCGCGAGATCGCGCGCCTGATCGTGCGGGTGCTCCGGAACGTGGACGACGAGCTGGTGCTGCGCGAGGTGCGCGAAGAGACGCTGGCGCTCTGCAAGGCGTTCCCCGTGCCGTGCTGACCGCGCGGATAGAGCTCGCTCTCCACAGCCAAGCACGATCTGTCGCAAAGCATCGAGGGGCCCGCTTCACAGCGGGCCCCTCGATGTCTCGGGGGGATGCGGGTTGGGTTGTCCTCGCTACTCTGGAGTCTGCAGGTTGGCGCCACCGGCGCCCCACATGTACGAGTACTCGGTGGTGCGCTTCAGGTATTTGGAGAACGGCGCGTCGCCATCACCATCGACGATAGGAGCCGCGGCCGCTCGGGCGCCGATGGCCGCGGCGCCATCCACGGCCACGTCCTGGCTGTTGTAGCTATCGATTGCCGCCTGCACCGTCTGAGACTCGGCATCCTTGGTGCGCTCGGCGGCCGAGTCGGTCAGCCCGTCTACGCTCATGGCCACCACACCCACCAGGATGCCCAGGATGGCCAGCACGATCAGCAGCTCGATGAGTGTGAACCCGTGTTCCTTGCGCATGTCGTTCTCCTCTATGGGTGGCGGTGTTGCCTACTGCGACACGTCTGCTCGTGTCATGAGTCCTTACATCGCGGCATACCTTGGGTTCGAGAATCTTCTTTGATAGTCCTCATATGCGTACCGCGTATCTTGGTTTTTGCCGCCCACAAATCCATGATACCATGCTGTCCAGAGCCGGGCGTTAAGACGGCGTTATAACGGCGTAAAGCTCTCGCCAAAGAGAGGGGCGGCCTCACGCATCGCGGGGCGCTCGCCAGCATACAAAACGCCGCGGGGCGCCGACACTGAAGGTATCGGCACTCCGCGGCATTTGATTAGCGCACAGGGGATCCGAACGACGCTATGCGGCCTGCAACAGCGATCGCATGTGTTCGGGGTTGGTGGCCCGGGAGAGCACTTCGTCGAGGGACACGATGCCACGGCGGAACAGCTCGACCAGCGCCTGATCGAGCGTCTTCATGCCCACGCGTTGACTCGTCTCGATGATGCCCGGGATTTGGTGCGTCTTGGACTCACGGATGAGGTTGCGCACTGCCGGTGAGGCGATCATCACCTCGACGGCTGCCACCCGCCCTTGGCCGTCCGCCGTCGGCAGCAACGTCTGCGAGAGCACCCCCTCCAGGACGTTGGCGAGCACGGCGCGCACCTGCTGCTGTTGATGCGGGGGAAAGACGTCGACGATGCGATCCACCGTGGTGGCGGCGCTGTTGGTGTGCAACGTCGACAGGACGAGGTGCCCCGTCTCGGCGGCCGTCAGCGCGGCCGAGATAGTCTCCGTATCGCACATCTCGCCCACCAGGAGCACGTCGGGGTCCTGGCGCAGGGCATGCTTCAGGGCAGAGGCAAAGGTGGGGGTGTCTTCCCCCAGCTCGCGCTGCGTCACGAAGCAGCGCTTGTCGCTCAAGACGTACTCGATGGGGCCCTCGCAGGTGATGATGCGGCGACTGGCGCGCTCGTTGAGATAGTCGATCATCGACGCCAGGGTGGTGGACTTGCCGCTGCCGGTGGGCCCGGTGACGAGCACCAGCCCACGTGGCTTCATCACGAGTTCCTTACACACCGACGGGAGACGAAGGTCCTCGATGTTGGGGATCACCATGCTGAGACGGCGGGCCACGATGGTAATGCTGCTCCGCTGGCGGGCGATGTTGACGCGATAGCGCGCTGCGCCGGCAACCTCGTAGGCGACATCGAGGTCCGGTTCACGCTCAAAGCGCTCGCGTTGCGCCGGGCTCGTCACCTGCTCGTACAGGCGCTGGGTGTCCTCGGGCGCCAGCGGATCGTACTGCGTCTGCTGGACCAATTCGCCCCGAATGCGCAGCACGGGGGCGCTGCCGGCTTTCAGGTGAATGTCAGAGGCCGCCATCCGCGCGGTGAGGCGCAGTAACTCGTCGACGTGCACCGCGCTGCTGGGCGTCGCCCCACCGACCTCCGCCGTGGACGTCATGGTAAGGGCGACGGAGCGTTCGCTTCGGCCCAGCACACTATCGGACATCAGGCCCATGGTTTCGTCTCCTTCGTACTCTGGTCCATGGTCAAAGCGTTGCGGCCGTTGACGCCGCACCCCGGGCGCCTCGCGTCATGCGGCGCTAGCGCGCCAGGTACCAGGCGAGCAAGGCATCCCCACGCATCATCACGGCGAACGTCGTGACGATCATAAAGGGGGCGAACGGGATAGCCGTCTTGCGGCCGGCGCGCCCGCTCACCAGCAGTGCGGCGCCCACCACACCCCCCAGGATGAACGACCCGAACACCGCCGCCAGGGCACCCGGAAAGCCGGCGATGAGGCCCGCCAACCCGGCGAGCTTGACGTCACCGGCGCCCATCCCCTGGGGGGCGACCCGCCAGATGACCCAGAGGATGGCGAACGCCGCCACGCCTCCCGCGATCTGCCCGACCAGGGAGGCTGCCGCCACCGACAGAGACGGCGCCAGCAAGCTCACGAGGCCGTGGTGGGAGTACCGCGGCGCCAGCCACGCCAAGGCCGGTGCCATGAACAATGCCAGGGCGATGGCTGGCAGCACGATAGCGTTGGGCACCCGGCGGTGTTCCAGGTCGATCACGAACAGCACGATCATGATGCAGCCGTAGGCGACGGAGGCCGCGAGCCACAGCGCGCCCCCGAGCGACGCCGGCGATCCGTCGTTCGTCTCGACGCCGAGGGTCCACAGAAGGACGAACAGCCCCGCCGTGGCGACCTCCACGGCGGGCACGCGCCACGTTTGGCACCGGCCCCGACAGGCGACATAACGGATGATCGGCGCGCGATCCAGGGCGCGCAACACGCGCCCGCACGATGGGCAGTGGACGCCCCTTCGGAGCAGCGACTGCCCGGCGGACACGCGGTCGATGAGCACGTTGAGCAAGCTCCCCACCACCGCGCCGACGAGCGCCACGAGCACGACCATCAGGGCACCCTTTTCATTGCCAGGCCCAGGTTCGTCATGTACTCGGCCGCGGGCAGCGACTCGGGCGCTGGTAGGGGCGACGTCGGCCTCTCCACCGTGCGGTCCAGCCCCGAGCGCACCATGTCCGCAGCCTCGGGCGTGCCCAGGAGGCGGCCCGTGAGGCAGACGGGCGTGTCCTGGCGCATGGGCGCCTCGCTGTGCCCCTCGTTGTAGCAGCCGACCGTCTGCGCCAGCTCGCTCACCAGTCGCTCGACCCTATCCTCGGCGTCCCGCCCCTCGCGCTCGAGGGCGATGGTGCGCATGATGGCGGGCACGAAATCCACCACCACCACGATGTCCAGCATGTCCAGTTCGAGGTTCGCGATGATCGCCTCGGGCCGGCCCACGGCGCGGATCAGCGCCAAGGGCTTGAGGTCCATGACGTACGGCGCGATCTGCGCAGCCTGCAGCGCCTGCACGTGCGAGTCCACCAGGTCGCGCGGCACGCCCAGTACAAAGACGCGCTGCAGCGCATCGCCGGCCGGGATCACCTGCCACGACAAGTAGAGACTCTCGGGTGAGATGGGCATCTCTTTGCGTGCCTCGCGCGCGACCGTCTCCTCCATCAGCGACGCCTGCACCTTGGGCAGGGTAAGCAGGCGCGGGATGGATCGCATCCCGCTGATGCTGATGATGGCGCGCTCGCGGCCGAGGCTCTCGCGACGGAACAGATCGTCGAGCAGCCGACCCAAGGCGGGCGGATCGGTGACGCGCCCCTCAACGACGAGGCCCGCCGGCAGGGGGACGCTCCCCCAGCGGTGCACCTGCCCGTCGCGCGCGACGAGATAGCGCACGTCGGTTGGCTCGACCGCCACCGTCGTGACTTCGCGCACGCCCTTTTTGCCCCAGACTGCCATCGGATAGCCGTCCTGCATTGTTGGCTGCCGCAGATCCCAGACCGTCTATGGGATGCGCAGCGTCATGCCCGCCCGGATGTTCGAGTTCGTGAGCCCGTTGGCCGCCATCAGCTGTGCCACCGTGACCCCAAAGCGCCGCGCGATGGAATAGAGCGTGTCACCGCGCTGCACCACGTAGGTGTTCCACACGTCCCCGGGGCCGCCGGGGGGCACCTGCGGCCAGCCCGTCCAGCCCCCGCTCCAGCCCTCCGGCGGGATCACCAGGCGCTGGTACACGTGAATGGTATAGTCGTGCAGCCCGTTGGCGAGCATGATCAGCGGCACCGTGGTGCCATAGTGGTTGGCGATGGTAAAGAGCGTCTCACCGGGCATGACGATGTGGATGATCGGGCCGGGCTGCATCACGGTGGGGATGTACAGCGCCCGATAGGCATAGATGGTTGAGCTTTTGAGCCCGTTGGCCGCCATGATGGCCCACACGGTAGTGTTGTACTGTCGTGCGATGGAAAAAAGCGTCTCCCCCGGCTGAACGATGTGGACGATCGGGCCGGCGGGGGGCACTCCGCTGGCCGGAATCCAGATGACCGAGCCGGCACGCAGGAAGGTGGTCATCATCCCGTTGGCCTGCATGATGGCCTGCACGGTGGTGTTGTACCGCCGGGCGAGGCTGTACAGGGTGTCGCCGAGCTGCACCGTGTAGGTGATCGGCTCGGTGAGCGTCTGTGGCGTCGGCGTGGCGGTGACGCCAGAACCTGGCGTCGGCGTCGCCGTGATGTCGGGCGCGATGGTGATGGTGCGCGTGGGCGTGGGTGGCGCCGGCGTGGCGCAGTAGCGCCCCAGCAATTCGAGGCCCATGCCGGCCTCCTCGCCGTCGGGCCGCACCTCCAGTGCCTTGCGGAACTGATCCAGCGAGCCCGTGCAGTCGCCGGCGGTCATGAGCTGGTAGCCATAGTTCACGTGGGCGAAATAGAGCCGATCTCGGATGCCGGGATAGTTCGGGTCGATGGCCGTGATCTGGGCGATGAGCGAGAGCGCCTCGCCCCAGTTCTGGGCGTTCCAGGCGGTGTCCAGGCGCTCCAGCAGATCCTGCAGAGTCGTCGATGCGGTGGACGCCGTGGCCTGCGCCGGGGCATCCAGGGGCGCCCGGGGCGCGGGCGGGGCGAGGGAGGCGCCGTGGGCGGCGGGAGCCAGGCCCGCGACGAGGAGCACGCTCAGGATGAGGACCAGCGCGGGCAAGGCGTCGCCGTTTCGCGCTGGTCGGTGTCGCGGTCCGCTGCTATTCGGCTGGCTCATGGGACCACCGTTCTCCTTTGCATCCTGGTGCTCTCATTGGCCCGGAATGACCAGTTGCTGCCCGGCATAGATGGTTGCGTTACCGAGGTTGTTCGCCTGCATCACAGCCGCTACCGTGGAGCCGTGGCGCGCCGCTATCGACGACAGGGTGTCGCCGTGGCGTACGGTATAGGTGAGCGCGAGCGGTGGGCCGGCCGTGGGCTCGGGCAACGCAGCCAGGGGCGATGCCCTGGGGATCGCGCCCGCGGGACCCGGCGTGGGCGTCGCCAGGGCCAGCAGCCCCTCTTGGGCCTCCAGCGCCTCCTGGCCGCCCGGCACGAGGGCCAACGCCTCGGTGAACTGCTGTTGCGCCTCCGCTACGAGGCCCGCCGCGGCGAGCGCGCGTCCCCAATTGAGGTGCACATGGTAGAGGGCGCGGACCGTATCCTGCCTGCCGGGATCGATCTGCAGGATGTGGCGCCCATGGGCGGTGGCAGCCGCCCAGTCTTGGTCGGCGATGGCGCGCCACATGAACGCCTCGATCTCGCTAATGTTATCGGACTGTCCGGCGGTGTCAGTAGGGGGTGCGGCGGCCTGTTCCGGAAATGGCGCCGCGGCGATGGCGAGGCCCGAGGCGTACACCGCGAGATCGGCATTGGCCATGCCGTCAGTTGCGTCACCGACCGCGCCGTCGGGGCGAATGGTGATGTTGTCGACGACCAGCCCGCGATACGGTACGTTGCTGACGCGTCCCAGGAAGCGGAGGAGTTGGGGCATGTCGCCGCGCACTCCCAGCAGGAAGCGCTGCTCCCGGTAGGCTGGCTGGACCTCGTCCTCCGGCGCGCTCAGCATCGCCTCTAGGCGCACGAGCTGCGTCCCCAGCTCGCTGGCGTACTGGGCGTAGCGCCCGATCTCGTCGTCCGCTTGTTGGGTGGTGGGGAATCCCGCCAGCACCGCGCGTAACTCGTGGCGTGCGTCCTCGATGCGCCGGTGTAGCACCTCGGGGTCGGTCTCTTGCGTCGTCTGGAGTTGGGCGATGCGCGCCCGCGTGGCGTCCAGGTCGCCCTGCAGGTGGTCGCGCTCGATGGCGCTCACCACCAGCAGGCGCGCGACGATGGCCAGGGCGATGATGGCTGCGATCAGGCTGACCACCCCCCAGACGCTGCGCGGGTCCGCCGCCTTGATGCGCTTGGGCAGTTCGCGGATGTCCGTGATCATGGCGTGACTCCGCCCAACTTGAGCAGGAGGGTGAACTGGATGACCGTCTCGCCGGGGCCGGCCCCGAACGGTACGGCGGTGGTCGCCTGTCGGGCCGACGCGGCCAACCCGATGCGCGCGCGCGACGTGGGCGCGGGCGCGGCGACCATGAGGCGCGGCGTCCCCAGCGCCGCGGCCGGCGTCTCGTCAGAGGTGGCCGAGGGCGTCGGCGTCGGGGTGGGCGTGGATGTGACCGTCGGCGTGGCGCTGGGCGGCACCGGCGTAAAGGTGGCCGTGGGCGTCGGCGAAAAGTAGGGCGTGGGCGTCGGTGGGGCAGGCGTGTTGGGCGCCGCAGCCAGCTCGCCGGCGAACAAATAGTACTCTTGCGCCGGGCCAAAGAGCCCCTTGTTGTAGCACGTGATGACCACTTCGCCGTCCACGATGGCCTCGAACTCGACGCGCGAGTTCAGCTGGCCGGAGCCGGGCGAGGCGTCGTCGCTCTGGCAGCTCGAGGGCGCGCACTCTTGGATCGGCCCCAGGGCCACCAGGACGGTGTCGACGCCGGGGACGAGCGGGAGGCAGCTCGCCACGGTATCGGAAAAGGGGGTGGTGGTGGGCGCCGGCGTGCCCTCGGCATACGGGTTCCCGCAGGTGTACACCACGTAACGGCGCCCCGCTTTCACTTGCAGCGTCACCCGGTCGATGTCGTTCTCCGGATGGAAGGTGCGGCGCTGCACGTCGCCCACCGAGATGTAGCGCTTGACCTCGATGTCCGGCTCGTAGGCGTCGCCGCTGATGGCGCCCAGGTCGTCGACCTGGAGGGCGTAGCTGCGGTCGGGGCCGTACTGGCCGTTGTTGGTCACCAGCACTGTCACCTGACTGTCCTGGCCGGTGGTGTTCTGGATCTCGACGTAGGAAGAGAGGTCGCCCGGTACGCGGTCGTCGTTTGTGATCTCCAGCGCGCCCATGGTCACCCGCAGGGCGGTGTCCACGTAGGGCGCCAGGTTGGTGGTGAAAACGCGATACCGATGTCCGGCCTTGGCGGTAAAGAGCGCCTGGTCGACATCGCCCGCCGGGTAAAAGGTGCGCTGCTGCGGCTGCCCCAGGGCGATGGGCACGGGCTCCAGGTCGTCCACCTCGAAGGCGTCCCCCGTGCCGAGATTCGTCACACGCAGGGCGTAGGTCATCGACTGGCCAAAGCTCCCCTTGTTGGTGACGGTGACAAAGGCCGGCAGGTCGGCTCCGCCCTGGTTCTGCACCTGGACGGCCGAACTGAGGTCCTGTGGCGAGCGGTCGTCGTTGCTCGAGATGCCCCCACCGAGCTGCACGGTGAGGACGGTATCGACGCCCACGGCCAGGTTCAGCGTCTCGACCTGGTAGGCATAGCCCGCCTTGGCGGTGAACACGGCCCGGTCCACATCGCCGGCCGGGCAGAGGTTGCGCACCCACTCTTCGCCGACCGCCATATAGCGCGCTACGAGATCGTCCGGCTCGTAGGGGTCGCCGCAGTCGGGCGTGGGGGATGGGCCGTGCGTCGGCGAGGGTCCCGGTGTGCGCGTCAGGTCAGGGGTGGGCGTCCCGGCCAACTCGTAGAGCCACAGGCCGTACTCCCTGTTGGGCCCGAACTGGTCGCGGTTGGTGATGGTGGCCAGGGCGCGCCCGTCCGTCGGCGCGGTGAACGTGACGCGGGACGAGGGATCGCCAGGCGCCACGTCATCGTTGCTGTGCGTGATTCCCGCCACCAGGACAGAGAGCACCGTGTCGACGCCCACCGTCAGGCTAACGGTGCGCATCTCATAGACGCGCCCCGCCTTGACGTTGAACTCGACGCGGTCGATGTCGCCCGCGGGAAAAAAGCTGCGACGCTGCTGCTCGCCGTGCGAGATGGCGCTCGGCGTATAGTCGTCGGGCTCGTAGGCGTCGCCCCCCAGGGAGAGAAGGTGTAACGTATAGGCACGATCGTGGCCGTAGAGCCCCTTGTTAGTCACCGTGGCGCTGGCGATGCCGTCCACGGTGGCGTCGAACTGGACGCGTGACGAGGCATCGCCCGGCGCCACGTCGTCGTTGTGATAGGTGACGCCGTTGGCCTGCACCGTGAGGACGGTGTCGACGCCCACGGCGAGGCTGGCGGTGCCCAACTCGTAGGAGTAGCCTGCCTTCACGGGCCAGTAGACGCGATCGACGTCGCCGTCGGGGTAAAAGGTGCGTGGCTGCGCCTCTCCCACGGCGATCAACTTGGGGTTCTGGTCGTCCGTCTCCCACGGGTCGCCGGGCAGCTCGCTCACCAACAGGGTATAGTGCTGCTGGACGCCGTACTCGCCGCGGTTGCGCACGGTGATCTGCACCTGCTGGTCGGCGCCCGCCGGCACCTGCGCCTCCACCATCGAGGCAAACAGCGAGGGCACCGTCGACGCGGGGCACCGGCAGCCCAGAAGTGTCGTCTCACTGGGATGGCAGTCATCATTGACATAACCGGTCTGGCCCACCGCCACCTCGAGGACGGTGTCGACGCCCACGGCCCCCGGCACAGCCTGAATGCAGTAGCGCCGCCCCGCCTTGCCGAGGAAGGTTGCCCGGTCGACGTCATAGAGCGGGCTGAAGGTGCGCCACTGCACCTCACCCACGGGGACCGCCTTGGGCTCATAGTCGTCGGGCTCGTAGGCGTCATAGAGGGTGACGGTGGCCTGGCCTGTGCCCGGCGTCGCGGCCCCGTCGATGGTGGGCGACGCGGTAAGGGGGTAGGGCGGCGTGGCCGTCGGGAGGCTGATGCGCTCCATGGCCTGCACGATGACCTGGCCCAAGTGGCCCGAGCGTTCCAGCCCACCGGCATAGGCGAGGACGTCCTCCTGGGTGAGGGCATGGCCGGTGAGGGTCAGGTCGTCGCGATACTGGTTCAGCGCGATGAGGCGGATGCGGGCGGGGTCGTAGTCGAGCAGGGACTGAAAGATGGGCTCCCAGTTGCGGTGCGTGGCAAGGGCCGTGGGCACGGCGTTCTGCGCCGCGTTGAGGGCGCGCACCGTGCGCGATAGCTCATCGGTGAGGGCGACGACCTCCGGTGCCGGCGTGCGGATGGCAGTGAGGGTCTCCTCGGCCGCCCACAAATCGGCCTCCAGCGCGCGCACCTGACTGCGGTGGTAGCGCGCGATGAGGGCCCCGGGCACGAGCAGGACGACCAACACCGCCGCGATCACCCACACCAGGACGATGGTGGGCGCCACGACGCGCGGACGATACTGCTCGGGCAGGATGTTGAGATCGATGGGCTCGATCGTCGGCGGCTTGGGTGGCATGCTCCCCTCTGGCGAAGGCGGCGATAGATCGGATGGAGCCAGGACCGGATGTGTCGCCGAGAGTTGCCGGCATCGGACGGCGTGCGTTCACGCAGCGAGCGCCTGCATCTTCTTCCGGCAGACATTGTAACATGTCTTGGTCCACGTGTCACCTCTATGGCGTCCTATGCTCTATTATCGCGTGTACGCTGCCCCTAACAGATTATGCTATGCCGGGATGGGCCTGGGGCTCTTGGGCTCGATGGTGAAGCGGATGGCCGTCTTTTCCTCGCTCGCCACGATGACGGTGGCGAACGACGGCCGGCAGACGATGTCCATGCCCTCGGGTAGCAAGAAGCAACGGGCGATGGCAATCGCCTTGACGGACTGGTTCACCGCCCCGGCGCCGATCGCCTGCACCTCGGCGGCGCCGTGGTCGCGGATCATGCCAGCGATAGCCCCCGCCACCGCCGGGGGTTGGGAGCGGGCAGACACTTTGACGATCGACATGGTGCCCTCCCTGGTCCACCGGCGGTGGCCGCCGCCGGCGGTGCGAGGTTCTGGCAGAGCCGCGCGGCCCCCGCATGCAGGCCGCTCGGAGCGGGTGCGGCATCCCTTGGACGTAGGATGCCGCGGTGTGTGGGGGGAGCGTCTGGACGCCACGCCCAGGCGTGGAGCCCTGGGTCCACATGCCGGGCGATGGCGCGCCCGGCGGTCCGTGGCATCGGCGTCGGCCACGCGCTAGCCGTGGACGGCCGTACCCTAGGAGCATCTTAGGCCGGAGGGCGTCGTTTACGGGTCAAGAGGGCGTAAATTCGGGGTCAGGCCGGCGTAAAGCTAACGTCAAGTGGGGCGTTGCGCGATGGGGAGGTGAACCGAGAAGCACGAGCCCGCACCGGGAGTACTGGAGACGGTGACCGTGCCGCCGTGGGCATCGACCAGGAGCTTGACGATGGAGAGCCCCAACCCAAAGCCCTTGGCCTTGGTCGTGTAGAGGGGCTCGAAAACGCGCGCCCGGTCCTCCGCCGCGATCCCCACGCCGGTGTCGGCAAAGGCAATGGACACACAGCCGTCCTCGACGCGGGTGCTGACGGTGAGGCGGCCACCCCGGGGCATCGCTTGGGCGGCGTTGTTGATGAGGTTCAAGAAAACCTGCTGCATCCGATCGGGGTCCAGGTCCACCTGGGGGAGTTCGGGGGCCAGGTCGAGACGCACCGCAACGTCGCCGGGCAGGATGGCACGTTCTAGCGTCGCCCGCATCAGGGCGTTGGGGTCCGAGGGCGCCACCCGCACCTCGCGGGCGCTGACGAAACTCATCAGATTCGTGATGATGCCGTTCGACGCCTCCACCTCACGCCGGATGATGTCCAGATGGCGTGCCACCTTGGGGTCGGCGTCCCCTAGGCGAGCCATCAGATAGTAGGCCGAGTTGCCGATCACGCCCAAGGGGTTGCGCAGCTCGTGCGCCACGCTGGCGCCCATCTTGCCGATGACGGCCAGTCGCTCCTGGTGGAGCAGCCGCTCCTGGGCGGCCGCCAGATCCCTGGCGTATGCCTCGAGGCTGCGCTCCAGTTCACGATTCCACCCCTCCAGGCGGCGCACGAGGCGCGCGTTTTCCCACAGGGCGGCGACCTGGCTGCCCAACACGGACAGCAGCTCATCGTCGTCCTGCGCCAAGGGGGCGTGGCCACTCCCTCTGACGAGGAGAAGCGCCCCCACCGCGCCGCTGGGCGCGCGCAGGGGCACGATGAGCAGCACCGAGAGGCCGGCGGCCTCCATGGCGACGCGCAGGCCAGCCGGCGCATCGCTCACCGGTACGCGACGCACGGCATCGCCGCTCAGCAGCGCTACGAGGTCAGCGGGGGGATGGACGAGCACCTCGGGCACGGACCCGCGCGCGGCCCGCGAGGCGAGGTCGCCGGCGCCATCGCGCAGCAGCGCCACCACGCCGTCGGCGCGCCCCTCTTCGAGGATCATGTCGGCAACCTGGCCCAGCAGCGCGTCGGCATCGGTAGTCTCGAGCGCCAGCTTGCTGATGTGCAGCAGGGGGAGGAGCGTGTGCAGGCGGTGGTTCTCTTGCACTACCCGCACCTGCGTGAGGGCGTGCTCGATGGCCGCGGACAGATCGGCGGCGCTAAAGGGCTTGAGCAAAAAGTCGTGGGCGCCGGCGCGCAGCGCGCGCACCGCCAGCTCAATGCTGCCGTGACCCGTCATGATGACGGCGGCAATGTCCGGCATGCGCTTCCTCGCCTCGACGATCAGGTCGACCCCCGTGATCCCCGGCATGACGATATCGGCGAGGAGGAGGTCGAACCACTCGTCCTCGAGGATGCGGAGGGCGGCCTCGCCCGACGATGCCGGTCGAGTCTCATAGCCCATGCGCTCCAAGAGGCGGCTGCAAAAACTGACGATGCTGGGCTCGTCATCAATGACAAGGATGCGCTGCGACATGGACGATGACTCGCTTTCGGCAGGACGGTTCGCACCGTGAGCGGGCGCCCGGCGCGCGGCGGGAGCCTACAGGGAATCGGTTAGGGCGTCCGAGGCGGTTTCGGGCACGGGTTCGCTCTCGGCCACGATCTCGGACCACGCCGCGACCAGCGCGGGATCGAGCTGGGTTCCGGCGACGGCGCTGAGCCGCTCCAGCGCCGCGCCGATGGACAGAGCCCGTCGGTAGGGGCGATCGGTCGTCATAGAGTCAAAGGCGTCGACGACGGCAATGATGCGTCCCCCCAGGGGGATCGCCTCACCGGCGAGGCCGTCGGGATAGCCACTCCCGTCATAGCACTCGTGGTGGTGCTTGATCATCGGCACTACGCCCTGGAACGCGTCCAAGTCCGCCAGGATGTTGGCGCCCATCACGGGGTGCATGCGCACGCGGTCGACCTCGTCCGTGGTGAGGCGCCCCTGCTTGCGCACGGTATCGTCACCGATGCCGATCTTGCCGAGGTCATGGAGCAGCGCCCCGATGCGGAGGTTGTCGAGTTCCTCCGCGTCGAGCCCCAGTCGTCTGCCCAGCATGTAGGCATAGCGCGATACGCGCTCGCAGTGGTCGTGGGTGTACTGATCGAACGCCTGGATGGCGGCAAAGAGGGTGCGCACCGTGGAGAGGGTGGCGCGCTCGAGATCGCGAAAGGCCTCCACCAGCCGCTGATGCGTGCGCGAGTGGAGCATGGCGATGCCGATCTGGAAGGCAAAGACGCACAGCAGCTGGGCGTCGGCCTCGGTGTAGGGCGTCGCATCGGCCGTGCGCACCAGCGTGATCCACCCCAGCACGCCGCCGCCGTTGACCAGCGGCACCGTCACCGCGCGCCCCTCGGGACGGTCGAAATCCGCCTCGTGCAGGGGGCCGGCGCTCCGCAGCGCCCAGGGGTTGCGCCGGCCGGCGATCCGCTTGGCCATCTCGCGGTCTAGGCCGGGGAACCCGAGTGCGGCGGGACACCTGGCTCCGGAGGTTGCCAGGATATCGACCGCCAGGGCAATGTCGTTGGGGCAGTCGCCCGGGGAGTCGCTTGGTGAGCCGCACCAGCCATCTTCGAACAGTACCAGGCCGATGCTCTCGGGCGCAAAGGTGCGCTGCACGAGACTGACGATGCTCTCGAGTGCCTCCGTCGAGCTGCCCACACGGCCTAGCACGCGGGAGAGTTCCACCAGTGGCTCCACGGGGGAGGTGGGCTGCGGCCGGGCGCTGCGCGTCTCGAGACAGCGGCGCACGCGCTGTGCCAGATCGTCGCCGACGAACGGCTTGCTGATATAGTCCATGGCGCCGAGGCGTATTGCCTCGACGGCGCTCGGGATGGTACCGTAGGCTGTGAGCACCACCACGTCTGTGCCGGGGTAGAGAGCGCGGCATTCCTCGAGGAGGGCAAGACCACCCTTGCGCGGCATGAGCAGGTCGGTAATGATCAGGTCGTAGCTGTCCCGGGCCAGGGCATCGAGGGCGGCCTGGCCGTCTGCCGCCTCAGTCACGTCACAGCCGGCTCCTCGCACGACGGCGCTGATCAGCCGGCGCACCGGCGCCTCATCATCGACGACCAAGACGCGGCCGCATTCCACCATTGCCTGTGTCGTCGCTCGATGCGCTGTCAACCGGTTTGCTCCATCTTGTCTGGGGTCACGGCGTACGGCGAGCCTGAACCGGATGCATCAGGCCAGGCAATGGACGTGACGGGTGGGCGATTGGCAAGGCCTCTCAGCGCCCGCAGACGGGCGTGATCCTGGCGCCGTGGCCCACTCCCCTGAGTGTAGCAGGCCACGCTGCCGGTGGTCGTAAAGAGCGCGTAAAAACGCGCCCGGAGCGGGCGCCCGCCGGGCGTCGGATCAAGGCGGGCCGGCCACATCAGCTCTCGCCCGTCCTCGCCTGGAGCATGTAGCCATGGCGCGGCACGGTGCACAGGAAAGAGGGACGCGCCGGCTGTGGCTCGATCTTGCGGCGGAGGTTGAGCACATGCATGCGCACCAGGCTCGGGTTGCCGGTGCCGGGCGGATAGCCCCACACATCTTGCAGCAGCCGCTCCGTGGCTAACACCTCACCGGCGTGGGCGGTCAGGTAGTAGAGGAGTTCGAACTCGACAGGCGTCAGCTCCACCGGCTGCCCGTCGATCAGGGCGGCCCCCGAGTTGGGGTCTACGCGGATTGGGCCCACAGCCAGCGCCCCGGAGGCCGGAGGCTTGATGGTGTGCCTGAGCAGCGCCCTGGCCCGCAACTCTAGCTCGTTCACGTTGAACGGCTTGGTGAGATAGTCGTCGCAGCCCGCCTCAAAGCCGGCGATTTTGGTCTGGATGTCCTCTTTCATGGTAAGGAAGAGGATGGGCACCGATGTGAGGGACGGGTGCATGCGCATGTGCCGGCAGACGTCGATGCCGGTGAGGGCAGGCATGACGATGTCGAGGATGACGAGATCGGGCACCGCGGCCTTGAGCCGTTCGACGGCCTCGGCGCCGGTGTGCGCCGGAATCACCTGATGGCCGGCGCGACTGAGTGTCCGCTCCACCAACAGGACGATATGGGGATCGTCGTCGGCTACCAGAATGCGTGCCATTGTCACTCCGTCGAAGGCGAGTTCCAGGGCCGGGTGCGGGGCGCGTCGCGCGCCGCCCGGCTAATCGTCCGAACCGGCCGGCGGCCGCGACGCCCGCAGTCCCGACTGCAACGACGTCCGGCGCTCGAACAGGCGCAACACGCGACTGCCCGGAGCCGAGGGCGCATCGCGCTCCTCGGCGGGAGGCGCCTCGTGTCGCACATCCACGGCGGGAGCATCTCCCGCCACTCCAAAGGGGGCGGCCGGCACTCGCTGCGCCCGCTGCAGCAGCTCGCGCTCGGCGGGATCGCGCGTGGAGCGGATCGCCTCGTCGATGCGACGGTCCAGATCGACGCGCAGCTTGAGCGCCGCCAGGGCGTTGATGATGGTCTGCTGGCGCTCCTGGGGCGCCTCGAGCAGGGCGCCGAGCAGGGCGCTGCAGGCGGCCATCCCCTCGGATGCCAGGGCCTCGACGATCCCCGCCTGGTGTGGCTCGGGCGCCGCCAGCAGAGCGTCGGCCAGCTCGTCGCGGGCCCCGAGCGAGGCGAGGAGCTGTGCGACGGGCGCCGTTACGCGTGGATCGCTCGATCGCAGGGCGCCCAGCAGCGCCGGGCGAGCCGTCTGTCCCATGCCCAGAATGAGGCGAAAACAGCGCTCGCGCACTGGTGGGCTGTCAATGGCCAGGCCCGAGAGCAGCACGTCAAAGGCGTCCACGCCGATGCGCCCGAGCGCCTCCGAGGCGGCGTCTGCCACCGCCTCGCTGCTATCGCCGAGGGCGTGCAGCAGCGGCGTCATATCGATAAGGTCGGCAATCTCGCCCAACTCTTGAGCCGCCGCGACGCGGCGGGATCGATCGCGGCTGGCAAGATCGGCGTACAACGCGGCGGTGCGCCGAAGAAAGCCCACCTCGCGATAGTACGGCGTCTCTTCCTCGATGGCGCCGAACGCCTGCACGGCTGAGGGCCAGTTGCGGGCGCGGTACGCCTCGACGCCAATCTGATAGAGCTGCTCGCGTCGCCAGGTGGCCATCTCGGCCGAGGTCACCATGGTATCGATGCGATCGATGTCGCGATAGTGGGGTTGGAGGGCGCGGATGCTCTCGATGATCTGCCGCGCCTCGGGCCAGCGCTCCAGTTTGACGTGCTCTGTGAGCTGCCCATAAGCGGCGGCCAGGTGTCTCGCGTGCGCCAGGTCCCTCCGACGCCATGCCCGTCGGGCCACGGGGAGGGCGGCCGCTGCCAGGATGAGCAACAGCACGTAGGGAGTGCCATAGCGCGCCACGCCGTTGGCAAAGGTGCGCATCGACTGGCCCCACACGCTCTCCAGGCGCACCTCAAAGGCCAGTTCGGCTATCGGCGTGGTGCCCCCCTCCGTGACGAGGCGCGGCACGATCCACACCCGGTAGGGGAAGATGAGCCCGCCTTGGAGTTGCGTGTTGCCGTGTGCCAGGCGCAGGTCGTGCGGCAGGGCATCGGGAGAGCCGGGCGTGAGCCGCACCCGCCCGGGGACATGGTCACCATTGGCGTCCACAAACGCCACCGCATGGTCGGGCAGGGGGAGCACCATTTCCACGGGCTCGGTCGCCGACGCGTCGAGGGCTCTGGCGGAGAGGGTGACGCGCCGCGCCCGGTCGCCGGTGTCGACCACCGTCAGGCGCGTCGGGTGGATGATGCGCACCTCGACGCCCGGCCGGCCGTAGGCGTCCAGCCGGATGGGCTCGCCGACGTGTCGCGCCGGCGAGGCGGCGAGGCTCACGAACCAACTCAGGGCCACGATCCCCGCCAGGGAGAGGAGGGTCACACCGACGGTGACCCTGTGGCGACCGGCCCAGTCCAAAGCCCGGCGGATGATGGCGGCCAGTGGGCGAACGTTCATGGACACAGACCCTTTCTCGTGCGGCGCGGTGGATGGCGGCGTCCCGCGCTCAGCGGCCGGTGGAACCGAACCCGGCCTTGCCCGGCGTCACGTCGTCGGGCGCCTCCTCCAGAGCATGGAAGGCACCGCGATCGACGGCCAGGGCCCACATCTGGCAGATGCGCTCACCGTGGCGAACGATGCGCGGCCACGGGCTGTACACCAGGGCACAGACCTCGCGACCGTTGAACTCGGATTCGATGAGGCCATCGTGCACGATGATGCCCCGCAAGAAGCTGCTGCTTCGCCCCGTAACGCGCACCACGGCTCCCGGCGGCATGCGCAGCGCGACCCCCGTGGGGATCCGGCGAAAGCCCCACACGAGCCGCCAGCCCCGCTCGGGAAGGCGCGCTTTGAGGTCGAGGGCGGCCCCCGCGTGGCGCTCGGGCGGCTGGGCGCCGTGCCCGACGGTCCAGTAGTCGATCACGGTTCTCTCCGGCTTGGTGGTGGTATGCTGCATGTGCGATCATTGTCTTGACGCGACGACGCCCTGTCAAATGGCGGTTGCAGTTTACCCGCGCCACCTCCCGAAGGTCCCCCTGCAGCAGCCTTGGCTTACAGCAGGCTGTCCGCGGGGGGACCTTCGGAAGGTCTTCTAGGTGGGAGAGGTCTCCCGGCGCCGAAGCGTCCTACGGCGTCACGAGCGAATCGGCGCTCAGGATCAAGTCCTGATCCGAGGGGAGGAGCACCGTCGAGACGCCGGGCGAGAGCCTCGTGGCCCACTCGTACTTGATGAGGTCGGGATTGCCGCGAAGCTGACCTGCGATGAGCTGTAGCGCCTCGGCCTCGGCCTGTGCCTCGACCTTGCGCGCCTCGGCGCGACCCTCGGCGGCAATGACGGCGGCCTTTTTCTGGCCCTCGGCGGTGGCGAGGGAGATCTCGACATCCTTCTGCGCCGCCTGGAGTTCGTACTGCTTTTGGAGGGCGGCCTGCTCCGCCACCTGCTTGCGCTCGATGGCGGCGTTGAATTCGTCAGAAAACTCGACGTTGGCCAGCGAGAACTGGTCGACGACGATGTTGTTCTCGGCGAGGCGCGCGGTGAGGAGTGACTGGATGTCCTCCTTGATCGCGGCGCGCTCGACGAGGATGCGCTCGACGCGGAACCGCGCCGTCGCCGCCTTGATCGCCTCGTGCATGGCGGGCGCAATGATAATGTTCTCAAAGTCGAGACCCACGTCGCGATAGAGGCTGCTGACGTCCTGGGGGTTCAGGTGATAGTTCAGCACGCCGGTCACTTGGATCAGCTGCATGTCTGAGGAGGCGGCCTCGGCGTTGACCTCCATCTTTTTCGTACGCACATCCACTTCGACTACCTGGCGCAGCACGGGCGGAACGACCAGATGGAACCCTTCGCCCAACGTGGTCTGCTCCACCCTACCCAGCATCACCACCACCCCGCGGTGTCCCGGGCCGACGATGGTATAGCTAGAAAACACGATGACTATGGCAACAAGGGCCAGAAAACCGATGCCCACCATACGCAGACTCGTGGGCTTTCGCTGCATGTTGATTCCTCCATGAGACGGTGACGTGAACGCAATGACCATGAGATTATAGCACGATTCGGCAGGCGGCGCGACGTAGGGTGCGGGTGCGACGTCCAGGCCCTCGTTGCCGTGAGGCGCGACCTGTGCCATAATGTCGCGCGGAGGAACAATGCTCTCGCATCGCGCCCACATCGCCGCCATCTCGCTCGTGTTCGTCGCCTCGCTGTTGTCGGCCTGCGAACCATTCCCGGACAAGGGGGCTCCCCCGTTCCCCCTGAGCCAGCAGCGCCCGACCGCCGTCCCGCCGACGGCCACGCCCGAGCCCACCCGGCCCACGCCGGTGCGCGTCACGCCGCTGATCAGCACCCCTGTGGCGACGCCCACCGCCGAACTCCCCGACGACGGCTGGCTCGAGCGCGCCGGCCTCGGCCCCCACGCGGCCCCCGAGGAGGACGCCGAAGCCCTGCGCCGGGGGGCGCTCGATGAGGGGCTGGTGATGCTCTACAGCGACTCATCGCGCGGATTGACGGCGCTGGAGGCGATGGTGGACGTCCACCCGGGAATGGCTGTCGAGGGATACACCTGGAGCGCGGGTGACATCGCCCTGCGCCTTGGTGAGGACGCCAAACGGGGCTCGAGCGCAGCGGACGTGTTCCTCGTGGCCGATCCCATGCGCACCCACGATCTTGCCTCTCGTGGCTGGCTGTGGCCCTATGTGCCGAACGACCTCGGGGAGGTGCTGCCGGAGGCTCGGGTGGGCGGCCTGCCCGTTCACCATTGGAGCGCCCTCATGGTGGTGTCGGGCGGGGGTGCGGCGCCCTCGTCGGTGGACACGTGGTGGGACCTGACGCGCCCCGAGTGGGCCGGCCGGGTGGCGTTGTCGGACCCGCTGGTGGACGACCGAACCCTGTACCTGCTGGCCACGGTGGCCCAGCATGCCGATGACATGGCGGAGGCTTACCGCGCCGAGTTCGAGCAGGAGCCGCCGTTGGACGACGACTGCGCCGATGCGGGGTGCCTCTGGATTCGGTCGCTGCTGGCCAACCAGCCCGTAATCCTGCATGGCGACGCCGACGTGTCGCGCTGGGTGGGGGAGGGCGGCGAGACGAGGCTGGGGCTATGCGGATACGAGCAGTATATCAAGGTGCGACGCGGGGAGCTGAGCTTTGCGCCGCTCTGGAAGCTGGCGCCCACGGCTGGCCTGCGCTGGCCGGCCGCCATCGCCATCGTCGATCGGGCGCCACACCCGCAGGCCGCCAAGCTCGCCGTGCGCTGGCTCTATGGTAGTACCGGGGGCGGCCAGGGATACGCGCCCTGGCTCGAGGCGGGCTACTACCCCGCGCGTACCGACGTCCCCGATCCGCCCGGCGCCCTGCCGCGCGACGAACTCCTGTCTCGCCTCTGGGACGTGGACCCCGTCTACACCACGGAACTACTCCCCGCGCTCCGCTCTCGCATCGCGGGCTATCTTGGGCGGCTGTAGGAACGGGTTGGTTGTGAGTTGTGGGTTATGTGTTGCGGGTTGCCGGACGGACGGGTATGCCGTGTTGCAGGCTTCAGGTGACAGGTTACATCCTATTGCGGATGGCCCCGCTTGTGCCTGTAACCTGCAACCTGGAACCTGCAACCACCATATCTGTTGGGCGCGTAGCCCGCAACCCGAAACTCACAACCCACAACTCATAACCGAACTAATACGCGCGGCAGTGCACGAACTCATCCAACATGGCCATAAAGCAGTCATAGCGGGTGCCTACGGCGATGCTGTGGCTGGAGCCCAGGATGTAGCCACCGCCCTCCTTGGCGGCCGCCATCGCCTCGCGGACGTCGCGGCGCACCTCATCGGGCGTGCCTGATACCAGGTGCTCCACCGGCACGCCGCCCCACAGCGCCATGTGCCCCCTGGTACGCGCCTTGACCTCGGCCAGGTCCATGCTGGCGGTGGCCTGGATCGACTGGTAGCAGTCGACGCCCGCCGCCAGCATGTCGTCTAGGATGGCCCAGTTGTTGCCGCAGGCGTGCTGCACGAACAGCAGCCCCGCCGCGTGGGCGGCCTGGGCGTTGTCGGCCAGGGCCGGATAGCAAAAGCGCCGCCACATGCGCGGCGACATGAACGTGCCGGAACGAAACGCCCAGTCGGTGCCATCCATCACGGCGTCGAACCCGGGGTTCGTCCAGGCGGCGCGCTCGGCGCGGGCGTGCGCCAGGGACGACGCCAGGGCGCGCTCCATGAGGTCGGGCTCCTCCGCCATGAGCATGAGGGAGCGTTCCATGCCGCCGGGCTGCACCCACTCTTCGGCGCGGGGGAAGGGGCCGATGATGAACCGCTCGCGGCCCAGCGCCGCCACCACGGCATCCACCATCTCGAGCGTCGAGGGGTCGGGCGGCTGCGCGTCGTAGGCGAGGGGGAAATCCTCGGCCCGGATGGGTCGCGTCCACTGCTGGGGATCGTACACCAGAGTGATGTCGTCGGTGACGTCCGAGTACTTGAGCACGCGACCGTCGGGGTACTCCCAGGTCACCTCGTCGACACGGCGCGGGGCCTCGGGGCGATAGCCCTTGGGCGGCACGAGGCCGAGGGTCATGGCGCAGAGGTTGACGATGTCGTATACGTCGAGGCGGCGGTAGAGTTCGATGGTGTCCTCGATGAGGCTCTGCACCACCTCGTCGCGGCGCCCCCCCCAATAGGCGATCTGGCATTTCGCCTTGGAGCGGGCGTACGTCTCGTGCCCCAGGATGTGGCGGGCGGTGTCGGCGTCGATGGCGAAATCGCCCAGGGGCACCATGTCGGGCGCCCCGCCGCTGAGGGCGACGCGGGCGCGCTCCTTCGATGTCATGGCCACAGGCGTTCCTCCCCCGTAGGATGATCGGGCGTCCGAGACGACCCGCAGGCGCTCACAGGTTGCGCACCAGTTCCAGGTCCCCCCCGTAGGCCGCCCGGAGCACCGGCCCCATGTAGGCGTCCACCAGATCCGCCGTGAGGGGCACGGGCATGTTCTCCAGCTTCATGCGCAACTGCGGGTCCTTGGCGGCGGCCAGCGTGCGCTCCAGGAGGTCCGGCGTGACGCCGGGCACGTCGCGCAGCCGCGTGGGCAGCCCGGCGCGGTCGAGGAAGGCGATCATCGCCCGAGCCACGGCGACTCCCAGCTCTCGCCCGTGAAGCTGGTCGAGGGCGTCGCTCAGCAGCCCCGCCCGGCGATAGACGTCGCCCAGCAGGCGCAGCGGTTCCTCGCAGGCGGGGGCATAAAACACGGTATAGTAGGGCCCCAGCAGGGCGCAGGCGCGGCCGTGCGACATGACGTTCACCAGGGAAAAGCTGTTCAAGTGGGGGCCGCTGGTGCCCCCCAGCATGATGGCATAGCCGCCCAGGTCGGTGGCCAGCGCCAGAGCCTCGCGGGCCGCGGCGTCGCGCGGCGATGCGAGGGCGACGGGCAGGTGCTCCAGCACCAGACCGACGCCCACCGGCGCCAGCTCGCACATGGCGTCATAGTGAGGCCGGCCCACGGCGCCGAGGAGCACCTCCAGGCAGCTCGCGATGCCGTCCAGGGCGCCGTCGGCGGTCAGGGCGGGAGGGGCCGTATAGGTGACGGTGTGGTCGAACACGGGCCATGCCGGCGTGACCGCCTCGTCGACCACGAGCTTTTTCTGGGCGCGGGCCACGTCGGTGATGTTGGCGTACTTGGACAGGTGCGAGGCGGAGCTGGCCGCCGTCTGGACCGCCACGTGGGGCGGGAGCGCGGCCGATCGCGCCTCAAGCGCCGCCGTCACCAGACTGGTGCCGAAATAGTCGTCGATGCGGCCGCCCAGCGTCACGAGCATCATGGCCGCCTTGGCGGCGTCGATGGTGCTCCCCCCGCCAAAACTCACCACTACGTCGGGCCCGGCGGCGCGCAGCGCCTCGGTGATGCGGGCCAGGTCCTCGCGGGGGGCGTTGGGGCGCGCGCCGTCCACCTCGACGCACGTGGTGACGCTCGCGGCTGCCAGCGAGCGCCGTATCACGTCCAGGGGCTCGGCGCTGCCGGGGAAGGGATCGCGCACCAGCGCGGCGCGCGTCCCTACCGCGGCGACGCGCTCCCCGATGCGCGGTAACACGCCGGCGCCATAGATGTAGGCATCACCTTTGAAGGTATGCAGCAGCTCCCCCGCCCGCTCGACCAGTGTCATGCGTCATCCCCCTCACAAATGCGTCGTAAACGTCATCGATGGTACGCGGACTCCGCAGGTTAGCCACAGATCTCCGCAGGCCTCATGGCGATTCTGGTTCCGATCAGCGGTAATCAGCGTCGGATCAGCGGAATCAGCGTCCCGTCGGGCCCTCATTCTCGTCGGGCACCAGGTGATCCATCAGGTAGCCGAATACGGCCCGCGTGTTGCCCTCGCCCGTCACCAGATCCGCCATGCGCTGCGCATCGAGTCGGTCCAGCAGGGTCATCATGCGGCGCAGCATGAGGGTGTTGGCGGCAAAGGCGTCCACGGCGTCCATGAGCGGGCACTTGATATCGGCGCCGATCCAACCATCGTACCCCAGGCGGTCGAGGGTATAGAGCGCCTCCAGGTACTGCCAGAAATGCACCGACCCCGAGACCATGTCCCAGTCCCCGCCGTCGCCGGTGTTGTCGTTCGAGTGCACGTAGAACAGGGCGTTGGTCTGCACGAGGAGGGCGATGGACTCGGCGGGGGTCTCACCGGCGGCGATGGCGTGGCCGATGTCGAGGGTGGCGCCGACGTTCGGCAGGTTCACCCGCGCCAGCAGGTGCAGCAGCTTGCCCACGTTGGCCAGCATGGGGCGCGCCTGCATGTCGTGGGGTTGGTACTCGAGCGCCAGGCGCACGTCGGGGCGGTGGGCGGCGGCCTCGCGCACCGACTCGGCCATGCGGCCCCAGGCGGCCAGGTGGTCCATCTGGAACGGGTACTCGTGGCCGTCGGCGAGGGGGCAGGTGGTCACCAGGTTCACGCCCATGGCGGCGGCCACGTCCATGCCGGCCTGCAGGCGCGCCACGGCGTGGCGGCGCGCCGCCGGGTCGGCGGCGGAGAGGGCGCCGTAGCGATAGTGGGCGGCGTCCTTGGTATCCACATTGACGGCCGACAGGGTCAAGTTGTGTGCGTCCAGCAGCCGCTGGACGCGGGGTACGTCCTCCAGGTCGGTCGGGTACTTACATTCGATGCCGGTGATCCCCGGCACCCGCGCCACGCGGGCGATCTTTTCCTCGAGGCTCACTGCGGGGTGATACTCGGTATAGCGGTCGCGCTGCAGCCCAAAGAAGGCGGCGTTGGCACTCAGTTTCCAGGTGGGCATGGGCGTCTCCTACTTGAGCGGCTCTTTGCCGAGGGCTGTTGGCCGTTGGCTCTTGGCCATCGGCTGTCGGCTGACAGCTCTCGGCTTGTCGCGCCGTGTGAACGGGCACTGCCCGCCGCCACGGGCCAACAGCCAATCGCCAACAGCCCGGAGCCGCGCGCTGATCGCGCCGACCGCCGAGAGCTGACAGCCGATCGCCGAAAGCCGACCGCCTAGAGCAACGAATACAGATACGTCACCACGGCGTTCGGATCGCGCGCGGACATGAGCTGCTCCATGCGCGCCGGGTCGACGCGGTCTGTGATGGACTCGAGCTTGCGTGTCAGCTCCACGGTGGCGCGGAAGGTCTCGACGGTGTCGATCTCTTTGGGAAAGACGTCGTAGCCGTACCAGTCGTCTTCGTAACCCAGCTTGCGCAGCGTGTAAAAGAACTCGACAAACTCCCAGGGGTGGTAGGCTCCGGGGAGCATGTCCCAATCCCAGCGGCCGTCGTTATCGTTGAGGTGGACGTAGAACAAGCGCCCCGCCTTGGCGAGGAGCGCCGCCGACTGAGCCGGCCGCTCGCCGGCATAGATGGCGTGGCCGATGTCCAGCGTCACCCCCAGGTTGTCGGCGCCGACGAGCTGGCAGAAGGCGGCCGACTCGCCCGCCGTGCCGAAGATGCAGCGGGCGCGGGGGTCGCTCTGCTTGTACTCGATGCACAGCCGCGTCCCTCGGTCGTGGGCGCAGGCGGAGGCAAAGGTCTCGGCGGCGTCGTCGTATGCCCGGATGTAATCCATCTCGAAGGGATAGTCGACGCCGTCGTTCAGCGGGCAGGTGGTGATGCGGCGGACGCCGAGTTCCGCTGCGGCGTCCATGGCGCGTCGCAGGTCGTCCACCACCTGGCGGCGCTCGTCGGCCGACGCCGAGGTAAAGGAGCCGCGCCACCACATCCCGGTGCGGCGCGAGCGAAAGTTCACCGCGGCGATCCCCAGGTTGTGGCGCGCCAGCAGCTCCTTCAGCGCCCCGAGGTCGTCGAAATCGGCGGGGTAGGCGAGTTCCACCCCATCGATGCCATCGATGCCGCCGGCCATGGCGAGCTTGGTCGCCAGGGGGCGTTCCTCCTGGTAGACCATGTAGCGGTTGCGCGCCGCGCCGAGAAAGCTCGTGATGATGGCGAGTTTGTTCATGGCTCGTTCCTATCGTTGGTGACGCCGAATGCGAGGGGCGCCGCCCCTCGGGGTCTTGGCGGTTGGCTCTTGGCCTTTGGCTTGCCGGGGTCTGTGCGGCGCGGGCCGAACAGCGTTCGGCCCCTACACGGACATCGCTCGTGCGGGTGTAGGGCGCGCACGCCGACGTTCCGGGGTTTGGATCTCCGCGCCGCGGGCGGGCGGCGTTCCACCCCCACACGCGGATCACGCGCCACATGGCGGGCCGAACGCCGTTCCGCCTCTACATGCGGATCCCCTCCGGGGTGTAGGGCGCGCCGCGGGGCGGCCAAGAGCCAAAGGCCAATAGCCCATCTCCCATCCCCAACGCGCCCCGCATGCCTACTGTGCGAGCAACCTCTCGAGGCGATCCGTAAGCTCCCCCACGTAGGCGAACGCCCGCTCCACGGGCTCGGGAGACGTCATGTCCACGCCGGCGAGCTTGAGCGCATCGAGCGGGTAGAGCGACGAGCCGGCGCGCAGGTAGGCGATATAGCGCTCCACCGCGCCCTCCTCGCCCGCCAGCATCCCCTCGGCCAGGGCGCGGGCCGCAGCGATGCCGGTGGTGTACTGATAGACGTAAAAGTTGGCATAGAGGTGCGTGGGGAACTCGGCCCAGGTGATCCCGACGCGGCCGGGGTCTACCACCACCTCGCCGCCGTAGGCCTCGGAAAAGAGGCCGGTCATGAGCGCCATCATGTTCTCGGCCGTCAGCGCCTCGCCCCGCTCGACGCGCTCGTGGATCTCGAGTTCGAACCGCGCCAGCGTCGGCATGAGGAACAAATAGCGATGAAAGTTGGACATGGCCTCCTCGATGAGGCCGATCTGAAAGTCCCTGTCCGGCACAGTGCGAAAGAGAAAGTCGCGGACGAGGGCCTGGTTCGTGTTGGAGGCCACCTCGGCGACAAAGATGGAATAGTCGCTGTAGACGTACGGCTGCGATTCCCAGGTAAAGAAGGAGTGCATCGAGTGCCCCAGCTCGTGGGCCAGGGTACTGAGGCTCTCCAGGTCGTCGGCATAGTTCATCAATACATACGGATAGGTGCCGGGCATGCCGGTGGAAAAGGCGCCGGCGCGCTTGCCGCGGGTGGGATAGACGTCCACCCAGCGCTGCTCCAGCAGTCCGTGCCGCATGGTGGCCACGTACTCCTCGCCCAGGGGCTGCAGTCCCTCACTGATCCACGCAGTCGCCTGCTCGAACGGCACGACTGGCGGATTGGTGCTCAGTGGCGCCTTGATGTCGTACACGTGCTGGCGCTCGTAGCCGAGCCCCTGGCGGTGCACGCGCCAGTAGCGGTGCCAGATGGGCAGGTTGCGCACAAAGGTGTCCAGAACGTTGCGATACACCTCCACCGGGATAAAGTTGTCGCCCAGGGCGGCCTCCAGCGCCGAGGGGTAACGTCGCGCCCGGGCGCGAAAAACGTCCTGCTTGACGCCCGCCGCCAGACAGCTCGCCATGGTGTTGCGGTACGCCAGGTGGGCATCAGAGTAGCTCTCCCACGCCGTGCGCCGCACTTCCCGGTCGGGGTCGGTGAGCAGGGCGTCGATGTTGCCCTGGGCCACAGGGATCGACTCAGCCTCGGGGTCACCGTGGTGGGCGGGGGCGAAGGTGAGATCGGCGTCCGCCAGGATGCCGTGGATGCGCTCCGCGGTGGCAAAGGGATCCATCACCTCGCTGAGGAGTTGCTCCACCTCGGCCGAGCGCACGTGTTCCTGCTTGCGCTCCAGCGCATCGACGTAATGCGCATAGATGGCGAGGCGCGGCTCCTGGGCCAGCCAACGCCTCAGGGCGGGGAAGCCGAGGGCGAGGATCTCGGGCTCGGCGAACGAGATGGTGGCCATGGCGCGGGCATACAGCCCCACAGAGCGGTCGTTCATCGCCGCCGCCACCTGGTCGGTGGTGTCCACCTCGTGCTGGTTGCTGGCATAGATGAGGACGCGGCCAAGGCGACGCAGGGCGTGCTCGGCGGCCTCGAAATAGTCGGCCAACGTCGCCGGGCCGTCACTCAGGTGGCCGCGAAAGCGCGCCAGGCCGGCGGCCTCGTCGGACACGGCGGCGAACTCGTCCTCCCACTGGGCGTCCGAGCCAAAGATGGCGGCCACGTCCCAGGTGAACTCGAGCGGTACCTCACTGCGCGGGCGCACTTCTGTAGGCACAGCACTCCTCCTTGGGTAAACCGCAAGCGCGCGGTCAGGCGCGCACGTGCAACACTGCCCAGTTCTCGAGCCCCCACGGCGGCACAAAACGGTGCCGCCCGTCGCCGACGCTGCCGGCGTCGATGCGCTCGCCGCTCAGGGGGTTGAACCAGGTGGCGGCCAGGCGCCCCGTGGCGCCCGCGATGGTCAGCCAAAAGCCGGCGCCCGTGAGATCGAGGACGACGTACTCTTGTCCCTCGGCGGCGCGGCAGTAGGTGCCGGAGGCGCGCTCGGGCCCCAGGGGGGCGGGGTTGGGCGCTAGGAGCCAGTAGCGCGTATCCTGCCAGAACTGAATGTACAGGCGATGCGGGGCATACCCCGGCGGTTCCGGCGTCGGCAGGAACAGATCCCAGGCGGTGTTGCAGAAATAGTAGTTGGGGTAGGCGCCGCCCATGGTGACCAGCCAGGTGCGCCGCAGCACCTCGCGCCAGTCCTGCCGGGCCCAGCCGGTAGGGAGGTCGTAGGCGCCCTGCTCGTAGCCGTACTCGATGTTCACGTAGGGGCGCTGGGCGGCGGTATAGTTGCGTTCGGCGTCCTCGTACCATGCCTCGTGGATCTGGTCGCTCTTGAAATCGGCCATGGCGTCGCTGAGGCGCTTGGTGGGGGCATACAGACGCGCGTTGCGCTCGCTGTGGGGCCAGTGGGGCACCGAAGCGTCGTGCACCGTCAACAGGCGCCGGTAGCCGTCCAGGTCGCGGATGAGGCCGATGCGGCTCCAGACGTACTCGGCGGGCTGGTAGTACGACTCTTTGGCCGTGTCCCAGATGACGTTGCAGAACGCCTGGTAGCGCGCCACCACGTACCGCCAAAAGCGGTCGTCGTCGAGGGAGCCGAGTTCCGGCCAGTTTACGTGCTTGTTGTACACCTGGATCATGATGTGCGCCAGGATGCCGCGATCCAGCAGGTCGAGCATGACGCGGTCATAGTGGGAAAAGAAGGCCGCGTCGAACCGGCTATAGTCGGGTGCCTCGTTGCCGCCCACCCACGGCGCAAGATCCGGCGCCACGAGGCGGGCGTCCTCCTCCCGCTCGGGCGTCCGCATAAAGTGGTGGGCATAGGCGTTCACGGTGACCATGTTGAACCCGACGCCCTGGATGCTGTCCAGCAGGGCGTCGATGCGCGTCAGGTCCGACGGGCTCTGGTCGACCATCATGAGCCAGTTGACCTCGTAACCCACCAGGTAGCAGCGCGTGCCGTCCTCGTAGCGAAAGTGATGCCGGTAGGCCGGGTCGACCATCAGCGGGCCGTGGAGGCGCGGGTGGTCGTGGGGTGTGCAGCGCACGGCGCCCCCCAGGCCGTCCATGAAGCCGGCCGCGGAGGAGACGGCGTAGCGCCAGGCCCCCTCGACGGTAGGCGAGAAGCGCACCACATAGCCGGCCTCGGCGTCATAATAGCCGGGGATTGTGAACGCCTGCCCCTCGGGCCCCCAGAAGGTGGCGGCAAAGGGCACATCAAAGGGGCTGCCCGCCGCCGGGGCGTCGGGCGGCGCCAGGACGAGGTCGACGATATGGTAGCGCGAGACCTCGGGGGCCTCGGCGGGCGATGACACGGATCGCATGGCGGCTCTCTCCCTCGGTGGGTTGCGGCCTGACGGTGACACCGCAGCATTATGGCACAAGTGCCGCCCGCGGCCAAGGACAAGCGCGCCGAGGCGCGCTCAGGAGCGACGCGCGAGGGGTAAGCGCCGAGGCGGGCTTGGGGGTCCAGGCCGCTACGGCTCGGCGTACGACGGCGGCAAACCTCCACCCGCGGCCAAGGCCGGCGGCTGAACGGACAAGCGCGCCGAGGCGCGCTGCGGAGCGACGCGCGGACGGGGTGAGCCGCCTCGGCGGGCTTGGGGGTCCAGACGGGCCGTTTACGGCTCGGCGTACGACGGCGGCAAGCCTCCACCCGCGGCCAAGGCCGGCGGCTGAACGGACAAGCGCGTCGAGGCGCGCTGCGGAGCGACGCGCGGACGGGGTGAGCCCGCCTCGGCCGGCTTGGGGGGCCAGACGGGCCGTTTACGGCTCGGCGAGGTCGGCGAGGGGGCGCCGCTCACGCGCCCTAGCCGCCAATGGTCGCCTGTGCTATAGTGCCGCCACCAATCGATGGTCACGAACGGGTGGCCGCCTTCGCACAGGTGATGGGGAATACCATGGTCATGTCATCCTACGAGGTCGTCAAGCGGGCCGTCCACTTTCAGGGGCCTGACCGCCTGCCGCTGCGGTTCGCTTCGCTCGGGATCAGCGACACGCATTCGGTGGCCACCAACGCCGTCGGCACCGGCGACCACGCCCTGCGCGAGACGTACGACGAGTGGGGCTGCCTCTGGACGCGCAGCGCCGTGGCCAATATGGGCCAGGTAAAGGGGCACCCGCTGGAGGACTGGAGCGCCTTCGAGCGCTACCGCTGGCCCGACCCCGACGACCCCGCCTACTATGCCGGCATGGAGGAGCGCTTTGACGGCTCGGAGGAAGAGTACGTCACCACGAGCATCTTTATGCTTCTCTTTGAACGTATGCACTCCTTGCGGGGAATGACCAACGTCCTCACCGAGCTATATACCGACCGGGGGCGCATGGAGGATCTGGCCGACCGCATCGTAGCGTTCGACGTGGCGGTGATCGGCAACATCGGCGCGCGCCTTCCCGGGCGTATCCACGGCTTCACCTTCACCGACGACTGGGGCACGGAGCTGGCCACGTTCGTCAGCCCGCGCATGTGGTGCGATTTCTTTCAGCCGCGCTACGCCCGCATCTTTGAGGCGGCCCACGCGCAGGGGTGGGACGTGTGGATGCACTCCTGTGGCAAGGTGAACGCCATCATCGAGCCGCTCATCGAGATCGGGTTGGACGTCATCAACCTGCAGCAGCCGCGCGCCCTGGGGATCGAGGAGATCGGCGAGCGGTTCGCCGGCCGCATCTGCTTCGAGTCGCTGTGCGACATCCAGGCGACGCTGCCGTTCAAGGACGCCGACGCCATCCGCGAGGAGGCGGGGCTGTTGCTGGAGCGCTGGGCCACGCCGGAGGGCGGGTTCGTCCTCTCGGACTATGGCGACGGCGAGGCGATCGGCGTGCCGTTGTGGAAGAAAGAAGTGATGCTGGAGGCGTTCCGCGAGTTCGATCGTTGGCGACGGTAGCTCTCGGCCGGTGCGTCGGGGCCGAACGCGATACGGCGCGGCGATCCACACCCCGGATCGTCGGCGTGCGCGCCCTACAGCGGCGGCCGGTTCTCGTGGGGGTGTCCACGGCCGACGAACCGTGTGTAGGGGCCGAACGCCGTGCGGCCCGCGGCGCGGCGATCCAAACCCCGGATCGTCGGCGTGCGCGCCCTACAGCCATGCGGCGGCCGGTTCTCGTGGGGGTGTCCACGGCCGACGAACCGTGTGTCGGGGCCGAACGCTGTGCGGCCCGCGGCGCGGCGATCCAAACCCCGGATCGTCGGCGTGCGCGCCCTACAGCCATGCGGCGGTCGATCCTCGTGGGGGTGTCCACGGCCGACGAACCGTGTGTAGGGGCCGAACGCTGTTCGGCCCGCGGCCCGTGCCGGCGTGTCGCGCCCTGCCTACCGGACCACCAACCACCACAGATGCGCGTCGGTCACCGCCACGAACGCCACGAGCGCCACGAGGTTGACGCTCACATAGTGCGCCGCGGCGGCGCGGGCCACCGGCCGGCGGATGGCGCCCGCCAGCGCGGGCACCGCCGGCAGCAGCGAGTAGGCGGCGATGGCATCCAGGCGGGCGGGGTGCTCGGGGTAGAGGGCCGCCAGCAGCACGAACAGCGCCGTGACGGTGACAAACAGCGCCCCCACCCCCACGAAGGCAAAGCGCCGCCCCTCGCGCGAGACGAGGGTGTTCTTGCCCCCCTTGCGGTCCGCCTCCATGTCGGGTATCTCGACCAGCAGGATGAACGCAAGCCCCACCAGGAGCAGCGGAGGCACCAGCAGCCAGAAGCCGCTGTCGAGCCGTCCCTGCATGACGAGGTAGCCCATGCTGGGCACCGCCAGGCCGATGGTGAGGGTGGTGGCGACCTCGCCGAACCCCCGCGCTGACAGGCGCAGCGGCGGCGCCGAGTAGAACCACCCCAGGAAGTTGCCCACTATCAGGTATCCCAAGAACCACAGAGGGAGGTCGGAGGTCAGGGTAAAGAGCGCGCCCAAGAGCACCGAGCATGCCATGAGGCCGACTGCCAGCCGAAGGGCCACCGGGCGCAGGCGTGGATTGGCGACCAACACGCCGCTACCACCGGTAAAGAGGGTGGGACGCGCCAAAGCGTCTACCTCTGTGTCAAAGTAGTCGTTGCTGTACGAGACGGACAGGTGCGCGGGGAAGAAAGCGAGGTACCCCAGGATGAGGCGCTGCAACGCCAGGTCGGCGCCGTGGAGCGCCGCCAGCAGCGCGCCGAATAGGAAGAGGAGCAGCCCCGCGCCGATAAAGTGCAGCCGCCCCAGGCGGAGCACCTGTGCCACCGTCTTGCCCCAGCCGATCGAGGGGTTCCCCAGCATTTGCTTGGCTCGCAGCTCAATCGTGTGAACGCTAACGACGATCACCACGAATGGACAGGGCGCCGGGGGGGCGGCGTCGGGTGGGATGAGGGGGCGTCCGCGGCGCCGAGCGGGTCAGTCTCGACCTATTATAGCGGCGTCAGGCCGTGACCGCAATGGGCAGATGATACATCGGGGGCCGCACGCCGTGCGGCCCGGCACTGCGGCGATCCAAACCCCCGATCGGTCAGCGTGCGCGCCCTACAGCCCCGGTATCCCCAGGATGCGCGCCGGATTGTCGATGAGCAGGCTCTCCGCCATCTCGAGCGCATCGTCCATCGAGAACGGCTCCATGTTGGGGTGCACCAGGCTGCGCTCCATGCGTTCGGCGAGGGCCAGCGCCAGTTCGAACTTGAACATCCCGAACTTTGGCAGGACGAAATCCAGATAGTAGGCGTCGGAAAAGTAGCCGATGCTCTTGTTGCCCGGCACGGTATCGATGCGGCGGCGCACCTCCCGGGCAATGTCCGTCGGCTGATTGCTGTACCACCAGTGGCCCGAGGGGTAGACGTTGTGGCGGATCCAGGCCGCCGCGGTGAGTTCCAGCCCCGTGGTGTCGGCCAGCACCGCCGTGGGAAAACGCACCTCGGGATAGGCGTTGAACAAGTAGTCGTAGCCGTGCATCGAGTTCACCGAGTCAAAGAGGTCGCGCCCCGACGGCACGCCCTGAGCATAGGCGTCGCGATTCACGCCGATCATGAGGTGGAAGGGGCGGTCATACTTACGGCAGGCGTCGGCGATGCGGTTCATGGCCCATGCCGCCCATACCTGGCGTTCCTCGGGACTCCATTCGCCCGATTCGACGAGTTGAGCCAGCAGCCGCCCGACGACCTCGTCGGCCACCTCAAAGGTGATGAGGTTGGTGGGGGTCGAGATGGCGGCGTAGCCCATGCCGTGCGCCACAAAGCGCTGGAAGGTGCGGTCGATGGCGGCGACGACGTCCTCGGGGGCGCGTAGAGGCCGCCCGAGGAAGGCGGCCAGCCCCTCGCGCTCCTGGGCGTGGTGCAGGCCGGTGACAAAGGGCTCGCACCGCAGGCAGGGCGTGTAGAACGATGTGTCCAGGCCGTCGAGATCGTCGTCATACTGGTTGGTGAGGAACACGCGACGGATGTTGGCTTGGGCGATCAGCTCCTGGCGCCACTCGGGCCGCCCCATGACCTCCACCGACTGGTCATAGATAAAGCGCCAGTTCTCCGGCTCCCACTCCCACGGGTCGATCCCCAGGTACTCGCGGGAGATGGTCATCAGCCAGTCGTACTGCACCGTGTTGCGGAGGTGGGCCAGCTTGGGCAAGATGACGCGGGTGAGCGCCTCCGGATCGTCGTACGGAAACCCGCCCTCCTGGAACGCGGCCGCGTTGGCCAGCTCGGTGTAATAGTGATAGCTGAGGATGTCGCCGATGTTCGTCGCCGTGGGCGATTTCCAGTTCACGTGGGTGTGGATGTCGACGATGGGCAGCATGTCGATGCGCTCGTACAGCTCGGTGACCAGAGCGCCGTTCATGGGCAGGGTCCTTTCCAGCCGGAGTACCTAGCGCGCAAGCGCGCGACATAAAAGAGAGCAGGCAACCACCGCGATTCGTGACGCGTCTTGGAGGCGAGGCGGGGGCTGCAGGCCGGGCGCCGGCAGCACCGCGCCGGCATTCCGCAGCATCGCGCCGGCATTCCGCAGCATCGCGCCGGCATTATCGTCCATCGATAGGTTGCCCGCAAGCGCGGCGCGCCGCCGCAGCGGAGTCGCGGGTGTCCGAGATAGCCCAGAAGCCTGGGCACGCCCGCCCATGCGCCTCACATTGACATGCGGGCGCGTCGCCACTACACTGCATGCCGGTGTGATTGGCGGGGCTGGAGGTACAAGATGCCGAGCGCTATCGTTGTCGGCGCCGGTGTGGGCGGGCTGGCCGCCGCCGGAAGGCTTGCGCGCGCGGGGTTCCAGGTCACGATCTTGGAAAAGACCGACCGCCCGGGCGGTCGGTTCAGTGTGATTCGCAGGGATGGGTTCTCTTTCGATACCGGTCCCACCCTGCTGCTGATGCCCGAGTACTATCGTGAGACGTACGCCGCGCTGGGCGAGCGCATGGAGGACCATCTGGACCTCGAGCGCCTCAGCCCCAACTATCGCGTCCATTTCGATGACGGCACCGTCATTAACCTGAACTCGGACGTGCACCTGATGCACGACGAGCTGGAGGCACTGGTACCGGGTTCCTTTGGCGCTTACCTGCGATTCCTGGCGCAGGGACACCGGCACTATACCCTGTCGCTGGATCGCTTTGTGGGGCGCAACATCAACTCCTGGGGCGAGTTCCTGAGCCCCGGCAACCTGCCGCTGCTCTTTCAGCTCAAAGCGCTCAAGAGGCACGCGACGAACACGTCGCGGTTCTTTCGCGACCCGCGCCTGTTGGCCGCCTTTACCTTCCAGAATATGTACCTGGGCGTCAGCCCGTACGACGCCATGGCAACCTACTCGCTCCTCCAGTCCACTGAACTGGTGGACGGGATCTGGCATCCGCGGGGCGGCATGTATCGCGTCATCGAGACGCTGTCCGACATCGTCGAGGGGCTGGGGGTCACGCTGCGCCTCGATGCGCCGGTGGCCCGCATCGACGTGGAGGGCTCGCGCGCCACGGGGGTCACGCTGGAGAGCGGCGAGCGGCTGACGGCGGACGTCGTCGTGGCGAACGCCGACCTGCCCTACGTGTACGCCGCGCTGCTGCCGGACGACGGCACGGCCGCGCGTCTCTCGCGGCTACGCTACACGTCGTCGGCGCTCATGTTCTACTGGGGCGTGCGCGGCGAGCGGACCGAGCGGCTGCTGCACCACAACGTGTTCCTCTCGGCCAGCCACTATCGCCAGTCGTTCGATCGCATCTTTCGCGATCACACGCTGCCCGAGGCGCCCTCGTTCTATGTACGGTGCGCCTCGCGCACCGATGCGGCGATGGCGCCTGAGGGGATGGACGCCTACTTTGTCTTGGTGCCGGTGGGCCATCTGGACGAGCGTAACCCGCAGGACTGGGATGCCCTACGGACCAGGGCGCGCGAGGCGGTGCTGCGGCGCCTGGCCCAGGCGGGGTTGCCCGACCTGGAGAGCCGCATCGCGTTCGAGGAGCGCATCGGCCCGCAGGATTACCTCCATCGCTGGAACCTAGCCAAAGGCTCCGCCTTTGGACTGAGTCACAACCTTTTTCAGGTCGGTTACTTTCGTCCGCACAACCGCCACGCGCGCTACCGCAACCTGTACTTTGTGGGCGCCAGCACCCATCCGGGCACCGGTGTGCCCATCGTGCTGATCTCGGCGCGCCTGGTGGTTGAGCGCATGTTGAGCGATTTGGCCCTTGCTCCGGCCGCTCGCCCCATCGAGACAACCATCGAGTCATAGCATCCATGAGTGTGCGAACCCCATCGTGGGAACATCAGCTAAACGGGTGGGCGGAAGAAGCCCTCGAGAGTCACGCGGCCGGCGAACCGCTGGCGGTCGACGGGCGACAGCTACGCAGGGCGTATCGCCACGCTGCGGCGTTGACGCGCAGGCACAGCCGTACCTTTGCCATGGCGTCGGGGCTGCTGCCGCCCGCAAAGCGGCGGGCCGTGCGCGCGCTATACGCCTTTTGCCGCATCAGCGATGATCTGGTGGACGGGGGCGGCGACAACCCGCTGGGGGCTCTGGCGCAGTGGCGCGTGCGCTCCCTCGTCGGCCGGCCACAGCCCGATGACCTGGTGGCCGTCGCCTGGGCCGACGTGCGCGCCCGCTATCGGGTACCGCGGCGATACGCCGAGCAGCTCCTCGACGGCGTGGGGCGCGACATCGTCACCACGCGCTACGGCAACTTTGACGATCTGGCGGCCTACTGCTACGGGGTGGCGTCCACGGTGGGCCTCATGGCCATGCACATCGTGGGGTTTGCCGGCCCCCATGCCATCCCCTACGCCGTCAAGCTCGGGGTGGCGCTGCAGCTCACCAACATCCTCCGCGACGTGGGCGAGGACTGGCGCATGGGCCGCCTCTACCTGCCTCTGGACGAACTCGCGTCGTTCGGCCTGGGCGAGGTGGATATCGCCGCGGCCGCTGCGAAGGGTAGCGCGCCTGACACCAACACCGACCGCATGTCGCCCCGGTGGATCGAGTTCATGCGCTTCCAGATCGACCGCAATCGGGCGCTCTACGAGGAGGCGCTCCCGGGCGTCGCCCTGCTGCACGCGGACGGGCGCTTTGCCATCGGGGGTGCGGCCGAGCTGTACCGCGCCATCCTGGACGACATCGAGGAGCACGGCTATGACGTGTTCGGGCGGCGCGCCCACACCCATGGGTGTGAAAAACTGCGCAGCCTGCCCGGCATCTGGTGGCGAGCCCGCGTGCAGGGCTATGGCGGGGACGGGCGGGCGCCCTGGCGCCGCCGCCGTCACGGCGAGGATCATGGGCCCGAGCGTCGCACCTGACGCCGAGGGTGACATCACATACTAGAAATGAGAATAGAGGAATGCAGGTAGCGATCGTCGGCGCCGGCGTCACCGGTATGAGTATCGCCGACACGTTGAGCGAGCGCGGGATCGAGTGCACGCTGTACGAACGGGAGGACAGGGTGGGGGGCCTGGCCGGCTCGTTCGCCGTGAACGGCGTGTACCTGGAGAAATTCTACCACCACCTTTTTACCAGTGACACGGCCATGGCGGCGCTCATCGAGCGCTTGGGCCTGGGCGACAAGCTCCAGTGGCTGCCTACGACCAACAGCTACTATGCCAATCGCTTCTACCGGCTCAGCACGCCCCTCGACCTCTTGCGCTTTACCCACATCAGCCTGATCGATCGCATCCGGCTGGGATTGCTCTATCTCCGCACGCGGTTCGTGTCCGACTGGCGGGCGCTGGAGGCGATCACCGCCCGCGACTGGCTCGTGGCCATGGCGGGGGAAGGGGTGTATCGCGGCGTGTGGGAGCCGATGCTGCGCGGCAAGTTCGGTCGCTACGCCGATCAGGTGGCCGCGGTGTGGATCTGGAACAAGCTCAAGCTACGCGGCAGCTCCCGTGGCAAGGGCCAGGAGGAGCGGCTGGGCTACCTGGAGGGTGGCTTTGGCCAGGCCATCGACGCCTGGGAGCGCGAGCTGCGGGGGCGCGGCGTGCGGTTCGCGCTGGGCACGCCCGTGGATGAGGTGCGCATCGAATCCTGCGGCGATGCCGACCGTCCGACGGCCACGGGCGTGGTGGCGGAGGGGCGCTTTCACGCGGCGGATCGCGTTTTGGTGACCACGGCGCCCGAGGTGCTCGCCGACCTGGCGCCGTGCCTGCCGGATGCCTACCGCGAGAGCCTGAAGGCGATCACCTACCTCGCCAACGTCTGCCTGGTGATGCGTCTCGACCGCAGCCTTTCGGACGCCTACTGGCTGAACGTGGGCGACCCCAGCATCCCGTTCACCGGCGTCATCGAGCACACGAACATGCAGCGCCCCGAGACGTATGGCGGCGCGCACCTGGCGTACCTCTCGCGTTACCTCGACCCCGAGGACCCCTATTACCGCATGTCGGCCGATGAGCTGCTGGACGCCTACCTGCCCCACCTGCAGCGCATGTTCAAGGGGTTCGAGCGGAGCTGGGTGCTCGAGGCCTGGGCGTGGCGCGAGCGCTACACCCAGCCCGTCATCGGATTGCACTACTCGGAACTCAAGCCGCCGTTCAGGACGCCCGTCGACCACCTGTGGCTCAGCTCCATGGCCCAGGTGTACCCCGAGGATCGCGGCATGAACTATGCCGTGGTGTACGGTCGCCAGGCGGCGCTGGAGATGCTCGAGGCGGAGGGCGAGGACTGACAGCCCCTCCATACCATATCGCCATCCATCAAAGACGCCAGGGCCGGCCATCTGCCCCGCGTCAGGCGCTGTAGCACCGGCCGTTCACTCCGATCGCTCGCTTGCGAGCGCGCTCATCAGTGAACGCTGACGGCCCTATCCACACCCATCATCCCACAGGAGGCATCGCATGGCCGCGGGCATCACCCCATCGGAGGATCTCGCTCGGATTCTCGCCTCGGCTCAGCGTTTGGGCGTCGAGTTGGACGAGGAGGAGGCGCTGCAGTGGCTGGCGGCCATGGCCGCCATGCAGCCCGGCGACGACGTGGTGGTTGACGTCAAGACGGGCGTTTTCGGCCATCGCGTCACCATGCTCGACTTTTCGCCGAGTGACTTGGAGCACTTTCGCCGCATCGGCAAGATCGTCGAGTTCTATGACGAACCGGGCGTCGTCGAGACGGCCCTGGCGCTGTCGGGCTCGGCGGCCCAATCCAAGATCCAGACGTACCCCGGGGACGCCGATTATTTCGAGCGCGTGAACATCAAGGCGGCGACGCGCGAGGAGGCGTGCGCCACTCTGTCGCGCGTCATGCGCGAGAAGGCGCTCAGCACGGTCAAGGGGCCCGGCTACCAGCTGATCGAGGTCAAGTACGGCTCCTATCCCATGGCGGTGCAGCGCGACGGGCGCTCGCTGCCGGTGGGCTCGGCCATCGCTTGGACGCCGCCCGAGATCGAGGCCGGCCGCATCGAGGCGCTGGACGACGACGGCAAGCCGGTGACGATCACCTGGGATGATGTCTCGGGCGATCCCGGCTGGTGCAAGCTGGACTGGGTGGTGGCCGACACCAACAGGTCCCAGCTCGTCAACGCCAGCAACATGCTGGACGTCACATGGGAGGCGCCGGACGGCTCCGTGACGCCGCTGGACGGCTACCTCGATCCCTACTTCCAGGAGGTCTACCTGGAGGCCGAATCGATCCCCATCTTTTCCAAGCTGGCCCGGCAGATCTCGACCAACGCCCTGGACGACTATGTGACGCAGCTCGAGGGCGAAGTGCAAAAGTATGTCACCAGGGACGTGAACTATGGCAAGGCGGCCAAGCGGATGTACAACATCTTTAGGCTGACCGGCCGCTATGAGGAAGCCGCCTTCCTGCGGGAGCTGTTCGACGAGCCGACCACCATGCTGTACCAGGTGTGGTCGCTGGTGCGCACCATCGAGGACGCCTTCAGCCCCGGGGCCTCAATCCCCCTGGAGAGCGTGCTGGCGCACACCGATCAGCTCATCTTGTCGGTGGTAAGCACGCTGGAAGGGGCCGAAGAGACCGAGATCGTGCGCTATCTGCTGCGCCTGCGCGATACGTTGACCCGGCAAGCGACGGGTCACGAACTCGGCGCCGAGGCGACGGCGGCTCGGGCCGAACTCATCAACCTGGTCAACAACTTTTTCCTGGAGAAGCTCAGCGCCGTGCCGACCATCAGGAGCTACATCGAGGGGCTGCAGGCACAGCAATAGGGGGACGGGGTACCGCCGGCGCGCTCCGGGCCCGATCCCCGGGAGGGCTGACTCGCCATGACGTACGGTGGGTTCCTGTGGCGCTATCTGGTGATCCCGATCCTGCTCCTGACGGTGGTGACGTGGTATGACGCCCGGCGCGGGCGGCGCCTCCCCGCCTCGCTGCACGCCGCGCGGCCGGCGGCGGTGGTGGGTGTGCTGGTCGTCGTGGCGGTGGCCTACACCACGCCGTGGGACAACTATCTCGTGGCCACCGATGTGTGGTCGTACGACCCGGCGCTGGTGTGGGGCATCACGCTGGGATACGTACCCCTCGAGGAGTACTTTTTCTTCGTCCTCCAGACGGTGATGGTGGGGCTGTGGCTCCTCAGCCTCATGCGGCGCCTGCCGCCGGGGGTTGAGGTGCGGCGGCCCCGCCGCGTTCGTGCTCTGGCGCTAGGTGGGGCGGCCGCCCTCTGGCTGCTGTCGGTGGGGCTGCTGGCGGCAAACTGGCAGCCCGCCCGCTACCTGGCGCTGCTCCTGGCGTGGGCCCTCCCGCCGATGATGCTACAGCTCGGCGTCGGGGCCGACATCCTCCTGGCACACCGCGCCCACGTGCTCGGCGCCATCCTCTCCGCCACCCTCTATCTCTCCCTGGTCGACGCCCTGGCCATCGACGCCGGCACCTGGACGATCACCCCGACCAACTCGTTGGAGGTGTACGTCCTGGGGGTGCTGCCGGTGGAGGAGCTGATCTTTTTCCTGATCACCAACATCCTCATCGTCTTTGGGGCTCAGTTGGCGCTGGCCCGCGTCACGTGGCAACGGTTGCCCTTTGGGTGGGGCCGGCGCGCGAGTAGGGGAGCGGCGCCCTCCTCCTATCCTGACTGAGCACCGCGCTCGCCGCTCGGTCGGTGCGCGTAACCCTCCGCCCCCTCGGCCAACGCTGAGGTGGCTTGTCGTGTTGGGCGTTGCCCAACAAACATACGGCCGGTACGATGGAACCCTCGCGCGCTGGGGGACGTCTATGGAGGTGAACGGCCGTGACAGGCCACGGCTCAAGGCCATCGGAACCATAGTCGTCGCGGAGGATGCACGATGCGTGCCCGTGTCACACCCTTTTGGTTGGTGGGAGCGCTGTTGCTGTTGGTGGTGGCCGGCTGTGCGCTGGTGAGGGCGAATGCGGAAGCGCCCGCGCCGCCCGCCATACCGGAGCCGATGCCGGCGGCCGGCGTGGGCGAGGAACTTGCCCTGGTGGACGAGATCGACGTGCTGATCCTCGAGTCGATGCCGGTGCAGGTGCGCGTCGTGGCGCGCGGACACCTGAACGACGCCGCGACGGTCATCGACCGCGTGACGCAATCACTGGATGGCGACACCATCGTGGTGCGCATCCTCACCGCTCGCGACCCGGACGCCATGGCCGCCCAGGTCCTGGCGCCCTTCGAGCAGAGTATCCCGCTGGACCTGCAGGGGCTGGGCATCGAGCCCGGCGCCTATACCATCGATGTGAACGGGGTTACTGCCACGCTCACCCTCGAGCCGGCGATGCTCGGCCGCTGATGGCCATCTACCTCCAGCGGCGCCCCTGACTGGAGCCTGCCCCTCCGGTCGGGGGCGCCGCCTGCACTGCTCCGATTGGCATCTGGCTGTTGACGGCCTGGTCGCTTCAGGATAGAATAGAGCCAGTAATGGTACCATCTATGGCCCTGTACATGGCCCCATCGGTAACATGGGGGTGGACGCGATGAGCTTTGCCACGATGCCGGTCTCGGACTTGCGCAAGAACCTCAATGCCCTCCTCTCGCGCTTGGCGCGGCCGATCTTTGTCACGCAGCACGGCCGCGTCAAGGCGGTGCTCATGGATATCGAGCGCTACAACGAACTGATGGATGAGATCGAGGATATGCGCGACGCGTGCGACCCCGAGGTGCGTCGCGAGGCGGCGACGGCTCGCGAGGATCGTCGCCGCGGCGAGACCACGCCGCTGGAGGATGCGCTGATAGAGCATGGCCTATAGCGTCCACCTCACCCGCCAGGCATCGAAGCAGCTAGGCCACCTCCCCTCGGCCGCACGCGCCGAGGTCCTGGCGGCGCTTGCCGGATTGGCCGACACGCCTCGGCCGCCCGGCTGCAGGTGGATTCGCGAGCTGGAATCTTGGCGCGTTCGCGTGGGCGACTATCGCATACTGTACATCATCGACGACAGTGCGTACGAGGTCACCGTCTTTCGGGTACAGGCTCGCAAGGACGTCTACCGGCGCCGTTGACGCCTCAGTGCACGCGAGCCGATATGGGCACGGAGGGAACACCCCTCGAAGGCGCCCCTCCGGTGAACCCTGGGCGCGCGAGATCTGCTGCGAGGCGTCTTCGAGGGGTGTTCCCCAGGCTTTGACATCGCTCTGTCGCGGTGCTACAATCCCTAGCAACTGAACTCTACGTAGAAGTACGACGAGAGGCCGTGTTGCGCCAGCCTTCCCACCGACGGGATGCTGGCGCTTTCTTTGTCTGTACACCACGAGCACGAGGACGCAACGATGGTTGATCTGGCGCCCCTGCACGGATTACGGTTCAGCGACGCGTACACCGCGGCCGATGTCTTTGCGCCGCCATACGACGTCATAGGCCCCAAAAGGCGTCTCCAGCTGCTGGAGAGGAGCCCCTACAACGTCGTACGCCTCATCCTGGGCGAGGACCCTGCCGACCGCCACTGGCACGCCAGGGCCGCCGAGACGATGGCGCGCTGGATCGCCGAGGGCGTGCTGGTGCGCGACAGGCAGCCGGCCCTCTATGGCTACCAGCAGCACTTTCGCGATGCCGAGGGGCAGCCACGTGTCCGCACCGGCGTCATGGGGCGGGTGCGGCTGAGCCCCTATGGCGGGCCGATCCGCCGCCACGAGCACACGCGCATCGGTCCACGCGTGGACCGTCTGCGCCTGACGCGCGCGGTGCGCGCCAACCTCAGCCCGGTCTTTGGCCTCTATCAGGATCCCCACGATGACGTGCGCCACCTGGTGCGCCCGCCGGCGGATCGGCAGGATGCCGACAAGCTGGTGGATGTGACCGACGACGAGGGGGTGCGCCACATCTTTTGGCGCATCGGCGATCTGGACGCCATCACGGCGCTCACCGGCGGGCTGGTGGGGCGCGAGGTGATCATCGCCGACGGCCACCATCGTTACGAGACGGCGCTCGCCTACCAGGCGGAGCGCCGAGACGCCGAGGGGGATCCGCCCGGCGTACGCCCCTACGATTACGTGCTCATGTACCTGGCCGCCGTGGAGGATCCCGGGCTGTGGATCCTGCCGACCCATCGCATCGTGCTGGGGCGGAACGGCCGCGATCCTGCGCGACTCGTGGAGGCGCTGCGAAGCGATTTCGACGTGGTGCCGGTGGCGCCGGACGAGTCGTTGAGCGCCGCGGCGGCGCGGGCGGCCGATCACACGGTGGCCATCGGCGTCTGCACGGGCCAGGGGGAGCGCTGGGTGCTGCGTCTGAAGGACCTCTCCCGCGCGTATCGCGGCATGCCGCCGGAGGTCGAGGGGGGCATGGCCGAGCTGGATGTCAACGTGTTGCAGAATCTGATCCTCGAGCCGTACCTGGGAATCGACACCGAGACGCTGGCACGTACCGAGCAGGTGGCCTACACCATCGACGAGGGGGAGGCGTGCTCTCGCGTCGTCTCGGGTGAGGCGCAGGCGGCGTTCATCCTGAACGCCACGCGCATCGAGCAGGTGTGGAGCGCCGCCGAGCGCGGGCTGATCATGCCGCAAAAGAGCACTTATTTCCACCCCAAGCTGCTGACCGGCCTAGTGATCAACCCCCTGGATGAGCGCTGACGGCGGCAGCGATGCGTGACGGGTACGCCCGTAGGCTCAGAATGGGCTGACACGCGGCGCGTGCAGACACTGAACGAGCACCGAGGCGGGCGGACACGCAAGGCTGCTCGTACATATCGTAAGGATCGAGGGAGCACTATGCGAGTCCTGGTAACCGAACCCCTCAGCGAGCCCGGCCTGGAGCTACTGCGCGAGGCGGGCGACGTGGACGTGCGCATCGGCTTGGCGCCGGAGGACCTGGCCGTGGCCATCGGCGAGTATGACGCGCTGGTCGTGCGGAGTGCGACCAAAGTCACGGCAACGTTGCTCGACGCGGGCTGTCGCCTGCGCGTCGTGGGGCGCGCCGGTACCGGCGTCGACAACATCGACGTGCCGGCGGCCACGCGGCGCGGGGTCGTGGTGGTGAACGCGCCCGCGGGCAACAGCAACGCAGTGGCCGAGCACACCATCGCCCTGATGCTGGCCCTGGCGCGACGCATCTTTCCCGCCGTCTCCTCGCTCAAGGCCGGGCGCTGGGAGAAACGCTCCCTCGAGGGGTTTGAGGTCAAGGACAAGACCCTCGGCCTCGTCGGGCTGGGACGTATCGGGATGCTGGTGGCCTCCAAGGCGCGCGGGCTGGAGATGCGCGTCGTGGCGTACGACCCCTATGTGTCGCCCGATCGCGTCGCCTCGGCGGGGGTGGAGCTGGCACCCCTCGAGGAGGTGTTGCGGTGCGCCGATTTCGTCTCGGTGCACACCCCTCTGAGCCCCGACACGCGGGGGATGATCGGGGCGCGTGAGCTGGCCATGCTCAAGCCGACGGCGTATGTGCTCAACTGCGCGCGCGGCGGCATCGTGGATGAAGAGGCGCTGCGCGCGGCGCTGGAGCGCGGCGAGATCGCCGGCGCGGCGCTGGACGTATTCGAGGAGGAGCCGGCCACGGACAGCCCCCTCGTCGGGCTCCCCAACGTGATCGCCACGCCGCACTTGGGCGCCTCCACCGCCGAGGCGCAGGAGCACGTGGCGCTGGACGTGGCGCGCTCGGTGGCCGACGTGCTGGCGGGCCGCATCCCGGAGGGGCCCGTGAACCTCCCCTACGTCCCGCCCAAGGCGTTCGAGTTCCTCCAGCCCTACATCGACCTCGCCACGCGCCTGGGGAGCTTTTTCGTGCAGTGGCGCGGCGAACTCTTGGGGCACCTGGAACTGGTGTACGAGGGCGAGGTATGCGACTATGACACGCGCGTGCTGACCTCCGCCTTTCTGGCCGGCCTGCTGGAGCCGGTCAGCGCCGTGCCGGTGAACCTGGTCAACGCGGCGCAGCACGCCGGGGATCGCGGGCTGGTGGTCGCGGAGGCAAGGTTGGGGCGGGGGACGCACTTTGGCAGCCTCATCACGGCGCGCTTTGGCGGCACGCCCGAGCCAAAGGACATTTCGGGCGCCCTGGTCCAGGGGGAGCCTCACCTCGTGGGCCTCGACGGCCAGCGCCTCGATTGTGTGGCGCAGGGGCGCATGCTGGTGGACCTGCACCACGACCGGCCGGGGATCGTGGGGCGCATGGGCCAGATCCTGGGCCAGGCGGACATCAACATCGGCTTTGTGCAGATGAGCCGCGTCAGTCGCGGCGGGCCCTCCATCATGATCCTCGGGCTGGACGAGAGCGTGCCGCCGGACCTCATGCCACGCTTCCTGGACGTGCCCAACGTCCAGCGGGTGCGCATGGTGAACCTGCCCCCCTACAACGGCTACCTGGAGGGAGAAGAATAGCGATTCGGGCCACGCGGCCATTGACATGGTACGCGGGATGCTCTAGAATCGAGACACTCGAGCAGAAAGGGGGCGCGACCCATGGCATGCATTCGTGTACGTGCGCTGGCTTGGGCGCGCCTGTCGGCCGCTCGGTAGCCGCTCTCGATTGAGCGACACCGGCCACGGGCGCTCGGCACCCGTGGCCGTTTTGCATCGCCGCCCCGGCGATGCGCCCCCTGAGGGGCGAACAGCATCAGTCAGCAGCGATGGCCACGGGTACGGAATGGGGTACCCGTGGCCGTTTCTTGTGGGCCGCGAGGCCCCTCGCAGGAGAGGGGCGGCTCGCCAGGACCGCGTCCCGCCCAACAATGTCCCCGCATGGCGCGTCTATGCCCTCAGAGCGCGCGGTCGCTCCTGGTGAGAGGCGAGGTGGGCCGTCCCGGCGGCGCGAGGTGAACATGACGAGGAACATCCCACTACGCGAGTATTGGGACCTGCTGGCCGACCACATCCGCACGCAAAAGGTCCGCTTCGGCCTGCTGACGGCGCTGCTGCTGGGCAGTATCGTCCTGCAGATCGTCAACCCCCAGATCACGCGCTACTACCTCGATGCCGCCACGTCGGGCGACGGGGGCAGGACCCTCACGATGGCGGCTCTGGCGTTCGTTGGCCTAGCGCTGTTTCAGCAGGTGGTGAGCGTGGGGGCGCGCTACTTTGGTGAGAACGTCGCCTGGACGGCCACCAACGCGCTACGCCTGGAACTCGCCGAGCACTGCCTGAACCTCGACATGGGGTTTCACGGCGACATGAGCCCGGGCAAGCTCATCGAGCGCATCGACGGCGACGTGGCCCAGCTCTCGACCTTTTTCTCCCAGCTGGTCATCCGCATCATCGGCAACCTCATCCTGCTGGTGGGGATCCTCGCGGTGCTGCTCCGCGAGGCGGTGCAGGTAGGAGCGGCCTTTGCCGTGTTCGCCGTGATCACGCTCATCGCCCTGAACGCGGTGCGGAGCCTCGCCATCCCCCACGAAAAGGCCCGACGAGAGGCCGAGTCGAATCTGTTTGGTTTCCTCGAGGAGCGCCTGGCGGGCACCGAGGATATTCGATCGTGCGGCGCGGTCGATTTCGTCCTGCGCGGCCTGTACGAACTGCACCGCCACATCCTGGTGCACTGGCGGCGGGCGTCCCTCATGTACCTGGTGGTAGGCACCACCGGCGGCGCGATGATGGTCATCGGCATGGCGATGGCCATGCTATCCGGCTTTTACCTCTACCGCGGGGGCGTCATCACCATCGGTACCGCCTTCCTGCTGGTGAACTATACCAGCCTGTTGGAGCGGCCCATTCGCGAGCTGACGCAACAGGCGGAGAGCCTGCAGAACGTCGGGGCGAGCACGCAGCGCCTGGCCGAACTGCGCGCCTTCAGGACCAAGACGGTCGACGGCCCCGGCGCCGATATCCCTGACGGCCCGTTGGCGCTGACGTTCGACCACGTATCGTTCGCCTACCTCGAGAATGAGCCCGTGCTGCGGGACGTATCGTTCCACCTCGCGCCCCGCAAGGTGCTGGGCCTGTTGGGGCGCACGGGCAGCGGCAAGACGAGCCTGGCGCGGCTGGTGTTTCGCTTGTACGACGTGACCTCGGGCGCCATCGCGCTGCAGGGCGTAGACGTGCGCGAGCCGACGCTGCGACAGCTGCGCCGGCGCGTGGCGCTGGTCACCCAGGACGTGCAGCTCTTTCAGGCGACGCTGAGGGACAACCTCACCTTCTTTGACCGCTCCATCCCGGACAGCAGCATCCTCGGCGTCATCGAGACCCTCGGCCTGTCCGAGTGGTTCGCCACGTTGCCCGACGGGCTCGACACCGAGCTGCAGTCGTCGGGCCGGGGGCTCTCGGCCGGCGAGGGGCAGCTGCTCGCCTTTACGCGCGTGTTCCTGCGGGACCCCGGGCTGGTCATCCTCGACGAGGCGTCCTCGCGGCTCGATCCGGCCACGGAGCAGCTCATCGAGCGCGCCGTTGACCGACTCTTGCAGGATCGCACCGCCATCGTCATTGCCCACCGTCTGGACACCGTGCATCGCGCGGACGAGATCATGATCCTGGACGAGGGGCGCGTCGTCGAGCACGGCGCGCGCGCGGAGCTGGCGATCGACGAGGGATCGCGCTTCCATCACCTGCTCCAGACGGGCCTACAGGAGGTGCTGGCATGACGGCAACCTCGGCGCGAGAGTCCCGGCCACGGCGCCTGGCCGACACGGAGCGCGAGGTGGTGGACGCCCTCCCGGCGTGGAGGGTCATCGTCCAGATGGTGCGCTACCGCCTCGGCCTGTGGCTGCTCAATCTGGGGGCCATGATGGTGCTCATGGCCTTCTGGCAGATCCCCGGCTTTGCGCTGCGGGCGTTCTTTGACTTGCTCTCCGGCGATGCCAGGGCGGGGTTGACCGTGTGGACGCTGATCGCCATCCAGGCCGGCTGCCTGCTGGGGCGGACCGTTGGCAATTATGGCCTCATTCGCTCCAACGTGCCCTTCTTTGTGCACACCATGGCGCTGCTGCGCAAGAACCTGCTGCGCCACGTTCTGCGACGGCCCGGCGCGGCAGCGCTTCCCGATTCGCCCGGGGAGGCGATCAGCCGCTTCCGCGGCGACGTGTTCGAGATCTCGCTCTTTGCCCTCTGGCTGAACGACATCCAGGGGATGATCGCCTATGGCGTCGTGGCGGTCGTGGTGATGTTCAGCATCAATCCAGCTATCACCGCGCTCGCCCTGGCGCCGTTCGTGGTGGTGGGCGTCATCGCCTTTGCCGCCACGGAAAAGATCGAGATGTACCGTCGGGCGAGCCGCAGGGCCACGGGGCGCGTCACAGGGTTCATCGGCGAGTTCTTTGGCGCAGTGCAGGCCGTCAAGGTGGCCACCGCCGAGGAGAACGTGGTCGCCCATTTCGCGCGGCTGAACGAGGAGCGACGGGCGGTGGCCATCAAGGACCGGGTGTTCAATGAGGTGCTCCACTCGATCTTTCGCAACGCCGTCAACCTGGGCACCGGCGTGATCCTGATCCTCGCCGGCCAGTCGATGGTGGATGGCACCTTTACGGTGGGCGATTTCGCGCTGTTCACCTTTTTCCTCGAGGGGATCAGTGAGGGAACCACCTTTGTCGGCCTGCTCATCGCCCGCTACAAGCAGATCGGCGTATCGGTGGAGCGCATGGCGCGCCTGATGGAGGGCGCCCCCAAAGAGGCGCTGGTGGAACTCAGCCCGGTGCACCTCGACGGCACGCTGCCCGAAGTGGTCTACCCGGAAAAGACGCCCGACGACCACCTGCAGACGCTGGACGCCCGACACATCACGTATCGCTACCCGGGGAGCGACCGCGGTATCGAGGACATCAACTTGCGGCTGGAACGGGGGCGTTTCGTCGTGGTAACGGGGCGGGTGGGCGCCGGCAAGACGACGCTGCTTCGGGTGCTGCTCGGCCTGCTTCCCATGGACTCGGGCGAGGTGCTCTGGAACGGGCGGCCTGTCGCCGACCCGGCCAAGCATTTCGTGCCTCCCTGTTGTGCCTACACGGCCCAGATCCCGCGGCTGTTCAGCGACACGCTGCGCAACAACCTGCTCATGGGGATGGCGCGCGACGACGAGGCGATCGCGCGGGCCATCTCCAAGGCGGTGATGGACTATGACCTCAAGCAGTTTGACCTCGGCCTGGAGACGATGGTGGGACCAAAGGGGGTCAAGCTCTCCGGCGGGCAGGTGCAGCGCACGGCGGCGGCGCGCATGTTCGTGCGCGAGCCGGAGCTGCTGGTGTTCGACGACCTCTCCAGCGCCCTCGATGTGGAGACGGAGCGCCAGCTCTGGGAGCGCGTCTTTGCCAACGCCGACGCCACCTGTCTGGTGGTCTCGCATCGCAAGTACGCGCTGCGCCGCGCCGATCACATCATCGTCCTGAAGGACGGCAGAATCGAGGCGGAGGGCGCCCTGGACGACCTGCTAGAGCGCTGCGAGGAGATGCAGCGCCTCTGGACTGGAGATCTGGGGGGCGAGGCGCCGGGCCCAGTGGACGCCCAGCCCGGCTGCCAAGCCTAGCGGTCGTGCAGTCTGGCGGGAGCCCGGCGATTCATCGCCGGGCTGGCGGCGAAAGCCCGCCGAGGCGGGCTGGAGAGGCCTGGCTGCGGGTGCTGCCCGACGTGCCTCCGAGTATCCTGCATGGACCCCGCCCAGACGACCTCCGCCGGGCGGGTTCCCTGCCGGGATGTCCAAACGAGAACATACAGCGTTGGCACGACAACGCCGAAGGCCTTCCAGAGGCCTCTGCGCTCTCCGCGGCCTCTGCGGTGAGGGATCCATCCGTAACCCTCAGTACTCCCCGTACTCCTCCAGCGCCTCGAACATCGCCACGAGGTTGTCGAACGGGATGTCGGGCGTGACGCCGTTGCCGGGGGACGCGATCCACCCGCCGCCCCGCTTCAGCCCGTCGCACTGCGCCTTGATCATGCCGCGCACATCATCGGGCGTGCCGTGCATTAGCTCGCTCTGCAGCCCGATGGTGCCCTCCATACAGACCCTGTCGCCGTAGAGGCGCTTGACCTCGAACACGTCCATGCTCTCGGGCTGCACGGTGATGAGCGACGACACGCCGACCTCGATCAGCTCGGGAATGACGGGCATGAGCCAGCCGTCCGAGTGGTAGCGAAAGTGGATGCTGGGGTTCACGCGGTGGATCGCGTCGATGACGGCTGCCAGGCGTGGCTTGAGCCAGCGCCGCCACATGGCGGGGCTGATGATCATGCTCTTCTGGCTGCCGATGTCGTCGTTCATCGAGATCATGTCGACCCCCGCCTTCGCCAGGCGCACGGCCTGGGCGAGACGGATCTCGGTGATGCGCGTCAGCAGGGCGTCGGCCATCTCGGGGTTGTCAAAGAAATCGGCGAACAAGCCCGCCTCGGAGCGAATGGTCCAGGCGGTCTGAAAGATCCATCCGATGCTGGCCGTGACCGGGTAGCCGGCATTCTTGAGCCGGGTCACCTCGGCCTCCAGGTGATCGTGGCGCCACTCGCCGAGATAGTCGGGGAAGGGGAACGCCTCGATGTCGGCGAGGCTCGTGGCGTTACGCAGGGGCGCGATGGGCGCGCTGAGGTGCCAAAAGTGCGCCGGACGGGTGGCGACGCCCCACTCCACGGGGTAATGGCTCTTTTCCCAGTCGAGCACCCACTCGATGTCCAGGTCTCGGAAGTAGCGGCCGTAGCGCGCCATGAGGTCGGGGCCAGGATCGGGGGGCAGGAACCCCACGCTCGCCAGGTCCCAGTCCCAGAAGGTGGCGGGGTCGTCCTGGCCGGTGCGCCGCTGGAACTCGTCCAGCACCCCGGGCGTGAGGCTGGCGGTGCGCGGCACACGATCGGGCTCGCTGTGCTCCAGGGCGGCTAACACACGCTCACGATGATTCATCAGACGATCCTTTCACGATGATCAGCGACCTCAAACGGTCTGTACCACAGAGCACACAGAGAGCGCCGAGACCGCAGAGATACCATACCTATTTCCCGTCTTCTTTTTCTTATCCTCTGTGCTCTCTGTGGTCTCTGTGGTACAGACCCCAGTCGTTAGCGCGCGAAACGGTAGTGCAGGGCGGCCAGGTCGAGGCGCGAGGCGACGTCGTCCGAGATGGCGTTGTTCACGTCGGCCCAGCGAGGCTCGCGCATGCCGATGAGGGCCACATCGACGTACGGATCCGACAGAACATAGTTCAGCAGCAGCCGCCCCACCGCCTCCTGGTCGATGCCGGGGAGCGTCTCGGCCATGAGTCGCTGAAAGACGCCGCTGGTCATGGGACGCATGAGGATGATGCCCATCCCCTGGGCCTCGGCCTGCCGGATGATCCCCTCGTTGTTCTCCCAGTCGGAGGGGTGCTGATACATGATGTTGTAACGCACCTGCATGGTATCGAACCGGCCGGTGGCGATGAGGCGCTCCACGCCGGCAGAGGGACCCTCGGCGGTAAAGCCGATGTAGCGCACCTTGCCCTCGTCGCGCAGCCGCTCAAAGGTCTCGAGGCCGCCCCGGCTCAGGATGACGTCCACCTGCTCCGGGTGATACCAGCCGTCGTGGAACTGGATGAGGTCGATGGCGTCGACCTGCAGGCGGCGCAGGCTGGCCCCGACGCTGGCGCGGATGGCGTCGGGCAGCCACTGGCCGTCGCTCACCTTGGTGGCGATGATGGCCCGGTCGCGATGGCCCTTGAGGGCGACCCCCACCATCTCTTCGCTGCGGCCGTTGCCATAGCCGGGCGCGGTGTCGAAATAGTTATAGCCCAGCTCCAGGGCGCGGTGGATAGTAGCCGTGACGGCGCGTTGGGCATCCTCGGTGTAGGGGTCCCAGCGCCCCATATAGTTGGGAATGCCGAACTGCGCCCCACCGACGCCAACCTCCGACACGCGCAGCCCGGTACGCCCCAAAGTGCGATATTGCATAGGTGCATTCCTCCCAGGGATTGCCCGATTGATGTAGGGGCCGGACGCTGTCCGGCCCGCGGGGCGACAACGCCACAATCCTCGCTCAAGCGGCGCGCACCGGCGTGCGCGCCCTACGTCGTTCACCTCGCGGTGGTGGTGCTTTGGGCGCGAGTGTAGCGTAATCGTCGAGGGGCGGCAAGGCGGGTGGGGGAGCCTCGCTACGCCTCGCGGACGACGGCGAGGATGGCCTCGCCGTAGCGCCGCACCTTGGCGGGGCCGACGCCGTGGATGGCGAGGAGTTCGTCCTCGCTGGTAGGGCGCGTCGTGGCGATGCGCCGGAGGACGCTGTCGTGGGCGATGATGAACGGCGCCGTGCCCGCCTCTTGCGCGGCGGTGTAGCGCCATCGGCGCAGGCGCTGAAAGAGGGACTCGTCCTCGGGCGAGAGGGCCGGATCGAGGGGCTCGTCCCGCTCCTTGGCGCCCTTTGCCGTGTCGCGCGGAGCCCTGTCGCGCCTCTTGGGCGGCGGGGCCGCGCTGCGCGCCAGGCGGGCTAGGAGCGAAGCGTCGGCGATGGCCCGCCGCCCCGAATAGGTGACCTGGAGCACCACGCCGCCGTGGTCGAGGGTGCGGGCGGACACCATGTCGGCCGCCTGGAGTGCGGCGATCATCCCATCCACCGCCCCTTGGGAGCGAAAGGCCAGGTCGCCCCGGTGCGAGGACGCGTGGCGCTCGGCGCCCGTGTCGCGCTCGGCGCGCAAGATGGCTCGGAGCGTCACGCGGCCCCACCCATAGGGCGACTCGGCTAGGCAGCGGAGCACGGCCTGAAGCTGCTCTACCTCGCTGGGGAGCGCACCGTCGTCCGCGGCGGCGGACGCCGCCGTAGGCGCGCAGTTGTCGCAGGCGCCGCACGACACACCGTCGGCCACGGCCCCTCCGCCGAGATAGCGCGACAGGTAGTCATGGCGGCAGCGCCGCGTCCCGGCATAGGCAGCGATCTCGTCGATGCGCTGCACCTGGATGCTCATGTAGCGGTCGAGCACCGCCTCCACCGCGGCCCCCGCGCGGTCGCGGTCGGCGGGCAGCAACTCGATGAGGGGGTCGCGCCCCGAGGAGCGGTACGACAGCCATCCCTCCTCGGCCCAGCGCAGGGCGTATGTCTCCCAGTCCCTCGGGTCGAGGCCGCAGTCTAGCGCCAGGGCGAGGGGGTCGAGGGTGAGGGTATGGTCACGCGCCTGCCGCGACGCGGCGAGCAGCCGGGCGAGATGATCGCCGTCCTCGGGAGAGCGGGGCGCGCCCGTCCGATCACGCAGTCGGATGACGGCCATGCGCGGCACGTCATAGTGGCGGCGCAGGAGATCGGCCTCCTCCAGCATGCTGAGGGCGACGCGCACCGTGGTGGAGTCGGCCTCCACCTCGCGCGCCACCTCGTCCAGCGACAGCCGCCCCAGGGCCTCGCCCCGCATCTGGCGTCGGACGGCGGCATAGGCGGCACGCAGCATGTCGATGGTGATCACCTCGCGACGGAAGCGGCGCGTGAGCGTCGCGCGGTCGGACGGTGAATGGAACAGGACGCAGCGCGCGGGCAGGCCGTCGCGGCCGGCGCGCCCCGCCTCCTGATAGTACGACTCGACCGAGTTGGGCAACTGGTAGTGGATGACGAAGCGGATGTCGGCCTTGTCGATCCCCATGCCAAAGGCGATGGTGGCCACCATGATGCGCACCTCGCCGGCCATGAACGCCTCCTGGATGGCGGCGCGCCCCGCGGGGTCCTCGATGCCGGCGTGATAATGGGCGGCGTCGAGCCCCATCCCCCGCAGCATGGCGGCCAACTCCTCGCAGCGGCGGCGCGTGTCGGCGTAGATGATGCCGCTGCCGGGAGTCGACCGGCAGATGGACACGAGGCGCTGCAACCGCTCGTCGTGGTTGGCGACGGGGATTGCCTCGAGCATGAGGTTTGGGCGGCACGGCTCGGTGGCCACCACGACCATATCGTGCCCCTCGGCGCCATCGCCCCTGCTCATACGACGCACGATGTCCTGGCGGACGCGGGCCGGAGCCGTGGCGGTCATGGCGAGGAGGGGAGGGTTCCCCAGGTCGCGCCGGGCGCGCCCAATAAAGAGGTAATCGGGGCGAAAGTCGTGGCCCCACACGCTGATGCAATGCGCCTCGTCCACCACCAGACGGTTGACGCCGGCGCGCCGCAGGGCGTGGAGGAAGGGGGGCTGACGCAGACGCTCCGGCGCGGCGTAGACGAGGCGGTACTTGTCGGCGGCCACGTCGCGGATGCACTGCCGCAAGCTGTCGCCGTCCAGCGTGCTGTTGATGGTGGTGGCCAGGGCGCGGAGCGACGGCGGCAGCGACTCGACCTGATCCTTCATCAGGGCGATGAGGGGCGAGATCACCAGGGTCACGCCGTCCTCGTCGCAAAAGGCGGGCAGCTGGTAGCAGAGGGACTTGCCCGCGCCGGTGGGCATCACCGCCAGGACGTCGCGCCCGCCGCGCACGGCGGCAATCGTCTCGAGCTGCCCGGGTCGCAGGTCTGGAAAGCCGAACAGCTCGCGGACGGCGCCGCGGATCGCATCCTCCTCGGAACGATCGACGCGGATGGAGGGGGCCAGCGTGAGCGGCCCGACGCCCGCCTCTGGGTGAGCCCCCCCATCTGCGGCGGCGGCCGTCGGCGATGGTATGCGACGCTGCGCCCCTTGTGTGTGGCCCGCCAGGGCGTCGCGCAGGGCGGCGAGGTCGGCGGCGTAGCGTTCGGTGAGTGTGGACGTGATCTCCTGGGCGCGATGGGTTTCGCCGCTGGCCAGGTAATAGTCGCGCAAGCGGCGGAGGGTGTTGGCGGGGAGCGCCTCCCCGTCGCCGGCGCTCTGCTCCAGCCGCACGGCGTAGGCGCTGGCCGACACCATGTCGCCCTGGCGACGGTACAACTCGAGCATGGCGAGGAGGAGGCTGCGTCGGCCGGGGCCCAGCTCCGCCAGGCGGTTGCAGGCCGCCAGCGCCTGGACCAGATCACCTCGGGCGATGAGCACCTCGGCCAGGTAGGCGCGGGCCGAGACGGCGTCGGGCGCGTTGGCGCAGAGGCGCTGCGCGACGCCCAGGGCGGCGTCGGCGTCCCCGCGCGCCAGGTGGGCACGGCCGAGGAGCTGCCAGGAACTCAGGGACTCGCGCAGGGCATGGCGGGCCTCCAGAACCTGCAGCGCCTCGTCGGGGCGCCCGCAGCCTAGGAGGGCGCGCGCCTTGTCGTCGTAGAGTGAGACGAGGTGTGGCGAGATGGCCAGGGCGGCGTCGGCGCAGGCGAGGGCTGCCTGATAGCGCTCCCACCGCAGTAGGAAGGCGATGACGCGGTTGCGCAGCGTCGACGGCAGGTCGGCGATGCGCTCGGGGGTGAGCCCCAGGCTCTCCAGGGCGTCGTCGGTTGGCTCGATATCATTGGCGTGTTGCGATGGCGACGCCACCACGGCTTCCCCCTGTACTAGCGGCGCAGCGGCGCGGCGATCCGGACTCCGGATCGTCGGCGTGCACTCTCTACCGATGCATGCGGTCGATGGTCACGCCGCCTTCGCGCACGGCGCCGGGTGTAGGGGCCGGACGCCGTCCGGCCCGCGCGGCTCGCGACGAGCGGCCTCCACGCCGGGTGTAGGGGCCGGACGCCGTCCGGCCCGCGGTGCGAGAAGGCCCTTGCCCGCGCTCGAGCGGCGCGCACGGCGTGCGCGCCCTACAGGTGCGTATAGTCGATGGTCACGTCATCGTCGGGCACGGCATGCACGCCGATGACCAGGGGCCAGATGCGCCCATCGAAGGAACGGCTCAGCCCCAGGGCCAGGTACACCTCGCGGGCGCCGATGGCGTCCAGGAGGGCGTCCTCCTCCAGCACGCGCTCGTCTCCGTCTCCGAGGAGGCGCCGGCCCAATGCGCGCCAGCGGATATCGGTGACCGGGAGGCCGCGGCCGGAGGTGTCGGGCAGGGACAGGCTCGGGAGCGTGAACGCCAGGCGGCTCTCGAGCTTGCCGGCGGGGGCGTCCAGGGCAAACCGCGCTCGCAGGGCGTTCGGTCGCACGAGGCAGAGCGAGCGGGTGTGGTGGACGAGGACCTCCTCTGGCGCCGTATCCACGTGCCCCGCGAGAAAGGCGTCGCGCTTGGGGCCGTCGAGCCGTCGCACGACGCGGGGCCGGCGCCGCACGAATTCACCGATCCAGTCCTCGCAGTGGGGCGGCTGGGGCCGGGGCCTGATCAGGTCCAGCTCGACGACGTCAAAGCACTGCAGCACGCGGCGCCGCGCGTCGGTGATATCGCCGAGTTGCAGCGTATCGTGCGCCTTGACGGGTCGCACCCAGCAGAGGCCGCTCCGCGGGTGCGGCTGCGTGGTGTACCCCGCCATGCAGACCCCGCTGAGCATGCGCGTGACGGCCATCACCAGGATGTGTTGCAGGGCCATGACATCGACCCCCGGGTGGCCGCATTCGGCGCCTCGCCGAATGGAGACGACTGCTAGAGATGGACGACCTGAACGTCCGGGATGTGCTCCGCCCAATAGGCGGCGACTAGCGAGCGATGGCAGCGCCCGGCGTCACGCTCGGCGCACAGCAGGCAGGGAGCGCGAAAGCGCGAGAGCAGGTCGCGACCCACGGCCAGGGCGTCGCGCTCCGCGAGTAGGGGCTCGAAACCGCGCCGGTACGCGTCCCAGTCTCTGGTGCTGCGGTAGGCGCGCATGATCTCCTCGGTCGGCCCCAGCTCCGGGTGGTGCTCGTAGCCGATGCCGAACCCTTCCTGCAGCAGGAAGGCGAAATCGTCGCGCTTGGAGTAGCCGGCGAGCTGCGAGGTGTTGTGCAGGCGGATGTCGATCACGGCGTCGACGCCCGCCTCGCGCAGCGTGGCAATAAAATCGGACAGCGGGCGGCGCTCGAGGCCGATGGTGTACACCGTGGGCATGGCGACCTCCTGGGGTGATCTCAGAACAGGCCGAGTTGGCGCGGCGCGTCGGAATGCTCGACGGCGCCGCCATCGGGCAGAATGTGGCGCACGCACAGGCCGCTGGCCCGCAGGGCGGGCGCCAGCAGGAGGGCGCGGTGGCAGTGCCGGTGGTCGCCCTCGCTGCACATCACGACGGTGACGCTCTCGGCCGCCATGGCGACGAGGCGGCCCAGCGCCTCCTGAAAGACGGGCGTGGCGGCCACGAGGTCATAGTCCGGTCGCTCCTGCTCGCCCGCCGCATAGAGGGCGGGATCCGCCGGGCGGCCGCCGAGCGTCTCGCCCATGTGGAGGTACTCGATGCCGGCCTCCCGCAGCGCCCGGGCGAGGTTCTCGCGGTTGAACTGGGGCACCCAGCGGCTGTAGGGCTGGGTGCGGACGTCGACGAGGCGGGTGACGCCATAGCGCTCAAGCAGGGCGATGAGGTCGTCGACGGCGCGGTCGCTGTGGCCGATGGTGTAGATGATGATCGGCGCGCTGTCAGCCATGGCGCCCACTCCTGGCATAGCGTGCCAAAGCGGCACGCAAACGGTCGCATCACGCGCATCATACGCCATCGCGGCGTTCAACGCAAGCAACGGGTGCAACAGAATCCGCAGGAGGACCCGACAATGGCGCGGAGTCGGCTGCCCGCCGCGGCTGAAGCGCCTGTGGCTCCTTGTGGCGGGTCGGGGGGGGGGCGGCCAGTATCGACGTGCTGGATGACTGAACGAGAGAGGGGAGCGCGGGATACCAACGCTGGACGACGCCATCGCCCTGGCGGTGCGGGCGCACCGCGGGCAGGTGGACCAGGGAGGCCTGGCGCACATCGTCCATCCTCTGGGCGTCATGCTGTGCCTGAGCACCGAGACGGAGATGATGGTGGCCGGGCATCACGATGTCATTGAGGATACCGAGTAGACTCTCGAGGCGCTGAGGCAGGAAGGGTATCCCGAGGAGGTCCTCGTGCCCCTCGATCACGTGACGAGGCGGCAGGGGGAGGGCTATGAGGCGCTCACGCGGCGCGCCGGCGAGGATCCGGTGGCGCGTCGCGTCAAGATCGCCGATTCGGCCAGCCCGCCTCGGCGGGCTTGGCGGGCGCAGACGGGCCGTTTACGGCTCGGCGTGCTCGACGGCGAAAGCACAGGGCTTGTCGAGGGGCAGGTGATGGGAGGGGACGACCGGCCACGGCCGGTCGCCCCTGCGTGCTCGCGGAGATCAGGCCTTGCCCGTGGTGCCAAACAGGTCCATGTAGTAGGCGGTGCGCTCGCGGTAGGCCTGGCGCGCGGCGTCGAGCATGCCAAAGTAGGACGCGCCGTCGGCCTTGGCCGTCTCGACCATGCGCGCGCCGGCCGTGAGCATGAGGTCGGTGGCGATGTTCACCTTGCTGATGCCCGCGGCGATGGCGGCCTGGAACTGCTCCTCCGTGAGGCCGGAGCCGCCGTGCATCACCAGGGGGATGTCCACGCGGCGCCGAATCTCGGCCAGCAGGTCGAGGTCGAGGCAGGGCGTGCCCTTGTAGACGCCGTGGGCCGTGCCGATGGCCACCGCCAGCGAGTCCACGCCCGTCTCGGCGACAAAGCGCTCCACGAGATCGGGGTCGGTGAACCCCAGCCGCTGGCCACCAAACTCCTCATAGTCGGTGCCGCGCCCCACGTGGCCCAGCTCGGCCTCGACGGAGGCGCCGACGGCGTGCGCGGCGCGCACCACCATCGATGTGGTGGCAATGTTCTCCTCCACGGGTAGCTGGGAGCCGTCGTACATCACGTCGCTAAAGCCGTAGGCCAGCGCCTTGATGCACTGCTCATAGCTCCCGCCGTGGTCGAGGATCAGCGACACCGGCACGGTGCAGTGGCCGGCCATGGTGCGGATGGCGTTGGCGAACACGTCGGCCCCGGGCCGATCGATGAACCCGGCATAGATGGCGACGATGGTCGGCGCCTTCTGCTCCTCGATGGCCAGGAACGTGCCCTCGGTGGCCACCATGTCAAAGACGTCAAGGCAGGGAATGCCATAGCGCCCCGCCTGGGCGCGCTTGAGTTCCTCGAGGATCGATACCAGTGGCATGGGTGGAACGTCTCCTTCTCTTAAGGGATATCGTAGCCCTGACTTCTCGCGAAAGCCACGGCGTCATCAAAGCAGGGCACGCCGACGCGGCCACCCAGCTTGGTGCACTTGATGGCGGATACGGCGGTGGAAAACGCCGTGATCTGGCGTAGGTCCCACCCCTGCAACAGGCCGACGATGTAGGCGCCGTGGAACACGTCGCCCGCGCCGGTGGTGTCTAGCACCTGGACGGGGAACGCCGGCATGTGAAAGCGCTCCTCGCCGGTGACGGTGTAGCTGCCGTCGGCGCCCTCGGTCTGCACCACGATGCTCGGCCCCAGGTCGAGGGCCGCCTCGCCTGCCTCCCAGATATCGTCCTTGCCCGTCAGGGAGGGGACAAAGCCCGATCCGCAGATGAGGACGTCGACATAACGGATGAGCGTCTTGACGCGATCAGGCAGGGGGCCGGAGTGCTTGCCGCCGTCGTACACCACCTTCTTGCCCGCTTCCTTCATCCAGCGGGCCGCCTGCAGGGCGGCCTCCGGGTGAAAGCCGTCCAGGTGCAGGTATTCGGCGGATGTGATTCCCTCGCGGTCGAGTTCCTCGGGCCGAAGCAGATCGTTGCTGAGGCGTTGTAGCCCGGCGAACACGCGCTCGCCGGTCTCCTCGTCCACATACACGAGCACGACCTGGGTCTCCGGTCCCGGACGCCGCACCACCCAGCGCAGGTCGACGCCATAGCGCTCCAACTCGCGCAGCTTGATGTCGGCGGCGGCGTCGGTGCCGGCTGTGCCGATGTACGCGGCGCGGGCGCCGAGGCGGGCGGCGGCGGCCATGGCGGTGCCCACCGGGCCGCCCCCATCGAGCCGGAAGGCGCTGATGCGCGTGCCGCGCTCCCAGGTGGGCATGTCCTTCAGCCGGATGAGGACATCCAGAACCCCCAGTCCCAGGCCAACGATCTCGATATCAGACATGCTCTCCTCCGCCTAGGACACGACGACCGGCTGGATGTCGAGGAACTTGCACGCCTCGAGCAGGGCGGCCGTCTGGTCGCCGTGGATCATGCTGGCGTGGTGGATGAACCCCTCCTCGACCAGCGTACGGTAGAGGTGGGCGTGATCGCGCACCTGCACCCAGGACCACGTGCCGGCCAACGTCTCGTCGGAGGGGATGATCTCGCCGGTGGCGATGAGCATCTTCCAGGCGTTATCGTACTCGGCCAGCCGGCAGAAGGTGACCTGCCCCGGCTTGAGCTGGAACTGGAACAGCCCCGCCATGGGATCGCGTTCGTTCACCGGCAGCTCGCCCCGCATGTCGCGGCGGGAGCGCAACGCTACCTCCTTCGGATCGCGGGCCAACGACACCGGGGCGTTGCCGCAGTGCCACGCAAGCAGCCAGTTGGGGTTCTCACGGTGCTGGATGGTCCAGTCGATAAAGTGGGGCAGGGTCTCGCCCAGGGCGGCCTGGTAGTTGGTGAGCATCGCCACCGCGCCCAGCGTATCCGTCTCGCAGGCGGTGAGCATGCGGCGCTCGGTGAGGCGGCCGTACAGGGCGCAGTTCGAGATTCCCATCATACGCTGGATGGAGGGCCAGCACTGCACCGAGAGCGCCGACAGACGCCAGGTCTTCCAGAACTCGGCCAGGGCGACCTCGAACTTGGCCGAGTTGAGCATATAGTCGTCGGCCACGGTGATGGTGGGCACGGCGCGACGCACGGCGTCGATGGCCTCTTGCACGCGCGGGTCGTCGTCGGCGTATCCTTGGGCCTCGAGGACCAGGTCCGACAGCTCGGCATAGATGACGTTCTGGCCGAACTTTGCGATGAGCGCCGCCTCGTCATAGCCCACGGTCTCGAACGTGGGTGGGCGCACGCCTACCTGGCCGATGCGGGCGCCGCGCAGCCCCTTGACCACCGCCACGGCGCGCACGAACGCCTCGACCTCACCCGCCAGTTCGGGCTCGTCGGGGAAAAAGATGCCGGCATAGTGGAAGGGCAGCTTGCGGCGGTAGAACGCCGAGGCGATGGACAGGTTGCCGCAGTACGAGTCGGACACGCGCGCCATGCTGACGTCGTCGACCGCCGGCGGCTCCTTGGTGGCGTAGAGCAGCACCGGCACGCGCAGGATCTCGGCGATCTTGGCGGCAGAGCGCTCGTCGCCAAAGTCCACGGGGCACACGATGAGGCCGTCCACGCCCTGGCGCGCAAAATAGGAGGCCATGGCCTCCGCCTGGTCCAGACTGCGCACCATCCCCTGGGGAACGAGGCCCTGCTCGGCATCCACCGTAGTGTCATCGCCCGACGGCTGAGGGGCGACGACCTTGAGCCCGGGGATCTTGGCAAGGGCGGCCAGGCTGTCGTCGCGCATCTTGCGCGTCCACTCGGTGGGGCGCATGCGCAGCGAGGGGACAAATCCGATGGTGACGGTCACGGGGTTCATGGCTCTCCTTGCTCATGTGGTGGCATGCCCGATGGCACGGGTGCGTCGGTGGGCGAGGCACACGATGCGCGATCACGGGGTCCGTCGGGAAAAGGGTGCGTGCCTGGCGGCGTATCATCGCCCTCCATGGCGCGCTGCAGCAGGTGGATGGCGCTGCGGGCCATCTCGAACGCCTGCTGGCGCACCGTGGTGAGGGGCGGGGAGCTGAGCGCGGCTTCGGGGATGTCGTCGAAACCCAGGATCGAGATACCTTCGGGGACGCGCAGCCCGCGGTCGTGGCACGCTCGCGCGGCGCCCAGCGCCATGGCATCGCTGGCGCAAAAGATGGCCGTGGGGGCGGGATCGGCCTCCAGCAGCGCGAGGGCCTGATCGTAGCCCGACTCCCACGTGAACCGGCCATGGCGCACGTACGCCTCGAGCGGCGTCAGCCCGCAGTCGGCGAGGGCATCGTAGTAGCCGCGGAGGCGCATACGCGCCTGGGGCGCATCTCCGCCGGTGATGGTGGCGATGCGCGTATGGCCGAGGCTCGCGAGGTGGCTCACCCCCTCATAGGCGCCGCGGCGGTTGTCCGACGCCACGCATGGGATCGAGAGGGCGGGCTGCCGATCGCCGTCGTCCAGGAACTGCGTCTCCATGACCACCGTGGGTATCCCCAGCGTCCGGATGATGGTGAGGTACGCCTCGATGGAGCGCGGCGCCACCAGGAGGAGCGAGCCGACGATGCCGTGCCCCACAAAGTTGCTGATGGAGAGTTCGTCCGTCAGGCTCGGGCGGGTGAGGATGATGACGCCCAGGCCGGCGGCCTCGCAGACTGTGCCCACATGGTAGATCATCTGGAAGGTGTAGGGGTCGGTGATGCGAGGGATGACAACTCCCAGCGTGCGGCTGCCACCCGAGGCGAGGGAGCGCGCCGAGTAGTTGACGACGTAACCCAGTTCCGCGATGGCGGCGCGCACCCGGGCGCGTACCTCGGGGCGGACCCCCTTCTGCCCGTTGATGACGCGCGAGACGGTCTTGAACGAGACGCCGGCGTGCCTGGCCACGTCCTTGATGGTGGGCCTGCCTGAGCGCACCACGGGGTTCCCTTCCTGGCAGTGGGCGCGCCCGGAATAGCGACGGCGGCGCGATTGTACCACTCCGACAACGTTGTCAACAGCAATCGGCGAGGGGCAAAGCGGAGCGATGCCGCGCGGTTTCCGATCATCGTCGGGGCCGTGTTCTTTGCGTTCAGGCGGTGGTAGGGGAGGGGCGACGTCGCTTGCGTGGCGGCGTCGATGTGGTTACCATGGGGGCGCCTCGCCAGCCCAACGGTGGGGGGAGTGTGACGAGGACGCAGTACTGCCTACGGCGCGATCCTAGAACGCAGCTACGCCGCCGTGCTGACGGACGTCATGGACACCATGGGGGGGGCTACTGAGCAATGCCGCGGTCGGCCGTGGCGGCGCCGGCGTGGTGGAGACCTTTTGCGAGTACGGCATCCTGTAACGCGCGGCGGCCCGGCCGCTCGCGCGAGGGCGGTCGCGGCCCTGGCAACCAACCATCGAGGAGGAACGATGAAGGCGTTGGTACACACGGCTCCCTACGTGATGACCTACCAGGATTGGGAGATGCCCGCGTGCGGGCCGGAGGATCTGCTGGTGCGCGTGAAGGCGTGCGCCATCTGCGGCTCGGACATCAAGGGGTACAGCGGTAAGACGGGGAGGCGGCAGCCGCCCATCATTATGGGGCATGAGGCGGCGGGCGTCGTGGAGGCGGTCGGCGCGAACGTGACCGGCTTTGCTCCTGGTGACCGGGTGTGCTTTGATTCCACCGTCTACTGCCTGCGATGCGAGTACTGTCTGAGCGGGCACTGGAACCTGTGCCAGAACCGCCAGGTGGTGGGGGTGTCGGAGGGCACATACCGGCGCCATGGCGCCATGGCCGAGTACGTGAGCGTGCCCCAGTGGATCGCCGTGCACATGCCCGACAACCCTCACTTTCGCCCAGGCGGCCCTGGCCGAGACGGTGTCCATCGGCGTGCACGCCGCCAATCGCACCCGCTGCGGCTGAACGATACCGTCGTGATCGTAGGCGCGGGGGCCGTGGAGGCTGTCGATGCAGGCGATCCGACTCCAGGGAGCGGGGCGCATCGTCGTCACGGATCTGGCCGAGGACCGGCTGGCCCTGGCGCGTGACCTGGGGCGCGGATGTCACCGTTCCGGCTGCAGCGCCGACCTGCTGGAGCGCCTGAGGGCGGAGACGGGACCCGAGGGGCCAACGCCGTGATCGAGGCGGTGGGCGTACAGCCATCGATACGGCGCTGGACATCACGCGCCTGGGCGGCTCGCTGACCCTGGTGGGCAACGTCATGCCGCGGGTGGAGATCGGGCTGCAGCGCGTGGTGAGCGGCGAGATCTCGCTCTACGGTGTGCGCGCTCAACGGCGAGTTCGCCGACTGCGTGCAACTCATCGCCTCGGGCAGGATACCGGTGGATCGCTTCATCTCCGACTACGCTCGGATCGAGGACGGCCAGGCGGTGTTCGACCGGCTGTACCACGGGGCCGAGGGCAACATTCGCTGTCTTTGTCTTTGACTGAGCCGACGAGCGGGCCGACGGAGGGTAGGCGGGCTGATCCTCGGCCCGCCACCTGTTTGTCAACCTTATCCTTGCATTGCAAGCACTGCATCACGTTCTATGCATCGGCTATGACGATCCGCCACCCGCCCGTACCCCTTCCGTGGGTCCGCCCCCAGCGGCCCCGCCCTCGCAAACGCCAAGTTCCACGACAGGGGTGCCTTCGGAAGGGGTGCTGTGGAGCCCCCGCCGGTCCAGGTGCCGAGAACCACCGCGACTCGTTGGCATCCACGTGGTTCGAGTTGCTGGGGGTAGGGGCCTGCCGGCGTCCACATCACTCCCACGGCCGCGCTGCAACGGCCGTGGGATTTGCGCTACTTGCCAGGGCAGCTGTCCCCAACACGCTTGATAGGCGATCGCGCGGGAATACTCATTATACCTTGTATAGGGACTATGACTGCATTCGACAGCCGTCTTGCAGACCGCGTCGGCGTGCCTACGGCCCCCAAACCGCGGGGCGAGGTTATCCATCCACAGCCAGGCCAGCGGATACTGTGGACAGTATGCTCAGTAAGCATCTTGCAGGCCATCGCCGAATGCAGGATGATGGTGGAGAGAACAGCTAAGGGGATAGTACAGATAGAGGGATTATGCACTAATGTGTGATACTGTCACCGTGCGATGTCGCGATGGGATGGCTGCATGGAGCGTGCGCAGCGGGGTTTGGGACGGGAATAGGGCGGGGACGACGCGTTGGTGCAGGAAGTGGTGCGGCGGGCCTTCCACGGTGTCGCTCTGAACGTGAGCCTGTACGGTCGCTGGGTGAGGCGAATGAGCCCGCGCGCCCCACCCCGGAGGCGGGTTAGAGTGCTAGTGGTGGGTAGATGGATGCGACCTTTCGGAGGCGTGCCGAGGAGAAGAGGGGTGTGGGCGGCGCCGGTCAGGAGGTGGGAGGTGCGCACGCGCCTGGAGCGGCGGGGGAGCGCGATGTCTGGAGGGCGCGCGGGAGGGGGGGCGTCCGGTTCGAGGAGGGCAGAGGTATGCGTTGCGAGGGTAGCAACGCCTTGCGGGGGAAGCAACACGACGATTGACATGCTGCCTATGCAAGGGTAGCATGGCACGCGATTGCGGCTTCACTCATGTTCGTCAGGGGAGGCAGGGACTCGTGTACACCATCGCGATCGCGAACCACAAGGGGGGCGTCGGCAAGACGGCCACGGTGCACGTGCTCGGCACACTGCTGGCTTCGATGACGGGCCGGCGGGTGTTACTGGTCGACATGGACCCCCAGTCATCCCTCACGGGGGCCTGCGGCGTGACGGACGTGGCCGGCTCTTGCATGACCGAGGTGCTCGGCGGGGCCCTGGGAGGCGTGGTCCCGCTGCGCAGGGCGATCCGCGTGCTGGGGGAGGGCCTGGCACTGGCGCCGTCCGACCTGTCGTTGGCCAGCGCCGAGCTGGGGTTGGTCTCACGCCTGGGGCGCGAGAATGTGTTGCGGCGGGCGCTGGGGGAGCTGGACGGTGTGTACGATGTGGCACTGATCGACTGCCCCCCGAGCCTGGGATTGCTGACGATCAACGCGCTCAGTGCCGCCCGGGCAGTGCTCATCCCCACGCAGGCCCAGATCGTGGACCTGCGCGGGTTACGGCTGTTCCTCGAGACCCTCGAGCAGGTGCGCCAGGAGATCAATCCCGACCTGGAGACGCTCGGGATCCTGCTCACCTTCTTTGACCGGCGATTGACGCACCATCGGGACGCCATGGACACGCTGCAGCGCGCCGGGCAGCCCGTGCTGGAAGTGCAGATCGGCCGCAGCGTCAAGGTGGCCGAGGCCGCCACCATCGGCGAGACGGTGGTGACGTACGACCCCGAGAACCCGCAGGCGCAAGCGTATCAGGAATTGGCAAAGGTGGTGGATGGATGGCTAAGAGACCGGCACGCATAGACGATAGCCTTTTTCGTCGGACGGAGGAGGACGAGGGGGAGCGCGGCGCCGGTGGGGCGCCGGGAACGCGCGTACCCGCTACGGGGCGAACGCTGAGCGTCGGTGTGGGGCTGAAGGAGAGCGAG
>JAXGNH010000015.1:0-193676 GCA_040768165.1 Anaerolineae bacterium
GTGCTGGGTGGCAGCGTCCAGATCGATGGTGTCGACCCCCACCCCGTAGCGGATGACCATCTTGAGCTTGGGGGCGCCGGCGAACACCGCATCGGTGTAGGGCTCGGCGCCGCACAGCGCCACGTCGGCGTCGCGCACCGCCTCCAGCACCGCCTCGGGCGTGCCGCAACGACCGGGCTGGCGCAGCTCGATGTCGGGCCGATCCAACGACTCCCGCTCCTCCACCAGCACGCGGTCTGGGCCTGCCCCGGTATGGACGACGATCTTTTTCACGATGCTCTCTCCCTCTATCGATGTTAGGGTCCCGCAGTGAACCGGTCGGCGCATCAACAGCGTGCCATAGGCCGACCCGTGCCGCCGAGATGGCGACGCGCAGCAGGCGCGAGGCGAGCCCATTTCCTACCCGTTGGCATGCGAGCGCTTCGCTCTCCCGCAGCGCCGCATGGTACCAGGTATGGCGACAGAATGCCAACGCGCCGTGAGACTGAGGCGTCGTCGAGCGCTTGACGTCGGCTAGTGGCCGCCCCACAATGCGAGCGAGACTGACTGGCCGCTGCTTATCCCGCAATGCCCGGCGGCGTGCTCATCGAGGAAGGAGGGCGCGCAGCAATGGAAGGCAGTCCCGAGACCACGCGCGACGATTTCGATCTCGAGCAGGCGCTCGACGAACTGCGCCATAGAGCGCTACGCTTTATGGCGCCAGTATTGCTGGCCCTCGGTTGGCTGTGGGGCTTTGGCAACATGATGGTCAACGGCATCGCCACGAACCGCGACCTGCCGGCGCTGGGCCTGGTGGCCTCGATGACCGTGATCCTCATCGTGCATCGGCGACGCCCACGCCTCGCCTGCTGGCTCTTCCTCCCCGCCCTTGTGCTGGTTCAGGCACTGATCGTCCGCTACTCCCCCGCCGCCGCCTCGCTCTACTTTGGCATCATAGGCGTGATCGTCCTCAGTCCGGTGCTGGGCGCCTGGCACGCCATCGCGGGCGCTGCAGCCCTATGGGCCGTCGGCGCCGGAATGCTGCTCCGCGGCAGCCCGGCGTTCCGCTCGGACCTGCCGACCTCCCTCGCGTTCTACGCACTGGCCACCGGCGCCGTCTGGTTCGCGGGGCGGTCGCTCCGCCTGGCCGTCTCCTGGGCGCTGACGGGGTGGCAACGCGCCCAAGACGCCCTGCAAGAGACGCGCGCGCGGCGCGGCGAGCTGTACCGCACCCTGCGTGCCCTCGAGGAGGCCACCTACCGCATCGAGCGCATGAACAGCGAACTGATCCTGGCGCGCGGCGAGGCGGAGGAGGCCCGCGCGGCCAAGGCGCGCTTTGTGGCCACCGTCAGCCACGAGATACGCGGCCCATTGAACCTCATTCTGGGGTTCAGCCGGCTGATGGCGCTCTCCCCCGAACGCTACAATCACCCCCTGCCCACCGACTATCGCGCCGATGTGGTGACCATCTATCGCAACAGCCAGCACCTCGCCTCGTTGGTGGACGACATCCTCGACATGTCGCAAGTCGAGGCCGAGCGGCTGCCGCTGATCAAGGAGCGGGTGGATCTGGAGGCCGAGGTCGTCAGCGAGGCGCTGCAGATCGCCGAGCCGCTCGCCGAGCGGAAGGGCCTGTGGCTGCACCTCGATCTCCACGGCGCCCTGCCGCACGTGCTCATCGACCCCGTGCGCATCCGCCAGGTGGTGCTCAACATCCTCATGAACGCGGCCCGCTTTACCGAGGCGGGCGGCATCACCCTCCGCACGCGGCTGGAGGAAAAGCGGGTGGTCGTCAGCATCGCCGATACCGGCCCCGGCATCGCGCCGTCGGACCTGAGTCATCTCTTCAAGGCATTCCAGCAGCTCTCCCCGGCCGACCGCGGGGACGGCAAGGGCAGCGGGCTGGGGCTCTCCATCAGCAAACAGCTCGTCGAGCTGCATGGGGGTGAGATCTGGGCCGAGAGCGAGGTGGGCATCGGCACCAGCGTCTCCTTCAGCCTGCCGCTGCCGGGGGTAACGGAGACGGTCAGCCGACCGAGGAGGTCGCAGGGCGGCGGCGCGTCCCGCGAGAAGGACCACGTGCTCGTCATCCATCAGGATCCTGCCACCGTCAAGATCCTAAGCCGCTACCTGGAGGGTTATCGCATCATCGGGCTGCCCGATGACGGCGAGCTTGTCGCCGTCGTGGAGGAACTCCATCCGCGGGCGATCATCGCCACGGGGGACCATGTGCCGCTCGTGCACCAGCGGCTCTCTACCCTCGACTATGACGTGCCATTGATCGCGTGCGCCATGCCGCGCGTCGTGGCCGGCGGCAGCACCGAGGGGGTTCTTGGCTATCTGATCAAGCCGGTATCGAGGGAGATGCTGTTGGCCGTCATCGGTCGGCTCGAGCATGGCGGCGAGTTGACGGTGCTCATCGTCGACGACGACCTCGATACGTTGCGTCTGCTCGAGACGATGCTGCTCGCCATCCCGCAGCCGTATCGCATCCTCAAGGCGCTGGACGGGACACAGGCGCTGCAGGTGATGGACACCGAGACTCCCGACGTCGTCCTGGTGGACCTAGTGATGCCGGGCATGGGCGGCGAGGAACTCATCGCGCGGATGAGGCACGACTCGCGCCTGGCTGCGGTACCGGTGGTGATCGTGTCGGCCAAGGACTGGAGTGAGGAGGCGGTTTCCATCGGGCTGCCCATCAGCGTCTCTCGCCGGGCCCCGCTGAGCATGCGCGATGCCACGCAGTGTCTGCTCTCGATCATCAACGTGGTGCACCCGCGCTACTTGCCCGACGCAGAGCCCATTAGCTCAGGCCAAGGATCTGTCCAACGGTCGCAACCAGCACTTCCTCACTGATAGGCTTTTGCACCACCGCGGCGGCGCCCAGGGCCGTGGCCAGGTCCGACTGCCCCAGCACCGAGCAGATGACGACGGGGATAGTGGCCGTGTCCTCCTGCGTCTTGAGCCCCTGTAACAACCTCCAGCCGTCCTGTTGTGGCATCAGCACGTCGAGCAGGATGAGGTCTGGCGTCATCGCGGCGAGGGCGTCGCGCACCTCCTGAGCGTCCCGCGCCTCGCGAATGACATAGCCGCGCACGCCCAGCACGCGCCCCAGCAACGACCTGGCATCGGCGTCGTCATCGATGACCAGGATGGTCCTGGGCGGGACGCAGTCGATGGCCAGGACGAAAGCCGGCGCGCCATCGGGCTCGCGGTCGACGCCAAGCTCCCCCACGCCGCTCCTCGCCAGCTCTCTTCCCAGGGCGATCGGGCTTAGCGCCCCCAACTCCTCGGGCGACCTGGCCCTGCCGAGGCCGCTCAGGCAAAAGACGGTGGTGTCGCCCCGAGGCGTCGCACACAGCCTCAGTCCGCGGTCAGCGGCGGCCTCCAGCCCCCCAAGCAACATGTTCACGACGATCTGGTGCAGCACTGCGGGGTCGCCGCACGCCGAGGGGAGATCCGGGGGGATATCGAGCGCCAGCGCACACCCCTGCCGTTCAAAGAGGGGCAGCACCGTCTCTACCGCATTCGCCACCACATCGCCGAGCGAGACCACCTGCCGCCGGCCATCCTGGATCAGGCGCAAGGCCTTTTGGCGGGCGAGCTGCGCCGACTCGCCCGAGAGGTCTGTCGCCTCCCCGGCGCCGCCCCCGAGCGAGTCGGCATGGGGGCGGTAGCCTTCCCACAGGACGCTTGCCACGGCCTCGATGGCCTCCTGGAGGCGCCGGTAGAAGGTGCGCTCGGCCAGGCCCAGGTCCCGCTGCACCGCCTCCTGGTCAAAGAGCTGGATGTAGTGGAGCCAGAGCAGCCGGTAGCTGAGCCACTCGGGGCGGTGGGGCGGCACGGAGGGGGCAGGCTTGAGCGCGTCGACGGCCTCCCAGAGCAGCTTGCGCAGCGTCTCTCCGCCCGTCTCGCCGCGCAGGCGGCGGAGCGCCAGGGCATCGATCAGGGGGTGTACCTGCAGGTGGACCGGGTCATACAGGTTGACCAGGGCGTCCTTGACGTACCGCACGAAGACAGCCTTGTCGGTCATGTCGCCCCCAGTCGAGCAGCGTAGCCAAGGCTACGCCGGTGAACGCCTATGAAGGAATCGGGGCAGGTATGCTCGGCAAACGCAGGCAGTGTTGCGGCAGAGAGGGTGTTCTCAGGGCTATCCGACGCATGGTATGATCGGACTGTCGGCGCACATTATAGCATCTCCGCAGCCGAGCGCCTAGACGCCTACGGATGGAGTGCTGGGTAGTGGGCCGGCGAGGTGCGCCCTGAAGACCCTGTCTCAAACAGGTGTGTCAAATGCAGGCAGACGTGCAGCAGAGAAACCATTCCCAAGGTTCTCTCCCGCATGCTATGATAGCATCACTGAGCACGCCCGCCAGGAATTGATCCAGAGCTGCGGCTGGCGCCACGGCAGCCATCATTGTCACTGCTTCCTCCATGCGGGTGGCGCAGTATCGGACATCATGGGGTCTTGTCGACCATCGAAACCGTCGCAAGAGTAGTAGCCGAGCCCTCACCCTTCCCCAAGATGACGCTGCGCTTCACCTACAACGGCGACAAGGCACTGTACACGGACTATATCGTCAACGCCTTTCAGTCGCGCCATCCGAATGTTGAGGTTACAATCGAGCCCATCCCGGCAGCAGACTTTAACCAAAAGATCTTTGCGATGGCCGCCGGGGCGACTCTGCCCGATGCCGGGTGGACTTCGGATGCGCGCGTGATGCCTTTTGCCGAGAACAAGGTCTCCATCGATATGCGCCCGCTTGCCGACGCCGACCCGGAGCCCCTGTTCAGCGATGTGTACCCGGCCATGCAGTCCCTGGGCGAGTACAACAGCGGGCTGTATATGGTCGCCTGGGCAGCTGACGCTCCGGTAATGTACTTTAACAAGACCATGCTGCAGGATGCTGGTGTGGAACCGCCACCCCCCGAGGGGTGGACGGTGGACGAATTCCTCGCCAACCTGACCAAGGTGGCACAGCCCGACAAGCAGATCTACGGCTGGTATGGCAACGAGGACTAGTGGGCCATCTACGTGCCCTGGATGGAAGGATTTGGCGGCAGCTTCTTCAATGAGGACAAGTCGCAGGTGTTGATCAACTCGCCCGAGTGCGTCGAAGCCTGCCAGAAGCTGGCAGACTCCTACGTCAAGTACAACTTTGCCATTCCGAAAGGTGCGACGCTAACGGGCAACCCCTTCCTCATGGGCCTCGCCGCCTGTTTCATCCAGAACCGCAATGTCTGCCGAAGCATCCGCGATGTGAACCCTGAATGGGAGTGGGATGTGTGCCTGCCGCCCAGGCAACCGGTGAAGCACGTCTGCGGATCGGGCACCATGGGCACGTCGGTGTACACGGCTGCAGTGAAAAACAAGACCGAGCAGGTGTCATGGGAGCTGTGCAAGAGTGTGATCATGCCCTCGGTGCAGAGAACCCTCGCTCGTGGCTACCTGATCATCCCAGTGCTGCAGTCGATGGCGCAGGATGCCTCCTGGTACGAGTTGGATCCACCGCCTCACAACCGGGATGTCTACCTTATGGTGATGGAACGGGCGATCACGCCACCTATGCCCGCCGGGCCTGAGTGTGGCACGGTCTACATGGGCGCCATCAATCAGGCCATGGCCGATGCCTGGCAGGAGATGGTAGTCGGCGCTGTGCCCGCCAAGGAAGCGCTAGACAAGGCTGCCAAGAGGATCAACGATTGCATCGCGAGCGGTGGCGAGTAGCGCGAGGCGACCACATAGTCTGGGGAGGGGCAGACGCCCCTCCCCAAGTGATCTCTTGTGGAGGTGGACGTGATGTCGGTGTCATCGCTCGCTTCCAGGCCACGCCTGACGAAAGCCCAGCGCCGTGAGGAGATCACCGGGTGGCTGTTCATCTCGCCCATTGTCTTGGGGCTGCTGCTATGGACGCTCTTCCCCATGATCGCCTCGTTGGCGCTGAGCTTCACTGACTTCAAGATGGTGGACACACCCAAGTGGGTGGGCACGCGCAACTATGTGCGCATGTTCACACGAGACCCAGACTTTTACCAGGCACTCAGAGTCACCTTCAGCTTTGTCGCTATGCAGCTCCCAGTAGGGCTCGCCGTAGCGCTCGCTGGGGCCCTCCTGCTAAACAGCGGCGTGCAAGGCATGACCGTGTTTCGCACCTTCTTCTACCTGCCCTCCGTTGTGCCGGTTGTGGCCACCTCGCTCGTCTGGAGTTGGATGTTGAACCTCGATTTTGGACTGGTCAACCAACTCCTGAAGGCAGTGGGACTGGCGCCGGTGAACTTTTTCGGCAACCCCAAGACGGCGCTGCCTACGCTCGCGGTGATGTCGTGGTTCGGCGTCGGGCAGACGATGGTCATCTACTTGGCCGGCTTGCTGAACATACCGCCTAGCCTCTACGAAGCTGCAGAGATCGATGGCGCGGGCAGAACGCGCAAGTTCATCTCCATAACGCTGCCGATGCTGAGTCCCACCCTGTTCTACACCATCATCATGGGGCTCATTCGTAGTTTCCAGTACTTTACCCAAGCATTCGTTCTGACGAGTGGCGGGCCGATGAAGACGACGTACTTTTACAACCTGATGATCTACAACGTCGGCTTTGCCTTTCTACAGATGGGTTACGCATCTGCCCTGGCATGGTTTCTCCTGGTGATCATCCTCATCCTGACCATGGTGGTATTCCGCAGCTCCTCCGCCTGGGTCTACTATGAGAGTGAGATGAGGAAGTAGCATGGAATCCTACAGACGCCTAGCCGTTTCGCCTTCCATGGTTCAGGCTGCTCAAGCAACGCGCCGCCGCGCACGGCTCATGCGCCTCCTGGAGCGAGTGCTGACCTACGCAGCACTCGTCCTGGCATCCGCGGTATTCGTGCTACCTTTCTGGTGGATGTTGATCACCTCCTTCAAAGAGCTGCAGGAGGCATATCGCTACCCGCCGACCTTTTTCCCGCATAGCTTTACCCTGGAGCCGTACCGTCTGGCGTGGGAGTTCGAGCCGTGGCTGCTCTTTCTTCGTAACACCCTCACCATCGTCGTGGGCTGTTTGGTGGGGACAGTGCTCACTTCCACGCTCTGCGCCTATGGTTTCTCTCGGCTACGCTTCAGAGGTCGGGACCTGGTATTCGTGGTCATACTGGCGAGCATGATGCTGCCGAATCAGGTGCTGCTAATCCCCACGTACATCCTCTTTCGGCAGATAGGATGGCTCGATTCGTTCAAGCCCTTGATCATTCCCGCGTGGTTCGGTGGTGGGGCATTCAACATCTTTTTGATGCGCCAGTTCTTTACCTCGATTCCCATGGATATGATCGATGCGGCACGCATCGACGGCAGTTCGGAGCTGGGGATCTGGCTGCGAATCATGTTACCACTCTCCAAGCCTGCCATCACAGCGGTGACCGTCTTTACCATCCAACAACACTGGAACGACTTCTTTGGCCCGCTGATCTACCTGAACAGCGCGAACAAGCAGACGCTATCTCTGGGGCTGCGCCTGTTTCAAGGTGTTCTGTCCGAGAGCGGCTCGGACTATGCCCGGCTGGGCCTCTACACGGCGATGATGGCCGCCTCCACGGTTGTGACGGTGCCGATGATCGTCCTCTTCGTTGCCGCTCAACAGTACTTTGTCGAGGGCATCCAGATGACCGGCCTCAAGGGCTAGATCGCGTTCAGTCCAGAAGCCGGGCGGAGCACGTGTCGCTCCGCCTTCTGTTACTCGACGTAGGTGAATCGCCTATGGTCGACCGCCCCGGCCATGCCGGTGCGCTTGACCCCGCGTCTGCGCGCGCCTAGAGTCCCTGCCACAATAGCAGCAACGGAAAGGATCGTCATGGACAAGCTTCCCCTCGCCATCGTCGGCTGCGGAGGGATGGGCGGACGCCACCTCCTTGGCCTCAAGGAACTCTATGACTCGGGCATGGCCAACGTCGAGTTGGTCGCCGCCTGCGACCTGCGCCGCGACAACGCCGAACACCTCGCCGACGAGGCGGAGCGCCTGCTGGGCGCGCGGCCGGCCGTCTTTGCCGATATGGCCGAGATGGTCCGCCAGGTGCCCGACCTCCAGGCGGTGGATATCACCGCCGACGCCCGAGCGCACCACGGCATCGCCGCCGCCGCCTTTGGCCTGGGGCTGCACGTGCTCTGCGAAAAGCCCATGGCCCTCACCGTCCGCGGCGCCAACCGCATGCTCGAGGCCCAGCGGCGGGCGGGCAAGGTGTTGAGCGTCGCCGAGAACTATCGCCGCGACCCGATGAGCCGGCTGACCCGGGCGCTCATCGATGCCGGCGTCGTCGGCGCCCCCTACCTCCTGCTCGATATCGCCGTCGGCTCGGGCAATCGCATCGTCATCACCCCCTGGCGCCACCAGAAGAACATGGGCGGCATGCTGCTCGATGGCGGGGTGCACAACGCCGACATGATGCTGTACTATATGGGCGACGTCCGCCGCATTCAGGGCGAGATCCGGCTCTGGGAGACCACCCGCTCCAAGGCACGCGGCGGCAGCGTCGGCGGCTTCTATGAGCGCTGGGCAGCCGAGATGCCCGATACCATCACCGCCACCGCGGAGGACACCCTCGTCTCGGTGGTGGATTTCGCCAGCGGCGCCATGGGCCAGTGGACCCAGTCGTACGCCGGGCACGGCCAGGGGTTCGGGCGGCGCGTGCTCTATGGCAGCCAGGGCTCCCTCCTCCCGGGAGGCACGCGCAACGGCGCCTCGCCGGTGGTGCACCTCGACGGCGAGGGGGAGATCACCGGCGACGCACTGCTCGATCTCGTGCCCGATTTCACCCTCGACGCCATCACGGCGCGTCTCTTTGGCGGGGAGCGCATGGCGTGCTACCGGATGCCCTTTCCCGACGCCGACCGCAAGCTGTTGGCCATCGAGTACTATGAGCTGGCCGATTGCATCGCAAAGGGCGGCACGCCGGAGGTCGACGGCCTGGTGGGCCGGCGGGCGATGGCGATCTGCTACGCCGCCTGCGAATCGAGCGTGCAGGACCGCCCCGTCACGCTGGACGAGATCGAGGCCGAGGTGGTAGGCTCCTACGAGGCCGACATCAACGCCGACCTGGGCCTCTAGCCCGCGCCGACACACCCCTTCACGAGGCTGACGATGGAATATCGCAGGCTGGGCAGGACCGAACTCCAGGTCTCGCTCCTGGGCGTCGGGGGCGGCTACGTGTCGCTCCTGGAGGTCGCCGAGGGCACCCGCATCTACCAGCGCGCCTGGGACCTGGGCATCAACTACTTTGACGGGCGCTACGGTTCGAGCAGCACCATGATCAAGCCGGTGATCAAGCGCGGCCGATCGCGCTGCGTCGTGGTGACCAAGACGCACGACACGACCTACGACGGCGCCATGCGCCGCATCGATGAGGACCTCGCCGAGCTGGACACGGACTATCTCGACGTGTTCTACCTGCGCACCTACAACCACGACATGCGCCGGGCGCACTTTGCCAAGGGCGGCTCGGTGGAGGCGCTGCTCAAGGCCCGCGACGAGGGCAAGATCCACTTCCTGGGGCTGGCGGGACACAGCGACCTCACCGCCCTAGCGCAGGGCGTGGAGACCGACCTCATCGATGCCGTCATCTTTCCGCTGAACATCGTGCGGCGCGAGGGGCTCGAGCAGCTCATCCCCGTCTGCCAGGAACACGACGTAGGCGTCGTGATCATGAAGCCGGTAGACGCCGGCTTGGCACCGGCGGAGGTGGCCCTCCCCTGGCTGGCGAACCAGCCGATCCACACCATGGTGCCCGGCATTAGCACCATGGAGCACCTGGAGGCGGACTATCGCGCGCTGGATCGCGCCGCCATGCCGCTCACCCCGGCGGAGGAGGCCGCGGTCGAGCGCTGGCGACAGCGGCTGGGGCATCGCTCTTGTCGCATCTGCGACCGCGTCTGCCAGCCCGGGTGCGAGGCGGGCATCCAGATCGACTATGTGCTCTACCATGATGTGTTCTACAACGAGTTCAAGACGCTCGGGCTGGAGGGCCTGCTCGCCACCCCCCTGGCCGACTGGGTGAAGGGGCGCATGGAGCGCGCCTTTTCGCGGCGCCTGGCGCTCATCCAGTCGTGCACCCACTGCGGCAAGTGCGAGGCGGCCTGTCCCTATGGACTGCCCATCATGCAGCTGCTGGACGACATGGTCGAGGAGCACCTCGCCGTCATCGAAGCCGTCCGCGAGCGCGGCTGGACCCAAACCTACGGCGACGCACCCTCACCCTATGGGTGAACAGGTGCCTTCCGGTTCCGGGTTGTAGGCTTCAGGTCTCAGGTTGCAGGTTACAGACCCTTGCAGCGTCACCCTCTCAAGCCTGTAACCTGATACCTGTCACCTGCAACCACTCGTGGGTAGTCAGGAACTCACTCTGTCCTCTGCGTTCTCTGTGATCTCTGTAGTTCAGTGCTCTTTGTGGAGGCGTACATGACGCGCATCGATGTCCCGCTGATCGACTGCCACACTCATATCGGGCGGCTGCCCGGGGTGGTGGGGGAGATGTTCCAGCCCGAGGACCTGCTCTACATCGCGGAGCGCGAGGGGGCGCGGTTCATGCTGGCGTCCTCGGCCACCGCCACCACCGTGGCGCAGCGCCTGGCTACCGACGAGACCCTGGCCATGGTGGCGCGCCACGGCGACCGTCTGGGCGGCTTGCTGTGGGTCAACCCCCACGACCCGGCCTGGCAGGATGACGTCGAGCGCGCCGCCCAGGCCGGCTTCCATGGGATCAAGATCCACCCCACGCTGGATCACTATGCCGTGACGCAGGAGGCGCTGGACGCCGTCTTTTCCTGTGCGCGGGAGCGCGCCTGGCCCATCCTCACCCACGCCGACGCCGACGGCAGCCCCATGTCGTCGGCCAAGTACGAGCCCCTCATCCGCGCCTACCCGGATGTGACGCTCATCCTGGCGCACCTGCGGCTGGAGGCCATCCCGCTGGCCAAGCGCTACGACAACGTCTGGGTCGATACGACCTATGTCGATCCCATGCGGGTAGAGCTGGGCATCGATGCCCTGGGTCCGACCAAGATTCTCTTTGGTTCCGACGCCTGCGAGGGGTTCGACGTCGGCCATGCCGTAGCGCGCGAACGCCCCCCGCGCAGCTACGCCGGCATCGTGGCGGGCTATCGCGCCCGCGGCATCACCGAGGCAGCCCTGGAGCAGGTCTGTTACACGAACGCCAAGCGCCTGTTCAACTTGCAGCATGTCTAGGAAAGCGGCATGATACTGCCGCAAGCGCCGCCGTTCGCCCCCATGAGGGTCGCGAGGACGCCGCATCCGATGACGGGGTCCCCAGCACGCCCGGCGCGCCTCTCTGCGGCGTGCTCGCAGAGCCTCGCCGGAGCCAATGGCCAAGAGCCAACAGCCCGACCACGGAGGTCAGCCATGCAGATCGCATATTGCACCTGGAGCATGATGCGCGTCCCCTTTGAGGAGGGGTTGCCCGCCATCGCCAAGATCGGCTATACGGGGATCGAACTCGCCGTCACCCCCCGGTTCCCCACGGAACTCTACACCCTCGACGCCGCCAAGCGACGGCGCATCCGCGAACTCTTGGCGGAGCACAACATCACCCTGGCGGCCGTCGCCGGCCACACCACCGTGTGCGCCGAGGACCCAGACCAGCACGCCGCCAACATGCAGCGCCTGCGCGACACGATTGACTTGGCGGACGAACTGCGCCAGGATGGGCGCACGCCGGTGGTGGTCAGTCTCGTCGGCGGGCACGAGGACGACTGGGGGCGCCTCAAGCACCGCGTCGTGGAGTGCGTCGGGGAGCTGGGGGACTATGCCGCCAGCAAGGACGTCATCTATGCCCCAGAGATGCACTCCGGCACGGCCATGGACCTGCCGCGCAAGGCGCTGTGGCTCTACGAGCAGGTGAACCACCCCTACGTAAAGCTGAACTTTGACATCAGCCACACCGAGATCGTGGGGATGCCCACCGAGGAGGCCTGTAACCTGATGTGCCCCCATACGGTGTTCACCCACGTGAAGGATCAGCGCGGGCTGTACCCCAACCACGAATTCCTCACGCCGGGGGCGGGGCCGTTCGACTATGTGCGCTACCTCAAGGCGATGCACGCCGCGGGCTATACGGGGTTCATCGGCATGGAGGTGAGCGTCATGGTACAGCGCAAACCCGGCTACGATCCCTTGGTCGACGCGGCGTTGGGCTACTATGTGCTGCGCAGCGCCTTTAACGAGTCCGGCGTGCCGCTCGAGATGTAACTGCCGGCCCAGCGATGCGGCGACGCGGCACCGCATCGCCGCATCGCTGGCGCCACATCCAGGATGAGAGAGAAGATATGGCCAGTGACAACTATTTGCTCTGGGTCGCCCACGAGACGCCGACGGTCTGGTGGCACGACTCGGCCGATCCGGCGGAACTGGAGGTCGGGCTGCAGCGCGGCGCCGTGGGCGTCACGACGAACCCGGTGCTGACCTATACGGCGCTCAAGGCCAACCCCGACCGCTGGGGCCACCTGCCGGCGGCGCTGCCCAAGGACCTCACCCCCGCCGAGCGCGCCGAGGAACTCATGCGCCACGTGGTGGTCTCCGCCGCCGGCATGTTCGCACCGATCCATGCCTCCAGCGGCGGCGAGAACGGCTACGTCTGCGCGCAGGTGAACCCGAACCTCGCTTGGAACGCCGACGCCATGATCGCCATGGCCCGGCGCTACCACGCCTGGGCGCCCAATATCGCCGTCAAACTGCCGGTGACCCTGGCCGGCCTCGAGGCGCTGGAGGTGCTCGTCGGCGAGGGGGTGACCATCACCGCCACCGTGTCGTACAACGTGCCGCAGATGCTGCAGATCGCCGCCTACCACGAGCGGGGCCGGGCCCGCGCCGCGGGGGCCGGCGTCGCGCCGGGGCACTGCTTTGCCGTGCAGATGATCGGCCGCATCGACGACTATTTGCGGGAGGTGGCGCGCGACGCGCACGCGCCGGTCACCGAGGCCGACATCCGCCTGGCGGGGCTCGCCATGGCCAAGCGCGCCTACGCCGTCTACTGCCAGGAGGGCTATCACGCCAAGCTGCTGGTGGCGGCGCTGCGCGGCAACTATCACATGACGGAGCTGGTGGGGGCGGACGTGATCATGTCGATCCACCCCAAGTCGCAGACCCCGCTGCTCGAGGCGGGCGTGCCGCGCGAGGAGCGCATCGCGCGGCCCGTCGACCCGCAAGCCATCGCGCGCCTGCAGGCGATGCCCGAGTTCGTGCGCTGCTACGAGCCGGACGGCATGCGCCCGGAAGAGTTTTTCGCCTTCGGCGTCGTGCAGCGCACGCTGACCCAGTTCGCCACCACGGGGTGGGACCTCCTGGAGGCGCTGTAGCACCATGCCGACAGCACAAGCCTCGCCCCGACCGAACCCAGAGGAGAGCGCCATGGGCGGTGACACGTATCGCGAGATGTTCAGCCTCCAAGACAGGACCGTGATGGTGGCCGGCGGCGCCGGCGCCATCGGATCCGCCATGGCGCGCGCCGCCGCCGCCTTTGGCGCCCGGGTGGTCATCGCCGATTTCGCCGAGGAGCCGCGGGAGCGCGTCGCGGAGGACCTCCGGGCCGAAGGCGCCAGCGCCATGGGCGTGTACGCCAACGTGCTGGAGCCCGACAGCGTGCGCGCGGCCATCGCGGAGGCCGAGGGGGCCTTTGGCCCCGTGGCGGCCCTGATCAACGCCGTGGGGACCCACATCGAGCAGCCCGCCGAGGGCGTGACGCTGGAGGCCTGGGACAAGGTGATGGGCGTCAACCTGCGCGGGGCGTTCGTGTTGTCGCAGGCCGCGGCGTGTAGCATGATCGCGAACCAGGTGCGCGGGAGTATCATCCACGTCACCTCGGTGCGCAGCGGCCTGGGCATCCGCCGCGGCTATGCCGCCTATGTGGCCAGCAAAGGGGGCCTGGGCGTGCTCATCAAACAGCTCGCCACCGAGTGGGCCACGTACGGCATCCGCGTGAACGGCATCGCCCCGACTTTTACGCGCACCGCGCTGGTGGCGGATTACCTCACCGACCCCAGCTTTTACGAGCCGCTGGTGGCGCGCATCCCGTTGGGCCGCATCGCCGAGTGCGACGACCTGGTGGGCCTGGCGGTGTTCCTCGCCTCCAACGCCTCCGCGATGATCACGGGGCAGAACATCTTTGTCGACGGCGGCGTCACGGCGTCGCAGTAGCGGCGCACATCGATTCCCATACTGAAGGAGTGACTCTGACATGGCCGTGTTGGAAAACCCGATCAAAGAAGTACGCACGCTCCAGAACTATATCGATGGAGAGTGGGTCGACTCCCAGGGCGAGCTGGTGGACGTCGTCAACCCCGCCACGCTCGAGACCGTCGCCCGCGTGCCCATCTCCACCGCCGACGAGTTCGATCAGGCCGTGGCCGCCGCCCAGGGGGCCTTTGAGGATTGGCGCCGCACCCCGCCCCTGGCCCGGGCGCGCTGCCTCTTCCGCCTCAAGGAGCTCATGGAGCAAGAGTTCGAGGAGCTGTCGCGCATCCAGACCGTCGAGCACGGCAAGACCATCGACGAGTCGCGCGGCGAGACGCGCCGCGGCATCGAGATGGTGGAGGTGGCCACCGGCATCCCCTCCCTCATGATGGGCAACAACCTGGAGGACGTCGCCTCCGGCATCGACGAGTACCTCATCCGCCAGCCCCTGGGGGTGTTCGGCGTCATCGGGCCCTACAACTTTCCCTGCATGGTGCCGCTGTGGTTCATCCCCTTCGCCCTGGCCACGGGCAACACGGTGGTCGTCAAGCCCTCCTCGGAGGACCCCCTCTCGCAGCTCAAGCTCGTGGAACTCGCCGAGGAGGCGGGCTTCCCCGAGGGGGTCTGGAACGTGGTCAACGGCGGGCGCAGCGTCGTCGGCGCGATGATCGAGCACCCCGACATCCAGGGGGTGTGCTTTGTGGGCTCGACGCCCGTCGCCAAGAACGTCATCTACCCCGGCTGCGGGCGCACCGGCAAGCGCGTCATCGCCCAGGGCGGGGCGAAGAACTTTGGCCTCGTGATGCCCGACGCCGACCTGCCCCACACCATCGCCGGGTGCATGACGTCGTTCTTTGGCAACGCCGGGCAGCGCTGCCTGGCCAACGCCAACCTCGTCGTGGTGGGCGAGGGGATGACGGAGAGCGAACTCGACGCCTACTATGAGCAGGTGGTGGAGGCCTTTGTCGCCTCGGCGCGGCGCATCACCATCGGCAACGGCCTCGACGAGGCGGTGCAGATGGGCCCGCTGCGCGACCCGGGCAAAAAGGCCAACGTGGTACGCTACATCGAGCGCGGCATCGCCGAGGGGGCGACGCTGTGCCTCGACGGGCGCGACTTTGACCTCGTCGGCGACTATCCCAAGGATGCCTTCCTCGGCCCCACGGTGTTCACCGATGTGACACCCGAGATGACCATCGCCCGGGAGGAGATCTTTGGCCCCGTGGCGGCGATCCTAAAGGCGCGCGACCTCGATGAGGCCATCGCCATGATCCACGCCAACCCCTTTGGCAACGCGGCGTCGATCTTTACCGACAGCGGCAGGTGGGCGCGGGAGTTCCAGTACCGCACGCGCTGCGGCAACATCGGCATCAACATCGGCCTCGTGGCGCCGATGGCGTTCTTCCCCTTCAGCGGCATGAAGGACTCCTTCGTGGGGGTGCTGCACGGGCAGGGGCAGGACACCATCCGCTTCTTTACCGAGTCCAAGGTCGTCATCCAGAGGTGGTTCTGATGGAGCAGCTGACAGCCGCGGCGGTGATCAGCTTCAGCGAGCGCCTGCAGGAGGTCTCGGCGCGCTTCTATCAGGACCTGGCGGCCGCCTACCCCCCGCACCGCGCGGCGGCCGCGGACTATGCCACGCGCTGTGAGCGGGACAAGACGCAGATCGTGCGCACCTACCGCGAGACGGTCACGGACGCCCTGGAGACGGGCTACTCCTTCGCGGGGCTGACGTTGCCCGCGGGGTTGCTGGAGGCCAGCGTCCCGGCGGGGGATTGGGAGGCGGCGCGGGAGCGCGCCGCGGCGTTGGAGGAGGGGGCGGCGGCCTTCTACGAGGAGGTGGCGACGCGCTCGGCGGCGCTGCTGGCGACGATCCCGCGCGCCTTCCGGCGCGTGGCGGAGCGCAGGGCGCGGCAGGCCGCCGCCTGGCGAGAGATGGCGTAAGCGGCGCACGCCCGGAACCGGTACATAAACGCGGGGCTCGACGTGTGTGCACGTCGAGCCCCGCGTTTATGTCGAGCATACGTAGCGCGCATCGCCTGGCAACGGAGCCCAGCCTGGTACCGGGGTTCTGAGCGTCGCGGCGCCGCGACCGCCCGGCGAACGGCTCAGCCCAGCGCCTGGAGCACGCTCCGGCAGATCCCCGTCGGCGTCAGCCCGTGCTTGTTCAAGAGTTCGTCCGCCGTCGCCGATTCGCCGAACACGTCGGGAGTGCCCAGGCGAAGCAGCGGCACGCCGGCGCCGGCGTCCGCCATGACCTCGGCCACGGCGCCGCCCAGACCGCCGATGATGCTGTGCTCCTCCACCGTCACCACCAGCCTGCTCTCGCGCGTCGCGCGGTGCACCGCCTCGGCGTCCAGCGGCTTGATGGTCGACATGTTGACGACGCTCGCGGCGATGCCCTCACCCTCGAGCGCCTGCGCGGCTCCCATCGCCGCCGACACCATGTGCCCGCAGGCCAGCAGCGTCACGTCGCCGCCCTCGCGCAGCCGGATGGCCTTGCCCAACTCGAACCTGTAGTCGGCGCCATGCACGTTCGGCACCGGATAGCGCCCCAGCCGCAGGTAGATCGGGCCGTCCAGTTCGCCTGCTGCCGCCAACGTCATGGCGCGCGTCTCGATGGCGTCAGCCGGAGCCAGTACCGTCATGTTGGGCAGCGCCCGCATCAACGCGATGTCCTCCAGGGACTGGTGGCTGGCGCCGTCCGGCCCCTGCGTGAGGCCGGCGCTCGAGCCGGCCAGCACCACGTGCAGTCGCGGATAGCAGATCTGGATACGCAGCTGGTCGTAGCAGTGGGCGGTCAAGAACATAGCAAAGCTGTTGACAAAGGGCACCATGTCGCAGGAGGCGAGGCCCGCCGCGGTGGACATCATGTCCATCTCGGCGATGCCCATGTCTACGAAGCGGTCCGGGAAGGCATCGCGAAAGAGGACGGTGCGCGTCGAGGTATAGAGGTCGGCGTCCAGCGCCACGACATTCGCATAGCGCCCACCCGCCTCCAGCAACGCCTCACCGTAAATGTAGCGCGTCTGATAGCATTCGCTCACCGTGCTCCGACCTCCGTGATCTGCTCGCGCCGCCCCTCGAGTTCAGCCCGGGCCGCCGCGATCTGTTCGCGCGTGAGGGCGGCGTTGTGGTACTGCGCCTGCCCCTCGAGGAACGAAACGCCCTTGCCCTTGACCGTCGCCGCCAGGATCGCGCACGGCTTGTCCTCGGCGCGCGCCCAGTCCAGCGCGCAACAGATGGCGGCCATATCGTGCCCGTCCACCTCGCGGACGGCCCAGCCCAACGCCTCCCAACGTCCGCCGAGACGACACAGGTCGTCGGCGTCATAAGAGGGGTCCATCGCCTTGAGCCCATTGCGATCGACGATGGCCGTGACGTTGGCCAGTCGCTGGCGAACGGTGGTGCGCGCCGCCTCCCACACCTGGCCCTCGTGGGTCTCGCCATCGCCGAGCAGGCAGTACACGCGATAGTCCAGGCGGCGCATGCGCCCCGCCAGCGCCATGCCGTTGGCGAACGACAGCCCCTGCCCCAGAGAGCCGGTGCACGCCTCGATCCCGGGCAGTATGTGCGCCGCCGGGTGCCCCTGCAGCCGGGAGCCCAGCTGCTTCAGCGTGGCGAGTTCGGCCGTCGGAAACACCCCCAGCATCGCCAGGGCCGCGTATTGCGCCGGCACGCAGTGGCCCTTGCTCATCACGAAACGGTCCCGCTCGGGCCACGCCGGATCCCGCGGATCGTAGCGCATGGCATGGAAATAGATCGCCGTCATCAGGTCCGCCGCGGAGAGCGAGCCGCCAAAGTGGTGCGCCTTGTCGGAGCCCATCATGTCGACGATGCACATCCGCATCTGTACGGCGAGTCGTTCGAGTTCATGGATCGATGCCACGTTGTTCGTCTCCTTCATTCGGTCAGACAAACAGGAGGGCGAGGCTCGAGGCGGCCCGCCCTCCTTGCCCCCCGCCGCCCCCCAGGCGGACGAAGAGCCTAGCTCTGCTCCAGGACGGCGCGCGCCGCCAGCAGCCCCTCGCGTCCCGAGTTCAGCACCGGGATGCGGAAACCCTCCGTCGCGACGCGCGTCTCCAGCAACGACATGGAGATCTGCGCCATGGCGATGACGTCCACCTCGTCCTGGTGGGCGCGAATCGCCTCCACCAGCAGGTCGTCGTGCCGCGCGCGGTCGCCGGCGCGCAGTGCGGTGAACGCCTCCCCGGAAAAGATCTCGACGATCTCGATCTCTTTGCCTGCGCGGGCCGCGGCGTTGCGCAACTGGCGCAGCGACGAGGGCACCGTGGTGTCGAGCGTCGCCAGCAGGCCGATGCGCGCGCCGAGCTGCACCGCCTTGTCCATCATCGGCCGGTCCACGGGGATGATGGGCACGTCGATCAGGGGCTGCGCATACTCGGCCGCCCGATTCATCGTGGAACAGCCGAACAGGATGGCGTCGGCGCCGATATCCTGCAGGTACCGGCAATAGTTGGCCACCCGCAGATAGTTGAAGGGCGGGATATGCTCCTGTGCGATCCCCTTGGCCGCCATGGCGTCGTTGACGGCCCACTGGATGGTGTCATCGGTGATGTGCAACACCGTCACCTCGGGCATGATCTCCTTGGCGAGGGCGGTGCTCACCTCGGCCACCCAGGCGCCCACATGGACCACGCCCAGGATCTTGCCGGTCAGGTTGTTGTTCGTCATCGTCCTTCTCTCCATCTCTGTTCGTGGCTACGAGCGCCTGTTGACCAGCAGCACCCAGTCCTGCTTGTCCGGCAGGGTGACATCGATCGTCTCGGTGCCGCGGAAGGTGCCGTAAGGCTTGCTCTCGCCCGATCGCGGGTCAAAGAGCTGCACCTCATAGTCGGCAATATCCTCAGCGTCCGGGCGATAGTTATAGATCCCCTGCGGCCCGGCGCACAGGTTGAGCTGCAGCGCGTCGCACTCTTCGGCAAACACCACATAGCGCTCGCGCAACTCGGACAGGCAGTAGCAGTTGCCGCCATTGCCGCGCACCAGTGAGTCGTTCACGTGCAGGCGCCACCAAGGCAGGCCGCGGAAGAACTGGGCCAGGATCGACAGGTCGGACTCGGCCTCGTCGTTCTTGGCGGCGTCCACGTCAAAGGGCCCCAGCTCGCGCCAGCCGCCATAGTACGTGGTGCCAAAGGCCGCCACAAAGTAGCCGCCGGCCATGGCCAGCGACCAGCATGCCCGCCGGAAGCTCATCCGCGTGTGCGAGTGGGGCTTGTCGACGCCGTCGATGGCAAACCGGTTATAGTTGCGCTCGGCGCCCATCTTGCGCAGGTAGTAGGCAAACTCGGCGTTGACTACGGGCTTGCCGTACACCTTGGAGGCGAGCAGCTGGCTGCGCAGCGCGTGCCGCTGCGGCGCAGTAGCCTCGCGATCCGCCGGCGCCTCATAGGCCTGCTGGTAGTCGCCGAACGACAGCCAGGGCTCCTCGGAGAATTCGCGGATGGTGTAGCCGCGGCATGGGTGGATGGCGCGCATGCGGTTGTGCGGATCCGTGTCCATCAGCTCCTGGCCAATGGCCAAATACCACGGCTTTGTGTCGCGCCCGCTCAGGTCCCACTCGCCCGAGGCGATGAACATGACCTCGTACGCGCTATAGCGCGCCACCACATAGCGGGCGTAGCGCCGTCGCGCCTCGGTGGAGGCAAAGGCCGACCACGATTCCTTGCCGTTGGCCCAGGCCAGCACGATGCCACAGATGATGTTCTTGGCGTTCATGTACTGCAGGCGGACGTCGACTTCTTGGAAGAAGGCCGGGTTCAGCGTCTCCTCATGGAAATCCCACATCACGTTCTGCTGTCCGTCCTGGCCCAGCCCGCCCATCAGCTCGACGTGAATGTAGGAAAAGCCCTGCGCGGAGCGCTCGTCGATATAGTGCAGCACCGTCTCGCGCGTGAGGTTTTCCTCTGGGCAGGTAGCAAAGGTGCGCCAGCCCGTGTCGCCCATCCAGAAGAACGGCTCGCCGTTCTGATACTGAAAGTGGTGCGGATAGTGCGCCATCGGCTCGATACTGCCGTGGCGACTCGAGGGGATGCACTCAAAGAGGCCCTGTCCGCTCGCCAGGCCGGCGTCTGCCGACTGCACGCGGTAGCGCCACACGCCCACCGTGTCGGGGCTGAAGCGCAGCCGCCAGACGTCGCCGCCGTCCCAGAAGAGCGGGATGCGCTTGAACTCCCCTTGCGGCGACCGCAGGATGGCCTCGGCCTCGACCTGCACGTAGGGGTTCTCGTAGCGACCGCTCGCCTGGAATGCACACTCGAATACGCCAAACCGGTCGACTTTCATCACAGCCTCCAGAGTCGGGTTGGGTGCAGGATTCCGCGCCGTCGGTGACTAGCCCTTCAGTCCGCTGAGCGCGACGCCCTGGATGATGTAGCGCTGTCCGATGATAAAGATGATGAACGTGGGGATGAATCCCATGGCCGCGCCGGCCATGGTCAGCCCCGCGTCCGGCCCGCCGGCCCGGACCACCGTGCCCAGGCCGACGGTCAACGTGCGCATCTCGGCCTTGGACGTGATGATCATGGGGTAGAGGAACTCGTTCCACTGCGCCATGAAGCGGATGATCGTCAGCGTGGCCAGGGACGGCCCAAGTTGAGGCAGCAATACGTTCCAGTAGATGCGGAAGGTGCTGGCCCCGTCGATGAGGGCGGCATCGTCATAGTCACGGGGGATGCCCAGGTAGGACTGGCGCAGCATAAAGGTGCCAAAGGCCGACGCGAACCACGGTCCGATCAGCGCCCAGTACGTGTTGATCAGCTTGAGCTGCGACAGGATGATGTAGACGGGCACGATGCGTGCGCTCTCGGGGACCATCAAGATGCCCATCAGCAGCATAAAGATCAGGTTCTTGCCGATAAAGTCGCCGCGCGAAAAAGCATAAGCCGCCAGCGACGAGGTCAGCACCGTCGAGCAGGTGCCGACGGTGGTCACATACATGCTGTTCAGCAGCCAGCGCAACACCTTTGTCTGCCGGATCAACGTGGCAAAGTTGTCCAGCGTGAACTGCCGTGGATCGATCGGCAGCGGGAACACGATGGCGACCATGTTCCTCTGCAGTGACACCAGTAGCATGATGACAAAGGGGGCGACGGTAGAGATGGCGAGCAACACCAGCAGCCCCATCACCACCGATCGCTGGACCAGGGCCAGCCTACGCTGCCAGGCCACGCGCCCCGAGCGCGCGCTCCGTCGCCTGACCCCCATACTCACATTGGCGCTCATCTGCGTCTCCATCCCTCTATGGTCAGGTCCAGCACTAGTAGAGGCCCACGTCGAACTTGAGGAACTTGCCCTGCGCGATCGTTACCGCCAGGATCATCAAAAAGAGCACGATGGAGATCGCCGAGGCATAGCCCATGCGGCCAAAGTTAAAGGCCTGGCTGTAGAGATAGTATACGAGCGTCGTGGTGGAATACACAGGACCGCCGCCGGTCATGACAAAGATCGAGCCGAACACCTGTAAGGCGTGCATCGTGGTGATGATCAACACAAAGGCCGCCGTGGGCCGCAGCATGGGCAGCGTAATGTACCAGTGCAGCTTCCACCCCGAGGCGCCGTCCACCGAGGCCGCATCGTACATCTCGGCCGGCACGCCCTGGAGCCCTGCCAGCCAGATGACCATGAAATACCCAAATTCCTGCCAGACCGCTACACCAACCAGGCTTGGCAGCGCCAGCGTGACGCTCACCAACCAGTCCTGGGGTGGAATCCCAAACCGCCCGATGAGCCAGTTGATCGGTCCGTGATGTTGGGATACTCGCGGTTGAACGCGGCGTTCAGCGGATCAAAGATTATGGCGAGATCGTCCTCGGTGTTCGGGTAGGACCAGACAACGACTTTGCCCTCGAGCGGGGCCGGCGCTACGGCCGTGATCTCTTTTTCGACAACCTTTTCGATGACTTCCGGTGTGCCCTGGACGATCACCTCTTCCTTCACGACTTGCGTGATGACCTTCTCAACTTCGACGATCTTGGGCTGGCAGGCGGCCGCGAGCAGGCCAGTGCCCGCTGCTGCGGCGCCCCGTAGGAAAACGCGTCGTGATAGCAAACCTGAACTCATGTTCCTCCCCTCCTCTTCGGACTGCTAGAAGCGAACGGCCCGCCCCTCGACGGCCCTCTCCCCGGTGCCTTCCGGCGAGCAGTGTTGGCGCTCCCTGCTCCCTACGCTATACTAGCAGTGTCGGAAGAGAGACTCTATACTTTCACTGACACGCTGGTGACCGCAAGTGGACAGGATGGTGACCAGCCCATCGGAGCACGCGTCAATGGAATGGGCCGAGTTCCATGATCTGCTAAAAGATGCGCTGGCCAACCTCTATGACTTTGCCTATCTGCGTGGACACCCCCTGGTCGACGAGTTGGCCCCGGACGAGACCATGGCGACCCCCGCGCGGGTCAGTCTGCTGCGCGATTCCATTACGGAGGCGATCGAACTGCTGGCGCCGGCCGAACGCGTCCCGCGTTCGGCCAAGGAATGGCGCCCCTACCTGGCGTTGCGCCACGCCTACATCGAGTACCTGACACCTGAGGAGGTCCGGGCCCGGCTTGGCCTCGGCGAGCGCCAGGTGATGCGCGAGCGTCTCCGCGGCATCGAGACGGTGGCCAGGATACTGTGGGAGCGTTCACGAGCGGCCAGCGTCGCGCCCATCAGGCACGAGCCGCCCCAGGGCGACGTCACGTCCGTCGACCACGAACTCGTCGATCTCGGCCTGGAACGTGAACTCCTCTCACCCGCCGACCTGCTGACCTATGCCGTGTCGTCGGTGCAGCCATTGGCCGAGCAGCACGGCGTAGCCATCCAAGTGACCCTGGAGCACGAGGAGCCTTTGCAGGTCGATCGGACGCTGCTGCGCCAAGCGCTGATCGCCGCGCTCGGCATGGCTATTCATCGCGCGGCGGCAAGTCTAGTCGATCTGGCGCTGCGCGTGGATGAGCAGACCCTCCTCGTGGCCGTGACATGGGACGATGGGCAAAGCGCCGAACTCGGTTCCACCTGGACGACGCTGCAATCCCTGGTCTCCGCGCAGATGGGTTCCACCTCACTCAGCCGAGCCAAAGAGCGCGCTACGATAGAGATTCGCGTGCCGGTCGGGCCGCCCGCCACCATCCTCGCCGTCGATGACAATGAGAGTTCGCTTCACTTGCTGGAGCGCCTCCTGACGACCGCCGGGTACCACGTGCGAACGGCGACCGACGGGCAGGAGGGCCTGGACGTCGCGATGGCCACGAGGCCGTCGCTGGTGCTGCTCGATGTCATGATGCGCGGCATGGATGGCTGGGAGGTGCTTCTCAAGCTCAAGGCCATGCCCGAGACGCGCCATATCCCCGTCGTCGTCTGCAGCGTGCTTCCGGAGCGCGACCTGGCCCTGTCCCTCGGCGCCTCCGGCTTTGCGCAAAAGCCTCTCCGCCGCCTCGAGCTGATGGCCACCATCAGGACCTGTCTGGCCGCCAAGCATAGCTCGGCTTGAGCGCGTCCAGGAGCGCCCCCGTCGCGGCGAGCCATTCGGCGGCGCTCAGTCCCTCGCGCTTCTCGGCACTCAGGCTCACGACGTGAGGCACATCCATCGACCGCTCGGGGGCGGTCGCGTCCCCTGCGGTAACCATGATCACCGGGATGTGGCCGGTGGCGGGGCTGGCGCCGACGCGCTCCAGCACCTCCATGCCGCCCACTTCGGGCATCAACAGGTCGAGCAGTATCAGGTCGGGCGGGTCCGCGGCGATCGCCGCCAGGGCATCCTCACCCCCATACGCCTCGCGCACCTCGAACGAGCGTTCGGCCGCGAGAAGCATACTGCGGAGCAGTTGCACCGCGCCGGGATCATCGTCCACCACCAGGATCGAGCGCGCATCGGGAGCCAGGCGTGCGACGATCTGCAGCAGCGTCTGCCGATCCACCGGCTTGGTGAGCCACGTCACCCGTTGCAGCGCCGCCGACCTCCCGTCGGGCGGGTGCAGGTGGCACGAGATGACCGGGATGGCCCGGCCGGGGTTGTCCCGCTCGATGGCCTGGCTCCTCTCGAGCAGCCGCTCCCTGTCCTGGCCCGTCAGCACCACCGCCCAGGGCAGCTTGGCCTCGATGAGGTCCTGCACCTCCTTCTCGCTGCCGGCATAGCTAAAGGCATAGCGATGGAGGTACCGGCCCAGCAGCCTGATCACCGAGGAGTAGGGCCCCTCGACCACGACCTCGCGCAACCGTTCCTGCTCGTGGCGCACGGCATAGGGGCTGTCGGGGACGCGCACGGCCGTGGGTGCGCCCACCTCTTCGCCGGCCGGCAAGGCAAAGCAAAAGGTGCTCCCCCTCCCAAGGGTGCTCTCGGCCCAGATGCGGCCGCGATGCAGCTCGATGAATCGCTTGCTGATGGCGAGCCCCAGGCCGGTGCCGCCGTACTGGCGACGCAGCGAGACGTCCGCCTGTTCGAACTCGTTGAACACGCGCGCCATCTGCTCCGCGGCCATCCCGATCCCCGTGTCCGCCACCGCGACCCGCACCTCACCGCCCTCGAGCCGCGCGCTGACGCGCACCGAGCCCACCTCCGTAAAGCGGCAAGCGTTCGTCACCAGGTTCAACACCACTTGGCGGATGCGCGTAGGGTCGACCCAGAGCAGCGGCAGGTGGTCGGCCAGATCGAGTTCGAGCTTGACGTCCTTGCCGCGCAGCAATCCCGAGGCCACATCGGCGGCATCGCGGATCAGCGCCCCGATGTCCGTCTCCTCCTCGAGGATGGGCAGGCGCATCGCCTCCACCTGCGAGAGGTCGAGGATGTCGTCCACCAGCTGACTCAGATGCTCGGCGCTGCGATAGATCTCGGAGATATCGGCGCGTAGCGCGTCAGGCCAGTCAAAGGATCCGTAGGCCTGGGGCGTCGAGTGCATCAGCTCGCTGAACCCGATGATGAGGTTGAGGGGCGTGCGCAGTTCATGGCTCACGTTGGCGGCGAACTGGGCCGTGTGCTGCCTGACGCGCTCAGCCTCGCGCCGGGCGCGCGCCTCCTCCTCTCTCGTCCGCAGGAGTACCTGGAACATCTCGTCGAGCGAGCGCAGCGCGCGCGATAGCTCGGCCTGCCTGAGGCGCGTCTGCTTGAGACGGTCGTGGGCCAACTCGGTCGCCTCGCGGTGCCAGTCGAGGGCGGTGTAGAGGCTGCGCGATGCCAGCGCCGAGATGACGGCCACCGCCGCCAGGATGAACAGGGGGCCGGCCAGGTCCGCGCGATCGATGGTTCCACCGTTGCCCCACCTCCCGACCACGACCATCAGAGCGGCGAGGGGGCCGGCCATCCCGAGGCCGGCGCGCGCGCTGTTCACCAGGCCCGCGATCGACACCACGAGGGCGAAGGTGTAGGGGGCGGGGCCACGAAAGTCTACCAGGCTGGCGCTGCCGCTGGCGAGGGTCAGGGCGCCGAGGAGGAGCCAGCCGGACACGCGCGTCCGTTTAGCGCTGAGGGCGAGCGATATGGCTCCCCCAACCATGAGGGCCGCCGGAGCGACCAAGACGATCGAGCCGAGGGTGGAGCGAGACACGGCCAGCTCATAGTTGAGCCACAGCCAACCGGCGACCAGCGCCGGCCCGGCCACCCAGGGGATGACGCTGCGCCTCAGACTGAGGACGTCCTGAAGATCGATCCGCTCGCGAGCCGCCGTCGCCATGGGTGCCTCCTGTAGCCTGCAGACTCGCCATAACTGTATAGATAGGCAGGGAGGCGTCAAATGGCGGACAACTTGTCGCACCCACCGCAGGTGCTGAGCAGGGCGTAGCGGCGCGCATAGCGAGCGTCCCAGGCGCGGCGGACGATGGCGCGGCCCGCGGGGGTGCCCCACGTGCGGCGCCATCGGCGAACGGGGCACCGATTAGTGAACCCGCGCACTTGACAATCCCTCCAACGCCCCGTATCGTACACACGAGGATCTCGCTCTCCCTCCTTGCCCTGCCCTCCCCCCACTCCGTCACACCTCGAGGTCCCCTGTTCCCGAGAGTCAACCACAGGCGCGTGGCCCGTGCCACTTGCCCGCAGACGGCACAACACGGGCTGGGCACCGCGCATAGGACGGAGGCATAGGTTATGGCACGCAAGCAGGTGGCGATCGATGGCAACGAGGCCGTCGCGCTGGTCGCCCATCGCACGAACGAGGTCATCGCCATCTACCCCATCACGCCTTCCTCGCCGATGGGCGAGCACGCCGACGAGTACAGTGCATTCGGCCGGCGCAACATCTGGGGCACGGTGCCGCACGTCATGGAACTCCAATCGGAGGCCGGGGCGGCGGGGGCGTGCCACGGCGCGCTGCAGGCGGGCGCCCTCACCACCACGTTCACCGCCAGCCAGGGCCTGCTGCTGATGATCCCCAGCATGTTCAAGATCGCCGGCGAACTCACCCCCACGGTGTTCCACATCGCGGCGCGTACGGTGGCCACCCACGCCCTCTCGATCTTTGGCGACCATTCGGACGTCATGGCGGCGCTCGGCACGGGCTGGGCGATGCTCTTTGCCGCCTCGGTGCAGGAGGCGCACGACATGGCCCTCATCGCCCAGGCGGCCACGCTCAGGGCGCGGGTGCCTTTCCTGAACGTGATGGACGGCTTTCGCACCTCCCACGAGGTGCACAAGGTCGAGCTGCTGGACGACGATGACCTCCGCGCCATGATCGACGACGACCTGGTGCGCGCCCACCGTGCCCGAGGGATGACGCCCGAGCGGCCGACCCTCCGCGGCACGGCCCAGAACCCCGACACCTTTTTTCAGGAGCGCGAGGCGGCCAACCCCTACTATGCCGCCACCCCCGGCATCGTCCAGGAGACGATGGATCGCTTTGCCGCGCAGGTAGGCCGGCAGTACCACCTCTTTGACTATTTCGGTTCGCCCGACGCCGAGCGCGTGCTCGTGCTGATGGGCTCCGGCGCCGAGACCGCCCAGGAGACGGTGGAATATCTCACCGGTCTCGGTGAGAGGGTGGGCGTGGTGGTGGTGCGACTCTTTCGACCCTTTGCCATAGACGCGTTCCTCGCCGCGCTTCCCAGGACGGTCCGCGCCATCGCTGTGCTGGACCGCACCAAGGAGCCCGGCGCTATCGGCGAGCCCCTGTATCGCGACGTGGTCTCGGCGATCCACGAGGGCGAGTTCACTGCGGGAGCCGACGGCCGGCCGCCACGCGTGGTCGGAGGCCGCTACGGGCTCTCCTCCAAAGAGTTCACGCCCGCCATGGTGATCGCCGTCTACGACGAACTCTCCAAGGAGCGGCCCAAGAACCACTTTACCATCGGCATCGACGACGACGTCTCGGGCACCAGTCTCCCCTTTGACCCCGACGTAGACATCGAGCCTAATGACGTCTTCCGCGCGCTGTTCTGGGGCCTGGGCTCCGACGGGACGGTGTCGGCGAACAAGAACTCGATCAAGATTATCGGCGACAACACCGAGTATGATGCCCAGGGCTACTTTGTCTACGACTCGCGCAAGGCCGGTGCGACCACGGCGTCGCACCTGCGCTTCGGCCCACGGGCCATCCGCTCGCCGTATCAGATCCAGAAGGCTAATTTCATCGGCGTGCACCAGTTTGGCTTTCTCGAGCGCTTTCCCATCATCGAATCGGCCCAGGAGGGCGCCACGCTCCTTCTGAACGCGCCCTACGAGCCGGACGAGGTGTGGGGCAACATCCCGCGCGAGGTGCAGGAGCAGATCATCGCCAAGCGGCTCAAGGTGTATGCCATCAACGCCTACGACGTTGCCGCCGCCACCGGCATGGGCAACCGCATCAATACCATCATGCAGACCTGCTACTTTCATCTCAGCGGTATCCTCCCCTCCGAGCAGGCCATCGCCGAGATCAAGCAGGCGATCGTGGACACCTATGGCATGCGCGGCCAGTCGGTCATCGATCGCAACTTTGCCGCCGTGGACGCCGCCATCGAGCGCTTGCACGAGATCACGCTTCCCGAGCGGGCGGAAGGGGAAGTGACCATTCCCCCGCCGGTGCCCGAGGACTCGCCCGACTATGTCCGCAACATCATGGGCCCGCTGATGACCGGCCAGGGCGACCAACTCCCCGCAAGCGCCTTCCCTGTCGACGGCGTGTTTCCCACCGCCACGAATCGCTGGGAGAAGCGCAACATCGCCCTCGCCGTGCCGGTGTGGGAGCCACAGATCTGCATCCAGTGCGGGCGATGCGTCATGTACTGCCCCCACGCGGTGATCCGCTCCAAGGTGTACGACCCGGCGCTGCTGGAGGGCGCCCCGGAGACGTTCAAGCACATCGAGGCGCGCTGGCCGCGGCGTGCTTTCCAGGGGATGGCCTACACCGTGCAGGTGGCGGTGGAGGACTGCACCGGCTGCGCCGTGTGCGTGGAGGTCTGCCCGGCGCGCGACAAGAGCCAGGTGGGGATCAAGGCGATCAACATGCGGCCGCAGATGCCGATCCGCAAGCAGGAGCGGGAGAACTGGTCGTTCTTCCTGTCGCTGCCGGTGGCGGAGGCCGCGGAGCCGGTCGCGTTCAACAACACCAAGAACGTGCAGCTCCTCCAGCCGATGTTCGAGTTCCCGACGGCCTGCGCCGGCTGCGGCGAGACGCCCTACCTCCGCCTCTTCTCCCAGCTGTTCGGCGATCGCGCCGTCATCTCGAACGCCACAGGCTGCTCATCGATCTATGGCGCCAACCTGCCGGGCACCCCTTGGGCGGTGAACGACGCGGGCCGTGGCCCGGCGTGGAACAACCCGCTCTTTGAGGACGCCGCCGAGTTCGCCCTCGGCCTGCGCCTCACGCTGGACAAGCAGCGCGAGTACGCCTCCGAACTCCTCATGGGGGCGCGAGACCGTGTCGGGCACGACCTGGCCGACGAGATCCTCAACGCCGAGCAGTACGGCGACGAGAACATCCGCGCCCAACGGGAGCGGATCGAGCGGCTGAAGGAGCACCTGCAGGGCGATGATAGTCGCCAGGCGCGCGAGCTGCTGACCGTCGCCGATGCCCTCCTGCGCAAGAGCGTCTGGGCGATGGGCGGCGACGGCTGGGCGTACGACATCGGTTACGGCGGCCTGGACCACGTGATGGCCACCGGGCGCGACGTGAATGCCCTCGTCCTGGACACGGAGGTCTATTCGAACACCGGCGGCCAGGCGAGCAAATCGACCGGCCTCGCCGCAGTGGCCAAGTTCGCCGCGGGGGGCAAGGCGACGCCCAAGAAGGACCTGGGGCTGATGATGATGTCCTACGGGTACGTATACGTGGCCCAGGTGGCCATGGGCGCCAACGACGCGCAGACGATCCGCGCCTTCCTGGAGGCCGAGTCGTACCCCGGGCCGTCGCTCATCATCGCCTACTCGACCTGCATCGCCCACGGCATCAACATGTCCAAGGGGATGGATCAAGAGAAGCTGGCGGTGGAATCGGGCCACTGGCCGCTGTACCGCTACGATCCCCGGCGCCGAGAGGAGGGGCTGAACCCCTTCCAGTTGGACTCCAAGGCGCCGACGGTGCCGCTCGAGCAGTACCTGTACAACGAGAACCGCTACCGCATGCTGACGCAGAGCAAGCCGGAGGCCGCCCAGCGCCTGCTGCAGGCCGCCCAGCGCGCGGTCCTCGAGCGCTGGCACAGGTACGAGCAGATGGCGGGGATGGACGTCGCCATCGGCGGCGACGCCGGCGAGGCGCCCCCGGAGGACTAGGGCGCACAGTACGCCGGGGGTTGAACCCCTCCGGCTACCGTAGATCAGAGCCCCTTCCGGGGCTGGCGCATGGCCTCGCAGAGGCCACGTCTCGTGCAGCCCTGCGGTTCGGCGCCGGGCGAACTGGGTTCCCGAACACACCCTGGAGCGACAAGGAGTGTGGACCGATGAGTCCTGATCTGACGACCGAGTATCTGGGGCTGCGCCTCAACCACCCGGTGGTGCCCTCGGCCTCCCCCCTCTCCAACACGCTGGACGGCATCCGCCGCCTCGAGGACGCCGGCGCCTCGGCGGTGGTGCTGCACTCGCTCTTTGAGGAGCAGCTGGTGCTCGAGAGCGCACAGCTCGACCACTACCTCTCGTACTTTACCGAGGCCTTTGCCGAGGCGCTGGACTGGTTCCCCGATCAGGTCGAGTACCACATGGGCCCCGAGGAGTACCTGGACAAGATCCGCCGCGCCAAGGAATCCGTTGCCATCCCCATCATCGGCAGCCTGAACGGCATCACCCCCGGGGGGTGGACGTCACATGCCAGGTTGATCCAAGAGGCAGGCGCCGACGCACTGGAACTCAACATCTACCACATCCCCACCGAGCCGGAGCAGGACGGCCCCTACATCGAGAAGCTGGCGCTGGACACCCTGCGCCAGGTGCGTGCCGAGGTCACCATCCCGGTGGCCGTCAAGCTGAGCCCGTTCTACTCCTCCATCTCCAACATCTGCCTGCGCCTGGCGGAGGCGGGGGCCGACGGGCTGGTGCTGTTCAACCGCTTCTACCAGCCCGACCTGGACCTCGCGTCCCTCGAGGTGGTGCCGAACCATACGTTATCCCGCTCGGAGGACATGCGGCTCCCCCTGCGCTGGACGGCGCTCCTCTACGGCCGGGTCTCCGCCGATCTGGCCATCACGAGTGGCGTGCACACGCCCGAGGACGTGCTCAAAGGGCTCATGGCGGGCGCCAAGGTGACGATGATGGCCTCCGAACTCTTGCAGCAGGGCACGGCCCGCCTCGGGCAGGTAGTCGAGGGGATGGGGCGCTGGCTGGAGGAGCGCGAGTACGCGTCGGTGGAACAGATGCAGGGCAGCATGAGCCAGGCCAAGTCGGGCGACCCTGTGGCGTTCGAGCGTGCGAACTATATGCGCGTCCTCCAGTCCTGGCACCCGGATCCTGCGGGGCAGCTGTATCGCGAGATGCTGCGGTAGGAAGAGGTCCGCGCTAGAGGAACAGCAGGTAGGAAATGGTGTCACCGCGGTGCTCGTTGTCTCCCGACCTCTGCCTACCAAGGATTCCTCGCCTACCCGCGCAAATGCGAGGGCGATCGCCCCCGCGTGGGACCCTGAGCAGAGAGTTATTGTCCCAGGCGGCCCTCGATGCCCCGGTGCTCCCGCACCGCCGTGCCCGCCTCCCGCGCCTCGCCCCCCAGGCTAGAAATGAAGTGACGTGTCTGCCGCTTGGTCTTCCGCCACCCGGCGCTCCGCCTCCACGCGCTCCAGGGCGCTCAGCCCCGGCCCGACGCTCCCTTCGGCTGTGCCCCGGATGTAGAGCAAATCGTCGGCGTCGCGGATTGGCGTGCAGCGGCGCCTCTCGTCGAACCGCCCATGCCGCTTCTCCACGCGCTCCCAGGCGTCGCGGGAGGGGATGCCTGGGGGCAGCTCCAGGAGGGCGCTCGGTCAGGATGCCCCATCCCACCATCACCAGCCCGAGTATGCGGTTGCCCCGAGTCGTTGGCGCTCCCACGGCATATTCATGGTGTATAATGGTCAGGCGAATCCCTGGCACCCGTCACTAGTGCATGATCAAGCGACCTTTTGGGGAATAACCAGATGCTCCTCCTGCTCACAGCCATAGTACGCACAGATGCGGGCCTCGAGCTGCTCCGCCGTCAGCATGCCGTCCGGCTCCACGGTCTGGCGCTTGCCGTGCCGCCAGTACACCTCCATGGGGTTGAGCCGGGGGCTCTTGACCGGCAGCGGGCACGCCAGAATGCGCACGCCCTGCCCGCTCTGCTTCACGGAGCGGTTGTGAGCTCGCAGCCAGCCCCGCACCTCCCGGCTGATATGCCAACTGGCGTTGTCCCAGACCAACACCCAGACCCGCACGTCCTGGGCGGCCAGTCGCTCAGCGCACCACGCCAGATAGGCGGTGGTGATGCCGCTCACGGGCCGACCGTCGACAAAGCGCAACCAGATCGTATCGCGGGCAAAGGCCGCCTGGAGCGCCTCTGGGAACAGCACGCCATAACAGGCCAACGCTTTCGGTTCACCGGCAGGGACCGCCTGGGCCACCAGCCGCGGGGGCTCGGCCTGCGCCAGGGCGATCAGGCGGTCCCGGCGCCTTTTTATCGCGCGTACTCCGGGTCCGGGCTCTGGACCCAGTGCTTGGCGCGCTGCCAGCGCTTGCCCAGCCGTTGCAGGGCAGTGCGCACGGCCTCGTAGCTGACGCGATGAGCGGTCAGTTCCTGCTCGGTCGGCATGCTATGCCGCGCTGACCTCGGCGGCCAGGGTGAGGGTCCAGAGGCTAGCCGCCTTGCCGTCGTCGCGTGGGGACTGGTGCAGGAGTTCGGCCAGGCGCTCCAGCCCCGTCGCATCGAAGGCGGGATGGGTGGTATGTGGACGGCTGGAGCCCGGTTGGAGCGCCTCCAGACCCCGTGCGTTGAAGGCATGGATGGCGTTGCGCACCGTCTGCGGGCTGCAACTCAGGTCTTGAGCAATCTGCTGCACCCACGTGCCGCGGGCGCTGGCCGAGCAAAGCACGCTTTGCCAGAATCTGCGTACGACGGAGGACGAATGCCTGGGACGAGCGCAAGGCCTCCTCCAACGCCTGGCGCTCGCCATCCGTCAACTCACGGACAAAGATCGGTCTTTTCATGCCCTGAATTTACCATAAACTAGGGCCTAACCTGAACTTGCACTAGACCTCCCCCAGCTCACCTCCAGTGAGTAACTCCCGAGCCCTCGCCACGGCGGGTATGAACCTATAGTTGAAGGCCATACCAACGCTTACGCCGGCTTTGGCAGCCGCCGCCACCATCTAGCGGCCCTCGGCGCCGTTCAGGGCCAGTGGCTTCTCGCAGTAGACGTGCTTGCCAGCGGCGATCGCCGCCAGGACCATGGGACGATGTAGATCATTGGGCGCCACGCAATGCACCACACCGACATCCGGGTGCTCCAGAAGAGCCGCCGCGTCGGTGTACCAACGGGCGAACCCCGCATCAGTGGCTGGCGCCCTGGCAGTCTCCTCCCTCGACGTGCAGACCGCCAAGTGGATGGAGGGGAGTTGGTGCGGGTACATGATGGGCAGGGCGCGATATCCGAGCGTGTGCACTCGACCGATCATTCCGTACCCAATCATTCCGATGCCGAATGTCACCCCCCCCTCTTTGTTCAGCGCATCACGGACACGCCGCATGCCTAAGGATGCGTGCCACGTAGCTGGTGCGCGCGAGCGACGCAGTCGATGGCCAGGATGTAGGCCGCCACCCGCATGTCGACCCCTTTTCCCTGCGAGATGCGCAGCACGTTGTCAAAGCTGCGCACCATGATTTCGCGCAACCGTGCGTTGATCTCTGGCTCGTTCCAGAAAAAGTACTGCAAACCCTGCACCCACTCAAAGTAGGACACGGTTACCCCACCGGCGTTGGCCAGCACATCGGGCACGACAAAAACGCCCTTGTCAGACAGGATGTCGTCTGCCTCCGGCGTGGTCGGCCCGTTGGCGCCCTCGACGACTACCTTGGCACGGATCGCTGGCGCGTTCCGCGAGGTGATGGCGTTCTCCAGCGCGCATGGCGCCAGGACATCGACACCGAGCGCAAGCAGCTCCTCGTTCGAGATGGCGTCTACCCCCGGGTAACCGAACACGCTGTTGCCGTTCTCTTGTGCATAGCGCAGTACATCCCGGACGTCCAAGCCCCTTGGGTTGTAGATCCCCCCATTGATGTCACTGATCGCAACAACGCGGCATCCCATCTCCTCCAAAAAGTACGCCGTCGGCGCACCGACCTTGCCAAAGCCTTGCACCGCCACCGTGGCGCCCTCGAGACGGATGCCACAGTGTTTCATCGCCTCGATCGTCATGTAGGCCGCCCCCCGCCCGGTCGCCTCCGCACGCCCCAGCGAGCCCCCCAGTTCGAGCGGTTTGCCGGTCACTACGGCAGGTGTGGAGTACCCGCGCCGCATGGAGTATGTATCCATGATCCAGGCCATCACCTGTGCGTCGGTGCCGACATCAGGCGCAGGGATGTCGCCCTCGGGGCTCATGAGCACAGCGATCTCGGTGGCATAACGTCGCGTCAGGTTCTCCAGCTCGCACCGCGAGAGCTGGGTCGGGTCGCAGGGCACCCCTCCCTTGGCCCCGCCATACGGGATGCCAACGACTGCGCACTTCCAGGTCATCCACATGGCCATGGCGCGCATGTCATCGAGGGTCACGTCCGGATGGTAGCGCAATCCGCCCTTACTGGGGCCTCGCGTGGTAGAGTGATGGACCCGGTACCCCGTAAAAATCTGCTCGGAGCCATCATCCATTCTTACGGGAAAGCTGACGATCAGCTCCCGCCTCGGGTGGCGCAGCATCTCACGCACACCAGAACTCAGTGACAGATGGGCCGCCGCACGATCGAACTGCGACAGCGCCACCTGGTATGGGGAACCATTCGTCGCGTTCACCATTCGTTACACCCCCAGGTAGTATTTGGTACCCTGTGCGCCGGGCCGATGCCGCCCACAGTCTCGCTTGAGGCCAAGGAGGTCTTCTTATACGTCGGATTACTATCTGATACGGTTTTACATTGTCAGCGCGCCCAGCAGGGGTCGAACCTGCAACCTACGGATTCGAAGTCCGGCACTCTATCCATTGAGCTATGGGCGCGAATGGCTTGGGTTCCCCAAGCTATCGTCATTCTACCCGCGCCCCCACCCCTGTCAAGTCGGCTTCCGCAGTGTACATGACGCCGCGCCTATGCTATAATCGGGTCAAGTCTTGGCGCCGTCGCGTTGCCCGTGCAATGCGCATCTCAGCAGTCCGGGCTCGTCTCTTTCCTTTCCCAACTCCCCGTCTCCACTCTCCATCCTCTCGCGGACGGCCTTTCCGCTCTCGTGTTCCAAGGGCCAGCATCACCTCGGACGTATCACAACCACCGTCTCGCACATCCTGTTAGTCAGTGCGTTCGATCACGCGCCCCACAGCATCCAGTCACCCATGATCCCGCGCCTTGGTTTCGGGCAGAGCAGCCCAGGCGTCAGCCCTGCCTCCTTCGGGTGTAGGAGATGCACCATGCGATGGCTATGGATGGTAGGCGTCGTGTTTCTGGCATTGCTCATGTCTTCCGCTTCCGTGCCGGCCATGCCCGCCCCCGACCCCGGACAGCCGGGGCCGTACCCCACCGGCAGCTTCTCCATCACGACGACAAACCCTGATACCGGCAGCACCATCGAGGCGGTGATCCACTACCCCGCCTCGGATGGCGCCATCGACCCCTCGGGGGCGCCCTATGCCGCCGTCGTCTTTGCCCACGGCTTTATGGCGAGCCCGAGCAGCTATCCCGGCAACGCCGAGCACCTGGCCAGCTGGGGCTACATCGTCGCGCTTCCGGATCTGCCCGATAACGCCACCGAGGTCCGCCAGTCCGACGCGCGCCACATGTTCTCCTATCTCGAGAGTGCCAACGGCGACGCGTCGTCGCCGCTGCACGGCATGGTGGACCTGGCGCGCATGGGCGTGACGGGACATTCCCTGGGAGGCCTGTCGACCATGATCGTCGCGGCCCGCGACCCGCGGGTGCGCGCCGCCGTGGCACTCGACCCCACCAACGCCCACACCATCATCGGCGCCGAGCCGTGGGACTATGCCGCGGAGGCGCCCAGCACCACGGCGCCCCTGCTCGTGCTGGGCGCGCCATCGCAGTTATGTAACGCCGAGGCCGGCTACAGCGCCATGTGCGACAGCGTGGGCTCGGCCCACCGCACCAAGCTCGTGGTGGCGGAGGCGAGCCATTGCGACTTTATGGACACCAATAGTCAACTTCACATCTTTGGCTGCACGATGTTCTGCGGGGGATCGTACGATGAGGCGCGCGTCACCCTCATCGAACGCTATACCACAGCGTGGTTCAACTACTACCTGCGGGGCGAGACGGGCTACTATGGCTATCTCTATGGAGCCGAAGCCGAGGAAGATGTGAGTGCGGGGCGCCTCAGCGAGCGCGCTACGCGCTCGAGCGCGCGCGGGGTGTCCGCCGTCGCAGAGGGCGCGTCCATCCGCGTGGGCTGGACGCCCACCGACTATCCCATCATCGCCGGGTACAACGTCTATCGCTCGACCACGAGTGGCCAGTATCCCGCGCAGCCGTGCGCCCAGTTGGGGCGCGATTCATCATCATTCCTCGATACCGACGTCGTCGCCGGGGAGCGCTACTACTATTGCGTTCGCAGCCGAGACGCCGCCGGAAACGTACACCAGGCCTCGAGCGAGGTCAGCGCCGTCGCGGAGCAGGCGGCGACCCCCACCACCACGAGCCTTCCGTCCGCGACGCCGACCGAGACCGAGGACATCCCGGCCGCGCCGACTATCACCCAGCCCCCGCCCATCGAGCCCACCACCACCGCCCAGCCGCCCGAGGAACCGACCGCCACGCCGCGACCACCGTTCGAGGAAAAGTCACGAGCCTATCTGCCGCTCCTCGGCCATGAGTAGGCCGACCTGCACAGAGAGGGAAATCGCATGAGTGAGTTTCTATTGACCGGCGTTACGACCCTGGATGAGGCACTGGACCGCATCGTGAACACTTTTCCCGAGCGCAAGGCCCTCGTGTTCGGGGGAACCGAGGTGAGCTTTCGCGAGTTGGGGCAGCGGGTCCACGCGCTGGCCGCGGGCCTACAGGAGTTGGGGCTGGCCAAGGGAGAGCGCGTCGCCCTGGTGCTGCCCAACTGCTTCGAGTTCGTCTACGCCTTCTTTGGCGTCGGCAAGGCGGGCGGCACCATCGTTCCCATCAGCCCGATGCTGCGCGAGGCCGAGTTGGCGCACATCCTGAGCGACGCCGAGGTCGCCATGGCCATCGTCGCGCCAGAAGTGTGGGGCAACGAGATCCTTGGTACGGTGCAACGGCTGATGCCCGAGTTGCCTCATCTGCGACAGGTCATCCTCCATGGCGAGGCGCAAGGGTCCGAGGCCCTCTCGCTGGCGGAGGTGCTAGCCTCCGGTGAGGGCAAGACGGTGCAAGGGATCGCCCAGCCCGACGACCTCTTTGGCCTGATCTACACCTCGGGCACCACGGGCACACCCAAGGGCGCCATGCACACCCAACGCACCATGCTCGTCCCAATCCTGGCCGCCGGACGGCTGCGCCAGGCCCTGTTCGACCGCCCCTCGGTGGGCCAGATGGCCCGGATGGCGCGCACCATGGCGCGCTCGGCGGGCCGGTTCCTGCGCCATGCCGGCAAGCCCCAAACGCTGCTCTCGCCATCCCCCTTTCACGCCCTGGCGGGCTACGGCGCTATGCTGAACGCCATCATGTTCGGCTTTCGCTTTGTCATCGTGGAGCGCTTCCACCCGGTGCGGGTGCTCGAGTTAGTGGAGAAGGAACGCGTCAACGTGCTCATCGGCGCCCCCACCATGTTCCAGATGATGATGAGCGTCCCCGATTTTGACGAGTACGACCTGTCGTCCCTCCTCTACTGCACCCTCAGCCTGGCTCCCTGTCCGCCGCCCCTCGTGCAGCAGGTGCGCGAGCGTTTTGGCTGCCCCACGATGATCAGCTTTGGCGCCACCGAGACCTCGGGGCCAGCCCTCATCACCCGCATGGACGACCCGGAGGCCATGCAGATCTGGTCGGTGGGGCGCGTGACGGCCGACGCCAAGGTCAAGGTGGTGGACGACGCCCACCGCGAACTGCCTCCCGGCCAGGTCGGCGAACTCGCCTGCCACATGGATTCCATCATGCTCGGCTACTACAAGGCCCCCGAGGCCACCGCCCAGGCCATCGACCCCGACGGCTGGTACTACACCGGTGACCTCGCCTCCATCGACGACAAGGGCTACGTCCGCATCGTCGGCCGCAAGAAGGACATGATCATCCGCGGCGGCCAGAACATCTTCCCCGCCGAGATCGAGACCTTCCTCCAGACCCATCCCAAGATCCAACTCTCCGCCGTCGTCGGCGTCCCCGACCCCCTCGGCGGCGAGAGCGTCTGGGCCTTCGTCGTCCCCAAGCCCCACACCACCCTCTCCCCCCAGGAGGTCCTCGACCACTGCCGCGGCAAGATCGCCCCCTTCAAGGTCCCCGCCGAGGTGCGCATCGTGGCGGAACTCCCCATGACCCCCACCGCCAAGGTGCAAAAGTTCCGCCTCCGCGAGACCGCCATCGCCGAACTCGAGGCCAAAGGCCTCTCCCTCCCAGGTAAAGAGTTCCTCATGGGCGTAGGCGAGTGAATGCGCCGTCACCTGCGTGAAGCAAGGCGGGGCGCCGCCCAGCACGCCAGTAGGAGCGAGGTGCCATGGCCGAGGTAACTCTGAATCACAGTATGACGGTGGACGAAGCGTTCGACCAGGTCGTCGCCGCATACTCCGAGCGGGAAGCGCTCGTCTTTGAGGGGCAACACATCTGCTACCGACAACTGGGGGAGCAGGTAAGCGCCCTGGCCGCGGGCCTGCTGGATCTCGGCCTATGCAAGGGGGACAAGGCAGCCATCATCATGCCCAACTGCCCCGCCTTCATGGATGCTTTCCTGGCCATCCCCAAGGCCGGCGGCGTTGTCGTGCCGCTGAATCCCCAGTATCGCCACCAGGAACTGCGCCACATCCTATACGAGGCCGAGGCCACGACGGCGATCGTCGCGCCCCACGTCTGGGGCAACGACGTGCTGGAAATCGTGCAGGAGCTACGCGCCGACCTGCCCCACCTGCGCCACGTCATCGTGGCGGGCGACAGCGCCGGCCAAGATGCCCTCCCCCTGAGCGAGGTCATGGACCGCGGCCGCGGTGCCCTGGTGACCGCCCAGGCGGCGCCGAGCGACCTCTTTGGCCTGATCTACACCTCGGGCACCACGGGCACACCCAAGGCGGCCATGCACACCCACTACACCATGCTGGCCCCCCTCGTCCGCAGCCAGGAACAGATCAACGCCCTCTTTGAGCGGCCGACGATGGCCCAGAGGGCGCGCATGCTGCGCACCGTCACGCGCTACGCGCGGCGCTTTATCCGGTGGTCGGGCAAGCCCCCGACGCTCCTGACGCCGTCGGCGTTCCACGCCCTCGCTGGGTACGGTGTGAGCATAGGCGGCCTGCTCAACGGCTATCGCGTCGTGGTGGTGGAGCGTTTTCACCCCGCGCATACCCTCGAGACGATCGCCGCGGAGCATGTGAACGTCCTCTCGGCCACCCCAACGATGTACGCCATGATGATCAGCCTGCCGACCTTTGGCCAGTACGACACCTCCTCCCTCCTGTACTGCGCCATGACTGCCGCTCCCTGTCCACCGCCCCTCGTGCAGCAGGTGCGCGAGCGCTTTGGCTGCCCGGTGATGATCGCCTTTGGCGCCACGGAACTCGCCGGCGCTCCCCTCGTCACGCAGATCACCGACGCGGACAGGCTGCAACTCGAGACCGTGGGGCGGGTGTTCAGCGAGGCGGAGGTCAAGATCGTAGATGACGCCCACCGCGAACTGCCCCCCGGCCAGGTCGGCGAACTCGCCTGCCACATGGATTCCATCATGCTCGGCTACTACAAGGCCCCCGAGGCCACCGCCCAGGCCATCGACCCCGACGGCTGGTACTACACCGGCGACCTCGCCTCCATCGACGACAAGGGCTACGTCCGCATCGTCGGCCGCAAGAAGGACATGATCATCCGCGGCGGCCAGAACATCTTCCCCGCCGAGATCGAGACCTTCCTCCAGACCCATCCCAAGGTCCAACTCTCCGCCGTCGTCGGCGTCCCCGACCCCCTCGGCGGCGAGAGCGTCTGGGCCTTCGTCGTCCCCAAGCCCCACACCACCCTCTCCCCCCAGGAGGTCCTCGACCACTGCCGCGGCAAGATCGCCCCCTTCAAGGTCCCCGCCGAGGTGCGCATCGTGGCGGAACTCCCCATGACCCCCACCGCCAAGGTGCAAAAGTTCCGCCTCCGCGAGACCGCCATCGCCGAACTCGAGGCCAAAGGCCTCTCCCTCCCAGGTAAAGAGTTCCTCATGGGAGCCGAAAAGTGAGCACACCAATCGCGCGCATCCGGGCCAGACAGATCAGGCAGCGGGAGGCCGCCGCCGTCGCCGACCGGGCCATCCTCGTCGCCAGGGGCCTGCAAAAGACCTACACCATGGGCGAGCACGCTGTTCAGGCCCTCGCCGGCGTCGACTTCCGCGTCAACAAGGGTGACTTTGTGGCCATCATGGGGCCGTCGGGCAGCGGCAAGTCCACCTTGCTTCATATCCTGGGTGGCCTCGACAAGCCTTCCTCCGGAGAACTCGTCCTCGCGGGACAGTCGCTCTCTTCCATGAGCGACGACCAGATCACCCTCGCCCGGCGGCACAATGTGGGGTTCGTGTTCCAGTTCTTCAACCTGCTCCCGACCCTGAGCGCTGAGGAGAACGTCGCCCTGCCGCTGATCATCGATGGGCAGGATATGCGCAAGCACCAGGAGCACATCCTCTACCTCATCAACCTAGTGGGGTTGGGCGACCGCCGCACCCACAAGCCGGACCAGCTCTCGGGCGGCGAACAGCAACGCGTGTCCATCGCCCGCGCCCTCGTCACCCAGCCCGCCCTTGTCCTCGCCGACGAGCCGACCGGTAACCTCGATTCCAAGACGGGCAGGGCGATCATGGAGTTGCTGCGCAAGTCGTGCGACGAACTGGGACAGACCATCGTCATGGTCACCCACGACCCGCGGGCCGCCGCCTACGCCGACCGCACCGTGTTCCTCGGCGACGGACTCATCACCGGTGAGGCGAGCTGCAACGGGAGCTGCGATCCCGACGAGCGCCTGCGCATCATCATGGAGGCGATGGAACGCTTTCGGCTGTGATGGCGCCATCCTGATGGCGTCACTCTCGTCACCCGTGGGAGGCAAGACCGCTCCATGAACCGACTGACCGTGCTCGCCTGGCGCTCGCTGACCGCGCGGCTCGCCCGCACGCTGCTCACCATGTGCGGGGTGATGCTGGGCGTCGGCGTCATCCTGGCGGTGAGCATCACGAACCTGAGTACCATGGATTCGATCCGCATCGTCTTTACCGACGCCTCGGGCAAGGCGCACCTGGTGGTGACCGATTCGGGGGCCGCCGAGGAGGGCTTTCGCGAGGCCGCCCGTCACGACGTGGCGGCGATTCCCGGCGTTCTGGCGGCCGTGCCCACCGTCCAGGGACAGGCTCTGCTGGCCGACGAGGCCGTGCCCGAGGAGATGGGCGTCAGCTTTTTCGGAGCGGTGGGCGGGGGCATTACGATCTATGGCATCGACCCCGAACTCGACGCGGAGGCGCGCCAGTATCGCCTCGTGGCGGGCCGCTTCCTCGAGCCGGGGGAGCTGGACGCGCGCGAGATCGTCCTCGTAGAGGACTATGCTGAGGAAAAGTCGCTCCGCGTGGGGCAGGACATCGACCTGCTGACGCCCTACGGCATGATGGACCTCCGCATCGTCGGACTGATGGCCAAGGAGGGGCCGGGGCAGCTCAACAACGGCGCCTTTGGCGTCGTCCCGCTGGACACAGCGCAGGCCGTCTTTGAGCGCGCGGGCCGCATCAACCAGATCGATGTGGTGGTCGTGCCCGAAGCGGCCACGGGGGCGCAGATCGACGCGCTCAAGATCGCCATCCAGGATCGACTGGGCGACGGTTACAGCGTCATCTACCCCGCCGCGCAGGGCAAGCGCGTCACCCAGATGCTCGACACCTACCAGATGGGGCTGAACTTTGTGAGCGTGGTGGCGCTGTTCGTGGGCACCTTTCTCATCTACAACGCCTTTTCCATGACCGTGGTCGAGCGCACCCGCGAGATCGGGATGCTGCGCACCGTGGGGATGACGCGCCGCCAGGTGACGCGCCAGATCCTTACCGAGGCGACCGTGTTGGGGCTGTTGGGCTCCCTCCTCGGCCTCGGCCTCGGCATCGCCCTGTCGCGCGGCCTCATCCGCATCATGGAGATCGTCATGGCGCAGGACGTGCGCGACGTGCGCATACCCCTCGACGGCCTGCTGCTGAGCCTGGCCATCGGCCTTGGCACCACCCTGGCCGCCGCCCTCATCCCCTCGTGGCAGGCGGGGCGCATCTCGCCCCTCGAGGCGCTGCGCATCCGCGGCAATCGCCGCGAGGGGTGGCTCATGCGCCACGGCTGGCTACCCGGCATCTTGCTGCTGGCGCTCTCCTCGACCACCCTGTACCGCGCCACACTGTCGCCTGACCTCCAGGCCCGGTTGGGGAGTGTGGCCATCGTGCTCCTCTTTCTCGGCGGGACGTTTCTCATCCCGACCACGGTGAGCGTGTGGGAGCGGCTGGCGCGACCGTGGGTGTCCGGCCTGTACGGCTCGGAGGGACGGCTGGGCAGCCGCAACATCGAGCGCTCCCGGCTGCGCACCACCCTCACGGTGGCGGCCCTCATGGTCGGCGTGGCGATGATCCTCACCATGCGCGGCATGACCTCCTCGTACGAGCGCGACATCCGCGATTGGGTGAACTCGTACATCGGGGGCGACCTGTACGTCTACTCGAACCTGCCGATGCGCACTGACCTCGGGCGGCGCCTCGAGGGAATCGAAGGGGTGGCCGCGGCCACGCCGGTGCGCTACCTAAACGCGGACCGCATCAAGCCCGACGGCAGCAAGGAGCGCCTTACCCTCATGGCCGTGGACCCCGCTTCGTATCGCCGCGTCACATCGTTCGTCTTTGCCGCCGATCAGGGGGATGAGGGGCGTCTGTTCGACGAGCTGGAGCAGGGGGATACGGTCTTTTGCTCGTCCGTCCTGGCCGAGATGTACGGCTTGAAGCAGGGGGACACCATCCGGCTGGAGACCCGTCGCGGCCAGCACGACTTTTACGTGGCCGCGGTGGTGGTGGATTTCTACGACCGCGGAATGGTCCTCGAGGGGAGCTGGCGCGACATGCGCCGCTACTTTGGCTTCAACGACGCCAGCGCTTTCCTGCTCAAGCTGGCGCCCGGCGCCACGGTGGAGGAGGTGCAGGAGCGCCTGCAGGCCGTCTATGGCCAGCGGCGCCACCTCACGGTGCAGTCCAACAAGTCGCTGAAGGAGCGCGCCTTCACCCTCATGGCGCAGGCGTTCAGCCTCTTTGACGTCCTCGCCCTCATCGCCATGATCGTCGCCTCGCTGGGCGTGGTCAACACGCTGACGATGAACGTCATGGAGCGCACCCAAGAGATCGGCATGCTGCGGGGCGTGGGCATGACGCGCCGCCAGGTTGCCAAGATGATCCTGGCCGAGGCGGGCGTGATGGGCCTCATCGGCGGCGCTTTTGGCATCGCCTTTGGCCTGTTCCTGCTGCGGCTGACCCTCATCGGGATCACCGAGGTCCAGGGGTACGAGCTGTCCTTCGTCCTGCCGACCCAGGGAATCCTGGTCAGCCTGGTGATCGCGCTGATCGTCTCGCAGGTAGCGGCCCTCTGGCCGGCCAGGCGGGCGGCGCGCATCAACGTGATAGAAGCGATTCACACCGAGTGACAGGAGGTTGTCATGATCGATCGTACCCGAATGGCGCTCGTGCTCGTCGCGCTCGTGCTCGTCCTGACGGGCGCGGGGTGCAGCCTGATACCTACCGCCGCCGACCAGACGTCCGAGGAGATGCCCGTCGAGCCCGTTGTGCGGGAGCCGCTGAGCCTGGTATCCGCCGAGGCGGTGATCGTGCCACGCACACAGGCTGACCTCACCTTCAAAGCCATGGGGCGCGTGGCAGAGGTCTATGTGGAGGAGGGGGATGCGGTAGTGGCCGGCCAGGAGCTGGCGCGGCTCGACACGCGCGACCTCGAGCAGGCGGTACGCCAGGCCGAGGCCGAGGTACAGTCGGCGCAAGCCCAGCTAGCGGGCGTGCGGGCGGGCGCCCGGGCGGAAGAGATCGCCTCCGCCAAGGCGATGGTGGCCATCGCCCAGGCCGGGGTCAAGGCGCGCGAGATGGCCGTATCCGTGGCCCAGGGCAACGTGGCCTCCGCCCAGGCGGCCCTGTCCAACGCCGAGGCCGGCGTGGCCACCGCCGAGATCGCCGTCAAGGTGGCGCAGGGCAACGTTGCGGCCGCTCAGGCGGCGCAGCGCACCGCCGAGGCAGCCCTGCAAAAAGCCCTCGCCGGCCCCACCACCCTCGAGCTGCAGATCGCCGAGAAGCAGATCGAGGCGGCCCGCAACGAGCTGTGGGGCCTGCAGGGGCAGCGCGATGCGCTGGGCGGCATGCGGGAGCACGGCGGCGAGGCTCAGTACGAGGCCGCCCAGGGACAGGTGGCTGCCGGCGAGTCTCACGTGGCCATCGCGCTGCTGCAGTACGAGCACCTGAAGGCGGGCCCACGCCAGGAGGACATCGGCCTCGCGCAGTCTCAGGTGGCCGAGGCTCAGGCCGCCGTCCAGACCGCCGTCGCCCAGCGCGACCGCGCGCTCGCGGAGGTCGAGAGCGCCAAGACGATGGTGATCCAGGCGCAGGCGGGCGTCGAGATCGCCCAAGCGCAGCTGGAGCAGAGCAAGTCGGACGTACAGAGCGCTCAGGCGCAGGTGGCGCAGGTGCAGGCGCAGCTCGACATGCTCGAGGCCGGCAATCGGCCGGAGGACATTGCTGTGGCCGAGGCCGCGGTCGCTCGCGCTGAGGCGGCGCTGGGAGCGACGCAGAACGCCCTCGATGACGCCGTGCTGCGGGCGCCCTACGACGGCATCGTGGGCGCGATCTTTGTCGACGCTGGAGAGGTCGCGTTGGCGCAGGTGCCGGCCATGTGTATGGGTGACCTGACCGAGTTCCTCGTCGAAACCGAGGACCTCAGCGAGGTGGATGTCAGCCTGGTGCGCGCGGGGCAACCGGCGACGGTGACGGTGGATGCGCTGGAGAACAGCACCTTTTCGGGCACCGTAGCGCGCGTCGCGCCGCTGGCTGTGGATCGGCGGGGCGACAAGGTGTACACCGTGGCGCTCGATATGGGGATCGGCCCCGAATCGGGCCTGCGCTGGGGGATGAGCGCCTTTGTCGAGATCGACGTGCAGGGGCCCGGCGACGCCGCCCTCTCTGAGGCTGAGCGGTGAGGCGCGGAGCGCCATGGCCCATGACACGTGTGGGAGCGAAGCCGTCGCGGGCGGCTCGGTACGGTGACAGACGTGAACAACAGGAGGGATGCGGTGGCACAAGCAAGCGCGATGGACGGCACGCTGCGTTTCGAGGACTTTAGGCGGTTCCTCTCCGAGACGCTGGACGTCTCTGAGGAGATGCTCCAACCCGAGGCGTCGTTCCTCACCGACCTGGCGATCGACTCACTGCGGATGGTCGAGTTGGTGTTGCGCCTGGAGGCACGCCTCGGGATGACGATCCCGGTGGAGGAAGCCTGGAATATCCAGACGGTGCGCGACGCCTACGAGTATTGCGCCAACCAGCTTGGAAACGTGGCGCTCTAGCGTTCCGACTCGCTCGACGATCGATAGTGCTCCGAGGTGCGTCCCCTGGAGAGGAGGAAAACGTTGCGACGGATCAGGCAAGCCCTGGACCACATGATCCTATCGGCCATCAGGATCGCGATCGCACTCCCATGGCTGCTGGCCGCCTATCTCCTGCGATTCCTCTATCGCTTTCGCATCGACGGCAAGGCGCGCATGCCGCAGGAGGGCCCGCTCATCGTGCTCTTTCCCGAGATCGGCGTCATCAGCAACGTATCCTCCACCTGGGCCTACTGGCAGGTGCTGCGCAAACCCCTCCTGGACTCGCCCGACAAGGTTGTCGGCTATGCCCAGGAGCAGCTCTGGGCACTCCCGTATCTGCGGCTGATCATGCAGCGGGTGGCGAACACGCGCCCCTTGGTGGCGCATGCGGCCGGCCCGCTGGCCTTCAACCTGCTGGATGGCTATCGGGCGCTCCGAGAGGGCGGCATCGTGACCATGAACCCCGAGGGGGATATGCCGTGGGACGGCCGCCCCCTTCCCCTGGGGAGCGGCGCAGCCTGGCTGGCCCTGCGCACCGCCGCTCCCCTCGTGCCCCTCGTCTGGGAGGCCAGCATCTATGACATCTGGCCGCGCTGGCGGATTCGGCCCTGGCTCCGCGGGCGGCCCACCCTCATCGTGGGCGAGACGTTCAGGCTGTGCGACACCCCGATGGCGACCGTCACCCCACAGGACGTGGAGGCGGCCAACGCCCGCATCCGCGAGGTCCTCGACCGCCTCACCTACGGCAAGGGCGGTGTGGCGGCGTGGATGGGGCCGCCGACCCAGGGGGGTAGGGTGCTGGACGAGCCACCCGATGTGGGCATCGGCCACGCCGCCGCGCGCCCTCGCCAAGCCGGAGAGGCTCCCCCCATCTGGCGCCGGGGCGTCGCCCAGATCCTTTGGCGCTGCCCGGTATGCGGCACCCTCGACGCCGTACGGCACGAGAGCTCGCGCGAGGTGATCTGCACCGCCTGCGACACGCGCTGGGAGTTTCGGCGCATACGGGGCAAGGACTATCGTATGCGCGTCGTGCAGGGGCCGCCCGCGCTCCTCAACGTGGAGATGGCGCTCGCCGCCTGGTACGATCAGGCTCGCGGCGGCTTTGCCCCGCAGCCCGTGCCGGTGGAGGGGGTGGAGCTGCATAGCGACGAGCACGTCTACCTCTGGGCCGACGGCGTGAGCCTGGCCCCCGCCCCGCCGAACCCCCTCATCGAGCGCTGGGACGGGCACGAGCCCCCCAACACGGTGCCCCCCTCGCCGCCGGACTTTGGCCGCTGGGTCACCATCGACCAGGGCCGCCTGCTCCTCACGGAGCAGCGGCTCCTGTGGCGCGGCGAGCAAGGGGAGTTGGATTTCCGGCTCGACGCCGTTCGCGGCGTCTCCCTCTGGCTGGTCAACACCCTGGGCGTCATCTATGGGTCGGCCCCCTACCGCTTCTCGCTGGGCCCTGAGAACGGGCTCAAATGGTTGGCCCACGTTGGTTCCGTCGCCCAAGAACGCGCGGAGCGTGAGGGGCGGCGGGTGACGGTGTCGCGGTTCTGACGCCTCGCGCGGTCACACGAGGCGCGGCGGGTTCCTCCCGCCGCGCCTCGTGGTGCGAGATGGCGCTGCTCCAGCCCCCCTGTCCACCCCGGCGATACTTATGCCCCCTTTACGCAACCACCCCCCCGTATCGCGCTACACTGGAGGGGGACGCACGGCGACACGCGGCACGGCGCGAAGGCTGGGGCTGTCCGGTTTCAGGGACGGTAACGCGTCTGCCTTGGCGAGTCTCCCATCATTCTGGACACATTGTACACGCTATCACCGCGTGGGGAGGCGAGGATGCACAGACATATCCTGCTCGTTGACGACGAGCCACAACTACTCTACTCGATGCGCGAGTACCTCGGTCGCGTGGGCTATGGGGTGACGTCGGCCGAGGGAGGCGTGGAGGCACTGCAGGCGCTCATGGCATCGCCCCCGGACCTCATCATTTCGGACATTATGATGGAGGGGATGGACGGGTTCGAGTTCCAGCGGCGCGTCCGCGCCCTCACCGGCGCCGGCATGCCGTTCATCTTTCTCACCGCCAAGGGCGACCTGCGTGATCGCCTGGAGGGGCTGCGTGGTGGCGCCGACGATTATGTCGTCAAGCCGTTCGAGCCCGAGGAGTTGGAGGCGCGCGTGGCGTCCCTCCTCAACCGCGTGGAGCGCACCCGCCAGGAGGATCGGCGCGAACTCGAATCGCTGCGCGCCCGCATCCTGGCCGAGATCGCCTCCCGAATGCGTGACCCCGTCGCCAATCTCACGGCGCAGCTGAACGTGCTGCTGTCGCAGCGCTTTGGCGACGACCCCGAGGAACAGACGCGCTACCTGCGCAGCGCGGCCGCCGATGCCGATGTGCTCCAGGAACTCGTGGAGAACCTCGCGGAGGTCGCCGACGAGGCGCAGGACGACATCCCCCTGCTGCGTGAGCCGATGCGCGTCGCGCCGGTGGTGCGCGGCGCGGCCGCGGGCGCCGCCCGCCTCGCGGCGTCGCGTGACGTGCAGCTCAAGATATCGTGCGGCGGCATCCTCAGCGCCATCATCGACGGGGAGGCCCTCGGCAAGGCGCTATCAAAGCTCCTGGAAGCCGCCGTGGCGCTCTCTCCACCGGGAGGCGTGGTGCGCATCGCCGCCAGGCGGGCACGCGAGGGGGGCGTAGAGTTCACCATCACCGACAGCGACTGCGCCTCCGGCGCCTGGGACGCCGACACCCAGGCGTCAGAGGCATCGGCCGCCCTCGATGTGGCGCGCCGCGTCGTGCACGCCCACAGCGGCGAGTTCGTCATCCGCAGTCACGACGGGCGTCACACCATCGCCATCTGGATCCCGGGGCGGGTGGCCAAACACGTCGGCCGGAGACCGTGACGCGTGCTGCACAGCCAGGTGACCCTGTGGCACATCTTTGTCTGGGGACGCAGCGCCGTCACCGGCGCGTTCCTGCTGCTCCTCGTGCTGATGAACGCCGCCGCGCCCACACCGGCGCCGCGCCCGCTCTACGTCTTTGCCCTGGTCCAGTTCTCAACGAACATCTTTTACCTCTACCTGTGGCGACGGCGCGCCATTCGGGCCCTCGGGATCCTCTCGCTCAACCTGGATATCGTGTTCATCTCGCTGCTGATCCTCATGCTGGGCGCCGACGGCTATGTCTTTTTGCTGGCGTACCTCTGGCCCATCATCATGGGGGGCTGGCTCATCGGCCGCCGTGCCATCCTGCCGCTGACGTTCCTAGGCATCGCCGGATACGGCGTCCTGGTCTCCGTGGCGCGACAGGACTGGGCGCCGAGGCGGCTACTCCTGCCCACGGGCATCCCCCAGAGCCTCGTCCTCTGCCTGCCCTACCTGGCCTTTATCTCGCTACTCGTCTGGCTGCTCACCCGCGAGATGGAACGCGGCGAGCGACACCTGCAGGCGCGCAACCGCGACCTACACCGCGTCAACTTTGGCTTGCGGTACCTGGTGGCAGCCGGTGAGGAGCTTTTGGGCTGCCCCGCCGCCGATGTGGTGGCCCTTGCGCTGCGCAAGGTGGCCAAGCTCACGGGGCACTCGCGCGGCGCCATCTACCTCCGCGATGATGAGGGCCTGGTGCTGCGCGCCGCGAGCGGCTGGCCGCCGTGCAGCGTTTCGCCGTCTGGCGGTTCGACGTGTGACGGTTCGGCACACGACGGCACGTCGCCGTATGTGCCCGCCATTCCGGCCGACTGGCTGACGGCGGGGGGCGAGCAGCGCCTTGGGGCGATCCACACTGTCCCACTGTCACCGGACGAGGCGGCCCACTCGGCCGCGCCCGACCAGCCACCGCCCTCCTCGCTCACCTACGTCGCATTGCGCTCGACGGAGGGCCTGGAGGGGGTACTAGAGATCGCCTCGACTCAGCCGCGACCGTTCGACGCCGGAGAAGAGCAACTCCTGCAGTTGTTCGGCCACCAGTTGGGCGTGGCGCTGGAGAACGCCCGCCTCCTCGCCAACCTACAGCGCGAGCGCAACCTGTTGGGCAGTATTCTCGCCCAGATGGCGGACGGCGTACTGGTGGTGGGCGCCGAGGGGCGCGTCCTGCTGGCCAACGCTGCGGCGCATGCACTGTTGGGGGTACAACAGGGAGAGCCGCTGCCGAGCTGGCTCGAGCGGCAGATGGCGGACGGGGCGAGTGAAGACGGGATCGGGCGGCACGTGGTGGAAGTGGACGATCGCGTGGTTGGCCTGAGCGTGGCCGAGCTGGCCGCGGGGGCCGGCGTGCCGCGCGCTACCATTTATGTGGCGCGTGACGTGACGCAGGAGGCCCAACTCGAACGCGCCAAATCGGACTTTGTGGCGTACGTCTCGCACGAGCTACGTACCCCCCTCACCACCATCAAGATGCTCGTGCGCCTTCTGCTGATGGACGCGCCTGAGGGGAGCAAGCAGCGCGAATACCTCTCCATCATCGATTCGCAGGTGACGCGACAGACGCGCCTGGTGAACAACCTGCTGGACTTTACCCGGCTGGAGGCGGGCAAGTACGACCTGCCCATCGAGGAGGTGGATCTGCGCGCCGTGATCCGGTCGTCCGTCAGTGTGTGTCGCCCCCTGGCGGAGGAGCGGGGGCTCCATCTCCAGGTCGCGTGCCCGACACAGATGCCGCTGCTCCTCGCCAACGCCGGCGGCCTGGAGCAGGTGTTGGTGAACCTGCTGAGCAACGCCATCAAGTTCACCGACGAGGGGGGCCGCGTGACCGTCACCTGCCATCCGCAGCCCGACGCCGTCTACCTGTCCGTGGAGGACACGGGCATCGGCATGAGCCCCGAACAGACGGAGCGGATCTTTGAAAAGTTCTACTCTGTTCGCCACTCCCGCAAGCGAGGGGAGGGCACCGGCCTTGGCCTCGTCATCTCTCGGATGATCATGCACGAACTCGGGGGTGACATCGAGGCGGTCAGCCACGAGGGAACGGGCAGCCGTTTCACCGTGCGCCTACCGCGCAAACAGGCGGCACCGGCGCCACGAGAGTCGGCGGCGGAGGGCGTCCGCATCGGTGCGGCGCAGCCGCTCGGGGGTTGACAGCCGTTGCGCTACACCTGCATCTTGGCACACGTGATGCACAGAGTGGTGTATGGCACGGCCTCTAGGCGCTCCGGCTCGATGCGTCCACCGCACTGCTCGCACAGACCATACCGCCCGTCGGTCAGTCGCCCCAGGGCCTTCTCGATCTGCTCGAGACGCTGTTCATACCTCTCACGCAACGCGAGGTTGAACTCCCACTGGTAGACGGCGGGGTCTCCCTTGCCAAACCCATAGTCGCCGCGCTCCCGCAGCAACGCATTCACCCGCACGAGTTCGGCCCGGATCTCCTGGGCTTGGGCTTCGAGTTTGGTCTTGGTGTCATCCATGAGCCTTCCCCCATTCCCATTAGAACGGCGCCGGCAGGAGGGCCAAAAGACTGTACGAATCCATCATTGTGGCCATCCGGCGGCGCCGTGTTTCGCCTGCAGGCAACACCGCAGGCGACCGCGCCGCATCACGTCGCTGAGTGCGAGCGCGGTCCAGACATACAATGTACGCACCCTATATCTATACCGATTATAGCGGCTCCCGATAGAGCCGTCAATCCAGCACGCGCACCGAGGTCGAGTCCTCCAAGTGACCGTCCCGCAGCAGCCAGTCGGCGACGTGGCGCATCCCCTCGGTGAAGGGAACGCGCGGCCTGTAGCCGAGCTGAGCCACGGCCTTGTCGATGCAATAGTCCTGATCGGTGCCCATCAGCTCCACCAGCGCGCGCGTCATGGGCGGACGCTGCGCCCGCCCCATGGTGCGGTAGTAATACTCCCAGGCCGATGCCATGGCATAGGCCGTGCGGTGGCTCCGGCTGCGGGTGGGGCGCGGCATCTGCAGCGTGTCGGCCAGCGCGTCGATGAACTCGCGCCAGGTGACGCGGCTGCCGTCGGTGATGTTGTACGCCTGCCCGATGCTGGCCTCGCGGTCCGCCGCCAGGATCATGGCATCGACCAGGTTGCCGACGTAGGTGAGGCCCGCCGTGTGCCGCCCGCCGTCGATGAGCGTGAGTCGACGCCGGCGCATCGGCTCGACCAGCGACTCCAGGATGAAGCGGCTCCCCGGCCCATAGACCGTGCCGGAGCGGATGATGCAGATCGGCAGGCCGACCCGCCGCCGGTGGTTCCATACCAGCGCTTCGGCCTCGATCTTGCTGTCGCCAAAGGGGAAACCTCGGGGCGATGGGCGCTCCGTCTCGGCGACGGGCGCCCCGGGGAAGCCATAGACGTCGGTGCTGCTGTGAAAGATGAATCGCGAGACCTGCGCACGGGCGGCCGCCGCCAGGACGTTGCGCGTCCCACCGACGTTGGCCTGCGAGAAATCCTCGGCCAGCCCCCAATCGCTCACCAGTGCGGCGCAGTGGAACACCCGGTCGACGCCCTGCGTGGCGGCCATCAGGGAGGCATTGTCCACCAACTGACCGATGCGGATCTCGACACCCAGGGCGCGCAGGCGTTCCGTTCGACTGGTGGGCCGCACGAAGGCGCGCACCTGCTCACCGCGAAGCGCCAGCGCCTCGACCAGGTGTCCGCCGATGAGTCCCGTCGCTCCCGTGACCAGGTTCAGCATGGTGATCGCCTCCTCGGCCAGCCACCGGCGCCCGGCGCTCCGCTTCATCGCAGCCCCACCGGGCACTATTGTAGACGTAAGGACAAGCGCCTGCAAACGCTACCCGCCCCATCGGCCCGTCTTGACGGATCGGGCCGTCCTCGTATAGTGAGTATGTTGAGGGGATGTCCGGCCCCCCACCATCATCAATCATTCGACTGTGCAAGGGCGAGCATCCGCTTCGTTTACATGCTCTGGCTGCTCGTGGCTGTACTTGCATCAAGGCGCCCTTGAGCCGCACGTCCATGGCGGCGCCACCGGTGCCCATCACCGATAGTGGAGACGAGACAGCGTTGAGCAGCGTAGCGTGGAGCAAGGCGGACCTGCACATCCATTCGACCTACAGCGACGGCGGTCACGATATCCGCACCATCCTGGAACACGCGGCTCTCAGCACCGATCTGCGTATTCTGGCGATCACCGACCACGATACCATCGACGGCGCCCTCGAGGCGCGGCGCCTCGGGCCGCGCTACGGCGTCGAGATCGTGGTGGGTGAGGAGATCACCACAAATCGCGGGCATGTCCTGGGACTCTTTCTCAGGGAGCGCATTCGGCCCGGCCTGTCGATCCCCGAGACGGTGGGTGAGATCCACGCGCAGGGTGGCGTGGCCGTCCTGGCCCACCCCTTTGACCGTATCTGCAACAGCCCCATGCGCCATCGCCCCAGGCCCACCATCGAGGAGTGGCGCGACTTTCACCTGGATGCCCTGGAGGGGATCAACGGCAGCCAACTCGACCCCCTGGCGAACCCGCGCTCGCGCATCCTGGGGTCCGGGCTGCGCCTGGCGATGACGGGCGGCAGCGACGCCCACCACAAGAGCGTCGTCGGCGTGGCGTACACTCTCTTTCAGGGGACCACCGCCGCCGACCTGCGGAGCGCCATCGAGCAGCGCACGTGCATCCCGTGTGGGCGGCGTTGGCGCCCGCGGGAGTACCTCGGCTGGCTCGCCATGGTCCTCGTCCCGCGCACGCTCCACCTCACGCGGCTGCCGCAGCCGCTGCCCTTGCCCGACCCCGTCGAGGCATAGCCCGGCGTACCCTTCACCCGCGGCGCGCACCGGCGTGCGCGCCCTACACCCGCGAAGGATCCGCATGTAGGGGCCGAACGCCGTTCGGCCTGCCGTGTGAGGGTGGAACGCCGCCCGTCCCGCGGCGCGGCGATCCAGACCCCGGCTCGTCGGCCTGCGCGCCCTACGCCTCGGCGTGTGGCTACCCGGCGCGCACCGGCGTGCGCGCCCTACACATGTGACGGAGGCGCTCCGTCTGTAGGGGCCGGACGCTGTCCGGCCCGCGGCCGCGCGATACCGAGTCCCACTTGCCACCATCCACCGCCCCCCGTACAATGGTGCCGATCGTCGGCATCGTCGATGTGCGCATACCCGGCGTGCCCGCCGCCGCCCCCTGGCAACGCCTGGGGCGCGCGTGGCGCTCGCCGAACCGATAGTGGAAGGGAACCTCCTCGATGGACAGCATCCTGAACGCCCTGGCCGCCGGCCAGGTGATCGTCTGCGACGGCGCCATGGGCACGCAGCTGCAGGCCCGCGGCCTCACGGCCGGCGCCATGCCCGAGCTGTGGAACGCCGAACACCCCGAAGTGCTGACGGCCATCCACAACGACTATCTTCAGGCTGGCGCGCGCATCGTCACCAGCAACACCTTTGGCGGCAACCGCGCCCGCCTGGCCGGCGCCGGCCTGGCCGACCGCCTGGCAGAGTTGAACCGCAAGGGGGTGGAACTCGCCCGCGCGGCAGCCGGCGAGCGCGCCTGGGTAGCGGGCGACGTCGGCCCCACCGGCCAGCTCCTCGAGCCCTACGGGGAACTCGCCGTGGCCGATGCCGAAGCGATCTACCGCGAGCAGGTGACGGTGCTGGCCAAGGCGGGTGCCGATTTCCTCCTGGTCGAGACGATGAACGACATCGAGGAGGCACTCTGCGCCGTGCGCATGGCGCGCGCCCACACGGCGCTGCCCGTCTTTTGCACCTTTGCCTTCAACGCCAAGGGCCGCACGATGATGGGCCTACAACCGGGCGATGCCGCGCGGCGCGCCGCCGAGGCGGGCGCCGATGCCGTGGGCGCCAATTGTGGTGAGGGCCCAGACGCCGTGCTGGCGGCGCTGACGGGTATGCGCGAGGCGGTGAACCTCCCCCTCATCGCCCAGTCCAATGCCGGCATCCCCCAGGTAGGCGCCGAGGAGGCCACCGTCTGGGACATGACGCCGGAGCAGTTGGCCGACCACGCCCGCACCTTTGTGGAGGCGGGGGCGCGCATCGTGGGCGGATGCTGCGGCACGGGGCCGGCCCACATCGCCGCCATCGCCGCCGCCCTGGCCTCGGAACGGGGCTGACCCGCCCCGTGTAGCGACCGATATCCCACCGCACAGGAGGAACGTTCCATGGGCACCAAGCTGGCGATCGATGGGGGCACACCCGTACGCGCTACACCCCTACGCGGCGGGTTCCACGGCTCCGCCGTGATGGACGAGCGCGAAGTAGCCGCCGTCAACACCGTGCTGGCGAAGAAGCGCCTCTTTCGCTTCCTGGCTACCGGCGCCGAGGAATCGGAGGCGGCCCGCATCGAGGAGTGGTACCGGCAGCGGCTGGGTAAGGAGTACGCCCTGGCGGTGAACTGCGGCACCGCATCCCTGATCTGCGCCATGTTCGGCCTCGACGTCGGCCCGGGGGATGAGGTCATCATCCCGGCGCATACCTTTATCGCCACCGCGGCGGCCGTCATCGCCGCCGGCGGCGTGCCCGTCATCGCCGAGATCGACGCCTCCCTCAACATGGACCCGGTAGACCTCGAGAAAAAGATCACGCCCCACACCAAGGCGATCATCCCGGTGCACATGCGCGGCGTGCCCGCCCGTATGGACGAGATCATGGCGGTGGCGAATCGCCATGGCATCCCCGTGTGCGAGGACGTGGCCCAGTCCAACGGAGGCAGCTACAAGGGCAAGACCCTGGGCAGCATCGGCAAGGTGGGGTGCTTTAGCTTCCAGCAGTACAAGATCATCACCTCGGGCGAGGGAGGGCTGCTGGTCACCGACGACCAACTGGTGTACGACCGCGCCCGCATGCAGCACGACAGCGCCGCCCGCTTCTGGGAGGGTGAGGGCTCCCGGCGCTACGACTTTGTCCTCTCGGGCGAGAACTATCGCCTGTCCGAGCTGGCCGCGGCCGTCTTTTGCGCCCAGATGGACCGGCTCGACCCCCTCATCAGCCACTTTCGCCGCATCAAGTCGCAGATCATGGAGGGGATCGAGGGGATCGCCGGCGTCACGCCTCAGGACGTCCCCGATCCCGGCGGGGATTGCTGCATCACCTTCACCTTCTTCCTACCGACGGCCGACCTGGCCAAGCGCTTTGCCCGGGCGCTGGCCGCCGAGAACATTGGCTGCGGCACCATGTACGACAACACCATCCCCGACCGCCACATCTATGCCAACTGGCCCTTCATGATGAGCGGCCTGGCGGAGGAGCGACGCGCCCCGTGGAAGAGCCCCTTCTACAAGGGCGACGTCAAGGGGTACACTCGCGACCAGTGCCCCCAGTCCCTCGACTACCTGGGGCGCGCGGTGATGACGTTCATCGATCAGAACTATACCCTCGAGGACGCCGATCTCGTCGTCGAGGGGATTCGCAAAGTCGCGGCGGCGATTCTGTAGGCGCGGTTGTGGGGTACGAGTTGCGGGTTCCGGGTTACGGGTCGAAAGCATAGCAGGTTGCAGGTCACAGGTGGCAGGTTACAGGGCAGAGCGAGTGCCTGCGCTAGAGCCTGTAACCTGCCACCTGTCACCTGGAACCGGCCGTTCCGACCCGGAACTCGCAACTCTGCATTGTCGTTGACACGCACGCGCCGCCGTGCTATCATCGCTTCAAAGACTATGACCCGGACTAGTAGTCCTCCACACGGAGCCCAGAGAGCCCCCGGTAGCTGCAAAGGGGGCGCTACACGCGGGGGGTGAATGGACCGGCGAGTCGCGCGGGCCAACGCCAAGCACCTGCACGGCCAGTAGCCCGCGACGGAGCCGCCACCGTTATCAGGGCTGAGGGTATCGGCGCAGCGGGAGCCGCGCCCGTACCCGCAACGAGCGAGGCGCGCCCGCCCCGGTCCGGGGGCAGGCGGCCTAACCAGGGTGGCACCACGGGATAAACTCTCGCCCCTGACGGCCGAACGGCCGCGGGCGAGAGTTTTCTGTTGCCGCGGCAGCCGGAACACATGACTCGCAACGAGACAATGGCTGCGTTGAGCACAGCGCTGACCAAGGAGGACGACACCATGGAGAGAAAGCGCATCCTGACGGGCGACCGTCCCACGGGCAAGCTGCACCTGGGACACTATGTGGGGAGCCTGGCCAACCGCGTGCGCCTGCAGGACGAGTACGAGTGCTTTTTCATCATCGCCGACCTGCACACCCTCACCACGCGCCCCGAGAAGGAGCACGTGACCGCCCTGCGTCAGAACGTCACCGACGTTGTGCTGGACTATTTGGCGGCCGGCATCGACCCTGCCAAGAGCGTCATCTATCTGCAGTCGGCCGTGCCGGCGGTGTACGAGATGAACCTCATCTTTGAGATGCTCGTCACCCTGCCGCGGCTGCAGCGCCTGCCCAGCATCAAAGATATGGCCCGCGCCGCCAACATCAGCGACGAGACGCTGCCCCTCGGGCTGGTGGGCTACCCCGTGCTGCAGGCCGCCGATATCCTCATGCCGAGGGCGCACCTGGTGCCCGTGGGCAAGGACAACGAGGCCCACGTCGAGATCACCCGCGAGATCGCCCGCCGCTTCAACTATCTCTACGGCGAGGTGTTCCCCCTCCCCGAGGTGATGGTGGGTGAGGTACCCACGCTGGTGGGCACCGACGGCCAGTCCAAGATGTCCAAGAGCCTGGGCAACGCCATCTATCTATCGGACGACGCGGCCACCGTGCGGCGCAAGGTGTTCAGCATGTACACCGACCCCAACCGCATCTCGGCGGACGTGCCCGGGCGCGTCGAGGGGAACCCGGTGTTCATCTACCACGACGCCTTTAACCCCAATCGCGCCGAGGTGGAGGACCTGAAGGAGCGCTACCGGCAGGGGCGCGTGGGCGACGTCGAGGTGAAGGAAAAGCTGGCCAGCGCCCTGAACGCCTTCCTCGATCCCCTGCGCGAGCGCCGCGCCGCCATCGAGGCGCAGAGCGGCCTGGTGGAGCGCATCATCTACGAGGGCACGCTGCGCGCCAGCCAGGAGGGGGAGGCCACGGTGCGCGAGATGAAGCGGGCCATGGGCCTCTCGGGCATGTGGAACCGCATCTCGCGCAAGGGGCGCGAGGCCATCGAGCGCGCCGCGAAGGCGGAGGCGGGCGGCTGAGCGGGCGCTTGGTGGCGTTGTGAGTTGTGGGTTGTGAGTCGGCGCCGGTTACAGGTTGCAGGGTTACAGGTTACAGGCTATAGGGCGTGCTTGTCCAATAGCATGTAACCTGGAACCTGCAACCCGCCGTGTGCGGCCGTGCCTTGACGCTCACCCCGGCGCCATCTACAATCCGCGCGTAACGATATACCCTGACCCACCCGGAGGCCCCCATGCCCACCGAATCCATGACGCCCCGGAGTACCGGGATGACGCCCCGGAGTACCGGGATGACGCCCCGCGAGCGCTGGCTGGCCGTGTTGCAGCGGCTGACGCCCGATCGCGTCCCCATGGACTATTGGACCACGCCCGAGGCCGATGCGCGCCTCAAGGCGCACCTGGGCGTGGCCGACGATCGCGCCCTGTTCGAGCGCCTGCACATCGACCGCCCCTTTAGCGTGACGCCCGAGTACGTCGGGCCGCCCATCCCGCCCGACGAGGACGTGTACGGCATCTCCTACCGCGACGTGGATTACGGCACGGGCGTCTACCGCGAGGTGGTGGAGAACCCCCTGGCGCGCTACACCACGGTGGAAGAGATCGAGGCCAACTATCGCTGGCCCAGCCCCGACTGGTGGGACTATTCCACACTCCCCGAGCAGATCGCCGCCTGGGAGGGCTACCCCATCCGCGGCGGCGGCTCGGAGCCGTTCCTGACGTACAAGAGCCTGCGCGGCCAGGAACAGGCATTCATGGACCTGGCGCTGAACCCCGAGATCGTCCACTATTGCCTCGACAAGCTGTTCGAGCTGGCCTACCAGAACACGCTGCGCATCTATGAGGCAATCCCCGGCCAGGTGATGATCACCTACGTCGCCGAGGACATGGGCGCGCAGGAGGGGCTCCTCTTCTCACCAAAGCAGATCCACGAGTTCCTCATCCCGCGCATGAAGCGCGTCATCGACCTGGCCCACGAGGCGGGCGCCTATGTCTTTCACCACAGCGACGGCGCCATCCGCCGCATCATCCCCGACATGCTGGACGCCGGCATCGACGTGCTGAACCCCATCCAGTGGCGCTGCAAGGGGATGGAGCGCGAGGCGCTCAAGCGCGATTTCGGCGATCGCCTCATCTTTCACGGCGCCATGGACAACCAGTACACCCTCCCCTTCGGCTCCGTGGACGAGGTGCGCCGCGAGGTGGAGGACAACCTGCGCATTCTGGGGGCGGGCGGCGGCTACATCCTGGCCCCCTGTCACAATATCCAGGCCGTCAGCCCGCCGGAGAACATCGTGGCGATGTACGAGACGGGCTATGCGTTGGGCTGGACCTAAACCGGAGGTGTAAGCATGTACGTTGGTCGATTCGTCGTCCTCGGGCGCACGGACGGCGGCGAGTGGTACTTGGGCTACCGCGTGTCGTCGCGTTCCTTCCCCAACCGCACCATCCGTGCCGGCACGGACCGCGCTGTCGTCGTGCCCACCGCCGACGCCGCCCCCGATACCAGCGAGACGCCCAACCCGTACATCTCGTACAACTGCCTGCGCGCCGACCAGGGCCGCATCGTGGTGGCCAACGGCAGCCACGTGGACCCCATCATCGAGCGCGTGTCCGACGGCTATGGGCTGCTGGGCGCCATCACCCTGTCCCTCTTTTCGCTGGGATACGAGCGCGACCAGTACAACACGCCGCGCATCGTGGCCGCGCTGGACGGCGGCGCCGGCCAGGGGTACATGGGCATCGTCGCCGAGGACAGGGTCTGCGTGCGGCGCATGGAGGTGGAGCCAGGGCAGGCCTACCTCCTGGCCACCTACGAGCTGAACGACCCCGCCCCCATCGCCATCGAGGGCGATACTCCCGAGGCAGTGTGCAACGCCATCTATGACGCCGAGTACGAGCACCCCGTCGCCGCCCTGGCCGCCTTCCCCTCGGGGCCGTACGTGGAAATGGCAGCGCGCTCGGCGCGGTAGGCGGGGCGACCGCCCCGTCCGGTCATTGTAGGGCGCGCACGCCGGTGCGCGCCGCGGGATGGGCCGGCATCCGGCTCCGACTGGCCCCCGTAGGGCGCGCACGCCGGTGCGCGCCGAGGCCTGGGTTTGCCGCGCCGCGGGCCGCACAGCGTGCGGCCCCTACACCCGGTCCGCGGTGCGGACTCGGGCTCTAGGCGCCGGGCCTCGGTCCGCGGTGCCCAGGCTACCGGTACCTCCCCGAGGCGCGCTGCGCATCGCTCAGCGCCCGATACCCTCGAGCAGCCTCAGCATCCTGGGCGTCAGGTTGAACGGCGCCGCAGCAGCGGTCCCCTGGTCCACCGTGCCCGCCAGCAGGACATCCAGTTGCGGGCAATGGAAGAGCCAGGAGCCGGTGACGCCGGTGTGCCCCACCACCGCCGGCACCGGTCGGAACGGGGAGAACAGGCGCGGGATGCTAAAACGCATCGCCCCGAGGCCGTACTCGATGGGCCACGACGGCGAGGTGGGCATGGGGTTCAGGGAGAAGCCAAAGGTGTTCCAGTGCCCCAGCATCGCATCGAGGGTCGCCGGCCGCTCGAACACCTCGCCGCGCACCAGCGCCCGCATGAAACGCAGCATGTCATCCATGGTGCTGTTCAGGTCGCGAAGGCAACGCATCGCCTGCGGGATGTTCAGCGGCCGCTCCCCGAACCACATCGTCGCCGGCCCGGGAGAGGGATCCTCCCGAGTACCGGGGTGATAGGTATGCCTCAGGCCCAGCGGCGCGTACAGCAGCTCGTCGAACACTTCATGGACCGGCCGGCCGGTCACGGCCTCGATGATGGCCATGAGAAGCTGGTAATTCGTGTCCGAGTAGCGGACCTTGGGGCGGCGGGCGTCCAGCTGCTGCGGGGCAAAGTGCGGCCTGAGGTCGTCGCGCACGATGCGCATGGCCTCGGCGAGGTCCCACGATCGGTCACCCTCCGCGACGAGGGCATCGAGAAAGCTCTGCCCGCCCTTGGGTCGGTCCTCGAGAAAGTCGGGCAGGCCCGAGGCGTGGCCGAGGAGATGGCGGACGGTGATCGCCGCCGTACGGTCGACGCCATTCAGCCGGTGAATGCCGCCGATGAGCGACGACGGGAGATAGGTTGTGATCGGCTCATCCAGGCCAACGAGGCCGCCCTCGTGCAGCCTGAGGACGGCGGCGGCGATGTACAGCTTGGTCACGCTGGCGATACAGATGGGCGTATCCTCGCGCATGGGCGTACCGTCGGGATGTGCCTCCCCGGCAGCGCCGATCCAGCGGAACGATCCATCGCCGGTCTCGACGGCGATGACGGCATGGTGAATGTTGGCGCGCGACACGAGGCTTCGAAGCAGATCCTGCAGGCCGCGGGCAACGCCCTCTGACCCCGTACCCTGCCCGACGTGCCCGGTGGGTGAACGATCGCTATTCGACGGCATCGGATGCTCCTCTCGCTGATAACGACTGACCTCAAGCAGGGGCCTTGGCCCGCCTATGCCGTGATCGGATTGTACTTGTCTACGCGAGTGCCGGACAACCGGTTTCGCCGTGGCCGCCACCGTTTGCCCGCCGTACGGCGGGTTCCCTCGGGTGGCCCACCGCAGCCCCGCCGATCCGACGTGGCAGGGTTCGCTCCACGCCTCGGCGCACGACCTCGGTTCGCGACCCGTATCGCGCTTCTTGCAGCGCCCCCGACTACTCGACCCCGTCAGCAACTTGGGGTACAATACCCCGTGGCGCTGCGCAATCATCCGCTAGCGCCCTAGTATGCGGAAGTGATCTAGATGAAACTCGAATCAAGGAGTAACCATACATGAACAAGGAACCACGGCGGAGGCAGGATGTCCCCCGGGAGGACCGCTGGAACGTCGAGGCGCTCTACCCCAACGACGCCGCCTGGGAGGCCGATTTCGCCCTTACCCAGAGCCTGCCGGCCCAAGTGGAGGCGTACCGCGGGCGTCTGGCCGAGTCGGTGGAGACGCTGGCTGCCGCCATCCGCGCCTTGCTCGACGCGCACCGCCACATCGAAAAGGTCTACGTCTATGCCCACCTGCGCAACGACGAGGACCTGGGCAACAACACCTACCAAGCGATGTTCGACCGCGCGCGCTCGGCCTACATCCAGCTGAGCACCGCGGGGTCCTACTTTTCGCCGGAACTCTTGGCCATCGACGACGCCACCATGGCCGAGTGGATGGAGACCGACCTCATCGCGCCCTATCGCGTCTGGCTCGAGGACATCCTGCGCGGCAAGCCCTACACCCTCAGCCCGTCGGAGGAGCGGCTCATGTCGATGGCGTCCGAGCCCCTCGGCGCCATCTCCAAGGTGTTCAGTGTGCTCAAGAACGTCGACCTGGCGGCGCGCCTCCCTGCCGTCCAGGACGAGGAGGGGGACGAGCAGCAGCTCACCCATGCCTCGTTCATCCGCCTGCTGGAGAGCCGCGACCGCTCGGTGCGCAAGGCCGCCTTTGACGCCTACTATGCCGAGTACAAGGGCAACCGCACCACCAACGCCGCCATCCTCGACGCGGGGATCAAGTCCCACGTGTTCAACGCCCGCGCCCGCGGCTTTTCCAGCGCCCTGGCGGCGGCGCTCTTTGGCGACAACGTCGACGTCTCAGTGTACGACGCCCTCATCGCCGCCGTGCACGACGCCCTGCCGGCCTTTTACCGATACGTCGGCCTCCGCAAAAGGTTGCTGGGCGTCGACGATCTCCACCTCTACGACGCCTATGTCTCGGTGATCCCCGCCGTAGAGATGCGATTTACCTACGACGAGGCGGTGGAGACGATCCGCGCCGCCCTGCAGCCGTTGGGCCGGCGGTACGTCGAGGTGATGACCGAGGGCCTCACGAGCGGCTGGGTCGACCGCTACGAGAACGTGGGCAAGCGCTCCGGCGCCTACTCGTCGGGCTGCTACGACTCGATGCCGTACATCCTGACGAACTATACCGGGACACTCGACGCGATGTTCACCCTGGCCCACGAGTTGGGGCACTCGATGCACTCCTGGCACTCCATCCAGGCGCAGCCCTACCACCTGGCCGACTACCGCATCCTGGTGGCCGAGGTGGCCTCCACCACCAACGAGGCGCTCCTCAACCACCACCTGCTGCAGGTGACGGAGGACAAGGCGGCGCGCGCCTACCTCATCGACCGCTACCTGGACAGCTTCCGCGGCACCCTCTACCGCCAGACGATGTTCGCCGAGTTCGAAAAGCTCGTCCATGAGCAGGTGGAGGCGGGCCAGCCCCTCACGGCCGATGGCCTCGACGCCACCTACTTACAGCTGGTGAAGCGGTACTTTGGCGATCAGGTTGCCTTTGACGAGCAGGACGCGCCCATCGGCTGGGAGTGGTCGCGGGTGGACCACTTTTTCTACAACTTTTACGTCTACAAATACGCCACGGGGATGTCGTCGGCCATCGCCATCGCCTCGTCGATCCTCAACGACGGCGACGCCGCCCTGCAGCGCTACCTGACCTTCCTGAGCAGCGGCAGCAGCAAGTACCCGCTGGACCTGCTCAAGGACGCCGGCGTGGACCTCACCACCCCCGAGCCGGTAGCCGCCGCACTGGCCGAGTTCGAGCGGCTGGTGGGCGAGTTGGAGACGCTGGTGGAGTAGCGTTCGGCTATCGGCGTTCGGCGGTCGGCTATCGGCGCTTAGCTGTTGGCTTTTGGCCTTTGGCCGGACGGTGAGGACATCAGGCCTCTCGCCGGTCAGGGGTGGCCAAGAGTCAACGGCCGATCGCCGATAGCCGAACGCTGACCGTCCCCTTGACGCACCGCGCGAATGGCGCTATATGTGCTGCAGCAGTACATTGCAGGACACTTCCAGCTCACAACGGAGGACCATCGTGACCACGCCATCTCGCATGCCACGCTACGATGTGCGTAACGACGGAGTGGGGCCTTACGCAGCGTTCTACTGTGACAAGTGTGACCGTGAGTACCGCAGCCAGCCCGACGTGGGCGCCACCATCGCCAAGGACGTGGGCCGCTCGGCGGTGGGCGGGTTCCTGCGTCGTATCCCCCTCGTCGGCGACGCCGTGGCCGACAATGTGGTGGGCGAGGACCCGCGCTACACCTACCACCTCACGCCGGCGCAGCTCGAAAAGGCGTGGGAGCAGACCATCAAGTACTTCCGTGAGTGTCCCACCTGCGCCCAGATCGTGTGCCTCTCCTGCTTTGACGAGCAGTCGGGGTTCTGCAACGACGACAGCCCGCGTCGCGAAGAGATCGCCGAGGCGGGCGCCGAGCAGGCCGTGGGCGTCATCAAGGGGATCGCCAGCGCCTTTGGCCTAGACCAGGTGGCCAAACAGGCGGCGGAGGCGGCCAAGAACGTCCCGCGCTGCGGTAACTGCGGCGCCATGGTGGCGGCAGGGATCAGGTTCTGCCCCGAGTGCGGCGCCGCCATGGCCCAGCCCGTCGCCGACCCCTGCCCCAGTTGCGGCGCGGACGTCAAAGGCGCCAAATTCTGCCCCGAGTGTGGCACCAAGATCGAGCGCGCCGCCAAATGCGCCAACTGCGGCGCCGAACTCAACGGGGCCAAGTTCTGCCCAGAGTGTGGCACCAAGGCGGGGTAGAAAACCGCAGAGAACACAGAGGGCGCGAAGGAGATCGGGACAGCCCCGATTCCTCAGCGCCCTCTGCGGTCTCTGCGGTTTCCTCTGCTACCGCTCCGCGCGCGTTCCCTTCTCGTGCTTGAGCACGCACGCCAACCCGTAGGCGTTCGTCTCGATCACCCCCAGGTCGTGCGCGTTCGGCCGGCCGCGGATGTCGCCCAGGCGGCCGTACAGGTTCAGCCGCGGGTTCATGTTGTCGTGGAATTCGCCCACCGTGTACCAGGCGGCGCGCACGTCGTAGCCCAGGTGGCGGAACGTCTGCGCCAGCACGTCGCCCACCGGCGTGGCCTCCTCAATGCCGGTGTGCGGCCCGCCATAGGTGACGAATACCACGGCCGTCCGCCCCGGCCGGCGCGGGCAGTTGGGCACGATGCTGCCCTTGGCATTCCCCTCCGCGATCCAGTGCTCCAGCGCCCGCCGCACCGGCGCCGGCGGCGAAAAGTGGTACGAGGGGCACCCCAGGCACACCAGGTCATAGTCGTCCAGCGCCACCCCGCGCGCCCGATGGAGCGGTAACAGCGTCACCTCCGCCTCACCCCGCTCCAGCCCACGGCACAGCGCCTCCGCCGTCCGCTTGGTATTGCCCCCGGGCGAATAGTACACCACCAGCGCCCGCAACGTCATAGCTCCATCCTCCCTTCGCGAAGGATCCAGAAACCACAGAGGACGCAGAGACCGTAGAGGTGTACTGATATTCCTATCTTGCCTTGTTCTCTGTGTGCTCTATGTTCTCTGTGGTGAATCACAGCTTGTAGCCGATGGTGCGGAGAAAGCCCTTGCGCCAGGCGACGCCTTCGGCGTCTTCTACCCCCTTGGGGAGCGCGCCGTCGATGACGCCCATGATGCCGCGGCCCTGCTCCGTCTCGGCCACCACCACTTGCAGTGGGTTCGCCGTGGCGGCGATGATGCGACACACCTCCGGCACGGCCTTGATGGCGTTCAGCACGTTAACTGGGTAGAATCCCTCGCCGAGCAGGATGATAAAGGCGTGCCCCGTACCCAGGGATAGGGCGTTGCGCTCCGCCAGCGCCTTCAGGTCATCGTCCGTGCCGCTGGAGCGCACCAGGCAGGCGCCCGACGCCTCACAGAACGCCAGCCCAAAGCGGATCCCCGGCACCGCCGTTACCAGCGCCTCGTGCAGGTCCTCCACCGTCTTGATGAAATGACTCTGCCCGAGGATGACGTTCACCTCGGCGGGCTTGTCGATCGCGACGACCTTCCATTCCATGGCGCTACCTCCTCATGTTCGCGCGGGGGCCGACGCCCCCGCCGACCGCCATTATAGGATCGGGGGTGGAGGGGGTCAACGGCCCTATCGCCCATCCCTCGCTCCTATTCGCATGCGTGGCGCGCTGTTGCTATAATGTCTCGGAACGTCATCCCATGGCCTCGCCTTACCGGCCAACTAGACTCCCTTGGTAGCCATGTCCAACGCACAACGGCACGACACCGTCCGCGCGATCCGCCGGCTGATCCGCGAACTGCAACCCTCCCGCGGCGAAGCGAACGAGCACCGGCACGAAGCAGCCTGGCAGCATCTCACCACGCTGGTTCGCGAACTGGAGGCACCCGAAGGCGTCGCGCCCGCCCGTCGTATGGACTACGACGAGTTCCTGGCGGTCGCCGAGAACGTGAACTCTTCGCTGGCATACCTGGACCTCGAGTTCAACTTTTTGTACGCCAATCCGGTGTACGTGGCGGGCTGCGGGCACACGCTCGACGAACTCCTGGGGCGGAACCACTTTGACCTCTTTCCCAATGCCGAGAACCAGGCGCTATTCGAGCGCGTGCGCGACACGGGCGAGCCCGCCGTGTTTCGCGCCAAGCCGTTCGTCTTTCCGAATCAGCCCGAGCTGGGGATCACCTACTGGGACTGGACGCTGGCGCCCGACGTGGACGATGACGGCCGCCTGCGTGGCCTCGTCTTTTCGCTGCAGGACGTCACCCTGCAGGAGCGCGCTCGGCTCGCGACGGGCCGGCACCTGGAGCGGATGAACCGCCTCATCGACGTGTCCAAACAGGTCCTGGCGTCGACCACCCGCCAGGGACTGCTGCAGCGCGTCGTCGACGCCGCCCGCGACCTGACCGGGGCGCGGCTCGGCGTCTCGGGACACGGATTCCGCGACGGCCGCTTTCAACTCGCCGTCACGTCCCGCGACGACGAGGCCCCCCCCTGCCCTCCGGGCGACGCCTTTGCCATCGAACGCGGTGGCGTGCACCTGGACCTGATCTCCAAGGTCACCTCGCTGTGCCTCACCGACGCCGAGCTACGGCGACATCCCTCCTGGTGGGGCTTGCCCGAGGAGCATTGCCCCCTGCACGGCCTGCTCGGCGCGCGCCTGACCGACGCCCAGGGCCAGGGCGTGGGCCTCATCATGCTCTCCGACAAGGTAGAGGGCGAGTTCGACGCCGAGGACGAGGCTCTGCTCGTGCAGCTCACCACCATCGCGTCCCTCGGGCTGCAGCACATCGAGCTGCGCGCCGAGGCCGAGCGCCGTGCCGACGAGATGACGGCCACCTTTGCCGCCCTGGCCGACGCCGTAGTCGTGCTCGACGCCCATGGCGCCCCTGTACGCGCCAACCCCGCGGCCGACGCGCTCTTTGGGATGGACATCGTGCATGGCGACCGCGCTGAACTCGCCCGTCGCCTCGACGTCCGTGACGCCGAGGGGCAGCCCGTCCCCTTTGACCGGCTCCCCTCGTCGCGACTCTTGCGCGGTGAGCGGGTTGTCAATGAGCGCATCGCGTTCACCAACGGCGATGGCGACCAGCGGATCGCCCTCGTATCGGCCACGCCGCTCGCCATGGGCGGCGAGCCGGTGGGCGGCGTCTCGATCTGGCACGACGTGACCGAGCGCGAAGAACTCATGGATCGGCTGAGCCTGGAGCAGGCGCGCCTGCGCGCCATCATCGACAATGCCCCCCTGGGGATCGTGGTTGCCGACGCCACCGCAGAGTGGATGCTCTCCAACCCCAGTTTTCGGACGCTGGCTCGGCACCCTCAGGACGATGCCTCGCAGGAGCAGCCCATCCTCTGCCACCCCGACGGCGGCGCGTGGCAGTGGGACGATCAGCCCCTGACGCGATCCGCCCTCTACGGCGAGGTGCTCCGCGACGTCGAGATGACGCTGCGCTGGCCCGACGGTGCACGGCGTCATCTGCTGGTAAACAGCGCCCCCATCCGCGACGCTGCCGCGCGACTTACCGGCGGCGTCGCGGCCATCCAGGACATCAGCGAGCGCCAGCGAGCCGAGATGGCCCTGCGGCGGTACGCCAACGAGCAGGCGGCCCTGTACGCCGTCAGCACGGCCATCGCCGAGTGGACCGACCCCGACCGTCTGCTGAACACGGTGCTCGAGGTTGTGTTGCCCATCCTCGATGCCGATGTGGGCTGGGTGTTGCTCCCCGGCCCCACGCCCCAGAGCCCACCGCGGGTGGGCGCCTGTCGGGGGCTGCCCGAGGCGTTCATCGCTGCCACGGAGGCGGCGCCCCTGGCGGGGTGCGTTGCCTGCGCCACCCTGCTGCAGGATGCCAACCTGGACCCGGAGCCGCAATACGCCGCGAACTGCGCCCGCCTGTCGCGCGAGGTGCTGCAGGAATCCGGGCTGCACAGCCACGTCATCATCCCCCTGCGAACGAGCGAGCGCGTGCTGGGGGTGCTGAACGTGGGGTGGCGGCAGCCCCATGCCTACGGCCAGGCCGAGCGCGCCCTTGCCCGCGCCATCGGCCAACAGGTGGGCCTAGCGCTCTATAACGCCCAGCTTTACCAGGAGGCGCGGCAGGTGGACCGCCTCCGAGCACTCGGCGAGCTGGATCAGGAGTTGGCCACGACGCTCGACTCGGCGCAGGTGCGCGCCGTCGCCCTGAAGCACCTCGTGGCGGCGCTCCGCGCCTCCACCGGCGCGCTGCTCGCCATGGCCTCGCCCATGGCTGCCACGCCGGACGAACTCGTCACGGCCGACGGCGGCCGGGCGCCGCGACGGGCGGAGCAGGGTGATGAGAAGGCGATGCGTGCTCTCGTCGCGCGGGCGCGGCGTGAGCGCGACCCGTTCCTCCTCTCGGGCGCCGAGGTTGTCGCCGCCCTCGGGCAGGCGGCGCAACCGGCTGATGCCTGGGGTGCGTTCGCGCTGGCCATCCCGGTCCAAGGCGGTGACGGCTGGCTGTCGCTCTCCCTCGTTGGACGCGGCGCCGCCGGCCGTTCCTTTGGCGACGACGATCTGAGCCTGGCGCGCGCGGCGGCCCATCGCATCGCCCAAGCCGGTGAGAGTGCCCGGCTCTATGAGGCCGTTCGCCGGCAGCGGCAGCAGGTGCGCGCCCTGTCGTCGCGCCTCACCGAGGTCGAGGAGGCGGAGCGCCAGCGCATCGCCCGCGAGCTGCACGACCGCGTCGGCCAGGATCTCACGGCGCTCAGTTTCAACCTGAACATCGTCAGCACGCTGTTGCCCCCGGACACCCAGGATAGTATCATGGCGCGCCTCCGCGACGCGACTTTGCTGGTGGAGCAGACCACCAAGGACATCCGCAACATCATGTCCGAGCTGCGGCCCCTGGTGCTGGATGACTATGGCCTGGTGGCCGGCCTGCAGTGGTACACCACCGAGTTCGGTCGGCGCATGGGCATCCACGTGCGCGTTGAGGGCGAGGAACCGAACCCGCGTCTGGGAGGCGCCACAGAGACGGCCCTCTTCCGCGTGGCCCAGGAGGCGCTCACGAATGTCGTCAAGCACGCGCACGCCAGTCACGTCGCTATCTCGGTCACCCCTGGTGAGGGCGCGGTACGGCTCGTCGTGGAGGACGACGGCATCGGCTTTGACCCGGACGGCGTCGCGGGCCCCAAGGGCGATTCGGGCTGGGGCCTGCTCTCCATGACGGAACGCGTCGCGGCGGTGGGCGGAAGCTGCACCATCGAGTCGACGCCGGGTAGCGGCACACGCATCGTTGCGGAGGTCGAGCGATGACCATCACGATACTACTGGCCGACGATCACGCCATCGTGCGGGAGGGGCTGCGTTTCCTCCTGGAGGCGCAACCCGACATGGAGGTGGTGGCCGAGGCCTCAGATGGCCGCGACGCCGTTCAGATGGCGACCGAGTTGCAGCCCGCCGTGGCCATCATGGACATCACCATGCCCGGGCTAAACGGGATCGAGGCCAGCCTGCAGATCAAGGAGAGCTGCCCCGAGACGCGCATCATCGTCCTGTCGATGCACTCCACGTCAGAGCACATCTTTCGCGCCCTGCAGGCGGGTGCCGTGGGATACCTGCTCAAGGAATCGGCCCCTCCCCAGGTGGTAGACGCCGTGCGCGCCGTGCACTGCGGGCGACGCTACCTGAGCCCCAGCATTATGGACACCCTCACCGAGGATTACGTACACCAGCGCAGCATCGCGGATGCAGACAGCCCCCTGTCGCGCCTCAGCCCGCGCGAGCGCGAGGTGCTGCAGCTCGTCGTGGAGGGGCGCTCCTCCGCCGAGATCGCCCGCGACGTCCATCTGTCTCCCAAGACGGTCGAGACCTACCGCAGCCGCCTCATGGCCAAGCTGGGCGTCGGCGACCTCATCTCCCTCGTCAAGTTCGCCATTCAGCACGGCCTCACGCCGCCCGACTAGAGGGCGGCGCAAAGAATCAAAACCTCCCTACAGACGCCCCCCCTGCCTTGTGGCATACTAGGGACCGGTCGCTGTCGCTTGGTCGCCTTGCGCGGGCAAGGGGGTGACGGCGCCGGACTCACAGCGATCGGTACCGCCATGCCACTACGCGTCCTATTAGCCAGTGACCACCCTGCCTTGCGCAAGAGCCTGCGCGGCCTGCTTGAGGCACAGCCCGACCTCAATGTGATCGCCTCGCCCACCAGCGAAGAGGAATGCCTGGGCCATGCGTCCGTCTGCCTACCCGATGTGGTCGTCATCGACAGCGCGTCGGGCCTGGCCGTCGTGCGCCTGGTGGCGGCCTTGCACTGTGCCTGCCCTGAGGCGGCCATCATCGTGCTGGCAATGCAGCCCGACCGCGCTCACGTGCGGGCCGCCCTCGACGCGGGCGCACGCGGCTATCTGCTCAAGGAGACGGCCGCTCGAGAGCTGGGCGCCGCCCTGCGCGCCGTGATCGCCGGCGAGACGTACCTCGGCGCCAACCTGACCTAGCCGCCCCGCCTACCCCAGTACCCTTCTGACACCTCCCGCCTCGCGCGCTGTGGAAAAGCTGGAGCGTCCGTTCAAGGACTCCCCACAGACGTCCGGGCTCCCATCTGTCACAATGGGAGCACAAGTGCTCGGAGGCGCTCCCGCTCCGGGGCAGAGCGAAGGGAGGAAGATGATGAAGACGACCTCTCGATCGGTGGTCGCGTGGGTGCGCATGACCTCAGCCCCTGTACTCCTCGTCCTGGCCATGCTGCTGTTCCTGGTGATCGGGACGCTCACCGTCACCACGAGCACCCTTGCCATCGGCAGGGTGACGAACGCACACCCCGTGTCCGTCACTTCGCACGTCGTCCCGTGAGGGGGCGTTCGGTGAACGCCATGATCTGGAGTTATCGCGATGCGGGCCCGGCCCGTGGACGGGCCGGGCCCGCATCTCCTCAGAGCCCTCCGGCCTGACGCGCTCTGCCTCCAGGGGACGGGGGCTTAGCCGGCCGACGTCCCCCCTGGATTCACGAAGGCCGGCAACGTAAATGCCTCGGGAGCCGAATCGCCTCGATCGCCGCTCGTCGCAAGCTGTATGCCCCGAGACGGCCCCAGTCGCTACACCTGTGCACAACAGCACCCGCAAGTCGGCCACACGCGTACCGCTATCCTCCCTAGCCGACCCCATCACGTCTCGTGACAGAAACCCGCTGGAGGTCACTATGTCACACGATCGTTCCACGCTTGTTCATCTTGCCCGCTGGCTGCTACTGGTGGCGTTGGTCGTCAGCGTCCCCGCGCCACCAAGCCGGGCCGCCGACGTGGCGGCGCCCTCCGCCCCGCCGTCCTCCGCCCAGGCCACTACCACCACCATCGGCCTGCGGGTAGTGAGCGCACGCACCGAGCCTCGCGCCCTGGATGGGGCGGGGGTCACCCGGGGAGACCCGGTGACGGAGTACCAGTTCATCATCAACCTGGATAACACCGGCGATCCTCTGCAGCCCCGCTATCCCGACTGCGCCCCCTGGATGGACGCCGAGCACACGGTGCCCAACCCCGATTACCCCGCCAACTGCGAGTGGCCGTCAGTGCGCTCGCAGCCCGGCGCCAGCCCAATCGTCACCCAGGGCGACCACACGATCCTGAACGAGTCCACGGGCATCGACCTGCCCCCCGGAGATTACCTCATCTCCGTTCTGGCGCCCGGCTTCAAGCTGGATGGCACCTGGTTCAGCGTGCCGATGGAGGAGCCAGGGATCGTCGAAGTGCAGGCGCAGCCCCTGCCTCTCCCGACGGCCACCCTGCGGACGAGGGTGTTTGAGGACCGCATGGTGAACGGTCAGTTTGACGCCCCCCTGGAACAGGGGCTACCCGGCTTCCGCGCCGTCATCGCCGACATCGCCGGCGAGATCACCGTCGATGCCTTTGGCAATCCGCTCTGCACCGAGTACGAGCGTGACCCGAACACCGGCGAGTTGTTGTACGACGAAGAGGGCGCGCCGATCCCCGTTCCCGACACGGGAGGCGAGTGTGTGAGCGACGAGAACGGCGATATCGTGATCCCTCACGTGTCGCCGAACCGCTACGAGTTTTTCGTCGTGCCACCCGAGGGAGAAGCGTGGATTCAGACCACCACCCTCGAGGGCGGGCTTGGATGGGACACCTGGCTGCAGGAAGCGGGCACGGGCCTCGATAACGAGTTTGTCGTGGCTGCCGAGCCCTTCCCGTGGGCCATGCACGGTTTCGTACGCCCCATGAACGAACTCACCGATACGTCAGTCACCGGCGGCATTCGGGGCACCATCGTCGCCGCCACTGTCTATGTGCCGATGAGCGGAGGCCTCCCCTACTATGGTGACACCTGGGGCGGGCTATCGGGCGCCAAGGTTACCGGCCCGGTGCCGCGCCCCTGGATCGCCCTGAATGACCTCCTGGGCGGCGACACTGCGGTGTACATCGGCCAGGGGGCCGAGGACGGCTCTTTCCAGATCGACCACGTCCCCGACGGCGACTATTCGCTCACCTACTGGGACAGCCGCAACCTGCGCTACCTACTCGAGTTCGTGCAGGTCTCGGTGGTGGACGGCCAGATGGTCGACATTGGCACCCCCTTTATGACCGGGTGGTTCAGCCGCATTGAGGGCCACGTATTCGTGGACGACAACGGCAATGGCAAGCGCGACCCCGACGAGCAGGGCGTGCCCGATTTCCCGCTAGTCCTCCGTCGCCGCGATAACGCCGAGGTGGATCGCTTTGATATCACCACGAGCACCGATCCGACTGGCTACTATCTCTTTGAGCGCGTGTACCCCTTTACGTCGTGGGTCGTGCTCGAAGCCTACTCCGACCTGTACCACACCACCGGCGTGACGTACCAGGTGGAGAACCAGCCCGAGCCGACGACCCTGCTAGGAGATGGCGTGGACATCGGCATGCTGCCGATCATCGGCCAATCCGCCCGCGTCGATTGGGGTGTGCAGCCCTACGGCGAGGACGAGAACGGTGGCATCGCCGGCACCGTGTTCTATGACACCACGCGCAATGAGCTGGACGCGCGCTTTGCGGCCGTCGAGCCCTTTGAGCCCGGCATCCCGGGCCTGACGCTGAACCTCTACGAGGCGGCCAAGGACCCGGAGGGCAACTTTCTCTTTGAGCCCGACGGCTCTTACCAGAAGGGCCGCCTGCTGAACACCACCACGACCGAAACATGGGAACGCCCCACCGACTGCGTGGCCCGCGACGTGGAGGGCAACCCGGTGGACCAGGACGTGCTTCCCCCGGCCACCGGCGGGCACGAGTGCCTCGAGGGCCCGGTGATGGGCATGCAGCTGCAGAACGGGTTCGCCACCGTGAACGGCAACTATGGCTTTACTAGTGTCGCCTTTGACACCAACGGCGACCCCATCCCCGAGGACGCGCAGCCGCGCCTCGAGCCCGGCGACTATCTGGTCGAGGTGGTGATCCCGGACGACGCGTATGCACGCCCGCTCTACCAGGTGACCCGTGAGGAGGACGTGAACGTCTTTGGCGGCGATCAGTACGTACCGCAGATTCCGCCTCCCGCCTGTGCCGGGCCGCTGCACATGGTGGACGTCGCCGGCGTGGGCGAGGACGGCCCGGACGCCGTCGTGAACCTCGAGTTCGCCGCTGAGGGCGGCAGCCCCTTCGAGGGGATGGAGAAGCGGCTGTGCAACGTCAAGCTGGTGGAGCTGGGCGACGGCCGTTCCGTGGCGCCCTCCTTCAACTTGTTTACGCCGGTACCCCTCCCCGGACGGTGGCGCGGCTATATCATCGACGACCTCACCCTGTCCACCAACCCCATGGACCTGTACTTTGGTGAGAAGGCGGGCGTGCCCAACTCGCCGATCGGCATCTATGATTTCTCCATGCGGCGGGTGCGAACCATCCTGTCCGATCCTCATGGCGGCTTTGAGGTGTTGCTGCCGTCGACGTCGACGCGCAACTACCCGTCACCCACGGGCGTGGCGCCCAATCTGTACTACATCTTGGGCAACGACCCAGGCCAGCCGGGGGCGCTGAACCCCACCTACAACCCCGCCTACCGCACCATCGGCACGAGCTTTGAGGTCTGGCCCGGCGTCACCGATCCGGCGGACCTGGCCCCGACACAGATCGGTGTTTCGATCCAGGGGCCCGGATCGCAGTTCAACCTGCCGGCCAGCTGTGCCCTCGATGTCGCTACACCGCAACTGTATGCCGTCTCGCAGCCCTATGTGCACCGCAACACCGGCGGCGCCATCACTATCCAGGGGCTGGGCTTTGGCGACGCACAGGGAAGCGGCAAGGTCAGCCTCGGCTCGACTGCGCTGCCCATCGTGAGTTGGAGCGACCGCACCATCGAGGTAACGGTACCGGCAGGGATGCGGGCAGACGTCTACCCGCTGCGCATCACCGCCGACAACGGGCAGTCGCTGGTGAACGGCCTGAGCTTCCATGTGCTAGGCCCTGGCTACGCCCCCGCGCTCTTTGAGGTGGGGCCGGGCCGGGAATACGCCACCATCCAGAGCGCCATCGACGCCGCCGCGCAAGAGAACCGGGCGCTCGTGGTGGTCTTTCCCGGCGAGACGGGACAGTGGAACCCGAACGGCGTGTACTATGAGAATCCGGTGATCCCTACGCCGCTCAAGCTCCAGGGGGTGGGGCCCGGCGGCGTGTACTCGGAAGGCGGCAACGTGCTGGGCTCCGTCATCGACGGCGTCGGCATGACGGGCGACACCGACTACTCGGAGTGGTGGCGCGACGAACTCATCCCCAGCCTCGACTGGGATGGGAACCAGAACATGGTCGAGGGACAGGTCATCACCATCCTCGCCCAGGCGAACCGCTTCGGCGCCAACTATAGCGCCGCCATCGACGGCTTCACCATCCAGGGCGGCGACCAGCAAGGGTTCCCCAACAATCGCCAGCAGATCGGCGGCGCGCTGATCCCGGGCGCCCAGGCCGACGTGCAGGTCCAGGGCGGTGGCATCTATGTCAACGGCCACGCCCACTATCTCGAGATCACCAACAACGTCCTCCGCAGCAACGGGGGAGCCTACGGCGGGGCCATCCGCCTCGGCACGCCCCACTGGGGGGACAGCGAGAACACCAACATCCGTATCGCCAGCAACCAGATCATCGCCAACGGCGGCACCAACCTCGCCGGCGGCATCGGGATCTTCGACGGCAGCGACAACTATGAAGTGGCCAACAACCTGATCTGCGGCAACTTTTCCGCCGAGTACGGGGGCGGCATCAGTCACTATGGCTACAGCCCCAACGGCCGCATCCATCACAACAGGGTGTACTTTAACCGTTCCTACGACGAGGGTGGCGGCATCATGATCGCGGGCGAGCTGCCCACCGATCCGGCCATCCTGTCGCCCGGGGCGGGCCCGGTGAGCATCTATGCCAACATCATCCAGTCGAACTTGGCCAACGATGACGGCGGCGGCCTGCGGTTCCTCATGGCGGGCAACTATACCTACAACGTCTACAACAACATCATCGCCAACAACGTGTCAACCCACGAGGGCGGCGGCATCTCGCTGAACGACGCACCGCGGGTGCGCGTGTACAACAACACCATCGTGCACAACATCACGACCGCCACCGCCATGACGAGCAACGGGCAGCCGGCCCCCGCGGGGCTCTCCACGACGCTCAACAGCGCCCTGCTACAGGCCACCCTTGAGCCCGGATCGCCGGTGTTCAGCAGCCCGCTCCTGTTCAATAACATCTTTTGGGACAACCGCGCCGGACGGTGGGACGGCAGCGCCGTGTGGGGGATCGGCCTCGAGGGCGACCCCGAGCCCATCCGGCTGTGGGACCTAGGGGTTGCGGGCACCAGTTACCTCTTGGCGCCCGCCCACTCGGTCCTCAACGTGGCGGACGGCACCGTGCCCTCCGACACCAACCTGGTAGGCGTGAATCCGCAGGTAGTAAGCCCCTACGAGATGAGCGTGGCCATCATGCCCTGGCGCACCGACCCGAACTTTGTGGGGGTGAATCTCGTGGCGGTCGACCTGCCCCCCACGCTCATGGGTGACTATCACCTGCAGGCTACATCTCCCGCCATCAACGCCGGCGCCGCCAGCAAGGACGGCGTCAACGCCCCGGCCTCCGACATCGATACCGACCTCCGCCCGGCCGGCGGCGGCTACGAGATCGGCGCCGACGAGACGGGGCCCCTCTCGGATGTCCCCACCGTGCTGCCCCCCGGCGGAGACGTCCAGGGACAAGCGACGGTGATCCGCTTCCCAACGGCGCTACGGGGCGTCACCCTGCCCTGAGACGATGGCGATGTCCCGAGGTGGCTTCGGCCACCTCGGGAACCCACGACGCAAGGAGACAACCATGGACACCAGAGGACGACTGCGGACAATCACGCGGCGTGGCCTCATCAAGGTCGGGGGAGGGGTGCTCCTCTCGGTGGCCGGCCTGGGGCTTCTCCCGGCCCCCGCGCGGGCACTACTTTCACCCGCCTCCGTGTCGGACGCCGGCCCCGAACTGGACCTACAGGCAACCGATGCTCATGATGCCCATCTCATCGGCACCGATGGCTGGGTGTACATCCCAGAGGAGCCAGAGATTCCCCCCTATCATCCCGACCCTTGGGCGCCACCCCCCTTCACGGGGTATATCTTTGGGCTGCGCGACGTCACCGGCCTCACGCCCGAGCAGGTGCTGAACCAGAAGGGCAAGGCTCAGCTCACGTCGCCGCTCCTGTGGATCGACGAGGGCGCCGAATACCGGCTCAAGCTCTCGAACCCCGGCCTGGTGATGCGACCCGACCTCGTGGACGCGCACACCTTTCACTTTCACGGCTTTCGCAACCAGACGCCGATCTTTGACGGTGAGCCGATGAGTTCCATCGCCGTGCCCATCGGACGGAGTTTCACCTACCTTTACCGGCCACTCCACCCTGGCACGTACATCTATCACTGTCACTTTGAGGATACCGAGCACGTGCACCTGGGCATGACCGGCATCGTGTTCGTGCGGCCGACGCAGAACCAGGGCACCGACATCGTGGCCCCCGGCAAGTACGTCTACAACGACGGTGATGGCTCCACGGCCTACGACCGCGAGTTCGCCATTCTCCTCACCGAGTGGTGGACGGAGGCCCACTGGGCCGGCGCCCATGTGCAGGCGTCAGACTGGACAGAGTACCGTCCCGAGTTCTTTCTCATGAACGGCCGCGCTTACCCCGACACACTGGCGCCCAACGGCGAGGGGACTGACCCCATCACGGGGGACCTCATCGAGCCGGCGGGCTATCCCAGGCTGCAGTACCAGCCGATGTCGTCGCTGATCCAGGCGAACGCCGGAGAGCGCATCCTGCTACGCCTCGCCAACCTCGGCTTTCAGCTCCAGACCCTCACGTTGCGAGGGGCGCGCATGCGCGTGGTCGGTAAGGACGCGGCGCACCTGCGCGGGAGAGACGGCACGGATCTCACCTACGAGACCGACGTCGTATCCCTTGCGCCCGGCGAGAGCGCCGACGTGATCATCACCGCGCCCGATGTGAACGCGTCTACCACCTTGCTGCTGCATAATCGCAACTATGCGCGCTTGACCAATGGCGGCGCGGCCGGACTGGGCGGACAGCTCACGGAGATCCGCGTCTACCCGGCGGGTACGCTCCCGCCGCAGACCAGCCCCAACGCTTAGCGGCGTGCCATGAGATAGAGGAGAGTCAATATGCTTTCCATGCGATCGATCACACGTTCCCTCGTCACGGCGCTGGTCCTGGCCATCCTCATGGGGGCGTCGCTGCCGGCCGGCACCCAGGCGCAGATGGGGATGGACATGGGCACCGCGGGTAGCCACGGCATCGTCTGCACGACGAACCCCAGCGCCACCTTTACCCTCACGGCCACCGACGGCTACATCCAGGTGACCGACGGCAACGTTATCTACATGTGGGGCTATGCCCTGGGTGGGGGCGCCTTCCAGTACCCCGGGCCGGTGCTGTGCGTCAACGAGGGAGATACGGTCACCGTCGTGTTGCACAACGATCTGCCCGAGGACGTTTCGATCGTGTTTCCGGGGCAGACGGGCGTGCTGGCCGATGGCGCCGCCTCGCAACCGGTGTTCGACGGGGGCAACCTCGTGTCGCTCACCAAGACAGCGCCCCCCGGCGGCAGCGTCACGTACAGCTTTGTGGCCGGGCAGCCGGGCACCTACCTGTACGAGAGCGGCACCGACCCCGTGTGGCAGGTACAGATGGGCCTGGCCGGCGCCCTCATCGTGCGCCCGGCGCTGGACACCATGGACGAGCACTATGCCTACAACGATGCCGAGACGCGCTACAACCCGGACACCGAATTCCTCATGTTCCTGTCACAGATCGACCCGCACATGCACATGGCCGCGGAGCGCGGCGAGCCCTTTGACATGACGTACTATCACCCGCGCTACTGGCTCATCAACGGGCGCTCCTTCCCCGACACGCTGGCGGCAAACAACGTCGCCCGCCTGCCGCACCAGCCGTACGGGGCGCTGGCGCGCATCCACCCCTACGATCCAGACTCCAACCCGCTGCCATCTCTCGTGCGCTACCTCAGCGCTGGCATGATCGACTACCCAATGCACCCTCATGGCAACCACGGTCGTGTAATCGCCCGCGACGGTCACTTGCTCAAGGGGCCGGCGGGCGAGGACCTGAGCTACGAAAAGTTCACCGTGGTCGTCGGGCCGGGACAGACGGCGGACGCCCTCTTTACCTGGCACGACGCCGAAGGGTGGGATCCCGAGACGAACCCGATCCCCGTCACCATCCCGCCCATCCAGGACATGGTGCTGGGCATGTACTACAGCGGCAGCCCCTACCTGGGAGAGATGGTGCCCATGCCACCCGGCATGGCGATGATGAACCAGTGCGGCGAGTACTATATCATCTCGCACAACCACGCCCTGCAGCAGATCGTGGCGTGGGACCTGCCCATGAGCGGCATGGCGACGTACATCCGCATCGACCCCCCCCAGCCCAACATGTGCCCGTAGGGCGAATCAGCGCTGAGGAGATGTCAGCATGAATGCCAAGACACGACACATACCGAGATGGGGCATCGTGGTCGCGATGCTCGTGGCGCTGATCGCCGCCCATCTGGGAGCGGCCGTCACCATCGCCGCCCCTAACCGGGCGCCGGCACAAGCCACCCTTGCGGCCACGCTGCCAACCGAGACGTGCAGCGTCAGCGGGCCATCGGAACGGACCTGTGAGCTGTGGGCCAAGTCCGGCAGCTTGACGCTGCCCGACGCCGTATCCGTGCCCATCTGGGGCTATAGTGATACCGTGGACGGCGTCGCCTCCTCGCCGGGGCCTACGCTGGTGGCCATCGAGGGAGAGACGCTCCACATCATCCTACATAACGACCTCGCCGAGGCGACCTCGCTGACCCTCGGGGCGCAGGAGGTAGTGCCGGATGTGGCCGGCGTCGCGCCGGGGGGCACCAAGATCTACACCTTCCCCGCCCTCGCGCCGGGCACCCACCTCTATGAGGCCGGAGCGGCGCCCAGCGGCGCCCGGCAGGTGGCCATGGGCCTGTACGGCGCCCTCGTCGTCCGGCCGGCGGCCAACACCGCCTGGGCCTACGGCGACGACAGTGCCTTTGACGACGAGGCCCTGCTCGTGTTGGGCGCGGTCGACCCGGATCTGCACGCCGACCCGAATGGGTTCGATCTGGTTCACTATGCGCCGCGGCACTGGACCATCAACGGCAAGGCCTATCCCGACACCGAAGCCATCGAGACAGCGCCCGGGCGCACGGTGCTGCTGCGCGTGCTGAACGCGAGCCTCGACCACCAGCCCGTCGGCGTGTTGGGTCTGCACATGCACGTCGTAGGGCGCGACGGACAGCGTGTCGTCTGGCAGCACGAGATAGCTGCCGAGACGCTGGCCGCCGGCGAAACGCTCGACGCGATCGTGGCGATCCCGGCGGATGCGCCGGCCGACGCCCACTATGCCGTCATGGATACCAGCGGGCGCCTGCACAACGCCGGCGCGGTGACGGCGCCGGGTGGCCCGCTTGCCACCGGCGGCCTGCTTACCTTCCTCACGACCCCCGCGGTCGCGCCGGGGCCCGATGTCCTCGGGCCACTGACTTCCGACGTGTCGGTCGCACCGAGCCTCACCGCCGGCGGGGAGGACTTGACCCTCACGGCTTCCCTCAGTGAGGCCGAGACGGGCGGTGCGGACGTCGTCGCTGCCGAGTTCTTTGTCGACGCGCTGGGCGATCCCGGCACAGGGACGCCCATGGCAGGCGCCTTTGGGCCTGGGCCGGTGAGCGTCTCTACCACCATCTCTGCCGCCGATCTGGCCAGCCTCTCCAGTGGGGAGTACATCCTGTACCTGCGCGGCCAGGATGGCAACGGTAACTGGGGTCCGGTAGGCGCGGCCATCCTGCACATGGCGGTCGATGGCCCCACGGTGACGGGCGTCGTGCTCACCCCGAACCCAACGAACGGCGCCGTCGACGTGGCGCTCCAGGCGACGGCAGATGCACGCGCCGTCCCGGGGGTGAACCTCCAGGCGGCCGAGTACTTTGTCGATGCCCCGGGCGCTGACGGCGCCGGCACGGCGCTGGTCCTGAACACTACGGAGCCCGTGGCGAGCCTGAACGGCACGATCGTCGCGGTGGACATCGCCGCTCTGCCCGAGGGGCAGCACACGATCTATATCCACGCCCAGGACGCTTTGGGCACGTGGGGGCCGTTCACCGAGGCGACGCTCCACGTCGACAAGAGCGGCCCCGAACTGGTAAGCGCCACGGCAGTGCCCAATCCCACGAACGGCAAGGTGGGCCTCTCGCCCAGCCTGACGGCGGTGGGCCTTACGGCGGTCGTGGGCGATCCGGCGTCCAACGGCGTGCAGTCCAGCGTAGCGCGCGTGGAGGGGTTCATCGACACCGTCGGCGACCCCGGCACGGGGTTCCTGCTTGCTGCGCGCGACGGCCTCTACAACCAAGCCCTCGAGACGACCTATGTGCACATCCCCTTGACCACCATCGACGCCCTTGACGGCGGCACCCACATCCTGTACGTGCGCGGCATGGACGCCGCCGGCAACTGGGGACCCGCGGGCACCGTCGAACTGGTGGTCGACAAGACCGGGCCCGAGGTCACCGGCGTGAACCTGGATCCCGAGGTTGTGCGCGGGGGGGGAGGCTCTATCGTGACGGCCACCGCGACCGACCCACAGGGCGTGGCCCTGGCCGAGTGGTTCCTGGGCGACGACCCAGGCGCCGGACACGCCACCGCCTTGGCCCCCATCGACGGCGCCTTTGGCGGCGCCAGCGAAGGGGTCAGTGGAGCCATCAACACGCGCGGGCTGCACCCCGGCACCCACATCGTGTCGGTGCGCGGTCGGGACATGGCCGGCAACTGGGGCCCGGTGGCCACCGCCACGCTCACGGTGCAGTCGGCCGGCCCCGGTCCCCAGATGGTGTTCCGCAACGACTTTGGCGCCGCCGGTCTGACGGGCTGGTCGGCATCGGTCGGCAACGTCACCGTCACGCCAGAGGCCGGCATGGGCATCCAGCCGCAGGGCCTCGAGGCCGTGGTGGACGGTGGGCAACCCGCCTACCTGGTGGACGCGACGCCCGAGATGGAGAGCCTCTACGGCGCACGCTTTTACTTCCAGCCGCACGGCACGGACACCGGCTCTGGCGAGCACGGCATCCTGGTGGGATACGACGCCTTTGGCGTGCCGATCCTGGGCATCGCCTACGAGCGCTCGGCGGACAACCCCGGCGAGTACGAGGTGCGCGCCTGGGTGCGACACGCCCATGGTGTGAGCTACACCAACTGGTTCGACATCGCGGACGCTCCCACGCTCCTCGAGATCGGGTGGGAATCGGACTCGACCGGCACGCTGCTCTTCTCCGTGAACGGCGAGTTGCAACAGGCCCTGAAGGGCATCGACACCAGCGCCTTCTTGCTGGACGAGGTGCACCTCGGACCATCCATCGGGTTGACCGACGGCAGCCTGGGCGCCGAGTGGTACGCCGATTTCATCTCAATGCGCACACTCAGCGTCCAGTTCATCTCCAGGCTGCCAATGGTCTGGCGATAGTGACGTATCGATAGCGTGCGCGACAAGGCGTACCGATAGCGCCGTGGACTGTTAGTCGTATCGATAGCGCCACGGGAGTGGCCGAGAATAGCCTCGACCACTCCCGTGGCACGAGGTTTCAAACCACATTCTCTTGGGAGGTGCTGCCTCACGCTGTCCTCCCGCCCATTGGAGAACACGATGCCTCCATCCCCACAGCGGCAAGATCGGCTTCGGCCCTACGCTCTCTGCTGGACACTCCTCGTTACGGTCATGCTGGCACTGGGGGGCTGCACGCCAGCCGCTGGAGCCGCCCCCGGTGCCCCCGTGGCGACAACAGCCGTCACAGCCACGCCCCCACCGCCGATAGCGAGCGCCACGGCGGAGAACCCGCCCATTATCGCAGAGGCAGAGACGCCTGACGTCGAAGTCGCCCTGGAGGAGCGCCTCGGCATCCGTCTTGCCCTCGTCGCCCTCACGGCTGGAGACGGCCTCATCGACGTGCGCTTTACCGTAGTGGACGCCGACAAGGCGGCACTCCTCCTGGAGGAAGGAAACCTGCCGGTGCTCATCCCCCCTGAAGGCGAGGTCGTCGCCCGCGTGCGACCCCCGCAGTACTGGCGGCGCTTTGAGGCGGGGCGCACCTACTATGTGCTGGCGCCGAATCCGGAGGGGGCCATCAAGCCGGGCAGCACCGTGATCGTCGCCTTTGGCGACTTGCTGCTGGAGCGGGTGGTGCAATGAGCGCCGCGCGCCATGCGGCGGGGGCGGTGCGGCGCAAGATCGCGCGGGGACTTGCGCGGGTGATCGTCGCCGCCGTAGTGTTGGCGGTCCTCCCGCTGTGGGCGGCGCCCGGATCGAGTGGGGGGCCATACCTGAGCGAATCAAGGTTCCTCGCTACGCTCGGAACCACGGGTTCTAGGACGGCAGCTCCGCCGATCGTCGTCCCGAGCGGATGCGAGGGACGTTGTCTCACTCTGGCAGGTATCGCCGGCGGTAGCGAGGCGGCAGGCGATTCGTCCCTAGGAGGGGACTATGCGACCGTCATTGTGACCCTTCGTGGAGTTCCTCCCCTCCGCGCCAAGCCCGGCGCGAGCCGCGCCGAGCGCCTCGAGCGCACGGTGCGGGCGCTGCAGGAACACGCCGGGAAGCGCGCGGCGGCGCTGCGCATCTGGCTACTCGATCGGCAGCGCCAGGGGCGGGTGGCCCGCGTGGTGCCGCTGTGGATCATAAACGGTTTCTCCGTCACCGCCACGCCCGAGACGATCGCCGAACTCGCCGCCCACCCCGACGTGCGAGAGATCCACCCGGAGTTGGTGCTCGCGGCGCCCGAGCCCGCCCTCGCGGCAACGGACGCCGGGACCTATCTGGATCTCGTTGGCGCCGAGGCGATGTGGGCGCTGGGCCATCGCGGCCAGGGAGTGGTGGTGGCGGGGCTCGACACAGGCGTCGATGCCGATCACCCAGATCTGGCCCCGACGTGGCGAGGCGGCAACAACAGCTGGTACGACCCCTACGGGGAGCGCCCCGTCACTCCCGCCGACCCTCACGGTCACGGCACGCATACGATGGGCGTGATGGTCGGGAGAGACGCCGGCGGCGTCCCCATCGGCATGGCGCCAGACGCCGAATGGATCGCCACGCGCGCCTTTGACGACGCCGGCGTCGCCCGTGAGACGGAGCTGCACCTCGCCTTTCAGTGGCTGCTCGACCCCGACGGCGATCCAGCGACCCCCGACGCCCCTCACGTGGTAAACGCGAGTTGGGGGGCGTCGACGCCAGGGTGTGCCCTCGTCGCGTCCCTGCGAGCCGACGTACAGGCCCTGCGAGCCGCCGGCATCCTGACCGTCTTTGCGGCGGGGAACACCGGCCCCGGCCCCTCGAGCGACATCAGCCCTGCGAACTGGCCCGAGTCTATCGCCGTCGGCGCGACCGACGGCATCGACGCCCTGTGGGAGCAGAGTGCTCGCGGCCCTACGGACTGTGGCGGGCTCGCTAGGGTCTACCCGCACCTCGTGGCGCCGGGCGTACGCGTGCGCACCAGCACCCCCGGAGGAGGATATGCGGCCGCTACCGGCACGTCGCTGGCGGCGCCCCATGTGACGGGAGCATTGGCCCTGCTCCTGAGCGCCTGGCCGGACCTCTCCACCAACGAGGGCCTCGACGCGCTCCTGGCCGCCGCGCGGGACCTGGGGGATCTCGGGCCCGACGACGCCTTTGGTCACGGCCGGCTGGACGTGCTCGCGGCCCACCGCCTGCTCCAATCGGAGGGCGACCTGCACGTGGCCGTCACCGACGGCGCGATAGAGGCCGTCCCGGGCACCCGCATCATCTACACCATCACCGTGGGGTGGCGTGGGGCCGTGCCCGTGGAGGGCGCGCGCATCTCCGGCCCGCTGCCGGCGGAGCTGGTCGACGCCGCCTGGCAGTGCACCGCGACCGGGGGTATATGCGCGCTGGCTGGCGGCGGGGGCGACCCGCTCATCGATGTGACCCTCGCGGATGGCGGCACCGCGGTCGTCCACGTGACGGCCACCATCGCGCCCTCGGCCACGGGCGAGTTGCGCTACACCGTAGCCGCTGCGGTGCCACCGGACGCGGTCGACGGCGAGGCTGCTAACGACGTCGCCGTGGACGTCACGCGCCTCCGCCCGTCGGCGGATGTAGCGCTGGTCGACGTGGACTGGCCCTCCACCACGCGGGTGGGCCGGCCCGTCACCGGCACCATCACCATCGCGAATCACGGGCCGTCGACCGCCGGGAGCACTACACTCACCCAGACCACTCCGCCCGGCGCAGCGGCACCATCTCTCTCGGGCTGCAGTGCGACGGACGAGGGGATGGTGTGCTCCTTGCCCGAGGTTGGCCCTGGCGCCACGATCACGACGGCACTGACGATCACCCCCACCGCCGTGGGCGCCTTCCCCCTCACGACCACCCTCTCGTGCCGCGACGATCCCTCCCCGGGCGACGGCGTCGACAACGTCTTGCTCCGCGTCGACCCCTGGCGCGTGACGCCCCCGTTCGGCGACGGATAGCTATTCCTCGCCCGACCCCCTCGGTCGCATTCCGGTGCCATCCTGGCTATACTCCGGGCGCACCGGGAGTCATCCCCTCACCCTTTGATAGCGAGGAGAGCGATGAAGATCGCACGCATCGATACATTCATTCTGCGCGTCCCTCTCGGAGCGGCGCGTTTCTACTCGTCGCAGGCCGCCTTCCCCGAGCGCAAGAGCCTGCTGGTGCGCGTCGAGACCGACGGAGGCTTGGTAGGCTGGGGCGAGGGCGGGCAGTACGGCCCGGCCGAGCCGGTGGCCGCCTGCATCGACGCCGTCCTCGGTCCACCCCTCATCGGCCGCGACCCGCGCGACGCCGGACGCCTGTGGGAGGAGGGCTATGCCGCCAGCCGCGATTTCGGGCAAAAGAGCGTCTACATCGAGGCGCTGAGCGCTCTGGACATCGCCTGCTGGGACATCCACGGCCAGGCGGTGGGCGAGCCCATCAGCCGCTTGCTGGGCGGGGCCTTTCGCGACAGCATCCACGCCTACGCCACCGGCTGCTACTACCGTGAGGGATACGCCGACGTCGAGGCATCCTTGCCGGCCCTCATCGCCGAGGCGCGCACCTATGTGGACGCCGGCTTTGACACGCTCAAGGTCAAGATCGGCCTGCTGCGCGTGGAGGACGACCTGCGGCGGGTGGCGGCCGTGCGCGAGACGGTCGGCGACGGCGTGCGCCTGCTGGTGGACACCAACCACGCCTACAACACCCCCACGGCCATCCGCATGGGGCGGGCGCTGGAGCCGTACGACATCGGCTGGTACGAGGAGCCGGTGCCGCCCGAGGATCGGCGAGGCTACCGCCAGGTGCGGGATGCGGTGGCCATCCCCATCGCCGGCGGCGAGTGCGAGTTCACGCGCTACGGCTTTCGCGATTTCCTGCTCGACGGCTGCGTCGACATCGCCCAGCCCGACATCTGCGCTTCGGGCGGCTTCTCCGAGTGGAACAAGATCTATGCCCTGGCGTCGGCGCTGGGCGTGTGGGTCATCCCCCACGTGTGGGGCTCGGGCGTGGCGCTGGCGGCGGCTCTCCACGTCCTGGCGGCGACGCCGCCCTTCCCCCACACCCACAACCCCATCCCGCTGCAGAACGAGCCGGTCATCGAGTTCGACCGCAGCCCGAACCCGCTGCGCGACCGCCTGCTGGCGGAGCCCATCACCCTGGCGGAGGGGCGCGTGCCGGTGCCTCAGGGCGCGGGCCTGGGGATCACCGTGGATGAGGCGGTACTGCGCGAGTTCGCGCGGCCCAGATGACGATACGTCGGGCGGGACGCCCAACGGGGGCTGATGGTACGCTGATTCCGCAGATGGTGCGCTGATCCACGCAGACTTTCGTTATCGCACCCACCAACCGTGAGGCCGCGTTACGCCACGGATGAGCATCGACAATGGCGGATCGGGGGGGACGATGAGCGAGAACCCACGCGACGGCGGCGCCGCGTGGCCGGACGAGGCGTCCGTTGCCGCCATCTACAACTACCGCAGGCTGTCGGATCGCCCCATCACCGGCGGCCAGCCCACCGAGGCGCAGCTCGCGGCCCTCTCCGCCGCTGGCTGCGAGGTGGTCATCAACCTGGACCCACATGAGGGGGAGCGCTCCCTGCCCGACGAGCGGCGTGTCGTCGAGGGGCTGGGGATGGCGTACGAGCACATCCCCGTGCCCTGGGAGCGCCCCACCCTCGCCCACCTCGAGGCGTTCTTTGCCGCCATGGACCGCCACGACGACCGCCGCCTGTGCCTGCACTGCATCGCCAACATGCGCGTCTCGGCATTCGTGTTCCTGCACCGGATGCTGCGCCTCGGCTGGCGAATCGAGGACGCCCTGCCCGACCTCCGCGCCCTCTGGAGGCCGAGTCCTCCCTGGCAGGCCTTCATCGACGAGGCGCTGGGGCGGTAATCTGCTGTCACCACAGAGAACACAGAAGACACAGAGAAACAGGGATAGATCTAGCCCCTGCGACCTCTGCTCAGCGGTAAGGCCCCGAGGGGTCACGATCACCTTGACGCCCTAAGGTCGCCGCGATACCATCATCGTCATTCCCGGCGCGCCGACGCACCCGTCGCCGCGCCGCCATGGAGGGCCACACATGGCCATCGCGACGGACGAGACGATCCTGACGGGGCACGAACTCGACGCGCGCGCCGCCCGACTGCGCGCCGCCTACTGGGAGCGCCGTCACCACGACGCCCGCATTCGCATCCCCATCGTCGGCAGTGGCGACCCGACCCTCACGGGCCACGCCATAGATTTTTGTCGCGTCCTCGAGGCCAGCGCGCCGCAGATCATGCCCGACGAGCTGATCGTGGGGAGCGCCCTGGCGGTACCCGAGGATCCAGGGAACCTGGATCTGGGCTACTACAACCCGCACTATCCGCCGGGACATGCCACCATCATGGCGCTGGGGCTGGCCGGCATCCGCGGCCTCGCCCGCCAGCGCCTGGCCGGCGAGGCCGATCCGGAGCGCATCGACTTTTTGCGAGGCGCCGAACTTGCCTACGACGGCGCCTGTCGCTACGTGGCGCGCTACGCCGACGCCGCCCAGGCGCTGGCCTCGCGCGAGGCGGACCCTCGGCGCCGGCAGGAGTTGGAGCGCATCGCCGCCGTGTGCGCCGAGCTGGCCACGGGCGCGCCGACGTCGTTCCTCGCCGGGCTGCAGCTCCTGCAGTTCGTGCGCGTCCTGGGGGGCTGGGGCTGCGTCGGACGGTTCGACCAGTGGATGTACCCCCTCTATACCGCCGACCTCGCCGCGGGCAGGCTGACGCGGGAGGAGGCGTGGGAGCTGCTGGCGTGCCTGTTCATCAAGATGAACGAGTTCGCCGAGGCGACCGCGGACGCCTCCGAATCGTTCGTCAGCAACGACGACCTGCGCAACATCGCGCTGGCCGGGCAGACGCCAGAGGGGGAGGACGCCTGCAACGACCTCACCCTGCTGTGCCTCGAGGTCTCGGCCGCCCTCATGCTGCCTGAGCCCAAGCTCAACGTGCGCCTACACGCCGGCTCGCCCCGTCGCCTGGTGGAGCAGTGCTGCAGGCTCTTGGCGCGGGGCGCCAACGTCCTCGCCATCTTTAACGATGACGTCTGCATCCCGGCGCTGGAGCGCCTGGGGATCGCCCCGGCCGACGCCCGCGATTTCTGCAACGACGGCTGCTCCGAACTCATACTCGGCGGGCGCAGCACCATCCACTTTCGCGTCTACGACGCCCTGCCAGCCCTCACAGAGACGATCCTCGAGGCTCAGGAAGCGCCCTATGCCACCTTTGACGCCCTCATGACCGCCTACAAGGAGCGCCTCACGCGCTATATGCCCGACGGCCCCGTGCCCGACCAGGCCATCACGCACCCCTTCTTTGCCGCCAGCATCGCCGACTGCCTCGACGAGGCCTCGCCGACCGGCGTGCGCTACAGCCTGTGGGGCTATATCCTCGCCGAGGCGGCTAACGCCGCCGACGGCCTGGCGGCCATCCGCCGCCTCGTCTACGAGCAGCGGGCGGTTTCGTGGAGCGATCTCGTCTCCGCGCTCAAGAACGACTATGAGGGACACGAGCCGCTGCGCCAGCTGATCCGCAACCGAATGCCCAAGTACGGCAATGACATCGACGAGGTGGACGCCCTGGCCAAAGAGATCGCCGAGTACTATTGCGACGGCGTCCATGCCCGGGGCGGCAACACGCCCGGCCCTGGACCCAAGTGCGCGCCGGGGCTGATGTGCTTTGGCATCCATCGCAAGCGCGACCTCCCCGCGTCGCCCGACGGCCGTCGCCAGGGGGACCTCACGGCCACGAGCTTTTCGCCGGCGGTGGGGATGGACCGCAGCGGCCCGACGGCGGTGCTGCGCTCCGCCTCCAAGGTGGACCTCACCAAGGCGTCGCACGGCTCGGTGCTCGACGTCGCCCTGCACGCCTCGGTGTTCCGGGGCGAGGAGGGCATGGAAAAGCTCGCCGCCCTCATCGAGACCTTTCGCACCATGCCCAGTACCGGCACGCTGCAGCTGAACGTGCTCGACCAGGAGACGCTCCGCCGCGCCAAGGCCAACCCCCACGACCCCGAGTTCCGCACCCTCATCGTGCGCGTGTGGGGCTTTTCGGCGGTGTTCGTCGACCTGCCCGAGGGGCTGCAGGATCACGTGCTGGCACGCACCGCCCACGGGGCCTAAGCCCCGACGGGCGACGCGCCGGCACCCCGTCCACGCGAGCCTACCGGCAGCCGCTCAGACCCCACCCTGCGCCCCGGCAGGGGGTGACGGGCGCTCGCGTCGCCACCGTGAGGACGATCAGGCGGCGACGCGAGCGTCAGACGCCCCGAACGCCGCGGCATCCACGCACTCGTGCACCAGCGTTTCCACCAACTGACCATAACGTGGTATGATCGATCCGGGCGCGCAGCGGGGCAGTGCCGCCCCTCGCCCCAAGGATGACGCTTCGACCGCAACGCCACGGAGGGACGCGCCATGACAGCGACCGCGACTGCCGATGCCGCCCGGTGGGTGCCGGAACAGGACCTCGAGGCGGAGCTGGGGCAACTGCGCTACGACATGCTCCGACCGGTGATCAGCGCCGTGCTGATCGTCGGTTGGGGATGGTTCTCGTACGTCGTGCTGCGCGGTTGGGAGCTGCGCAACCCTACCGCCACGGTGGCGATCCTGGGCCTTGCGGGCTATATCGCGCACAAGCTGGGCGTCAGGCGCTACCGGTCGGCGTGCTGGTGCCTGCTGCTGGGGATGATCGCGGCCCAGAGCCTGGTAGCCGCCACGCACCCCCAATCGCTGGCGGCGGCCACCGGCGTGCTCATCATCATCGTCGCCAATGCGCTCCTGCGCCTCCCCGAGACGGTGGCGGTGGCGACCCTCGTGTGGATGAGCAACGCCGCGGCGCTCCGGCTGGCGGACGCTGCCGGCGGCTACGCCGGCGTCGTCTCCAGCGTCGACCTGCTGGCGCTGGACGTGCTGGCGTTGGCCACGTCCTGGTTGATGACGCGGCCGCTGCGTACGTCCGTGGCCTGGGCCCTCTCGGGCTGGGCGCGCGTCCACCACGCACTGGAGGAGGCGCGCTCACGGCGGGGCGAACTCTACCGCGCGCTGCGCGCCCTGGAAGAGGCCACCTATCGCATCGAGCGCATGAACAACGAACTCATCTTGGCGCAGCAGCGCGCCGAGGGCGCCCTGGAGGTCAAGAGCCGCTTTGCCGCCACGGTGAGCCATGAACTCAGAGGCCCCCTCAACCTGATCCTCGGCTTTTCGCGGCTCATGACCCTCTCGCCCGAGAGCTATGGCGAGCCCCTCCCCCGCCCCTACCGCGCCGATATCTATACCATTTATCGCAACACACAGCACATCGTCTCGATGATCGACGACATCCTCGACCTCTCCCAAGTGGAGGCGCAAAAGCTCACCCTCATGAAGGATCGCATCGACCTGCAGACGGACGTCGTCGAGCGGGCGATGGGCGACATCCAACCCCTCGTGGAGCGCAAGGGCCTCTATCTCCGCCGCGAGGTTTCCGGTGACCTGCCGCCCATCTTGGCCGACCCGGTGCGCCTCTACCAGGCCCTCATGAACCTGCTCACCAACGCCACCCGCTTCACGGAGCGGGGCGGCATCACCGTGCGGGTGACGCGCGTCGAGGATGCCGTCCAGATCAGCGTCCAGGACACCGGCGCCGGCATCCCCGCCGGCGAACTCTCCCGCCTCTTCAAAGAGTTCCATCAGGTGCACCAGACGCCCACGCGCGAATCGCGCGGCACGGGCCTCGGTCTGTGCATCGCCAAATCACTCATCGAGCTGCACGGCGGCAGGATCTGGGTCGAGAGCACCGAGGGGGTGGGGACGACGTTCCATTTCGTCGTCCCGCTGCAGGCAGCCGAGTCGCCGGCCGATGCCCCGGGGCCCGTCGACGGCCAACGACACACCAAGCTCGCCGAGACGTGTCTGGTCGTACACGACGACCCCGCCGCCGTGCGCATCCTGGCGCGCTACATCGACAGCTATCGCGTGGTGGGTATCCCCGATCCTACCGGGGTCGCGACGCTCACCGGCGAACTCCATCCGAGGGCTATCGTGACGACGCCCGAGGTGGCGGAGAGGATCGAGGCGATGCTGTCGCCCCTGCCGCACGAGGTGCCCATCATCAGCTGCCGGCTGCCACGTGTGAGGCAGCAGTTCGACGCCGAGATGGTGGTCAGCTACCTCATCAAGCCGGTGGTGGCCGAGTCGCTGATGGCCGTCATGGGCAGGCTGGAGCGCGATCCCGAGACGACGGTGCTGCTGGTGGAGGACGAGCCCGACGCCGCCCGACTGCTGGAGCGCATGCTGCTCTCGCTCCCGCGGCCCTATCGCATCCTGAAGGCGCGCGACGGGGTGCAGGCCCTGGAGGTAATGGCGGACGAGACGCCCGACGTGGTCCTCATGGACCTCGTGATGCCCGAGATGGATGGCTGGCAGACGATGGAGCGCATGCAGGCGGACGAGAGGCTGCGGCGCATCCCGGTGATCATCGTCTCGGCGCAGGATACGGCGCAGGCCAACTGGGTGGTCTCGGCCCCGCTGCAGGTGCTGCACCGTCGTCCCATCGACATCGCCAAGGGGGCGGACTGCCTCCGGGCGCTGATGAACGCGCTGCCGCCGCACTATGCCCTGCCGTCGGAGACGCCCCAGCCCGAGCCGGACTCTACCCATCGTCCCGAGCGGAGCGCCGCGCGCCAGAGCCAACTGGGAGTGTAGGGCGCGCACGCCGATGCGCGCCGCCCCGCCATCCCGAGCGGAACGCCGCGCCAAGGCCGGCTGAGGGTGTAGGGCGCGCACGCCGGTGCGCGCCGCCTCGCCATCCCGAGCGGAACGCCGCGCCAAGGCGGGCTGGTGGGCGCGCACGCCGGTGCGCGCCGCCCGCCATCCTGAGCGGAACGCCGCGCCAAGGCGGGCTGGGTGGGGCGCGCACGCCGGTGCGCGCCGCCTCGCCATCCCGAGCGGAGCGAGGGACCTTGATTCACATCAGCGTCGGATTCGCCACTCCGGCGGGAGCTATGCCCTCTCGAGCAGGCGCGCCACGGTGCGCAAGAGTTCGCTCTGGCCGATCGGCTTTTGCAGGACCTCCGCGCCCCCAGGGCGCGCGCCAGGTCGGCCTGATCCAGGACGGAGCAGATCACCACGGGGACGTTCGCCGTGCGGGGATTGTCTCGCAAGCCCTGCAGGATATTCCAGCCGTCCTCTCGAGGCATGAGGACGTCCAGCAGCACGAGGTCGGGGGTGAGTTCCTCCAGCGCCGCCCACGTGTTGGCGCCCGAATCCGCCGAGCGCACGGTGTAGGCCTGCGCCTGCAAGTAGCGGCGATAGAGGCCCACGGTATCGGCGTCGTCGTCGATGATGAGGATCGTCTTGGCCTTGTGGCAGGGGATGGAGAGGCAGAACGATGGCGTGCCCGTGTCATCCCTGCACAGCGCGACATCTCCCCCATAGGCCGCCAGCAGCCCCTGGCTGACGGTGACGCCCGTAAGGCGCGCCAGGCCATGCTCCCTGACCTTGTCGTCATGCAACCCCGCAATATGCAGCATCACCCGGCCGCCGGCCACACTGGCGGTCAGCCGCGGCGCGCCGCCCTCGACGAGGTTCAGGGCATCCACCAACGCGCTCAGCACGATCTGGCGCAGCACCACCGGATCGATGTGCACCGGCGGCAGGTCGGCGGGGAGGTCGCACGACAGGGCCAAGCCTCGTTGTCGAAGCAGAGGGTCGATCGTGGCGAGCACGTCCTCCATCACCTCGTTCACCAGCGTGGCCTGGCCTGCCGACTCGCGGGCCACGCGCAGCGCCTCCTGCCTGGCCAGGGAGCTGCCCGCCGTCGCGGCCTCGGCCTCGGCAGCCGCGCGGCCGGCGGTCTGCTCGCGTCGATAGCGCTCCCAGAGGAGGCTGACCAGGGCGTCCAGCGCCTCGCGATGGCAGCGATAGTATGAGGTGTGGCTGATGCCCAGTTCGTCGCCCACCTGATCGGGGGTCAGGCACTCGATGTAGCGCAGCCGCAGGACGTCGTAGCCGAGGCGCTCCGTGCGCCCGCCAGGGGCGGGGGCGCCCGGCTGGAGGGACTCGAGGGCATCGACGACCAGTTCACGCAACGCCTGGACGTGTGTGTCGGGAGGCTGGTCGCGCCACGGCCAGATATCCACCAAGCGCTGCATCTGCAGGTGGGCGGGGCTGTGGAAATGGAGCAGGGCATCGCGTACCAGGAGCGCAAACGTATCAGGTTGCACCGTTGCTACCTCATTCTTGCAGGAACCACTGCGCAACGTGCGGCATTCAGCAGGAAGACCTCAGGTATGAAACCTCTTGCCCGTGAGGTCGGACGCCCCTTATACTCACTGTAGCCGCCGGCTGTGCCCGTCCCCACGCGCTCGGAGCCGGTACATTGTAGCACGGTCGGCGTCGCCGCCCAACCTTTGGGTGAGAGGTCGCCGCGCAGGGAGGCATCTGGGGCACCGTTTGGCGCTCGGCGCGCCCAGCCAAAGGCGATGCGTAAAGGTTCCGGCCAGCATTGGCTTGGTGCAGGAAGCGCACCAGGGAAGGAGGAGCAATCGCCCACGAGCTAGTCGACGATGGTGACGCCGTTGTTGGATCACACCAACGTTGGCAACGATCAGGCAGTGTCCACGATCAGGAGGATAGGATGAGCGCTATTCTGTCGCGACGCGAACTGCTCCGCCGTGTGGGGCTAGGGGCGGCCGGGCTCGTGTTGGCCGCCTGTCAGCCCAAGGTCGTCGAGGTGGAAAAAGTCGTCAAGGAGACGGTCGTCGTCAAGGAGGAGGTGGAAAAGGTCGTCAAGGAGACGGTGGTCGTCGAGAAAGAAGTGCAGGCACCCGAGCCCGTCACCGGGCCCATCGAACTCGTGGGCTGGAGCGTCAGTGGCATGAACCCCGACGCCGCGGAGTGGAAGGACTATCGTGATACCGTCCTCGCCATCATGCAGGACGAGATGCCCGGCGTATCCTTCACCTTCAGGGACATGGGGTGGGACGAGGTACTGCGCCAGAACCTCGTCACTGGGCTATTGGGGGGCACGGCGCCCGACATCATCGTCAACGAGAGCTTTATCCAGCCCTACGCCCGCATGGGGGCCTATCTGCCATTGGATGACGCCCTCGAAGAGGCGGGGATCAAGGACAACCTGATTCCCGGCTGCTATGCCAACGCCGTAACCGATGGCAAGATGTACGGCATCTCGCAGATGACCGGCGTCTTTGCCTTCGAGGCCAACGCACGAGTCGTCGAGCAGGCCGGGCTGGATCCCACCGTCTGGCCCGAGACGTGGAGCCAGTTATTGGAGCGTTGCGCCGCCATTACCGAGGCTGGCAAGGACCAGTTCTACGGCTACACACTGCAGGGGCCCGTGGGCTTCTTAGTTGGCGGCATCATGCGTTACAACGTGTTCGCGGCTATGGCCGGCGCGCCCATGTGCAAGAACGACTGCATGGACCCGTTCTTTGACGACCCCAAGCTCGAAGAGGCGTTGTCCTTCATCCGTGAGCTGAATCGCTACACCCCACCAGGACTGACCTGGAACCCCGACGAGGCCCAGGTATACTCGCAACTTCATGCCGGCGTCAGTGCCTACCAGATCGGGGCCAACTGGCACATGCAATGGGCGGAGCAGTACGAGGTCCAGGATGTCATTCAGTACGGCCCGTTGCCCTTGCCCGACGAGGGAGGCATCAATACATCCCGTACGGTGGGCAATGTGATCGTGCTGGTCCTATCCGGCACCAAGTACCCATCCGAGTCCATCGACTTTCTCAAGATCCTTTGTCGCGACGAGGTGACAGACCACATCTATCTGGCCACCAAGGGGCGCTCCCCGTCGACCTATAGCGGTCTGGAGCGCACCCTGCCCAAGATCGATCCTCACCACAAGGTCTTCTTCGAGATCCTGCAGAACGCCGAAGTCGGCGCTATGCCGCAGTGGCCGAAGGCGGTCGATAAGGTATGGGCGGCATTCAATGACATGATGACCAAGGTTCTGAGCACGGAGGACCCGATCTCGGCGCTGCAGAGTGAAGCCCAGGCAGCGGCCGAAAAGGCCATCGCCGAGGCTGGCTGAGTGTGCCGATCGCGGGGCGGCGTTCCGGCGATGCTGGATCGCCGCCCCGCACTGCCGTCCCTGGCGTTCCGAGACGTGGCCAGGCCAAGGCGACACAAAACGATCGGCCCGTTTCCTCACTGCGTAGGCGAGAGGAGATTGAGCGCATGTCCGTAGTGACCGCACCCCCCAAGGACCTGGCGGAGGAGCTACCTCTCGCGGAGCGTTTTGCGCGCTGGCGTCGCAGACATCGCGAGCCCATTGAGGCGTGGCTCATTCTGCTCCCGATATTGCTCTACTACTCCATCTTCTTTCTCTTCCCCGTCGGAGCAGACATCGTCATCAGCTTCACCCGCTGGACGGGGGTACAGGGAAGCCCTGCATGGGTGGGGCTGGACAACTTTAGGGCCTATCTCAATCCCCCCTACCCGATCACACTGTTCAACACGGTCCTCTTTACCTTTAGCATCCTCATCCTACAGACAATGATCGCCTTCCTCATCGCCGTCCTGCTGAATGAGAAGGTGATCGGCAGAGGGCTCTATCGCTCCTTGTGGTACATCCCAACCCTGACCTCTGCCGCCATCACGGCGCAGGTGTTCTTTGCCTTTATCTCACCCTACGACGGCGTCTTTAACTCGGTACTCAAGGCATTCGGGCAACCGATCGTCATCTGGACCATGAAACCAGGGTGGATGCGCGCCTTTGTCATCGTCTACTCGGTTTGGCGAGGCGTCGGGACGCCGGTGGTGCTCTTTTTGGCGGCGCTACAGGGCATCCATCCCGAGATCCATGAGGCCGCCATGGTGGACGGTGCGGATTATTGGCACATTCTGAGGCACATTACCGTACCGCTGCTCCGCCCGATGGTGATCTTTGTCATGATCACAGGCACCATCGCCGGCTTTCAGATCTTCGAGACGGTGATGCTCATCACGGCCGGCGGGCAGGCGAACGTCGCCTCGTCTGGCGGGCCGCAGAACATGACCAACGTGATGCTGCTGCAGATCTACAAGGATGCCTTCGTCAACCTGAACCTGGGCCGTGCGGCTGCCGGTTCCGTCATCACCGGGCTCATCTTGCTCTGGTTCTCTCTCACCAACATGCGCATCATGAGTCGTGGCCAGGTCGAGAGATAGGGAGAAGACACCATGCGAAAGCACTTGACCTTCGGCCGGCTCACCATCTACGTGGTCTTGGTCGGGGGTAGTCTGGTGATGGCTTTCCCCATGGCGTTTGCCGTAGTCGGCTCGTTCTGCAAGTTGCCCGATTTCTACGCTCGCCCGTGGTTCCCTTTGCCCAAGACACCCACACTGGAGAACTACCAGGCCCTCTTTTTCCCTGCGGCCACTGTGGACCTGGATATCTGGCGATGGATCGCAAACACGCTCGTCCGTATCGTCTGGTATATTCTCATCACCGGCACCGTCGCCGTGTTGGCAGGCTACGTGTTTGCCAAGCTGCGCTTCCGGGGCCGGGAGACGGCCTTTATGTACCTGCTCACGTCTATGATGATCCCGGGCATCGTCTACTGGATCCCGACCTATGTCATGCTGGCGCGCTTCCCGGGAGTGGGCGGCAACGATATGCGAGGTGCGGGCGGCCACGGGTTGATCGACTCCTGGCCCGCGCTGCTGTTGACGGGGTGGGTGAACGTCTACTATATCTTTCTGCTACGCCAGACCTTCCGCAGCATCCCGGATGACTTTGAGGAGGCGGCGCGCGTCGACGGGGCCACGACGCTCCGCTGCCTAAAGGACGTGTATCTCCCCATGCTCAAGCCTACGCTGACGGTGTTGGTGATCTTTCAGTTCGTGGCCCTATGGAACGATTACCAGTGGCCCCTGATCGTCAGTTCGGGTAACCGCGATATCTGGACGGTGGCGCTAGGGTTCCAGAGGATGCTTCTGGTCGGCACCCAGGCCAAGGGCTATCCCCCGGGCACCTCCATCGTGGACTATCCCTTCTCCTTTGCCATGGCCGTGGTAGCCACCATTCCACTAGTGCTGCTCTTCCTGCGCCTCCAGAGCTATTTCGTCGAGGGCGTGCAGGGCTTTGCCATCAAGGGGTAACGCCCATCCCAGACCGGGGGTAGCGATCGTATGACCGTCTTTTCCGTCAAGCCCCACCACGGCGCGCCGACCCTCTTGATGGATGGCGCGCCGGCCTTTGCCGGCATCTATCTCACGGTGCGCAACTTTGGGCGTTCCAGAGCCGGCGCGGGCACCGCGCCGGCTCTGGAACGCGACGACCCCCATTTCGAGCAGTTCCGCGACGCCGGCTTTCACTTTTATTCCGCCCCCTGCCCCGTCAGCTTTGACGACGCCTATGACGCCGAGACGGGCGAGTTCCCCGCCGAGCGTTTCGCCCCCTTGGAGATCCTGCGGCGCTACGCCGCGCTGGACCCCCAGGCGCGCTTTTTGCTGCGCGTGACCATCGAGCCGCGGGGCGCCGACTCGGCCTGGACGCGGCGCTACCCGCAAGAGTGCGAGGTGCTCGAGGCGCGCGCCAAGGGAATCTATGCCACGCCCTCCTACGCCTCGGAGGTGTGGCTCAACGACGCCTCCCGCTTTCTGCGGGCGCTCATCGACTACCTCTACGCCCAGGGCTTGGATCGCCACGTCCTCGGCTACCTCGTCTGCGGCGGCGACAGCGCCGAGTGGGTCAAGGTCGGGCCGATGGAGGACTGGGCCGGCGACTATTCCCCGCCGATGCAGCGCGCCTTTGCCCGCTGGCTGCGCGAGACCTATGGCGCCGTCGAGACGCTCCGTGAGGCGTGGGGCGACCCCACCGTCGATTTCGACCAGCCGTTGGTGCCGTCCCCCGAGGAGCAGGGGGACGCAGACCTATTCCTGTTCAAGGACCCGCGGCGTCGCCGCAGGGCCATCGACTATTTCCGGTTCAACGCCCACCGGGTGGCGCACGACATCGACCACCTGTGCGGCGTGGCCAAGGAGGCCTGCCGCGGCGACCATCTCGTCGGCGTGTTCTACGGCTACCTGCAAGAGATCGTCTGGAACAACGGCTTCTTTGGGCAGCGGCTGGCCGACGCCGACGTGGCCCACGCGGCGGCGGCGCGCTCCGGCCATTCCGCCCTGCGGGAGGTGCTGGCCTCGCCCCACGTGGATTTCCTCTCCAGCCCCTACTCCTACGGCTTTCGCGGCGTCGGCGGCGAGGGCGGCTTTATGTCACCCGAGGCGAGCGTGCGCGCCGCCGGCAAGCTGTGGATCAGCGAGGAGGACATGCGCACCCACCTCTGGCCTCCTGACTCCTTCTACGGCCAGACGCGGGACACCGCCGAGACGGTGCAGGTGCTCAAGCGCCAGTTCGCCAACATCCTCTGCCACGCCGCCGGCGCCTGGTGGAACGACTGGGGCCGGCGCGAGGGGGGCACCTGGGCCGAGCCGGAGGTCATGGCGACCTTCCGCCGCTGCCTGGAACTCGGCCGCCACCACCTCACCCTCCCTGACCGCTCCTCGGCAGCGGAGGTAGCCGTGGTCATCGACGCCGAGAACTGGTTCTACCGCTCCACGGTCAACAACCTCGACATCCCCACCTGGCGCAACCGCCACTGGGGGATCGCCCGCATGGGCGCGCCGGTGGACGCCATCCTGCTGAGCGACCTCCTCGAGGGGCGCGCCCGCGAGTACAAGCTGTACCTGTTCCTGAACGCGCCCCACTTTGGGACCGCAGATCGCGAGCGGGTCAAGGGGCTCCTACGGCGCGATGGCAAGGTCGCCCTGTGGGTCTATGCCCCCGGGTTCGTCGGCGAGGATCTCTCCGTGGAGCACTGCCACGACTTGACGGGCATCCGCCTGCGCGTGACGGCGCGTCAGTGGGGCGCGCATGTGTTCATCAGCGATTTCACCCACGCCATCACCGCGCCCCTGCCCACCTCCACCTTTTGGGGGACTGACATGCGCCTCGGCCCCCTATTTACCGTGGACGACGCCAACGCCCGCACCCTGGGCACGGTGGTCATCAACCAGGGGCGCTGCGAGCCGGGTTTCGTCCTGCGCGAGGAGGAGGGGTGGGCCAGCCTCTACAGCGCGGCGCCCAACCTGCCCGCCGGCGTGCTGCGCGAGGTGGCGCGTTACGCCGGGGTGCACGTATACTGTGATACGGAGGATGTGCTCTACGCCGATCGCAACTATGTGGCGCTGCACACGGTGCGCGCCGAGCACAAGGCGGTCCATCTCCCCCGCCGCACCGACGTGTGGGAGGTATTCGACGGCCGACTCGTGGGGCGCGACTGCACCACGTTCAGCGACCCTATGGCGGCCGGCGCCACGCACCTGTACTACTATGGCCCCGCGCCCCGCCCCTAGAGCGGCGGGAGAACCCAAGACGGATGAGGGATAGCGATGACGACCCAGTGGCAGGACGGTGAGCCCACCTACGATCAGCGTATCGCCGCGCTGCGCGAGACCAAAGCACAACACACGGACATCAAGATCGAGCGCAACGGCTATTTCGACATCGACGACCACGGCTACATCCCCTGGGATGAGCCCATCCCCTTCGAGCCGGTGTCTGACCGGTCCGACGGCGAGGTCTATGGCATCCGCGCCATCGGGCGCAACTTTCGCCGCTGGCTGGAGGCGAGCCCCGTCTACATCCACCCCCACAGCGCGTTGGCCGGGGCCTGGGTACAGTCGGGCATCCCCGGCGTGGCGGGGATGCCCCGAGAGCGGCGGCGCGGACGGCGCCGCTGGGGCGGCAACCCCACCGACCGCCCGCGCCACTGGCGGCCGGAGCACCGCCTGCCCGAGCTGTGGGAGACGTACAACACCTACCACATCCAGCCCGGCGTCGGCGGCCAGAACCACCTCGGCCCGGACATGACCATCGGCCTGGAGCTGGGCTGGGGCGGCATCCTGAACAAGATACGCCGATATCGCGGCCGCAACTGCCCGGAGGATACCTCCTTCTACGATGGCGAAGAGGACCTGGTATTGGGCATCCAGGCATGGATACGGCGCCACGTCGACCAGGCGCGCGAGATGGCTGCCGCCGAGGAGAACGCCGTCCTGCGGCGGAACCTCCTCGAGATCGCCGAGATGAACGCCTGGCTGGTGGACGGCCCGCCGCGCACCTTCTGCGAGGCGTGCCAGTTCCTGGCCTGGTTCCAGTCGGTGGACCGCATGTGGGCGCTGGGCGGCGCGCTGGACCAGATCGACGAGTTGCTGCGCCCCTACTATGAGGCGGACATCGCCGCCGGGCGCGAGACGGACGCGTCGGTGGTGTGGGAGTTGGCCAGCCTCTTTTACAACGATACGCACTATTCCCAGATCGGCGGCCAGGCCCCCGACGGCCGCGATCTTACCAGCCCACTCTCCTTCCTGGTGCTCGAGGCGATGCATCGTCTGCGCATCCCCGCCAACATCGCCCTGCGCGTGTGGGACGGCATGGACCGCCGGCTGCTGCGCCGCGCGGTGGAGTACATCATCGCGGATGGCACGGGGGTGAGTTTTGCCTGCGCTCAGGGCCTCGACGAGGGGTTCGCCCGCAACGGCTTTCCCATCGAGCTGGCGCGCATGCGCGCCAAGGTGGGCTGCAACTGGACGGCGCTGCCCGGCATCGAATACTGCCTGCAGGACGTCACCCGGCTGTGCCTCGTCACCCCGTTCGTCTTTGCCCTGGACGAGGTGATGGCCCTGCCCGAGAGAGAGCGCACCCTGGACGTCCTCTGGGAACGGTACACCCACCATCTGGGGGTGAGCGTGGCGGCGCTCAAAGAGGGCAAGGACTATCACATGGAGCGTCAGGCCGACAACTGGCCCGAGATCGTCCTGAACCTCTTCTGTCATGGCACCATCGAGCGCGGGCTGGACGCCTGCGCGGGCGGGGTCGACATCTATAACCTAGCCATCGACGGCGTGGGGCTGGCAACGGTGGCTGATTCGTTTGCCGCTATCGAGCAACGCGTCGTCGAGGAAAAGCGCCTGAGTTGGGGCGAACTCAAGCTGCTCCTAGAGAACGATTTCGCCGACGCCGAGCCGGCGCGCCTGATGCTCAACGGCATCCCGCGCTACGGCACGGGGGGCAGCCGCGCCGATCGGTGGGCGGGGCGCGTGGCGGGGCTGTGGACCGACCTGGTGCGCGGCACGCCCACCCCCAAGGGATTCACCTGCATTCCCGGGCTCTTTTCCCACGGCATCACCGCCGACCTGGGCAAGGGGATCCCTGCGACGCCCAATGGGCGCCACGCCGACGCGCCCATCGCCCATAGCGCCGACCCCGACCCGGGCTTTCTGCCGGGCGGCAGCGTGGCCGTCACCGCCAAGGCCAACGCCGTGGCGTCCGTCCAGCCGGGCTGGGGCAACACCACGCCCCTGCAGATCGAGTTCGACCGCAAGATCTTGTCGGACATGGGCGGCGTCGAGGCGGTGGAGGCGCTCATCCTGGCGCACAACCGCCAGGGGGGCACCCTCATCAACATGAACGTCATCTCCAAGGAACAGATCCTGGAGGCGCACGAGGACCCGTCCACCCACCCGGACCTGATGATCCGTGTGACGGGGTACAGCGCCTATTTCAAATCGCTGTCGCGCGAGTACCGGCAGCCCATCGTCGATCGCATCCTGGCGGAGTCATGATCGAAGAAACGCATCGTCCGGACGAGGCCGCCCCGCGCGGCCTCATCAGCGATATCCAACGTTTTTCCATTCACGACGGCCCCGGCATCCGCACCACGGTGTTCCTCAAGGGGTGCAACCTGCGCTGCTTCTGGTGCCACAACCCCGAGACGCTGGCGCTGCGGCCCGAGCTGCAGCTCTACCTCGACCGCTGCATCGCCTGCGGGGCGTGCTTTGCCGCCTGCCCCCACGGCGCCCACGTCCTGGAGGACGGAGAGCACCTCTTTTGCCGGGAGCTGTGCCAGGGCTGCGGCGCCTGCGCCGAGACGTGCTATGCCCAGGCGCTCGTGCTGGTGGGCACGTGGAGGACGGTGGAGGAGGTCATGGCGGAGATACGCCGCGACCGCCCCTTCTACGAGACCTCCGGCGGCGGCGTGACGCTGTCGGGGGGCGAGCCCCTGTTGCAGCCCGACTTTGCCGGCGCCCTCCTGGCGGCCTGCCGTGCCGAGGGGCTGCACACGGCCATCGAGACGGCCGCCCAGCTCCCCTGGGAGCGCCTCGCGGCGGTGCTGCCCCTCACCGACCTGGTGATGATGGACATCAAGCTCCTCGACCCCGCGCGCCACAAGGCGGCCACCGGCGCCGACAACGCCCGCATCCTGGCGAACGCCCGCCGCCTCGGCGAGGCGGGGGTGCCCCTCATCGTGCGCACCCCCATCATCCCCGGGGTCAACGACACGGAGGAGGACGTGGCCGCCATCGCGGCATTCGCCGCGGGGTTGCCCTCTCTGCTATACTACGAGTTGCTGCCCTTCCACCCCATGGCGGCCGGCAAGTACGACTCCCTGGGGATGGACTACCGCGCCCGCGACCTGAAGACGCCGCCCAAGGAGCGCATGGAGGCGCTGGCCACGGCGGCGCGGGGGGCGGGGATCACGGTGCAGCACCGCTGAGCGACGACGCGCCGGGGCGCACCACGGGGACGTGCCCGGCGCAGCCTGAGACACCAACCGGAGGTTCGTGATGGCCACCCTCGAACGGGACCGCGTGCTCACATACGAGGAACGCTACGACGCCCTGCGCGAGACAAAGCTCGCCCAGACGCTGGAGAAGCAGCGCGTCGTGGGCTCTATGGACCACGACGACTGGGGCATGATCCTGCCCCCCGAGGACCGCCGCGAGATCGTCGAGACCATCAGCACCTCGGGCATGCCCATCACGGACGTGCTCATCAAGGGGTTCGCGATCACGCCCAACCACCCCTCGGGCGGCTTTTTCGGGCCCAAGGCGGTGGGGGAGAATTTCCGCGCCCTCATGGAGGCGCACCCCGTCTACGTCGACCCGATGGGCTCGCTGGCCGGGGCCTACATGGTGAACTATTCCTCCTACATTCAGGTGCGCAAGCCCCCCGAACTCGACCTGGGAGACCTGCCTGCGCGCATCGAAAAGTACCAGATGGCGGCGCCCGTGTTCGGCCAGCAGCACTTTTGCCAGGACATGGCCATCGGGCTCGATCTGGGCTACGGCGGGCTCCTCGACAAGATCCGCAGGCACCGCGCGCAGCACGGCCCGGAGAAGGCGGATTTCTACGACGGGCTCGAGGCGGTGGTGCTCGGGCTGCAAGACTGGATCGGGCGCACCGCCGAGGCGGCGCGGGAGATGGCCGCGACGGAGGAGAACGCGCAGCTGCGCCAGAACCTGCTCGAGATGGCAGAGATGAACGCCTGGCTGGTGGACCACCCGCCACGCACCTTCCGCGAGGCCTGCCAGTGGATCCTCTGGTTCCTCATCATGGCGCGCATGTACAACGGCTCTGGCTCCGGCGGGCGCCTCGATGTGCTGCTGACCCCCTTCTACGAGCGCGACACGGCCGCGGGCATCCTCACCGATGAGGAGGCCGAGTTCCACGTGGCCAACGTGCTGCTGCGCGACACCACCTATCTGCAGCTCGGCGGCCCCGACGCGACGGGCCGCGACGTGACCAACCGCGTCTCGTACATCATCCTCGAGGCGGCCCACAAGATGCGCATCGCCACCAACGTGGGCGTCTGCGTCGGGCCCCACGTCGACCCAGGGCTGTTGCGTCGCGGGGTCGAGATCCAGTTCGAGGACAAGGCGGGCACACCGAAATTCTTGGGGGTCGAGAACATCGTCGAGGGGTTCACCCGCAATGACATCCCCCCCGAGACGGCGCGGCTGCGCGCCTACTCGGGCTGCCACTGGTTCGCCCTGCCGGGGCGCGAGTACACCCTCAACGACGGCGCCAAGATCAACCTCGGTAAGGTGTTCGAGGTGGCCTTCCAGGAGTACATGGCCGAGCCGCTGGCCGAGCGCTCCGTGGCGGACCTATGGGAGCGCTACCTGGCGCACCTGCGCGCAGCGGTGGCGACCATGGCGGACGTGTTCGACTATCACGTGCGGCACAAGCACGAGGTCTTTCCCGAGCTGGCGCTGGACCTGTGCTGCTACGGGCCCATCGAGAGGGGGCTGGACGCCTCGGCGTACGGGGTGGAGTACTATAACTTTGGCATCGACGCCGCGGCGCTGGCCACCACCGCCGATTCCTTTGCCGCCATCGAGCAGCGCGTGGAGCGCGAGGGACGGCTGAACTGGGAGGACCTCGCCGCCCACCTGGAGGCCGACTGGGCGGGCCCCGAGGGGGAGCGCGCGCGACTGATGATGCGCAACATCCCGCGCTACGGCTCGGGCGGCTCGCGCGCCGACGCGTGGGCGGTCAAGCTCACCGAGACGTTCGTCGACCTCATCAAGGCGGGGCCGACGCCCGACGGGCACAACATGATCCCGGGGCACTTTTCCTGGGCCAACACCATCCCCATGGGCAAGACGCTGGGCGCCACGCCCAACGGACGCCACGCCGGCGCGCCCATCTCCCACGGCGCCAACCCCGACCCCGGCTTTCGCCAGGACGGCGCCCCCAGCGCCATGGCGGCGGCCATCGCCGGGGTGCAGTGCTGGTACGGCAACTCGTCGCCCATGCAGCTCGAACTCGACCCGGGGCTGGGCAAGGACGAGGGGGGCGTGGAGAAGGTGGCCGACCTCATCGAGACGCACATGGCGATGGGCGGCACGCAGGTGAACCTGAACGTCATCGACGCCGCGAAGGTGCTGGAGGCGCACCAGGACCCGAGCAAGTACCCGGACCTCATCGTGCGGGTGACGGGGTTCAGCGCCTATTTCGCCAGCCTCTCCCCCGAGTTCCGCCAACTCGTGGTGGACCGGATTATCGCGGAGGGGTAGGGACGCAGGGCTCGACCGCGTTAGCGCGCCGGAGGCTAAAGCCTTCCGGCTACCCTAGATAAAAGCCCCTGCGGGGCTGAGCAGGCGCCGGGGAGTTCCATCAGACGTTGCCCGACGGGCCTGGCGGGTCGCCGGGGGCTCAAGCCCTCCGGCTACGGTAGATAAAAGCCCTTGCGGGGCTGAAGGAGCCCCGCAGGGGCTTGTGTCTTTCGTAGTCAGAGGGGTTTACCCCCTGGCGCCGCTGGTCTGGCGCGATCTAGGCCGTTTTCGCCGGCGCGGCTTGCACGGCACCGTCCACGCCGTCTTCAACCGTCGCCGCGCGCCCGACGCCGTCCACGACGCCTACCCCTGGCGCCGCTGGTCTGGAACTACCCACACTGTCTATCACCGTCGCCGGGCAGCACAGGCGTGCGGCCCCTACACGCGTCGTGCTCGTCGTCCGTCGCCGGCTCCGCTCGTCCGACGCTGGCTCCGCTCGTCCGACGCCGTGTTTCGCGCGCCCCCGACACCGTCCATGGCGCCTGGGGCGTATTCGCGAAGCTTACTCTACGCAGAACCAATGTCGCCCCGAGCGTAAGCGAGGGGCCTTGACTCACATAGACAAGGTTCTTCGCTCCACTCAGAACGACGCTGTGGCCCTTTTCCTAGCACGCCCTACCCCTGGCGCCGATTGCCCGACGCCATCCGCGGCGTCTCCCCCTGGCGCCGGGCCGCACAGGCGTGCGGCCCCTACACGCGCCGTGCTCTACGTGGGGCACGCTCCGAGGGCTAATCCAGCGCCCCGACGGCCTGCATCAGCGCCTTCATATAGCCGATGGCGTGGGCCTGCGCCCGGTGCGCCTCGGGCGAGTCGCCGATGATGTGGGGATAGTGGTCGGGAATCATCGGACCGTCGAAACCCACCTCTTTCCAGACGCGCATCGCCTCGAGCATGTCGAGGTCGCCCTCGTCGATAAAGGACTCGCGGAAGACGGGCATCCGACCCACGATATTGCGAAAGTGCACATAGAACACCTTGCCCTGCTTGCCGAAATGCCGGATGGCGTCATAGACCCCCTGGCCGTACATCTCGGCAAAGCACCCCTGGCAGAAGAGCAGCCCGTTCGAGGGGCTCGGCGCCATGTCGAGGACGCGCTGGAACGCCTCGGTGCTGCGGAACAGGCAGGCCGCCCCGGCGATGGGGCTCACCGGCGGGTCGTCGGGGTGGAGCGCCATCTTGACGCCGTACGCCTCGGCCACCGGCATGATGCGCTTGATGAAATGCTCGAAATTGTCCCACAGCTCTTCCTCGCCGAGCGCCCTGGGACCCACCAGCGGCGCGTTCTCCATCAGCGCGTGGTCATAGCTCGTAAAGAGCGCCCCGCCGCGCCCGGGGGTGTGCCGGCTGGTGCGCCACACTTTGACCGCGTGAAAGTTATAGTGCAGGATCGGTATTCCCGCGCGGCCGACGTTCTCCACCGTCTTGCAGTAGTGATCGAGCTGCTCCTCGCGCCCGGGGAGGTTGTAGCGGATCTTGTCATACCAGGTGGTGGGGATGTTCTGGATGGCGGCGAGGCGCAGCCCCGCCCCCTCGATGCGCGTCTTGAGCTGCACGAGGCGCTCATAGTCGAAGAACGGCCCCTCGAAGGTCATCCCCTCGGGACTGGCCACGACGATATCGGTGACGCCGATCTGCTTGACGAACTGGAGGTTCTCCTCGGTAATGTTGTGCATGCCGATGGCTACTTGCATCCCTGCTCCCCTCGGTGTGCTGTGCGCTGGTGTGACCGACGGCCGCGGCGTTCAGCCCGCGATAGAGCAGCCCGCCGCCTCCATCAACCCTCTCATGTACCCGATGGCGAACGACCGGGCGCGATGCCCGTAGGCCGTGTCCCCCTCGACGCGCGGATGGTGATCGGGCATCATCGGGCCGTCAAAGCCCACCTCTTTCCAGGCGCGCATCGCGGCCAGCATGTCGATGTCGCCCTCGTCCATGAGGGCCTCGCGGAAGCGGGGCACGGCGCCCACCACGTTGCGAAAGTGCACATAGAACACCTTACCCTGGCGCCCGAAATGCCGGATCGCGTCGAACACCCCCTGCCCGAGCATCTCGATGAAACACCCCTGGCAGAACAGCACCCCATTCGAGGAGCTGGGGACCATGTCGAGCACCCGCTGGAACGCCTCGACGCTGCGCAGGATGCTCGCCGCTCCTGCGATGGGGCTGATGGGCGGGTCGTCGGGGTGGAGGGCCATGTGCACCCCCGCCGCCTCGGCCGCCGGCATGACGCGCCGTAAGAAGTACTCGAGATTGGCCCACTGCGCCTCATCGTCGATGGCCTTGGGCGCCATGGGCGGGGCGTCGCGCATCAGGGCGTGGTCATAGCTGGTGCACAGGATGCCGCCCCGACCGCGCGCGTGGCGGCTCGTGCGCCACACCCGCACGGCGTGAAAGCTATAGCCGAGGATCGGGATGCCCGCCCGCCCGATGTTGGTCAGCGACTGGCAGTAGTGGTCGATCTGCTCGTCGCGCCCCGGCAGGCCGGTGCGGATCTTGTCGTTCCAGGCGGGATGGACGTCGTGGATGGCCGCCACCCGCAGGCCCGCCGCCTCGACGCGCTCGCGCAGGCGCTCCAGCGCCTCCAGACGATAGTGCCCGTCCTCCGCCCGGCAGTCGGGGCGCGTGACGAGATCGGTGACGCCGATCTGCCGGGCGAACTGGAGGTCGTCGTCGCTGACGTCCATCATCCCCATCGCTACGCGCATGGCTCCCTCGATTGTGACATTGCAGCCACCTCCCGAAGGACTGATGGCGTCCTTCGGGAGGTGAACAGGTCCTACTCGATGACGAAATGACCCGTCTGGTGGGCCTTGATGTACTCCCAGTCGAACTCCACGCCCAGGCCGGGGCCGGTGGGGGCGTAGACGCATCCCTTCTCGTCGACGGCGCGCAGGCCGTCCTGGAAGTTGGTGTAGGCGACGTTGCTCACCGTGCCCTCGCACTTGGGGTGGACCAGGCCCATCTCGTAATAGTTCGTGTTGCGCAGCGACGTCATCACGTGACGCTGCGCGGGGCCGGGGCCGTGCATCTCGATGTCGAGGCCGAGCCCCTCGGCGGCGTGGGCCAGCTTCATCACGCCCGTGATGCCGTCATAGCCGAGGTCGCCCCGCAGGTAATCCGTGGCGTCGGCCAGGGCGAAATCGACGTGGGGCTCGAGCGTCCGAACGTGCTCCGTCTGCAGCAGCGGCGTCTTGATGATCTGGCGCAGCTTGCGATGCGCGAACTGGGAGATGCCGCCGTCCTTGTAGGGGTCCTCCAGCCAGAAGAAGCGCTCCTCGTCGCACGCCCAGCCGACCTTGATGGCGCTACCAAACGTCTCCAACTCGCAGGCCGGGTCGAGCATGAGGTCCATCTTGCCGCCCACGCGCTTGCCCACGGCGTGGATATTGGCGACCTCCAGATCGACGAGCGACTGGCCCCAGCCATGGATCTTGAAGGCGGGATAGCCCATCTCGAGGCACTGCTCGGCGAAGTCGGCGTACGCCTCGGGGGAGTCGAGGCCGCCGTTGTGGTCGCCGTGGGGGGTGCTGGCGTAGCAGGGCAGCGGCCGGATGTGCCCGCCGAGGAGTTCCCAGATGGGCGCGTCATAGTACTTGCCGGCGATGTCCCATAGGGCGATGTCGACCTGAGCGATGCCCATGCGCGCCTGTTGGCGCAGGGCGCGCTTGGTGTCCTGGTAGATGCGCTCCCGCTCCAGGGCGTTCTTGCCGATGAGGTAGGGAGCCAACGTGGGCAGGGTGTGCGGCATGCCGCTGAGCAGTTCGCCGGTGATGCCCGTGCTGGTGTGCACCTGCATCACCGAACTCTTCATCGTGAGGGTGCTGCCCTTCTCGTAGACGAGGTTGAACCCGTTATAGTCGCGGGTCATGTCGTGCAGCGTGTGCTCGAACTCGGTGAACTCGAACCTGGTGATGATCGGCTTCTCTGCCATGGCGTGGACCCTCCATGTCCTGTGTGGCGGGGCATCGCTGCCTTACGGCCCGTCCACCCCGCCTGCTTTCCGTGAGCCTGATCTTAGTCCGTTTGCGCCCCATGCCAAGCGAGACGGGATCTGTACCACCAAGGCTCCAAGGACACCAAGGAGCGGGGAGCCAAGCCAGTCGAAGGGGTAAGGGGATTGGCACGACCGCCTACGTAGTGACGAATTCATTCGTTTCTGCCTCTTGATAGTGGAAAGGGAACGAATGAATTCGTCACTACGTAGATAGCAGCATCACTTCTCGTCTGATGCGCTCAGCTGCGGATGGACATTAGTAGGTGTACTCGGCCGCCACTTCGGCCATCACGAGAAAGCTCTTCACCCACTCTGGGCTATAGACCCCCGCGTCGGTGCCGCTGAGGATGTATCCCCCGCCCTCGGCGGCCTGGGCGATGCAGTCGCGCGCCGCCTCGCGGACCTCCTCCTCGGTGGCCAGCGCCAGGAACGCCATATCGTCCAGGTTGCCCTTGACGCACACCTTGCCGGCGAGGCGCGCCTTGGCCTCCGCGAGGGTCACGTCGCCGCGCAGGCCCGTCTCCACCGGGCTGAGCACGTCGGGGCCGATCTCGGCGATGTCGTCGAGGATGTCCTTGAGCTTGCCGTGCTGGTGATAGTTGACGATCCCGCCGCGGGCGTGGATGAGCGCCACCGCCGGCTGGTCGTAGGGCACCGCCAGCCGCCGAAAGTGGCGCGGGTGCACCACCCCCGGGCCCAGGTGCTCGGCGCCGCCCATCCAAAAGCTGCGCACCCCGGCGTCCAGGCAGCGTTCCAGGTAGATCATCAGGCGGCGGCTCGTCTCGGCGATGACCTGCTCCACCAGGTCGACGTCGTCGGCGATGAGTTCATAGATCGCCTGCGAGCCAAAGGCGCCATAGACGAAGCGAAAGCTGGAGCATATCCCCAGCGCCAGCAGCCCATCGTCGCCCAAGCGCTCCTCCCAGGCGAGGTACGGGGAGGCGTCCACGGCCGGCGGCTCGTAGGGGATCGACAGCATGCGCTCCACGTCGGTCCCGTCCTTGAAGAGGTGTTCGACGGTCCAGGAGGCCTCGGGCGTGGCGTGATGCACGCTGCGCAGCGTGCCCTTGGGTGTGTCGACCGTGATGATGGTGTCGGCGCCCGAGCGCGTGACGCGCTTGTGGTCGATGTACCCTTGCCCGCCAAAGACGTCCGGGTCACCCAGGATACTCATGGTGGGCGTGACGTCGCAGCGCGTGCGGAGGGCGTCCCACTCCTCCGGCGGCATCTCCAGGGCCATGGCGACGCCCAACTGCGGTGCGCACGGGAGGCGGTCAGGTGTGCCGCCGGTGATGGCGGCAAGCAGTCGTTGGCGCGAGTTCATCGTTCCCCCAGTCTCAGAATGGTCCCCCCATGGTAGCGCACATCCCGCGCCTCGTCCAACGCTGAGGCCGTGCCTACCACCAAGGCACAAAGGGCTCCAAGAACACCAAGGAGAGATTAACCACGGAGACACGGCGGGCACGGAGGCTTTCAGATGAGGTGCATCGGGTGGTAGGGTAGTGAAGCTACTTGCTATAGGTGTATGTATCCTATGTAGTGACGAATTCATTCGTTTCTTGCTCACGAAAAGCAAAGGAACGAATGAAATCGTCACTACATAGGTTTATGCCTCTTCAATGGTTTCTTATTCTGCTTGGTGCCCTTGGTGCCTTGGTGGTTAGCTCCCCAGCTCCCGCTCGGCGGCGGTGACGATGGATGCTATCTCGCGGCGCAGGGCGTCGGGGAGGGGCTCGGGGTGATGCGTGCGAAGGATCTCGCGCACCTGGGCGCGGCAGCGCTCCTCCATCGACGTAGCCCCCGCCTCGCGCCAGGCGTCATAGTACTCGCGGTCGAGCAGCCGCGGGAACCACAGCTCCCGCCGAAAGTGGCGCACGGTGTGCTCGCGGTCGATGAACGACCCGCCCGGGCCGGCGGCGTCGATCTCGTCGAGTCCCAGCGTCTCGTCGCTCACGTCCACCTCGCGCAGCACGCTCTCCACATAGCGCACCACCTCGTGCTGCATGGCCAGCATCTCTAGCGAAGAAGCCTGGTCGACGCCACTGATACCCAGGTGTCCAAAGATGTCGGCGCCAGCAGCCGCGCCAAGCAACAGCGTGGCGGCCGCCTCCATCCCCGCCTGGGCGTCAGGACGCTTGGCGTCGGTGAGGCCCACGTTGATGTACACCGGCAGGCCGTAGCGCTTGCCGATCTCGGTCATCGCCACGCCGAACAGCGCCTGCTCTGGCCCGGAGAAGATGAGCTGCGTGGTGTGCATGTCAAAGGCGTGGGGAATGCCGCCATAGCACACCGGCATCCCCGGCCGGATGAGCTGGGTGATGCACACCCCCGCCAGGATCTCGGCGTTCTCCTGGGCCAGAGTGCCCGCCACGGTGGCCGGCGCCGAGAGGCCCATCTGCGCCATGGGGCCGATGGGCACCGGCAGGTCGAGTTCGGCAGTGGCAAAGAGCAGGTCGATCCCGTTGAAGGCGAACCGCAGCGGGCTGATCGGCTCGAGGAAGGGGTAGCAGAGGGGATAGCGCGCCGCGCGCTCCCGGTCGCCGCGCACGGCCACCGTGATCTCGTTGCAGAAACGCGCCGAGGCGCGGTCGTGGTACCAAAAGTGGATCGGCTTGGTGGTGTTCTCCAGGAGGGTGGCCATCACGCGCACGCAGCGCCAGGAGGGGGGCAGCTCGTGGGGGTCGCTCATGGCGCCCACCATGGTGAGCGCCTCGAGGGCATCGCCCACCCGCGCGGCGGTGGCAGCGTCGGCCAGGGTGGTGTAGCGGCGCTCGCCCCCCGGCGCGTCGACCCACAGCGCCTCGCCGGCAATGCTGTTATAGTTGCGCCGCCCCTGGCCAAAGGCCGCCCGCCGGCTCAAGTCGCGGCCGTAGAGGGTGAACGCCTTGCCCGCCGTCTCTAGTGAGCGCGTGACGAGGTCGGGCGGGATGCGCACCCGCTGCGCGGCGTGGTCGACGGTTGCGCCTGCGTCGGCGAAGCGGCTAAGGACCTCGGGGTGCGGCACGTGCACGCCGGTGCGCCCCAGGATGGCCAGCGACGCGGCGTGGATGCGGTCGATCTGCTCGGGGGAGAGGAGCTGCACGCGCATGGGTGACTCCGATCGGGTGGGAGGCGAGTCGATTGGAGGATAGGATAGCGAGGAATCGGGAGATTGGCAATGTGATCGCGCCGCGCATCCGCCGGGCGCGCTCAAGCGCGCCGCTGATCCAGCAAGCCCGCCGAGGCGGGCTCACCCCTCGCAGCGATACAGCGCGCCTCGGCGCGCTTCTGAGCCTAGTGCCCTGGGCCTGCCAGCCGCCGGATTTATCCGCGGGTGTGTCCGCGGGGGGAGCCGACCGCGGCGTCACCCTTCCACGCTCGATCCCGCCCCTCCACACATCACAGCAGTCCAGCCCCCTCCCCCACGGTTGACGCCTCCCCGCAGCGCGACTATGCTGCTGCCCGGCGATCTCGGGCTGAACGCTATCCATCTTGACACCTCAGGAGACTACGTGACCACCGATAGGAATTCAGACCGCTCCACGCACGCCGATTCCGGCCTTCCCGTCGACCTCTGGCTCGAACGATCCGGCGCAAGGGCGGCGCTCACGCCGTCCGAGGGGTTCTGCTGCACCGCCTGGCGCGTCCTGCGCGACGAACGCTGGGTCGGCCTGCTGTCCGAGGCGCCGTCGTGGGAGCCGTTCCGCGGCCGCCCCGCCTTCTTTGGCAATCCCATCCTCTTCCCCTATCCCTACAGCATTCACGAGGGCGCCTTTGTCTACCGGGGCAAGCGCTATACCCGGCGCCCCGGTCGGGAGGGGAACTATATCCACGGGCTGACGCGCGACCACCCCTGGACGCTGGAGGAGACCTGGGCGGACGCCGACGGCGCCCACGCGCGCGCCTCCATCACCGTGGGCGGCGGCGATCCCGTCTCCGACGACCTGCTGGCCGAGTATCCCTTCCCCTTCCGCCTGCGGGTGACCTACACCCTCACCGACGCCTCCCTCCTCTCCGAGTACGAGGTAACGAACATCGGCCCGGAGACGATCCCCTTCGGGCTGGGCATCCACCCTTACTTTCCCGTGCCGCTCCTGCCGGGCGGGGGGTTGGAGGACCTGGTGATGCGCGCCAACGGCGCGTACGTGCGCACCATGCGCTCCTTCGAGGCGGGGTTCCTGCCCGTGCCGCCCGAGCTGGACATCCGCGACGGCCAACGGCTGGACGCCCATCTGGCGGCCGCCACCATCGATGGGAGGCCGCTGCTGTCCCTCTACTCCACGCGCCCCGAGGATGACGCGGCGGACGGCGCGGGGGGTGGGGTGTGCTGGTCGGTGCACGAGACGCGCTCGGGCCTGACGGTTACCATCACCTCCGAGGACGCCTTTGCCTACCTGGGCAACTATGCCCCGCCCGAGCGCCACATCCTCTCGCCGGTGGTGAGCACCTGCGCGCCGGGGGCGCTGAACGCCCTGGAGCGGGGCCGCACCGAGGGGATCGTGGAGCTGGAGCCCGGCGCGACGTGGCGGTCGTGGACGCGTATGGCGGCCGAGTGGGCCTAGGACAGGAGAGGATCATGGAGGCCAAGCTGTTCCCCGGGCACGACTGGACGCGGGTGGACCCGCGCGAGGCGGGCATGGATCCCGCCGGCCTGGCGCGCGCCGACGCGTGGATCGAGGAGGTGATCGGCGACCGGCCCTACCGCTTGGTCGTGGCGCGCGGCGGCGCCATCGTCCACGAGCGCTACCGCGGCATCGCCCCCGACGAGCGCCTGGCCATCGCCTCCGCCGCCAAATCTCTCTTTTCCAGCATGCTGGGAATCGCCATCGCCGAGGGCAGGATCCCCTCCGCCGACGCGCCGGTGGTGGATTACTTTCCCGAGATGATGGACGTGCCCGAGGGGCGGGGGCCCAAGGCGGGGCGCTACGCCTACCCCAAGGACCGCGCCATCACCTTTCGCCAGCTCATCTCCAACACCTCGGGCTATATGAAGCCGGGCGAGGAGCCGGGCACGGTGTTCAACTACCAGACCTATGGCATGAACGTCCTGTGCCACGCCATCGCCCGCGCCTACGGGTGCTACGACATCGCCAACCCCGTCGCAAGCCCCGGCTTTGGTGAGCTGGTCCAGGAAAAGATCGGCGCGCCCATCGGCGCCCGCCTCGGCAACGCGTACACGAATTTCAAGCTGCACCCCGAGGCGCGGCTGGAGGTGTTCGGCTACTATGCCGGCATCCAGGTGTCGGGGCCCGACATGGCGCGCCTCGGCTGGCTGTGGTGCAACCGCGGGCGCTGGGGCGACGTGCAAGTGGTGCCCGAGGCGTGGATGGTCGAGGCGGTGGGCGTCAACCCCGACGTGCGCGCCCACTGCCACGAGGACCTCTGGCGCTACGGGTACGGCTTTTGGACGAACCAGGAGGGGATGCTGTTCGACGGCTGGGGCATCATCCCGCGGGAGGCGTTTGCCGCCCTGGGCGCGGGGGGCCACGCCGTCATCGTCGTGCCGCCGGAGGAGCTGGTCATCGCCCTGGCCCCCGGCCCATACCAGATCGCCGGCCGCGCCACGCCCGAGCTGGTGCGCCTCGTGCTGCGCGCCATCACCGAATCCTGACACCGTAGGGGGACCCATGAAGATCGCCAAGATCGAGCAGTTCTTCCCGACCAAGCGCATGCGCCTGGTCAAGATCACCACGGACAACGGCCTGGTGGGGTGGGGCGAGACCACCCTGGAGGGCAAGCCCAAGAGCACCTGGGCGGCGGTCGAGGAACTCGCCGAGTACCTCATCGGCAAGGACCCGCTGCGCATCGAGCACCACTGGCAGCACATCTACCGCTCCGCCTTTTTCCGGGGCGGCAACGTGCTCATGACGGCCCTCGCCGGCATCGACCAGGCGTTGTGGGACATCGCCGGCAAGCATTTCGGCGTGCCGGTGTACGCCCTGCTGGGCGGCGCCGTGCGCGACAGGCTGCGCGTCTATGCCCACTGGGGCATCCGCGACCTCTCGGACGAGGGGCTGCAGGCGGCGCGTGAGCGCCTCGATGCGCTCACGGCCAAGGGGGGCTACACCGCCTTCAAGGGTGGGATCCCCGGCAAGTGGCGCGCCCACGAGCCGCCCGAGCGCATCGACGAGTTCTGCAAGTGCGCCTACACCATGCGCGAGTGGGTGGGCCCCGACGTGGAGCTGTGCTTTGATTTCCACGGCAAGCTGACGCCGGCGCTGGCCATCGAGGTGTGCAACGAGATCAAGGGGATGCGGCCCATGTTCGTGGAGGAGCCGGTGCCGCAGGAGAACGTGGACGCCCTCAAGCTCGTCTCCGACCACGTCCCCTTCCCCATCGCCACCGGCGAGCGCCTCCTGAGCCGCTGGGAGTTCCGCCAGGTGTTCGAAAAGGGCGCCGTGGCGTACATCCAGCCGGACGGCTCCCACTGCGGCGGCATCAGCGAGTTGAAGCGCATCTGCAACATGGCAGAAGTGTACTATGTGCACACCATGCCCCACTGCGCCATCGGCCCGGTGGCGCTCTCCGCCTGCCTGCAGGTCGACGCCGCCGTGCCCAACTTTTTCATCCAGGAGCAGGTCGACCAGGGCCTGGGCGAGGGGATGCTCGTGGAGCCCTGGCGGGTGCGCGACGGCTTCATCGACCTGCCCGCCCGCCCCGGCCTGGGGATCGAGATCGACGAGGCATTCCTCAAGAACGAGGTCGAGTACACCGAGGAACTCGGCGGCGAGCATTTCTACGAGTCCGACGGCGCCGTGGCCGACTGGTAGGCCGCAACGCCCCCCGCGCCCGTCGCCGGTGGGGCGGTGGGCGACAACCTATACGTGGAGAGAGCCATGCAACGCTATAGCATCTCGACCTACATCGTCCAGGAGGCGCCGCGCGCCGAGGCGCTGGCCCTCATCGCCGGGGCGGGCTTTACGCTGGTGGAGCTGGGGTGCGACCCGGGCCATCTCGGTGACTGGTACAAGGATCCCGCCGCCATGCGGCGCGAGCTGGCGGCCCTCGGCCTGACGCCCGCCTCCCTGCATATCCCCACCGTCGCGTGGGACGTCGCCAACCCCGATCCCGCGGCGCGACGAGTCGCCCTCGACGCCGCCCGGGCCACCTTTGACCTGGCGGCGGAGGTCGGCGCGGAGGCGGTGATCTGCCACCCCAACGCCTCGACGCACCCCTACTCGAAGGAGACCTTTGACGCCGAGACGGCGCGGTCGCGCGAGTCGGTGGTCGAGATGGCGGGATACGCCGCCGAAGCCGGCGTGCGCATGGCGCTGGAGAACCTTCCCGCCCGGCATACTCCCCGCCCCGGCACCACCATCGGCGAGGTGCTGGCCATGATCGACGGCCTGGGCGACCACGTGGGGGTCTGCCTGGATGCCGGCCACTCGAACGCCAACGGGTACAGCGCCGCCGACGAGGTGCGCGAGGCGGGCGCTCGCCTCTTTGCCTTGCACATCCAGGACAACGACGGCCAGGGCGACGATCAGCACATCCTCCCCGGCCGCGGCACCACCGACTGGGAGGCATTCCTCGACGCGCTGGACGACATCGATTTCGCGGGGCTGCGTACCTTTGAGGTGGGACCCCACGTCGCTTCGCCGGAGGACGTCGCCGCCCTGTGCGCGCTGCGCGACGCCTGGCTGGCGCGGGGGCGCTGATGCGGGTGGGGGCGCTCGAGCCACCCGCAGCGGCTGGAGGCACACCATGAGGATCTGCATGGTCGGCACGGGACGCATGGCGGTGAGCCATTCCCGTGCCCTCGCGTCGCTGCCCGACGTCGAGCTGCACACCGTCATCAACCCCCGGCAGGAGCACGCCGAGGCGTTCCGCGCGGAGCACGGCTATACGCGCGGCGCGACCTCCCTGGAGGCGGCGCTGGATGACGGCGGGTTCGATGCCGTGGTCGTCACCACGCCCAACGCCCTCCACGCGGCGCAGACCATGGCGGCGCTGCGGGCGGGCAAGCACGTGCTGTGCGAGATCCCCCTGGCGCTCAGCCTCGCCGAGACGGTCGAGATCGGGCGCCTGGCTCAGAAGCACGACCTGCGGGTGATGGTGTGCCACACGGAGCGCTTTGAGGCCGGCCGCACCGAGCTGCGCCGCCGCGTGGCGGCGGGCGCGTTCCACCCTCTCCAGGTGACGGCCCGCTTTCACATGTTGCGTCGGGGCGAGATCAGGACGGAGCAGGCCCACCACGGCTGGGTCGACAGCGTCCTCTGGCACCACGGCTGCCACACCGTCGACGGCGTGATGGACATCCTCGGACCGCACCGCGCCCGCGACCTGTGCGCCCACTTGGGCCCCGCCTGGCCGACCCTCGACGCGCCGCTGGACGTCACGCTGCAGTGGCGCGCCGTGAGCCCCATCACCGACGACGACGCGCTGGTGCAGGTGAGCCTGTCGCACAACGCCCACTGGGGGCAACACGATTATCTCGTCATCGGCCTGGAGGACACCCTCCTGGCCGACCACGGCGTGCTGCGCGACCGTGATGGCGTCCTCGTGGGTGAGGGGCCGAGCCGCATCCAGTTGCAGGACGCCGAGTTCGTGGCCGCGGTGCGCGAGGGGCGGGCGCCGGCGGTGGACGTCGAGGCGGTGCTCCCCACCATGCGCATCCTGCAGGCCGCCTGGGACGTGTGGCTGACGGACAATGGCGTCGGTAAGAGAACCTGATGGTACGCAGATTCCGCAGATGGTGCGCAGGTTTTCGCTGATTATTCCATAGACCAGCGGAGATCGGCGTGGGATCAGCGGAATCCGCGTACCATCGATGAACGGTAGACAGGAGACCTATATGAGCGCTTCATGGATCGACTACGCCGGCTATCAGGGCTGCGTGGCGCTCGAGAACGCCGACGCACGCGTGGTCCTCGGGCCGCACGTCGGCGGGCGCGTGCTCGAGTACGCCTGGCGGGGAGAGAACGCCCTGTGGCTCGACCCCGAGCACAACGGCGTCACCGTCGAGCCGGGGCAGCGCACGCCGCTCCTCTTTCCCTCGGGCGGGCGTTTCGACATCGGCCCGGAGCTGATCCTCCCCAAGCGCCCCGAGCTGTGGGTCGGCCCCTGGGAGGCCGCGATCACCGGCCCCTCGGCGGCGCGCATGACGAGCGCCCCCAGCCCGACGGTGGGGGTGCAGCTCACTCGCGACTTTTCTCTGGCGGCAGAGGGCTCGCACCTGGCCTGCACCCAGACGGTGCGCAACGTGTCGGACCGCTCCACACGCTGCAACTACTGGGCGCGCACCTTTGGCCGCGGACACGGCATCGCCGTGGTGCCCCTCACCCCGGAGCTGAGCCGCTTCCCGCACCAGTACGTCATGTACGTGCCGGGATCGGGCATCGACGTGCGCCCGGAGGACCCGGCCATCCGCGTGCGTGATGGCTTTCTCGAGGTGTTCGACACGCCGGCCTACCCCAAGCTGGGGATCGACTCGTACGCCGGTTGGTTCGCCTACCTGATGCCCAACGACCTGCTGTTCATCAAGCGCTTTCCCACCTACCCGGACCGCGTCTATATCGAGGCGGCGGGGCTGACCATCTCGCTCTGGTACTACCAGGACGTGGTGTGCGAGCTGGAGCCCATCGGCCCCGGCGAGACGCTGGAGCCCGGCGCGACGGCGGCCTTTACCGAGGAGTGGTGGGTCGTGCCCTTCGCCTTCCCCGAACGGCGCGACGCCCTGGACCTGGCGCGCCTGGCGGAGGCGGCGCAAGAGGCCATGGCGGGTTGAGGGCTAGGCGTGCCCCGCGACGAGGGCGGTGACGACGTCAGGCGCAAGGCCTGACAAAGACACAGGAAACGAATGAATTCGTTATTACAGAGATGATCTAAGCCACAGTCTTCCTAACGCATCGGAAAGGCGGCCTGGATCACCAGCGGGGGAGGCCCTTCAGGGGCCTCCCCCGCTGCGTCGGGACCGATGCTCTACCCGCAGACGGGCAACTCGGTCACCCGCAGGCGCACGCTGCCGTAGGGCAGGAGCGTGACCTCCTCGACGGGGCCGGCGCAGGCGACGGGGCTCTGGGGCGGTGGGGCGGCGGCCCCGTGCGCCAGCGTCCAACCGGGCACGCGCCGCCCGTGACCGTGGAGGACCAGCGGCGCGCCCTCCGGTGAGAAGGGCTGCGCGCCCAGCGGGCGCCGCTCGAGCCGCAGGCTACGCTCCGGCGCCGCGCGGTCCAATTCCAGGGCATAGTTCCACGGCGTGGTGGGATGCACCTCCCAATCGGCGTGAGGCGGCTGCCCGCCCACCTGCCGCCACTCCTCGCCGACGCGCAGGCTGAACACCAGGGACCCGCGCTCCACGGCCACGGCGCCGCGGTACCGCTCCGCGACGGTCAGACGCGCCGGCAGCCGCAGCAGCACCTCCTCATGCCCTTCCCAAGCGCGCTCTACCCGACACCACGCGCCCGGCTCGGGCCGTAGCGGCGCCTCGCCGGCGACGGTCACCTCCGCCCCCTCCGCCCACGCCGGGATGCGCAGCCACAGCGGGAAGGTCGCCGCGTCCTCGGCCTCCACGCGCAGCCGCACCTCGTCGGCGAAGGGATAGTCCCCCTCGACGACGACGCGGGCGCGCGCCTCCGGCAACGTCACCTCAGCGGGCGCATAGCCCACGGCGGCCAGCCCCCCGTCGGGGGTGCCCATCCACAGGTGCGCCGCGAGCTTTGGCCAGCCCTGATGCATGTTCGCCGTGCAGCAGCCATAGTTGGGCGCCAGGCCAAAGAGGTTCGCATCGGGAAAGTTGCTCGTGTACACGCGGTCCAGGACGACGGCGCACTGCACCTGGTTGGCCTGCTGGTCGTACTGGTGCGTCCACAGGTCGGGGCCGAGGGTGCCCGGCAGCGCGTTGTAGGCGATGCGTTCCAGTCGGTCGGCCAGCGCCGGCTCGCCCAGCACCGACAGGAGCACCTCCAGCGAGTACATGTACTCCACCACCGCGCACAGCTCGGTCCCCTGTGACGGGTTCAGGCCGGCCAGGTGCTCGTCGCCGGTGAAGACGCCGGTCGCCTGGCCGTGGTAGCGGTCCAGCGCCTCGATGATCGCCCCGACCGCCTGGCGATCGCCCTCGTCGCGCGACTGTCGGTACCAGACGCCGGGCGCCTTGATCGCCATGGCGTTGTTCACCACATGGGTGACCATGTTGCACGCCTCGCGCGGCGTGCGCTGGCGGTGGGGATAGTCGCCGAACAGCGCGCGCCAATCGAACCCCTGGCGCTGCACCGTCTCGCCCAGGCGCAGCCAGCGCGCCTCGCCGGTGCGCGCGTACAGCCAGTGGATCGACAGCATCAGGTCCGCCCAACGCATCCGACCCCAGTCAAAGAGGGGCGCCTCGGCCAACAGCCCCTCCAGCCGCGCGAAAAAGCGCTGCATCGCCGGAACCACGCGCGGATCGTCCGAGGCCTCCTGGTACTGGGTGGCGGCCTTGAGGTAGACGAACGCCGGCCAGGGGTCGTACGGCCGGTAACGTCCGGTGGCGGCGTCCTGCACCGGGCCGAGCCAGCCGTCGGCCCCCTGATGGCTCAGGGTATAGTCCATCCAATGCCGCACCTTGGCCAGCAGCCCGGGATCGTTCAGGAGGTAGGCCAGGGGCACCACCCCGTCGAGCCAGTAGGGGCCGCGCTCCCACCCCTCGGCGCGACCGCCGATCCAGCCGCTCTCGGCGACGTCGGGCCAAAAGGTATCGAGGTGGCCCGACAGGCCGTCGGCCTGCAGGCGGAGCTGCTGCCACAGCCAGCCACGGGGCAGCACGCGCCCCAAGGGCAACGGCCGCAGGGCCAACGGGCCGAGTCCGTCGAAAGTCATCTGCCTCCCCCTTTCCGTTATCGAGGCTACTTGACGGCGCCGGCCGTCATGCCGCCGATGAACTGGCGCTGCATGGTGATGAACAGCAGCAGCACCGGCACGGTGACCGCCGTCGCCGCGGCCATAATGATGTTGGTCTGCGGCGGAAAGTTGGGCACCGACTGCAGCAGGGCCAGCCCCACGCTGATGGTGCGCAGCAGGGGACGCTGCACATACACCATGGCGAACAGAAACTCGTTCCACGACCAGATAAAGCAGAACACGGCTACCGTCGCCAGCGCCGGGCGCGTCAGCGGCGCGATCACCTGGGTGAGCGTCCACAGCTCGGAGGCGCCATCCACCCGCGCCGCCTCCACGAGGTCGCGCGGCAGGCTCTGCAGGTAGCCCCGCAGCAAAAAGATGGCGAACGGCGAGTACAGCACGGTGTAGGGGATGATAAGGGCGGGCAGCGTGTTGAGCAAGCCCGCGCGATGCAGGATCATAAAGAGAGGCAGCATCAGCGACACCGGCGCCACCATCTGGGGCGCCAGGAGCGCCAGAAAGACGACCCCCTTGAGGCGAAAATCGAGGAACACCAGGGCATAGGAGGCGAGCAGGCTCAGCACGATCACGCCCAGGATCACCGCCACACAGACGATGAGGCTGTTCAGGCCGTAGCGCATGAGCGGCGCCCGCTCAAAGGCCACGGCATAGTTGTCCCACTGGGGAGACGCCGGCAGCACCGGCGGGGGGAACACGCTCACCTCGCGGAGGGTCTTGAGCGAACTCGAGATCATCCAGAAAAAGGGGAACATGAACACCCCGAGCGAGGTGGCCAGCGCCAAGACGCCCAGGGTCACCTTGACCCGATGCCACAGCGGGTGGTGGTAACGAACCATCGCCTCTCCCTCTTGGTCTCGCCCGCCCCTGGGCGAGATGGAACGTGCCCGCTATCGCCAATCCACGCGGCCGAGGCGCGACATCACCGCCTGCACGATGAGGCATAAGGCAAAGATGACGGTGCCCACGGCGGTGGCATAGCCGAGCTGCCAGTAGTGGAAAGCGTTCTCGTACAGATACAGGCCCAGCACCTCGGTGGCCTTGGCCGGGCCGCCCTGGGTCATCACATAGATCTCGCCGAACACCTTGAAGGCGCCCACCAGGCCAAAGTTCACCACCACCACCGACGCCGGCTTGAGCATGGGCAGGGTGATGTACCGAAACAGCGGCCAGCGCGTGGCGCCGTCGAGGGTGGCCGCCTCGACGATGTCGTCCGTGATGACCTGCAACCCCGCCAGCAGGGTGATGGCGTTGAACCCCGCGATGGACCACACGATCATCGTGAGGGTGGTGGGGATGGCCGTGCCGGCCCGCCCCAACCAGCTGATGGGCGTCCCGATCAATCCCAAGGAGACGAGCGCCGCGTTCACGATGCCAAAGTCGGTATTGAACAGAAACACGAACACCAGGCCCGCCGCCGACACGGGCGTCACCACGGGGAGGAAAAAGAGGGTGCGGTAGAGGGTACGCCCCTTGATCTTCATGTTCATGAACAGCGCCAGGGGGAGGGCCAGGGCGTAGGGAAAGACCACCATGCCCGCCGCATAGATCGACGTCACGCGCAACGAGTTCCAGAACCGCCACTCTTGGGCCATCCGGGCATAGTTGCCGAATCCCACCCACTGATTCGGGCGCACGCCGCCCACCGCCCAATCCTGGAAAGCCAGCGAAAAGGCCGCTACCGTGGGAATCAACAGGAACGCCGTCAACATGGTCATCATCGGCAGGATGAACAGGATGGCCGTCACCTCTTGCCGCGAGATTCCCAAGGCCACGCGCACCCGCTCCACCGGGCCGCGGCGCACCGCCCCGCCTCGCGCGGCGTTACGCTCTTTGCTCGCCGCATCCATCGATCGCCCCCCTCGTTCGACACGCTCGGGTGTGAACAGGTTCGACCCAGTATGTGGATGGCAGCGCCCGCGGGGAGGCCCCGCACATCGCAGCGCGGGACCTCCCCGCGTGGAGGCGCCTGCCCCAAACCCTCCTAGCGCTGGAGAATGCGGTTGATGTCGGTGTCCATCTGCTGCACGATGTCGTCGATGGGGCGCTCACCCAGCTGCGCGGCGGCCACTGCGTCCATGAAGGGGCTGCGCACCTCGTCAAAGCGTGGGTCGTTGGCCGACGGATAGCCCGTGTCGAGGCCCTGCTTGAAAGCGCCATAGATATCCGAGGCCTCGGCGAACACCGGCAGCTCCATCCCCGTCGGCGTGCCGCAAAGGTACCCCACTTGGCCCGTGACGCTCTGCCCCTCGTCACTGGCCGTGGCCCAGAGAACAAAGTCGAGCGCCGCCTCCCTGTCCTGCGACTGGGTGGTGACGCTCGCCACGTTGCCTCCGATAAAGGAGGAGGTCTGCCCCTCCTCGGGGCCGGGGATGAGGGTGACGCCCAGCACCTCCCACAGCTCGGGGAACTCGCCGCGGATGAGGCCCACGCCGCCGCCGCCCAGGTGATGGCTCATCGCCTTCTGATTGGTAAAGAGGTTGCTGGCGGCGGTCCAGTCGGTGGCCACGGCGTCGTTGGTGATCTGGTGCGTGTGGATGAGGTCGCGCATGAACTGCAGCATGTTGGCTACCGCCGGATCGCTCGCCGCGGTGGAGGCGGTCCAGTCGCTGTTGACGAAATCGCCGCCCTGGGCCCAGATCCACGGTTGGTACAAAAAGTCGGCGCCGCCGCCCGTCAGCATGGCGAACCCGAAACGATCCTCGACGGTGGCCGCCTTGCCGTAGACGATATAGTCGTCCCACGAGCGGAAGGCGTTCTCGGGGTCCCCGCCGGCCTCCTCGTAGAAGGCCTTGTTGTAGTAGAGGATCGACATATCCACCCAGAACGGCACGCCGTACAGATGCCCCTGGTAGACGCCATAGTGCCCAGACTTGGTCACCAAGTTCTGGAAGTAGAGCCCCAGCGTCTCCGCCGGGATGAGTTCCTCCAGCGGCGCCACGGCGCCCAACTGGGCGAAACGCCCCACCTGCACGCAGTCGAGGCCGATGACGTCGGGCGCGTTGCCGGCCATGATGGCGGCGATGAGCTGCTCGTACCGCTGGTTGGGGGGCTGAATCTCGACCGCCACGTGGATGTCGTCATGCGTCTCGTTGTACGCGTCCGCCCACTCGGGCGCCGAGGTGGTCCGGTCATAGTACACGATCTCCCGTTGGCCGGGAGGGGCGGGAGTCGAGGTCACCTGCACCTCGACGATCTTTTCGACCTCCTTCTCCACGACCCTGGTGACCTCTTTCTCCACCTCCACGGTCTGCGGGGCACACGCCGCCAGCAAGGTGGCGCCGAGTCCCGCCAAGGCACCCGCCATGAATCGCCGCCGACTCCATGCACGAACAGCCCTTTCCATCCCACGCCTCCTTCGCCTGAGAAACCGACGCCATCCTGGGCCATGCCGGCACTGGAGCCTTCCCATCACTTACCGACAAGGCCGCCACGCCTGACGTGGAGCCGACTCGACGAGCGTCTCGGCGTCTGCCACGAGACTCCACCGGTTAGCCTAGAAAAGACCATCGGCAGGGCCGGAAAAATACCGCGGGCCATCGACTCGCAAACGGGCCGTGGACGCCCCCGCGACGACGTGCTATAGTGGGCCCGAGCCGCATACACGGCGCGGGCCTCCTCGTCAGTCCCCGGCATGGCGCGCGCCGTGCCACCGGCCATAGGACAAAGGTGTCATGAACCCACGCGAACGTGTGCGCCTGGCCCTCACCTGCCGCCGCCCCGACCGTATCCCCAAGGCGCTGGGCTTTTTCGCCGTCTCGCGGCCCGAGACCGAGCCCGTGCCCACCGAGGACCACTTTCAGATCGACGTGCGCTTTGCCCGCTTTGACCCGCTCCCCGAGCAGGACGACTTTCGCCGCTACCTGGCCGACCTGCCGGAGGACGTGCACCTGGGCGATATGGACCAGCTACGCACCTACCACGAGTGGGGCTACCACCCCGAGTCGGAACCCGACGACCGGCCGCGCTCGCGGGAGCGCATCGAGGCCACCCTCGAGCGCATCGTGCCCAACCTCACGCACCCGAGCCGTTCCCTCAACCTGCCGGCGCAGGTGCGCGCCTGGCACGACGCGGGGTGGGCGGTGGCCGGCGCCCCGCCTCACCTGGGGGGCAAGCTATTCGAGGCCGCCTATCGCCTGCGCGGCTTTCAGCGCTTTCTCCTCGACCTGGCCACCAGCGAGCCGTGGGCCAACTACCTGCTCGACCAACTCACCGAACTCTTGGTGCACAACGTGCTCCTCCTGGCCCACGCCGGCGTCGACGTCCTGCTGCTGGACGATGACGTGGCCATGCCCACGGGGTTGGTGATCGGCCCGCAGATGTGGCGCCGCTTCCTGAAGCCGCGCTTTGCCCGCGCCATCTGTGCCGCGCGCGAGGTGTCGCCGGAGCTGATCGTGTTCTATCACAGCGACGGCGACTTCACCGGCCTGGTACCCGACCTGATCGACGCCGGCGTGAACGTCATCAACCCGGTGCAGCCCGACTGTATGAGCGCCGCGGCCATCAAGCACGCCTTTGGCGACCGGCTGGCGCTGTGGGGCACTGTCGGCACAGCGAACCTGTGGGTGCGCGGCACGCCGGACCAGATCCGCCGCGAGGTAAAGCATCGCGTCGAGACGCTGGGGCCTGAGGGGCTGCTGCTATCGCCCGCCTATGACCTGGATTATGTCCCCTTTGCCAACATCGCCGCCTTTTGCGAGGCCGCGGACGAATACGGGCGCTTGTAGGGCCGACCATCGCTCGCCGCCTGGCTCTGAACCCCACGCGCCGCCGTCGCGACGCGATCAGCGGCGTTCGACGTCCGACCCGCCATCCCTCTCGACCTCGGGCTGGCGTTCCACGTCGGCCTCGAGAGTGATATCGGATACAGGATGCTCCTCGGGCGCGCGCTCTTCCTCGAGCACCGGCTCCGACTCGGGCACTGGCTCGGCCTCCGGCGCCTGATAGACCCTGACAGCATGTCTGGCCGCCTCCGGCGGAGGTGGCGCTGCCGCGGGCGCGGGTGCCATCTCCTCGGGCGCCGCTACCTCGGCTACGGCCTCCTCGCGCTCGACCCTCTCGGCGGAACGCCGACCCAGTGAGCCCACGATGGCGGCGAGCCCCCCCAGGATGGCGACGGCGGCCATCACGCCGATGAGCACCGGCGTGGCAATGACCGGCGTGCTCAGCAGAGCCACCCCCAGGAGGAACACCGTCAGTCCCAACGCCCCAGGCGCCCAGCCGGCCCCGTCCATGATGGCTCGGGCCAGGTACGTCGCCCCAGCGATGATGCCATAGATCCCCAGAATCCAGGTGAGGGTGATCGGCTCCAGGGCCGCGGCCCACAGGGGGTGATCGACCACCAGCGCCGCCGCGACGACACCCAGGACCGCCGACACGAGCTTGGCGCCCCACAGCCTCCTGTCTACAAAGATGCTCACAGCTGTCGCCGCGGCCACCAGCATCCAGAACCAACCCAGTGCCTGGGCCAGCACGTCAACCGCCGCCCCCAGGGCACTCACCAGCATGAGCCCTAGCAGGACTGCGCCAATTCCCTGCAGCAGAACCAGCCACCAGGGATAGACCGGTCGCGTCGTCATAGGCGATCTCGCGATCGTGTTCATCGTTACGCCTCCCATCACGTGAAACGGCATGACTTGGCTTCGAGTGGTGGGTGAGGTAACGCGGTGCGATGCAGCGGGCTGACACATGATACAGGTAGTGGTGGTGGATGGATGCTGGGTTGGCGGTGCGGATGATCGGTGCGACCACTTGGGCCAGCGGCGCCATGGAGAGGATTGCGAATCGTTGCCACTCGTCTACCCTTATCATAGCGTGTTTTGCGGCCCGCGCCAAGGTGTATCGGACAAGCGTGCCGTTGACCATCGTGGCGCGCGCCGTGCGTCTGGCAAAGGCGCTTCGTGGTAGGTGACCGGGCATTGGAGATGGGCCACCGCGCCGCGACGACCCGGGGCCCGAGTCGCATTGGCCTCGGCGCGTCCGAAGCAGTATCATTGGTGCATCTTTGCGAGGAATCATCGCCATGTCGCCGGACCGCGGTCGCCCAACGAAACAGCGCCCCCTGCGCACCGCCGAGGTAGCGCGGGCGGTGGGCGTGCACCCCAACACCGTGCGCCTCTATGAGGAGTGGGGCTTCCTGCCGCCCATCCCCCGTGGCCCCAACGGGTACCGCCTGTTCACGACCGAGCACGTGGACCAGATGCGCCTGGCGCGCACCGCGCTCCAGTGGCCCTACCCCGGCGGCAAGGACCCCGTGCTGGCCCTCGTCCTTCGCGCCGCGGCGGGCGATCTGGGGGGCGCGTTGGAGGAGGCCTACCGTTACCTCGCCCAGGTGCGCGCCGAGTGCGCCGAGGCCGAGGCGGCGGCCGAGTTCCTCGACCAGTGGGCGCGCGGCGTGCCGGCCGACGCCACCGCCGAACCCCTGCGCATCGGGCAGGTGGCAGAGCGACTCGGCGTCACCATCGACACCCTGCGAAGCTGGGAGCGCAACGGCCTCATCGCCGTGCCCCGCGACCTGCGCAGCGGTTACCGCCGCTACAGCGCCGCCGAGATCGGCCGGCTGCGCGTGATCCGCCTGCTGCGCCAGGCGGGCTATAGCTGCATGGCCATCCTGCGCATGTTCCTGCGCCTCCAGCACGGCCTGGACGACGTGCGCCACGCCCTCGACACCCCCTCCCCCGACGAGGATGTGTACACGGCCGCCGACCGCTGGCAGTCGGCCCTCAGGGATCAGGAGCGCCGCGCTCAAGACGTCATCGCCCAGCTCCGCGCGATGATCGAACGTCGCCGTCCGGCGCGCTGAGGCCGCGCAAACCCTCCAGTTGCTTTCCAGGGTTCGCCCCTCCTCCGTCGCAAGCACCTCCTCCCCGTTCCAGCCACCCGTCCGCCCCACCCCTATCGGTTGCCCCGAGCCCCAATCCGCCATCCTGGCCCCCAGTCCATCGCCCCAGCCTCAGACCGTCGCGCCCGCGCCCTGTCTCCGCACGCCCCTTCACGTCGCCCCGAGCGCAGCGCGGGGCCTTGTGTAGCTGATCGAGGTTCCTCGCGCTGCTCGCGACGACGAGCCCGCTTGGGCCGCCAAACCCTCCAGTTGTCCACTAGGGTTGTATACTGGAAGTAAAACACTCGAGAGTATCATGCCCATCGTCCCGAACAACGCGAGGGACCCTGGCTCACGCGAGTCAGGGTCCCTCGCTGGCGCTCGGGACGACGGGCAGTTTCGGGAAGGGAGGTAAGGCGTGGCAGAGTCTGAGATTTTCGTACGTGGCCTGACCAAGACCTACCGCGTGCCGGAGCGGGAGGCGGGGCTGGCCGCATCGCTGCGGAGCTTGGTGCGGCGCGCGCAGAGGGAAGTGCACGCCGTGACGGGGCTCGATTTCTCCCTGGAGCGGGGTGAGACGGTGGCACTCCTCGGCCCGAACGGCGCCGGCAAGACCACTACCCTCAAGATGCTGGCCGGCATCATGCGCCCGACCGCGGGGGAGGCGCGGGTCGCCGGCTTTGTGCCGTGGGAGCGCCGCCCCGAGTACCTGCGGCGCATCAGCATGGTGCTGGGCAACAAGAACCAGGTACTGTGGGACATCCCGCCGCTGGACAGCTTTCAGGTCCATGCCGCCATCTATGGCCTGACGCCGGAAGAGTACCGCCGCACGCTGGACGAGCTGGTGGCGCTCCTCGACCTGGAGCCGGTGCTGTCGCGGCCCGTGCGCAATCTCTCCCTGGGCGAGCGCACAAAGTGCGAACTCGTGACGGCACTGCTACACCGCCCGTCGGTGCTCTTTCTCGACGAGCCGACCCTCGGGCTAGACGTGTCGATCCAGCGGCGCCTGCGCGACTTTATCGCCGCGTACAGCCGCCGCCACGAGGTCACAGTCATCCTCACCAGCCACTATATGGCCGACGTGGTGGCCCTCTGCCGGCGGGTCATCCTCATCCACGAGGGGCGCCTGCTGTACGACGGCGACCTGGAACGCCTGGCCGAACGCGTGGCGCCGTTCAAGCTGCTCCGCCTCACCCTGGGGGACGGCGCTCACCCCGAGGACGTGGCGTCGCGCCTGCCGGCGGGCGTCGACGTCCTCGAGGCGGTGGACGGACAGCTCAGCCTCCGGGTGGCGCGCGCCGAGACGCCGGCGGTTACGGCCCACCTCCTGCGGACGCTGCCGGTGGTGGATCTGGCGGAGGAGAATCCGCCCATCGAGGCGGTGATCGACCGTGTCTTTGCTGGAGGTGACCTGTGAACGCCCGCGCGGGCCTGGCGCTGGTCAGGCACACATGGTCGTCATGGATGGCGTCACGATCGTTCTTTTTCATTCTGGCCTTTGGCTGGATGGTGCCGCCTCTCATCTACCTGTTCGTCTGGTCGGTGGCCGCGGGAGAGGGGGCGATCGGCGGGATGACGCGCGACGGTCTCGTCACCTACTACCTGGCGCTCATCGTGGTGAACCAGATCACCTATTCGCAGTCCAACTGGACGGCGGGGGAGCTGATCGCCGACGGCTCCCTCAACGGCCTGCTCCTGCGACCCATGCCGCCCGTCTACAACACGCTGGCCATGGAGGTGGCGGGCAAGGTGGTGTACCTGGCGTTCACCGTGCCGGTCACCGTCCTGCTGGCCCTCGCGCTTCGCCCGGCCGTGCGGTGGACCTGGGGCGATGTGGCCATGTTCGTGCCGGCGCTGGCTCTGGCCTGGGCGCTGCGCTTCACCTGGGGCTACTGGCTGGCGCAGCTCTACTTCTGGGCCACCCGGGCCGACGCGCTCCTCTCCGTGCAGGACGCGCTGGTGTTCCTGCTAGCGGGGCAGGTGGCTCCCGTACAGCTCCTGCCCGGCGCCGTCCGGACGGCCGCCACGGCGCTCCCCTTTCGCTACATGCTGGGCTTTCCCGTGGAGGTGCTGAACGGCCAACTGGCCCCGTCCCAAGTGGTACAGGGGTTCGCCGTTGGCGGCGGTTGGTTGGTCCTGTCGCTGGCACTCTCCGTCGCCCTGTGGCGGATGGGGCTGCGCCGCTACGAGGGAGTGGGAGGCTGAGATGCACTACCTGCTAATCGTCGCATCCCTGGCGCGTGCCTCGCTCCAGAAGGAGCTGGCCTACCGCTCCAACCTGGCCATCGGCGTGCTGCACTCGCTGCTGGGAGCGGTTACGGGCGCGGCCGGCGTGTGGGTGCTCTACGGCCAGGTGAGCCGGGTGCGGGGATGGGACCTGCCTGCCACCCTGACGCTCCTCGGAGTGTACCTCATCGCCGAGGGGCTGCGCCGGCTATTCATCGGCCCCGGCCTCGACTCGCTGGCGGGCCTCACCGGTGACCTGTGGACTGGGCGGCTCGATTTCACCTTGCTGCGGCCGGTGAACACCCAGTTCCTGGTCACGTTTCGTGAGTGGCGTTTCCTGGCGCTGATCGATCTGGCCGTCGGCGCCGGCGTGGTGGCCTACGGCGTACGGGGCGCCGGCGGGTCGCCCGGCGCAGGGCAGGTGGCCGCCTTTGCCGTGGCGCTGGGCGCGGGGATCGTCGTCCTGTACGCCATGCTGCTGGCATTCACGGCCCTCGTCTTCTGGAGCCCGGGGCTGATGCTCACCTGGGTGTTCGGCGGCGTCATGCAGATGGCGCGCTACCCGGTGGGGCTGTACCCCGGCTGGCTGCGCCTCGTCCTCACCTGGGTGGTGCCGGTGGGCGTCATCACCACCGTCCCCGCTGAGGCGCTGACGGGTCACCTGCCGCTGGCGATGCTTGCGGGCGCCGTCGCCCTCGCCGTGGCGCTTCTCCTGGGCGCCTCGGCGTTGTTTCGCGTGGGTCTGCGGAGATATGCCAGCGCTTCGAGCTAGATCGCTGTGGTTGCCCCAAGCTACTGCGAGGCCCGCGGTGAACCCCCGCCCGAAGGCCCCACGGCAGACCCGGATACCCGAGGCTCGCTCAGGGGACCTTCGGGAGACGTGCCCTGCATGAGTCCCTACGAACCGGGATCCTGGACCGAACCCTCGCCGCCCGTCGCTTGACGTGGCGTCCGCCCGGTTGTATCTTGGCTCCCGTTGGGGGTACCGCCCTGTCTGGTCGTTTCCTCGCGTGGTGGACATCGCGGCCGTGGGGGCCATTCGGGCTGGGGGGACACCGTGCCATTCGATCATCATCCTCGCGTCGTCGTCGTCGTCGCGTCGGGGCCTCTCGACGCGCGCATCCGAGAGGCCTGGGGGAGAGACAACGGCGTCCTCCTCGGCAGCATCGCCCCTCCGGCGGTGCCGGCCCCCTCTGCTGTACCGTGGGACCTGGCCATCGTTGAGTATGCCCTCGGCGACGCCCACCGTCCCTCCTCGCACTTTTGCATCGTTCGGGACGCCAAGCCCAAGGCGCCGATCATCACCGTGTCGGATGCCCCCCTGGAGGAGGCGATCGTCGAGGCGCTGCGCGCCGGCGCGGTGGACCATGTGTCAGACACACGACTGACGACCATCCGCGCCATCGCGGAGCGAGCGCTTTGCGCAGAGCAAGGGTCCGCGCCCGAGAGGGAGCCCGTGGCTCAACCACAGCATTGGCCGCCAGACATACGCGCGCTCATGCAGGCCGGAATCGCCAACTCGCCCGAGGCGATCCTGGTGGCCGACCGAGAAGGGCGCGTGGTCCTCGCCAACCCCGCCGCGCAGCGCCTCTTTGCGTGTCCCATCCCCCTGGGTGAGGGATACGCGGCTCTCGCCCGCTTGGGATTTCATCACCCTGACGGCAGCCCCGTGGCGACGCGCGACCTGCCCCTCATTCGAGCGGCACTCGACGGCGAGACGATCCACGAGATCCTCCTGACTATCCCTCGGCCTGATGGCCGGACCGGCGATCTACTGATCAATGCGTCCCCCATCTACACCACCGACGGCACACTGGATGGCGGCGTGGGCGTGTTCATCGACATCACCGAGCGCAAGGCCGCGGAGACTGCCCTCCAGCGCCAGCGAGCGGTTCTGGCCGGCATCAACCGCATCCTGGAGGGGGCGATCACCTGCGAGACGGAGGAGCAGCTCGGGGAGACGTGCCTGCTGGTTGCCCTGGACCTCACCGCCAGCCGGGCCGGGTTCGTGGGGGAGATTGGCACCGGCAGGCTGCCACACGGGCTCACCAACACCCACATGGGCTGGGCGCACTGCACGATGGGCGACGGGCAGACCGCATCCCACCACCCACCGGGAGGCGCCGCGCTCCATGGGCTGTACGGGCGGGTGATCGAGGCCGGGCAGAGCCTGCTGGCCAACGACATGCCGGCGGACCTCGACGACATCGGCGTGCCGAGCGGCCACCCATCGCTGGCCTCGTTCCTGGGCGTGCCCCTGCGACATGCGGGCGAGATCATCGGCGTGCTGGTGGTGGCCAACCGTGAGGGCGGCTACACCCGCGAGCAGCAGGAGGACCTGGAGGCGCTGGCCCCGGCCGTGGTGGAGGCCCTCTACAGGAAGCGGGTCGAGCTGGCCATGCGGGCATCCGAGCGTCGCCTCGCCCAGGACCTGGCGCGCATGACGCGGCTGCAGGCGCTCAGCACGCGCCTGGTGCAGCCGGACGACCTGATGACGCTGCTGCAAGAGATCCTCGCCGCAGCGGCCGAGACCACCGGCACGGACAAGGGCAACATCCAGTTCGTGGACGACGACACGGGCGGGCTCCGCATCGTCGTGCACCAGGGCTTGAGCGCGCGGTTCCTCCAGCACTTTGCGGAGGACGGCTGCGCCGCCACCTGTGGTGCGGCACAACGCGGCCGGCAGCGCGTCATCCTGGAGGACCTGCGGCAGGAGCCGACGCTACGGAATACCCAGGATCTGCTGATATCCGAGGCAGAAGGAATCCGCGCCGTGGTGTCCACGCCGCTCATCGCCCGCAATGGACACCTGCTAGGGGTACTCAGCAATCATTACGGCGCCCCCTACCAGCCCCCCGAACACGAGTTACGCTACATCGACCTGCTGGCGCGCATGGCGGCGGACGTGATCGAACGCTCGCGCACCGAGCAGGCGCTGCGCGCCAGCGAGACGCGCTTCCGTGAACTGGCCGACGCCATGCCCCAACTCGTGTGGACCGCGCGACCCGACGGCGTGGTGGACTATTACAACCAGCGCCACGTAGAGTTCGCGGGTATCAGACCAATGTCCCAGAACCCAGGCTCGAGCGGGGAGCGCTGGGAGTGGGAGTCGGTCGTACACCCGGACGACGCACGAGCAACGGCCGAGGCCTGGCGCCATGCCGTGGCCACGGGAGAACCATTCGAGATCGAGCACCATCTGGCGCGCGGCGACGGCAGCTATCGCTGGTACCTCAGCCGCGGCGTGCCCGCCCGCGACGCCGCCGGCAACATCACGCGGTGGTATTGCACCGCCACGGACATCCACGCCACCAAGGAGGCCGAGACGCTCCTAGAGAAGGCGGTGGCAGCCCGCACGGCTGCCCTGGCCGAGAGCGAGGCGCGCTTTCGGGCCGTCTTTGAGGACGCCGCCCTGGGCATCGCCGCCCTCGATCTCGAGGGACGCGTGCTGGCGGCCAATCCGGCGCTGGAGCGGCTGCTCGGGCGGTCCAAAGACGCGCTGCTGGGGCGCCCGCTGGCGGACTATGGCGCGCCCGGCATCGACCGCGAGGCGCTTCATGAGCGCTACCGGGCGTTAGTGGGGGGCGATGCCTCGACCTCAAGGGGCGAGACGCGCTGGCTACGCGCCGATGGCCGGGCGCGCCTGGGGCAGTTGACGACGTCGGTGGTGCGCGATACGAGCGGCGCGCCTCGGTTCGCCATCTGCATGATCGACGACATCACCGAGGAGCGCCAGGCCCGCGCCGCCCTGATACAGGCGGAGCGCCTCAACGTCACGGGGCAGCTCACCGCTGCCTTTGCGCACGAGATCAAGAACCCGCTGCAGGCCGCCATCGGCTGTCTCGGCCTGCTGGCCGAGGTCCTCACGGAGGAGGGCGCCATCTCGGACGAGGCACAGCGCTACCTCCAGGTCGCCCGCAGCGAACTCCATCGCGCCGACCGCGTCGTGAACCGCCTGCGCGAGTTCCACCGGCGGGGGAACGATACCCCCGCCCCGACATCACTGGTCGATGTCGTCGAGCAGGTGCTGCTCGTGACCCAGAAGCAGTGCGAGCAGCGGTTCGTCACCGCACGCCTGGACGTCGCTCACGAGCCGCCGCTGGTAGAAGCGCGGCAGGACGAACTGCGACAGGTGTTCCTGAACCTGGTGTTCAACGCCATCGACGCCATGCCCGAGGGTGGCCTGCTGCGCGTCGCCGTCGAGAGCACCGACGATCCGCCCGGAGTACGCGTGGCCGTCGCCGACAGCGGGCACGGGATCGCAGCGGAGGCGCTGCCCCACGTCTTTGAGTTCCTCTACACCACCAAGGAGCAGGGGACGGGGCTCGGCCTGTTCGTGTGCGACGAGATCGTGCGCCACCACGGCGGTGAAATCGCGGTGGAGAGCGTCGAGGGCGCCGGCACCACCTTTACCGTGTGGCTGCCGGCCTAGACCGCGCCTCGGCCGCCGCCCCCTGCCGGGCCTCGCTAGGCCAGCCCACCCGCCGATACCGGCACGCGCCCCGACTCGAGTTCGGCCAGGTACTCGTGGGCGTGTCGGATGGCCACCGAGCCCTCGCCCACCGCCGAGGCGATGCGCTTGGGCGCGCCGTGCCGCGCGTCGCCGGCGGCAAACACGCCGGGAACGCTCGTCTCCAGGGGAAGCGGCGCCCGGGCCAGCGGCCAGGAGTCGGGGCTGCCCCCGCCCATCGCCAGGTCGCGGCCCGTCAGGATGTAGCCCTGCCGGTCGCGCTGGATCGCCGGGGGCAACCAGCCGGTGTACGGCTCGCCGCCGATGAGGATGAACAGCGCGCCGGCGTCCGCCTCCTCGACGGCGCCGGTGCTCTTGTTCTGGAGCACCAGGCCCTCCAAGATGTGCTCGCCCCTGCCGTCGATCACCTCGGTATGCAAGCGCACCTCGATCCTGCGTGAGGCCTCGATCTCCTGGATGAGATAGGTCGACATGGACGCCGCCATCGATGCGCCGCGCACCAGCATCGTCACCCGCGAGGCGTATCGGGCGAGGTGCAGCGCCGCCTGACCGGCCGAGTTCCCCGCGCCCACGATATACACGTGCTTGCCGCGCATCGCCTGCGCCTCGCTGACGGCGGTGCCATAGTAGACGCCCATGCCGACGAGCCGGTCGATGGCGTCGATCCCCAGCCGGCGGTAGGCGATGCCGGGGCAGAGCAGCACCGTCTTGGCGCGGATGACCTCCCCGTTGGACAGCACCACCTCCCGCTCCGCGCCGTTAGCGCGCAGGCCCACGGCGTCTCGGGCAAAGACAAACTCGGCCTGGAACAGCCACGCCTGGCGGTAGGCCTGCATCATCAAGTCGCTGCCACTGATTCCCCGCGGGAAGCCGAGATAGTTGCGTACCAGCGAACTCGTGCCCGCCTGCCCGCCGGGCGTGTCGCGCTCGACGACCACCGTCTCGAGTCCCTCCGAGGCGCCGTATACCGCCGCCGACAGCCCCGCGGGTCCCGCGCCCACGATGGCGAGGTCGTACAGCTTTTCCTCGGGGTGGGTGCTCACGCCGATCGCCTCGTCGAACTCGACAAAGCTCGGGTCGATGAGCACCTCGGCGTTATAGAGGACGCACACGGGGAGCTTTTGCGGCGGCAACTGGTCCACCGCCTTGAGCAGGCCGCGCCCCTCCTCCGAGTTCACGTCATAAAAGGCACCCGGGATGCCGCTGCGGGTGAGGGCATCGCGTAGCTCGTACGAGCGCGGCGACCACTGCTCGCCGATGATGCGCACCAACTCGAACTGCTGCCGGTGCGCGCGCGCCCACTCCTCCAGCAGCTCGGTGACGGCGCGGTGGAACTGCTCGTCGGGGGTCTCGAACGGCTTGGTGATATAGTTGTCCGCCTGGCCAAAAGTCAGCGCCTGCAACAGCGTGCCGGCGCACGAGATATTGCCCAGATCGACGAGAAGCGCCCGTTTGGCCTCGGGCATCAGGTCGTGGATGCGCATCAAAAAGTCGGCGCCCTGCATCTCGGGCGACTCGAGGTCGGCAAACACGACCACCACCTCGCGCCCATCCGCCACGAGCGCTTCGAGGCGCTGCAGCGCCACGGACGACGACGTCTCGGTGAGCACGTCATAGTCGTCGCCGTAGCGACGCAGCAGTTCGCGCTCGACCTTGTGGAGGCTCTCCACCTCGTCGTCCAGAACGAAAAGGATCGGATTCGGCATGATCGCCCTCCGATAGTTGCCAAGATCGGTGCCTCCGCGGTTGGGATGAGGAAAGGCTGCGCGGGATGCGACACTCGGGCGACGCGCCCGAGGCCGTCGTGGCTACCGGGCAGAGGCATGATCGGATTCTATAGTAAATCGATGTGATGTATCTATAATAGCGCATTCCGCTCCGGTTTCCAAGCCCCTCGGCGTCGCGGTTTTGCTGGCCGGTCCGCTGCTCCCGGGAGGAACGGTGCGACGCCAATTCGCGTTCACTCGGAAGGCGGGTGAACGCAACGAGCAGCCCGCCTGAGAGCGGCGGGCCACGGTATGACAGGGCGCGTTACAGTATCTCTGTACCGTCTCGTTCGGGCGCTGCGTCGGCCCACTGCCGCCGGTAGAGGCGCTGGTACACGGCGTTCTCTCGCAGCAGGTCCTCGTGCGATCCCTCCCCCTGCACGCGGCCGTCCTCGATCACGAACACGCGCTGCGCCAGGCGTAGCGTCGAGAAGCGATGCGCGATGATCACCATCGTCCGGTCGTGCGCGATCTCTTCCATGGCGCGCTGCATCAGCGCCTCGGTGTAGGCGTCTACGTTGGCCGTGGCCTCATCGAGGATCAGGACGCGCGGATCGGCCAACAGGGCGCGCGCAAAGGCGATGAGCTGCCGCTGCCCGCCGGAGAGGAGCGTCCCGCCCTCCCCCACCTGTGTGTCGTAGCCATTGGGGAGGCGCTCGATGAAGGAATGCGCCTGGGCGCGCCGGGCCGCCTCCTCCACGCGGGCGTCGTCGGCATCGGGATCGCCGTAGCGGATGTTCTCGCGGATCGTATCGGGGAACAGGTACACGTCCTGCGGCACCACCATCACCAGACGATGGAGTTCATCTAGGGCGATATGGCGCACGTCGACGCCGTCGATGGTAACCGCGCCCTCCTGGACGTCGCAGAGCCGCGCCACCAGGGAGGCGATGGTGCTCTTGCCCGCGCCCGTCGGCCCCACCAGCGCCACCGTCTCGCCGGCCGCCACATCGAGGTCCACCTCGCACAGCACGGGATCCGCGTCGTAGCCAAAGGTGACGCCGTGCAACGCGATCTCACCTCGAGAGCCGCCCGCGGGATGCTGGGGTTCGACGGGGTCCTGGATCTTGGGCTCGCGATCGACATAGTCCGCCACGCGGTCGAGGGCCGCCGCCGCCGACTGAAAGCTGTTGTACACTAGGCTCAGCTCACGCAGAGGCCCGCAAAGGTCCTGGATGTAGGCGAAAAAGGCCACCAACACGCCCAGCGACAACTCGCCCCGCGCCACCATCCCGCCGCCGTAGCCGAGCACCAGCACGGTGCCCAGCATGTTGGTGATGGTCATGGTGGGAAAGACGGCGGCAAAGAGAAGGCTGACGCGCAGGTTGGCGCGCATGTTGCGCAGACTGAGCGCCTCGAACTGCTCCATGGTGAACGACTCGCGCCCCAGCGATTGCACCACGCGCATTCCCGAGACCCCCTGCTCGACGCCGGTGTTCACCTGGGCGATCTCTTGCTGCACCTGGCGGTAGGCGCCTCGCATCCGCTTGCCCAGATAACCTATGCTCACCAACACCACCGGCAGCGCGATCATCGTCACCAGGGTGAGTTCCAGGCTGAGCAGCGCCATGGCAACCACGATGCCGATGAGGCTCAGGAGATCGCCCACCAGGCTCAGTAGGCCGCTCGACGCCACCTCCGAGACGGCGTTCACGTCGTTGGTGAGGCGCGAGGCGATCTGCCCGACGCGCTCGCGGCCAAAGAACGCCATCGACTGCCGGAGCACGTGGTGGAGCAGGTCGCGACGCAGGGCATACACGACACGCTGCCCCACCCACCCCGACAGGTACCCCTGCCAATAGGCGCCCAGCCAATAGACGCCGTTCAGCGCCAGATAGAGGAGCGCCAGCATCGTCAGCCCGCGCATGTCGCCCTGGGCGATGTAGCGGTCCACGGCCACCTTGGCGAGGTACGGCAAGAGGAGCGTCGCCGCCGTCACGAGCAACATGGCCGCCCCCGCCAGCAGGAGCCTGCCCATGTGCGGCCGCAGGTAGCCGCCCAGCATGCGCAGCGCCCGGCGGTTCAGTTCGCGCAGACGGTACGGTGTCTCCTCACCGCCCTGGAGCCGTCCCATGAACCCACCACGAATCGTCATCGCGCCATGCTCCCCTCTGAGGCGAGCGCCTCGCCGGCGAACTGCAAGTCAAAGAGTTCGCGATAGTGGCCGTTCTCGGCCAGTATCGCCTCGTGGGCCGACCGCTCGGGCGTGCCCTGGCCCCGCTCCACGATGTGGCCATCGCGCAGCACCAGGATCTGGTCGGCGTGCTGCACTGTCCACAGGCGGTGAGCGATGATGAACGTCGTGCGCCCCTGCCGCACCTCGGCCAACGCCGCCTGCATGCGACGCTCCGTCTCGGCGTCGACACTGGCGGTGGGCTCGTCCATGATGAGGATGCGCGGGTCGCGCAGCAACCCGCGGGCCAGGGCGATGCGCTGCTTCTGTCCGCCCGAGAGGCGCACGCCGCGCTCCCCCACGGGCGTCTCGTAGCCGAGCGGCAGCGCCGCGATGAAATCGTGCATCTGCACGGCGCGCACCGCCCACGCGATTCGCTCCTGGCTCGCGTTGGGGTCGCCGTAAGCGATGTTCTCGCCGATGGAGGCATCGAACAGGAACACCGACTGCAGGGCGATGCCGATGGCGTCGCGCAGGCTGCGGAGCGTCACCTCGCGGATGTCGTGGCCGTCGATGGTGATGCGCCCCTGCTGCGCGTCGTAAAAGCGGGGCAGCAGGTGCACCAGGGTGGTCTTGCCCGCGCCGGACGGCCCCACCAGGGCCACCATCTCACCGGGCTGCGCCGCGACGTCGACCCCGCTCAAGACCTCGTTCTCCCCGTCGTACGAAAAGCGCACCCCCTCCAGGAGCACGTGCCCCTCGACGGGAGGCAGGGGATAGGCATCCGGCGCGTCACGCACGTCGGGCTCGATGTCCAGCACCTCGAATACCCGCTCCGCCGCGGCGACGGAGCGCATGACGACGTTGAGCATCATGCCCGTCTGGCGGACGGGGCGCAGCAGCATGCCGATGTAGGTGGTGAACCCGATGAGCGTTCCGAGCGTGATGGCCCCTTCGATGACGCCGAGGCCACCCAGCCAGAGGACCAGCCCCGTCCCCAAGCCCATGAGCACGTTGACGTAGGGCATCCACCTGGCCGAGATGCGCGCCGTCTCGACGTTGGCCTCGCGCAGCGCGGCGCTCTGCTGGTCCGCCTTGCGCTCCTCCGCCGCCTCGCGCCCAAAGAGCTTGATCACCAGGATCCCCGCCAGGCTCTCCTGCAGGACGTTCGTCAGGCTCGCCAGCCTCTGGCGCGCCATCCCCATGGCGGGTCGCACGCGCCGGGCATAGACCAGCATGGCCTGGGCCATGAAGGGAATAAAGAGCAGGTACAGCAGACCGAGGCGCCAGTCCCAGACGAACAGCGCCACCAGGATGCCGAGGAGCGTGATGAGGTTGCTCAGCACGATGACGGCCGCGCGGCCAAAGAACTCGCTGAGCACGTCGATGTCGGCCGTCACCCGCGACATCAGGTCGCCGGTGCGCGCCCGGTCATAGAAGGAGAAAGAGAGTTCACTCAGGTGCTGAAAGACGGCGTTGCGCAGGTCAAAGACGATGCGCTGCCCGATGGTGGCGGTGGTATAGAGGCGCACAAAATCCACCACCCCCTGCACGAGCGCATCCTTGTGTCAACACCCGTTCATCATGGATCAGTCGGAAGGGTGGTCCGTGACGTGGCGCGCTATGGGGAGTACCGCCAGCCCCGCGAGAGGCCTGCATCGAGGCCGAGCGCCATCCCCGGGTGGGGGTGCGTCCGGCATCCGGCACGTTGGGTCAGGCGTGTCCGACCCGCTGCGCCTCGAACGCGTTGCCCAGGTCAGCAACATCGTCGCCGTCGACAGCCAGCAGACAGAGCAACTCTGGGCCGCGAAGCAACACGTCCGTGCCCGCCATGGTGGGGGTGCCGATGGTGCAGACGCCGGGACGCGCGATATCGCCCTTGAGGTACCGCGCCACGTCCCGGGTCTGGCGTGCGACCAGGTCCAGGTTGGGCCCTACCTCGTAGCGCAGAAATGCCCTGGCGCCGACGTATGACAGGGGGCGCACCTCGGCCAGTTCGTCAAAGCGCAGCAACGCCGGCCGTGTGGTCGCCTGTTTGGGACGGCGCAGGCGCAAGTCGACGACCACGCCCTCTGGGGTGACGCGGTATCGGGGCTGGCCGCGACGAAGGAGGCGATCGACGGCGCGCCCTAGCGCGGTGGCGACCCGCGGTGGCCTCACGAGCAGCCACGCGGTGATGGCGTAGAGCAGCAGCACCGCACCCGTGCACGGTGAGAGGGCCACGGGATTCCCGCCGACCAGGCTGCCGAACGCCAGCGCACCGAGGAGTAACAGCCCGATGGCCAACACGACTTCTGCGACGGCGCGGCCCAGGCCATAGGCTCGGGCCGCCCCGGCCGCCCGAGACCAGGGCGCCGACGCGATCGGGTCGGATGGCACGATGCGGATGGCCAGAGCCTCACGAAGCCGCGTCGCGGCGACCGCCACCACGGCGCATGCCAGGGCCGCGGCGGCAATCGTCACCCCATTGGCGACGTCGGCGCCGATCGACGCGCGTACGGTGAGGCCAAGAACATGTACCGTCTCCCATTCGGCCACGAGGGAGACGCCCAGCGTCACGATCCCGAGGGCGACCCCGACGAGCAACCCGGCCAGGTACTCTAACACGCTGATGATCCGCGCGAGCCTCATGGCGCATCCAAGGATGGTGGATGATCGTCCGTGAGACCAGGGCCAGCACCACAATGAACGCATGATAGTCGGCCACACCACACATGCAAGCGCGTCCTGGAGGCGATCGCTACGCTCCTCCTCCATGCGCGACGGCATGGGTGTGTCCAGGATCGGGGGCAGCGCGCGCCTCGGTGCTCTCGCAGTACCAGCCGCCGGCCTTGACTGCGGGCGCTGCCCGATGCCCCCCCCGGAGCCCTGGATGCACCCGACCACAGCGACTGCTTGACGCCCAGGAATCGGGCTGGTACGGTAGGCAGCGCCTCGGTCGGCCCCGTGTTCACCCACCAACGAGGGTTCATCATGGAATGCCCGCAATGTGGCGCACCGTATCGCCCGGACGACCGCTACTGCATCGCGTGTGGCGCCGAACTCGGCCGTGAGGCGCCGGCCTCTCCCACCTCACCCGCCGCGGGCCCCGGCCCGCAGGCTGTCGCCACCACTCCCCCAAGAGCCCAAGAAGGGGAGGAGGGGGTGCTGCATCGCGCCATTGCGCAATCAGGCCGAGTTCATCGCGGACAAGCACAGCGTCGGCGCCAATGCCCTGGCTCAGAGGCAAATGTCGTACTACCCCGTCATGGCCGAGGGCAGCGCGACGGTGCCGAGATTCGCGTCTAGGCAAGAGGCCGTCACGTGGGTGTGCGGCCAGCTCAGATCGACGCACCGCGTGGAGAAACACGATGCCTACGCCAGGTGCCCAGCCTTTGTTGGGGCGACGACGTCGAACGGCACGCGGGTCATTCCGGGAAACGTGAGCTGTCCATAACCCCGCCGATGGAGGCCCGACCTCCGACCGATTGCACCCGCGGTCACGATCGGCTATCGTGCAGCCACACAGCACGTCCGTGAGGGGGTACACCGCCATGAGTGAACGCTCGCGCCGGCCCAATATCCTGTTCTTCTTTACCGACGACCAGCGCTTTGGCACCATCCACGCCCTGGGCAACGCCCAGATCCACACGCCCACCATGGACGCCCTCGTGGAGCGCGGCACGGCGTTCTCCCACGCCCACATCATGGGCGGCACCTGCGACGCCGTCTGTATGCCCAGCCGCGCCATGTTGATGACGGGGCGCACCCTGTTCCACCTGGACGGCCAGGGGCAGCGTATCCCCACCGAACACGTGCTCCTGGGCGAGCACCTGCGCCAGGCAGGTTATGTCACCTTTGGCACCGGCAAGTGGCACAACGGCTCCGACGCCTATGCGCGCGCCTTCTCCCACGGCGACGAGATCTTTTTCGGGGGGATGGAGGACCACTGGAACGTCCCCGCCTGCCATTTCGACCCCACGGGGCGCTACGAGACGCGCACGCCTGTGAGCGTCGATCCGTGGCGCACGAACGCGCTGACCTACAAGCAGTGCGATCACATCACAGCGGGCAAGCACTCCAGCGAGTTGTTCGCCGACGCCGCCATCGCCTTCCTGCGGGAGCACGACGGCGCCTCCCCGTTCTTCATGTACCTGTCGTTCATGGCGCCCCACGACCCGCGCACCATGCCGCGCGAATACCTCGAGATGTACGACCCGGCCGCCATCGACCTGCCGCCGAACCTCCTGCCGGAGCACCCCTTTGACAACGGCGAGCTGCGGGTGCGCGACGAGCTGCTGGAGGCGTGGCCGCGCACGCCGGAGGCGATCCGCCGCCACATCGCCGAGTATTATGCCATGATCACCCACGCCGACGCCCAGATGGCGCGCGTCATGGCGGCGCTGGATGAGGCGGGGGAGGCGGAGAACACCATCATCATCTTTGCCGGCGACAACGGCCTGGCCCTGGGGCAGCACGGCCTGATGGGCAAGCAGAACCTCTACGACCACAGTCTGCGGGTGCCGCTGGTGGTGTCCGGCCCGGGCGTGCCCGCCGGGCAGACGAGCGACGCCTTCTGCTACCTGTCCGACATCTATCCGACGCTGTGCGAGTTGGTGGGACTGCCGGCGCCCGCCTCGGTGGAGGGACGCAGCCTCGTGCCGGCCATGCGCGGGGACGACGCCTTCCGCGAGACCCTCTACGGCGCCTACAAGGACATCCAGCGCATGGTGCGCGACCGCCGCTACAAGCTCATCGAGTACGTGGTGGGGGGCCGGCGCACGACGCAACTCTTTGACACCGCCGCCGATCCCTGGGAAATGCGCAGCCTGGCGGAGGACGCCGCCAACGCCGGCGACATACACCGCCTGCGCCTGGCGATGACGGAGTGGCGCGACGCCCTGGGCGACGCCGAGACGGAGCTGGGCCGCGCCTTCTGGCAGGGGTACGAGGGGACCGAGGGGCCGGCGTAGGGGGATCGCCGGCGGCTACCGGGACAGTTGTGGGGCGGACGCGGCGGCCGCGGTGAGGAACGTCCCCATCTCCTCACGAAAGCGTGCCACGCTGAAACGCTCGGCCTGCCGCCGCAGCACCTCGGGGTCGAAGCGATAGGCGTCCATGCGGCGCACGGCCTCGGCCAAAGAGGATGGCTCGGGGGCCTCAAAGAGGAGGCCCGTGACCCCCTCCTCCACATAGTCCAGCGCCCCGCCGGCGCTATACGCAATGACGGGCCGCCCGGCCGCCATCGCCTCCAAGGGCGTGAGGCCGAAATCCTCCTCCCCCGGAAAGACAAAGGCGCGACAGCGTGCCATCTGCCGGCGCACCTCGTCGTCCGAGACGTACCCCAGGAACTGCACGTTCTCCCCCGCCATCGCCTCCAGCGCGGCACGATCGCGCCCCGTGCCGATGACACGCAGCGGCAGGCCGAGTTCGGTGAACGCGGCCACGGCCAAGTCGATGCGTTTGTAGGGCACCAGGCGCGACACGATCAGGTAATAGTCCTCGGGCTCCTGCGCGGGGGCTGCACCGTCGGTGCGCACCGGGGGATAGATGATGGGCGCCTCGCGGCGATAGTACTTGGCGATGCGGCGCTGCACGGTGCGCGAGATGGCCACAAAGCGATCGACGCGGTCGGCGGCGTGGCGGTCCCACTGGCGCAGGCCGCTGACGAAGGGGGGCAGCACAAGGCGCGCCAGCCGCCCCACTCCCTCGCGCTCGATGTAGCTGTGATAGTTCCACAAAAAGCGCGCCGGCGTCAGGCAATAGCAGACGTGGCACGTCTCGGCGGGGGTGATCACACCGTGGCCAAAGGCGCTCGTCACGCTGAGCACCACGTCATACGCCCGCAGGTCCAGGCTCTCGAACCCCATGGGAAAGAGGGGCAGGAACCCCTGGGGGAAGCGCGACACCAGCGGCACGCGGTTGAGGAACGACGGGCGGATGTCCCAGGCGCGGTACGCCTCGGGGAGCGCCTCGGGCCGATAGATGGAGGTGTAGAGCGGCGCCTCGGGGTACATATCGTGTAACACCTCGAGCACGCGCTCGGCGCCGCCGTATTGGTTGAGCCACGAGCAGACGATGGCGAGCTTCACAGATGGCCTCCGGCGCAGCCATTTGCCGCGCAAAGCAGCCCCAGCCACTTGACGCACCAAGCAGCCACAGCTACATGCCGCGGCAAGCAGCCACAGCTACTTGCCGATGCAGTAGGCGCTGAATATCGTTTCGAGCAGCTCCTCGCCGGCGGTCTCGCCGGTGACCTGGCCCAGCGCCGTCACCGCCTCAGAGACGTCGATGGCCACCAGGTCGGCCTCGAGGCCCTCCGCCAACGCCGCCGCGGCCGCCTCGACGTGGCCCAACGCGCGGCGAAAGAGGTCGCGATGGCGCGGGTTGCTGGCCAGCGGCTCGGCGCCCGGCGTCGCGGGGCCGGCCAGGATCGTCTCGAGCATGCGCTCCTCGAGCGCGTCGATGCCGGCCCCCGTGAGGGCCGACACCCGCGCCAGAGGGGCGCTCGGCAGAACCGCCGCGTGGCGGTCGACCGCCGGCCGGTCCGCCTTGTTGGCGACGAGGATGGCGGGCCGGCCCGCCGCGGCAACGTCCGCGGCCACGCTACGGTCCGCCTCGTCCGGCGGGCGGCTGCCGTCCACCACCAGCAGCACCAGGTCGGCGCGGGCCAGGGAGGCGCGGCTGCGCTCCATCCCCAGCTGCTCGATGGCGTCGTCGCTGTCGCCCAGGCCTGCGGTGTCGGTGAGCACCACCGGCACGCCGCGCAGGCTGATCGTCTCTTCCACCGTGTCGCGCGTCGTGCCGGGGATGGGCGTGACGATGGCGCGATCCTGCCGTAGCAACGCGTTCAGCAGGCTGCTCTTGCCCACGTTGGGCTGCCCCACGATGGCTACGCGCGCCCCCTGGCGGTAGAGGATGCCGCGCTCCGCCTCCCGCGCCAGCTCACACAGCGCGTCGGCGGCCGCCGCCAGATCCGCGCCGACGTCACGGTCGGGGATCTCGTCCTCGGGAAAGTCGATGGACGCCTCGAGGTGGGCCAGCGCCTCCACGAGGCGCCGCCGCACGTCGCGCACGTGGCCCGACAGGCGCCCACCCAGTTGCTCCACCGCCACCCGCAGCGAGGCCGACGTCTCGGCGTTGATGACGTCGAGGACGGCCTCCGCCTGGGCCAGGTCGATGCGCCCGTTGAGGAACGCCCGCAGGGTGAACTCGCCCGGGTGCGCCGGCCGCGCGCCGGCTGCCAGGCACAGCCCCAGCACCTCGCGCAGCGCCGCCACGCCCCCATGGCAGTTGATCTCGACCACGTCCTGTCGCGTGTAGGTGCGGGGGGCGCGCATGTAGACGGCCAGCACCTCGTCGGCGCGCCGGCCGGTGGCCGGATCCACGATGTGGCCATGGTACAGGCGGTGCGACGCCAGCCGGCTCGGTCCCCGCCCATCCGCGAGGAACAGCCCCTGCAGGATCGCCAGGGACTCGGGGCCGCTGAGGCGCACGATCCCGATCCCCCCCTGGCCCACGGGGGTGGAGATGGCTACGATAGTATCGTCCAGGGCGTACATTACTCTGGCGCCGTTTCTAGTCTATGCCGCCAGGCAGCGGCTCACGGCATCGAGGAGCGCGCGAATCTCGAACGGCTTGTTGAGCACCTCGCGGATGTTGTACTCTGCCAGGCGGGCGCGATCCACGTCCAGCTCCCAGCCGCTCACCATGAGGACGCGCGTCGCCGGGCTCTGGCTCCGCAGGGCGTCGGCCAGCTCCCAGCCGGACATATCGGGCATCCCCAGGTCCGTGATGGCGAGGTCAAAGGTCGCCTCGCCGCATAGCGTCAGCGCTGTTTGGCCGTCCAGCGCCACCGCCACCCGGTACCCCTCCCCCGACAGCAGCCGGGTGAGCATCTGGCAGATCTCGCCCTCGTCGTCTACCACCAGGACGCGTTTCCGGTCGACTCCCGTCACCGGCCCGCGCGCTGCCTCGCGGTGCCCCGCGCCGGTGGGGAGGCGCACGGTGAAGGTAGTCCCCCGGCCCGAGATCGACTCGACATCGATATCGCCGCCGTGCCGCGCCACGATGCCATAGGCGATGCTCAGGCCGAGGCCGGCGCTCTTGGGCCCCTTGGTGGTAAAGAGCGGATCGAAGGCCCGCCGCCGCACCTCCTCCGTCATCCCCTCGCCGGTGTCGCTCACCCGCAAGAGGAGCCAGTGCCCCTGTTGGCGCGTCGCGATGGTGACGGTACCCCCCTCCGGCATCGCCTCCCGCGCGTTGGCCAGCATGTGGCGCACCGCGCGCTGTAGCTCCTCGGCCAGGCCCCTGGGTTGCGCCACCTCGGCGAGGTCCTCGACGATGGTGACGGCGGGCGAAGCCGCACCCTCGCGCCACTCGGCTCGCGCCCTCTCCAGCGCCTCGCGCACCACGGCGTTCACGTCGACCGGCGGCAGAGCCCGGCGATCCACCCAAGAGGCGGTCGAGTTCTGCAGGCGTTGCACGAGTTCGGCGCTCTGGCGGGCGGCGCGCGTGATGGCGCGCAGGTCGTCCTGCAGGTCCTCGCCGCGCGCCGTCTTGGACGCCAGCTGCGCCCGCCCCAGGATGACCGTGAGGCGATTGTTGATATTGTGCGAGATGCCGCTAGCCAGTTCGTTCAGCGCCCGCAGCCGCTCGAGACGGATCGTCTGCTCCTGGCGGCGCCGCACCGCGCGAAGGTCCCACGCCACCATGACGCCGCCCACCACCCGGTCGCCGTCCAGGAGGGCGTTCACCGTCGCCTCGATGGGCAACCGGCGCCCCTGCCGCGTCACCAGGCTGGTCTGGAGCGCCCCCTCGGCCTCGCCGCGGTCGTCTGCCTCGGCCGAATCGATGGCCAGCAGATCGGAAGCGGCACCGGGGAGCAGGTCCGCCAGGGCGCGGGAGGCCAGCTCACCGCGCGCATAGCCGGAGGCGACTTCGAGGGCGTCGTTCCAGGCCAGCAGGTTGCCCGACAGGTCGTACGCCAGGCACAGGACGGGGAGGCTGGCCACGACGTGCTGATAGACGGCGGCCGCCCCCCTGCCGTCGCACGGCTGCCCGGCGTGGCTCATGGCGTCGACCCCTCGTCGGCGGCGCCGGCCCGTGAGAGGAAGGTCTTGACGCTCTTGTTGAACTCGCGGCGCGTGAGCATGACGCGCCGTCCACACTTGGCGCACTTTAATCCGATATCGGCGCCGATGCGCAGTACGAGCCACTCGTTGGCGCCACAGGGGTGTCCCTTGCGGAGGGTCACCACGTCGCCCACCTGCACGTCAACCATGTCGTTCGGCCCTCGTCACACGGCATCATCGGGCGCGCCAGGACCGGACGCGGCCTCCGGGGCTTCCGCCTCGCCCGGCTCGTAGAAGAGGAGGATCGTGCTGCCGTAGCGCCGCTCCTCGACGAGGCGCAGGCGCCGCAGCGGCACCTCATGGTGCTCCTTGGGGTGGATCTGGACGATGACCACCCCGTCCGACGCGACCAGGTCGCCGCCGTCCAGCGCCACCAGCGCCCGCGCCCAGATGTCGCGATACTGGGGCGGCGCCACATAGACATAGTGGTACGCCGCCGTCCCCGCCTCGCGCTCCAGGAAGCGAAAGGCGTCGCTCTGCACCACCTCGGCGCGGTCGGCCAGGCCCGTAGCCTGCAGGTTGCGCCGCACCGTCTCGACCGCCTTGCGGGCGCTGTCCACAAACACGGCCAACTCGGCCCCGCGGCTCAGCGCCTCGATGCCCACGCTGCCGGTGCCCGCAAAGAGGTCCAAGAAGCGGGCGCCCTCCACGTCGCCGCCCAGGATGTCAAAGAGGGACTCTTTGACGCGATCGGTGATCGGCCGGGTGCCCTCACCCGGCACGGGCAGCAATCGCCGCCCCTTGGCAGCCCCCGCGATGACGCGCAAGCCACACGCTCCTTCCAGTGATAACGGGGAGAGTGTAGCATGGCGACCGGATCCGGTCAATCGGCGATGGTTGTGGGTTGTGAGTTGCCTCGGTGGTTCCAGGTTCCAGGTGACAGGTTACAGACTCTAGCGGGTGGGCGCTCTGAAGCCTGTAACCTGTCGCCTGGAACCTGTAACCTGCTGCATACCAGCAACTCACAACCCATAACCCACAACCGCCCCCCTTCGCTTGACCCCATGCTGCTCCCACAGTATGATCGGCCCGAATCGTGAGAGGGGCCCAACGATGCCTTCGTCATGGAGTAGCACCTTCCGGCGGCGCGCGTTCCTGGGCGCGCTGGCCGGTCTTTTTATCGTAGCCGGTATATTGGCGACGCGGGCACTGGTGGCGCGGGAGGAGGGAGATCCTACCGTCGACGCCAACGAGCCCCCCGCCACCGTCGCCCCATCCCTGACGGCCGAGCTTCTGCCGACGTTCACGCCCGGCGCGACGCCCACCGCTCCCGAAACTGCGGCGGCAACCGCATCCGCGGCGGCAACCGAGACGCCGACCCCGCCCCCCACCGATACACCCACAGAGACGCCAACACCGACGCCGGCGCCCACCGATACGTCGACGCCCACCCCGCAGCCCCTCCCCACGCCCGACGGGGTGCCACGCCGCATGCGCGTGCCGATCCTGATGTACCACTATCTTTCCGCCCCGCCGCCGGGCGCCGACGCCGTACGCCGCGGGCTGTCGGTGTCGCCGGAGCAGTTCGAGCAGCACCTACGCTACCTGCGCGAGGCCGGGTACGAGACGATCTCGCTCCACGACCTAGCGCTGGCGCTGCAGATGGGCCACCCGTTGCCGGAGCACCCCATCGTCCTCACCTTTGACGACGGCTACCGCGACAACTATGAGCGGGCGTTCCCCCTCCTCCGGGCGTACGGCTATACCGCCACGTTCTTTCTCATCACCGGCTTCATCGACGACGGCAACGAGGCGTACGTCACCTGGGACCAGGTGGTGGAGATGCACGAGGCGGGGATGGAGATCGAGGCCCACGGGCACACGCACCCCGATCTGCGCGGCCGCGATGTGGATTACCTCGTGTGGCAGGTGCTAGGCGCCAAGGAGGCGATCGAGGCGAGGACGGGGGAGCCGGTGCGTTTCTTTTGCTACCCCTCGGGGAAATATGACGATCTCGTCATCCGTGTGCTACACTCAGCGCACTATTGGGGTGCCGTGACGGTGAGCCCGGGCGTGGAGCACGCCTCGGACGGCATGTTCGAGCTGTCGCGGGTGCGCGTCCCCGGCGACCTCACCGCCGCCGGCCTGGCCGCGACGCTCAACGCGTACATGAGCGCCCCATAGCCACACGCATTCCTTTGTAGTGACGAATTCATTCGTTCTACCCTCCGTTAGGTGAGATATCACGCACATTGGTGAATCTCTGTTACTTAGAATGGATGAACGAATAAATTCGTTACTACATATTGAAGCGATGCGTGTGTGCTAGTTTCTGGTAGCAACTTCAGTCGCCTCTTCTTTGGAGACAGCCCGTGTACCTCGACGCCCTGACCATCGCCGCGCTGCGCGACGAGTTCGATGAGCGCCTCACCGGCGGGCGCGTGCAGCGCATCGTCCAGCCCTCCGAGCTGTCCATCGGCTTGGAGGTCTATGCCGGGCGCCGCCACCAGCTGCTGGCCTCGGCCGAGCCCCAGTCCCCCCGCGTCCTGCTGCTGAACGACAAACCGCGCCGCGGCGTGGACCGGCCATCGCCGATGCAGTTGCTCCTGACCAAGTACGTCCGCGGCGCCCGGCTCGAGGGGGTGCGCCAGCCCGAGTTGGAGCGCATCCTGCGCCTCACCTTTACCGGCGAGCACGGCACGGTGCACCTGGTGTGTGAGCTGATGGGACGCTACAGCAACCTCATCCTGGTGAGCAGCGACGGGTTCGTGATGGACGCCGTCAAGCGCGTGCCCGCCACCCTGAACCGCTACCGCGTTACGCTCCCCAACCACCCCTACGTGCCGCCCCCTCCCCAGGAAAAGGCGCACCCCCTGCTCATCACGCCACACGACCTGCTGGCGGTCCCCGCCGAGGGGCCCGTCTGGCGGCGGCTCGTCAACCGCGTGCTGGCCATCAGCCCCCTGGTGGCGCGCGAGATCGTCCATCGCGCCACGGGCGACGCCGAACGCGATGGGGCGCTGGACCCCGACATGGCCGCCGCCATCGTGCAGGCCACCGTCGACCTCCTGCGCCTCACCGAGACGCGCGCCTGGACGCCCTGCGTGGGCCTGACGCGCGACGACGGCGCCGCGGCCCCGGTGGCCTATGCCGCCTATGACCTGACCCATTGGCCCGAGCGCGAGCCCGCCGATGGCATGAGCGCCGCCATGGCGCGCGTCCTGGATGCCGCCCGCCCCTTCGACGCCTACAAACAGGTGCGGGCGCGGCTGCACGCCCTCGTCGACGACCAGATCCACCAGCAGGAGGCGCGCCTGGCGTCGATGCGACGTGCACTGGTGCCCGAGGAAGAGATCGAGGCGGTGCAGGCCAAGGGGCAGGCGATCCTGGGGATGGGGTGGTCCATTCGGCCGGGGCAGGAGGCCCTGGAGATCGAGCCAGCGGACTGGGGTCTGCCGGCGCCGCCTGACGGGGGTATGGTGCGCATCCCGCTCGACCCTGCGCTCTCACCGTCCGAGAACGCCCAGGAGCTGTTCCGCACCTACCGCAAGATGCGCGCCGCCACCGAGGGGGTTCCCGACCTCATCACGCGCGCCGAGGCGGATTTGGCCTATCTGCGGCATCTGCGCAGCGAGGTGGACCTCGCCGAGGATCGGCCCCAGCTCGACGCGGTGGAGGGCGAGTTGGCGGAGGCGGGCTTTCTGCCACGCCGCACCAAGGCGCCTCGCCCCTTGGCGGCCGGCGCGCCGCTGAGCGTCCACGCCACCGACGGCACCCTCGTCCTCGTGGGGCGCAACAGCCGACAGAACGATGAGGTCACCTTTCGCAGGGGCGCGCCGGAGGACCTGTGGCTGCACGCCCACGGTGTGCCAGGGTCCCATGTCATCGTCAAGTCGGGCGGCGCCGCCGTCGCTGAGGACACCCTCCTCATGGCGGCGCGGCTGGCCGCGTACCACTCGGCGGCGCGCCACGAGGCACAGGTGTTGGTGGACGTCACCGAGCGACGCCACGTGCGCCACATCAAGGGGGGACGCCCGGGGATGGTCACCTACTCCCACGAGCGGACCGTCACCGTGAGCCCGGCGGCGGAAGGCGGCTGGGAGGAATGAGACGCCCGATGCGGCTGACCCCCGCCGCCTTTGAGGCGCTGGTGGCCCGCGCCCTCGACGACCTGCCCCCGTGGGTGCAGGAGCGCATGGACAACGTGGCGGTGATGGTGGTCGGCTGGCCGACCCACGAACAGATGCGCTCCGTCGGGGTGCGGCGCGGGCGACTGCTGCTGGGGCTATACGAGGGGGTCCCGATAACGCGACGCGGCCGGGGGTACAACCTGGTCTCCCCCGACCGCATCTACCTCTTTCAAGGGCCGCTGGAACTCGTGGCGCGCGGCCCCGACGACCTCGTGCGCCTCGTACAGGACACGGTCATCCACGAGATCGCCCACCACTTTGGCTTCTCCGACGACGACATCGATGCGCTTCAACGTGAGTGACACGTATAGGTTGCGGGTTCCGGGCCGATACGGTCGCAGGTTACAGGGTTCAGGTGGCAGGTTGCAGGCTTCAGCGAGATCACCCACATGAGCCTGTAACCTGCAACCTGTGACCTGTAACCAGCATCGACCCGGAGCCCGCAACCAGTTGGTTTTACGATTTCGCGCCGATGTGGACCGTGACGGTCTCGCTGGTGGTCGTGTTTCCCGCCGAGTCGTAGGCAACCACGTGGATGCGGCGTGTGCCCCACGGCTCCACGGGGAAGGCGCCCTCACCCTCCGCGCGCCTGAGCATCCAACGCGCGGTGTAGGGCGACACGGTGCTATAGCCAAAGAGCTGGTCGTCGATGTAAAACTCGACCTTGTCCATGGAGACGTTGTCCTGGGCGTCCACCTGGATGCTGATCCACTCGTCGGCACCCGGGTAAAAGAACTTGTCCTGGGTGGGCGCTTGCACCCGTACGGTGGGCGCGACGTTGTCTACTAGCACCTGCACCGCGGCATGGCGCTCGCCGCCATCGGCCACCACTACCAGGCGCAGCGTGTACAGCCCCTCGAGGCCGTTCGTGTCCCAGTGCTCCAGCACGCCGTTGTCCACTGCCTCGCCGTGCTCGCCGCCGATGGGTATCCACTGCTCCGGCGCACTCCCCTGGCCGTACTCGAGCCGATAGCGCTGGAACCCGCCCGGCCGAGCGTTGCCGATGACGGGCATGACGCCCCTGGCGCCGCCAAACTGCGCCGGCTGAAGGATCGCCACGTCCGTGCCCGACAGATCCGGGCCGTGGATGGGGCAGTATTCCTTGGGCGGCTGGGGGATCCCCTGTTCGCGTACCCAGTCGTCGGCCTCGGGGGGATAGATCGAGAACACCTGCTGCTCGACGAGTTCCGGCGGGCAGTAGGCCGTCGCCAGCTGGCCCGACTCGCGGCAGATGCCGACCGGCCGATGGACGTCGTCGTGCTCCACCGGAACCGTGCCCTCCATGAACAGCTCCTGCATGCGGCCGGGCGAGAACTCGGTGGGGAGTTTGCCCGAGACGCTGTCCACGATGGCCGTCACGATCCCCTCGGGCCGGTGGAAGCTCTCCACGGGCAGGCCGTCGTGGAGGTATTCCATCACGTCGTGCCAGATGGGCGCCGCGACGCGCACGCCGCTGGCATTCTTCATCTTGGTGTGGTCCGTGTTGCCCACCCACACCGCCGTCACGTACTGGGGCGTAAAGCCCACCGTCCAGCCGTCATAGTAGTCGTTGGTGGTGCCCGTCTTGGCGGCGGCGGGCCGATCCTTGAGCACCATCGGGCTGCTGGCCCCAAACCCGGGCGTGCGCGCCTGGTTGTCCGAGAGAATGTCGGCCACCAGGAAGGCAACCTCCGATCGGAGCACCTCCTGGCGCTGGGGCTGCTTGTACTCGTAGAGCACCTGCCCCTTCGCGTCCTTCACCTCCAGGATCGAGACGGGATCGAGGCGCCGGTGGCCCTCACGCACGTGGCCGACGGCCTGCTCACCGACCAGGCTGCCGCTGTTGGCAAACACGCTAAAGGCGTATGCCATCTCGAGCGGGCTCACCTCAGCCGCGCCCAGGGAGACCGACAGGCCATAGTGCGGCGCGTTCAGTGAGGTGACCCCCATGGCGCGGGCCGTCTCGACGACGCGGTCGATGCCCACCCAGTGAGCCGCCGCCACCGCAGGGATGTTGTACGAGCAGGCCAACCCCCGTCGCAGCGTCATCGGCCCGTGGAACCGCCGGTCATAGTTCTCGGGAACATAGGGAGCGGGGTTGCCGCCATCGGGAAAGCTAGTGCGCACGTCCATCACCATGGTGGCAGGCGTGTATCCCTGGCTGAAGGCCGTGGCGTACACGTACGGCTTGAAACTCGAGCCGGGCTGTCGCGGCGAGACGGCCATGTTGACCTGCCCGTCGATAGACTTGTCGTAAAAGTCCAGGCTGCCCACCATGGCGATGATCTCGGCCGTCTTGGTGCCAAGGACCACCACCGCGGCGTTATGGGCGTTATGAGACTCGCGCAGCGTGTCGATCTGCGCGCGCGCGATGCGCTCCGCCTCGGCCTGCGCCTCCAGGTCGATAGTGGTGATCACCTGCAGGCCGCCACCGTACACCGCCTCGGTGCCATACCTGCGCTCCAGTTCATCGCGCACGTACATCACAAAGTGCGGCACCTTGATATCAAAGCGCGGCGGCGCCAGCACGAGGGTCTCCTGCTTGGCCGCCATCGCCTCGTCGGCGGTGATATAGCCCTGCAGGAACAACTCGTCGAGCACCACCTCCTGGCGCTTCTTGGCCTCCACGGGCTCGTCGATGGGGTTCATGGCCGGCGATTGGCCCAACGGCACGAGCATGGCACACTCGGCCAACGAGAGTTCCTCGACGTGCTTGCCGAAATAGGTCTGGGCAGCCGCCTCGACCCCAAAGGCCATGCGCCCATACGAGATGTTGTTGAGGTACCACTCCAGGATCTGGTCGCGCCCCTCGACACCCGGGTAGCGGCGCGTCAGCTCGAACGCCAAGATCATCTCCTTGATCTTGCGCTCGTAGCTGCGCTCCATGCGCTCCTCGGGAGTCATGATGACGTTGCGGATGAGCTGCTGGGCGATAGAGCTGCCCCCGCCCAGGTTCTCGCCCGTGAGTTCACCCCATACCGCGCGGCCGACGCCCTCGATATTGATGCCGAGGGGGTTGGTGTAAAAGGTCTTGTCTTCCATGGCCACGGTGCCGTTGCGCAGGTGCGCGGGGATGCGCGCCAGGGGCACCTCGGTGCGCCGCCCAAAGTCGGGGGGGATGAACTCATAGAGCAGCGTCTGGCCAGTGCGATCGTAGATGCGCGTCGTCTCGAACGTCTCAGCGCTGCGGCGGCCGATCTCTTCCGCGGAGGGTAGATCCTGCACGTAGAAGGCATAGACGCCAAACACCGCCGCTACGCCCGAGAACGCAACCAGTGCAAACGAAAGCAGAGTGATGGCCATCACCGCAACAGCAAAGCGGAGGGCCCAGAGCCCTCCCCTTTGCTGTTTGGACCGCGCGATGACGAGTCGTCGACGACGACGAATCAGAGCGACGTCCATGTGGTATTATTCCTCGTCCGAGTCGGATCCGTCCTGATCGTACTCATCCGAGTCCAAGTCGAGATCCAGGTCGGTCTCGGCCGCCAGATCGACCGACAGGTCGGTGGTCAGCCCACCGGCGAGGAACTCGCCGCCAAGCTCCTCCAACAGGGCGGTATCGATCCCGCCGAGGTCATCGAGGTTCTCGAGATCCTCAGCCACCGGCGCCTCTTCGAGCTGACTGCCGTTCTCACCGGCCCGGAAGCCGGTGCCGGCCGGGATCAGCTTGCCGATGATGACGCTCTCCTTCAGGCCGCGCAGCTCGTCCACCTTGCCCTCGATGGCGGCGCTGGCCAGCACGCTGATGGTGTGCTGGAAGGAGGCCGCCGACAAAAAGCTGTCGGTGTTGAGCGCCGCCTTGGTGATGCCCAACAGGATGGGCTCCGCCACGGCGGGCTCGCCGCCCTGCGCGATGATCTCTTGGTTCATGGCCTCGAGATCGATGCTGTCCACCAACTGACCGGGCAGCAACTCGGTGTCGCCACTGGAGGTGACGCGCACGCGGCGCAGCATCTGCCGGACGATCACCTCGATGTGCTTGTCGTTGATCGACACGCCCTGGGAGCGGTATACGCGCTGGATCTCGATGACCAGGTACTCGCGCACCGCCTCGACGCCGAGGATCGAAAGGATCTCGTGCGGGTTCTTGGAGCCCTCGGTGATCATGTCGCCGGCGTTGATCTTTATGCCGTCGATGACGCGCAACCGCGCCGTCACCGGGATCTCGTACTCCCGCTCGTCGCGATCCTCGTGGATCACGTACGTGGCGTCCTCCTCGATGCTGATGCGGCCCGAGGCCTTGGCCACGATGTCCTCCTCACCCTTGCGATGGGCGAGGACCTGGCCTTCCTGCACCTCGTCCCCGTCCTCGGCGTCCACGGCATAGTTGCCGGGCACGTGGTGTGGGATGCGGCGCAGTTCCGAGGATACGATGCGCACCCAGCGCTGGTCGCCCTCGGCTCGTATCTCGACGCGCCCGCTGATGTCGGCGATGATCGCCTGGCCGCGCGGGTTGCGCGCCTCGAACAGCTCCTGCACACGCGGGAGACCCTGCGTGATGTCGCTGGCGCCGGCCACACCGCCGGTGTGGAAGGTGCGCAGCGTGAGCTGTGTACCGGGCTCGCCGATCGACTGGGCGGCGATGATGCCCACCGCCTCACCGATCTTGACCTCGCCGCCGCGGCCCAGGTCGCGCCCGTAGCAGTGGATGCACAGGCCATGTCGCAGCGTGCACGTGAGCGGCGAGCGCATGTTCGCCTTCTGGACGCCCGCCTCCTCGATGGCGCGCGCCAGATCATCGTCGATGGGCTGGTTCGCCTCGCACAGGATCTCACCCGTCTTGGGGTGGACGATGGGCGCAGCCGCATAGCGACCCATGAGGCGCTCGGCGAACGGCTCGCCGGCCTCCTGGGCGCCGCGGGCGGTCACCCAGATCCCCTGGCTGGTCCCACAGTCCTCCTCATGGATGATGACGTCCTGCGCCACGTCCACCAGGCGCCGCGTCAGATAGCCGGCGTCGGCGGTTCGCAGCGCCGTGTCGGCCAGACCCTTGCGAGCGCCGTGGGTCGACAAAAAGTACTCCAGCGCGCTCAGCCCCTCACGGAAGTTGGACTGGATCGGCAGCGCGATGATGCGCCCCGAGGGGTCGGCCATCAGGCCGCGCATGCCGGCCAACTGCCGGATCGGCTGGATGCCGCCCTTGGTGGCGCCCGAGTTGGCCATGATCCCCAGCGAGCTGTAGGGATCGAGTTCGCGCGCCACGGCCGACGTCACTTCCTCGGTGGCCTCTGTCCAGAGTTCCACCGTCTTGACGTAGCGCTCGTTGTCGGTGATCAGGCCGCGTCGGTACTGCCGCTCGACCTCGGTCACCCGAGCGTTCACATTCTCCAGGATGCGCGCCTTCTCCTCCGGCACTTGGATATCGTCGATGGCGATGGTCGTGCCCGAGAGCATGGCGTACTTGAAGCCGATGTCCTTGATGGCGTCGACGAGTTCTGCCGTGCCCTCGAGGCCCAGCTTGCTATAGCCCTCGGCCACCAAGCGCTTTAGCGCGCTCTTGTCGAGTTCATGATTCACAAAGCGCAGCTCCTCGGGGAGCACCGCGTTGAACAGCACGCGGCCCACCGTCGTATCGAGGAGTTCCGCCTTGCCACGCGTGGGCTGGTAGAGGATCCTGATCTTGGCGTGCGGGTGCACCCGGCCGAGCGAATGGGCCAACTCGACCTCATCGAACGAGGAAAAGACCATCCCCTCGCCCTTCACCCCGTCCCGCGCCAGCGTCAGATAGTAGCAGCCCAGCACCATATCCTTCGCGGGGCCGACCTCCGGCTCGCCGTTGGCCGGGCGCAGCAGGTTGCGGCTCGAGAGCATCAGGTCGCGCGCCTCCTGCACCGCCGCATCCGACAGCGGCACGTGCACGGCCATCTGGTCGCCGTCAAAGTCGGCGTTGAACGCCGAGCAGACGAGCGGGTGGATCTGGATCGCGCTCCCCTCGACGAGCACCGGCTCAAAGGCCTGGATGCCCAGGCGGTGCAGCGTGGGCGCGCGGTTCAGGAGCACCGGGCGGGTCTTGATGACCTCCTCCAGCACCTCCCACACCTCGGGCACCTCGCGCTCGATGAGGCGCTTGGCTCCCTTGACGTTGATGGCGTGGTTGTACTCTACTAGCTTTTGCATCACGAACGGGCGGAACAGCTCCAGCGCCATGCGCTTGGGCAGGCCACACTGGTGCAGCTTGAGCTTGGGGCCAACCACGATCACGGAACGCCCCGAGTAGTCGACGCGCTTGCCCAGCAGGTTGCGACGGAAGCGCCCCTGCTTGCCCTTGAGCATGTCCGACAGCGACTTGAGCTGGCGGCGGCCACGCAGCGAGACCATCTTGCCGCGGCGGCTGTTGTCGATCAGTGCGTCGACCGCCTCCTGCAGCATGCGCTTCTCGTTACGCACGATCACCTCGGGCGCCTGCAGCTTGATCAGGTGCTTGAGGCGGTTGTTGCGGTTCACCACGCGACGGTACAGGTCGTTCAGGTCGCTGGTGGCAAAGCGCCCACCATCCAACTGCACCATGGGCCGCAGCGCCGGCGGGATCACCGGCAGCGCCTGGAGGATCATCCACTCGGGCCGGTTCCCCGACCTGCGCAGCGCCTCGACGATCTGGAGGCGCTTGGTCGCCTTCTTGCGGCGCTGCTTGGAGCGCGTCGAGCGGATCTCCTGCCGCAGCTCTTCGGCCATCTTTTCCAGGTCGATCTGCGAGACGATGTCATAGACCGCCTCGGCGCCCATGCTGGCGTTAAAGACGCGACCCCACTTTTCGCGGAGTTCGCGATAGCGCGTCTCGTTGAGGAGCTGCCGCGCCCGCAGCGACATCAACTCTTCCTGCTGCTGCTCGAGGCGGTTGCGGATCTCCTCGATCTGTCGATCGATGTCTTCCTGCAGGCTCTCCTGACGAGCGTCCGCCCGGCGGCTGGCCTGCTCCTCCTGAGTGTCCAGCGGCGACAGGGCGCGATCGCGCTCCATCGAGGACTGCTCCTCGACGCGCGAGAGTTCATCCTGAACGATCTTGTTGAAGGCGCTCAGGTGCTCGCGGCGGATGACGTCGCCCTTGGCCAGGATCGTTGTCTCGCTCGGCTTGAAGACGATGTCGTCGGGCGCGGGCCCGTCGCGATGGCTCTCCAGCAGCTCCCGTGTACGGGTGGCCTCGCTCATCACGGCCTCGATGGCCTCGTCGCGGCGGCGCTGAATCCCCTCAAGCAGCTCACGCTGCTGCGTCGCGACGGCCTCGGCGCGCTCGGCCAACTCGGCGCCGATCGCCTCGAGTTCCTCCTGCTGATCCTTGGTCAACCGCGAGATCTCGCGGTTCATCTCCTCCTCGAGACGTCGCATGGCACGATCGCGCGCCGCCTCGTCCACCGAGGTGATGATGTACTGCGCATAGTACAGCACGCGATCCAGGTTGCGCTGCGAGACGTTGAGCAGCAACCCCAGGTAGCTGGGCGACCGCCTGGTATACCAGATGTGCGCGATGGGGGTAGCCAGCTCGATGTGCCCCATGCGCTCGCGGCGTACGCGGGAATGGGTAACCTCTACGCCGCACTTGTCACACTTGATGCCGCGGAAGCGTACCTTCTTGTACTTTCCGCAGTAGCACTGCCAGTCCTTGGTGGGCCCAAAGATCGCCTCACAGAACAGGCCGTCCTTCTCGGGTCGGAGTCGACGATAGTTGATGGTCTCCGGCTTGGTAACTTCGCCGTGCGACCACTCGCGGATCTTTTCCGGTGAAGCCAGGCTGATCCGCAGGCTGTTGATATCGTTTATCTCCAAGTCGCCCTCCTCAGTAGAACCCTGTCACGGCCGCTCGGGACTCTACGAGTCCCTGACAACACGAAAAATCCCGGCGAATCTCTACTCCGCTTGGTAGCGTGCAGATCTACAAACCGAGACTCCTGTCATTGAGTATGACGACCACGGTGCCCCAACGGTGCGCCAGCGCCATAGACTGGGGAAAACGCCTGCGGTAGCATTGGATGTGGGGCGTGGCCTCTTGTCACAGCCTATTATTATAGGCAGAGCGATGCGAGTCGTCAAGTTCCGTTTTCGTGCGTTCGGCGCCACGGCACGCCGAACGACCCTTGACGGTCGCGCCCCCCCAACGCTATGATAGCGCCACGCACCCCGTATGCGATCACACAGAAGGGACGATAACCGAGCGATGAGGGTTCCGCGGGTGGTGGTGTTGCTCTTCATCATGGCATTGGGGTGCCTGGGCGGGGCGCCCCCGGCCGCCGCCAGCCCCGACCCGCTCATCGTAGTGGACGCGCCCCTCCGGCCGCTCGCCGAGCCCCCCGTCGCGGAACTCTCGGCCTACACCTGCACGGCCGCCGTCACATGCGAGGACGAGCAATGCGTCGTGCGCACCACGCAGCGCTATCACCTCTCCCTGCCCGAGGGGGCCGCGGCACACACGCTGCGCGTCGGGCTCCCGGCCCAGGCCCTCGGCCTACCCGTGTCCCCCAGCGACATCGCCCTGCTAGACGAGCAGGGCAGCGCCCTGTCCATCGTCTCCCACGACGCCGAGTACCAGGCCGTGTGGGAGGTTCCGCTGGAGCGTGGCCGCCGCCGCGTCCTCGAGCTGTCGTACAGCCACCCGACCACCACCGACCCCTTTATCATCTGGACGTGGGAGGCCGCGGCCCTCTCGGTGTGGGGCACGGTGCCCGCCGTGCACGGCGAGTTCGTCCTGCCCGTGCCGGCGCACGACGACGCCCTGGTGCGCGTCGACCCGCACCGCGCCAACCTCCTGGGAGAGCGCCTCTGGTGGGACTATGAGGCGGCTGCGGAATACCCGCCCCATCACGTGGTGGTCATCGCCCCGCCCGTCTGGGAGCGACTCCTGGCCGCGCGCGCCCGGGGCGCTCATCGCCAGGTCGCCGCCACCCTGGCTGACCTGCAAGCGGCCGCCCGGGCCGAGGCGATCCCGGGCATCGATTACGCCGCCGAGGTGATCGCCGAACTCCTGGCGGCGCTGGAGGTGAACCCCGGAGACACCGACGCCCGCGTCGATCTGGCGGAGGCCTACCGCTCGCGCGCCGAGGACGCGCCTGAGGGCAGACTCAACTACCTCGTACTGGCAGCGCGCGAGTTGTCGCTAGCGCTCGAGGGCGACGGGCCGCGCGCGGAGGAGCTAACTACCGCGCTCGGGCGCACCTACCTGGAGGCGGCCGAGGCCGCCAGCGTGTCGGGCGATCCCGCCGGAGCATTGGAGTACCTTGGGCTCGCCCGTGAGGTTGCCGGCACTCGCTTGGCGGACGAACTCGCCCATGCCGACGAGCTGACCCTCCACTGGGCGCTCAAACTCGCCGAGCAGGGACGCGTCAGCGAGGCCCTGGCACAGCTCGACGGGCTGCTGGCCCCCGCCCTGCACGACAGCCTGCTGCACTTTGCCCCGCCCCTCGTGGCGGCGCGCACCGAGGTGTCGCTGCGCCCATCGGAGAGGACGGTGCGCTATCGCCTCGAGGCCTACCCTCCCGCCGCGCCGCGGGTTCGGGAGCGCCTGGACGACCTCGTGCAGCGGCTGCACGAGGGGCCGTGCTGCGAGGTTGGGCTGGACGGCGACGGCGTCTCCTTGGTCCTCACGGTGCGGGCGCCGGGCGAGCCCGCCGCCCTCGAGGCGTGCCGTCGCGACGTGCACGCCACACTGGCGGCCGAGCAGGACATGGTAGCCGCCGTCGTGGCGGCGCCATGGCTGGCGGCGCCTTCGGCGTTCTCGCGCGAGCCGGAACTCTGGCACGAGCGCGTGCGCTACGCCGAGCGGATCGACACCACCGCTCTCGATGCGACCTGGCGCTCCGAGTCCGAATACGCCGGCTGGCGCCTGGTGGAGCTACACAGCGCGGCGCCCGCAGACTCGCGGGCACAACTCGAGCAGCAGCTCGCCCTCAGCGTAATGCGCGACCAGCGCCAGGTTTGGGAGGCGCTGCCATCGGCCAGCCAGTGGATCTACGACGTCGGGTTCGCCGACCACGAGACCCCCTCGGCAGCGTGGCTGGTGGCGTGGGGCCAAGACCGCACCCTGACTCTCGACCGCGCCATCCCCCACTGGGGCGACATCCAGGTCACCGCGCTCGCCATGGCCGCGCTCCTCGCCGTACCCCTCATCGCACGCCGCCTCTGGCGCACACTCTGTTCGCGGCCGCAATAGCCGCCACAAGTTTACGATAGCTTTACCCACGGGCATGCGAACATGCGCTATGATGGAGCCGAGACGCAGAGATGCACCGGCCTCGCCCGCGCAGGTTATGCCGGGGACGCTGGCCAGCAGACCGAGAAGGAGGCTGGAAGATGCGATACAACCGCCGGCTCTTGGTGAGCGTGCTGGCGATCATGCTCGTCGTGGTGACGCTGGCCCTACCGATGACGGCCTCGGCAGGTGGGGCATTTCACGGATATGGGTCCCTGTACGTGCCCGCGGGCACGACCGAGTCGCACACTCTCATCGTCGGGCGCGTCAGTGTGACGATACCTCCCGGAGCCATGCCGGAGGGTGGGTACGTCTCCCTGAGCGTGTTGGAAACGCCCAGTGGCCGCTTCAAGGCCGATTTCCTGCCCGATCGCGACTTTGACAAGCCGGTGATCATGGATTACCAGACGGCGCCCTGGGTAGAGTTTCAGGCCAAGAGGGGCGGCCCGCAGCGCATCTGGACGACCGACGGCAAGATCGAGTCGCAGCACTTTTCCCGGTACAGCGGATGGTTCTAGGGTAGCGACCCTTCCCTCCCCCCCACTCGAGGAGAGCGGGAGCCTCGAGGCGTGCGCAATGGCGCGCACGCCTCTTTTGTTGCACGCCGGTAGGTGCTGGGACGGCTACTCGACCGCCTCGCGCAGCGCCGCGGCGGGCGGCGCGACGGTCTCTTGCCCCAGGCGCATCGCCTGGGCGAGCGCCGCGGCGATCATCACGGTGGTAGTGCCGAAAATCGCCACGTAACCGACCGTGTCGAGCAGCGCCCCGCCCAGGGCGGGAAGAAAGTAGAGCGGGCCGAGGACGGTATTCACCAGGCCATAGTAGGTGGGGCGTTCGTGCTCGGGGGCGATGTCGTAGAGGTAGGTCATCTCGCTGATGCCCAGCGCCGAGCCCGCGATCCCCTGTAAGAAGAACACACCGCCGAACAACACCATGGCAAAGGGTGGGACGCCCGCCGCCCAGACCGTCGCCAGCACCCCCTGCAGCGCGATGACCGCCACGGGCGCCATGAGACCAAGGCCACACGCCAAGCGAAGCACCCACACGCTGCTGCGGCGGCGGCACTGTTCGCCCCAGTACATGTTCGACAGCACCCGGGAAAAGGTGCGCACCGAGATATAGATCCCCGCCATGTGCGGCGGCGCCCCCAGCCGCTCGGTGGCATACAGGATGTAGAACGGGCCGGCCAATTCCAGCCCCGTGAGCGCCACGCGCACCCCGATGTAGCGCAGGAACTGCCGATCGGCGCGCAGCAGCGCCGGCGCCCTACGCACCTGCTCCATCACATCCACGCCCCGCGGCGTGATAGGGCTGCGCGGCTCGACGACGCCGACGAGTGACACGATGGCCAGGCCAAACCCCACCCCGGACATGAGCAGGAGGGTGGCATAGTTGCCCGGGAAACTGCTCACTCGCGGATCGAGCACCACGCGCACCACCAGCCCGGCCAGGAACCCCGCCACGCCCCCCGAGAAGGCGCGCATCGAGATGACGCTCGCCCGGCGGCGCGGCGGAACCATGCGCGCAACCAGCTCGGCGCGCGCCACGGCCGAGCTGCCGGCCGCCACCCGGGTGATGAGGTAGAGCACGAAAAAGGCGGCCAGCACGATCCCTGGGCTGCGCGCCCCGAGATAGAACGTCAGGGCGGCGATGATGAGGTAGAACGAGCAGCGGACGACCTCCAGCCGCTGAATGACGGGCACAAAACGCGACAGGCTCTGCACGCGCCCCGCCGCCAGGAACTGGGGCGCCAGCCACCCAAAGTAGCGCAGCGAGGGGAGCAGGCCCACGAGAAATCCGGAGCCGCCGAGCATGCGCACGAACAGCGTCAGCACCTCACTGGCTTCCGTGAGGGTCATGGACGCTTCCACGCAGAACGAGTTCAGGGCGCTGAAGAGAATGTTGCGTCGGGTGACGCGCTCCGGAATACCGGGCACATGGTTGTCCAAGGGAGCACCGTAACTGAGGTAGTGGGGTATGGCTCCATTATAGGTCCGGCCGGACGCTCGTCAAACCTCGTCTGGTCGGGGTCCAAGCGCTCACCTGCCCCCACCCCCGGGAGGTCTTCCCCGCAGTGAACCAAGTATGTGCGAGGGCTGCTGCGGGGAAAGCCTCCCGGAGGCGCGGCGGAGGCGAGATGCGCTCTCGTGGCGCGCCGTTACCGGCTCAGCCAGGCGCCGTCCACCTCGATGCTGGCGGCGTGGCAATAGTCGGATGCCTTGGATGCCAAAAAGACGGCCGCCCCCTGGAGGTCCTCGGGCGTCCCCCAGCGCCCCGCGGGGATGCGCGCCATGATCGCCGGGGCGCGCACCGGATCCTCCACTAGGGCAGTATTCATATCGGTCATCATGTACCCCGGCACGATGGCGTTCACGTTGATGTGCAGCGCCGCGAACTCGTTCGCCAGGGAACGCGTCAGCCCCAGGATGCCGTGTTTCGATGCCGCATACGCCGGCACGGTGTAGCCCCCCTGGTAGGAGAGGGCCGAGGCGACGTTGATGATCTTGCCGCCGCCCTGCTGGGCAAAGTGGCGCGCCGCCGCCTGCGACAGGAACATGACCGACTTGAGGTTGACTTGCAGCACCTTGTCCCAGTCCCCCTCGGGGAACTCGAGGGACGGATGGCGGATGTTGATGCCGGCGGCGTTCACGAGGATGTCCAGCCCGCCCATGGTCTCGACGGCGCGCGCCACGAGCGCCTGGAGGTCGGCCACCGTCGCGGTGGCCAGGTCGCACGGCAGATGGAGGAAGCGCCGGCCGAGCGTGGCGGTGGCCTCGGCCAGGGCGTCGCACGCGCCGCGCGACACCCCGACGATGTCGGCGCCGGCCTCGGCGAGGCCCTGCGCCATGCCGCACCCCAGGCCACGGCTGGCGCCGGTGACCAGGGCGACCTTGCCGTGCAAATCGAACGCATCCAATATCATCGTGATACCCCCTGTAGCGGTGTGTGGTGCCGGATTCGGATGGCGCGGGGCATGTTACCGCAGGAGGGGGTGCTTGGCAAAGGCGCGGGAAGGCCCGCCCCCGCTTGATCGCGGCCACCGAAGCGGTTATCATCCCCGCCAGTGAGATGCCGTGCCAGGCACCATCCGCCATAACTTGGCGCCAGGGGGACAAGGACACCATGACCAAGATCGCTTTCATCGGTGCGGGGAGCTTTGGCTTTACCCGCAAGCTCGTGAACGATATCCTCACCTTTCCACTTCTCAGGGACGCCACCATCTCGCTGATGGACATCGACCCCGAGCGTCTCGACTATATCAAGCGGGCGGTGGATCGCATCGTGGTCGAGGGGGGCTACCCGGCCAAGGTGGAGGCCACCATGGACCGGGCCGAGGCACTGCAGGACGCCGACGCCGTGATCTGCACCATCCTGGCCGGCGGCGTCAAGGTATGGCGCCACGACATCGAGATTCCCAAGCGCTACGGCATCGACACGAACGTGGGCGACACGCGCGGGCCGTCGGGTATCTTTCGCGCGCTGCGCACCATCCCGGTGATGCTGGATATCTGCCGCGACATGGAGCGCTGCTGCCCCGACGCCATCCTGCTCAACTATACCAACCCCATGGCGATGCTGTGCCGCGCCATGCAGCGCGAGACGAGCGTCAAGGTGACCGGCTTGTGCCACAGCGTCCAGGGGACGGCGGCCATGCTCGCCCGCTGGATCGGCGCGCCCTATGAAGAGATCACCTACACCTGCGCGGGGATCAACCACCAGGCGTGGTACCTCAGCTACGAGTGGAATCGTCGCGACGCCTATCCCCTGCTGCGCCAGGCGGTGACGAGGCCCGAGGTGTATAACGAAGAGATCGTGCGCAACGAGATGTTCATACACCTGGGGTACTATGTCACCGAGTCGAGCGGCCACAACTCCGAGTACAACTGGTGGTTCCGCAAGCGTCCCGACCTCATCGAAAAGTACTGCACCCACGGCACGGGCTGGAACCCGGGGGTCTATGCCTACATCCTGGACGAGTACCTGAAGCGTGAGGACGACTGGAAGGTGCTCATCGAGGAGTGGCTGCAGAACAAGGAGCCGCTCACGCTGGAGCGTGGCCAGGAGTACGCCGCCTACATCATCAACGCCTACATGGGCGGTGAGTCCTTCCGGTTCAACGGCAACGTGGCCAACTATGGCCTGATCCCCAACCTTCCCGAGGGGGCGTGCGTCGAGGTGCCGGTGTTCGCCGACCGCCAGGGGTTCAACCCGGTGCCGGTGGGCCCGCTGCCGCCCCAGTGCGCGGCGCTGAACAACATCAGCGTGGCGGTGGAAGAGATGGCCGTGGAGGGCTGCCTCGCGGGCGACCCCACCATGATCTACCACGCCATCGCCTACGACCCCTTGACGGCGGCGGTGCTCTCCCTGGCCGAGATCAAGCAGATGGTCAACGACATGTTCCAGCAGAACCAGGACTATTTGCCGACGTTCAGGCACTTTTCCGTGTAGGATTTGGGAACGCGGATACACGCGGATCCGGCGGATCAACACGAATCTCTACACATACCAACCGCGGAGGCTAGAGAACGCAGAGATACGAGTTTTGGTCTTTCCTCTATGGCCTCTGTGATCTCTGTGTTCTCTGCGGTTCGTAGTGAGTTCTGATCCGCGTAGATCCGCTGAATCCGCGTATATCCGCGTTCCCTCCCCCTTCCCCTGGAGAGCGCGCCATGCTCGAGATCGCCGACACCCTGCCCGAGCGGATCGCTGACGTCGAGGCGCTGGATGAGCTCCTCAGCCGGCCCTCCCTCGGCGTCATCGAGGCCATCCGTGGGATAGAAGGCCCCCTGATGATCCTTGGCGTGGGCGGCAAGATGGGGCCCACCCTGGCGAGGATGGCCGTGCGCGCGGCCCAGGCCGCGGGGAGCGCCATCGAGGTGCTGGGCGTCTCGCGATTCAGCGAGACGGGCCTCCGCGAGCGCCTCGAAGCGTGGGGCGTGCGCACCATCGCCTGTGACCTGCTGGACGAGGCCGCCCTGGCCGCCTTGCCCGACGCCCCCAATATCGTCTACATGGCCGGCCACAAATTCGGCGCCTCGACGAACCAGCCGCTCACCTGGGCGATGAACACCTTCCTTCCCGGGCTCGTCGCCCGGCGCTTCGCGGGCGCGCGCCTGGTGGCCTTTTCCAGCGGCAACGTCTACCCGTTTGTGCCGGTGGCCTCTGGCGGCGCGACCGAGGAGACGGCGCCGAACCCCGTCGGCGAATACGCCATGAGCGTTCTGGGCCGCGAGCGCATCCTCGCCTATTGGGCCGGCCGCCTGCACAGCCCCACCCTGCTCCTGCGTCTGAACTATGCGGCCGAGTTGCGCTACGGGGTGCTGCTCGACGTGGCGCAGAAGGTCTGGCGCGGCGAACCCGTCGACGTGACCATGGGGCATGCCAATGTCATCTGGCAGGGGGACGCCAACGCCGCGGCGCTGCAGGCCCTGGCACTGGCGGACGTGCCGCCCGTGCCCCTGAACCTGACCGGCCCAGAGACGTGCGCAGTGCGTGGACTGGCCGAGGAGTTCGGCCGGCTGCTCGACCGGGAGCCGCAGCTCGTCGGCGACGAGCAACCCACAGCGCTGCTGAGCAACGCACGGCGCGCCCACAAGGCGTTCGGCTACCCCCGCGTGCCACTGGGCCGCGCCATCGGCTGGGTGGCTGACTGGGTGCGCGCCGGCGGCCCCACCCTGGACAAGCCGACCAAGTTCCAGGTACGCGATGGCAGGTTCTAGCCCCGTACGCCAAATACACGCCGCCGATGGGGATGCACGGCTCTTCCGCCATCCACGTCGGTAGCATAGAGGGGAACGATGGATCAGGCGCTGCGAGAGAGGCTGTTCGCGGGCGGGGTAATCCCGGCGTGTCCGCTGGCGCTGACCGCCGATGGGGCGTTCGACGAGCGCCACCAGCGCGCGCTGTTTCGCTACTATCGCGCGGCAGGCGCCGCGGGGCTGGCTGTGGGCGTGCACACCACGCAGTTCGCCATCCACGACGCGGCTGTCGGCCTCTACCGACCCCTCCTGGAGCTGGCCGCCGAGGCGGTCGCCGAGGACGTCGGGCCGCGGCCCGGCATGCTGCGCGTGGCGGGGCTGGTCGGGCGCACCGCCAACGCCGTCCGCGAGGCGGAGGTCGCCCGTGGCCTGGGGTATGACTGCGGCCTGCTGAGCCTGGCGGCCTTCCAGGGCGCCGCCGACGCCGAGGTCCTGGCCCACTGCCGCGCGGTGGCCGAAGCCATCCCCCTGATGGGCTTTTACCTGCAACCGGCGGTCGGTGGGCGGGTGCTGGGCTATGGGTTCTGGCAGCGCTTGGTCGAGATTCCCAACCTGGTGGCCATCAAGGTCGCGCCGTTCAACCGCTACTATACGCTGGACGTCCTGCGCGCCCTGTGGGACGCGGGTCGGGCCGGTGAGGTCGCCCTGTACACCGGGAACGACGACGCCATCGTGGCCGACCTGGTGACGGTGTTCCGCTTTGGCGCGGACCCATCTCGCCCGCCGCTGCGCTTTGTCGGGGGTCTCCTGGGGCACTGGGCGGTCTGGACGCGGCGAGCGGTGGAACTCGTGGCGCGTTGCCGGGCGGAGCGCGAGGCCGGGAGCGTGTCGGAAGGACTCCTCACCCTCGGCGCCCAGGTGACCGACGCCAACGCGGTGCTGTTCGACGCCGCCCATGGTTTCGCCGGCTGCATCGTGGGGCTGCACGAGGTGCTGGTCCGCCAGGGGCTGGTGGCCGCGCGGCGCACGCTGAATCCCGGCGAGGACCTCTCCCCCGGCCAGGCGGCGGAGATCGACCGCGTGTACGCCGCCTACCCCCACCTGCACGACGATGCGTTCGTCCGCGAGCACCTGGATGAGTGGCTGCGCTAGCCGCCGGCCATCCCCCTACCGCACCGCGATGCCTGCATCACATCGCCCCAACACGCGCGGTTATCTCCACCAACACCTATTCGTGCGAGGGCCACGCCAGCATCGGCTGTCCCAGGTTTGTTCACCTGACAAACAAAGAAGTCGATCGCGGGTGATCGACTTCTTTCGACGGAACGCTATGGGGTGAGCGGTGGGATTCGAACCCACGGTCTTCTGGGCCACAACCAGATGCCTTAACCACTCGGCTACGCCCACCACGGTGACGCGATTGTAGCATAGGTGCGGGATTTTGCCAAGTTGCCGCAACCCATCACTACCGTTCATTCCTCTAGCAGGCGCTGCAGATCATCAACCGCAAGATCAGCATCACGAAGGATCTTGCGCAATAGGCCACGCCCGATGTCCTGTGCACCGTGCACCGGCACTGTGACTACGCGCCCATCCGAATGCTTGAATCGGACATGGCTTCCACGCTGTCGCGCGATCACAAAACCCGCCCGCTCTAGCATGCGCACCACTTGGGGCGCCTTGAGCAGGGGCAGGGAAGGCATCAGAGGGTGACCTTCTGAACACCAAGGAACTCGGTCCCAGCGTTGGACTCGGGCTCATCCTCAAGACAGAGGGCGATCACCTCCCGGACATTCGCCAGCAGCTCATCCATCGTGCGCCCTTGGGCATAGCACCCCCGCAGCGACGGTACTTCTCCCACGTAAAAGCCATCTTCATCGCGCTCGATCACGACATAGTAATCGCGAGTCATCGGGGCGTCCTCTCACACAGCAATGGACCTAGACCTGATTGTACGCCTGCACCAGGCAACGAACAAAGCATGGCGCTCGCCATGATGGCGAGAAGAACGTGCTAGTGGACACGTCAGCCAGTCAAATCGTCCAGGATGACCACATCGAGCAGCTCGGACATGCGCGCCATATCGCGGTCGTTGGTGACCAGGGCATTCGCTCGGTAGAGAAGCGCTGTAGCGACCTGGAGCGCATCCGCGGGTAGCAGCCGGTGCTCCGCCCGCAGGCGGGCCGCCCACCGCGCAACGTCGCGGGTGACATCCGCCAACACCAGATTCGGTAAGTGGGCGATCAACCCCTCATATTCGCGCGCCGCGTCCTCCCGGCCCAGTTGCCAGGGGCGAACCGTGAGTTCCATGAGAGTCACCACCGAGGTCACAGCTTGCCAGCGACCTTCCTGAATACCACGAAGCAACTCAGCCGTCAGGGTTCGGTAGTGTGGGTGCGCTTCGACGTGGTAGATAAAGACACAGGGGTCTAGCGCCACGAGGCTGCCTGGGGCGAGACGCCTACTCAGTCCTCCCATGCATCGCACTCGCCCTGAAGATAAGCGTCGGCGTCGACGCCCTCCCAGATCTCACGGTGCAGCCCGGCCAGTCGCGCGGCATAATCTTGGGGTTGGGGCATGAGGATGAGCATCCCATCCTGCACGTCCACCAGCAGATGGTCCCCTGCCTTGATCCCGAGGCGCTCTCGTGCGATGCGCGGCACGGCGATCTGGTTGCGGCTGCTGACCTTGACCGTGGCGTTTTCGTCGGGCACCTCATGCTCCTAAGCAAAGATACGTCTCTGCTTAGCATTATAGCACGCGATGCGCTCGTGGCGCGACCGTTGACTCGGTTCAGAGGTATACGGAGCGATTTCGTTGCCAGGAGGCGCTCTCCTCACCCCTCCAGCGGCGCGCTGCCCGTGGCGCGATACACCGCCACGATGCGATGGATGGTGGTGAGCCAGGTGCCAACAGCCAGCACCCAGAGGGCCGGCACGGTGAGCCCCAGGATGAGGGCTGCGATGAGGAGGATGGAGCGCTCGACCCGCGTAAAGAGGCCCACCTTGCAGGGGACGCCGATCCCCTCGGCGCGAGCGCGGACATAGCTCACCAGCAGCGAGCCAACGATGGCGACGTATGCCAGCATCTCCTCGACCATGCCGGGCTGGCCCAGGTACCACCAGGCGATCCCGAGAAAGATGACCGACTCGGAGATGCGGTCGAGCACCGAATCGAGAAAGGCGCCAAAGCGCGTGGCCCCGCCGTTCAGACGTGCCAACGAGCCGTCCAGGCCGTCGATGCCGGCGGCGGCGATGAGCAGGACGCCCCCCAGCCGCAGCCGCCCCGTGGCCAGCAGCAACGCCACGGCGACGTTCATAAGGCAACCGATGATGGTCACCGCGTTGGCCGAAAGGCCCAACCTCGAGAGGAAGGAGGCGAGGGCCTGGATGATGCCACGAAAAACCTTGCGAAGCCAGTCGGTGAACATGAGTGGGCACACCTGCCGCGACGAGTTGGCGATATCGGGCGTCATCTTAGCCCTCGCGCGCGGGGCTGTCAAAGCGCGGTGGTTGACAGTCGCGACGGCAGGCCCTACACTGGCGCCGCCGGAAGGGGGCCGCGGCGCCACACCATCGAACAGCGAGGTGAGCGTATGGCCGAAGGGGAATATCACACCGTCATCAAGGAGATGCCGAAAGCGGAGCGCCCGCGCGAACGCCTCATGTACCACGGCGCCGAGGCGCTCTCCAACGCCGAGCTGCTGGCCATCACGTTGCGCATCGGCTCGCAGAAGGAGAACGCCGTGAGCCTGGCCCAACGCCTGCTGAGCCGGTTCGACGGCTTGGGCGGCCTGGCGCGGGCCAGCGTGGCGGAGCTGTGCGAGATCCCGGGGATCGGCCCCGCCAAGGCCACGCAGCTCAGGGCGGCGCTGGAGCTGGGCAAGCGCATGGCGTCGTACGGCGAGGCGACGCGGCCGCGTATCACCTGCCCCGACGACGCCGCCCCCCGCTTTATCGCCGCCATGGGCGATGGGCTGCAGGAGCAGTTCTGCGTTCTGCACCTCGACAACAAGAACACCATCATCCGCATGCCGATGGTGTATCAGGGGAGCGCGCACTCGGCCGTGATGCGCCTGGGCGAGATCTTTCGCGAGGCGGTGCGCGACAACGCCGTTCGGGTGATCGTGGCCCATAACCATCCCAGCGGCGACCTGACCCCCTCGCCCGAGGATATCAAGGCGACGCGCGAGATCGTGGCCGCTGGCAAGCTCCTGGACATTGAGGTGCTCGACCATCTCATCGTCGGGCCCAACGACCACCTCAGCCTAAAGTCCGGGCGGTTGGGGTTCGACTGAGCGCCAAGACAGACGGGAGCCGAAGCGCATGGGTGTCGCCAGAGAGCCGGCGCCGGCCAAGCTCGTGATGGCCATGCTGGCGCCGCACGAGGGGTGGTTCGACCGCGCCGAGGGGGCGCTGCGGGAGCGCTTTGGTCCCATCGACTATCGCAGTGACATCCTCGCCTTTGACTTCACGAGCTACTATACGCCCGAATTCGGAGAAGGGCTGCTGCGACGCTTCGTCGCGTTCGAGCGACTCGTCGACCCGGGCGGCCTGGCGGCCGTCAAGACCCTGACGAACGACCTCGAGCGTGCCTGGGCCGAGGCGGGCAGTCGCCGCATCAACCTCGATCCGGGGTACATGACCCTAGCCAAGTTCGTCCTCGCCACCACCAAGGACCACAGCCACCGCATTTACCTCGGGCAGGGGATCTATGCCGAGGTAACCCTCACCTACCGCGACCGCGACTGGCGCCCCTGGCCGTGGACTTATCCCGACTATCGCAGCGAGGCCTACCACCGCATTCTACACGACATCAGGGCGGTGCTGGTACAGCAGTTACGTAAAGAGAGGGAACAGAACGCGGATTAACGCGGATACAACGGATCGGCGCGGATCGGAATCACTAACCGCAGAGACCGCAGAGATTGGTGTTGTACCTCTTCTCTGCGGTCTCTGCGGTTAGTGCCTTTTGGGATCCGCGGACATCCGCCCGATCCGCGTCCATCCGCGTTCTATCTCACACCCGATACGTTGGGCATCACTCCTCGATGAGTGAGACGTCCGAGATGAGGCTCTCGTAATCCCAGCCCGAGGCATAGACACGCAGGCGCATGATCTTGTAGGGGCGCACGGGCAACTCCTCGAGGAGGTTGCCCGACTCGAAAAAGTGCCAGGTGTCGCGCGGGATCTCTTCCCCATAGGTGGTGGGGTTGCCGGCAGTGTTCTGGTAGTAGAACCCCTGGATCCACTCCGTCTCACTGTCATACACGTCGCGATAGGTGAGGCGGACCATCAGGGGATACTCGGAACTCAGATAGCCGCCGCCCGATAGGCTCTGGTGGCGCACCTTGACGGTGGCGTGCACCGTCAGCGAGGTGACGGCGTCGGGCAACTGAGCATCGATGGTCTGCTCCAGCACCGTCTCGCAGTGGTCGGCCTGCTCGCCGGCGCGCTGGAACCGCACCGCGTTCCGCCCCTCATCCTCCATGACCTCGGCCGTGCCGTCCACGTCGCCACCGTCGGTGCCTTGGTCGTTGAACACGCGCCAGGCGACGTCCAGCCCCTCCTGGAAATCGCCGTTGCGCACCAGGTTGCGCGCCACGTCCATGGCGGGCTCCGGCGGCTGATTCAGCTCCATGGAGGTGCGCTGGCGGGCGGCGACGCTGACCAGCTGCCCCTCGGCGGAGACATCGGCCAGGCCACGGTACGTCGAGACCTCACAGCGGTCGTTGGTGGCCGAGACGATGTACTTGCCGTCGGCCTGGAGTTGCGCAGAGCCCTGTAGCGACACGATGCGAAAGTCCAACTCGGTGGAAAGGGCGGGGGCAGTGCCGATGCTGGCGCGCCCGCCAAAGAGGTTCAGCCAGACGCTGCGGGGGCGCTGCCCCGAGGCGAACCGCGGCGCGCGCATGCGCTCCAGACGCACACTGGTGCCCGGAAAGAGGCGCACAAAGCTGCCTTCGAACAGGGTGATGGTGGCCTCTGAGGTCTCGTCGACGCGCACCACGGTCCCCTCGCTGATCGCCATGCTCTGCCCGCGACCGAGGGGCACCGCGCCGCGTCCCACCGGGGGCTCGACGACCACCGTACCGACCAGCGACTCGACCTCCGCCTTCTGTTCGCGCTCGGCAGAGGCGACATACCAGCGCACTCCCAGGGGTCCCCCCACCACCAGCAGCGCAAAGGCGGCGAAGGAGAACAGGAGCACTGCCCAGGCGACGCGTTCGGGGCTCTTGCTCATTCAGTATCGCACCATAAAGCCGTTGAGATCATTATGGGGTGCCTGCCAGTAGGTCTGCACGCGTGATACGCGGGCGAGCGGGGGGCCGGAGTGCAGCCATCGCAGCAACGCCTCGATGGCGTCCTCTCGCCCCTCGGCCACCACCTCGACGCTGCCGTCCCAGCGATTGGCCACGTATCCGTCGAGGCCGAGGGAGCGCGCCTTTTCGAGGGTTGCGTGGCGAAAGTTCACTCCCTGAACCCGCCCCTGCACCAGGGCCCGAATCCGACGGCGCTCGGGAGTGCCGGGCCGTTCCTCGGTCATCGTCGCCCACCCCTCGGCGCCGCCGTCAGCCGATATCGATATAGTCCTCGTCCCAATCGTCCTCGTCATCGAGGTCGTCGTCGTCCTCATCCTGGCCGAACTCGTCGTCCATGCCGTCCGATGAGAGATGCTCCTCGATGAACTCTAGGTCGTCCACATCCTGGACGAACATCTCCATGGGACGGATGGCGAACTTGACCTCCTCGATGGCGTCGATGGCGGCGGTGCGCAGCACCTCGTCGTCACCGGCGGCCAGGCGCTCGAGCAAGCGCTCGACGCGCTCGCCGCCGATCTGTCCCAACGCCCAGACGGCCATGACCTGCAATTGCGCGTCAGGCTCGCGCGTCATGTTGATGAGGGTGCCCACGGCACGCCGAAGCTGCATCTCGCCGCTCGCCCGGGCCGCCTCATAGCGCATGGCCGGCGTACCCTCGCGCATCTCCGTCAGTACCGTCTCGGTCCAGAGCGGATCGGCGTTGCGCCCCATGGCAAAGACGGCGCTCTCGCGCATGCGGTTGTCCGGGTGCTCGTAGGCGCGGTCGATGAAGCCGCGCACGCGCTCGTCATTGATGTAGGCGATCGACTCGATGGCGCGCCGCACGACCTCCACGTCCTCCGACGGGTCGGTGATGACGCGCTCGAGCACGGAGCGCAGCCTGTCAGCGCGCGCCTCGTCCAGCTCATCGCCCTCGGCCATGTAGACAAAGCGGCCCAGCGCCATAGCGACGGCCGCTCGCACCCCGGCGTCGGGGTCGGTCTCGAGCATCGTCAGGAGGTTGCCCAGGAGGCCTGGGCGCTCATCCTCCCACAGACCCTCCACGGCGGAACGGCGCACCGCCGCGTCCGCATCCGCCAGGCAGGCCCTAAAGAGGGTCGAGAACTCGAGTTCAAAGCTCTCCTCCGCGGAGGTAACCATGCTCGCCAAGAGTTCGCGTCGGCGTTCGTCGCTCAACTGCGCCACGCAGACGGCAAACGCCTCCGTCTCGGCCCGCGTGGGATCCGAGAGCCCCGTGATCGCGTCGCGGCCCAGGGGGTTGTTGTCATTACGTATCGCGTCGAGAGCACGCTCGAATTCGGATGACATGTCTGTACTGCACCTCAATCACCACCGGCCCACGAGACCGGGTGTTGTCTCTTTGTGCGTCCCAACGGAATGCCGCACCTCTTGGGGCGCGGGATCAGCCAAAGTAGCGGATATAGTCGATGACGGCCACCACCACCATGAGGGCCAACAGGAGCACCATACCCACGGCGTGGACGGCGCCCTCCTTTTCGGGCGGCACCTTGCGCCCGCCACGCACCCATTCCAGCAGGACAAAGATCAACCGTCCGCCGTCCAGCGCGGGCAGCGGGAGCAGGTTGAACAGGAACAGGTTCAGGCTCAGCAGGCCGGTGAACTCTAGCAGCTGACTCAGGCCGCTCCGGGCGACCTGGGTCGTCATGGTGTAGATGCCGATAACGCCGGTGACCTGGAAGGGGAGCTGACGGCGAATGGCGGCGACCAGGCTGCCGACGATGCCGCGGATGCCGTTCCACGTGGCGACGATCCCCTTGGGAACGGCCTCCCACACGGGGAAGGAACGTCTCTGCAGCGGGAGGTCCAGCGCCACGCCGAGCGGCCCCTCGTTCTCGGGCGGATTCTCGCGTGGCGTAGCCTGCATGGCCGGCAGCGCCTGGCCGTCCCGTTCCACGACGATAGTGATCTCTTGGCCCAGGCTACCGCGCGTCAACTCGATGGCGCGCTCGACGTCGGTGACCTCCTGGCCGTCGATGCTCAGGATGGTATCGCCCGGCTCCAACCCCGCCATCTCCGCCGGCGACCCCGGGGCGACGAAATAGATGCCGGCCCCGGCGGCGCCCTCGACCGGCACCAGCGTGCCCATCATAAAGGTGATGCTGAACAGCACCGCAGCCAGCACGACGTTCATCAGGGCGCCCGAGGAATAGACCAGCGCGCGCACGGCGCGCCCCTTGCGCGCCAGGCTCCCCTCCACGCTGGGATCGTCCTCGGACATGCGCACGAACCCGCCGATGGGGATGAGATTGATGGTGATGGCGGTGCCACGCCAGGTGCCCAGCTTGAGGAGGCGCGGCGGGAAACCAAAGCCGAACTCATCGACCTTGACGCCCGCGAGCTTGGCCACAGCAAAGTGCCCCAACTCGTGGGCGAACACCAGCAGGCTAAACACCGCGACAAACGATATCAGTCCCATTATAGATCGTTCCTGTATAACTCACCCGGCGCTCTGCTGTGCTCGCCGGGTTGAGAACCATCACTATCCCATTATACGGCTCGACGGGCGGGCTGTCCATAACGGTTGGGAGACCCGCCCCAGATGAGGGTGCCGATGCCCGCCGCGGGATCGCGCAGCGCCCGCTCGATGGCGCCGGCGTCACGGCCGCTGATGATGCGTGCCGATAGGCCGGCATGTCGCGCGACGAGGGCGTACAGCGTGCGCACCTTGTCCAGCATCCCGCCGGTGACGTCCACGCCAAAGGAGGTCGTCAGCATCGCCTCGACCTCGGCATAGTTGCGCGGGCCGATCTCGGCGATGCGCGACGCCGTCGGGTCGCGCTGCGGGTCGGCGGTGTAGACGCCGCCGACCTCACCCGCCATGAGGATGCGATTGGGACCCAACTCGCCCGCCAGCAGCGCCATGATCTGCTCGGTGGAGATGATGGTGCAGCCCCTGACGTCGTCGAGCGCCACGTCACCATAGATCAGGGGGACGACGCCGCGCTCCAGAAGGGTGCGGATCGGCGCCACCGCCATGGACTGCAGTGCGCCGTCATGCGCCAGCGCCGAGGCGGAGGGCTGCACCGATACGGCCGGCACCCCCTCACGCAGCAGGGCGTCGGCGACGAGACGATTCAGCCGCTGGGCGGCCGCCGCCGTCTCGGCGTAGCCGCGCCAGTCCTCCAAATGCCCCTCGCGGACGTGGTAGCGATGCGCGGCGAAATGGCCAAAGGACCCGCTGCCGTGGCCGAGGAGCAGGCGCAGGTCGGGCCTGGCGGCGAGGGCGCGCGCGATGTCGCCCGCCGCGCGAGCGATGACGTCGTGTCGCGCCGCCTCTTGTGTGCGCTTGTCGGTGATGAGGGAGCCGCCCAGCTTGAGGAACACCAGCTCAGTCAACGACGAGTTCCTCCCCCCGGAGCGTCAGATGCATGTCGGTGCGCAGCGCGCCGATGTCGACGCGGTCGATCATCGGGATGCCCGCGATGAGCGCGCCCACCGCCACGATCGGCTCGCTCTCGGCGTTGACGATGGCCGCGGGCGCCAGGCCCGCCTTGGCGAGACGATAGAGGATGTACGAGCCGACGGTACTCCCCTTGCCGGTGGGAAACACGAGCACGCATCCAGCGACGGAGCGCCCCGCGAGGGGGTGTCCCGGCTCGATGATACGGCCCGTCTCGGGGTCGACGCCCCCCAGAAAGCTGATGGGGCGGTCGCTCACCAAGGCCGGGCCGCTGGCGTGCCCCTCCACGATGACGCGGCCGTGAAGGATGTGGCTCATAAGACGACGGCCTCTCGTATCATAGACCGATGGTACGCAGACTCCGCTGATGGGACGCTGATCTGCGCTGATCTATTCACTTTTGTGCCCGCCGTACAAGGCCCCCGCCTTCCCGAGTACAGGGCAATGGAGGGCCACAACCCACAACCGTCTTGTAACCTGCAACCTGTCACCTGTCACTCCGGCCCGCTGCTCACAACCGCCACCGTCCGCTGGCCGCCGCCTCCAGGCACTGCTCTAGGGAGCCGAAACGCGCCCTCAGGCCGGCGTGCCCCAGGGCGTAGGTGGCCATCTTGGCCGAGTTGGTCGCCACGGTGCGATAGGGCAATTCGCTCATGGGCGCGATGACCACGCAGCTATCGGCGATCACCAGGCCGCCGGCCTCCTCCACCGCCGCCACCAACCCCTCCCGCTCGGCCGCCTCGCGCACGGGCCGTGAGGTGGTGACCCAGAAGGCGGAGCGCAGCCGCCGCCCACGCACGCCATCGGCGATGCGACGCAACTCGACCAGCGAGGCGTGGGGGCAGCCCAGCACCACCAGGTCGATGACGCCAGCGTCGCTGTTCAACGCGGCGCGGGCGGGGCCCAGATCATGCACATCCATGACGGGCAGGTCCGACGGGCACAAGTCCAGAAGCGCCCGCGCCTCGGGCGTCACCCCGTGGATGTGATACAGGGCCACGGCGCCGCTCGACGCCAGCGCCGCGCCCAGCAGCTTGAGCGCGTCGCCGGCGTCCGCCTCGTCGCCCGAGGCCGCCAGCGGCGTCGTGGCGCCAACCGGGGGCAGATCCAGCCCCTCGATGTACGGCACGCCCCCGCCCACCCAGCGCCCTACCCAGTAGCCCAGGGCGCCGTAATCGTCCGGCGTGCGCACGGCGCAGCGCACCCGCACGCGATGGGTCGGCACGCGGCCGGCATCGAGGTGCAGCCCGTAAGCGGCCGTGCGGCCGCAGATGGCCGCCGCCAGCGCGCCCGGCCCACCCTCGCGGTTCGTGCGGGCGCCTAGCACGGAATTTGCATAGCACACGGCCGACGACTCGCTCCAGGCGAGGTGTGCGCCGAAGGAGGGTACGTTGCCTACCAGGTAAGGGGTGCAGGTGCACGTGGCCGACACGCCCATGTCGGTGTAGGCGCGCACCGTCTCTTCCTGGAGCCGGGCGAACTCGGGACTGATGCCCATGCGACGCCAGTCGCGCATATCCATGCCGGCGGGGTTCAGCGTGGCGGGCACGGTGACGCGGGCCCCCTGGGTGGCCCACTCGCGCAAGAACGCGAGTCCGGCCTCGCCCACGTTGCGATAGCTCACCCCGGCCACCTGCACGCTCTCGACGGGGAGGAGGCGCTCAGCGTCATAGATGCGGCCCAGCGTCACGACGATCTGCATGGCGCGGCGGGTGCCCTCGCCCCCCTCGCCCGCCAGGAGGGCCTCCTCATCGGGGGTCAGGCGCATCAGGATTCCCCCTCACCGCCGAGATAGCGCGTCAGGTCCACTGCCCCATATTCCACGGAGCGATAGTCGTCGGGGCGCGATGGCCCCGAAGGCGTATCCCAGGGGATGGTGGCGTCGAGGCCCATCTTGCTGGTGCGCGCCTTTTGCCCGGGCACATGCTGCGCCGAGGGGTCCAGCGAGCTGCTGGGTTGATCGTGGAGCACCACCAGGTCACGCGTGGCCTGAAAGCGCGTGGCGATGGCCCACTCCACGGCGCGGGGATCGCCGGCGTCCACGTCAGCATCGACGATCACCACGTGCTTGAGGGAGGAATGCCCCTGAAAGGCCGCCTCGATGGCGGCCCGGCCGTCGTCTGGCGCCCGCTTGTCGATGCGCACCACGGCGTGCAGCCAGTGCCCTCCGCCCGGCGTGATGACCACGTCGCGGCAAGCACAAACGCGGCTCACGGCGTCATAGATCGTCGGCTCCCGCGGCATCCCCATGAGGAGGCGATGCTCGTCACCGCCGGGCAAGAGCGCCTGGTAGATGGGGTCCCGCCGGTGGGTGATGCGGTCCACGACAAAGAAGGGCTGCTGGCGCACGATATCGCGCGTCTGGGTGAGGTCGACAAAGGGCCCCTCGTCCCCAAGGTCGTGGGTGAGACGCCCCTCGAGCACAATCTCGGTCTCGGCGGGCACGAACAGGTCCGACCCCACCGCCCGCACGGTGGGCACCGGGCGCAAGGCGTTGGCGATGCCCATCTCGTCGACGCCGGGAGCGGGCGACATGGCCGCCGCCAGTTGTACGGCCAGCGGCGCGCCGATGCACACCGCCATGGGGAGGTCTCCGCCCACCTTGCCCCAGGCGCGGTGCGCGCCGCGCCCCTCTACGAGGCGCGCCGTGAAACAGCGCCGCCCGACGCGCATCAGCCGATGGTAAGAGAGATTGCGCCCCAGGTCGGGGTCATTGATCACCGCGACGCCGGCCGTAACGTACGGGCCGCCGTCCCCCTCGAAATGGGTGACGATGGGCAGGCGCCCCAGGTCGACGTCCTTCCCCTCGACCACCACCTCCTGACAGGGCGCCGCGTCCACCACCGACGGCGCGATGGGCGCCCGCAATGCCCGCAGCAGCGCCGGCAGCAAGTCTTCCGTGGCGATGCCCAGGCCCAGGCTCAAGTGCTGGCGACGCGCGCACAGCCCCGCGACCACCGGGCCATCCCAGCCCTTTACCGAGCCAAAGACCACCGGCTCCTCGCCCATGGCGTGCACCACGCGCGCCAACTCCAGGTGGGGATCCACCGTCACATCGACGCGCCGCAGCCAGCCCCGCGCCTCCGCCGCCGCCAGAAAGCCCCTAACGTCCATCGGTGTTCTTGACCCTCTCGATGCCATCGCGGGTAACGCGGTAATGATCCAGGTCCTTGGGCACGATGGTGTTCGGAAAGACGGCGCGCGCCTCGCGGACGATCTCGCGGGCGGCGTGCCGGCGCGAGATGTGGATGAGGAACAGATGCTTGACGTTGGCGGCCACCGCCAGTTCCGCCGCCTGGCGCGCGGTGAGATGGCCAAAGCGCGCCGCCAACTCGGCCTCGTCCGAGGTGTAGGTGGCCTCGATCACCAGGGTATCGGCGTCGCGGCAGGGCGCGATGAGGTCATCGGTGCGGCCGGCGTCACCCACGTGCACGTATTTCGTGCCGCGAACCTCCTCGCCCAGCACCTGCTCGGGATGCACCACGGTGCCGTCCGCCAGGGTGATGGGTTGCCCCTGGACGAGCAGGCGACGCTCGGGCCCATTGGGTACGCCTAGGCGCGCGGCCTCGTCGGCCAGGAAGGGCCGACGGCTTTGCTCCTCGAAGGCGAACCCGTAGACGCCGGGCCCACGATGGGTCACGGGAAACGCCGTGACCGTCATGATCTCGCTCTCCCAGACGACCCCGGGGTTGATCGGGATCAAGTCGATGCTCATGTCGACCTCGCCGCCGCGCAGCACCACGTGCATCAGATCCTCGACGCGCTGCAGCGCCCACTGCCCGCCATAGATCGTCAGCGAGTCCATCGACTCCCACCGCGAGAACGTGGACACCATGCCGCCCAGGCCGAGGATGTGGTCCAGATGGCCGTGGGTGAGCAGCACCTTGTCGAGCTTGCGGAACCCGATCCCCGAGCGCAACAGCTGGCGCTGGGTGCCCTCGCCGCAGTCGATGAGGAAACGCTGGTCGCGATAGAGGAGCAGCGCCGCCGACAGGCCCCTGTCGACGGACGGCGCCGAGGCAGAGGTTCCCAAAAAGATGATCTCGAACACGCACACCATCCTTAGGCCGGCCCTCCACGCCGGAGCGGGAGGGCCGGGGTGTATCATGTGGGCCGGCGCGAGCGGGAGCGGGGCGCCAGCCGCTCCGACCGCGCATGCTGTCGTTCCGAGTGGAGGGCGCCATGCATGGTGCGGAACCTCGTCTAGCTACACAAGGTCCCTCACATGCGTTCGGGACGACGCCGCAAGAGCCGTCGTTCCGAGCGGAGGGCGCCATGCATGGCGCGGAACCTCGTCCAGCTACACAAGGTCCCTCACTACGTTCGGGACGACGCCGCAAGAGCCGTCGTTCTGAGCGGAGGGCGCCATGCATGGCGCGGAGCCTTGTTGAGCTACACAAGGTCCCTCACTACGTTCGGGACGACGGAGCTTCGGAGCGCCGCCTCCTATGCGAGGCTACAGCTCCTTGCCCATCGCCACGATGCGGGTCATCTCGTCGTACCCCAGGCGGGCGTAGAGTCGCCGGGCGGCCTCGTTGCCGGCGAATACGAGCAGGTTCACCTTCAGGCAGCCCTTTGCCCGCAGCCGGCGTTCCACCTCGGTGACGAGGGCCGAGGCGATCCCCCGTCCGCGCGCGTCGCGCGCCACGGCCAGATGGTGGAGCCAGCCGCGACGGCCATCCCAGGCGCCCATGATGACGCCCACGATCCTCCCCTCCTCCTCGGCGACGAGAAAGAGGTCAGGGTCGCGCATCAGCTTCTTGGCCACCTCGTCCCGCTCATCCGAGGGCCGCAGAGAGACGCCGGGCCCGGCATCGCGCCACAGGGCATAGACGGCGTCATAGTCGTCCATGGTGAATTCGCGTACGTTCACGGGCTCCTCGGATGCATGGAGTGATGCGCGCCAAGCCCTGTCGTCCCGACTGCATGTGAGGGACCTCGATAAGCTCGACGAGGTTCCTCGCTGCGCTCGGAACGACAGCTCTCGCGGTGTCGTCCCGAACGCATGTGAGGGACCTTGACTTGCTGGACAAGGTTCCGCGCCATGCATGGCGCCCTCCGCTCAGGACGACGGCTCTTGCGGCGTCGTCCCGAACGCATGTGAGGGACCTTGTCTTGCTAGACAAGGTTCCGCGCCATGCATGGCGCCCTCCGCTCGGAACGACAGCTCTCGCGGTGTCGTCCCGAACGCATGTGAGGACCTTGACTTGCTAGACAAGGTTCCGCGCCATGCATGGCGCCCTCCGCTCAGGACGACGGCTCTTGCGGCGTCGTCCATGGTGAATTCGCGTACGTTCACGGGCTCCTCGGATTCATGGAGTGACACGTGCCAAGCCCTGTCGTCCCGAACGCATGTGAGCAACCTTGGCGAGCTAGTCAAGGTTGCTCGCTTCGCTCGGAACGACAGAGTGATGCGTGCTCGTACGAGTGTGCGCACGGAGCGACGGCCCGGGCGATGCCCGCGTCACTCGATGCCGGCGACGGCCCTCCAGGGGCCGTGGATGCCGTCCTCGGTCACGCCATAGTAGATGTGCACGTCGCCGTTGGGCCCCTTCTGCACCAGGTCATAGTGCGGCCGGCCGGCGCGCAGGTACTTGTGCCACAGGCCCAGGTCGCCGTGCCAGGTGACCTTGTCCTCCTGGAAGGTGTGCTTTTCCTTCAGCGCGATGGCATAGCGCCATAGGCGCCGCGCCGAGGCGCGCGTCACGTTCTGCACCTTGCCGCCGTTGCGCAGGTCACACATGGTGTGGTACGCGACGCCCTTGCGCTGCACGGTGTCGACGATCTCGACGCCGGTGCGGGGCGGCTCGACGGTCAGGCCCGCATGGCCATCTGTCTCGGCCGGCGGCTCCTCGGCCGGGGCCTCATTGGGGGCGGCGCCCTCAACCACCGGCTCGGGCGCCTGAGCCTGCGGCTCCGGCTGGGCGGGCTGCGCCTGCGGCGCCTCCTCCACCTGCGCGACCGCGGCCTCGGGCGCCTCCTGATGGCTCACGGCGCGGGCGATGAGGCTGACGATCTCGTCGCGCATCGCCAGGCTCGTCTCCGCCTCCTGGCGCAGGTAGATGTTCGATCCCTCCAGGGCGTACGGGACGTCCGGGCCCTTGGGCACCGAGATGACCACGACGCTCTTGCCGCCGCTGTGCACCACGTTGAAGCTCACCTCGATAGGCGGCGTCACGAGGCGCTCGATCTCGGCGCGCAATTCCGCGATCGCCTCGTCCGGCTTGTCGATACCGCGCACGCCGACACGGGTGTTGGGACTGACCCCCACATAGATGGTGCCGCCGTTGGTGTTGGCAAAGGCCACCACGTCGCGCATGATGGCGTGCAGGCGTCCGCCCTGGCGCGTCATCTGCTCGTGAAAGCTCTGGACGATGGTCGGCCCCTCCTTGCGGGCGCTGGCCACATAGTCAAAGGGCTCGGCCGTGCGCCGGAAGGGCCGCGTGCGGGCGAAATCCTGGCCGAGAAAGACCTCCTTGAGCGCCCGGAAGCTCACCTCGCCCATCAGCACCTCGGTGGCGCGTTCGCCCACGCCAAAGTGCTGGCGGTTCCCGGGGATGCCGTGAATGCGGTGCGCGTCGGACCCCTGGATGCAGTGCATACGTCGGGGGTACTGCGGGCGCGACCCGCTAAAGAAGGAGGCGGTGGTGCGCTTGCGCGTGGTCTCGAGGTCCGTGACCTCGAGGGCGTGGAGGTTAGGGTCCTGCGTGTAGGCGATCTTGGTCTGGCCGCCAAAATCGAACCCGAACATGGCGACGCCATTGCTCGAGTTCGCGTGGGCGGCGATCACCAGGCCGCCCGCCTCGGCCAGCACGCGGTAGACGTTGAGCACGTCGGTGGTGGCACCCACCTCCGTCTCGCCGATGTCGAGGGCCTCCAGCGGCACATTCAAGCGCAGGAGCACGTGCTCCAACACGCGCACGGGGGTCTCGGGGTCAAAGATCCCGAGGATGTGAAAGCCGAATGTAGCCGTAACCTCCATCCCGGGCAGCACCAGCACGTTCTCACGCACGCGCCGGTACTCGTCGAGGCGGGTCTTTTCCTCCGGGCGCAGCCGTCCGGCCGCCTCCCAGCGTTGCAGGTCCGAGATCTCTTGCATCATGGCGCCATAGCCGGCCACCGTGTTGTGGTCGGTAAAGGCAATGACATCAATACCCTCGGCCTCTGCCTTTTTCAGGATGTCGAGATATGATGCGTCGGGGTCGTTGAAATCCTTGGAGCCAGGAGTATGAACGTGAAGGTCGACCCGACGCCATTCCCTCTTCCCGTTACTCTGTCCTCCTCTGCTCCTTCTCGATCTGGGCACTCTGTATTCCTTCCGAGTTTCCGAAGGCCACGTCAAAGACCTGCTCCACTCGGTCTACGAGGATGAATTGCATTTCCTCCCTGACGTCCTCGGGTAGTTCGTCTAAATCCTTCTCGTTGCGTCGGGGAAGGCAAACCTTCTTGAGCCCGGCGCGGCGAGCCGCCAAGACCTTTTCCTTGATGCCGCCAACGGGCAGCACCAGCCCGCGAAGGGTAATCTCACCCGTCATCCCAACCTCACCATCCACCGGGTGTTCCTTCATGACCGAAGCGATGGCCGTGGCCATGGCTACCCCCGCCGAGGGGCCGTCCTTGGGGACCGCCCCCGCGGGGACGTGCAGGTGGATGTCGAGGTTGCTGAAAGCGTCCTCGTCTATGCCGAGCAGACGGGTGTTGGCGCGCACAAAGCTGAGGGCGGCCTGGGCCGATTCGCGCATCACGTCACCCAACTGGCCCGTGAGGGTAAAGCCCTTCGAGCCCTTCATCTTGGTCGCCTCAATGAAGAGAATGTCGCCACCGGAGGGCGTCCACGCCAGACCGGTAGCCACGCCTGGAATCTGCGTGCGCTCAGCGACCTCAAAGACATAGTCGGGTTTGCCCAGGTAGGACGGGACCTCGTCCGCCAGCACAGTAACATGCTGGGCCGAGCCCTCTGCAATGCGGGTTGCCACCTTGCGGCAGACGGCGCCGATCTGGCGCTCGAGTTCTCGCACGCCGGCCTCGCGGGTGTATTCGCGGATGATGCGGCGAAGGGCGTCACCCTCAAAGGTCACCTCTCCGTCGCGGAGGCCGTTCTCGAGAAGCTGACGCGGCACGAGATATTGCTGCCCAATGGCAACCTTTTCCTCCTCGGTGTAGCCGGAGAGCTGGAGGATCTCCATGCGATCCCTCAGTGGAGCCGGGATGGTGTCCAGTACGTTGGCGGTCGTAATGAACATCACCTGTGAGAGATCAAAAGGGACATCCAGATAGTTGTCGCGGAATTCTCGGTTCTGCTCCGGATCCAACACCTCGAGGAGCGCCGAGGAGGGGTCACCGCGGAAATCTGCCCCCAGTTTATCAACCTCGTCGAGCATAAAGACGGGGTTGCGGGTGCCGGCTCGGCGAATGGCCTGGATAATGCGGCCGGGCATGGCGCCGATGTAGGTCCGACGATGGCCGCGAATCTCGGCCTCGTCGTGCACCCCACCCAGGGACTGCCGGATGAACTCGCGCCCCAGCGCGCGCGCGATGGACCGCCCCAGCGAGGTCTTGCCCACGCCCGGCGGCCCCACGAAACACAAGATCACTCCCTCACGTTCACGCCGAATATAGTCCCCTCGGCCATCCTCCTCTGATGTGTCGCGGCGACGCTCCTGCCGCAGCTTGCGCACCGCCAGGTACTCGATGATGCGGTCTTTGATGCGCTCCAGGTCATAATGGTCCTCATCGAGCACGCGGCGGGCGGATACGATGTCGAGATTGTCCTCCGTCGTCTTTTGCCAGGGCATCTCGGTGAGCCACCCCAGGTAGGAGCGGATGACACCGTACTCGGCCGAGGCGGGCGGCAGCGCCTCCATGCGCTCGAGTTCGCGCGTCGCCTCGCTGAGCGCCTCCTCGGGCATGCCCGATTTCTCGACGAGTTCACGCAGCTCCCGCACCTCCGCCGCCTGGGCATCCTCCTCTCCCAGTTCGCGCTGGATGGCCTTCATCTGCTCGCGCAAATAGTACTCGCGCTGGACCTTTTCCATCCCCGACTGCGCGTCCGACTGGATCTTTTTGCCCAGTTCCAGCACCTCGACCTCGCGACCGAGGACACCGAGCAGGCGGCGCAACTTTTCCGAGACGTTGTCGAGTTCCAGGATCTCCTGGCGCGTCTGCACATCCATGCGCGTGCTGGTGGATACCATGTAGGCGAGCTGGCGCGGGTCCTCGGTATCCAGCACGTTCGAGACCACGTCCTCGGGGAGGTAGGCGGCGAGGGCCACGAGCCGGCGAAAGAGGTCGGCGGTGCTGCGCACGAGCGCCTCGATCTCGACGCCCTCCTCCACCACATCGGGGTGCGCCGCCACCCTGGCCCGCAGATAGGGCTCGCGTTGGGTGAACTCTTCGAGGCGCACGCGCTCCAGGCCCTGCACGATGATGTGCAGCGTGCCATCGGGGGCGCGGGCGAGGCGATGGATGACGGCCAACGTGCCGATGGAGTAGACGTTGGAAGGCTCCGGCTCGTCGATCTCCGGGTCCTTCAGGGCCACGAGGGCCACCATGCGGTCGGCGACCACGGCGTCATCCACCAGCCGCACCGAGCGAGGTTTTTGGACCACCAGGGGCAACACCGTCAGAGGAAACGCCACCGTGTTCTTCAGGGGAAGAATTGGCAGCTCCTCGGGGATGTTCAGGCCATCATCCTGCGTGCGATCGCGCATCGTCTCGTCGGCAGCGTGAAGCACGCGTTCCGATAGTTCCATCGTTATCCCGTCCATTCGAATGCAGCGGGCGGCGGCTCAGGCTTGGTCGTTCTGCTCAGTATCCCGAACCTGCACGCGCACGCGATGTTCTTTCGTTTCCTTGGGCAGCATGACATAGAGAAAGCCCCCCTCATAGCTGGCCGCAATGGCCGCCTGGTCGAGGGCCCAGCCCACGATGACCTCCGTCCGGAAGGGGCCGTAGCGAATTTCCATGTTCTGGTAGATGCGCTTGCCCTCGGGATCGGGGCGCACCCCCGCGATGGTGAGACGCCGATCGGCGAACGAGATGTCAAAGTCCTCCACGGCCATCCCGGCCAACTCGACCTTGACGACGATGTTCTCGTCCGTCTCGTATACATCGGTGGGCGGCCGCCACACCCGCCGCTGGCGCACCAGGTACCAGTCATTGCTGGGACGAGGGCGCCAATCGGATGATTGGTTGCTCTCAACGCCGCTCAGCCGCTCACGATCCTCTGTGGGGGACATCCGCGCTGTTCCTCTTGTATTCGCAAAAACCGTACAGGCCGGACATTGTCAACCCTATTCTACCACGTTCGCCAGCAGGGCTCAAACGACCGCGGGCGGAGGGGCACACGGGAACACCTCCCGAAGGTCCTCCACAGCAGCTCCCGCGGCGAAAGTGGCGCAGCACCACACCAGGGCGCGACGCCCGGCCCTTCCGCCCATTATACACCATAATTCCTGAGTAGTACAGTTGGTTATCGCGGCCCTCGTGGCTTGAGTGGCCGTGGGCCACTCGCGAGGCGGTTGCAGGTTCCAGGTGATGCGTTGGGCACAACGCGGGTACAGGCCATTGCCGAACGGTCTCTCTCTAGCCTATACCCTGTCACCTGGAACCCGTTACTGCCTCTAGCGTACAGATCCCCACACACTGGGCACACCTCGCACCCAAGCAGGCATTGACGCTTCGGCGCAGTGACCGTACAATGGTTGTAGGTTATGTTCACCTTCTCCGGCGACGTCGCCGGATGGAGCGATACCGGAGTGTACATGATGGCCGAGATCATGGTAGGCACGTGCAGCTGGTCGCAGCATGAGGGGTATTACCCCGAGGGGCTCCCCTCCAACGAGCAGATCAGCTTCTATGCGCGCGAATTCCCGGTGGTGGAACTCGACGCGACGTTCTATCGCATGATGCCCCGGCGCAATTTCGAGCTGTGGGCCGAGCGGACGCCACAGGGGTTCCAGTTCGACGTCAAGCCGTACCGGCAGCTGACGTGGCACGATCGCAAGCATCCTCCCGATGACGAGGTGACCGCCGCGTTCCGCGAGCTGTTGCAGCCGCTGCGCGACGCCGACAAGCTCGGGGCGGTTCACTTTCAGTTCCCGCCCTGGTTCAAGCACGAGGAGGACACCCTCGGCTACCTCCGCCACCTGCGCGACGGCTTTCCCGATGACAGGCTGAGCGTCGAGTTCCGGCACCGCAGTTGGCTCGAGGGGGAGGGCCTCCCCGAGGTGTTGGAGGTGCTGCGAGATGAGGGGATTTCGTTGACGGTGGTGGACGAGCCGCAGTTGGGCAGCGGCAGCGTCCCGACGGTGCTCGAGGTCACCAACCCCGACCTGGTCATCATCCGCTTCCATGGGCGCAACTATAAAAAGTGGTACGCCAAGGTCGAGTCCACCTCCGAGCGCTTTGACTACCTGTACTCCCAAGAGGAACTGGAGGAGTGGGTGCCCAAGGTGGAGCAGTTGGCCCAGGAGGCACGCGAGATCCACGCCCTGTTCAACAACAACGCCCAGGACTATCCGGTGCGCAACGCCCGACAGCTGCGCGCGCTCCTGGAGGAGAGGGTCACGCAGGCGGAGATCGTCCCCGCCCAAGCGCAGGGATAGGGGCGCGGCGACGTACGTCCCCGGCGATGCGAGGCCCCCGACGTGGGCCTCGCATCGCACCGCGGCTAGCGCCGCCCACCACTTGCCGCCCCCCTCCCCTTTCGGGGTATAATGGCGCGGTGTTGGCGGCCTGTGCCCGCTGCCGCCCGGCCTCATCCATGCGCCGGCACCCTCCAGGAGACACACCGTGACGACCATCGCCAAGCGCAAGCGGGCGTGGGAGGAATCCACGCTCGACCCCGTGCTCAAGCGCTACCCCGAGCGCCAGTCCTTCGGCCATACGTGGGGCGACCCCGTGGAGCGGATCAACACCCCCGACGACACCCGCACCTCCGACGCCGAGGGATACCTCGAACAGCTCGGCTTCCCCGGGGAGTATCCCTACACTCGTGGCGTGCAGCCGACCATGTACCGCGGGCGTCTGTGGACGATGCGCCAATACGCGGGCTATGCCTCGGCACGCGAGTCCAATCGCCGCTACCGCTACCTGCTAGAGCAAGGGCAGACCGGCCTGTCGGTGGCCTTTGACCTGCCGACGCAGGTGGGTTACGACGCCGACCATCCCCTGGCGGCGGGCGAGGTCGGCAAGGTAGGGGTATCCATCTGCTCCCTGGAGGACATGGAGGCGCTGTTCGAGGCGATCCCGCTCGACAAGGTCAGCACCTCCATGACCATCAATGCGCCGGCGGCCGTGCTGTTGGCCATGTACATCGCCGTGGCGCAAAAGCAGGGGGTCGCGCCCCGCGCGTTGCGGGGCACCATCCAGAACGACATCCTCAAAGAGTACGTGGCGCGGGGGACCTACATCTATCCGCCGCGCCCCTCCATGCGGCTCATCACCGACACCATCGGCTATTGCACCGCCAACCTCCCCCAGTGGAACCCCATCAGCATCAGCGGCTACCACATGCGCGAGGCGGGCTGCGATGCCGCCCAAGAGATCGCCTTCACCCTGGCCAACGCCATCGCCTACGTCGAGGCGGCGGTGGCGGCCGGACAGGACGTGGACGATTTCGCCGGCCAACTCTCCTTCTTTTTCGCCTGCCACAACAACCTCTTTGAGGAAGTGAGCAAGTTCCGCGCCGCCCGCCGCCTGTGGGCGCGCCTCGTCATGGAGCGCTTTGGCGCTACAAAACCCGACTCGGCGCGACTGCGCTTCCACACCCAGACCTCGGGGGTGACGCTGACGGCGCAGCAGCCGGAGAACAACGTCGTGCGGGTGGCGCTGCAGGCACTGGCGGCGGTGCTGGGCGGCACCCAAAGCCTCCACACCAACTCGCGCGACGAGGCGCTCTGGCTGCCCACCGAAGAGTCGGTGCAGATCGCCCTGCGCACCCAGCAGATCATCGCCCACGAGAGCGGCGTCGCCGAGACCATCGACCCCCTGGGCGGCAGCTACTATGTCGAGCACCTCACCGACGCGCTAGAGGCCCGGGCGCGGGAGTATATCGCGCGCATCGACGCGCTGGGTGGCGCCATGGCCGCCATCGAGGCGGGGTACGTCCAGCGCCAGATTCAGGAGAGCGCCTACCGCCAGCAGCGCGCCATGGACAGCGGCGCCACCGTGGTGGTGGGGGTGAACCGCTTCACCGACGACAAAAAGACGGACCTCCCCCGCCTGGAGGTGGACCCCGCCATCGAGCGCGACCAGGTGGCGCGGCTCGCGGCGCTCAAGGCGCGTCGCGACGGCGCCGCCGTGCGGCGCGCGCTGGACGCCCTCGCCAACGCAGCCCGGGGCGCCGACGCGCTCATGCCGCCGATCCTGGACGCCGTCAACGCCTACGCCACCCTCGGCGAGATGTGCGACACGCTGCGCGAGGCGTTTGGCGAATATGAACAGGTGACGACCGTCTAGCCGGGTTACGGGTTGTGCGTTGTGAGTTTTGAGTTGCGGGTTCCGGGTTGCTTATCGGAAAGGTTGCAGGTTTCAAGTGACAGGTTACAGGCTATCGAGAGATCGTACGCTGTAGTCTGTAACCTGTTACCTGTAACCTGCCACGCCGCCATGCTAGCGAACGCACAACTCACAACCCACAACGGAATAACGCCGAGGTACGACCGATGACGCGTATCGATCACGTGGGAATCGCGGTAAAGAGCATCGAGGAGGCGGCGCGGGTCTATGCCGAGGGGCTGGGGCTGCCCTGCACCAGTATCGAGACGGTGGAGGCGCAGGGCGTCAGGGTGGGGTTCATCCCGATCGGCGAGTCCGAGATCGAGCTGCTAGAGCCGCTGAGCGCCGAGAGCCCCGTGGCGCGCTTCTTGGAGCGGCGCGGGGAGGGGATCCACCACATCTGCATCGCGGTGGACGATATCGGCGCCGCCATGGAACAGCTCAAGGCGCAGGGGCTGCGCCTGCTGAGCGACACCCCCCAGACCGGCGCCGGCGGCGCCCTGGTCGCATTCGTGCATCCCGCCAGCGCCAACGGCGTGCTGCTCGAGATCACGCAGAAGCAGATGGGTACGGCTGTGCGTTATGGGTTGCGGGTTCCTTGGCATATGAGGCGTTGCAGGTTCCAGGTGACAGGTTACAGGCTACTGCAGAGACACGATCTGTCAGTAGCCTGCAACCGCGTTGTACCCAACGCCTGCAACCTGAGCCCAGTCGCAACCGATCTGCTGCGCGCGACGTACAACCCGCAACGCACAACCCATAACGCACAACCGTCATGTGGAGTATCGCCATGATCCGCATTCTCATCGCCAAGCCCGGCCTGGATGGACACGATCGCGGCGCCAAGGTGATCGCGCGAGCGCTGCGCGATGCCGGCATGGAGGTCATCTATACCGGTCTGCGCCAGACGCCGGAGATGATCGTGGCGGCGGCGCTCCAGGAGGACGTCGACGCCATCGGGTTGAGCATCCTCTCCGGGGCGCACATGACCCTCGTGCCGCGCGTGCTGGAACTCCTCCGAGCCGAGGGGATGGCCGACGTGCCCCTGTTCCTCGGCGGCATCATCCCCGAGGCGGACGCCGCCGAGCTGCTGGCCTTGGGCGTGCGGGGGGTTTTCGGGCCGGGCACCAATACGGATGACGTGGTGGCATTCGTGCGCGCGCAGGCTGCCGCGACATGACGGACCTGGTCGCCGAGGCGCTGGCTGGCCGCCGGCGCGCCCTCGCCCGGCTGCTGAGCCTCGTGGAGGACGACGGCGCCGAGGCGCGGGAGGCGTTGGCGCGCCTCTGCTCGCGCACCGGCCGGGCCCACGTGATCGGCGTCACGGGAGCGCCGGGCTCGGGCAAGAGCACCCTCGTGGCGCAACTGGCCGCCGCGTATCGCCGCCGCGAACGCACCGTGGCGATCGTCGCGGTGGACCCCTCCAGCCCCTTCTCCGGCGGGGCGCTGCTGGGCGACCGCATCCGCATGCACGGCGTCAGCGCCGATCCGGGCGTGTACGTGCGTAGTATGGCCAGCCGGGGAAGCCTCGGGGGCCTGGCGCGCAGCACCTGGGACGTGGTGCAGGTGCTCGACGCCTGTGGCTATGACACCATCCTCATCGAGACGGTGGGCGCCGGCCAGACGGAGGTCGACATCGCCCGCACCGCCCACACGACGGTCGTCATCCAGGTGCCGGGATTGGGCGACGAGGTGCAGATGCTCAAGGCCGGCATCCTAGAGATCGCCGACATCCTGGTGGTGAACAAGGCCGATCGGCAGGGCGCGGAGCGGGTGGCCGCGGCGCTGGCGGCCGCCCTCGACCTGGCCGATGCCTCGGAGGCCGGCGACGGTGCCGCTTGGCGGCCACCTATCCTCAAGACGGTGGCCACCACCGGCGCGGGCGTGGCGGAGTTGGCCGACGCGGCGGCGCGCCACCTGGCGTTCCTGCGCTCCAGCGGCGCGATGGAGGAGCGCGAGCAGGCGCGCATGGCCGAGCGCCTGCGGGGCGTCGCGCGCGAGCGCCTGCTGCGGCTGGTGCTGGCAAACGCCGGTCCGGCGGCCATCGAGGGGTTGGTCGCGCGCCTGGCAGCGCGCGAGATCGATCTGTACGGGGCGGTCGACGAGCTGTTGGCCGCGGCTGGGATGGACCCCGCCTCGGGGAGGCGCGCGGGCGTGACCGGCGAGCCCCAGCGGCGGGGTGATCGGGCGAATGGGTGAGCGCAAGGCAATCCGGCAACGCAGCAAGGGGAGGCACGGGGCGATGGAGCATGGTGTCAGGATCTATGGAGAGCTGGCTCTCGTGGCGGGGGGCGGCAACCCAGAATTGGCGCGCGAAATCAGCACGACCCTCGGGGTGCCGCTGGTCGACGTCAAGATCGAGGTATTCCCCAACGAGAACATCTTTATCCAGCTCTTGCAGTCGGTGCGGTCCAAGGATGTGTTCATCATCCAGCCGACCTGCTCGCCCGTGCACTATAACCTGATGGAGCTGCTCATCATGATCGACACCGTGCGGCGCGCCTCGGCGGGGCGCATCACGGCGGTCATGCCCTTCTTTTCCTATGCCCGCAGCGACAAGAAGGACATGCCCCGCGTGCCGATCACGGCGCGTCTCGTCGCCGACATGGTGGGCGCGGCGGGCGCCGATCGCTTTATGACCGTCGACCTGCACGCCGGGCAGATTCAGGGGTTCTTTAACATGCCGGGAGACGAACTCTCGGCGTTCCCCTTGCTCACCGACTACTTTCGCCGCTTGGCAATCCCCAACCTAGTGGTAGTGGCCGCCGATCTGGGGTTCGCCAAGAAGGCGCGCAACTTTGCCGAGGCGCTCGACGCGCCGGTGGCGTTCGTGGAAAAGCGTCGCGAGGGGACGGACACGCACTCGCTCACCGTCATCGGCGACGTGCGCGGGCGCAACGCCCTCATCGTGGATGACGAGGTGGATCGGGGGACGACCACCGCGGGCGCGGCGCACATCCTGCGCGAGGCGGGAGCTCGCGACGTGTACGCCTCCTTTGTGCACGCCACCTTTTCAGCCGGCGCCGTCGAGTGCCTCGCCAAGGCGAACCTCAAGCAGATCGTGTGCACCAACACGGAGCCGATCCCGCCCGAGAAGCGCCTCCCCAACATGCACATCATCCACCTCGGCCCGTGGATCGCCAGCATCATCGACGCCGTGCACCGCGGCCTGTCGGTGGGCAAGACCATCGGGGAGTACCTGCCCGAGTTCGAGTCGTGAGGCGCGAACACCTCCCAAAGATCAGCCAGCGTCAACCTCGCATGCGTGAGGATTAACCGGCGGCCTTTGGGAGGTGTTCCCCAAAAAGGATCCCACCACATTAGAAATACCGCCCGGCTTGGCCCCCTATGGTATAATGAACGGGTGTCTGTAGCGTCGTATCCGACCGTGCGCCGAACCGAGCGCCGCGTC
>JAXGNH010000016.1:0-188668 GCA_040768165.1 Anaerolineae bacterium
CGGCGGCGGCTACGGAAAGAGGGGGAGCGGGTCACCGCCGAGGGCGCAGAGGCTGAGGAAGGGTGAGTTCTCGTGACCCGTGGAATGGCTGGCGGGACTAACTCCACACGGCCAAGGGGCGCCGACCTGAGAGGGGCAGTACTCAGAGGCGCGACCACGATGATGTCTTCTGACGACCAAGACGTCCAGAGGCACTGGGTGACCAGCCCAGAACTCGACAGGCCGTGAGGGCATGCCTGCAACGGACGGGGTCAGGAAGGTAAGCATTCACTCTCCTGTGCCAGAACCGAGAGGAAGCGGGTGACTAGCCTGCTCTCTCTTCGTACCAGTAGAGCGGTAAGATCTTCCCCGACCGGTGCCAGGATGAGGGGCATGCTTGCCAACCAGGTGGAGATACTCCGCTGGAACTGCAGCAACGTGCTCTGGAGGCGGAATGGGACGCGAGGGCTTGATTGCCAGGCGCGGAGGTTCAGGGAACCGCTGTCCTGTGAGCTGGGCTACCATACTTCGCGCTAGTACCTCCGCCAACAGTGAGGGCACTGCGTTACCAATCTGTCGCTGGGTTTCCACCCGAGGGCACCGAATCCGAAACGAGCCTGGGAAAGTCTGAAGAGCCGCCATCTCCGGCCACGATAATCTGCGGTTTTCCCAGTGGAATGGACCGATCGCTGAGCCTGGCTGAGCCTGTATCGTCCAGCTCGGACGACGCTTCGCCAGCTTCAAGAGGAAACTCCAGTATCGAGTCCTCCACCCAAACAGAGGCAGTCCTCCCCGCTGATCGGTATGCCAGAGGTAGTTCTCACCCTCTGGGATAGATGGCAGCAATGCCGCCCACTTGCCACTAACCGCCAGATCCTCATCAGGGCTGGGTGTAATGCCTGCCAGGGCATCCCACGCTGTCACATAAGGTTCGAGCGTGGGGCCGATCAGCAGGCTTTCGCTTGGGTCTAGGTCGCGATGTGTAGGTTCAGGGAAGCGGTATAAGCTTCCACTCTGAAACGCCACGAGGAAGAACCGGACGCGTATCTGAGGAACGCCATAGTCCGCCGCGTTGAGTACTCGCCAAGATGGATGGTAGTCTGTCCCCGCAGCTCGGTTCACACGTCGAACCCGATCCAGCAGAAAGCGGAACCCCTCCTCCTTGCCTGAGTAGCTGATGCCATGCACGTTCTCGAGCAAGAACGCCTTCGGCCGGACCTCCTCGATTACCCTGAAGTACTCGTTCAGCGTATTCGCTCTGGGATCTCGAAGCCTACGCGTGTCACCCCGGGCCCAGTACGCTGACTTTGAGAAGGGCTGGCATGGAGGTCCGCCGATCACAATGTCCACAGCATCTCTTGACGTGCCGGTGATCCGTTGTATGTCGCTGAGTGTCAGCTCCTCAACTGGACACTCGACCACAGAACTTGCTCCGTTGAGCTTCAGCGTCGAGCACGAGTGCTTGTCAAAGTCGTTGCGCAGAACAACATTGCACCCAGCCGCCTCGAATCCGTAGTCTTCCGCCACAACCAGAGAACAGGCCAAGCCGCGTTCATCACCATCTCGGATCATAGACCAACTCGGTGCGCCTGCGGTTCACGGCCTGAACGATGTCGCCTATGCCGTTCACCACAATTCGCTGCTCCACTTCTGACCAAGGTTTGGTCTCATCGCTCACATGGATGTGGACGTTGACCTCGGCACTGGCCCCGGTACTACATGCTCGGACGCGCCCAAGCCGGGTGTTCTCCTGGGCAGTGTCTGTAGGATTCGAATCGCCCTTTCAGGCCGATATCACCCAGAACGACATCGCTGAACATGCGCGCTGAAGGTATTCCAGTGCCTGTTGACCATTGAGTAGACAAAATGATCCTCGGCATCACGAATGTGGGATCCAGCGTAATCATTCAGCAGTTGCCACACTACTACCTCGTCCGAGTCGAACTGCGTTATCAGATGATCTTGTATTCTGCCAATCAACGTGTAGTCAATCGCTATCAGGTATAGAAGATTAGGTTCCTTCTCTATGGCGTCGTAAGCCTTATAGGCTGGGATAGGTGCACAATCGTTGGGGTCTAGGCCGACAAGTCTTTCAGCGCTCTCGAACCTGGTGCCAGCGTTCTTGACATTGATGGGCAGTTCTTGGTTGCCCTCAACTAGCGCAAAGTCTACTAAGGTGTGCCCAGTGAATCGCTCATCACGGTAATCGACTGTTGGCCTAGTGGCACGTAATGTATCGAGTTTGTCGAGAAAACGGCGTTCAGTAACGGCTGCAGGGAATAGCTTGGTAACGGGGTTCTCTGCAGAACCAGTCCTGCTCCTTGGGTCCAGGAATGATGTGAAGGGTTCATCTCTGAGTCTCGGTACCAGTTCACGGCTGCGTGTCAGGGTTAAGGAGCTACTCTCGTAGAGCTGGCGAGCAACTACCTCTGGGTCTGTCCCTTGTCTCAAGGATAGTATGGCCCGTGCTAGCCGGGCCCCGATCCAGCGGCTATCTGGCAGTACTTTGGCGATGCTGTCAACGGGCACTGTCGCAGCCTCTTTCCAGTGATGTTGTCTTCGTGGTAGCGGCCTGAGGGGACCGCGGAGCCATGCCGTAATGGTGCGAGAGAGCAAGCAAACACTATCACAAGTCGCGTGGTTAGTTCGTCTCGCTGGCGGCGACTAAGCCACTGACGGCGAACACGCACCGCTTATCTGCCAGTAGGGTGATGGTACCGCAGTAGGCCACCGTAGTCAACCGTGCTAAGCCAAGCCAGAGTCAAGGCCAGAGCAGCACTACGCGCCCGCAGACTCGTCTACCCCGGCTCATTTACTCAACTCACATCTCTCTTGCGGACCCGCTCGCCAAACCTGAATGGAGCGCGAGCCGATGCCACCGGAGATCACCCGCATCAAGGTCGAGCGGTTCATCTTGGACGTGAACGGCCACCTACGGCCGTGTCATCCACCATAGCGCTCCGAGCGCTCTGACATGCCAATGGAAATGGCTGTCCGACCAAAGCCTGGGCACAACAGTGGTGGAGCAATGGGCGGAAGGGGACGCGAATCCCCAAGGATCGGGCCGATGACGGATGAACGGCGATCTGGATCGGTGCGATCGCTGTGCGTTCCCTTTCTCTTCTCTACAGCAGCCCAACTTCCTCCAGGATGGCGCCGATCGCCTGGAGCTGGGTCTCGTTCGCGGGGCTCTGGGGCGCGGCGACGATGGGCTTGCAGACGCCGAGGCACGACAGGGCGCCCTTGAGCGCCGGGTGAAAGCCGCCGTGGCGATAGATGGCGCTCATCGCCAGGATGCGGCGCTCGATCTCCCACGCCTCCTCCGTGCGCCCGGCCTTGGCGGCGTTCCACAGGCCCACGAACCACTGGGGCGCCACGTTGGCGCCGGGCCCGATGGACCCGCTGCCCCCTACCGCCAGGCTGGCGAACAGCAGGTTGTCGCTCCCCGTCACCACGGTGAACCCCGCCGGCAGCTGCTGCACCAGCGCCTGGAAATGGCCAAAGTTGCCGCCGCTATCCTTGATGCCGATGATGGCCGGCGCGGCCGCCAGCTCGCACGCCACCTCCAGGTCGATGGTCACCTTGGTGCAGCCCGGGATGTTGTACAGCACCACGGGCAGGTCGCCCGCCTCGGCCAGTGCGCGGTAGTGGGCCACGACGCCGGCGTTGCTCAGCGGGATATAGTAGGGGGGCACCACCATGGCGGCGTCGGCGCCGAGCTGTGCCGCGCGCCGCGTCATCGCCACGGCGCGGCGCGTGCCGGGCTCGCCGGTGCCAGCGATGACGGGCACCTGCCCCGCCACCTCTGAGACGACGATCTGAATGGCGCGCTCCTTCTGGTCGTCGCATAGGGCGGTGAACTCGCCCGCCGAACCCAGGACGACGACGCCGTGCACGCCGGCGTCCAGCACGCGTCGCAGCAGGCGGCGGTAGCCCGCCTCGTCGACCGTCTCATCCTCGTTCAGGGGCGTCGCCAGCGCGGGCAAGATCCCGCCGAATCGCTCCAGTGTCGCCATGGGGTGCTCCTCCTCCGGATGGTTTGACTGAGACCGTTGCGGCTGCAGGGGGTGTGCGGGGCAGAGTATAGCCGCTCTCGGCGCTCGACCGCAATCGCGTGAGGCTCGCGAGGCGGATTTGACGAGGTCTGCACATCGGGCTATTATTTGGCCAGCCAACTATGAGCCGGCTAACCATTTTGGTGAAAGGCGCGGAGGACATGGATGCCCGCGACGAGGCCGAGTCGATCGACCTCCTCTTGGCCCAGGTCTGCCATCTGCATCGCTCACGAGCGCGCCAGCGGCTCGAGGCTCTCGGCCTGTATCGCGGCCAGCCGCCGGTGCTCTTTGCGCTGTGGCGTCAGGAGGGGCTGACGCACACGGAACTCGCCGAGCGCCTGCAGAACACCCCCTCGACGATCTCCAAGATGTTGCGAAGGATGGAGCGGGCCGGCTTTGTGGTGCGGCAGCCCGATCCCGGGGACCAGCGCGTCTCGCGCGTGTACCTCACCGAGGCGGGGCGCGCCATTCAGAGCGAGGTGCAGGCCACGCTGCGTTCCCTGGAGGACGAGACGTTCGCCGGCCTCACGTCGGAGGAGCGCGACGTGCTGCATCGCTGCTTGCAGCGGTTGCGCGAGAACCTGCTGCACGTGATGAACGGCTGAGCCCCCGCAACGCGCACCCCGACCCTTTTTGGCCCGCTCGATAGACACGATGATACCGAGGTGAACGAGACAATGAGATCAGCCCTCCGTTTGGCGACCTACCTCAAACCATACCGCAAGTGGGCGCTGTTGGCGCCGCTCCTCATGCTGCTCGAGGTCGCCATGGACCTCACCCAGCCGCGCCTCATCCAGCGCATCGTGGATGAGGGGATCGCCCAGGGAGACATGAACCTGGTCCTTCGCACTGGGCTGCTCATGTTGGGGCTGGCCGCCATTGGCGCCCTCGGCGGGATGAGCAACGGCGTGGCCGCCGAGCAGGTGGTGCAGGGCGCCGGCGCCGACCTGCGTGAGGCGCTGTTTCGCAAGGTGCAGTCCCTGTCGTTCGGCAACCTGGACCACCTGGGCACGGGGCCCCTCGTGACGCGCCTCACCAACGACGTCACCCAGATCCAGGAAGCGACCATGATGATGCTGCGCATGGCGGCGCGCTCGCCCTTTCTTATGGCGGGAAGCCTCATCATGGCGATCCTCACCAGCCCCCAGCTCGCCTACCTGCCGCTGGTGCTGATCCTTCTCGAGGTCATCGTGGTGATGCTGGTGGTGAGGCGGGCCACGCCGCTGTTCACCCAGATGCAGACGCGGCTGGACGCCCTCAACGAGGTGATGCAGGAGAACCTGGCGGGGGTGCGCCTGGTAAAGGCATTTGCGCGGGCCGACCATGAGCAGGAGCGGTTTGGCGGCGCCAACGAGCGTCTGGCGTGGCAGGCGATCACGGCCATGCGCACGTCGGCCAGCATGTTTCCCTTTATGATGATCACGGTGAATCTGGGCGTGGTGGGCGTCCTCTGGTTCGGAGGCGTCGAGGTGACGCGCGGCACCATGCAAGTCGGCCAGATTATCGCGTTCGTCAACTATTTGCTCACCACACTCTTTTCCCTGATGATGGTGAGCCAGCTCGTCATCCAGTTCGCGCGCGCCGGCGCCTCGGCCAACCGCATCGCCGAGGTGCTGGACAGCGAGCCGTGGGTGCAGGATCGGCCCGACGCGCTCCGCGAGCTGACGCCGCGCGGGCGCGTGGCCTTTGAGGACGTCACCTTTGGCTACGACGGCAACGGCAGCGAGGCAGTGCTCAGGGGGATCAGCTTTGTCGCCGAGCCGGGCGAGACGGTGGCCCTGCTCGGCACGACGGGCGCCGGCAAGTCGAGCCTGGTGCACCTCATCCCCCGGTTCTATGACGTCACTGAGGGGCGCGTGACGCTGGATGGGGTGGACGTCCGTGACGTGAGTCAGGAGACGCTGCGGCGCCACATCGGCGTGGCGCTGCAGGAGGCGGTGCTCTTTAGCGGCACCATCCGCGACAATATCCGCTACGGCCGGCCGGAGGCCACGGACGACGAGGTCGTGGCGGCGGCCAAGGCGGCGCAGGCGCACGATTTCATCCTGAGTTTTCCCGAGGGCTATGACACCATCCTCGGGCAACGCGGCGTGAACCTCTCGGGCGGGCAGAAGCAGCGCCTCGCCATCGCTCGGGCGCTGCTCGTCAAGCCCGCTGTCCTCATCCTCGACGACAGCACGAGCGCGGTGGACGTCGAGACGGAGGGCAAGATCCAGGAGGCCCTCGAGGAGCAGATGAAGCACTGTACCAGCTTGGTCATCGCGCAGCGCGTCAGCACGGTGCTGAGCGCGGACAAGATCCTGATCCTGGATGAGGGCCGTATCGCGGCGGAGGGCACCCACGAGACGCTGCTGAAGGCCAGCCCGATCTACCGTGAGATCTGTGAATCGCAACTTGGCAACGGGGTGAACGGACATGAGCACTAGCCGGCAGGGAACAAGCAGCGCGGCGGCCAGGCCTCCCGCCCGCCCCATGATGGGGCCGGGAGGCGGCCCCATGGGCATGATGCGCCACGGCGAAAAGAGCAAGGACGCGCGCGGCACGCTGCTGCGTTTATGGCGCTACATGCGACGCCAGCGCTGGGCGCTCGTGGGTGTGGCGGTGTTCGTGGTGATCTCGACGGTGGCGAGCCTGCTGGGCCCGTATCTCATGGGGATCGCTATCGACCGCTATATCACCAACCACGACCTGCCCGGGCTGGCGCGCTTGGCCGGGCTGATGATCGCCTGTCACCTCGTGGCCGCGGCCAGCGCCTGGCTGCAGATCTATATCATGGTTGGGGTGGCGCAGCGCGCCGTGCGCGACATCCGCAGCGACCTCTTTGCGCGGATGCAGTCATTGCCGCTGCGCTTCTTCGATCAGCGCTCGCATGGCGATCTGATGAGCCGCCTCACGAACGACGTGGACAACGTCAGCATGATCCTCGGTAACGGCGTGAGTCAGCTCCTGTCGAGCGTACTCAGCATCATCGTGGTGATCGCGATGATGCTGGCGCTCAACGTGCGTCTCGCCCTGGTCAGCCTGGTGGTGGCGCCGCTGATGTTCCTCGTCACGCGCTACATCGCCCGCTACGTGCGGCCGCGCTTCCGCCAGACGCAGGAGACGCTGGGCGAACTCAACGGCATCATCGAGGAGACGGTCACCGGCCAGCACACCGTCAAGGCGTTCGCGCGCGAGGAGGTCACCATCGGCCAGTTCTGCGAGGTGAACGCCAGGCTCAAGAGCGTGGCGATGCGTGCCCGCGTGCTGGCGGGGTTTATGGGGCCGCTGATGAACATGGTCAACCACATCGGTCTGGCCATCGTGGTGGGCACCGGTGGGCTGCTGGCGGTGCAGGGGCTGGCCACCGTCGGGGCCATCGCCTCGTTCATCAGCTACTACAACCGGCTGGGGCGCCCCCTGTCCCAGATCGCCAACCTCTATAGCGGCCTCCAGTCGGCCCTGGCCGGCGCCGAGCGCGTCTTTGAGCTGATGGACGAGGAGCCCGAGGTGGATGCGCCCGATGCCCGGCCTATGGAGCATACCAACGGTGACGTGACCCTCGACCGCGTCTGCTTCGGCTACGAGGAGGGGGTTCCCGTGCTCAATGAGGTCAGTCTGCACGCCGACGCGGGGCAGACGATCGCCCTGGTGGGGCCGACGGGCGCCGGCAAGACCACCATCGCGAACCTTCTCACGCGCTTCTATGACGTGGACAGCGGCGCCATTCGTCTCGACGGGACCGACGTGCGCGCCGTGCGCAAGGATGACCTGCGCCGCAAGCTGGGGTTGGTGCTGCAGGACAACTTTTTGTTCGCCGACACAGTGATGGAGAACATCCGCTACGGCCGCCTCGAGGCGACGGATGAGGAAGTGATGGCGGCCGCCGCCATGGCCAACGCCGATCACTTTATCCGGCGCTTGCCCAAGGGGTACCAGACGGTACTCTCCGAGCGGGGCAGCAACCTGAGCCAGGGGCAGCGGCAGTTGCTGGCCATCGCCCGCGTCATCCTGAGCGACCCGGACATCCTGATCCTCGACGAGGCCACCAGCAACGTGGACACGCGCACCGAAAAGCACCTGCAGGAGGCGCTCATGCGCCTCATGGCGGGGCGCACGAGCTTTGTCATCGCGCACCGCCTCAGCACCATCCGCGATGCCGATCAGGTGTTGGTGATCAACGGCGGCGAGATCATCGAACGGGGCACCCACAAGAGCTTGCTGGCCCAGAGGGGGTTCTACTACCACCTCTACGCGAGCCAATTCAGGGGGCAGGCGCTCCCCGAGGCGGTCTAGGACTGAGGAGGTGCGGGCGACGCCCTGTCGCCCGCGCCCCGCGCTTTGCCGCCCCGCCGCCTCTCTGCTATCATGGGCCCACGGATAATGCGTCGACTCTGGCGATGGGCGCGTGCCACGTGAGCGCGCGCCGCCGCCGGAGCGCCCCGCGCCGGAGGTCTCATGCTAGACCGCACCATCGATGTGCTCCAGACCGAGTTGCGTCGAGAGTTCCTCTCAGGCAACCGTATCACCATCTGGGGCGGCATCCCGTCGACCCTCTTCTGCGACCCGTACACCGATGAGGATTTCGACAGCTATATGCGCGACCTGTTCCGCATCATCGCGCCGGGCGACGCCTTTATCCTCGGGGTGGCGGACAATGTGCTGGCCGCTACGCGCTGGGAGCGTTTCGAGCGCGTGCTGCCCCTGGTCGAGGCGTATGGGCAGTACCCCATCGACCCGGCCCGCGTGCCATAGGGGGCGGCGGCGGGTCTCGACGCGGGGCGGGCACGGCGACAGACGTGTCCGCCCCGCTTGCGTATCCCGCCGCCGCCGTGCATAATGCCCGCCGACACGGCGTACGCGGCGCGCACGCCCCATCGGTTGCTGTGCCGCGTGGAGCGCAACGATACCCCAGGAGAGTGTACCATGCACCCGTTTGCCGAGCTGACCGTCCCCGCTGGGAAGGTGGGCATCCACTGGTTCGAGCAGAACGCCTACGCCCTGAAGGATTCCAAGGGCACCATCGTGCTCATCGACCCCTACTTTCCGCACGATAGGCCGCCGGAGCGTTTCTTGCGCCCCCAGCCACCGGTGGTGGAGGCGGAACTGCCCACCGACTATGTCCTGGTGACCCACGCCCATGGCGACCACACGAACTCGGAGACCATCGCGCGCATTCGCGCCGCCTGGCCCGAGGCGCAGTACATCGGCCCCAAGGAGAGCATCGCCCAGATCCTGCGCGACACGGACGTGGACGAAGCGCACGTGCAGACCATCGAGGCGGGACAGACGTTGCCGCTGGGCACGCTGACGGTGCACGCCTTCTATTCCAAGCCGCCGGAGGGTGATCCGAAGGCCGGCATCAAGCCCCCCGACGTGACGCACCTGGGCCTGGTCATCGAGATGGAGGGGAAGCGGCTGTACGTTACCGGAGACTCGATCAACACCCTGGCGGAGCACGATGAGCTGCTGGCGCCCATCGCCGCCCTCGAGCCGGACATCGCCTTTATCACCACGCACCCCACCGAGGGCGAGTTCCCCTTCTTTGAGGGCAGCGTCAAGCTGGCGCAAAAGCTCGACGTCGACGCGGCCGTGCCGTCGCACTATGCCTGCTTTACCAAGCGGACCTACGACCCGCAGGAATGGGCGGCCATGTTCCCGACCGGCGGCCCCAAACCGCTCGTCATCGCCTGGAACACGCATATCGTCTATCCGTAGGGGTATCTACCACAGAGAACGCAGAGATCACAGAGACCACAGAGGAAAACATACTAGCACTGGCCAATCTAGGGACTGAAGAGAGGGGCAGGGGGCGGTTCTCGGCAGAATCACACTCCCGATCTCTGTGCCCTCTGATCTCTGTGGTCTCTGCGGTGAAGAAAAGGAGAGCAAGATGCGCGCATTGGTGATCTGTGACGACTACTGGCATCATGCCGACGTGCCTCGGGAGGGGCTGGGGGCGCTGGGGGAGGCCGAGTTCCAGTTCGATTGGATCGAGGACGCCAAGGAGTGGTCGGCGGAGCGCATGGCCCAGTACCCCCTGGTGGTCCTGATCAAGTCGAACAACGTGTCATCGACGGATCGCGAACCGTGGGTGGACGACGCGGTGGAGCAGGCCTTCCGCGATTATGTGCGGGGCGGCAAGGGGTTGCTGGTGGTGCACTCGGGCACGGCCGGCTACCGCGACAAGCCGGTGCTCCGCGCTCTGATGGGCGGCGCCTTCCTGCGGCACCCGCCCCAAGTCCCCGTCACCGTGGCGCCCAAGGACGGACACCCTCTGGCCGAGGGCAGCGAACCCTTTACCGTGCAGGACGAGCACTATCTCATGGCGCTGGATGACGCCGCGGCGGACGTGTACCTCACCACCACCTCGGAGCACGGCACTGAGCCCGGCGGCTGGACGCGCACCGAGGGTGATGGTCGCGTGTGCGTGCTCACCCCCGGCCATAACGTGGAGGTGTGGCTGCATCCCTCGTTCCAGACCCTGCTGCGCAACGCGCTGCGCTGGTGTCGCGGGACGGCCTAGATAAGGAGCATCGCGATATGGCAGGTGTTGCCCTCGTTACCGGCGCCGACCGTGGCCTGGGCCAGGCGCTGTGCGCCGGCCTGCTGGACCGGGGCTGGCGCGTGTTTGCCGGGCAGTACATGCCCGAGTGGCCGGAACTGGCCGCGCTGGCGGAGCGCTTTCCCGGCGCCGTCGAGATCGTGCCCCTGGACGTGAGTTCGACCGAATCGGTGGCCGCCGCTGCTCGCGCCGTGGCCGAGCGCTGCGATCGCCTGGACCTGGTGATCAACAACGCCGGCATCAACGCCGGGCGGACCGAGTTGCGCGAAGGGCTCGATTGGGACGCGATGCATCGGGCCTACAACGTGAACGCCCTGGGGCCGATCCGCGTGGTGGAGGCGTTTTTGCCGCTCATGGCGGAGGGGATGCGGCGTCTGGCGTTCGTCTCCTCCGAGGCCGGCAGCATCGCCATGAACGGACGACAGGGCGGCTTTGGCTACTGCATGTCCAAGACCGCCCTCAACATGGCGGTTCGCATCCTGCACAACGAGCTGCGCCCCGAGGGGTACACCTTTCGGCTGTACCATCCCGGCTGGGTGCGCTCGTACATGAGCGGGCAAAAGAACCCGCGCGCCACCCTCGAGCCGGAGGAGGCGGCCGCCTGCGCCCTCCCCTTCTTCCTGGGAGACCGGGAGGACGAGGACCGGCTGGTGCTGATCGACTATGAGGGCCGGGAGTGGCCCTTCTGACCCCGGAGCGGGAGGAGTCGCATCGATGGAAATGAACGCCTTTGTCACCGGCGCCGACCGCGGCCTGGGACTGGCGCTGGTGGAGCGCCTCCTGGAGAAGGGCTGGCGCGTGTTCGCCGGGCAGTACATGCCCGAGTGGCCGGCGCTCGGTGCGCTGTCGGAGCGCTATGCGGACCGGCTGCATATCGTGCCGCTGGACGTCACCGACGACGCCTCGGTGCAGGCGGCCGCCGCGGCGGTGGCCGCCTGCACCGACCGCGTGGACCTGCTCATCAACGACGCCGGCGTGACCTCGCCGACCATGCAGCGCACCATCCGCGAGGCGCCGGACTATGACGAGATGGTCAGGATGTACGACGTCAACGCCGTGGGCCCCCTGCGGGTGGTGCAGGCCTTCCTGCCGTTGACGGACCAGAGCGCGATGAAGCGCCTCTGCTTTATCTCGTCCGAGGCGGGGAGCATCAACCGTTGCGAGCGCAAGGGGTGGTACGGGTACTGCATGTCCAAGGCCGCGCTCAACATGGGGGTGAGCGGCCTGTTCAACCTCCTGCGCCCCGAGGGGTACACCTTTCGCGTGTACCACCCCGGCTGGATGCGCACCTACATGAGCGGCCAAAAGAGCACGCAGGCGGAGCTGGAGCCGGAGGAGGCCGCCGTGCCCGCCCTGGCCTACTTCTTGCGGGACCTGGCCGAGGACCAGCACATCTCCACGCGCCACGGCGCCGACCGCCTCGTCATGCGAGACTGGCACGGCCGCGAGTGGCCTTGGTAGGCTGAAATGGAACGCGGATGAACGCAGATTATACGGATTTTCACGGATGAGGTATGTATAATCCGGTTTGATCCGTCAGATCCGCGTTCATCCGCGTTCCGTCTTGCCATCTCTTGTCGAAGGAGTGTCGTGTCATGACATCGAGTTTGCAGGCTCAGGCCGCGTCGGCGGCGGGGCAGGTCAAGATCACCGCCATCAAGGCGATGCAGACCACCAACCGCAGCGGCACCTGGATCAAGATCGAGACCGACGCCGACATCTGCGGCTATGGTCCCTGCCATGCGCCGGGGCCCGTGGCGCGCAGCGTCATCGATACCCTGCACCACGGGCGGCTGCCGCACCTCGGCCTCATCGGCAAGGATCCGCTGACCATCGAGGTGCACTTTCACAACATGTTCTACGCCTATCCGCAGCGCGGGCGGCAGATGGGGGTGCTGAGCGGCATCGACATCGCCCTGTGGGACCTAGCGGGCAAGATCCTCAACCAGCCGGTGTCCAGGCTCCTGGGCGGCAACTTTCGCGACGAGATCCCCCTCTACTCCCACTGGGGCGTGAGCGACCCGCTGGACCGGCAGGCGTGGATCGACGGCGCCAAGCAGCTCAAGGCCGATCCTCACGGCTTCAGAGCGTACAAGGTCGACATCCACAACGTGATCGGCACGCCGATGCAGCAGTTCCGTCCCAGCATCGGGCCGCAGGACGCGCGTAACGTGGAGCGGGCCTACGCCTATACCCGCGAGGCGTTGGGCGACGACATCGACATCATCGTGCACTGCCACTGCGAGCTGGACGTGCCCACCGCCATCAAGGTGGCCGAGGCGATCGAGCCGATCAAGCCGCTCTACTTTGAGGACCCCCTGGCGCCCAACTTTTCCGAGTCGTGGATGGCGCTGCGCCGCAGCACGCGCATCCCCATCATGACGGGCGAGAACATCCAGTTGGCGGAGAATGCCCTGCCGTTCCTCATGAACCAGGCGGTGGACTGCCTGCAGCCCGACCTGGCGAGTTCCGGCGGCATCACCGGCGTAAAAAAGATCGCCGACCTGGCGGCGCTGTTTCGCATCCCCATCCACCTGCACAACGTCAGCGGGCTGGGGCTGAACATGGCCTCGCAGCAGGTCACGGCGGCGCTGTTCAACGCGCCGCTCATGGAGTGCACGCGCGACGCCGACCAGGCCCCCGAGGCGGCCGAGAACGCGCCGGTGATCCGCGATGGCAAGATGCTCGTCTCGACTCTCCCGGGCCTGGGCATCATCCTCGACCAGGACTATCTCAAGGCCACGCGCGTTGAAGGCGAGCCCTGGTGGGGCTGAGAAACGTGTACCATCGATCTCACGGGAGGACGAGCATGACGACCGTTGGGGGTAACCTGCCGGACACGATGCGGGCCGTGGTGTGCCATGGGCCGCGAGACTATCGCCTGGAGCGTGTGCCGGCGCCCGTCGCCGGGCCGGGCGAGGTGGTGGTGCGCGTGCTGGGGGCGGGCATCTGCGCCGGCGACGCCAAGTGCTACGCGGGCGCGCCCCTCTTCTGGGGCGACGAGCGCCGCGAGGGGTACTGCCAGCCGCCCATCATCCCCGGGCACGAGTTCGTGGGCGAGGTGGTCGCGCTGGGCGAGGGCGCGGCGGAGGCGCGCGACCTGGCTCTCGGCGATCGCGTCATCTCGGAGCAGATCGTGCCCTGCTGGGAATGCCGGTTCTGCCGGCGCGGCCAGTACTGGATGTGCGATCGCAAGCACGACGTGTACGGCTTTCGCCAGCGCACGCCGGGGGCGATGGCGGAGTACATGACCTTTCCTCGCGACGCCATCGTGCACCGAGTGCCCGAGTCCCTCTCGCTGCGGCAGGCCGTCTACATCGAGCCGCTGGCGTGCGCCATCCATGCCGTGCAGCGCGCAACCATCGAGCTGGGCGACACAGTGGTGGTCTCGGGGTGCGGCCCCTTGGGGTTGGGCATGGTGGCGGCCGCCCGGCTCAAGAGTCCCGGCCTGCTCATCGCCCTGGACCTCAGGCCGGAGCGCCTGGCTCTGGCGCAGAGGTGCGGCGCCGACCTCGTGCTGAACCCACGCGAGGTGGACGTGGTGGAGGAGGTCCGCCGCCTCACTGAGGGGTATGGCTGCGACCGGTACATCGAGGCCACCGGCCACCCCTCGTCCGTCGTCCAGGGGCTGCACATGATCCGGCGGCTGGGCACGTTCGTCGAGTTCAGCGTGTTCGGCGAGCCGACCACGGTGGACTGGACCATCATCGGCGACACGAAGGAACTCGACATCCACGGCGCGCATCTGAGTCCCTACTGCTACCCCGTGGCGATGGACATGCTGGTGAAGGGCCAGGCGCCGGCCGACGAGATCGTCACCCACGCCCTGCCGCTGGAGCAGTTCGAGGAGGCATTCCGCCTCGCCCAGGGGGCCGACGGCGCGCTGAAGGTGATGCTCGTGCCGTAGCAAGAGAACGACAAGTCGTCACTGCATAGCAGTGTCTATGTAGTGACGACTTGATCGTTTTCCTCCCTGTACAGCTCATCAAACGAATGAATTCGTTACTACATAGCGATGTCCATGTAGTGACGACTTGGTCGTTTTCCCCTCCGTATAGTTCATCAAACGAATGAGTTCGCTACTACATAGCAGCGTCTACGTAGTGACGACTTGGTCGTTTTCCTCCCTGTACAGCTCATCAAACGAATGAATTCGTTACTACATAGCGATGTCCATGTAGTGACGACTTGGTCGGTCTCCCCTCCGTATAGTTCATCAAGCGAATGAGTTCGCTACTACATAGCAGCGTCTACGTGACGAATTCATTCGTTCTTTTCCCTGTATAGTTCAAGAAACGAATGAATTCGTTACTACATAGCGATGTCCGTAGTGACGACTTGGTCGTTTTCCCCTCCGTATAGTTCATCAAACGAATGAGTTCCTTTTTCATATGGCACGTCTACGTAGTGACGAATTGATTCGTTCTTTTCCCTGTATAGTTCAAGAAACGAATAAATCCGTCACTACATCCTAGAAAGTCCTTTTCCCTCGTATTCACCATACGCTATGCGTCGAGTGGGAAATCCACCAGCGCCTGGGTCCCCTGAAGCATCACGCCGCGATGCCCCTGCTCGGCGGCGCCGGCCATGATGCGGTCCACGATCTCTCTGGGCCACACCCACGGGGCGCCACCCCCCTGGATGATGGGGTACGACGGGATTCCCTCCGGCAGGTAGAGGGCGGCCTTGGCCAGGTCCAGCAGCACGAAATCCGCCAGGGGGATGTTGCGGTACTCGCAATCCGGCTCGCCGAGGGCGAAATCCGCCACGCTCTCCGGCAGGCCGAGCCGGTCGTACCCCACAAAGCGGTACACCATGCGCAGCGCCTCCGCCTCGCTCAGCGCCGGCTGCAGCCCCCGGAGGAATCCGGCCCACGCCGCCAGCGTCTGCATGGGAAAGATGTCCACGTGCGAGACGAGCGGGCTGGCAAAGTCCGAGAACTCGGACCAACGGTTCAGGTTGTGGCCCACGAACGCCGCCAAGGAGGCGGGGTAGGTGTCGGCGCCAAAGACGAACCCCTCGCCGCCGGCGGCGTGCACGCTGTCGCGAAAGCGCCGCAGGTTGCGCGCCAGCAGGTCGCAGCGGAAACGGAACCAGTCGAACACCCCCGTCCGCACCCCCAGGAGCTGGAGCACGTCCTGCGCGCCCAGCGCGTCCTGCCCGATGGCGGCGAGCTGCCGGCCGTCGTAGGCTGCGATGCGCTCCCGCGCGTCGAGGATGTCGGCCCTCATCGCCTCCATATCGTATCCCAGCTCGGCGGCCGCGCGAGCGCACGCCTCGCAGGTGCAGATGAACATGCCGCGAGGGTAGCTCGTCATGGGAAAGCGGGCGTGGGTGACGTCGAGCCCCTCCACGCCATAGGCGCGCGCCATGTGGGTGTACACCGCCTCGTACCAGCCGTTGACGGCCTCCTGGCTGGGGCAGAACATGGCCACGTCGAAATCGTTGGCGGTCCAGGCGCCGCCCAAGAGCCAAACCTCGATGTCCAGGTCGTGCGCCCGCTGGATCGCCTCGCGCAGCTCAGCGTCGTTGCCGCCGATGTGCATATGGGGCGCGGCCGAGTTCTGCACGTGGTCGAGGCGGGTCGCCGAGGGGGCGCCGTCGAGGTGGCGGCAGAGGAGGGACCGCAGGCGCTCCTCCGAGGGGGGCGCGCCATCGTAGGGGCTGGCCGCCAACACCTCCGGCGGCAGCTCTCCCGAGAAGCCGATGATGGCGACGTTGAGGCCCAACTCTCGCCGGAGCGTCTCGAGGTAGCCGGGGTTCTTGAGGATGGTGCCAGCGTTGAGGTATAGGCCGATCTTGTCCATGTCTGCCATAGGACGCGCTCCTTCCGGATGGTGACTGGCCGCGCACGGCGCGGGCACGGCGTCGCGGCCTGACGCCGCGACGTGAGGCTGCGGCACCATGATACACCACGTGCGGCCCGTTGGCCATGCCAAGGCCGCTGCTGCCGGATGCCGCGCGAGGAGCCCCACGGTCCTGGAACGTTGAACACACGCCGGCAGCATCAGGATGGGTTGAACGCCATGGCATTTCTTGATATAGTGGATATAGAAATGATCGCTAGTCTCCACCTCAACCTTATCGCAGCACTTAGCCATCGTGCGCGTAGCCGCTCGAGCCGCGAGCGGCAGGCCTCATGCGACGACTAGACCAACGTGGCGGGCAGAGTCGCCATGTGTCAGCGTATGGTGCACATCCGGTCCGTAGGATCGGTAGATGAAAGGGATCGATGATGGAAGAGATGACCATTACGCGCGTCATCGACGCGCCGGTCGAGGAGGTGTGGCGGGCGTGGACGGATCCCGAGCGCGTGATGCGCTGGTGGGGCCCGATGGGCTTTACGTCTCCCGTCGCCAAGATCGACCTACGGGAGGGGGGCAAGTACCTGTTCTCCATGCGTTCTCCCGAGGGAGACACGTTCTGGTCCACAGGTGTCTACCGCAAGATCGTCCCGCGAAAGCAGATCGACTATACGGATAGCTTTGCGGATGAAAACGGCAACGTGGTTCCGGGCTCGCACTATGGCATGGATGCCTTCCCCGACGAGACGCACGTCACGCTGCTGTTCGAGGAACTCTCGGGTAACAAGACGAGGCTCACCATCACGCAGGACGGCGTTCCGTCCGGGGAGTTGTTCGATGCCAGCCTGGCCGGCTGGAACGAATCGCTCGACAAGCTCGAAAAGAGCTTGCTGGAGATGAAGGAGCGCCAGATCGGGTAGGGGCCTGCCGGCGGCGGCGCTTCTCTAGAGAGGGGGGCGCGAACCCGGACGGCGCCGCCCACGATGGCCGAGTGCGCACTGTGCTGTGGCGGGGGCCATCCCCTTGTGGGATGGCTCCCCTTCGTGTCCGGGGAACGGGCACGCCATGCGCGAAGCGGGTATTCCATGCGGCTAGGCCGCATGGAGCCGTCACAGGATCATGTGTCTCGCGAAGCGTCCCTCCTCGACCAGGCCCCCTCAAGGCCCTCACCGATACCAAACCCGCGACGGCGACCTCGCAAAGGAGGCCAGCTCGCCGCGGGGGTAGCGCCGACGCGTGGCCGCTGGTACAATCACGCCGAGCCGGGGCGGGAGCCCTGGCCCTGAGGAGGGAGCGATGCGCCAGGCGGACGGTTGCCTGCTGGGTCTGGACCTCGGCACCACCACGGTGCGCGCCGTCCTCTTTGACGGGACGGGCGCGACGCTGGCGGAGGCATGCTCCGAGCCGCCGGTGTACTATGTCCCTCCCGACGGCGCCGAGATCGACGCCGAGGAGCGCTGGGGGTGCGCCGCGGCGGCGATGCGCGCCTGTCTGGCGAACGCCGGCGACGCCGCCGGGCGCATAGCGGCGGTGGGGCTCAGCGGGTTGCTGCACGCGCTGGTGCCGGTGGATGCTCAAGGCCGGGCCCTGGCTCGGGCCATGCTGTGGATGGATCAGCGCTGTCATCCGCAGGCCGAGCGCATGACGCGAGCGCACGGTGAGACGATCCGTCGCCTCTTTGGGCACGCGGAGGTGAGCACCACCTGGTCGGCGCCCAAGCTGGCCTGGCTGGTGGAGCGCCGGCCCGATCTCGTCGCCCGAACGGCGCGCTTTCTCTCGCTGAAGGACCTCGTCGTGGAGCGGTTGACGGGCGCCGTGGCGACCGACCCGGGGTGCGCCGGCGGCACGCTGCTGTACGACCGGCGCGCGGGGGCGTGGTCGGAGGAGATGCTCGCCCTGGTGGGCGTCGACGCCGGCACGATGCCTCCCATCCTCCCGCCTACCACCGTGATGGGCGGGGTGACGCCCGCCGCCGCAGAGCGCACCGGCCTGCGCGCCGGCACGCCGGTGGTGCTGGGCTCCGGCGACACCACCTGCACGCGGCTGGGCGCGGGCGCCGAGGGCACCGGCCGCGGCTGCCTGTACCTCGGCACCGCCGCCTGGCTGGCCGTCCCGCGGCCCGGCGGAGGCGCGTTCGGCGCCACCGCCACCACCGGCGCGGCGCTCAAGTGGCTGGCCGAGTTACTGGGTCTGGCGCCCGGGGAGTCTTGCCGTGCGGCGTACGAGCGCCTGTCGCGCGACGCGGCGACGGCGGCCGCTGGGGCGGGGGGGCTGTTGTTCCTCCCGCACCTGATGGGGGAGCGCGGCCCCATCCCCGATCCCCTCGCCAAGGGGGTCTTGTTCGGGCTCAACCTGGCCCACGGGCGCGCGGAGGTGGCTCGCGCGGTGCTGGAGGGGTGTGCCCTGCACCTGCGCTCGATCCTGGAGGGCGCCGGTGGGGCGCCGGTGGATGAGTTGGTGATCGCCGGCGGGGGCGCCAGGAGCCCGCTGTGGCGCGCCGTCATGGCCGACGTGCTGGCGGTGCGCCTCCTGGTGCCCGAGGTGTTGGAGGCGGGCGCGCTCGGGGCGGCGCTGCTGGCCGGCGTGGCGGTCGGCATGTTCGAGAGCCCGGCCGACGCCCAGGCGCGCTGCGTGCGCTACGTCGGCGTCGAGCGGCCTGACGCCGGCCGGGCCGCGCTGTACGATCGCATCTACCGCCTGTACCTGGAGCTGGAGGAGCGCGTGGCGCCGCTCTATGGGCGACTGCCCGTTGAGCCGCTCCCGCGCTCGTAGCGCGTCGAATGGCCGGTCCCGAGGTGGTCCACGACTTGCGGAGGCGTGTCGATGAGGGTTGCGCGGTTCTATGGTGGCCATGACATTCGCGTGGAGGACGCGCCGGACCCCACGCCCGGCGCCGGCGAGGTGCTGGTGCGGGTCGGGGCGGCCGGCGTCTGCGGGAGCGACCTGCACGATTATCGCGCAGGGCCGTCGCTTCATCGCGCCTACCCGTACACCGGCGGGCACGAGCTGGCCGGCACAGTGGCGGCCGTCGGTACGGGCGTGGCCGCCCTGCGCGTTGGGGATCGGGTGGCCATCGAGCCGCTGCACCTCCTCGCCTGTGGGCAGTGCCGTTGGTGCCGCGCGGGGCAGCCCGAGGTGTGCCCTGAGCGGGGAGTGGCGAGCGGCGTGCGGCGCCACAGCACGGGGTTCGCGGAATTGGATGTCGCGCCGGAGCGTAGCTGCCTCCCCCTGCCGGACGACGTCGCGCTGGAGGCGGGCGCCATCCTCGATGTGTACGCCTGCGCGGTGCATGCCGCCCAGCGCGTCCCCGCCACGCCCGCCGACACGGTGGCCGTCATCGGGACCGGGCCCATTGGCCTGGCCGCGATCGAGATGTACCGATCGTTGGGGGTCCGCCAGGTGGTGGCTTGTGGGCGGCGCGACGAGGCGTTGGAGGTGGCGCGCTCCCTGGGGGCGGACGAGCTAGTCAACGTTGCGCGGGACGACGTCGTTGGGGCGATTCGCGGCCTGACGGAAGGCGCTGGGGCCGACGTGGTGATCGAGGCCGTGGGTGGCGCGTCGTCGGACCTGTCGCGCGCCCTGGCCCTGCTCGCCCCCAACGGCGCCCTGGGGGTCCTGGGGCTCTTTGACGGGCTGCAGGCGCTCGACCTCACGGAGGCGATGCGCCGGCAGGTCCGCATCGCCTGGATCAACAGCTATGGCACCTGGGGTGGCGTGCGCGAGTTCGAGATCGCCCTGCGCATGGTGTGCGCCGGGCGCTTTCACCCGCACACCATGATCACCCATCGGTTCCCGCTGGAGGCGATCGGCGACGCTTTTGCTGCCGCCGCGGACAAGGGCGCCTCCGGCGCCACCAAGGTCATCGTCATGCCTTGATGCGCCCCGGGCGCATCGCTACGTCTTTTCGCAAAAGGGGGTTCCATGAGCGGCAACGAGGTCATGCACGCGGCGCGGCTTCACGCGGCGGGCGATCTGCGCGTGGAGCAGGTGCAGCGCGCGACCATTACCTCCCCCGATGAGGTGCTGATTCGCATCGCGGCCTGCGGCATCTGTCCCAGCGACCTGCGCGCCTACACGGGCGTGCGCCCCATGGGGCGGGGCGAGCCCTACACGCCGGGCCACGAGTGGGCGGGCGAGGTGATCGCGGTGGGGGACGCGACGCAGGGCTTTGCGGTCGGCGACCGCGTGGTGCCGAGTTGGCGCGTGGTGTGCGGCGTGTGCCATTACTGCGTGCGCGGCATCTATAACTATTGTGAGAACCTGCGGCGCGGCGTGGTACGCGGCGGGTTCGCCGAGTATGGCGCGGCCACCGTCCAGAGCCTGCTGCGCATCCCCGACGCGGTGTCGTACGCCGAGGCGTGCTTTTGCGAGCCGCTGGCGTGCTGCATCAACGGCAACCGCTACAGCCAGATCCCCTTTGGCGCGAACGTGGTGGTGATCGGCGCGGGGCCCATCGGGCTGATGCACCTGCAGTTGGCCAAGCTGGCGGGGGCGCGCGTGATCGTCTCCGACCTGTCGGCGGTCCGGCTAGAGTCGGCCGAGGAGCTGGGCGCCGACGCCGTCATCGACGCCTCGGCGGAGAATGTGGTGCAGCGCGTCAAGGACTTGACGGACGGCTATGGCGCGGACGCCGTGATGGTGGCGGTAGGCGCGCCCAAGGCGCTGGCGCAAGCGCTCGAGATGGCGGGCCTGTGCGCCACGGTGAACTATTTCGCCGGCACCTATCCGCCCACCACCATCCCCCTCGACCCGAACCTGATCCACTACAAGCAGATTCGGTTGACGGGCAGCCACGACTATTCGCCCCTCGATTTCGAGAACGCGCTGCGCCTCATCGCCCAGGGAAGTGTGCGGGTGGCGCCGCTGATCAGCCACGATCTCCCCCTGGAGCGCGTGAAGGAGGGCTTTGACGTGGTGCGCGCGCAGGCGGGGCTCAAGGTGATCATTCACATGGCGGACTAGTACCAGAACCATAGTAAGCGTGTCGCGACGCACTTGGCATCCAGATGGGGTTGCCGTAGGGCGCACCGGGCCGCTCAGGCGTGCGGCCCCCAAGTGCCGCGTTCCGCGCGATGTACGGTTGTCGCACTCGCATCACGCCCGTTGGCGCCAGAACACCTCCCGACGCGTCCCCCAAGTGAACGCCGGATGCGCCCCGGCTGGTGCAGGGGGAGCTTGGGGAGGTGCTCTCGCTAGCTCTTTTCCAGGTAGGCTAGGATCTTCTTCTTCGCTTGCCAAGCCTTCTATTTGTTGTTATACTTGGTATATAGAGTTCGGAATTCATCCCCACCAGCCCTCCCCGTCGCATTTCATCGGCCATCGCGCGCATCGCTGCCCATAGTACGATCAGGAGCAATGCTATGAGCGACAGGCCCGTACGTGAACGGCCGGTTCGCGAGCGCAAGGAACCCACCGACGACACGCCGGTAGAGTCCGCCTCGGGCAGGATCGGCATCTACGAACAAGCATCCTCCACCGACAGCCGACGCACCGATACCTCGGCCGACCAAGCCCCCGAGTCGATCGGCGTCTACAACCGCCCCGCCGAGGCGGATCGTGGCATCCCACCCCTCGTCATCGCCCTGCTCGTCATCGTGGTGCTCGCCGTACTGGCGCTGCTGGCAATCACGCTTCTCTTCTGAACGGCTCGGAGAACGACCCAATGGATAGACAGAGGACTGCGACCGTACTCGATGCGGAGGGGCGGCGCGGCACCATCATCGGGGATACGGGCGGCCAGGTACCGGCTGACCGCATCATCGTGCGCACGGAGCGGGGAAGGCGCATCCAGATCCGCAAGGAGATGCTGGAGGAGCGCCCCGACGGCACCCTCTTGGTGCCGTTCAGCTTTGATGCCGTGGAGCGTGAGGCGGGCCCCCTCGAGGCGCAGGAGGGTGTGATCATCCCCGTGATGGAGGAGCGCATCGCTGTCGGCAAGCGCGAGCGCGAGACGGGGCGCGTCCGCCTCGTCAAGACCGTGCGCGAGGAACGCGAGACCGTCGATGAGCCCCTGTTCCGCGAACACGTCGACGTCGAGCGCGTGACGATCAATCGCCCCCTAGAGGAACCCGTGGAAAGCCGCTACGAGGGCGATACGCTGATCGTCCCCGTGTTGGAGGAGGTACTGTACATCGAGAAGCGCCTTATGCTCAAGGAGGAACTGCGTATCACCCGCAGGCGCGTCGAGGAGCGCCATCCTGAGGAGGTGACCCTCCGCAAGGAAGAGGTGCGCGTCGAGCGCCTGGAGGGGGATCGAGACTAGCTAGACTCAAGCCACACGTGATGGTGGTGTTTTCCGCGGCGGGGCATTGCTCCGCGCAGGTACTGGCAGTTGGTAACGACCCTGATAGCAAGACCGCACGATTCGTGTCGATTGATAGGAGTGCAAGATGGCAAGGACTGTTGTTGGTGTATATGACGATCGCGAACAGGCGCAGCGCGTGGTGCAGGATCTGGTGGACAGCGGCATAGGCCGCAACGACATCAGCCTCATGACGCGTGACCCGCGCGAGGGACGCGAGGTGCGCGAGGAACGCGGCCACCACGCCGCCGAGGGCGCCGGAGCGGGCGCGGGCATCGGCGCGCTACTGGGCGGCGCCGGTGGGCTGCTCGTTGGCCTGGGAGCCCTGGCGATCCCCGGGATCGGGCCTCTCGTAGCGGCCGGGCCGCTGGCCGCCGCCCTGGCGGGCGCGGGCATCGGCGCGGGCGTAGGCGCTCTGGTGGGCGCTCTGGTGGGGATGGGTATCCCCGAGGATGAGGCCGAGTACTATTCCGAGGCGGTGCGCCGCGGCGGCACGCTGGTCGCCGTCCGCTCGTCGGACGAGATGACCGAGCGCGCCGTGAGCATCATGGAGCGCCACGATCCCGTCGATATCGAGCGACGAGCCGCCGAATGGCGCGCCGAGGGCTGGACCCCCACCGAGACCAAGGTGCGCGAGCGCCGCACGGTGGAGGAGCAGCCGATGGCGCGTCGCGAGGGGCGCGGCGCCGACTTTGAGGAGGTCGAGGAGCAGCTCAAGGTAGGCAAGCGCGAGGTGGAGCGCGGTGGGGCGCGGGTGCGCAGCCACATCGTCGAGGAGCCGGTGGAGGAGGACATCACGCTCCGCGAGGAGCGGGTGGACGTCTCGCGGCGACCCGTCGACCGGCCGGCCGGCCCCGAGGACCTCGAAGCCTTTGAGGAGGGCACCGTCGAGTTCCGCGAACGCGGCGAGGAGCCGGTGGTCCAAAAAGAGGCCCGTGTGACCGAGGAGGTCCACGTGGGCAAGGAGGTCGAGGAGCGCACCGAGACGATCCGCGACACGCTCCGCCACGTGGAGGTGGACGTGGAGCAGATGGGCGACCGGGAGCGCACCGCGCGGGAGCGTGGTTACACCGATCGCGAAGACACATTCCGCAGCCACTTTAACTCGCATTTTGCCAACCGCGGTCGCAACTTTGACTACTATCGGCCCGGTTACCAGTACGGCTGGGACCTGGCCCATAGCCGCACCTATCGCGACGCGGACTGGGGACGGGTAGAGAGTGATGCACATCGCCAGTGGGAGATGCGTAACCCCAACACCTGGGACGAGGTGAAGGATGCCATCCACGAGGGGTTCAACGCGGCCCGCGAGCGTGTAACCTAGGCTGCCAGACCATGCCCGCCTGACGCGGGCTCGGGATAGACGGCGAGGCCACCCTACAGCGTGGGGTGGCCTCGTCGTCTATCCCGGCGTGGATTCCCGCCGGCGCTATGGATTCCCGCTGCGGAACTGAGTTCGATAGAGGCCGGCATAGAGGCCATCCTGCGCCAGCAGGGTGGCGTGGTCGCCCTGCTCCACGATCCGGCCTCGGTCGATGACCAGGATCAGGTCGGCGGAGAGGATGGTGCTCAGGCGGTGGGCGATGACGATGCTCGTGCGCCCCGCCATCACCTTCCCGAGGGCGTCCTGGATGAGCGCCTCGGATTCGCTGTCCAGGCTGCTGGTGGCCTCGTCCAGCACCAGGATGCGCGGGTCCTTGAGGATCACTCGCGCCAGGGCGAGACGCTGCTTCTCGCCGCCGCTGAGGCGATAGCCCCGCTCGCCCACGATGGTGTCATACCCCTCGGGGAGCGCCTCGATAAAGTGGTGGATGTTGGCTACCCGGCAGGCGGCCTCCAGTTCCTCCTGGCTCGCATCGAGACGGGCGTACTGCAGGTTGGTGCGGATGGTGTCGTGGAACAGGTAGGTCTCCTGGGTGACCATCCCGATCTGCGCCGACAGGGATTCGAGCGTCACGTCGCGCAGGTCGTGCCCGTCGATGCAGATGCGCCCCGCGGTGGGGTCGTATAGGCGGGGAATGAGGTAGGTGAGGGTGGTCTTGCCCGCGCCGCTGGGCCCCACCAGCGCCACGAGCTGCCCGGAGGCCGCCCGAAAGCTCACCCCCTCCAGCGCCAGGCCTCGCGCCTGGCTGTGGGGCGCGACCTCCTCGACATCCTGTGAGACGCTCTCGCCGACCGCCTCTCGAGTCAGCTCCTCCAGGGCGTCCTGGGCCAGCCGGTCGGCATCTCCGGCCATCGGCCCGGCCTCCCCGGTCATCGGCCCGGCGGCGTCCTCTGAGGCGGTCAAGGCGGTCCCGGCGCCGGCCTCTTCGCGTCGCGTCCTCGGCGGCGCCCCCGAGAGCACCGTCGTGACGTTGTCCATGCTGCCGTAGCGGCGCACGTCACTGAGCAGGTACTCGTCGCCCGTCTCGTAGCGGAAGGAGACGTCCTCGAACGCGATCTCGCCCCGCACGCTCGTCAGCGCCACGGCGTCCGGCTTTTCCGGAATATCCACGGGCAGGTCGATGACCTCAAAGACGCGCTCAAAGCTCACCATCGAGGTGGCGAACTCGACGGGCGCGTTGGACAGCCCCTGTAGCGCCCGGTAGAGGTTGCCGAGATAGGCGCCAAAGGCGACGATGGTGCCGATGGTGAACGCGCCCTGAATGACATAATAGCCTCCCAAGCCGTACACCAGGGCGGTGCCCACGGCGCTGATCAGCCCGATGATGGCGCCGAACACCGAGCCGACGAACGCCCGTTGTACTCCGAGATCGCGCACCGCGCCCGCCCGCCGACCAAAGCGCTCGATCTCTTGCTGGCGGCGCCCGAACAATTTGACGAGGAGCGCCCCGCCGATGTTGAGCGTCTCGTTCATCATGGCGTTCATCTGGGCGTTGTTCTCCATCTGGTTGCGGGCCAGATCGCGCAGGCGGGTGCCCAGCATGCGCGCCGCGATGATGAACAGCGGCAGGATGGCGACGCTGATGAGGGTGAGGCGCCACTCGAGGGTTAGCATCACCCCGAGCACCGCCGCCCCCCGCACGATCTGGGTGACGATGCCCACGATGGTGCTGCTGATGGCGTTCTGCGCTCCCACCACGTCGTTGTTCAGGCGGCTCATCAGCTCGCCCACGCGAGTGTTGGTAAAGAAGCGGAGCGACATGCGCTGCAGGTTGGCATAGAGCGCCATGCGCAGGTCATAGATCACGCCCTCGCCCACGCGGACGCTGATGCGCCGCTGGAAGACGGACAGGCCGCCGTCGACGATGGGGACCAGCAGCAGCGCCCCCGCCAGCAGCGCCAGCCGGTTGACGTCGCCCGCCGGAATGGTGCGGTCGATGAGATCCCGCATGATGAGGGGCGTCAGCAGCGACAACCCCGTGTGTGCCAGGATAAAGAGCAACATGCCGCCGATGAGCCAGCGGTAGGGCAGGGCATAGTGCCCCACCCGCCGGAGGAGTTCTGGTGTTACCCTGGGTTTCTCGTCGGGAGCGTTGATCATCCCCCGCATACCGCCGCGGCCTCGCATGGCGTTACCTCGCATTGTGGTGTGGGGTCATTATGGCGCGGTCGGGGGGGATGTCCAGTCGTGGCGTAGCGGGGGCACGGCGGAGGGAGAGCGCCGCAGGGGGGGGCACGCCGCAGGCTGAAGCCGCGATCCCAAGCCCGGATCGTGGCGCCAAGAAGGCCAAGCCCGCCTGCGCGGGCTGCAGATCTGTCCGCGCAGGCGGGCTTGGCGCCCAAGGCGGAGCCTTGGGACGGTTAGCGCCGGACCTCGGTTCGCGGCGTGCGGTGTGCGGGCGGTCCGCACGGCGTGCGGACCCTACAGCGCCACGCATGTCCCCAGCCCGTGGAGGCAGGCCCTGTTTTCTTGACGCGGCGATCCGAGCGTGGCGTCGCGGCCTTGGCCCGCGGCGGTGCACGCGCGTGGGGCGAGCCCCCGATTTGACGCCGGTGCGGACCGATGTACAATACGCCCTCGATTAACAGACCGACGGTCGGTTTGTAAGGGGCGCGGCATGGCACGCAAAATCAAGGAAGGGGAACGCGCGGCGCGCATCGACGAGATCCTGGACGCTGCCCAGGCGCTGATCCAGACCAAGGGCTACGAGCAGATGACCATCCAGGATCTGCTCGACGCGCTGGGGATCTCCAAGGGCGCTTTCTACTACTATTTCGACTCCAAGCAGGCCCTCCTCGAGGCGCTGGTGGAGCGCATGGTGGAGCAGGTGATGGCCGTGCTCCGGCCGCTGGTGGACGACGAGCGGCTGCCCGCCCTGGCCAAGTTGGAGGCGGTCTTTCGGACGGCGGCGGGCTGGAAGGACGAGCGCCGCGACCTCCTGGCAGAGTTGACCCGCGTATGGTACGCCGACGAGAACGTGCTGGTCCGAGACAAGCTGGAGCGGGTCGGCCTGGAGCGCATTCGCTCGCTGCTCAGCCCCATCATCGTGCAGGGCATCGCCGAGGGGACCATGTCCACCGAGTACCCCGACCTGGCGGGCGCTATCGCCATGGATCTGCTGCGCGGCATGTCCGAGGAGTTGGTCCGGGGGATGATGGCTTGGGGCCAGGGCCACGACGGCCGCGAGCGCATTGCGCGCTGCATCGCAGCCTATACCGGCGCCATCGAGGGGCTCCTTGGCATGGAGCCCGGCGCCCTGCGCCTCGTCGATCCCGCCATGTTCGACGCCTGGGGAGAGGCGTTCGCGGGACGGTAGGGGACGGCCGCAGCGGGAGGGGCCCGTGTATGGGCCCGATCATACCTGGGAGACGCGTCGATGCCGCGACGCGTCCAAGCTGCAAGGAGAACGCCCATGAGGCTCTTCCTGCGCCTGGCCTGGCGCAACGTATGGCGGCATCGCCGCCGCACCCTCATCGTGGTGCTGGCCATTGGCCTCACCACGGCGCTGATGATGTTCTACCAGGGCCTGATGGCCGGTTTCGATCAGGCCATCTATGGCAACGCCATCAAGGTGATGGGCGGCAACATCCAGGTACACGCCGCGGGCTATGACGAACACCCCGACGTGCATCCGATGCTGCCGCTGGAGGACGACGACGCCGCGGCGATCGTGGCCGCGGCCACGCGCTCGCCGCGGATGCTGGCCGCCACGCGGCGCATCAACACCGGCGGCATGGTGAGCGGCCGCAAGGGCGCTTTCGGCGTCGGCATCGTCGGCGTCGAGCCCGAGGCCGAGCTGCCCGCCAGCCTGGTTGGCCAGCACGTGGCGGAGGGGCGCAACCTGATCGCCGACGACCGCGACGCCGTGCTCATCGGCAGGGGCCTGGCCGACGCCATGGAGGTGACGGTGGGCGACCGCGTCACCCTGGTGGGGCGGGCCACCCACAACCAGATGCGGCAGCGCACCATGACGGTGGTCGGCATCTATGACCTGGGCATGGGCGAGGTGGAAAAGGGCACCGTCTATGTCTCGCTGGCCGCGGCCCAAGCGCTCTACCTGGCGCCGGGGCAGTCCACCGAGGTGGTGCTCTGGCTGCAGGACCTGGGCCAGGAGCGGGCGGTGATGCGCGATCTCGCCCCCGACATGGCGGCCTACGAGATGACGTCCTGGCGCACCAGTTTTCCCGAACTGACCCAGACGATGGCCACCAAAGGCGCCGTCATGGACGTCTTTGGCGTCATCATGCTGGGCGTGGCCGGCATCGGCACGCTGAACCTGATGCTCATGGCCGTGTACGAGCGCACCCGCGAGATCGGCGTCCTGGGCGCCCTGGGGCTCAAGCCGGGGCAAGTGTCGCGCCTCTTTCTGCTCGAGGGAGTCATGATGGGCGCCATCGGCGCGCTGGCCGGCGTCCTGTTGGGCCTGGCCCTCAACGCCGTCATGGGGCGCGTGGGCTTTGATTTTAGCCAGTTCACCGACGTGACGGCGTACACCGCCCTGATCGATGGGCGCGTCTACTCGACGCTGGGCCTCGAAAAGATGCCCCAGTACGTGATCACGGCGATAGCGATCTCGATCGTGGCATCCTTCTATCCGGCCCGAGAGGCGGCGCGCCGCGAGCCCGCCTCCGCCCTGCACTACGTGTGAGGCTGAACCAATGAAGCAACTGCTGATCCTCGCCTACCGCGGGCTGGGACGCAACCGCAGGCGATCGTTCCTCTCGGCGCTGGCGCTGGGCATCGGCGTGGCCCTGCTCCTGTTCATGGCCGCCTTTATCGAGGGTGAGATGCGCAGCTCCCTGGAGTTGGGCATCAAGCTGGACACGGGCCACCTGCAGGTGCGCCGGCTCGACTATGACGTCGCCAAGGCGAGCCTGGCCTGGGAGGACCTGATCGACGACCCGACCGCCATCGCCCGGCAGGTCGCCGCCCTCGAGCCGGTGCGCCTTGCCACCCCGCGCCTCTATGCCGGCGGCATCCTCCTCACCGGCGACGAGTCGTTGGGCGTGCGCATCCTGGGGATCGATCCGACCTCGGAGGCCAACGACGTCTACCGCAACCTGGTCGGCGGCGCCTGGCTTAATCCCGACGATCGCGAGGGGGTGCTGATCGGCGCCTCGCTGGCGGCCAAGCGCAACGTGGCCGTCGGCGACCGCATCGCCCTGCTGGTGAACACTGCTGACGGCGGGGTCGACGAGCAGCGCTTTGTGGTGCGCGGCGTGTACGACACGCACACGCCCACCCACGACCAGAGCACGATCCTCATGCCCCTGTCCAAGGCGCAGGCCATGACGGGGGCCGGCGAGCGCGCCAGCACCGTGTGGGTCATGCTGGACGACATGTACGCGGCCGATGCCGTGGCCGCGGCGCTGACCTCGGACCGCTACGAGGTCAGGACCTGGGCGCAGATGAACCCCCTGCAGCTCGAGTTCGAGCGCTATGCCAACGCCATGATGATCGTCTTTTACCTCATCGTGCTGGGCATCACCGCCACGGTGGCCGTCAATGCCATGGTGATGGCGGTGTTCGAGCGCACCCGCGAGATCGGCATCCTGGCCGCCATCGGCATGCGGGAGCGGCGCATCATGGCCCTGTTCCTCACCGAGTCGTTCCTGCTGGCCGTGGGCGGGGTGGGGATCGGCCTCCTGTTCGGGGGGCTGGGGGTGTACTATATGAGCGTCCATGGCATCTATCTCGGCAATATGGCTGCGGACATGGGCCTCACCGGCTTTACCCTGGGCGATCGGCTCTACGGCTACCTCACCGCCCAGGACGCCATTACGCTGATCATCACCGCGTTCGTCGTCACGCTGCTGGCCTCGCTCTATCCGGCGCTCCTGGCCGCGCGCATGGAGCCTGTGCGGGCGTTGCACGGCGGGGAAGCGTGATGATGCCCCTACCGAAGGAGTCCACGATGCACGTCGTCCAGGTCCAGAACGTCACGCGCGATTATACCATCGGCGAGGTCACGACGCAGGCGCTGCGCGGCGTCGACCTCGCCATCGAGCGAGGCGAGTTCGTCACCCTCGTGGGGCCATCGGGCTCGGGCAAGACGACGCTGCTGCAGCTCATCGGCTGTCTCGATCAGCCCACCAGCGGCCGCGTCCTCATCAACGGCCGCGACGTCAGCCGGCTGAACCGCAACCAGCGCGCCGACATCCGTCGCAACGAGATCGGGTTCATCTTTCAGTTCTTTGCCCTGATCCCGACGCTCAACGCCTACGAGAACGTCGAGATGCCGTTGTTGCTGCGCGCCATGGGCGCCGCCGAGCGCCGCGAGCGGGTGCTGCACCTGCTTGCGGAGGTGGGCCTGGCCGACCGCGCCGATCACCGTCCCGACCAGCTCTCGGGCGGGGAGCAGCAGCGCGTGGCCATCGCCCGCGCCCTGGCGACGGACCCTACCCTCGTCCTGGCGGACGAGCCCACCGCCAACCTGGACACGGCCAACGGCCAGCAGGTGATGGAGATCATGGCGCGCCTCAACGAGGCCACCGGCGTGACCTTTGTGTTCGCCACCCACGATCCGCGCGTCATCAAGTACGCGCGGCGCGTGATCACCCTGCGGGATGGGATGGTGGTGGCCAACGGCCAGGGCGCCCCCACAGAGCGCTCGTAGAGAGGTTTTCGATGCGCATCACACACGCTATCACACTGCTAGCCCTTTTGGCGGCGCCTCTACTCGTGGGGTGCGGCGGCGGGCGCGGCGCCGCGGGCACGCCGCTGCCCACGGTGGTGCTGGGGCAGGAGGGCGCGCCGGCCCCGACGGCCGCTCGAGCGCAGCCCCGTCCCGGCGGCGTGACCGCCTCGGCGGTGGTGGCCCCCGCGCAGCGCGCCGCGCTGGTGGCCGGCGTGGCGGGCAGGATCGCGGAGGTGCGCGTCGCCGAGGGGGAGCGCGTTGACGCGGGGCGGGCGCTGGTAGCGCTGGACGACGAGGCGGCACGGGCGCAGTTGGCCCAGGCTGAGGCCGCGCTGGCGGCCGCTCAGGCGGAGCTGGACCTGCTGGCCGCCGGCCCGACGCCGGAGGAGCTGCGCCAGGCCGAGGCGGCCGTGGCCGGCGCTCAGGCGGCATTGGGGGCGCTGCAGGCCGGCGCCCGGCCCGAGAACGTGGCCCAGGCGGAGGCCAGCCTCGCCTCGGCGCAGGCGGCGCTGGCGCTGCTGCAGCGCGGCGCCACCGATCTGGAGCTGCAGGCCGCCCAGCTGGCGCTGGAGGAGGCGCAGGGCGCGCGCTGGGCCGCCCAGGGGAGCCGCGACGCCACCTGCGGCGGCGCCAACGCGGGGAGCGCGCAGTGCGCCGCCGCCGAAGGGCAGGTGTTGGCGGCCGAGGCGCGGGTGCGCCAGGCCGAGAACCGGCTGGCCCAGCTTCGCCAGGGGCCGGCGCCCGAGACGGTGGCCCAGGCCCGCCAGGCGGTGCGCGCGGCCGAGGCCTCCCTGGCGCTGGCCCGCCAGCCGGGTACGCCCCAGGAGGTGGCCGCCGCGCAGGCGCAGGTGGACGCCGCCACGGCGGCGCTGCACGCCCTGAAGGCCGGCGCGCGGCCGGAGCGACTGGCCATCGCGCGGGCCCAGGTGGCGCAGGCCGAGGCGGGGGTGGAGGCGGCGCGGGCGCAAGTGGCCACGCTGACCCTGGCGGCGCCCATCGACGGCACGGTGGTCGACCTGACGGCCCACGCCGGCCAGTGGGTGATCCCGGGGCAGACGCTGGCCACGCTAGCCGACCTGGAGGACCTGGTGGTAGAGACCACCGATCTGAGCGAGCTGGACGTGCCCCGGGTCGCCGTGGGTCAGGCGGCGACGGTCAGCATCGAGGCGCTGGGGGTAGAGGTCGCCGGCGTGGTGCGCGAGATCGCGCCGCTGGCGGATACGCTGGGCGGGGACGTGGTGTACCGCGTGACGGTGGAGCTGGAGGCGCAGCCCGAGGGGTTGCGGGCGGGGATGAGTGCGGTGGTAGGGATGTGACGGCACCCAGGGCTTGTGGTATCATGTGTGCAAAAGGTTCAGTTTTCTTGAAGGTTTTGCACACATGAGCGGCAGTCCCGAGGTGTCTTCCAACGAAAAGCTCTATGAGGTGGCCGAGCGCCAGGCCGGCTACTTTACTACGTCCCAGGCCAAGGAGGTCGGCTTTAGCTCGTCACAGCTCACCTACCATGTGCGCTCGGGACGCTTCATCAGGGTGCGGTGGGGTGTCTACCGGCTCACGCACTTTCCCGCCACACCGTACGAGGACCTGTACGTCGCCTGGCTGACGGCAGGCCCCGACGCCGTGATCTCTCACGACAGCGCTCTCGCGCTCTATGATCTCTCCGATGCCCTGCCCTCCAGGATTCACGTGACGATTCCCCGCACCGCCTCGCGACGGCGCCCGGGTCTGGCCCTACATACCAACCGGCTTGGCCCCGATGAGGTAACCATCGTGGAGGGGCTACCCGTCACCACGGTGTCACGCACTATCGCCGATGTGGCGGCAAGCGGCCTGGCGGAGGAGCTGGTGGTCCAGGCGGTGCAGCAGGCCGTGGAGAGAGGGCTGGTGACCGAAGACGCCTTGCAAGCCTATGCCGACGTTCGCGGTGGGCGCCCGCAGCAGATGGTAGACCAGGCCCTGCGCGAGCGTGCGGCATGAGGTACGCCAGTGGCGGCGCGTTTCGCAAGGCCCTGGAGGATAGGCTAAGGGCGCAGAGCCTGCGCACCGGGACTCCCCTGGTGCGCCTCCGCAAGATGGTGGCCTTTGAGCGGTTCCTCGCCCGCCTGATCGCCGATCGGCCGAAGGCTTGGCTACTCAAGGGAGGTCTGGCGCTGCAGTGGCGACTCCCCGAGCGTGCCCGTACCACCCAAGACCTCGACATGCTGTTGGTTGAACCACCGGAAGATCTCCACGCGGCCCTGGTACGTGCCGCCCTGCTGGAGATGGAAGACTGGTTTCGCTATTTGGTTCGGCCGACGCGCGTTCGGGTCCGCGTTGCCGGCGGCCTGCGCTTCTCCGTACGGGCCATTCTGGACGGGCGGCCCTTCGAGTCCTTTCACCTCGACGTGGGCTGGGGTGACCCGGTTGTGGAGCCGCCCGAGGAGCTATCTGCGCCGTCTCTGCTCGAGTTCGCCGAGATCGCACCGGTGACCATGCCGTGCTATCCCATCACACAGCATATCGCCGAGAAGGTGCATGCCTACACGCAACCTTATGCGAGCGGACAGAGCAGCCGGGTCAAGGACCTGGTGGACATCGTGCTCATCGCCGGGATGGGTGCGATCGACGCGGCGACCTTGCGAGAGGCTCTGCAGACAACATTCCGCGCTAGCAGGACACACGAGTTGCCCCCGTCCTTGCCCGATCCGCCACCGAGCTGGGCTGAGGTCTTTCGTAGGTTGGCGCATGAGACGGAACTCGCGAGTGATCGTCTGGGAGTGGGGATCGAACTGGCCCGGAGATTCCTTGATCCCGTCCTGCAGGGACGGGCGCAGGGCCTCTGGGATCCAGACGGATGGCGATGGTTGGGGTAGCTGAACCTGGACAATTTGGTGTGAACTGGGCGTGCCCCATGTAGTGACGGCCAGTGCGCCCCTGCTGGGGATCCTGAGCGGAGACGTGGTGTACCGCGTGACGGTGGAGCTGGAGGCCCAGCCCGAGGGGTTGCGGGCTGGGATGAGTGCGGTGGTGGGGTTGTAGGGGGCTGACCCGAGGGGTTGGTGCTGCGTTCAGCTCTGACTGAGTGCCGAGGCCCGTTCATGGCCTCGGCACTGATTTTGCGATGGGCCAAGGGCCAGGGGAGGTGTCGATCATGTCGTGGGACGAAAGGCGTTAGGATCGCGAGAGCGCGGAACAAGCGAAAGGCGCGAAAGGGGCGCTCGAGAGGGACGTGGTGACACCTTGGGGCATCCTACTATCAGGTGCTCTGCAACAGATCTACCAATAGCGGCCCAAGCTCCATTACGACCTGCTCCCACAACGGTAGGGGATTGGGTTTGACCTGTTCCGCCAGGTCAGTAATCCAGTAGGCTTGTGCCTGGGCCAGTATGTGTGGGGAGAAGAACTGATCGATGGCCGGTGGTGGTAGTCCTTTGTGCGTACACTTGGTCAGGAGGATCGTACAGACCGTGGCGGGATCGAAGGCATTGTCCTTCTCCTTTAGCAGGCGCCAGACATCGTAGTAGTCTCGCGCCTTCCCTCGCTGGAGGATGGCGCGTGCCTTCTCCGCCAGAACCTCCTCCAGCGCGTAGGTCAGCACCTGCGGCACTGGCTGCGCAAAAAGGCCGGTGATCACAGGGCGTCGCTCCGGCGGCAACAAGATCCTCTCGTCCAGTGCGATATCCAGCAGCAGCCGATTGGGATGCTCCAGGGGGCCGATGAACTGAGCCCTGACGCGAGCCGAGGCATTGGGCCGGTGGAAGTCGAGTAACCTGACGCGCAACCCGTGCAGTGCCTCGATGCGCTCGAACCAGTCCTCCAAGCGCTCCCGTAGTGTGGATTCGGGGAAAGTGGGCAACACGGTGAAATCCAGGTCCACCGAATGTCGCCAGTCCGGGAAGTAGAGTTGTCGGAGCGCCGTGCCCCCTTTGAGGCAAAAGGTCTCGTCTAGAAGCGGAGTCTGTCCCAACGCATCCAGCGCGCACAGGATGGCGTATTCATGTTCGGCCTGCGCCAGACCCAGCCCCATAGTGGCCGAAGCGCGACGCAACGCACGCAACGAGATCACATCAGTTCTCCCGCCACTCCAGAAGTTGCTCTTCAGGTATATTGACGATCAGCCGCCAGCGGGTGTCTCTACGTCCCTCTCGTGAGCCGCCGGGGTCCAACAGCGGGTAGTTGCGGTCGCTCTGCGTGAGGCGCTCCAGCATCTCGTGCGGCGCGATATCGAGCCGATCCGACCAGAATCCTAGCCGCTTCAGGGCGCTGCGGTTCCTTAGGCGATAGGTGTAGGCGACCACGCGCTCGAGGTCGATCTCGTCGCGCCCATACCAGAGCCCCTTGGCTGCCTCGATGACCCCACCGCAGTATTCGGGGTGATCGAATCCGTCGGCGAGCGCTTTCTCGCGTTCCGCCATGGCGATGGGGGTCTCCATGATCTCGATGTGGGTGTAGCCGAAGAACTTGTGCGCGGCGAGAATCACGAAGCGATAGGTCACGCCATCGACGCTGAGCGGTCTATGCTTACGCGTCGTGGCTATCCAGATTGGGTTCAGAGCGTGTTCAGTGTAGCCATAGTATGCTAGTGCCGTGGCGTAGGCCAGATAGTACGGGGCTTTGAGGGTCGCGGCGATGCGAAACTCGTGCTCGGCCCACTGCATATCAGGGCCGGCTTCGAGCGGGACGATACGATACCTGCCCCGCGCAATGCGCTGCAGCCAGCCCTTGGCAGCCAACCGGTGGAGGATGATCGCTGCGTAGGGCGCGTCAGCTTCCAACTCCTGTTGAGCCTCGATCACGGTGAACAAGTCCTGGCCGTGAGATGCCAGCGATCTCAAGAGACGTGCCTCTCGGTCACTCAATCCGGCTGCGTTTTGTGGCTCCGCCATTCTTGTTTGCCATCGCGATAATTACGGAATCTGTAATGATTGTAGAACAAAACAAGAATCACGCCAAGCTGACCATCTCGCCCGAAGGTGCACTGGCGCGATACCTCTACGCAGCCAAGGCATACGTCGGTCCGGCACGTGGAGCACGGCCGATGCCGTGGCCCCGGCATCCTAGCATGCCACCGGTGGGGCGGCGGCGGACCCACCGGCCCGCCGTCCCCCCCGCCCCCCTCACCCCTGCACCGGAATCCACAGATCGATCATGTGCCGCCCGTCGGGCTGCTCAAAGCGCTCGTCGTACCACTCCATCTCAAAGTCGAGGGCCGGCTCCAGGCTGGCCTTGGCCGCCTGCTCCCAGGTCAGGTCGTGGGCGCGGCCATAGATGTCCGGCTCGTTCCCCAGGATCGACCCCACGGCGAAGCGGTTCTCCGGGATGTCGTACGCCGCCATCCCCTCGGGCACGGCGGCGCCCGGATCGGCGAGTACCCCCACGATGTAGCTAAAGCTCTGGTCGGCCGGATCGTACCGGCCCGCCCACCCGATCAGGGCGGAGGGGTAGCATCTTCCCGGCAGCGCCTCAAGCGCGGCTACGGTGCCGTCCTGGAAGCAGCGATCCCAAAAGGCGGGGACGGGGTTGTCCTCGAAGGAGGAGAATCCGGTACGCAGCTCTTTGCCCACGACTCTGACCGGGCCGATGGTCTTGACGGCGAATCCGACGAGTTCCGCTGCCATGGCGCTGACCTCCTTTGACGATGCCTGCAACGATCCGCACCGAAGGCTAACCACCAAGGCACCAAGTACACCAAGGAACACTAAGGTGAGTAATATGGGTGTTCCTTGGTGATCTTGGTGTACTTGGAGCCTTGGTGTTTGGCGCTATTCCACCCGCACCTGCGCGTAGGCCTGCTGGCGGGTGCCGTCCAGGTCCTCGGCGATAAAGCCGACCACATAGTCGCCCACGGCGGCGTCGAGTTCACGCCAGGAGAATGTCTGGTCGCCAAAGGTGAGGGCGCCCCCCTCCTGGGTGACGCGATCGACCACACGTCCCTGTGTGTCCAGGTCGAGCCACTGCTCCAGCACCGTAAAGCGGTCGCCGGCTTCGGGATAGATCTCCCACGGCGCGCCCGTCGAGTCGTCGCCGTTGAACCCATAGACCTGGCGCAGCACGCCGTCGCGGAAGTAGAGGCGGGCGTAGCGCGACTCACCGGAGGCATAGCTGTAGATGCCGTCCACGGTGTACACCGCCTCCTCGGGCGCCACGCCATAGGTCTGCGGGTTCAGCAGCGCGGTGACCGTGTCGACGCCATCGCTGATGGCGAACATGAGCGGCTCCCACTCGAACTCGAGGGTGAACGCCTCCTCCGGCCACACGGGATAGTAGACGCCCTCGACCTCGCGGGTGTCGGCGCTCTCCAGGTAGTCCATGTCGGCGATATAGAGCGAGTTCGCCTGGGGATCGATGTACCCCGCAAAGAGATAGATGTAGCCCAGGTTGCGCGCTGTGACGTCGGTGCTCAACAGCACCGGCTCGCCCGGCGCGGCCACGTCGTCCGAGAGGGTGACGGGCGTCAGCGTGATCTCGCCGCGGCCGGGGGCGGCCACCGCGGCGCCCTCCTCGGGTTGTATGGGCTGCCGATCGGACGGGTCAAAGGCGCGCCCGGTATAGTGGTAGGCGAGATAGTCGTCCCAGAGCGAGCCCTGAGAGAGGGTGTTCGCGATGGCGGTGTACGACGCCGGTCCCGTGGCGGGGGTGCCGTAGAGCTGCGAGTTGGGGAAGTAGATGGCCACGCCCGAGGCGCCCGGTTTGCCCGCGCCGTGGCGCTCGGCCACCACCGTCGCGCGCAGCGCCTCCAGCACGCCGTCCGCGGCGCGGCTCACGGCCTCGCCGGCGTTGGCGTCTCGCAGGAGCTGCGCCCAGTGGCCGAGGTCGATGTACGCCGGAGGCACCTGCCGGCCGAACACGTTGGTGAACGACTGGGCATAGTTGCGCGCCTGGGCCACCGGTCGCTGGTCGGCCTCCTGCAGGGCGGCGCAGAGATCGTTGACGCCCTCCACCAGCGCCGGAATCGTTGAGAGGTCCACCGCGCTCAGGGTGATGTTGCGCCCCATCTGATCGGCCACCTCGGCGCTGGAGGGGGTGCCGAACAAGCCACCCATGGGCGAGCCCTGGCGCAGCAGGTCGGCGCGCGCCTGGTCATCCACGATGCGCTGGTCCTCATCGATGTAGCTGTCGACGATGGCGCGGCTCAGCTCGGCGCCCGTCATGGCGGGGTTGCGCGCCAGAGCGTCGAGAAAGCCGGTGTAGGCCCATCCCAGCCCCGGCTCGGTCTCTTCCGAGGCCACGGCATAGCGGGCGTGGGGCGCCATGGCGCTGTACACCTCGAGCTGCCCCATGAGGCAGGCATCCATGCCGATGAGTTCGAGCTTGTCGATGCCGGTCCGGTCGCGGATCGTCTGCAGGGCGTCGCTCAGCTCGTCGAGGTACAGGTGGTTGCCCAAGGCCGAGGAGAGGGGCGTGTTCGTCTCGCCGCGCGTGGCGGGCGCCGGATCGCTCCAGCCTCCGGGCCAGCCCATGCCATGGTCCGCCATGATCAGCGCCACGCGGTCCGCCGGAAAGGTCTCCACCGCCCAGGTGACGAAATCGACGAGGGTCTCGCCATCCGCCATGTTCTGCTCGTCCATGTCGGCCACGAGTTCGGAGCCCACCCGCGTCAGGTCGTTGTCGCGGGTGACATAGTAGCGGCGGGTGTTCGTCCAGTTGCCATCCTCGGCGTACCCGCCGGCGTAGCGGTCGATCTGGGCGACGATGTGCACGTTGTCGGTCGAGCCGACGCGCTCGGCCTCGTTCAGATCGACATAGATATCTTGTTCCAGCATCTTGTCGTCGGCGTCCTGGTACAGCATCACCAGCCAGTTCTGCCCCGAGGCGGCGCCCGGCGGCGCGACAAAGGGCTCGATGGTGGCGCGGGGGGCGGTGGGCGCCGCGGTGGGCGCGCCCCCCGGCGCGCCGGCAGGCGGGACGATGCCGCCGAGCCCGCCATCGGAGGGCGCGCCGCCGAGCAGGCTGCCCAGGCCGCCGCACCCTCGCAGGAGGACAAAGGCCACGCAACACACCAGCAACGCGCCGATCAGCAGGAGCGGCAGGGACCGGCGCGATCCACCGCCGAGCAGGCTTCCCAGGCCACCCAGGCTACCCAGGCCGGAGCCGCTGGGACGTGGGCCTGTTTGCCCGGACGTGGGGCGCGGCCTTGGGGGGCGGTACTGCTGCGATGGGGCCTGGGGGCGCGGCGCGGCGGCCTGCTCGTCTCGCTCCCTGCGCCGCGGGGCCTCGGCGCGCTCGCGGCGGCCGGGCGGCGTCTCCCCACTGGGCCGCCGCCGTCGCGCGCGCACCACCGGCTTCTTGTCGCGGTCTGATCCCGAACCGCGATCGGAATCGCTCATCATGCCTCCAGTACCCAGCATACTCGACAACGAAACGAGCATAGGGCGGCACGGGTGGGCTGTCAATCGGTACGAGAGGGTGGGATGCGGGCCCGCTGCGCCCCCATTGTCCCGCGCTACGCGAGGGCCTCCCCCCGCGATACGTCCAATCCTCGCGACGCCTCGCGGTCGAGGCGCAGGTTCTTATAGTTGCCCCGGCACGAGAGGTTGATGATCAGGGCGGCGAGGCCGATGAGGGGGCTGCGCGCCCGCCACATGGCGCCGAGAGCCCGACGCGCGATGCGCGGATAGGCATAGAACGCCCGGGCGCAGGCCTCCCGCTCGCGCAGCATGTCGGCCCACGACAGGTGCTTGTAGCGGGCCACCGGGAATCGCAGGGTATAGTACTTCCAGTCCTCGGGATAGTTGTCGGCGAGTATGCGCCCCTCAGACTCGAACTTTTCCCAGAGGCGGGTGCCAGGGAGCGGCGTGAGCAGCAGCACGTTGAGGACGTCCACCCCATAGCGATCCGCCGCCTCCGCGATGCGCTGACCGGCGCCGCTGGCGTCGACGTCCAGCCCCAGGATGAAGGAGCCCTCCACGATGATGCCGTGTCGCTGAATGCGCCGCACCGACGCCCGAAAGTCGCGCCCCTCCTGCAGGTTGAACCGCTTGTGGACCTCCAGCAGCCCCTCGGCGCTGGGTGACTCGAACCCGATGAACACGCCGATGCATCCGGCCCGTGCGGCCAGGGCGAGGAGTTCCTCGTCGTCGGCCATGTTGATGGTCGCCTGCGTCACCCACTTTTTGCCGAGCTTGGCCCGGATCATGGCGCGGAACAGCTCCTTGGTGCGGGCGATGTGGTCGGCGCGGGTGCCGATGAGGTTATCGTCCACGACGAGGACAGCCTTTTCCCGGATCATCTCGAACTCGCGGATCACGTCGGCGATGGGGCGGTGCCGGTAGCGCCCCCCGTTGAAGGCGGTGACGCTGCAAAAGCTGCAGTTGAGCGGGCAGCCGCGCGTGGTTTGGATCGACCCCAGCATGTAGCCGCGCGGCGAGAGGTCATGCCGGGCCGTGCCGATCTCGCCGCCCTCCGAGCGGTTGCCGCTGTACACGCGCTGCAGGGCGCCGCGCCGGACGTCCTCCAGCACCTGCTCCCACACGCCCTCGGCCTCGCCCGTCACCACGGCGTCGACCCTCTCCAGGGCCTCTGTCAGGCGCATCGTGGCGTGGATGCCGCCCATCACCACGGGCACGCCATGCGCGCGGAACATCGCGGCCACCTGATAGGCGCGGTCCGCCTGCGCTGTAAAGGCGGTGATCCCGACGAGGTCGGGGCGCGGCATGGCGGCATAGTCGGCCATGCCGAGGTTCTCGTCGATCACCGTGACGTCCCACGCGGGCGGCGTGAGGCCCGCCACCACCAGCAGGCCCAGGGGCTTGCGTACGCGATACCGGATCAGGCGGCTGTTCCTGACCGCGGCCGTGTTCACTAAAGGGTTCGACGGATTGATGAGGTACAGGCGCATGCTTTGCCTCCCATCACCTGCGCGGTCTTGGCAAGGGGGAGTGCCTGTATGGTACGTCGTGTGGGTGGGGTGGGGCAGGGCGACTGCCAGCAGGCGGGCAGGTCCCCCGTGGAGGGCAGGCACGCCGCGAGCCCTCACATCACCGGTAGGATAGCACCGCGCGGCGGAATCCGTCAATCGCGGAGCGGGGCACGCCTCCCGCGCCGCCGGAGGAGGTCAGTCGCTCGCGCCCACGTACACCACGCGCAGGTCCTGCACGTTGGTGTTCAGTATCCCCGTGTCGATGGCGTCCCCGATCCCCTTGAGCAGCCCGCAGGTGTTGTGGCGGCGCAGCTCCTCGGCCACGTCGAGGCCCGCCTCGGCGGCGCGGCGCAGCGTCTCGCCGTCCACGATGCCGCCGGCATAGTCGGTGGGGCCGTCGCTGCCGTCCGAGTCGGCGGAGCCGAGGACGATGCGGCGGCTGTCGGCGATGTGCAGCGCCGCGCCGGCCACGAACTCTTGATTGCGGCCGCCCAGGCCGCCGTTCTTGCCCGTGGTCACCACGAGTTCGCCGCCCAGCATAAAGACGGCCGGGGCCGCCATGGGGCGGTCATGCGCCTCGATCTCGCGGGCCACGTGGGCCATCGTCTCGCCCACGATGCGCGCCTCGAGGCTGTTGAGGCTCGACGCCATGATGGTGGCGTTCAGCCCCAGCGCACGCGCCTTGCGCTCCGCCGCGGCGAGCATGTACTCGGGCCCCATCACGCGGATGCGAAAGTGTGGCCGGTCGAACCACTCCTCCGGGCGCAGGGTGCCGTAGGCGGGGTCCTTGCGCAGCAGGAAGCGGCGCACCGCCTCGGGGATCTCGTCCCAGCAGTCGTACTCTTTCAGGAGGTGGATGGCGTGGTCGTACTCGTCGACGACGCCGCGCGGCTTGCGCAGGGCGATGGAGGTGGCCGGCGGGCGCTCGTCGGTGGAGAGCATGATGAGGGTGGCGTCGCCCACGTGGCGGCTGTGTCTCTGCCGCAGCGTCATGAGCAGAAAGCGCACCGCGTTGGCCACCGGCATGGGCGCGCCGCGCTCCAGATAGAGGATGCGGTTGACGTCCTGGAGGTCCTGCAGCGTCAGCCCGGGGGCGGGCAGTGCCATCAGGGCGGTTCCGCCGCCCGATTCCGACATGAACACGACGTCGCCCTTTGTCGCCCGGCGCTCGATCTCGACGATGCGGCGGGCGCCCTCGACGCTGTCCTCGTCGGGGTTGGGGTGGCCGGCTAGGGTGACGGTGCAGCGCCGCAGGCGGATGCCGTCTCCCTTTTTGGCGTTCACATGCCCCTCGGCGATGCGGTCGCCGAGGATGTCCTCCAGCGCCTCGGCCTGGCGCTGGGCGGCCTTACCCCCGCCGACGAGGTAGATGCGGCCACCCTCGGCGGCGAGCTTGTTCAGATCGATGGCCAGCGGCGCCGGCGGGAAGGGGCGCGGGCGCGTCTCGTCGCAGCGCCCCATGCCCCCCAGGGGGAACTCGTCCGAGCCGATGAGCAGCGTACTCCCCTCGATGCGCACCGCCTTGCGGACGTTGTCATAGGGGTCGCCGGCGGCCAGGCCGGCCTCGACGATGTCCAGCACCCTGCGCCGGCCCTCCACGTTCCCATGGGCCAACAACGCGTCACGATTCCGAATGATCATAGGGTTCGCCTTACGATAGAGGAATGGTACGCTGATTCCGCTGATGGTGCGTTGGGTACAACGCGCTGATCTCCGCTGATCTCTTGGATGATGGAGCGTGCTGAGCGTAAGCCTCGTTATCTCACAGACCAGCATCCAGAAGACCGCGCTAATCCGCCCCATCCGTGGAAATCCGCGTTCCATTCCCAGAAGATCAGCGAGAATCCGCGTCCGATCAGCGAGATCAGCGTACCATCGGTCTGCCTTCAGCTAGAGCTTGAGTCTGAGGCCCTCTTTGCCGGCGAATTGGGCGCGGCTGCCGAGTTCGGCCTCGATCTTGAGCAGGCGGTTGGCGGTGTCGCCGGTGCCGCCCTCGCGCATGTGGCCGGTGATGAGGCCCACGGCATAGTCGGCGATGTCGGCGCCCTCGCCGCGGCTGCCGCACGGCATCACACCATAGCCGTGGCGGTGCGCCAGACGCGTCATCTCGAAGGCCTCGGTGATGGTGCCCACCTGGTTCACCTTGAGCAGTACCGCGTTGGCGGCGCCCATGGCAATCCCCTTGCGCACGCGCTCGGGGTTGGTCGTAAAGAGGTCGTCGCCCACGATCTCGATGGGCAGCTCGCGCGTCAGCCGGGCATGCCCCTCGAAATCGTCCTCATCCAGCGGGTCCTCCAGGATGACAAAGGGGTACTCCTTTACCATCCACTTGTACAGGTCGATCAACTCCTCGAGGGTCTTGTCCTCGGCGGAAAAGAGGCCCACGAACACGCCCTTTTCGTTATCGAAATAGGTGCCGGCGGCCACGTCCACCTGCAGGCCCACCTTGCCCTCGTAGCCGCGCGAGGCGATCACGTCGGTCATGATGTCCCACAGCTCGCGGTCGTGCTGGATCATGCCGGCGGGGATAAATCGCACGAACTCGGGGTCGAGGCCGAGGCGATTGCCCAGGGCGCGCTTGAAATTCTTCTCCAGGTCCCAGGCGGCGTAGGAGGCCTCGGCAAAGGTATCAAAGCCGTAGCACATCATGGAATAGCTGGGCTTGTCGCCGGCGCGCTCGCCGCCGCCGTAGCGCCGGGCGCCGTTCATCAGGCCGGCGGCGGGCACAGGCAGCACGCAGGCGTTCACGCCGCCGATGTGCTCGTAGAGCGGAATGTCCAGGCTGTTGGCCGCCGCCTTGAGCACCGCCGCCGAGACGCTGGCGATGGCGTTACCGCCCAACCGGCTGCGGTCGGAGGTGCCGTCCAGCTCCAGCATCAAGCGGTCGATCTCGATCTGGCGGGTGGCGTCTATCCCTTTGAGGACCGGCGCGATGACGTCGTTGACGTTGTCGACGGCGCGCTGCACGCCCAGCCCCTCCCAGCGCGCGCCGCCGTCGTAGGCGAACTTGACCTCATAATCGCCCACCGACAGCCCGGCCGTCACCGTGGCGACGCCGGTGGCGTCGTTCACCGTGGTGACGGTGGTCTCGACGCCGGGGTGGTTGCGCCACGTGAACACCTGGCGCGCGACGACCGACTCGATGCGTGATCCCTTGGGCATGGTGTCCTCCTCGTGTTGGCGAAACGGGCGGTACCATAGCACGGGGAGGCGGGGGGCGCAAGTGGACGGGGGCGCGGAGAGGGTTGTGGGTTGCAGGCCGGGCCGGTTGCAGGTGGCAGGTTGCAGGTTACAGGGCACATCTCCCTCTCCCTGTACTCGGGGAGAGGGTAGGGGTGAGGGGCCTGCCAGACCAGAGGTTGCAGATTGCGAAGCGCAGGTTACAGCGGGTCCGGAGTGGTTGCCATCGAGCGCAGGATCGTCTATCATGCCGCCGATGGGGGGAGGTTCCGTGACGGGGCTGGGGGGCTCGGCGGAGCCTTTTTTGCGTTGAGCGCGAGAGTTGGGCAACGGGAAGGAGGCGCGCCATGCCGGTCGAATCGATCCAGTGCCCCAAATGCGGGAGTCCGCTGCAGGTGGAGGGCGGCCATCGTCAGATCTGGTGCACCTACTGCGGCAGCCAACTGCGCATCACCAGCGGGAGTTCAGGCCACCCCTCGCGGTGCTGGATGATATCAGGGCGGATACATCGCTCCTGGCCAAGCAGCGCGCGCTGGAACACCTGCGCCAGCGTCGCGTCGAGCTGCTCGCGGAGCGGGAAGAGCTGGGTGCCTGGTGGGTGGAGCAGAAGCAGTTCGTCGATCTTGTTCCGTCAGAGCACCTCGTGGGCAAAAAGGCGACTCAGGCTGTGGTCTATTCGATGCTGGCCGCCCTTGGAGCATGCATGTTCCTCGCCAGCTTGGTCGCTGGACTTGGCGGCGACTCATCCGGCATCCTGCTGGGCGTTTTGGGGCTCCTCCTCATGGGCGTGTTCGTGCTCTGCGTGCGTTCGGTGCTCCGAGAGAAGGCGCGCTTGGTGAAGAGGGTGGAGGAGGAGCGCGCGAGCGCACGATCGGCGCTGGCGGGGTGCGAGGCACGGATTCGCGCGATTGACGCCGATCTCGATAGGGTGTGGCTGCGCATCGATGGGCTCGAAAAAGAGATCACGCGTCTGTCGATGGAGGTGTAGCAAGCCCCGAGCGCGCTGCTTGGCCGTGCAGTCAGTGGCCCACCCTACGTAATTCACCTTCGTAGTGACGAATTCATTCGTTCTTTCCACTGCACAGCGGTAGAAGCGACCACGTCGTCACTACCTTGGGCGGGCCGATCGCGCTCGCTCGGGCGGCGCGAGAGGAGAAACGCCAGAGGCCGCCCCGCACGGGCGGGGCGGCCTCTGACTCGGAGGGGAAGAGGGAGTTAGTCATCCTTGCGTTTCAGCACCTTGGCCCAGGACGGGTCCTGTCGCTTGAAATGGGCGGCCATGTCCTGGTTGTAGGGCTGGGCGAGATAGTCGTCGAGGTAGGCCTTGGCCTGCTCGTACGAGACGGTGTGCCCGCCCGACTGGAAGGTGTCGATAAACATCAGGCCGTCGAGCAGCAGCCCATAGTCGCCGGTGAGGAACGCTTCCAGCTCCCACTCGGCCTTGTTCACCATGGGGTTGATGACCTCGAGCATGATCTTTTTCGGGAGCGGCGCCATCTTGATGGGGCGGATGCCGCCCTTGTCGATCATGGCCGGGAACTCGCTGGCGATGTCGTCGGGGATGCCGGGGATGGTGCCATCGTTGGGCCGGTTGATCTGGAACGTCCCCGGGACGTCGTTCGTCAGGGCGTCGATGATGGGCACCTGCTGCTCGCGCGTCTTGGTCGGTGGGAACGCCTCGAGCACCGAGCGGGACGGGTCCTCGGCCACCTGGCGAATCTCTTCCACCCGCTGGTAGTGGCGCTTCAGGAAGGGGCCGATGTGCACCTCGGAGAGGAACCCGCCGGTGGCGCCGTACCAGTGCAGGCGGGACTCCAGGTCCGCCTTGTACCACCAGCCTCCGCCACGGGTGGTGTCGCCGATGGGCAGCAGACCAAAGCGGCGGTACATGTCGATGACGGCCCTGCTCATCTGGTCCTCGAGGCCGTACTTTTCCGGGTGGTCGGCGCGTTCCTGCCAATAGGCCTCGGCTTTGGTCGCGATCCACTCGTCGAGGATCGGGTAGGCGTCCTGCCCCTCGTAGCGGAACTCGGTGAGCCAGATGGTGTGGTTGACGCCCGGCGCTACCCACGTCACCTTGTCCGGGTCGATCCCCAGCACGTTGGCGACGTTGATGTAGCCATAGTGGCCGTGGCACAGCCCGATGATCTTGGCGCCCGTCTCCCGCGTCATGAGGGTGGTCCCCTCATAGACGGGATTGCCCGACTGGATGAGCCAGGCATCGGGGCAGACGCGCTCGATCTCGTGCGCCACGTTCAGCATCAGGTTCAGGTTATAGTAGTTGACGCCAAAGGGCGCCCCCGAGTAATAGCCATGCTTCTTGGCCAGCTCGATGCGCTCCTCCATACTACCGTATTCGCCGCCGGCGGTGTTGATGACGAAATCGGCGTCCTGGAGCGAGCGCGTCAGGTCGGTGGTGCGGTCAAAGGTGACCTTGCCGCCCAACTCGGCGATGTAGCGCTCGGCGAGGCGATGGATGCGCTCGAGGCGCACCTCGTCGATGTCCATGAACGTCACGTGGCTGCCGGCCAGGTTCTCGGTGAGGCATAGGTCCTTGACCAGGCCCATGGAAAAGGTAGCGCTGCCGGCGCCGATGACGGTGATCTTGACCGGAATCCCCATGGCGCAGTCTCCCTCCGGGTGTGCGCGACTCAAGTGGGCGTCGCGCATCTGGATGCGACTCACGCTCATCCTAGCGCATGGCCGGGCGTGACGCAACGGTGTCTGCGCCGACGTTGCGCCATCCGTTGGCCATGGTTCCGGCGGGGCGACACGAGGCGAACACCCTTACTGCCACAGCCCCCATCGACAGTTTTGGGGCACGTAAGCGGCTAATCCACTACGTAGTGACGACTTCAGTCGTTTCTTCCGCTGTTTGGCAGCGAAAACGACTAAAGTCGTCACTACATAGCTGGCTATGGACGTCTGTGGGAGTGTTGTCCGGGGAGGCAGGACCGTCTTGGCCTGCCTCCCCCAGCGTCATGGATGTCGCTCAGTAGTTCTCCGGTTTCAGCTCATAGTACGACTGCGGGTGCTGGCATGCCGGGCAGACCTTGGGCGCCGACTTGCCCTCGTGGACGTAGCCGCAGTTGCGGCAGCGCCACTTGACGACGGTATCGCGCTCGAACACCTTGCCGTTCTTGACATTGTCGAGCAGCCGCAGATAGCGCGCCTCATGCTGCTCCTCCACCTCGGCGATCTCGGTAAAGATGGCCGCGATGCGGCTGAATCCCTCTTGCTTGGCGGTGGCGGCGAAATCCTGGTACAGGGTCGTCCACTCGAGGTTCTCGCCCGCCGCGGCGGCGGCCAGGTTCTCGGCAGTGTTGCCGATCACGCCGGCGGGGTAGCCGGCCGTGATCTCGACGTCGCCCCCCTCCAGCTGCTTGAAGAACATCTCGGCGTGTTCTTTTTCGTTCGCCGCCGTGTCCTCAAAGATCCACGCGATCTGCTCGTAGCCCTCCTTGCGGGCCACGGAGGCAAAGAAGGTGTACCGGTTGCGGGCCTGCGCCTCGCCCGCAAAGGCGGCCAGGAGGTTCTTTTCCGTCCGAGTTCCCTTGATGCTCGGCATGGTCGACTCCTTTGTTACAGATGATCATGTGCGGTACGCTACAGCAGCAAGTGTAGCCGTTGACGGCCGCGGATGCAAGGGCGGGCGCGGCACTCAGCCTGCCGGTCGCACGCGCTGTGCGGCGCGTCCCGTCGCCACAAAGCGCAGATCACGAACCTTTTCCGTCACCATCCGCGCGGTGCCGGCGTCGCGCGCCGGCTCTCCGAGGATCACGATGTCCTCGAGGGTGATGCGCTCGGGGATGTGGTTCTGATCGTATCCCTGGACGATGGAAACGGGTGGGGAGCCATCCACCACGCGTACGTTGCGCACGGTGACATCACGGATCTGGCCGCGCTCGGCATCACGGCTGTAGCGGTCGAAGCAGATCTTGAAATCCACCAGCTTTTCGCGGCAGTCCTCCACCCGGATGTCGTCGTACAGCACGTTGGAGACCACGGCGCGGTCGCCGTTGTGGATGGTGAGCACGCCTCCCGAGCCGTAGCGCTCAGCCTCGCAGCGGATCACGTCGCAGTTGGAAAAGGTCACATCGCGGATGGCATCGACGCGTGTCTCGTACCCGATCTCCAGGGCGTTGCCCCACTCGGCGTTCCAGAACACGCTGTCGCGGACCAGGACGTGCTCCACCGGCAGCCCCGCTCGGGGATGGTAGCTGTCGAATCCCTTGATGGCGATGCAGTCGTCCTTGGTGCGGACAAAGCATCGTTCCACCAGGACGTCGCGGCTGCCCACGAGGTCCATGCCGTCGTCGCTATTGGCGCCCGAGATGATCTTGACGTTGCGGATGGCGACGCCGTCGCAGCCGGCGGGCATGAGCTGCCATGTCTGCCCGTTGAGCAGCGTGATCCCCTCCACCAGGACATCGCGGCAGCCCGCCAGGTGCACCAGCCGCTCCCGGCGGGGGTTGTCGGCGGGGTGCAGGCTTCCATCGATGGTGCCGCGCCCCCGGATGGCGATCCCCTCCGCCTCATGGGCGTACACGTTGCCGCGCAGCACCGCTCCGCCGGCGATGTAGAGGGTCTGGCCGCTCCGCAGCTCGACTCGGCCCAGGTCGTGGAGGCGCCCCGCCTCCAGGTAGATGACGTCCGGGTCGCCCGGGTGCGGAGGATCCTCCTCGGGTGGGTTGACAAAGAGGAACAGGGGACGGCGCAACTCCTCGTCCAGCTCGATGCTGAGGAGGGTGGGCGCGCCCGCCGCGCCGGGAGGGGCATCGAAACGGATGACGCCGTCGCGCACCTCCGCCGCGATCCCCCGGCTCAGGGGGCGTATGGTGACGCGCTGGAAGCCGAACCGCGGACGCACCGTGACGTGGACGACATCGGAAGCCGTCACGGAGGCCACCGAGGCCACCGGGCAGTGGTACACGAACACCTCGCGGCCGTCGACGGTCAGCGTATAGTCGGGCGACGGGGTGACGTCCGGCGGGGCGGGACACGTGATCAGGTTGCCGTCTGACATGGGTGCCTCCTTCGGCGGCGACGGGTGGGCCGGTACCGACGGGTGGATTGTACACTCACCGCGGTCAGGGCTTCAACCAGGGACGCTCATCTCCCTTGACAGCCCATGGGGCATCGGCTAACGTATCGACGGCTCCCCAAAAGGCGCCAGTGACGGCCACACCGCACAAGGAGCACATCGCGATGCCGAGCGACCCCTTCTCCCTCTTGTTCGGCGCCTACGACATCCACATCCACGCCTCGCCCGATGTGATCGCCCGCGCGCAGGATTGGCCCTCTCTGGCCAGGGACGCGCATGACGCTGGCCTGGCGGGGTTGGTGGTGAAGGATCATACCGCTTCGACGGCCGGGCTGGCGTGCGCGCTGAACGCCCATTATCCTGGCGGCCCGCGGTTCTATGGCGCCCTGGTGCTCAACGAGCCCGTGGGTGGGCTGAACCCCTATGCGGTGGAGGCCGCCCTGCGCGAGGGGGTGGCCGTCATCTACTTTCCCACCTACACCTCCGCCCATCAGGTGGCCACGCGTCCCGACGCCTTTGCCCCCGCCTATCCCCGACCGCGCGAGGGCTATGCGGGGATCGGCGTGCTCGACGCCGGCGGCGCCCCCCGCCCCGAGGTGGTAGAGGTCGTGGATCTCATCGCGGCGCACGACGCCGTGCTGGCCACCGGCCACGTGGCGGCGGACGAGGCGCTGGCCTTGGTGCGCCGGGGGCGGGAGCGCGGCGTGCGGCGCACGATCGTCACCCACGCTACGGCGGGGATGAGCGTGGCGCAGCAGCGCGAGGCGGTTGCGTGCGGCGCCATGATCGAGCACTGCCTGCAGTGGGCCGCCCCGTGGGAGGGGGCACACGCCAGGCTCCGCGTCATCCGCGACCAGATCGAGGCGGTGGGCGTGGAGCACGCCATCGTCTCGTCGGATTTCGGCCAGGTGGCCAACGGGCCGGTGGTGGCGGCGTTCGCACGCTATCTCGGCGCGTTGCGCGACGAGGGGCTCGGCGACGACGCCATTCGGACGTTGATCGTCGACAACCCCCGCCAACTCCTCGAGGGGCGCTCGCCACAGGCGTAGGCAGCCGAGATCTCTCCCGTTACCAGCGTACGCGCCGAGACATAGTAGGACAACATCAGCGGAGACGAGCGCAGTCTGCGTATCATTCGCTTTCGCATAGGAGGACGCATGAAGATCACCAACGTGGAACCCCTTCCCGTGACGGAGGACGGCCGTAGCTGCCTGTTCGTGGTGGTGGATACGGACGAGGGGATCTTTGGGGTGGGCGAGTCGGGCCTCGGCGGTCGTCACCAGGCCGTCATCGGCGCCATCGAGCACCTCAAGCCGATGCTCATCGGCCAGGACCCCTTTCGCATCGGCCACCTGTGGCAGCTCATGTGGCGGGGCGGCTTCTTTCCCGCCAAGCTGATCCTGTCGTCGGCCATCTCGGCCATCGACATCGCCCTGTGGGACCTGAAGGGCAAGGCGCTGGGCGTCCCGGTGTACGAGCTGCTGGGCGGACGGCACCGCGACAAGGTCGTCTGCTATCCCCACAATCGCGGCGACAGCGTCGACGTCACGCCCCTCATCGAGTCGTGCCTCCAGACGACGGAAGAGGGGTGGAAGTTTGTGCGCTTTAGCATCCCCTACGCCGGCGACGTGCTGGAGCCACGCCAGTCGGTGCGCATGGCGATCAAGCAGTTCCAGGCGGTGCGCGAGGCGGTGGGCGACGACATCGAGATCTGTTTCGACGTGCACACACGCCTCGATCTCCCCGAGGCGGTATGGTTCTGCCGCGAGGTGGAGGCGTTCCATCCCTTCTTTATCGAGGACCCCCTGCGCTCCGAGAACCCTGACTCGTTCAAGACGCTGCGCCCGCGGACGTCGGTGCCGCTGGCGGCCGGGGAGCAGTTCGGCAGCAAGTGGGAGTTCCGCCAGCTCGTCGAGGAGGAGTGGATCGACTATGCCCGCATCGACGTGTGCATCGTCGGCGGCCTGACGGAGGCCGCCAAGATCGCGGGCTGGTGCGAGACGCACTATATCAAGCTGGCGCTCCACAACCCCCTGGGGCCGGTCTCCACGGCGGCCTGCCTGCAGATGGATTTGGCGAGCGCGCTGGTCGGGGTGCAGGAGCAGCCGCGCAAACCCGGCACGGACATGATGCGCGTCGTGCCGGTGCAGATTCCCTGGGAGGACGGCTACCTTCTGCCGCCCGACCGTCCGGGGCTGGGGATCGAGTTCGATCGCGAGGCGGCGCGCAAGCACGTGATGACGGCCCGCCCGCCACGCCCCAGCCTGCGTCGCCTCGACGGGAGCTTTACCAACTGGTAGCCGCGGCGCCGCCCGGCGCGTACTGCAGGCGCGAGATCCTCTTGGGGGGCCTTGGGAGGTGCTCCCGTGAACGGCGCCACGAATGTAGGGATGTCCCTACAGACGTAGGGAACGCCCTGTGCTAGATTATGGCACGAACCTCTTTGGGAGAGCGAAAGTCGCTATCGATCGCATCGTTGGAGGAACGGAGCCATGGACGCCAGGGCAATGACGAGGGTTCCTTTGGGGCGTTTTGTGAACGCCGCGCGCATCGGACAGCTGCAGGAGGCGGCGCGCGTGGTGCATTCGCACGGCAAGACCGGGCTGGCCGAATCGCTGCGCGAGTGGACGGAGCAGCTCATCGAGGTGCTGGCCGTGGAGGACGGCTACGGGGTGGCCGGGGCGTCAGACCGCTCCGGTCGCACAGGATAGGGGCACGGCCGCCGCTCCGGCGGCCAGGCGCACGATCCCTCGGATGGTCGTTCGAGCCAGGCGTTGCCCCATTCCTACGCGCCACACACCACCAGGGGTGAACGACCATGGAAGCCCCCCCCGCTTCGGTCGCCCACGGATGCGATCCGTCACCGGACGAGTCGCTGCGCTGCCCCGAGGCCAAGCCCCTCCTCCTCGATGCCATGACCGAGTCGCTCGCCTGGAACGGCCCCGACCTGCGGGTGCGCTGGGTAAATCGGGCGGCGGTCGCATCGGTGGGGCAGAGGGCGGAGGACCTCGTCGGCTGCTACTGCTACGAGGTGTGGCATTCGTCCTTACCTGTGGTCCACGCCACGCTGCGAGCCGGTGATCGGCGACCAAAACGAATCCCTCACAAGTGAGGGGAGGGGCACCATGCACCTGCTGACATCCACCGCCCTCGACCGCGTCGTGCCCCTGTGCGATGGCCTGGACATCCACGCTGCCGTGGGCGCGATTCTGGCCGGCGAAGCGTCCGGCGACGTCTATGTGGACGACCCTGCGCGGCCTCGCGTGGCACTGCTGCGGGCCAAGCACCGCTTTCACCTGGCGGGAGCGGCGGACAATGCCGCCTTCAACGCCTGGCTCGTCGCGTGGTTCGACTCCCACGTCTATCCCGAGGCCAAGAGGCTGGGCCACGTCGAGTGGGAGCTGTTCTATGACGGGGAGCATTGGGAGAGCGCCATCGACACCATGATGGCGGCGCTGAGCCCCATCCGGGACCTGCGCGAGTACTATCAGCTCGAGCGCACGCATCATGATTGGCGGGCCCTCGTTCCGGAGGGAATGCACGTACGGACGGTGGACGCCACGCTGTTGGCCGAAACGAGGCTGCAACGCCTCGACGAGCTGCGCGACGAGATGTGCTCCGAGCGCGCGACGGTGGACGAGTTCCTGGCGCACAGCACGGGGGCTTGTATCATCCGTCGTGACGCCAGGGCCGGCGACGAACTCGTCGCGTGGTGCCTGTCCGAGTACGACCACGACGCGCGCTGCGAGATCGGGATCGAGACGGAGGCGGGCTACCGTCGGCGCGGCCTGGCCACCGTGGCGGCTACCGCCCTCGTGGAGCGCCTCCTGGCACGGGGGACGACGCGCGTCGGCTGGCACTGCTGGCGGTCGAACGTGGCCTCGGGCGCCACGGCGCGCAAGGTGGGGTTCCGGCGCCTGGCCGAGTACCCCGTCTACTTTGCCTGGTTCGACGAGGCCGCCAACCTGGCGGTGAACGGCAACGTTCGCCTACGCGACGGCGACCCCGAGGCGGCCCTCGCCTGGTTTCGGCGCTCGTTGGCCACCGACGCGGCGCCGGCCTGGGCGTTCTTTGGCGCAGCGCGGGCGGCCGCCGCGACGGGCGACTCGGACGCCGCGCTGGGCTATGCCGCGCAGGCGGTCGATCGCGGGTTCATCCACGCCGACGCCTTCCAGGGGGCGGAGGAGCTGCGGCCGCTGCACGATACGGACGCGTGGCGGCGCCTCATGGCGCGCCTCATGGCGCGCATCGGGGCGGACGGCAAAGCGCGAGGACCTGCGGGGTGAGGTTCTGCGGCGACCGCGCACGCCGCGGGGTGAGCCCCTGCGGCTATCCCAGGTAAAAGCCCCTGCGGGGCTGAGGGCGACTCGGAATGGGGGACATGTCTATCGTAGCCCGGTGGATCAACGCCGGGCGAACTCGACAGCCTGCGAACGGTCGCGCGAAAAGGAGATCACCATGGATCCACTGGAACTGCAACGGGACGCGCTGGTCATCGACGGCCATAACGACACCATCGTGGCGCACATCCGCCGCGGTAACCTGAGCGTGGCGCGGGGGCAGGAACACCGCGTCGGCGACCACGCCGGCACCATCGGCTTTTCCCGCGGGCACGAGGACCCCCGCGGTGAGGCGGCCGAGATCCAGATCGATGCGCCCCTCATGCGCGCCGCGGGCATCGACGCCGGCCTGTTCGCCATCGACGTCACCCTGGCGCGGCACAATCACCTTACGTACGCCCTGGACGGCCTGGGCTACCTCTTCAACGACCTGGCGAAGAGCGGCGGCGGCCTGGCCGTCGCGCGCTCCGTGGCCGACCTCGAGGCGGCCCGGGCGGCGGGTACTCCGGCGGCCATCCTGGCCATCGAGAACGCCGACGTCACCGAAAAGAGCCTCTACGTGCTGCGCTCCCTCTACGCCCTGGGGGTGCGCGCCATCGGCCTGACGCACAACGTGAGCAGTTGCGCCGCCGACGGCTGCCTCGAGGCGCGCTCCGGCGTGGGGCTCACGGCGTTCGGCGTCGAGCTGGTACGCGAGATGAACCGCCTGGGGATGGTGGTGGACCTGGCCCACGTCAGCCCCGGCGCCTTTTTCCACGCGTTGGAAGTGGTCGAGCGGCCGGTGCTCTTTTCCCATGGCAACGCCCGCGCCCTGTGCGACCATCCCCGCAACCTGACGGACGACCAGCTCCGCGCCCTGCGCGATAACGGCGGGGTGATCGGGCTCAGCTATGTGCCGTACTTTGTGGACGCGGAGAGGCCCACGCTGGAGCGGCTGCTGGATCATGTGGATCACACCGCTGAGGTGGCGGGGATCGAGACGGTGGGGCTGGGGAGCGATTTCGACGGCGGTGGCACGCTGCTGCGTGACGCGACCGAGACTCCCAAGATCGTGGGCGGCCTGCTGGCCCGCGGCTACAGTGAGGCGGATGTATGCGCCGTGCTGGGCGAGAACATGCTCCGCGTGTTGCGCGCGGCGATAGGGTAGGCGCGGCGCGCACAGCGATGGGGTAGATGCGGCGCGCACAGCGATGGGGTAGGTGCGGCGCGCACAGCGTGCGCGCCCTACAGCAGCCATGCAGGATCCGTATGTCGCTCGATCCGCGCTGTAGGCACCCACGGGGCGCGACGCATGGCACGATAGGGGCCGCATGCCATCGGGCCCTGCGCGCCCTACATTTCGAACGCCTCGGCGATGGCGCGCTCGATCATCGCCAGGGCCGCGTCGTAGGACGTGCGCTGGTAGCCGAGGAGCGCCTCTGCGTCGGCCGTGTCGTACCAATCGAATGACCCGGGGCCGTCGCGGTAGGGCGCCATATCGGCGGGGACGCCGAACACCTCGCTGAGGCGCTCGACATAATTCTTCCCCCGCATGCGCCACGTCGGGCCGCCGGCGACGTGCAGCGTGTCGGCGGCTGCATCCCGTGCCCCGACGGCGGCGGCCAACGCGGCGATGACGTCGTCGCGGCAGACGAACTCGATGCGCTGCTCGGCGGCAAAGGGCCAGGCCTCGGGAAAGGCCAGTACCTCCGGCACGAGGATGCCCGAGATGCGCAAGATGACGTAGGGCAGCGGCCCCTGGCGCACCATGTCTTCCGCGGTGACCTTGCTCTCACCGTACACGTCCAGTGGGGCGGTGGGGCGCTCCACGCGCACCGGCGGGTCGTCGTCCGCCGCCCCATGCGCGCCGGTGTCGCCATAGACGCAGACGGAGGAGCTGAGCACCAGCCGCGCCCTCGGGTTCTCGCGCGCCAGCGCCTCGACGAGCAGGGCCGTGCCGCCGGCGTTGACGGCCATGGTCGTCTCGCGATCGCGTTCACTGGCAGGGGGTAGCAGCGCCGCCAGGTGCACGGCCGCGTCGACACCGGCTGCCGCTTGGCGCAGCGCCGCGGCGTCGGTGATGCTGCCCCGCACGATGTCCAGCCCCGCGATGTCCTCCAGCGGCGCAAAGTCGCACTGCGGCAGGTCGAGGACCCGCACGCGGTAGCCCTCTGCCGCCAGGGCTCGGGCCAGCCCCCGGCCGACGCTCCCCGCGCCGCCGGTGATGAGCACGCGTCCGCGTGGGGCGCTCACGTGATGGCCATCCCGCGCATGTCCGAGCGGCCGTCGAGGGTGCGCACCGCCTTTTCCAGGGCATCCAGGTCACCGACAAAGGCGTCCATGGCGCCCGTACTCCCGTCCGCGCCCAGGGCCCGCAGGCTCGCCTCCAGCGCCGTGGCGCGCTCGGCGCAGCGCGCCGTAAAGGGGAGGCAGACCTTGCTCTTGATGATAAAGCGATCCTTGACCTGATCCAGCGTCCCCTGGAGGCGGGTGAGGCGTTCGGCCGTCCCCGACCTCCACGCCTCGTCCGAGCTGCCCAGTGTCGTCACCGCCTCGGCGGCGCGGCGGCAGATATCAAGGGCCCGGAGGACCTGCTCCTCCCCCGGCGTGATGGCGCTCGTCATGGCAACCTCCAGATCGTGTTTCCTGCGTTTCTGCTAGTCGTCATGGGCCACGCGGTCGAGATCGACGCTCTCCTCGCGCCGGTAGGCGCGGCCGTCATGGCGCTCGACGGGAAAGGGGTTCTCTCGGGCATAGATGGCGCCCATGCGCTCGCGCAAGGGGCGCATGTCCGAGAAGGCCCAGAAGCGCCGGTCCGCGATCTGCTCCGGCTCGACCAGCTCGTACTCACGACTCCCCAGCCCGTTGATGACGCCGGTGCGGATCTGGATCTCCTCGCTGAGGTCGGGCACGCGCACCGACGAGGCGGCGGTGAACTTGTGCGTGCCCGATTCCACCGCGCCATAGTCCTCGGCGGCGGAGCCGGGCATCCCTTGCGCCTGCATCGCCTTGTGGACGCAGGCCTGGTCGAGCGCCACGGGGTCGGTGGAAGCGAACACGCCCAGGTTGGGCATGATGGGCATGTCGGCGAACCCCACGCAGTCGCAGGCGGGCGAGATGTCGATGGCCATGTTGATGAACCCCACCTTGTCGCGGCCCACCGTCTTGACGGTGGCCAGGCAGGCGTCGGCCATGGCGGCGTTGGTGGCTTGGAAGGTGACCTCGGGGATGTCGCAGACGCCGCACGCCACGGTGGCCCCCAGGTGGCTCAGGCAGTTGGAGCACAACTCGCGCTTCCAGGTGATGGAGGTGTCGGTCACCTCGAACAGGCCGTGAGGGCAGCAGTTCTGGCACAGCTCCCACTGGGGGCAGCCGTTGCGGCCCTTGCAGCGCTCCGGGCGGAACTCGGTGGCGGCGCCGAACCCGTACTGCGGGTGGCCGCCCATGTGGACGTTGGACTTGCCCCGCTTGGACTGGGCGCCGATCCCCAGGTTCTTGATCGCCCCGCCGATGACGCCGATGGGGTGTCCCTTGAAATGGGTGAGGGCGATGAGCACGTCGGCCAGGGCGATCGCCTTGGCGATGTAGGCCTCCTTGAGGATGTACCCCTCGGGCAGGTCGACGCGCATATCGTCGGTGCCGTTGTAGCCGTCGGCGACGATAAAGGGGCAGCCGAGGGCGGCGGAGGTATAGCCGTTGCGCTCGGCGGTGTTCAGCAGGTCGAGGGCGGTGGAGCGCGAGGCGGACGTAGAGTAGGTGAGGGTGGTGGTATCACAGACAAAGGGCTTGCCGCCGAGGGCCTTGATGCGGTCGGCCAGGGCGCGGGCATAGACGGGCCGCAGGTAAGCGGTGTTGTTCCACTCGCCGCAGTGCAGCTTGATGGCCACCACGTCCCCGGGAGAGATCATGGCATCGAGCCCCGCAGCCTCGAACACCGTGAGCATCTGGGGCACGAGCCCGGTGGTGGCCGAGTGGCAGCGCCCCTCGGTTTCCAGCGAATAGACCTTGGACGACATCACTGTCTCCTCTCGCGCGAGCTAGGGCACGACGGAAAAGGCCGAACGCTGATACGATTATGTGGGCGCACGATAGCACGAAATGGTGTGGGGCGCCAGCGGACACGTGGCGACACGGACGTCTGCCGCGGACCAGCGCCTCAGTTCTGCGCGTCGCGGACCAAGGTCCGGCGCTAACGGCCCAGAGTACTGGGCTCCGCGAAACCCGCCTTCGCGGGTTGGGGCAATGGGATCGAGGACGGTTCAGGCATCGCGGTGCGGTATCGGTAGGGGCCGAACGCTGTTCGGCCCGCTGCAAGCTTTCTTAGCGCCGGACGTCGGTCCGCGGCGGCCTTGGCGGCGACCCCTTGCCCATCGGTACCTGTCCTTGCGCCAGCCCCCGCCTGATGTCCCGCTCACCCCAGATTTCCAATGCCCCGTTGATATAGTCCTTGCATGCTTGGGCGGCGGCGCGGGCAGGGTAGCCGGTATAGTCGAAATCGTCGACGATCCAGCCGTCATAGCCCGCCGCCAGGAGCACCTCGGTGATGGCGGGGAAGTCGACCATGCCGCGCCCCAGCTCGACCCAGCGGCCGCGCGAGTCGACGCCGTAGGCGCCATCGTCGCTGGGAGCGACGGGGCCGCCAGGCCAAAGCTCGCCCTGGGGCCGGCCGGCAATCGTCACATCCTTGTAGTGGACGAAGCGCACGCGGTCCACATAGCGCCGTACCGTCTCGACGACGTCGAACCCGCACAGTGCGAGTTGCCCCACGTCGGGGCAAAAGCCGAGCAGGTCGGGGTCGGTGAGGGCCATGAGCCGGTCAAAGGCGGCCGGCGCCTCAAAGATGCTGCCCCAGTGCTGGTGCCACGAGAGGCTGAGGCCCAGGGAGCGGGCGTACTCGCCAAGGGCGTTGGCCGTCTCGGCCACCATGGCGATGTGGTCCTCCAGGGGCGGCAGCCCCTCGCCGCGAGAGCGAGCGCCGTCCAGCAATAGGTTTTCGTAGCCGAGTTCGGCCACAAAGCGGGCGCGCCGCTTGACCTCCTCGATCCCGCGCCGGCGCGCCTCCGGCTCGTGATAGGTCAGGCCGGTGTAGTAGCTGGCCAGTTCCAGGTCGTGCAGGTCGAGGAGCTGGCGCAGCTCCTTGGTGTGCCCCTCGTACTTTTCGATGAGGTAGGCGGGCGCCATCTCGAACCCATCGAACCCGATGAGCGACATCTCGTCGAGCATGCGAGGGAAATTCTCCCAGTGGTCGTCGCGCACCCAGATCTGCGTGGCAAAGCCGATCTTCATGGTGTGAGTGAACTCCTTTCGATCGATCTCACCTCCCGAAGGTCACTTTGGGACCTTCGGGAGGTGAAGCGGCGACGCACCGGTAGTATAGCCGCGGCGAATGACGACGTCCATGGCCGTGCTGCAGGAGTGCCTCCCGAAGGTGCCCTCGCCGACGCTTGCGCCGCGCCGAGACTCGTGTACAATGCCCGCTATGCGCGTGCCGCAGTCATCCAGTCGAGAAAGGAATCATGATGGCCGAGACACCTCTCACCACAACGCCCGACATCGTGCGACCGCCCAAGGAGATCATCGAGGGGCTGCGCGGCATCGGCAGCGCCCTGGCCGCCGGCGAACTCAGCCGGCTGGGAATCCGTGACCCGCATATCCGCGGCCCGTTGCCATTCTCGCCGGGCAAGTCGGTGGTGGGGCCCGCTCTCACCCTCCAGTTCCTGCCCAAGCGCGAGGACCTGCACGGCGAGGGAGAGTATGCCGGCCCGGAGCGGCAGCTCCATCGCCACGTGCTCTATCATGCGGAGCCGGGGGACGTGGTGGTGGTTGACGCCCGCGGCAACATGGCCAGCGGCATCTTTGGCGAGATGATGTTAACCTATTTCATGGGCAAGGGCGGCGTCGGCGTGGTGATCGACGGCTGCATTCGTGACTTTCCCCATGCCAAGGAGTTGGACCTCGGCTACTGGCTGCGGGGGGTCACACCCAACTATCACGTGCAGACGGACATCGTCCCCTTTGCTGTGAACGTGCCCATCGCCTGCGGCGACCGGCTGGTGATGCCGGGCGACATCATCGTGGCCGACGATGACGGGGCGGTGGTGGTGCCCGTCAAGCTGGCGCCCGAACTTGTCAAGAAGGCGAGCGAGCACGCCGAGTGGGAGGACTTTACCCGGCTGCGGCTTTCTCAGGGCGGCGAACTGGTCAAGTACTATCCGCTGAACGACGAAGCCAGGCTCGAGTACGAGGAGTGGAAGAAGACGCAGGGCAAGTAAGCGCGTCGCCATCCAACCCTGTTCGAGGGGGCCGGGCCAAACCCGGCCCCCTCGTCGTTTCGGCGGGCGGCCGGCGATGGCGCGGCGCTGGACGCGTCTTTTTGTCTGAAGCGACCAATCGGTGTAGCATCACGCTGCGACGGCGGGGGCCACTATATGGCGGTGAGGAGCGGAACGGGGGAGAGGTATGGCCGCGACGATGCAGACGACTTTTACCGAGACGGATGTCGTTGCCGAGATCGATGATGAGCGCGCCAGCCTGGTGCAGGCCCTCACGGTGGCCCTGCCGCTGTTGGGGTGGTTGTGGCTCTACTACTCGCTGACGCGCAACTGGTCGCCCCTGGAGCCGAGCGTCCCCATGCTGGTGCTGTGCGGCGCGGCCTATGGCGCCCATCGGCTGCGACAGACGCGCCTCGATGCCGCCTGTCGCCTCATCGTGGCGGGGATGGTGATCGCCCTGTGCAGCGTGGTGTACGCGCACCCCGCCATCCTCACCATGACGTTCGGTGTGCTGGGCGTCATCATGGCGAATGCGCTCTTGGGAGCGCGCGACGCGGCGCTGACGGCGGCGGTCACGGCGGCGCTGGGAGCGGCCGCCTATCGTATCGCCACGGGGCAGCCGGTATCCACCGGCGGCGAGGCGGAGGTGCTGGCCCTCTATGCCCTGGTCGCGGCGGCCAACTGGCTGGCGTCACGTCCACTGCGGAACTCGGTGGAATCGGCGCTCACCGGCTGGGCCCGCGCTCGTGACGCCCTAGTCGAGGTGCGCGAGCGCAAAGGGGAGCTGTACCGCGTCGTGCGGGCGCTTGAAGAGGCGAGCTATCGCATCGATCGCATGAACCACGACCTCATCGCGGCGCGGCGCGAGGCGGAGGAGGCGCGCGCCCTCAAGTCGCGCTTTGTCGCTACCGTCAGCCACGAGCTGCGCGGCCCGCTGAACCTCATTCTCGGCTTCAGCCGCCTCATGTCGCTCTCCCCCAAGAGCTATGAGGAGCCGCTGCCCCGCTGCTATCGGTCCGACATCTATACCATTTATCGCAACTGCCAGCATCTCGTCGCTTTGGTCGATGATATCCTGGATTTGTCTCAATCGAGGCGCAGCGGCTTCCTTTGCAAAGGACCGCATCAGTCTGGAGGAGGATGTCGTCCGCGGGCCGTGGCCATCGTCGAGTCGCTGGCGGCGCGCAAGGGGTTGTGGGTGCGCGTCGAAGTGGAGCGTGACCTGCCCTGGGTGCTGGCCGATCCGGTACGGCTGCGGCAGGCGCTCCTGAACCTCCTCACGAACGCCATGCGGTTCACCGAGAAGGGGGGGATCACTGTGCGCGCCGCGGCGCGCGATGGCGCCGTGGTCGTGAGCGTCCAGGACACGGGGCCGGGCATCGCCCACGACGACATCCCGCGGCTGTTCCAAGAGTTCACGCAAGTGAACGCCAAGCCGAGCGAAAAGGCCGAGGGGAGTGGCCTGGGGCTGGCCATCAGCAAGCAGTTGGTGCAGCTTCACGGCGGCGACATCTGGGTGGAGAGCGAGCAGGGGGCGGGCACCACCTTTTCGTTCTCTGTGCCACTGCCCGGCACTGTGGCAGGGAGCGCCGGCACGGTGCGCACCGACGATGGGAGGCAGGTCTCGGTGGCGCAGCCCTGCCTGGTGGTCCACGACGATCCCGACGTGGTGCGCATCCTGGCGCGCCATATCACCGGCCATCGGGTGATCGGTGTGCCGCCGGAGCGCGATATCGTCTCACTGATCCTGGACCTGCACCCGCGGGCCATCATCGCCACTCAGGCTTCGTTCGAGGCGGTGCGGGCGCAGCTGGAGCTGACGCCGTTCGTCGTGCCGATCATTGTGTGCGCGCTCCCGCACATCCACGAGCGCGAGAATCTGGGCTCCATCGCGGGCTATCTCGTCAAGCCGCTGCTGCCCGAGGCGCTGACCGCCATCATGAAGCGCATCGACCGGGAGGACGAGACGACGGTGCTGCTGGTGGACGACGACCCCGATGCCGTGCGCCTCATGGAGCGCACGCTGACAGCCCTGCCACAGCCCTATCGCCTCCTAAAGGCGTACGATGGGACTGAGGCTCTGCGGGTCATGCGCGGTCAGAGGCCGGACGTGGTGCTCCTGGACCTGGTGATGCCGGGGATGAATGGGGAGGGGGTGTTGCGCGCCATGCGCGAGGACGCGTCGTTGAGCGACATCCCTGTGGTCGTCATCTCGGGGAGGGACTGGCTCACGGGCAGCGTCAGCATGGGCTCATCGCTGGCGGTAGAGTATCGTCGGCCCATCCAGTTGAGCGAGGGGATCACGGCGATGGAGGCGCTGTTGGATGCGCTATCGCCGGACTATCTTCCCGATGAAGCAGCTGCGCAACCGTCCGGAGAAGGTCTTCCTGGCTGATTGGTTTCTGTAGCACTGCCGTTGCGCCGAGGGCCAGACCGAGCCGCGGCTGGCTCAGCACGGAGCAGATGACCACCGGCACGCCGGCGGTAGTGGGATCGGTTCTCAGGCGTTGCAGAACGCTCCATCCGTCTTCGTTAGGCATCAGCACGTCCAGCAGCACAAGATCGGGAAGGCCGTCAGCCAGGCGCTGCGCCACTTCCTGAGCGTCGTGCGCTACCCACAGGACGCAATCCAGGTCCTGCAGGTAGCGTTGGTAGAGTTGCGCCGCCTCGGACTTGTCGTCGACGATGAGGATCGTCCATGGCCGCGCCGTCGGCAGCGTGAATCGCAGCGTCGCTTCCTCGCCCTCACACTCCAGCCACAGCCTGCCCCCATACACGTCCAGCAATCCCTGGCTGACCACAAGCCCATCCGTCTCGGCGACGTCGCACCCGGCAGCCTCCTCGGCGTTGAGTCCGTGCAATACCCACTCCACGTGGCCCCCTCGCGGCTCCACCGACAGCGTCAACGCCTCCGTCTTGGCCATCGCGGCTGCCTCGGGGATCAAGTTCAGGATGATCTGTCTCAGCATGGCCGGGTCGGCGTAGGTCGCGGGGAGGCCGGCGGGGGCCGCGACGGTGATCTCGAGCCCCTCCTGTTGTCCATAGAGGTTGAGGAGGGGGAGCACGTCGCGCAGGGCGTCACCGAGGTTCACGCGCCGGCGATGGGAGGAGCGCGCCAACGCCGCGGCCTCCTCGCGCGCGTGAGAGCGCGGGTCGACGGGCGGCTCATCGACGGCCGCCTCACTGCCGGGGAGGCGTTGATAGCGCTGCCACAGGATATCGGTGACGGCGGCGAGGGCCTCGCGGTGGTGGCGGTAGTAGGTGGTTCGTCCCAGGCCCAGTTCCTCGCACGCCTCATCGGGGCGGAGGCACTCGACGTAACGCTGGCGCATGACGCGATAGCCCATCCACTCGGGGTGGCTGAACGCGATGCCGTTCGAGGGGCGCAGCATCTCGATGGTCTCGGCCAGCACCTCGCGCAAGGCGAGCCCCCTGGTTTCCTGGGGAGAGGGGTTCGGGATGAGGCAGCGCGACAGCGGATGCGTCTCGAGATGGGCGGGGTCGTAGAAGCCGGCCAGCGCATCCTTAACGTAGCGTGAGAACTGCGTCTTGGAGATCATGGCGACGACGCCAAGGGCAAAGACTCCATCGGGTGAACAAAATCGGCACTTTTACGGTACGTGGGCCATTGTTCCAGGGTTCAGCGTATTCTATCATGGGGATGAAGCGAGGGCAAACCAGCACCGGCGCCTCGGTTGGTCCGCATCGCCGAGGCACGCGCCGAGCGCCTCGGCGTTCTCATTAGGGAGGGGGTGATCGCATACCGCGTTGCCTCAAGCAGTGTTCAGTTTCGTGACGAGTATCAAGGAGTGCGAGAAAGGAGCAGCATGTCGACCCAGAGTCTTAGCCGTCGTACGTTTCTGCGTCGAGCCACCGTATTGGGGGCGGGCCTAACGGCAGCGCTCGCCGGCTGCCAGCCCCAGGTCGTTGAGGTCGAAAAGATCGTCACACAGGAAGTGGAAAAGATCGTCAAAGAGACCGTCGTCGTTGAGGGCACGCCCCAGGTCGTCGAAAAGGTTGTGAAAGAGACCGTGGTCGTCGAGGGCGAGGGCCTCATGGCCAAGGCCGACGAATCGGCCATCGTCTCGGCCGCGGGTTCCGGTAGTGTCGTCATCGAGTACTGGAACGGTCTAACCGGCGAAGACGGCATCACCATGCTCAAGATCTGCCAGCAGTTTACCGAACAGAACCCCGACGTTACCATCAAGACGCAGCGCATCCCCTGGGGTAACTACTTTGACAAGCTGCTGCCGGCCATCGTGGCAGGGGCGGGCCCCGACTTTTTCATCCTGCACCGCGGCGAGCTGCACGAGTGGAAGCCCAAGGGCGTCCTCATGAACCTGGACGAGCTGTTCGACAGCGGCGAACTGCCGAGGGACGATTTCAACCAGGTGATCCTCGAGGACTGCATGCACGAGGGTCATATCATGGGCGTGCCGCTCGATTCCTACGGACCGGTCCTGTGGCTCAACCTCGATCTCCTGGAAAAGGCGGGGATCACGTACGAAGAGGAAGAGGAGCCGATGGACCGCACCAAGTTCCTCGAGACGATGACCGCACTGACCTGGGACGTGAACGGCAAGCACCCCGGCGAGAGCGGTTTCGACCCCGACAACGTGGACATCTGGGGATACGGCGGCGGCAACAACGTGGGCACCTTTGCCCAGCAGAACGGCGTTTACAGCGTTAGCACGGACGGATCCTGCAAGGCGCAGGTCACAGAGGAAGGCTTTGTCGACGCGCTGACCTTTGAGCGCGACCTGCGCTGGAAGTACTATGTGCAGTCGTCGGGTGATTTCGCCGCCGATCAGGCGTTGGCCGCCGGCAAGCTGTCGGTGTTCTACAACGGCAGCTGGTTCTATAATTGGTTCAAGGAGTATCCCGATTTCCGACCGGGCGTGTGGTACTTCCCGACCATCGGTCAGAACAAGGGCGTGTGGAACGACTCGCATTGCCACGTCCTGCCGCTGGACCTGGAGGCCGACCTCCTCGATTGGTGCAAGAAGCTGACCGTGCACATCCACAGCAGCCACCTGTGGGCGTCCGAGGCGGGCATGCCAACGCCTCGAGCCTCCGTGGCGGCGCACCCGCAGATCGCCGAGAACTGGGCGTTGCCGATGCAGTTGCGGCAACAGGCCTGGATCAACAAGCCCAATCGCAGCTACCCTTGTGGCACTGAGATCAGTGGCGTCCTGAACCCCGAGATCGCGGCCGCGCTGAACAACGAGAAGGAGCCGCTCCAGGCGATGCAGGATGCAGCGGCCAGAATGCAGCCGATCCTGGATCGCTGCTGCCGCGCATAATCGCTGACCGTTTCGCCACCAGGCCGACCGCATGGTCGGCCTGGTGGCTAGTGACCATGGATAGGCAGAATCGCCATGACCTCAACTGAGCTAGAGGCGCAGCCGGCGGCCAGGACGTGGTTCGGGATGGATCGTCAGGAGCGGCAGCGGATCGCCAAACAGCTTCCGAACTATCTATTCATCCTGCCGTTTTTGGTCGCGTTTCTCCTTTTCACTGTGTACCCGGTCCTCTTTGGCGCCTGGATGAGCCTTCACGACTGGGACATCATCTCCAAGGCGCCGCCGATGATCGGGTTGGCCAACTATGAGGAGCTACTGCACGACGACCTCTGGTGGCTCACGTTGCGCCAGACTTTACAGTATGCCCTGCAGACGGTCCTCTCGGTGGTCTCTATGGGGCTGGTAACGGCGCTCATCACGTTTCAGGACTTTCGGGGGCGCGGTTGGTTCCGGGTGATTTACTACTTTCCCGTGACCATGTCGGTAGCGGTGGTGGCCCTTGCTTGGCAGTGGCTGCTCAATACGGACTATGGCTTGGTCAACTATGCTCTGAGCCTGTTTGGCATCGGCAAGGTTCGGTGGCTTCAGGCGCCGGCCCTCATGCTGCCGTCGCTCAGTATCGCCTCTCTGTGGGGCAGCTTTGGCTTCCCCATGCTGATCTTTCTCGCCGGGCTTAGTGATATCCCGCCCCATCTCTACGACGCAGCCCAGGTCGATGGCGCCAACGGCTGGCAGAGGTTCTGGAAGATCACCCTGCCGCTCCTCAGGCCCACGCTCCTGTTCGTGCTGGTGACCCAGTTCATCGGCCGCCTGCAGGAATTCGGCATTCCCTATACGATGGTGGGGATCACGACGCAGTACACCGGCGCATCGGGGTTCCACCACTGGACGGTGATCGTCTACCTGTTCCAGACCGCATGGCACTGGTATCGCATGGGGTACGGCTCGGCGCTGGCCTTTGCGCTGGCCGTGGTGATCGTTGTGATCACGATGATCCAATTCCGTCTGCTGGGCCGACGGCTGCAGTACTAACGATACCCGCCCAAGTGGCCTGAGAAGGGGTGAGCCATGTCCATAGCGCAGCAGCGCACCAGATCCTTTGAGACCGCCGCATCGGAAGCGGGTCGACGCAAGACGATCCTCAGCCGGATCATGCTGTGGGCGGTTTCCATCACCATCGCCATCTATGTGTTCGTTCCGCTGTATTGGGTTTTCATTCAATCCTTCATGCTAGAGCCGGACATCTTTCGCTGGCCGCCGTACGTGGTGCCGCCCCGGGTGACCTTGGTGAACTATACCAAGATCTTTACGATGCCCGACACCCCGGTTATGCGTTGGTTCTTTAACAGCGCCTTTGTGTCGTTCTCGCGTATTGGGCTAGAGTTGACGATCGCAACGCTTGCCGCATATGCCTTTGCACGGCTCGAGTTCCCGGGCCGGGACAAGATATTCTTTGGAATCCTCACCACGATGATGATACCCGGCCAGGTGACGCTGATCCCCACGTACCTGCTCATGAGCCGGCTCAAGTGGATCGACACCTACCACGCGCTCATCTGGCCCGGGGCGGCCAGCGTGTTTCCCATCTTTATGCTGCGACAGTTCTTCCAGACGATCCCCCAGGAGCTAGAGGAGGCGGCCATCCTCGACGGCTGCGGGCGCCTGCGCGTGCTCTGGAAGGTGATCGTGCCCCTCTCGACGCCGGCGTTCTCGGCCCTGGCCATCTTTATCTTTATGGGCAACTGGAACGCCCTCTTCTGGCCGCTGATCATCACCAACAGCTTGGAGATGCGCACCCTCGTGCCGGGCCTCACGATTCTGCGGGGGACCTACAGCACCCAGCGAGGCCTGGTGATGGCGGCGGCGGCCTTTTCCGTCGTGCCCGTGATGATCTTTTACGCCATTTTCCAGCGGCGCATCATCGAGGGCGTGGCCATGACCGGCCTCACCGGGCAGTAGCATTCAACGCCCCACATAGGAGCGAACACCATGCGCAAGGCGCGTATCACGTGTCACACCGGGCAGCGTCTCGGTGCCATCCATCCGTTCATCTATGGCCACTTTATCGAGCACCTGGCCGAGTGCATCTATGGCGGCATGTGGGCAGAGATGCTGCGCAACCATAAGTTCGCCGGCCACGACCAGCCGAGCGAGGGCGAGGATCGCGCCGCGCAGTACGGCATCCCCGCCCCCTGGCGGGCGGTGAACCGCACGGCAAGCGTGCGCTTCCTGCACGACAACACCATTACGTACAACGGCGTGCAGGCGCAGCGCATCGACCTGCGCGAGGCGGACGGCGCACCCCACGGCGTCGGCCAACCCGGCATCACCCTGGAGGCCGGGCGCAGCTATGACGTGCGCCTGGTGCTCAGCGGCAAAGACCTGGCGGGGCCCGTGACAGTGGCGCTCGTCCAGGGCGAGACGGTGTACGCCTCCAAGACCGTCGAGGTGGGCGACGGCTGGCACACCCACGCCTTTTCGCTCACCGCCCCGGCCGATCACGCCGACGCCGAGTTCCGCGTCACCATCCACCGGCCGGGCAGGCTGTGGATCGGCGCCGCTTCGCTCATGCCGGCGGACCACGTCAGCGGCTGGCGGCGCGATGTGCTAGAGCTGATCCGCGGCATCAAGCCGCCCATCATCCGTTACCCCGGCGGCAACTTTGTGTCGGGCTACCATTGGGAGGATGGCATCGGCGACCGCGACCGGCGCCCCATCCGCTACGACTATGCTTGGAACGTGTGGGAGCCGAACGACGTGGGCATCGACGAGTTCATGGCACTCTGCAAGGAGCTGGACGCCGAGCCGTACATCTCGGTGAACGCCGGCAACGGCACCGCCGCCGAGGCGGCCGCCTGGGTCGAGTACTGCAACGGCGCGGCCAACACGCGCTACGGCGCCATGCGAGCGGCCAATGGGCACTCCGAGCCCTACGGCATCCGCTATTGGGGCATCGGCAACGAGATGTACGGCAACTGGCAGATCGGCCACTGCGACGCCGAGACCTTTGCGCGGCGCCACGTGGCCTTTGCCCACGCCATGCGCTCGGTGGACGCCTCGATCGTGCTCCTGGGCGTCGGCGATATGCCCGACCAGCCGGGATACTGGCTGGAGACGGTGACCGAGATCGCCGGGGCCGATGTCGATCTCATGACGGTGCACCACTATACCGGCGTGCCCTCCGACATCGATGAGGCCACGCGCGACGCGCTGGTGACGGCCTGCCCCGAGCACATCGGGCGACTGCTGGACGACACGCGCCGCGTCCTCGATGCCTATGGGCCGGAGGGGCACCGCATCGCCATCTCGTTCGACGAGTGGAACGTCGCGCATCGCGGGGTGGGACGCCGGCAGAACTATGCCCTGCGGGACGGGCTGTACGCCGCGGGGATGTTCAACGCCTTCCAGGCACGTTGTGATAGCGTTACCATGGCCAACATCGCCCAGCTCGTGAACCTGCTGGGCGTCATCGAGACGGGCCCGACGGCCGCCTATGGCACGCCCATCTACTATGCCTTCAAGCTCTACGGCGAGCACTGCGGCGACGCGGCGCTGGCCGCCGAGGTCGACTGCGACACGTTCGACCTGCCCGCCGTGGCCAACATCCCGGCGCTGGAGGGGGTGCCTTACCTGTCCGTGTCGGCGACGCTCGACGCGACGCGGGGCGTGGCCTGCCTCGCCGTCGCGAACCGCCACGCCAGCGACGACATCACCGCCGAGATCGCCCTGGACGGCGTGGCCGACGGGGCGCCTGGCCGCGCCTGGGAGCTAAACGGGCCCGGCATGGATGCCCGCAACACGTTCGACGCGCCGAATCGTGTGGCAATCCGCGAGGTGGGCGAGGTGACGGCCGGGCCGCGCTTTAGCTACACCTTCCCGGCGCACTCGGTTACGGCGCTAGAGATCCCGCTGGTATCATAGGGCGCCCCGCGACACTCCGACGGCGCCCCGACCAACACCCATGGAGGTACGGCATGCCCCAGAGGCTCAATCTGTTCGATTTTCGTCCCCAGCCCGACCAGGGCCGGGCTACGCTAACCATCGACCCCGCGGTGCGCTCGCCGCATCGCGTCAGCCCCTACCTGTTCGGCAAGTTCTGCGAGCACCTCGGGTTCAACATCTATCAGGGGATGGAGGCCGAGATCCTCTTCAACCCCACCTTTGGCCAGTGGCTGTTCAACGCTACCACCGACCGGGTGAACGGCGGCATGGCGCCCGAGTCCGACCTGACCAAGATCGCCGCGCTGGTCGCCACGCGCGCCCGACGCCTGGGGTTCCCCGACGCTGCTCCGCTCTATGAGGACTGGCAGGACGCGCTGGCGTTCGGCTGGTTCCGCCTGGGCACGCGGGAGGAGGTGCGCGTCAGCGCCGACGCCGGGCCCCACGGCTCTCGGGCGCAACGCGTCGAGGTGCTGGCGGCGCCCGGCGGCGCGCCGCGTGGCGTGGCGCAGTGGACCTACCTCCCCCTGCACCGCACGCGCGGGTACGAGTACCGCGTGGTGGCGCGGGCGGCCGATCCTGTGGAGGTGACACTGTCGCTGGCACCCGTCTCGGCGGACGGCAAAGCGGGGGAGGTGCTGGCGCAGGCCACCCTCTCTGTCGAGGGCGAGTGGAAGACGTTCGAGGGGCTGCTGGATATCCCTGGCGACGCCGAGATCGATCCCGAGGGACTCTACCTCGTGGCGGTCACGACGTCCAAACCGACCAACCTCGTGCTGGGCCGGGTCCTGCTCTACCCGGATGACCACGTGGACCACCTGGATCCCGACGTGATCCGTATGTTGCGCGACGCCAAGCTGCCGCTGCTGCGCTGGCCGGGGGGCAACTTTGTCTCCGGTTACCACTGGCGTCATGGCGTGGGGCCGGTGGACGCCCGCCCGACGGAGCCGAACCCGGCCTGGGAGTCGCTAGAGTACAACCTCTTTGGCACCGACGAGTTCATGGCCTTCTGCCGGGCCGTGGGGTGCGAGCCGATGATCTGCGTCAACGCCGGCAACGGCACGCCCCAGGAGGCGGCCGACTGGGTCGAGTACTGCAACGGCTCCACCGACACCCCCATGGGGCGGTTGCGCGCCGAGAACGGCCACCCCGAGCCGTACAACGTGCGCCTGTGGGAGATTGGCAACGAGTTGGACGGCCGCCATCAGGTGAGCTGGACGACGGCCGGCGGTTACGCCGACCGCTACCGCCGCTTTGTCGAGGCGATGAAGGCGGTCGACCCCTCCATCCGCTTCCTGGCGTGCGGCGCCGAGTGGCGCGTCGTGGGGACCGAGTGGAACGGCGAACTCATCCGCCGGGCGGCGCCCGAGCTGACCACCATCACCCACCACGTGCTGAACGGAGGCATGGTAAACGAGCGCACCGACCGCATGGACCTCTTTCACTCCTTCATGGGGTACGCTACCCCCCTGGGTGACAAGTACCTCGCCCTGGCGAAAGAGATGGAGGACGGCGGCGTGCGCGACCCCAAGGTAGCCATCACCGAGCTGCAGCTCTTTGCCCACTATACCGGGCCGGCGGGCATCGGGCCCGACCTCTCGCCCGCCACCATGCCGAGCAACAACACCATCAGCGAGGCGCTGTACGTGGCTGCCATCATCCATGAGGCCATCCGCCTGGGCGACCTGGTGGAACTCATCACCCACTCGGCCACCGTGAACCACGGCGGCGGGCTGCGCAAGATGCGCGAGCGCGTGTTCGGCAACCCCATCCACTATGGCCACGTGGTGATGCGCGCCCTGGCAGATGGGACGCCGGTCAAGGTGGCGCTGGAGGGCGGGACCTACTCCACCAAGCAGTCGTTCGACAACGGCGTCATGCCCCAGCTGACCGATGTGCCGGCGCTGGACGCCGTGGCGGTGCTGGCGGAGGACGGCGCTTCCCTCATCGTGAGCCTGGTGCACCGCTCGGCCACCGCCGGCCCCATCACCCTGGACCTGAACCTGGGGGGCCTGAAGGCGAAAGGGACTGCCGAGGTGCTCACGCTGGCGGGCGCGCACTGGTGGGACGAGAATACCCTCCAGGAGCCGGAGCGCGTCTCGCCCTGCCCCTCGCAGGTGGCGGTGCGCGACGGCGTGGCGACCCTCGTCATCCAGCCCTTCTCCCTCACCCGGGTCACCATTGGGCTGCAGTAGGATAGAGCCATGATCCCGCGGGTGCACCTTCTCCTCGGGATGCTGACCGCGTTGATGCTCCTCGCGGGCTGCGTGGGCGCGCCGACTCTGGCGCCCACGCAGCCCGTCGCGACGGCGCCCACCGAGCCTTCGGCCGCCGCGCCCTCTCCGACGCCGACCGTGGCGGCGACGCCGTCACCGGCGCCCACGCCGGTAGACCTGGGGCACACGAACCCCGTCTACCCGGCGGATTTCCCCGACCCCTTCATTCTGCGCGTCGGCGACGATTACTATGCCTACGCCACGAATGCCCGCGGCAAGAACCTGCCGGTGATCCGCTCCTCCGACCTCTTGACGTGGGAGGAGGCCGGCGAAAAGGGGGATGCCCTCCCCGACCTGCCCCCCTGGGCGGCGGTCCTGCAGGGTCTCACCTGGGCGCCCAGCGTGTTGCCGCGCGACGGCGGCTATGTGCTCTACTATGTGGCGCGCAACACCGCCACGGGGCAGCAATGCATCAGTCACGCCGTCTCGAAGAGCCCCGACGGCCCGTTTGTCGATGACGGCGAGGCGCCGTGGTTGTGCCAGACGGAGCAGGGGGGCTCCATCGACCCCGAGCCGTTCGTCGACGACGACGGGACGGCGTACCTGCTGTGGAAGAACGACGGCAACTGCTGCGGCCTGCCGGTGTGGCTCTATGCCCAGCGGCTGTCGGCGGATGGGCGCGCGCTCCTCGGGGAGCCCGCCCGCCTCATCACCTACGACCAGCCCTGGGAGCACCCCCTCGTCGAGAACCCCAGCATGGTGCGGCATGAGGGGCGCTACATCCTCATCTACTCGGCCGGCAACTATGCCGATCGCTACTATGCGGTGGGGTACGCCGTGTGTGATTCGCCGCTGGGCCCCTGTGAAAAGCCCGCCGACCGGCCCATCCTCAGTTCAGCGGGCGATTCCGTGGGCACAGGCGGGGCCTCGTTCTTTCGTGACGCCGACGGCGACCTCTGGATCGCCTACCATGCCTGGACCGAGCCGGTGGTGGGCTACCCCGGCGGCAAGCGCTCCCTGCACCTGGCGCGGGTGCGCTGGGAGAATCGCGCCCCTGTCTTTTTGCGGCCAGAAGCAATGTCCCGTTGATTGGCCTTGTAGTAACGCATTCATTCCTTGCTTCTCTTGTACAGTGAATAAACGAATGAATTCGTCACTACATAGACGGTTATTGTCCTATGGTATGCACTGATTCAGCTATGTAGTAACGAATTTATTCGTTCCTCTTTCTGTACAGCGAATCAACGAATGAGTTCGTTACTACATAGATGCTTCTCCCTCATGGTATGTAGTGGCTCGCCTTTGTACTAGCGAATTCATTCATTGGTACTCTTGTACAGTGAGTGAACGAATGAATTCGTCACTACATAGTTGTTTCTCCTTCATAGTGTGCAGTGCATATGCATAGCGTTGCGACGCTTGCGCGTCGGGTGGCGGCGGGTTTCCCGGACGTCAGCCCTCCGGCGTGATGCGCAGGACGAAGGCGTGGTCGCAGGGGCGCTCGGCGGGGAGCCGGACGCGCAGCCCACGGCTGCCTCGCGACCAGCGCAGCGGCTCGGCAACCCCCAGCATCTCCACCTTGGCGATGGCCCTCGGCAGGAGCGTCAGATCGGCGCCCAGGGATTGGATGACGGCCTCCCCGCGCTCCGGCCATCCGAGCACGATGGCATAGAGGATGTCGCCCTTGGTGGTAAAGCGCACATCGCGCGGGGTGAACGCCTGCCGCGCCGTGTCCTGGAACGACCCCGCCACGACGCGCGTCGGGCCCTCGCCGTATACCTTCCAGGGGCGCGTGGCATAGATCGCCTCGCCGTTCACCGCCAGCCATCGACCGATCTCCAGCAGGATCTCTTGCTCCGGCTCGGGGATGGTGCCGTCGGGGCGTGGGCCGATGTTGAGGAGCAGGGCGCCGTTCTTGCTGACGATGTCGGCCAGATCGCCGATGATGTCGCGCGCCGTCTTGTACTCCTGATTCTCGACATAACCCCAGGAATTCCTCGAGATCGAGGTATCGGTCTGCCAAAAGATGGGCCGCGTGTCGGTAAGCTGCCCGCGTTCGATGTCGTACACGGCGGTGCCCTCGCGAAACGCCTGGTGCTTGTAGTTGATGGCCACACCCCGGCCCCACTCGGCGCCCCGGTTATAGTAGTGAGCGGCGAAACGGCGCAGGTAGGGCTCAAAGGCGGGCGTCTCGATCCACCAGTCGAACCACACGAGCTGCGGCGCGTACTTGTCCACCACCTCGCAGGTGCGCGCCAGCCAGTCGTCGAGGAATGCCTCGTGGGGTGGCGTGGTGCGGGGATGGGCCGGCCCGTAAAAGGCGGCGTAGCGGGGATCCTGCACGTCCGAGGGGAACTGCATCCCGCCGTCCATGAACCACCAGTGCTCGGCGCGATGGCTGGAGAGGCCAAAGACCAGCCATTGGCGTCGCACCGCCGCGGCCAGCTCGCCGATGAGGTCGCGCTTGGGCCCCATCTTGGCGGCGCACCACTCGGAGAAGCCGCTGTCATACATGGCGAACCCATCGTGGTGCTCGGCCACGGGCACGACGTACTTGGCCCCCGCGCGCCGAAAGAGGCCGGCCCAGGCGTCGGGGTCAAAGTGTTCCGCCCGAAAGAGGGGGATGAAATCCTTGTACCCAAAGCGGTCTTGGGGGCCGTAGGTGGCCACGTGGTGCTCGAATTCGGGCGTTCCCCGCTGATACATGTTGCGCGGGTACCACTCGTTGCCGTAGGCGGGCACGGCGTAGGGCCCCCAGTGGACAAAGATGCCGAATTTGCCGTCGAGGTACCAGTCGGGCACGGTGTAGCGCGCCAGAGACTTCCAGGTCGGCTTGAACGGTCCGGTGGCCGGGACGAATGGCTTGGGCATGGTGGGCTCCTTTCGGGTCGAGGTGGCGGCGCCGGCGTGGCGCGCGGGGGTGGTATACCACATGACCGCGATTCGTGGAACCTCGATGCGCCCCGCCGCGTAGCGGAAGGCGGGATGGCGCCTCGTGCCGATGCCATAGGAGAGGGCGCACGCGAGGTCATCCCCGCATGCGCCCTCTCGGCTGTCTCGTATCTCGGCGCGGCTTCAGTGGTGTCAGCCGGCCTTCCAGGCGTCCAACTGATTTTGCATCTCGTCGATGATCGCCTGTACCCCGGCGGCCTTGAGCTGGTCGATGTACTCGGGGATGGCCGTTTCGGGGTCGACCTGGCCGTCGTTGATCAGCTGGCCATACTCTGCCTTGACGGCGGTGATCTGCGCGATCTCGTTCTGTACGGGCGTACGGTCAAAGGTAAAGCCCAGCGCCTTGGAGGGCATGGCGGTGTCGTTCATCTCCTTGGTCTTGGGCCAGGCGCCCACCTGCACCGGGTCGCGGTAGGGGGCGTTGAACTGGTTGCCAAACATCCAGTCGCTGTTGGGGTTGTAGCCGCTCGTCTCGCCGGTGACACCCTCGGGGAACCCCGCCAGGTTCTGCTCCTTGTCCACCCACACCCAGTGCTTGCCCTCGATGCCGCGGCAGATGAGGGTGTACACCTCCACGTTGGTGTTCAGCATCTCGAGCACCAGCATGGCGTTGTCGGGGGACGGGCAGCTGGCGCCGATGCCGTTGAGGGTGGCGGTCGCGCCGGCCGTGTCGAGGATGAGCGGGTCGGTGAGGTTCTTGATCACCCACTCGTGGCCGTAGCTGCTCATGAGTTCCGCCTCGTTGCCCGGCTTTTCCACGTGATGCATATAGATGTACTGACCGGCGCGGACGGCGGCCTTGGCCTCCTCGGCGGGTAGCGGGTCGCGCGGGATGATGCCGTCCTCGACAAACTTGAACGTGAGGGCCATGGCCTGGGCGTACTCGGGGCTCTCGGGCGAGAGCACCACCTTGAGATCGTCGTCGTCGGCATAGATGCCGACCACACCCACGGCGTCATCGAGGGGGTCGATACCCCAGTACTGCGACATAAAGTAGGTGTCGCCCGTGTTGCCGCCGGTGCCCTGGGCCCAGAACTCTGGCGTGATCCCCTCGCCGTCGCGGACCTCCTTCAGGAAGGGCTCCATATCCTCCCAGCTCTCGATGGCGTCGAGGTCGAGGTTGTACTTTTCCGCCACATCCTTGCGCACTTCGACGCCCCAGGGCTTGGGAAAGATCTGCTGGTTGATGACGGCATAGATCTTGCCCTTGGCGCGGGCGGCCTCCCAGGTGCTCTCGGGCATGCTGGCCCACAGGCCCGGGGCCTTGGCCGGCAGCAAGTCGTCCAGGGGGTGCAGGTTGCCGTTGGCCACGTTCTGCACATAGCTGTTGGTCCAGGGGGCGGTGAAGGCAATGTCCACCTGCTCGCCGGCGGCGAAGCGCATGGTGATCTTGTCGTTGAAGGCGCCCCAGTCGATGGGCTCGAGGGTCAGGTGGGTGTTGATGGTGGGCTCCAGGATCGCGTTCATCGCGTCCTGCACCTCGGCCAGGTCCGTGGGCACGATGCCGGCATAGGTGTACTTGATGTCGACGATCTCCTCGGGCGCCTTTTCGGCGGCCGGGGCCTGCGTCGCCGTCTCTGCGGCGGGCTTTTCCGACTCTGCGGGTGGGGCCGCCGTAGGCGCGGGCGTCGCCGCGGGGGCGCACGCCGCCACGAGCGCCGTGGTGGCGCCGATGCCGGCCAGGCGCAGGAAGTGACGCCTGCTGATGGATGGGGACACGTGCTCGCTCATTCTGCTCCTCCCAAGGTCTCAAACCTGAGAACCGTTCTCGGCTCCATTCGTCTCGACAATGGCTTGTCTGTTGGGCTGGATGCCCGTGGATCGGCTATGCACCCCCTTTCGTGACTCGACCTATTTCAGAGCGCCGATGGTGATGCCCCGCACGAAATAGCGCTGCGCCAACAGGAAGGCAAAGATCGCCGGGCCGGCGGCCAGCACCGCCATGGCCATGCGCGCCGGCTGGATCGGGATGGCCACCCCAGTGGTCTGCGGGTTGGCGGCCAGGAACTGGATGTTCGTCATGAGCTTGTACAGCAGGTACTGCAGCGGCGCCAGGGTCGCCTTGTCGATGTACAGGAGCGCCAGGAACCAGTCGTTCCAGTACATCAGCAGGTAGAACAGCCCGATGGTGGCCAGGGGCGGCGTCGACAGCGGCGCCACGATCTGGAAAAAGATGCGCCACTCGCCGGCGCCGTCGATGCGCGCCGCCTCGAGGATCTCTTGCGGGAGCTGCGCGAAATAGGTGCGCAGGATGAGCACATAGTACGGGACGATGAGGTGTGGCAGGATGAGCGCCAGAAGGCTGTCCTTGAGCTGCAGCACCCGCGTGACCACGATGTACGAGGGGATCAGCCCGCCGCTGAACAGCATGGTGAAAAAGACATAGAATGATAGCGGTCCCCGCAGGGAGAAATCGGTGCGCGAGAGCACGTACCCAAGCAGCGCCGCGCTCAGCAGCCCGAACGTCGTGCCCAGCACCGTGATCGTCACGGTCACGCCGTAGGCACGGTAGAGCTGCTGGGGCACCCGCAGCACGTACTCGTAGGCGTGGGTGGTGAACCCCACGGGCCATAGTGAAAAGCCCTGTGTCGTAATGGCCGCCTCGTCCGAGAGCGAGATCGAGACGATGAGGATCATGGGAACCAGGCACGCGATGCTGATGGCGATGAGCACCGCGTGGATGAACAGGTGCCCCATGGCCTCCTGCAGGCGGTACGACCGAAACGGCTTGGCTAACATGGACATCGATTCCGCGTCTCCATCTGTGCGTACGTCGGCGCATGCCGGCCGGCGCGCGCCGGGGGCGCCCCTAAAAGAGGGCGCGCTCCGGGTTGATCCGGCGGACGATCCAGTTCACGAGCGAGATGAGCACCAGCCCCACCACCGCCTGATAGAACCCCGCCGCGGCGGCCATACTGACGTTGCTCAGCTGCCGCAGCGAGCGATAGACAAAGGTGTCGATGACGTCGGTGGTGCGGTAGAGGGCCGGCTGGTCCTGCGTGACGTTGTAAAAGAGGCCAAAATCTGCGTAAAAGATGCGGCCGATCTGAAGCAGGAGGTTGGTCACGATCAGCGGCACGAGCAGCGGCAGTGTGACGTACACGATCTGCTGCAGCTTGGTGGCGCCGTCGATCTTGGCCGCCTCATAGTACTCGGGGCTGATGCCCAGGATGCCGGCCAGGTAGACGATGCTCCAGAACCCGATGCTCTTCCATAGGTGGACGATGGTGAGGATGCCCGGCCAGTACTCGGCTGACTGGTACCAGCGAATGCTGTCCAACCCCATGCTGGCGATCAGTCGGTTGACCCAACCCGGCGGGTTTGCGCTGAGAAAGCCGAACACGAAATAGCCGGCGATCACCCAGGAGACGAAATGCGGCAAAAAGAGGGCCGTCTGGTAGAGCCGCGCCATCATGCTCTTGTAGATCTCGTTCATGAAGATGGCGATGATCACCGAGACGACGAGCGTCGTGGTGATAAAGATGGCATTGAGCACCAGCGTGTTGTAGGTGATACGCCAGGCGGTGCCCCGGGCAAAGAGGTAGCGAAAGTTCTCCAGGCCCACCCACCTGCTGCCCAGGATCCCCTCGTTGAAGCGATAGTCCTTGAAGGCGATCACCAGGCCGAACATGGGCAGGTAGGCAAACACGAGGATCTGTACCAGCGCGGGCAGGCCCATGAGCAGCAGCGTCAGGTCGCGCCCCCGGTTGCGGCGACGTCCCGCTGTCGCCGCGTGGGTGCGTGGCGTGCGCTCCGCCGTCGGCTGATCCGCGGTCGCGAGGCGTGCTCCATCCATCGCCGATCTCTCCTCCAAAGACAGGGCGCGATGCCGCCATGCCGGGGCCTGCCGGGTGGTTCACGCGGCTGAGCCCCTGTGCTATACTGGCATCGAGCGAGCAACAAGCCGGCGCTGTGCGACTATCACCCCCGCGCCCCTAGCCTAGCAGGTGACCGGGGGCTTGTCGATGACATGAAGGTGCCATTTGTGGACATGATGAGGGCGTAGCGAGAGTGGATGTTTCCGAGTTCGCCACCCAGGTAGCAGACGCGTTCGAGCACCTCTACGATCTCGTGCACCTGCGCGGTCACCCGCTCCTTGCGATCTTGACATCGAACGGTGATCCCGTCAAACAGCGGGCGCGCCAGCTGCATCGCATCTTGCTGGACGTGGTGGCAGAGTTGGACCCGGGCCCCCAGGCGCCCACCCTCTCCCCCGAGTGGCGTCGGCATCGCCTCATGGTGTGGCGCTACGTCGACGGCCAGAACGCGCAGACGGTGGCCGACCGCCTGGTGGTGAGCCTGCGCCACTGCTACCGGCTGCAGAGCGCCGCCCTCGATGACGTGGCGCGCATCCTGTGGGAGCGCCACGTTGCCAATCCCCCCGAGCCCGCGGCGCCGGCCGAGGCGGCCCACGAGGCGGCGGAGGTCGGGCGCCTGGAGATGCTGCGGCTCGAGGCGGCGCGTATGGCGCAGGCCGACCGCTACGCGCGCGTGGCGGACGTGGCGCAAGGCGTCGTGGCGCTCCTCGACGAGATGCTGCGCGCCCGCCGGCTGAGCGTGCGCGCCGAACTCGATGCCGACCTGCCCGAGGTCTCGGTAGATCAGCCGTTGCTGCGCCAGATGCTGCTGGGCGCCCTGGGGTACCTCATCGAGCGCGCCGAGGACGCCACGGTGCATCTGCGGGTGGAGGCGCGGGGCGCCATGGCCAAGCTGTCGGTGCGCGTCGAGCCCCCCGAGGCGATGGCCGCGCCGGAGGCCCGGGAGGCGGAGGAGCGCGTATCGGCGCTGTCCGAGATGGCGGCGCTCACCAATGCCCAGGTGTCGCCCCTCTTTGGTGCGACGCGAGAGGACTCGGGCGTGGTCGGGTTCGAGTTGGGCCTGCCCATCGCCGAGCGCACCGTGTTGGTGGTGGACGACAACGAGGACGTCCTGGAACTCTTTCGCAGCTATCTCAGCCCCCACCGCTACCGCGTGGTGACGGTGCGCTCCGCGCGCCAGGCGCTCGATCTGGCGCGGGAGGTCCAGCCCTACGCCATCACCCTGGATTTGATGATGCCGGGCCAGGATGGCTGGGACGTGCTTCAGACCCTCCTGAACCAACCCGACACGCGCCACATCCCCGTCATCGTCTGCACCGTGCTCCGCCAAAAGGAGCTGGCCCTGTCGCTGGGCGCCGCGGCGTTCCTGGCCAAGCCGACTACCGAGGCGGCGTTGCTGGCCGCTCTGGAGTCGCTGGAGGAGCGGTGAGGGTGCTGTCAGCTACCTCCTGAATCCAGCGGACCGCCTCCGACGGCGTCAGCCCGCCCACCTTTTCGATCACTACCGCCCCGCGCATGGTCTGCTGATTGGCCATCTCGTCCTGCCCCGATACGATCACGATGGGCGTCTCGCGCCACTCAGGCTCGTTGCGGATCGCCTCCACCACCTCGGTGCCCGCCAGGTCGGGCAGGCCTAGATCGAGAAAGATGAGGTCGGGCCGGTGGAGGCGCAGCATTAGGAGCCCCTCCTGCCCGCTAAAGGCGCCGATGGCCTGACAGGGGCGCAGCGGGTTGTCCTCGACGAGGCGGCGCATCAAGAGCACAAAATCCTGGTCGTCGTCGATGACCAGCACCTTGTCGATGCGCTCGCCGAACTGGCGCAGCGCGGTGCGCACGCTACGGTGCGACACCGGCTTGATGAGGAACCCATCCACCGCCAGGTGCCGCAGCAGCTCGGTGCCGGGCAGTGGACAGGCGACGATGGGCACGTGCCCCAGGCCCCACGAGCGCGCCAGCTCGTCGAGGCGTTCGTACGCCGGGCTTCCCGCCCCCGGCGCCAGGGACGATGGCGACGAGCCACTCCCCTCCTCCTCCAACGCGTGAGAGGCGGAATCGACCACCACCACCTGGGGGACCATCTGGCGGCAGGACTGCGCCGCCTGCTCCAGGTCCGCCGCCACCACCACGCGAAAGCCACGCACGTAGCGCATGAGCAGGGCCGCCGCCGAGGGGCTGCGGGTGACGGCCAGGAGGACGGGCTCCTCCCGGATGCCCGAGCGCGATGCGCTGGGGCGACCGGGGCGCAACGCCGGCGCCCCCTCGACCTCGGCGTCCCGCGCTTTGGCGGGCAGCGCAAAGTAGAAGGTGCTCCCCCGCCCGACGACGCTCTCGACCCAGATGCGGCCGCCATGCAGCGTCACGAAACGCTTGCTGATGGCCAGGCCGAGGCCTGCGCCGCCGTGGGGCCGGCGCGTGCTGCCGTCCGCTTGGCGAAACTCCTCAAAGATGCCGGCCTGATCCTCCGGCGCGATCCCCACGCCGGTGTCCGCCACGGCCACCACCAGCTCGCCGTCCTGCTGATAGGCGCGCACGGTGATCGAGCCCTCGTCGGTAAAGCGGGCGGCGTTGTTCAGCAGGTTGAACAGCACCTGGCGGATGCGCGTGGCGTCGACGTGCACCCCGGGGAGGTCGGGCGCGACGTCGGTACGCAGCTCCAGCCCGCGCACCTCGACGAGGCTGCGGGCCGTCGCCACGGCCTCGGCGATGAACTCGGCCGGCTGCACCTCCTCGAGGGTCAGCTCGAGCTGCGCGGCCTCGATGCGCGACAGGTCGAGCACGTCGTTGATGAGGCTCTGCAGGTGGTAGGCGTTGCGGTGGACGATTCCCAGGTCACGCAGGTAGGCGGGCGGCAGCTGCCCGCCATAGTACTCGGGGGACTCGGTCATCAGCTCGGTGAAGCCGAGGATGAGGTTCAGGGGGGTGCGCAACTCGTGGCTGATGGTTTGTGCGAACTGCTGCTTTAGGCGGCGCGCCTCCTCCGCCTGGGCCGTCGTGAGCGTCAACATATAGTTGAGGCGCTCCAGCCGGTAGGTGGCGTCGTCCAACGCCTTGACGACGCGTCGCAGCTCGCCGCGCTGGTTGCGGGCCGCCTCCTCGTTGCGCCGCGCCTTCTCATAGCCGAGGAACACCCACGTCACGGCGGTGTAGAGGCTGCGGGCCGAGATCCACGTGGCCGCCGTCACCAGCGCGAGGATCGCCAGGGGGAGCGCGACGCCGGCGCGGACGACGCTGCGCATCAGCGCGCCCAGCGCCAGGGGGAACGCGCTCCCCGCGGGCCACGGCGGCCACGCGCCGGCCAGGCCCAGGGCCAAGATCAGCGCACCCGCTACCGCGGCTACCAGCAGGTGCGCCGCCTGACCAAGGAGCACGCTCCCCAGGATGACGGGCAGCAAGCACAGGTAGGCGAGGTCGGGCGCCGGGAACACGAGTCGGGCGCAGAGGACGGCCGCCACGATGGCCCACACCAGCAGGTGGGCGGCGAGGGTCGGATGGCGTCGACGCGCCACCACCGCCCCCGCCGCGCCCGCTACGAGGAGCGCGATGCCCAACCACGCCATGGAGAGGGCGGCGCCTGCCGGGCGCGCCCACACGACCCACACGAACCAGCCGTATCCGGCCGCGCCGCTGAACAGGGCGACGGCGACGAGCGACTTTTCGCGGAGGTCCGCCAGGTTCGTGGGCAGGTCCGTGCTCTGCTGCGGTCCGGTCATAGGCAACCTCTCACGGGCACATGACGATCCGCACCACCCCTGTGTCCGGCTCTACCCAGGTGCCGTGGTTCGTCTCGTCGCCGTTCCGCCGGCGGTCGATGTGGAAGGCGCCGTCGGCGTCCAAGTGCCCCTCGTCCACACTGATGTACGGGCTCAGGCTGTGCATGATGGGCGGGTTCGAGTAGGCGGCGTCGCGGGCTACCTCCGGCGCGACCTTGGGGCGGAGGTGCAGGCGATAGTCGGCGCCCACCAGGTAAAAGGTGTGCCGATCGGCCTGCACGATGAGGCCCCTGGCGCGCTGGGGGCTCTCGGCCACGGGCCGCGGCGCGCGACTGGGCGGGTGACGCCAGTCCTTGGCCGCCCAGCGCATGGGCCCCTCGCCGAACTCCACGAGGCCGATGTAGCCGTCCAGGTCGAGCGTCATCCCGCCGAGTCCCTCCTCCTGGACGACGGCATGGATGCGGCCCGTGCCCTGGTAGGCGAGCAGCAGGGGGATGGCCGCCGCGACGCAGCGGAAACTGTCCACCATCATGCGCGCCTCGGGGCGCACCGAACCGTCCTCGGCGATCACCGATTCGACGCCAAAGATGTGGTAGCCGATGGCGTCATAGTCGGCCAGGGCGCGGAACATCAGCCAGGCGTTGGATCCCCAGGGCGCCGACTCGGGCACAAAGAGGGGGTTGTCGTCCCGGGCAACATAGCGGGCACAGGTGGCCTCGTACCCCTTGGCGTCGGCGATATAGATGTCGGGGGCGATGAGGTCGATGTGGGGGCGACGGCCTTGTACACGTCCAGCACCTTGCCCACGGCGCCGCCGGAGGGATAGTCCTGACCGGCGATGCGCCAGCCGATCTCGCCGAGCCAGACGTTGAGGTACATGGGGATGTCGAGGATCGCCTTACCCGCCTCGGCCAGGCGGTCGATGTAGGTGGCGATGCTCCAGGCGGTCATGATCTCGCCCGCCGCATCCCCGAACAGCTCGGGCCAGGAGCCCTCCTCGCGGGCGCCCGCCTTCCGCCAGATGGCGGCTACCGGGCTCTCCTCGCGGGCTCTGAGAGCGGCCACCAAGTTGCGCGGTACGGACCTCTCAAAGGTGGCCTGCGCCTCGGGGCCATAGTCGCGGTCACTGCCCAAGATGCCCGGCTCGTTCTCGATCTGCAGCGCGATGACCGAGCCCTCGGCGTCGTACTCCTTCAGGTACTGGCACAGCGCGACAAAGGCGCGGTGGTCCGCCTCCCAGGTCGCCTCGCAGTGGGACGAGAGCACCCACAGGGGCACGCCGGTGGGCGCCATGACCCGCTTGAAGCGCGCGGAGTCGGTCTTGACCCAGGCGGGGGCATAGTCCATGTCGCCGTTCTTCCAGGTAGCGAACCAGAGGAGCACCAGCTTGACGCCGTGGCGCCGCGCGCTGCTCAGCAACTCCCCGACGGAGGAAAAGTCAAAACGCCCCTCCTCGGGCTCCACCTGCTCCCAGTAGACGGGGATCTCGAGGGTGTTGCCGTGGAGCAACTTGACCGCCTGGAAGGCGGTCTCGGCCTCGGCGGCGCTGTAGCCGCTCGAGTTGCGCGCCTGGCCGCCGATGGAAAAGAAGGGCTTGCCATCCACCGTGAACACCCGCTGAACCTCTGCCATGGTCGTTGCACTCCTTGTGTGTGGGATCCGGTCGGACGTGCGGGACGATTATACGCCGCCACGGCCCAGAGCGCCATGGCGCTCGGCCATGGCGCCGGCGGCGCGCCCCACCCGCGGCTCAAGCCGGCGGCTGGGTGGCCCAGAGTACTGGGCTCGGAAGCGCGCCGAGGCGCGCTGCGACACGTATGCGGAGGTCAGCCCGCCTCGGCGGGCTTGGTCGGCTCAGACGGGCCGTTTACGGCTCGGCGCCGACGCGGCGCACTCGTCGCCCACGTCGACGCGCCCTCTGCGCGAGCGGTTGACATGGCCTCGCGAGTGTGTTAGCGTGGCCGTGTCGCGCACATGGTGGTATACCGTATGCCGGATACCGCCCTCTACAATGTAGGAGAGGTCATGTCCCCCTCGGCCGGTCGCCTGTCGCAATTGCCCGAGATGCAGCGCTGCCCCAAGCTGGATCGCAGTCTGCTCAAGGACCAGGCTGCCGACACGCTGCGCACCTACATCAGTACCGGCCGCATCCCAGAGGGCACCCGCCTCACGGAGCGCGAGGTGTCCCACATGCTGGGGATCAGCCGCATGCCCGCCCGCGAGGCGCTGCAGGCACTGGAGGCGGAGGGCCTCATCGTGCGGCTAGCCAACGGGCGCCACGTCATCGAGCTGGACGAGGCGGCGGTGCGCAGCCTCCACGAGGTGCGCTGGACGCTGGAGCGTCTGGCGGCCGAGCGGGCGGCGGCCAACCGCTGCCCCGCCCACTGCGAGGAGCTGCGCGCCAGGCTGGCCGACCTGCGGGTGGCCATCGCCGCCAACGATGCGGCGCGCTGCACGCGCTGCGATCTGGCCATCCATCGTGCCCTCTGGAGGCAGGCGAGCAACCCTTACCTGCAGAGCATCCTCGAGTCGCTCCTGGGTGTGATCTATGTCCTCGCAGAGCGCGTCAAGGTCTATGGCCGCGGCGAGTCGGAGGTATACGTCGAGCAGCACCATGCGCTGATCGGTCTGGTGGAGGCGGGAGACGTGACGGGAGCCGGTGCGGCCATCGAGGCGCAGCTTCGGGCGGCGCTGGAGGCGTCGCTGCGAACCTTCCGCGTGGCCGACGCGGGCGACGCCTGATAGTGAAGGAGGGACCTATGGCCGGTGCAGAACCGATCCGCGTGGGGATCGTGGGGCTGGGCGGCATCGCCCGGGCGCAACACGTGCCGGGCTATTTGATGTGCGACGGCGTCGAGATCGCCGCCCTGTGCGACCTGAATGAGGCGGCGCTGCGCGAGGTGGCGCGCATCTGCGGCGCGCCGCGCTGCTACGCCGATTACCACGAGATGCTGGCGCACGAGGGCCTGACGGCCGTCGACGTCTGCACCTGGCCCGACATGCACCATCCTATCGCCATGGAGGCACTGGCCCGCGGCAAGCACGTCTTTTGCGAGAAGCCGCTGGCCCTCACCTACCCGCTGGCGCGCGAGATGCACGCCGCCGCCGAGGCGGCCGGGGTCAAGACGGGGGTGGGGTTCACCCATCGCCAGACCCCTGCGGCGCGCTTTGCCCACCGCATCATCGCCTCGGGCGCGCTGGGCGCCGTCTATCACGTGGTGGCGGTGTATGCCAGCGGCCGGTCTGACTATCAGTGGCTGCCGGCCACGCGGCGCCGCACCAGGGCGGTCACCGGCGGAGGGCCCCTCTTTGAGTTGGGTCCCCATATGGTCGACATGGTGCGCTGGTGGACGGGCGAAGAGGTCACGGCGGTCTGTGCCCAGACGCGCACCTACGTGAAGCAGCGTCGCCTCCCCGAGACGGGCGAGATGGTCGACGTGGACGTGGACGACGGTGCGGTCATCATGGCGGACCTGAGCGGCGGGGGCACGGCCACGTTCATCAACAGCAGCGTCTTTACCGGCCGCAACTTTGACCAGCGCGTGGAGGTGTATGGCAGCAAGGGCTCCCTGCTGTACGATCAGGCCACGCCGTTCGAGCTGCGCGTCTGCGTCGGGCAAGAGATGCTGGACCTCTGGTCGGGCTATGGCCTCTATGACGCGCGCTATGGCCTCCACCGCCGCGAGGAGCCGCTGCCGGTGGTGCCGGTGCCTACCGAGATCCTCGACGCCATCCCGGGGGCCGACCAGAAGCGCCTGATGCGCACCTTTGTGCTCGATTTCGTCGACGCGATCCGTGGGCTCGAGCGGCCCCACCTGCCCACCTTCTACGACGGCATGCGGGCGCAGGAGGTGCTGGACGCCGCGCTCCTGTCGGTCGCGGAGCGGCGTTGGGTGGATCTGCCGCTGTAGGTGGCGTGCCAAGACCACCTCCCGATGGTCCTCCGCAGATGCTCATGTCTGCGGGAGGACCGGCACGGGCGACGTTCGGGAGGTGGCGCGATATACCCCGGGGAGGCGAAGGGATGAAGCTCGGCCTGGACCTATACAGCGTGCGGTCGCAGGGGTGGAGCGCCATGGAGCTGCTCGACTACTGTCGGCGCATCGGCGTGAATGTGGCGCATTTCGGCCTCGAGGCGTTCCCCTCACTGGACGACGACCACCTCCGCGCCGTAAAGCGCCACGCCGACGAGCTGGGGCTCGACGTCGAGATGGGGGTCGGCAGCATCTGCGAGACCTCGCCCGCCTTTCGCTGGGAGCGGGGTAACGCCGTGGAGCAGCTCACCGCAGGTCTGCGCGCCGCTCAGCTGCTGGGCTCCCCCGTGCTGCGCTGCCTGCTGGGGTCCGACGCGGACCGGCGCACCGAGGTGCCGCTGGAGACGCACATCCAACACACTATCGCCGCCCTACGCGCCGTGAGGGATCGGGCCATGGACCTGGGTATCATGCTGGCCATGGAGACGCACGCCGACCTGCAGGGCTGGGAGATGAAGGACTTGGTGGAGGAGGCGGGGCCCGAGTTCGTGGGGGTGTGCATCGACAGCGGCAACCCGGTGCGCCTGCACGAGGACCCCATGGTAACGCTGGAGCACCTGGCCCCGTACGTGGTCACCAGCCACATCCGCGACAGCGCCGTGTGGAGCCACCCGCGCGGCGCGGCCTACCAGTGGGTGGCCATGGGGGATGGGAACGTGGGGATCGAGGCGTGGGCCGCTCGCTACCGCGAGCTGTGCCCCCAGGCCTCGTTCACCCTCGAGATCCTCACTGGCACGCCGCCCCGCGTGCTGAACTATCTCGAGGACGACTATTGGCGCGCCTTTCCACGCGCCCGGGCGCACGAACTGGCCCGCTTCGAGCGGCTCGTGCGGCGCGGGCAGCCCTTTATGGGCGCCATGGTGACGGTGGAGCGCGGAGCGGCCACCCCGCCCGAGTACGAGGCCGCGCTGGTGGCGCAGCAACGGCATGACGTGGAACGTAGCGTGCTCTACTGCCGGGAAGTGCTGGGCATCGGCGAGTGACCATGCGGGCACGAGCGCGGCTACGCGGCCGCGGCGGGCATAGGACGGCGGAACGACAACCAAGCCATACACGGAGGCAACCATGCGACCCAATCGTTTGCGGCAGCTGCTAAACGAGGACAAGCCGACCATCGGCACGCACGTCATCACCCCCTGGCCCGGCATGATCGAGATCGTCGGCCACTCGGGGGCCTTTGACTATATCGAGTACGTCGGCGAGTACTCGCCCTTTACGTCCGAGCAGCTCGACAATATCGGCCGCGCGCTGGACCTCTTTCCCAACATGTCCTCCATGATGAAGGTCGAGGAGCAGACGCGGGGGTTCATCGCCCAGCGGTCCATCGACTCGGGGATTCAGAACGTCCTCTTTACCGACTGCCGCTCGGCGGACGAGGTGCGCGAGTGCGTGCGCCTGGTGCGCGCCGAGACCCCCGAGGCGGGGGGCGTGCACGGCGCCGGCATGCGGCGCGCCGTGGGCTATCTCCTCGAGGGCGGCTCCCAGACGTGGGTCGACGCCATGAACGAGGTCGTCATCGCCATCATGATCGAGAAAAAGGGCGCCATGGACGACTTGGAGGCGATCCTGGCCGTGGACGGCGTCGACATGCTCCAGTTCGGCCCCAGCGATTACTCCGTGAGCATCGGCAAGCCGGGCGGCGGGCGCGTGCCCGAGGTGCAGGAGGCCCACAAGCGCATGATCGCCATGGCGCTGGAGGCGGGCAAGCACCCGCGCGTCGAGATCGGCAGCCTGGAACAGGCCAAGCCGTGGATGGACCTGGGCGTGCGCCACTTTTGCGTGGGCTGGGACGTCAGCGTCGTGTTCGGCTGGTGCAAGCAGCAGGCCAAGCTGATGGAGGAGCTGGGACTCAAGGGCGCCGCCGCGGGCCCCGAGGTGCAGTACCCGGCGGCGCGCGCCTAGAGGGCGGACATCCGATCATCAACGCTCTACACAGAGAGGGAGGACCCATGAAGGTGATGGCGGCGAACGGGTTGGCGCGTATCCTCAAGGCCGAGGGGACATCCTGGGTCTCGACCTTTCCGGTGTGCTGCGCGAACAATGCTCTCGGCCAGGAGGGCATGCCGATGCTCATGATGCGCGACGAGCGCTATGCCGTGGCCCTGGCCGACGCCTACTCGCGCATGACGAACGGCAAGCGGATCGGCGTGTGTACGGTGATGGGCGGCATGAACGCCGCCGGCCTGCAGATGGCCTATGGCGCCCTGGCCCAGGCGTACGAGGACTCGTCGCCGGTGCTGTGCATCACCGACGGTATCACGCCGGGGACGTGGGGCAAGGGGCGCTACGACATCACGGAGGGGGTGCGCGCCGTCACCAAGTGGGTAGGCCACATCGACCAGCCGCACCGCGTCCCCGAGGTGATGCGCCGGGCGTACACGGCGCTGCGCTCGGGTCGGCCCGGGCCGGTGCTGGTAACCATCCCGAGGGGCCTGGGCGAGTATGACGATGAGGAGTATCCCTACACGCCGGTGAAGGGCTGGCGCAGCGCGCCGGACCCGGACGACGTGTCGGCCGCCGCGGCGGCGCTGCTGGCCGCCAGGCGACCGCTTCTCTATGTGGGCGAGGGCGTGTTGTACGGCGAAGCCACCGAGGCGCTGTGCCGCCTGGCCGAGCTGGCCCAGGCGCCGGTGCTTGCGACCCTCAAGGCCAAGAGCGCCTTTCCGGAGAACCACCCCCTGTCTCTCGGGGTGCGCGGCGAGCCCGCCATCGACTTTTTGCGACGCAGCGACCTGGTGTTCGGCGTCGGCACGAGCCTGGCGCTGGGGCACTTTCGCCATACCGTCCCCGATGCCCGTCACAAGACGATCGTGCAGTGCACCAACGACCTCGAGGACGTGAACCGCAACTATCGCGTCGATGTGGCCGTCGCCGGGGACGCGGGGCTGGCACTGGAGGCGCTGGTGGAGGAGGTGTCGCGCCGCACGAGCGGGGGCGTCGCCCCCAACCTAGCGCTCCACGAGGAGATCCGCGCCGCCAGGGCGGCCATGATGGCCAAGTACCTGCCGCTGATGGCGTCGGAGGACACGCCCATCAACCCCTATCGCGTCTACGGCGAGCTGGCCAAGTTGCTCGACCCGCAGGCGTCGTTCCTGACGCATGACTCGGGCACCACCCGCGACCAGCTCACCACGGTATACGATACGGTCATCCCGCGGGGGTTCATGGGGTGGGGCAACGTCTCGACGCTGGGGTTCGGGCTGGCAGCGGCCATGGCGGCCAGGTTGGCCCATCCCGCGTGGCAGTGCGTCAACGTCACCGGCGACGCGGGGGTCGGCTATATGCTGGGCAACCTCGAGGCGCTGGTGCGCTATGGCGTGGGGGTGACCACCATCCACATCAACAACGGTGGTTTCGCCGGCTACGGCCCCGGCTTCTGGGGGCCCGGCCACGACCCCTACACCTGCGAGGTGTGCGACCACGCCGTGGCCGACATGTCCGAGTCGGTAAAGGCGATGGGGTACTATGCCGAACACGTCACCGACCCCGCCGACATCGCGCCGGCGCTGCGTCGGGCGCTGGACGAGAACGCCAAGGACCGGCCGGCGTACCTGGAGTTCATCTGCAGCCAGTACCCGGTGTTCGGCGCCTGGTGCACGGGGTAGGAATCACCTGGACGCAGATGAACGCAGATCAACGCTGATCGGGGAGTGAAGGACATCGGAGCGCCGCCGTCCTCGGCGGCTGTGCCTCGGGCAGAGGCCCATACGGGCGCATGGAGGCTGCCCGTCTCTTTGTACGAACTCGATCGATAGGACATGGTGATGGTGCGCATTGGTAGACTGGTCCCGCGGTTCGGGCGGGACGTGTGGTTGCTAGAGTCGGCGACGGCGCTGCTTGCGGGCGCCCACTTGGGCATGATGCAGCTGCTCAAGGTGCTGTACATCCTGCGGCTGGGGTATGGCCCCGACTTTATCGGGACGGTCTTTGCCACCGGCGCGGTGAGTTTCATGCTGGCGAGCATTCCGTCCGGGGCGCTGGGCTCTCGGTTTGGTCCCACCCGGGTGATCGTGGCGGGGGCGGTCGTGAATGTGGTAGGGATGGCGCTGCTTCCCTTTACCGAGGCGGTGCCGCTGGGCCTGCGGACATTCTGGCCGCTGCTGGTGCAGATCGTGTCGTCCTCCGGCTGGGCGATGGTGCAGGTGAATGTCGTTCCCGCGCTGGCCACCTTTACCACGAATGACACGCGCCGGGGCGCCTTTGCCATGCGCGAGGCGTTGGCGGGCGCGGGGATGTTCCTGTGCACGCTGGTGGGTGGGCTGTTGCCGGGGCTGTTCGCGGGCCTGACGGGCACCACGACGGAGGATCCCACGCCCTATCGGCTGGGGCTCTGGGTGGTGGTGGCCGTGGGGCTGGTCGGCGTCCTGCCGCTCCTGTGGGTGCGGCGAGTAGAGGCCTTCCGGCCGTCACCAACGGAGCGACGGGCGCTGCCACCGCTACTCCCCTTGTTGGTACTGGTGGCGAGCGGCTTTTTGAACAACGGCGCCACCGCGAGCTGTAAGGCGTTCGCATCGGCCTACCTCGACCGCGAGTTCGGCCTGCCCGCCTCGCTCATCGGCACGGTCTCGAGCGTTGGCATGCTGCTGGCCGTAGTGGCGGCGCTCAGCGGGCCACGCCTGGCACGCCGCCACGGCGGCACCTTTGCCATGGTGGTCGCCTCGGCGCTCCTGAGCGTCGGCCTGGCGCAGATGGGGCTGGTGGGGCACTGGCTGGCGGTGGCCGTCGGTTACGCCATGATGCTGGCCGTCACGGCCCTGTTCGTGCCGGCCTATCAGTCGCAGCAGATGGAGATGGTGGCGCCACAGTGGCGGTCACTGATATCCGCGGCCGGCTCTGTGGGCATGAGTCTTGGCTTTGGCACGGTAAGCTTTGGCGGGGGATTCATCGTCACGGGGCTGGGCTACCGGCCGCTGTTTCTCATCGGCGCGGCCATGGCCCTGGGCAGCGCCGTGCTGGTGGTGGTCCTCGGGCGGCGCGGGGCGGGGATCGTCGCCCTCGCCGCGCCGCAGCTCGAATCCGCCCCCACAGCGGGCCGGAGTGTCGACGCCCATGCCCCGGCCGATGGTTGATTGGGTTCACAAAAAGGAGTCACGCTGATGCAGTATCGTCCCTTTGGTACGCTCGATTACCACGTCTCGGCCCTCGGCTTTGGCTGCATGCGCCTCCCGACCGTCGATGGCAAGATCGACGAGGCGCAGGCCATCCGCATGTTGCACTATGCCATCGACCATGGCGTGAACTATCTCGACACTGGCTATCCTTACCACAGGGGCGAGAGCGAGCCCCTCGTGGGGCGCGCCCTGCAGGGCGGGTACCGGGATCGCGTCTGGCTGGCAACCAAACTGCTGTGCCGCTCCATCAGTGAGCCGGCCGACTTTGATCGGATGCTCAACGAGCAGCTGGAGCGGCTGCAGACGGAGCGCCTGGACGTCTACCTGCTCCACGGCCTGAACCGCCAACGCTGGGAGATGGTGCGCGACATGGGCGTGCTGCGCTGGCTGGACGGCGTGCGCGCCAGCGGGCGCGTGGGGGCAGTGGGGTTTTCGTTCCACGACGCCTTCCCGGTGTTCAAAGAGATCGTCGACGCCTACGACTGGAAGGTGTGCCAGATTCAGTACAACTATATGAATGAGGAGTTCCAGGCCGGCACCAAAGGACTGCGCTACGCCGCGAACAAGGGGCTGGCGGTTGTGGTGATGGAGCCGCTCCTGGGCGGCAAGCTGGCCAGCGCGCCGGACGCCGTCCAGGCGCTGTGGGATGCGGCGCCGGTGCGGCGCACGCCGGCCGAATGGGGGCTCCAGTGGGTGTGGAACCAGCCCGAGGTCTCGGTAGTGCTCAGCGGCATGAGCACGCTGGCGCAGGTGCAGGAGAACGTGGAGAGCGCCGGCCGGTCGGGCGTGGGGGTGCTGACGTCCGAGGACCTGGAGATCGTCGGGCGCGCGCGCGACACCTACAACGCGCTGTCGGCGGCGCCCTGCACGGCCTGTGGCTATTGCATGCCCTGCCCCAACGGCGTCGACATCCCGCGCACCTTCACCACGCTGAACAACGGCGTCATGTTCGGCGCCATGGACGACGCCCGGCAGCGCTACAACCATCGCCTGCCCGACCAGCCGCCGCGCATCCTGGCCAGCTCTTGCGTGCAGTGCCGCCAGTGTGAGGCCGAGTGCCCGCAGAGCATCCCCATCAGCGAGTGGATGCCTTACGCCCACGCCGTGTTGGGCGAGGGGCAGCCCTTTGACCGGAACGCGTGCCCCAAGTAGCGCCGTGTAGCCGGACCGGCGCGCAGCGCCGATCCGGCCGGGCCCCGGCGACGCGCCGGGAGTGAACACGAATCAGAGGTGTCATGGAGACGAGGACGTTCGGGGACAGCGACCTGCAGTGCTCCGCCCTGGGATTTGGGACCTGGGAGATGAGCACCACCCAGTATGGCGCCATCGACGTCGACGACGCCTGCCGCGCCGTGAGCCAGGCGATCGATCGGGGCATCACCCTGTTCGATACCGCCGAGGCGTACGGGCCGCATCACTCGGAGGAGTTGCTGTGCCGCGCGCTCGGGCCGCGGCGCAAGGACATCGTGCTGGTCACCAAGGTGGGGTTCGACATCGACGCCCAGCATAAGGTCACGGGGCGCTGCTCCAAGCGCACCCACATCATCTCCCACGCCGAGGGGTGTCTGCGTCGGCTGAACACTGACTGGATCGACCTGCTGCTGATCCATTGGCCCGACCACAACACCCCCTACGACGAGCCGATCGGCGCGCTGGAGGACCTCAAAGCGGCGGGCAAGATCCGCCACTATGGCGTGTCCAACTTTGCTCCGGCGATGATGGATGTCTGTGAGCGCGCCGGCCACCTGGCGGCCAATCAGGTGGGCTACCACATGTTCGACCGCCGCGTCGAGCGGGCGGTGCTGCCCTACTGTCTGAGCCATGGGATCGGCTTTATGGCCTACGGCAGCCTCGGGTTTGGCCTGCTGACGGGCGCCTTTACGCCCGAGACGACCTTTGTCGATTGGGACTGGCGTTCCAGTGGTACGGCGTTTGGGCTGCCGCTGTTTCGCAAGGCCGAGTTCGAGCGCGAGCTACGCGTCGTGGCGCGGCTGCAGGACCTGGCGGCGCGCTATGGCAAATCGGTGGCGCAGCTGGCCATCGCCTGGGTCCTCGGCCACCCCGCGGTAACGGTGGCCCTGGTGGGGATGCGCAACGCCAAGGAGCTGGACGAGAACGTGGCCGCCGCCGACTGGCGGCTCACGCCGGAGGATCGAACGGAGATCGATCGATCTTCGAAGAGGAGGGCGTGCCGACTCACGTGAACTCTGCACAGGCGCTGTGACGCTGCCGCTTCACGACGCGACAGCGTCACGACGCCGCGGCGGAGCGACGGCGCGGCACCGGACCGACATTATCTGTATTGAGGAGGAAGCCATGTCTCGCTCGTTTCACAACAAGATTCTGCGCGTCAACCTGACGGACGGCACCATCAAGGTGGAGGAGCCCGGCCAGGCCTACCTGCGCCGCTACATGGGCGGCTGGAACATCGTCGCTGACGTGCTCCTGAAGGAGGTGCCCAAGGGCGCCGACCCGCTGGGGCCGGAGAACAAGCTCGTCTTTGCGCCGGGCGTGCTGACGGGCCTGCCCATCTCGGGGGCTACGCGCACCGCCGTGGGGGCCAAGTCACCGCTGACGGGCGCGTTCGGCGCCGCCGAGATGGGCGGGTTCTGGAGCGCCGAGTTCAAGCGGTCGGGCTTTGACGCGCTGATCGTCGAGGGGGTCTCGCCCAAGCCGGTGTACCTCTGGGTCACCGACGGCAAGGCCGAGATCCGCGATGCCTCCCACCTGTGGGGCAAGACAACCAAGGAGACGGAGGCCGCCATCCAAGAGGAGCTGGGCGACAACCGGCTGCGCTGCACCATGATCGGCCCGGGCGGAGAGAACCAGGTGCGCTTCGCTTGCGTGATGGACGGGCTCAAGGACGCTGCCGGCCGTACCGGCCTGGGCGCCGTGATGGGCTCGAAGCGGCTCAAGGCGGTGGCGGCGCGTGGCACCATCAGTCTGAACGGCGTCGATGCCGACACCATCCGCGCCATGGCGCGCCGCGCGGCGCAAGAGGTGCGCGAGGGCACCCGCGCGGCCAGCCTGGCCAAGTCTGGCACCGGCGGCGGCGATCTCGAGGGCGGCCTGCTCCAGGGCAATCTGCCCGTGCGCAACTTTCGCGATGGCGAGTTCCCCGAGGTCCACGGCCTGAGCTATATCATGGACAAGATCGGCGTCCAGATGGAGGGCTGCTGGGGCTGCGCCGTGCGCTGCAAAAAGGTGGTCAAGGCCGAGAGGGAGGCGTACACCGTCGACCCTGACTATGGCGGGCCCGAGTACGAGACCCTTGGCTCCCTCGGCTCCACCTGCGGCGTGAGCGACGTGGTGGCGGTGTCGCGCGGCAACGAGCTGTGCAACGCCTACTCGCTGGACACCATCGCCACCGGCGTGACCATCGCCTTTGCCATGGAGTGCTACGAGAACGGCCTCCTCACCAAAGAGGACACCGACGGCATCGACCTGCGCTTTGGCAACGGCGACGCCATGATCGCCATGGTGGAAAAGATCGGCAAGCGCGAGGGGCTGGGCGATCTGCTGGCCGAGGGGTTCGAGGCGGCGGTGGCCAAGATCGGCAAGGGCGCCGCGATGTACGCCGTAGCGGCCAAGAACCAGGCCTACCCGATGCATGAGCCGCGCTTCAAGCGGGGATTGGCCATCGGCTACGCCGTCTCGCCCACCGGCGCCGACCACTGTCACTCGCTGCACGACTCGAACATGTTCAACGCCACGGAAGAGGGCTTTCAGCCCAACGGCCGCCTGCGCGAGATGGGCGTGCTCGAGCCGATGGCGCTGGAGAGCCTGGGCCCCGATAAGGTGCGCGCCACTATCTATAACTCGATGGCGTCCATCACGATCAACTGCCTGACCATGTGCTCCATGCCCGGCTGGAGCCTGGATGAACTCTCGCAGATGGTCCGGGCGGCGACGGGATGGGACGTTGGCCCCTATGAGCTGCTCAAGGTGGGCGAGCGCGCCATGACGCTGGCGCGGGTGTTCAACATGCGCGAGGGGTTTACCGTGGAGGACGACCGCCTGGCGGAGCGCAGCTACGGCCCCACCCGGGGCGGCGCCCTGGCCGATGGCGGCATCGATCGCGAGGAGCTGCGCGAGGCGATGCACATTTACTATGGCATGATGGGCTGGGACCCGGCGACGGGCGCGCCCCTGGCCGGCAAGCTGCAGGAGCTGGACGTGGCCTGGGCGGGGGAGTATCTGCCCAGGTAACGGATTGGCGTTCGCACGTATCACGAACAAGGCTGCTGCCCCCAATCGGGGGCAGCAGCCTTGTGGTTGGGGGGAGAGGAACGCGGATGGACGCGGATTCCACGGATGAACGCGGATCGAGGATGATCCTGCGGGCCGCCGCACGGAGCCACGGCTCGCGCCCCCGGCGTTTCGCGCGGCGGCATTGCCGGAAGCGGCAACTGGATTTGCCGGATCCGACATTGCCACGAGGCCCAATATCTGATACCTTGAGGGGGGCGGCCGCTGTGCCCCATGCCGCCCCTGCTGCCTGATGCTGCGGCGAGGGAACGCCTTTCACGCCCCCTGCGTCTGCTGTGTTAGCCTGTTACCCCCGATTGTAGGCGTCGAACACCACATTGAGGCAACGGAGGAGCGATGGACGGGCGCGCGACGCGTCGCGCCATCGATGTGCTCCTGGCCGACGATCACCCGACGATCCGCGCGGGTATCCGCGCCATCCTGGAAGAGGCGCCCGACCTTCGGGTCGTCGGGGAGGCGGGCGACGGCGCCGAGGCGCGGCGGTTGACGGCCGCGTTGCGCCCCCGCGTGCTGCTCCTCGATCGGTGCCTGCCCGGCCCCACGCCGGAGGAAACGGTGGCCCGGGTGCGGGCCCACCATCCGGAGACGGCGGTGCTGGTGCTGGCGGCTCAGGACGCCGACGCCTACCTGGCGGCGATGGTGATGGCGGGGGCGGCGGGCTATCTGCTCGAGGGGCTGGCGCCGGAGCGGCTGGTAGCCGCAGTGCGTCGTGCGGCGCGGGGCGAGGTGATCCTGACCAGGCAGCAACTGGCCCGCGTCCGCCGTTGGCGGGAGGCGGCGGGCGACCGCTGGGAGAGCCTGACCCCGCGGGAGCGGGAGGTGTTGCGGTTGGTGGTCGAAGGGTGGAGCAACGCCGCCATCGCCGGGGCGCTGTGCGTCCGCCCGAAGACGGTGGAGTACCACGTCACGAACGTCCTCGGCAAACTGAGCCTTGCCTCGCGGGTAGAGGTGGTGCTCTGGGCCCGCGACGAGTGGCCCGACGGCCTCCCCGACGGGAGAAACCCAGGGTAATCCCCAGGAAAAAGACTGGGGGTTTCCCTAGGGACGGATCTCCACGGGTGTGCTATGCTGACCATGCCCCTGAATGGTCAGTGGGCGTAGCGACCAAAGGAGGTCCGAGATGCGGAGGAATGGGGTTTTTGCGGTGCTCATGGTGTTGGTGTTGTTGCTTGGTCTCGTCGTGCCGCCGGCTCTCTCGCAATCGCCAGATCCTGAACGAGAACCTCTCGGTGAGGAAGCACTGGTTCAGGATGCGAGAATGTATGTGTCTCGCTATGGAGTCGATCTCGAAGAAGCCGTTCGGCGGTTAAAGCTGCAGAGTGACATCGGGGATCTGAACGCTAAACTGACCGCAGAGGAGGCGAGCAGTTTCGCAGGTCTCTGGATTCAGCACGAGCCTGAATACCGCGTGATCGCTCGTTTTACACATGATGGGGAAGTTACGATCCGCTCATATGTCAGAGATGGACCGCTGGCTGACATAGTTGAGGTACACCCGGCACGTGTGACCCTCATAGAACTTGAGATCGCTCGCGAACAGGCAGCACAGGTTGCGAGTTCATTGGGTGTTGGCCACTCTTCCGCAATCAGTCCACGCGAAAATCGCGCGGAACTGTACGTGCTCGACCCAAATCAGTTCAACGCCCACCTTCGTGAAGCAGATCTCTATTTGCCTGCCGAGGTCACTGTACTGAGGGTCAATGAGTTACCCACGAAGGTCACTGATATTTTGGGGGGTAAAGCGCTGTCGACGTGCACGAGCGGTCTCTCGGTGATGAACGCCGGTGGAACCAAAGGCATTACGACTGCCGGGCACTGTCGTAACGAGCAATGGTATGAGGGGGTGCAACTGCCCTTCCAGGCCGGAACTCCGCCGGACGGCATCCCCTCCGCGCCGAGGGATATTCAGTGGCACACTGCACCTGGATTCACTGTCCGAAACCTCGTATGGGATGGAACGTACACCGCTATATCTATGGCGTGAGGTATTACGCTGGCCAGTCCGTGGGCGACTGGGTTTGCAAATATGGGATGATCACAGGCGGCGGTTGTGGTCACATCGTCCAGGTTGGTGTCGATGGAGTAAACCTTGCCGTCGACATTCCAGTACTGGAAGGAGACAGTGGAGGCCCCTGGTTTTGGGGCAATACGGCCTATGGAACGACCATATCGAGATGCACTTTTACTGACGGCAGCCTTGGGGCGGTCTATGGGCCAGTTGACCAAATCATTAACATTCTTGGACTCACGATATTGACCAACTAGCACCTGCAGCGAGTAGCAGAGCAGAGTGACTTGGTGGAAACACATCAGGAAGTAGGACTCCGGAGGTCTACGCCTTCGGAGTCCGATAGTTTGACATAGTTTTGTGGCCGATACTATCTTGTATGTTGCGACATGGCCTCTCAAGTGGAAGGTTGCCGTTCGTGTCAGGCTGGCCCGATAGCAATCCAGTTTTGGCTATGAGAGATGTCCAATCGCAGGAGAGGAGATGCGGGCATGTCGTTCCATACACGTAGATATATATCTCTCGTGCACGTACCCCTTCATCCATCGGGGCTTGGATGTGCCGCGCGCTGGGTGATCGCGGGGTCGGCCCTCGTTGCGTTGACTGCCTGCCGCACACCTCCTATGTCAAACCCCACCCCGACCCAAGGCAAGGTCGTCGTCGCTACGCGCTGGGTGGCCAGGCTCGACGGGGAGTTCTCCATCGTGGATGGCTGCCTGCGGGTGAAGAGCGTGCCGGGGGACACCAACTACCTGCTGGCCTGGCCGCCGGAGTACGCCGGCAAGGTGGCCATCGAAGGAGATACCGTCCGGATCATCGATGGGGATGAGGAGGTGGTCTGGCACGCCGGCGCCATGGTGCGCCTCGGTGGGGGCGAGACTGGGACCATCACCCAGTTGGGGGAACAACCATCCTCTCAGGCAGATTGCCCCGGCCCCTACTGGGTGGTGGGGGACGTGGCCGGCCCGGCGGCCCGGGCTACGGCGGACGCCGCCTATCCGCCCGCCACCCCTGACCCGGAGGCCACGACGATCATCCTGTCGGTGGAGGAGACGCGGCGCCACGACGCCCAGGTGTACGCCGAGCATCATGGCGTCAGCCTCGACGAGGCGCTGCGCCGCTTCGACCTGCGGGATGCGTTCGGCGGGTTGCAGGTGGAGCTGACGGAGAAGGAGCGGGACACCTTTGCCGGGCTGTGGATCGAGCACACGCCGGAGTACCGCCTCGTGGTGCGCTTCACCCGGGACGGGGAGGAGACGATGCAGCGCTACATCGCGGGCCAGCCGTACGCCGAGATCGTGGAGGTGCGCGGCGCGGACCTGACCCTCATCGAACTGGAGGCGCTACGGGTCCAGATGGTGCGGATCGCCGATGAGCTGGGGATACCGCAGCACAGCGCCACGAATATAGAGGAAAACCGCATCGAGGTGTGGTTGCCCGACCCGGACGACGTCGCGGGGTTGGAGGAGGCGCTACGGGAGGCGGGGATGCGAGTGCCGGAGCACGTCATGGTGTTTGCGCCGGTAGTGGTCGAGCCGGCGCAATAAGCGCTCGCGCGAGAGGGAGGCAAGGTCTCTCTCGGGCGGAGAGCGCTGCGCTTTGGCGTGCGGCGCTGGCCGACTGCCCTCGCCCGCACAGGCGGGGTTCGCGCTGTTAGCGCCGGCCCTCGGCTCGCGGCACCTAGCAAAGCGCCCATGGTGAAAGAGGAGACGTGCGACATGGGGCGAACGGGCATGAGGACGGTGAACGGGAGGCACTCTACCCTCACTGTCCGACGGGCGCTGGCACTGATCGTGGTGTTGCTTTGGGGCGCCACCGTCCACGCCAACGAGCCGGTGTTCAACGCCTATGGCGGCGCGCCCGTCGAGGACTTGGAGGGCGAACGCGCGCCCTTTGTCGTGGACAAGGAGCAGGCTCGACAGCAGGCGACCGCGTGGGCCCGGGCGAACGGGCTGGGCGGCGTCGTGGTGGGCGACCCTTGCTTGATCCGGTTCACGGTGGTCGACACCGTGGCCGATCCAGAGGGGAGGTCCCTTGTTACGACGCCCAGGCACATCTATGCGTGGGACGCGCCCCTCTACGACGAGGGGCAACGGGTGGTCTCTCTGGTACGTATGGACCCCTATACCGGGGCCGTCGAGGAGTTGCGCATCAGCGAGACGCCTCTTAGCGCCGATACCGCGGGCGAGTGGGCCGGGCAATATCTCTCCCAGACCGCGTTTGGCCGTACCCATCCTGACGCCACGCTGGTGCGTGCCTGGTCGGCCATCGGCCAGGACCTGTTCGGTGCCGATTTTCGCTCCGATGTCGTGCCGTGGAGCTTGTCCGGTGGCGACCTTCCCGACAGCGTCATTGGCGTGCGCTACGTGCAGTGGTTCGGCAGCTTCGGGGAGCCCTTGGGATACAAGATCGAGCCCCTCACGCCGAACACCGATACGGCCCTGGGAGTGAGCGTCCCGGCCGCCGCGAGCCCGGCGATAGCCGCCCCCACGGCATCGAGGGCACACCTCCTGGTAGCATGGGGAACCCCGGCCGTCGGTGCGGGTGTCCTGGCGGGGATCCTGGTGTTCGCCGGGGTTATAGTCGCCATGCGCCGCAAGCGCCGCATGGCGTCGTAACGCGAGCTTGTGTTCCGTTGGCGGGAGGCATGTCTGCCTCATCGAACGCGGGATGGCCGGGGGCGCGGAGGGAACCCGTTTCGCGCTCCCGGCGTCCTGGAGGGGAATGTCATCGCATCCGGGCTGCGGGCATCCATGGCGGCTTCACATCAAATACGAGATGAGGAGGACATCCATGCGGTCGATGGTGCTGCGTGTCGTGCTGGTGCTGCTGGTGGCGGGCGTGGTGCTCGGCAGTGCCACGGCCCTGGCTTCACCGACTCATGATGCCCCGAACCTGACGACCACACGGTCGACATACACCGAGTGGATCGTCCAGGAGACCGAGGCGGGGCCGGTGCGCGTGCCGGTGACGGTGCACCGCGTGACGGTGGTCGAGACGGTAATCGTTCCGCGGGCGGAGCCGTGAACCGGACGCGGAGCGGCCCATGGCCCCGGTGCGCGGGCCTCCGGCTGGCGATCCTGGGGATCGTCCTGATGGCGGGGACGGTTGCCTGCCGGAGACAGCCGGCGGACACATCGCCGGCCATGGCCGGTGCAACGCACCCCACTGGCATCTTGCGCAGCACGGTGCCACCCGGTACTGATGGCAATGCCATCTATGATCGTGAGGACGCAACCCGGCAGATCGAGGCGTTCATCCGGCAGAACCCCGGCGGCATTGCGGATGGCCTGCGAGGTACGTACGGCCAAATGGTGCCCGGCGCCGACAGCACCTTTTTCCTTCCACGGGGCGAGCCCTTCCGGGGCGAGTTCTTCCTGCATTCCGGCCGGGAGCACGCGCACGGTTACGGGCTCCTCTGCCTGCTCGACTATCTCCAGGTGCCTTGCAGTCCGGGGGCCGATCACTTCCAGTCGCACGAGGGAGTCGCGTTCGGCGATGCCGTCACGGTGCCCATCACGGTGACCGTCACGGGGAAGGGCCTGCACGACCTGCTGGTGATGTTCCAGGAGGACCCGTTCCTGCCGGGCCCGGCCGGGTACGATTCCTTCCAGGATCGTACCCTCCCCAACGTCCGGTTCGCGCGGGCCAGCCTCTCAGTGGAGGGTTCTGTGGCGGCGGCGGAGGGGGCCTACATCCAGGGCGACCGGCGTCCGGCCGATGATGGGAGGCTGCCGGGGTTCGTGCCGAGCGACCTCGCCGAGCCGCGCGGGGCAGGGCCGACCCGGGGCTGGATCATCTGGACCGAGACGCGGGCCCCCGCGGGGGGGATGCTGGATTTCTACCTGCACGTCGGCAGGGACGAAGAGCGCCGCTACGGCGTGGTGGCGTTCGTCGATTTCGAGCAGGTGCCGATCCACCACGGCGGTGAGGCGCACACGCCCCTGTATGTAGAATCCCCCGCGGGGGAGTGGCGCCGTGTGCCGGTATCCATCCCTGTGCCGGCGGAGCCGGGAGAGTACGAGCTGCGCATTCTGACCGTGGGTGAGCCATTCGCGCGGCTGGACACCCTGACGCTGGCCGAGCAGGACGCCCTCTCGCCCTACCCCCACTCGTCGGCGCGGGTGTTGCTGCGGGTGGAGTGAGGGATGGCGCCCGGCCGGCGTGGCGAATCTACGCCTCCGGAAGGAACTGCCCTGTGCAGCAGGGCTCCTGGATCGCGGCGATCCGATAGGTGCCGGATCGTGCGCAAAAGGCCCGCTGCAGGTGGGAATGGGATCCTGAGGAGTTCCTCTCCGCGCACGACAGTCACTTTCGACGCCGCCTTCTTTCGCGTCTTTCGCCCGTTTCGCGCTTTCGCGATCCAGACGCCCCCGCCGCCATCAGGGCGCCTAACGAGGAGGCTGCACATGAGACGCCAGAGTGCAATGGCACCGGGCATGAGGCAGGGCTGCCGCTCCGCCTGGCTGCTGGCGATCCTTGGGCTCCTCATCGCGAGTTGTGCCCCGCCGCCGGACAGTGACTCCGCCCCCCGCACGTCGGGCCGACCTTCCTACGTCAGCGCTCGAAACCTCGAGCAGTTGGTGGAGCTATCGACGGTCATCGCCATCGGCCGGCTGGAGGGGGTGGAGGGGGAGATCAACCTCGCCAGGGACGCCGACAACCCCTCTCGTGCCTCCGACGACTCGTACGTTTTGGGCCAGGTCTACCGCCTGCGGGTGGATCGCTATCTCAAGGGGGAGGGGCCAGACACCATCCGCGTGGTGCAGGCCGAGGCGTGGGACTACGGCGGCGCCTCGCGGCGGGCGACGTCGTCGCGGGAGGCGATCCAACGCCTGCGGCAGGAGGCGCTGGATGCCGGGTACGTTATCCCGCTCGCGCCCGGCATCACCTACCTGCTCTTCCTGAGCCCGCTGGGCTTGGTCCGGGAGGATGACTATTACGCGGGAACCCCCCAGCCTTGGCGTTTCGTGCTGACGGAGGATGGCCGGGCCTATCCTGACAGCCCGTGGGAACCCGCGGATGAGGTGTTCCCGCCGCGACCCGCCGAGGAGCTGCTCGGCGAGATCGAGCAGTTGGTGGAGGGCGCGGCGGAGCGCGCCTTTGTCCCCCTGACGCCGGCGCCCACCCCGGCGGCCGCCCCCGGCGCGGACCTGGCCCTCCTCTACGTCCACGACGGCGATCTGTGGCGGGCGGATGTGCGCGGCGAGCATCGCCAGCGCCTGACCACCGAGCGGCCGCTGCGAACCCGCTATCGCGACATTTGGGGCACCTTTTCGTGGAGCCACCCCACCCACATCTCCCCCGACGGGCGCTGGCTCGCCCAATGGGGGGAAGCCCGAGCGCGGGGGACACTCCAAATGCTGCTGGTGGACCTCGCTGGAGGCGTCTACGGATGGCTCCCCGGCCCGATCAGCCCCGAGGCGGCCTGGTCCCTCGATGGGCGCACCCTGGCCTGGTCTCCGTACCCTGATGCCCCCGGCAGCCCGGCGGGTCTCACCGAGATTTTTGCCTATGACACCGAGCGGGGGCGGGTCGAACGCCTCTTCCAGGGCGACCGCGAGGAATGGCGTCGTCTCGGCCACCTGGTGTGGTCGCCCGATGGGCGCCAGATCGCGTTTGGCTGCTGCTACGAGGAGGTATTCATCGACGGCACGTATCAGGGGCGCACGGTGGGAGAGGTGCACGTCCTTGATGTGGCGCGGCGAGACGTCCATGACACCGGCCAGCCGATCGAATCGTACGTTGCCCGGAGCACCTCCCTATGCTGGACGGCCGCCGGCGGTGTCACCACCACCCGCGAGGAGGGGGTGACGTGCAGCCCAATGGCGTTGCCGGGGGAGGCGCGGCGCTCGCCCGACGGCGCGCTGTATGCTTCGTGGGTGCCCGCCGACGCGGAGGATCGGGCCGGGCCGGGCACCTCGCGTCTCACCGTCCTGCGCTGGGACACGCGGGAGGTGGCGTGGGAGCGGACGCTGCATGTCACGGTCGGCGCCCTGCGCTGGTCGCCCGATGGCGCCTATCTTTTGCTGGACGACGGCGAGCCCGACACCCTCATCTGGCGCCTGTCGGCGGACGGGGCGGGGGAGCCGAAGGTGGTGATCGAGGCGGGTCTCGTGATCGACGTGGTGCCGCAGTGGGCGGCCGCGTGAAGCGACATCAGAGATCCGCGGTCTCGGACTCTTGACATGTCGATGCGGTTGTCATACACTATGGGCAGGATAACCCTGCTTGACCGAAGTCTGACGTTAGGCGTCAGATACTGATGTAGGCCAAGCGGGGTTCTCTTTTTGTGGGTGGCTCTTTGTCAGAGACTCGTCGCACTCTGATTCTGCCGGCACAAAGGCCCAGTGGCGGTATGGATCGCTCCATCGTCGCGAGGGCTGGCCCCCGATTCCCGTGGAGATACCAATGTTGAACCGCGGGTACAACGCGCGAATCTCTTTGAGAATCATCCGATAGAGCTTTTCCTTGGCGATGGTTCTCTTGCCTCGCCTCTTGGCACCCTCTGGCTTTAGCCTGTGTTTGTCATTCAGCCGAAAAGCCATGGCCCCCAGCACGACATCCAGACACTGCAGTAACACGTGATCGTGCGAATGCACCTCGGCGATGTCCTCCGGCGCTATACACACTCTGGCGGCGCGGAACTCCGGGGCGCTTTGCAGCGCCAAGAGCAATGCCTTAAAGCGCTCAACCTTTGGGCCGGTGTCGGGGAACCGATCGAAGTACAGCCGCAGGCGAGTGCCGCCGTGCCGTGGGGATATGTGGCGAATCCCAAAAGCGTGCTTTAGGAACTGGTAGTAGAGCATATAGTACTCGTTCTCAATTTGCTGCCGAGTAAGGCCCTGCGGGCGGTGGCTGTTCTGGCGGAACATCACTCGCATGCGCACATTTCCAGCAGCCACTTCCTGGAAGAATGCGTGCACAAGCTCTTGGTACTTGGGCAAGTAGCGCTCCGTCACCTTGGCCCACTTGGCTTCAGCGTAGAGGTTCAACTCCTCCTTGCGGCGCTGTAGTCGGCGAGAGGCCGCTTCATATTGCGAGGCGCCTACGATAACCCCGCCATAGAAGCTGGAGTAGAAACGCCCCCGCTGATCGGACTCATCACAGAACAGGATGTACTCCCTCTCTGTCACTGCCCTTCCTGCCCCTTTGGTGCATTGTGACGATCGTCATGATCAATGATCGGGCTAGTCTCCCGCAAAGCGCCGCTAACCTGCTGTCGTTTCTCCCGGGGCGGGCGCGGCGCGCTTCTCGGCCCGCCTCTCCCCACGCACCATCCCTCCCATGACCACCGAGGCGGCCACGCACAGCCCCGCCCCCACGAGGAACACGGCCCGATAGCCCCCCGCCGCGACGATGTACCCCCCGGCCAGGCTGACGGTGCCAAAGCTCAGCCCCATGACCGTGTTGACGATGCCGTAGGCCATGGAGCGCCAGCGCTCCCCCACGCGCTCCATCTGGTAGACCTGCAGCGCCGGCAACCACATCGCTTCCAGCGCCAGGTTGCCCACGCGCCCGAAGGTGGCCGTCGACCAGTGGGCGATGAGGGCCAGCGGCACCAGGCTGAGGCCCATCCCCAGGCCGGAGACGAGTAGCGTCCTCCCCTCCCCCACACGCCGCGCGAGGCGTGGCGTCACCAGGGCGGCGCCGATGGACACCAACTGCGCGGCGCCGGTGATGAGCCCGATGGCCGAGGCGGGGAGGCGCAGGTCGGTGTCCATGTAGGCGTTGCCGAACGCCTGCAGCGTGGCCCAGCCGCCGTGCACGAGAAAGATGTGGCCCGCCAGGATCGCCATGAGCGCCACGGGGAACGGGTCGGCGGCGCCTGCTTCCGACGATTCGGTGGTGGATTGGCGCGCGGTGCGCAGCAGGGCGACGGGCACGATGCCGGCGATGGACAGCACCGCCGCCACCCACAGGCCGTAGCCATAGGGGGATGCGTCGCCCAGCGTCTGGCCGAGGATGCCGGCAAAGAGGCCGGGGAGCAGGCCGCCGACGAGGGTGCCCGCCAGGGTGCCGAGGCCGCGCACGGCGCCGTTCATGGCATACACATCGCCGCGGCTCTCCGGCGCCGTCGCCGCCACCAGGCCGGGCACGATATTCACGTTGACCATCGACCAGCCGCAGATCAGAACGACCTGGGTGGCGATGGGCCAGGTGAGGCGCAGTGTGAGCGGTACGTACTCGGCGGCGGGCAGCGCGAGCATGCCGAGCACGACGATGACGCCGCCGACGAGCATCGTCTTGCGGGCGCCAAAGCGCTGCCCCAGCGCGCCGCTGGGGAGGCCCATGGCCATGTAAGTGAGGGCGCCCGAGGCGCTGAACACCCCGACGTACTCGGGACCGTGGCCCAGGCGCAGCACATAGAGCACCCGCAGCAGGTTGTGGATGCCGTAGAAGGTGACGGACAGGACGCCGGACACGGCAATGAGCAGCCAGGCGTCGCGGGTGAAACGCGCCCCGGAGGGCAGTCGAACGCGCATGCTCGCCTCGAGAAGGCCGGGGCGCAACACTCCCCGGCGGGGAAGTGGGTGAGAATCTGTAGGAGTGGTGCAGCGAAGGATAGCCGCCGGTGTCGATTGTGTCAAAGGGGCATGTTCTGCCGGGTGGCATCGGCGTGCTTGCGACGCTGGCCCGGAGCGCAAGGGGGCACAGGCCGGCGCCCTCACTGTGGCGATGGCGTACCTCGGGTGAGCGACGTACAATGCGCCCGTAGCACCGAGGTTCATTCAAGAAAGGGGCGACAACCATGCTCAAGGAATTCAGAGCGTTCGCGATGCGTGGGAACGTGCTCGATCTGGCGGTAGGCATTATCATCGGTGGGGCGTTCGGAAGGATCGTGACGTCGTTTGTGAACGATCTCCTCATGCCGCCTATTGGTCTGCTGTTGGGGGGCGTGAACTTTACCGATCTCTTTCTCACGCTGCGAGGCGGTGAGTTCGCCACGCTGGAGGAGGCGCAGGCCGCCGGCGCCGTCACCCTCAACTATGGCCAGTTCATCGGCTCGGTGGTGGATTTCCTCATCATCGCCTTGGCGATTTTCCTACTCATTCGACAGATCAACCGGCTGATGCCCAAGCCCGCGCCGGCCGCGCCCACAACCAGGGAATGTCCGTACTGCTACAGCAGCATTCCCATCATGGCGACGCGCTGCCCGCAGTGCACGTCCGAGCTGGGCGGATCGAGACAGGAGCCCGCTCCAGCGTAGGATTGCCTGCGACTGATGGCGTAGCCAAGCTGGGGGGCGGTCGTGGGAGGGCGCTCCCCGCGAACTATCTGCCGTCCAAAAGGAGCACCCAGTCTCCCTCGTCGGGTGGCTCAAAGGCGCGGTTTCCCTCGGCGTTGATCGTGCCGATGGGTGTCTCCTCGCCGGTGCGGGGGTTATGCCAGCGCGCCTCGGCGCGGCCTCCTGCCAGGGCACTCAGGTCGACGGTCACCGGGCGGCGTGAGGGGAGGTAGGCGACGACCAGAGAGCCATCGGCCGCGCGGGCGGCGGTCACATAGTCGAGCCCATGGAACTCGCCCAACCCGCCGGTGACCACGCGGTGCTCCCAGTCCGGGACCAGGGTGTGCCAGGGGAGCGGGGCGAACAGGTCCCGCAGGTGCACCATGTCGCGCGAGGCGCGGCCGTCCATCGCCTCGCGCCAGCCGGGGTCAAAGAGCCAAATGGGGCGGTTGCCGATGAACTGCCCCGCCGCGCCGCCCAGGATGGCCCAGTACGCCTGGCGCCGAATCTGTAGCGCCGAGGCGTTGTGCTCCCCCTCGTAAGTGGACTCGATGAGCACAAAGGGCATCGTCGGCTCGCGGCGATAGTCGGTGCGCAGCCTGGGGTGGACGAGCTGATAGGTGTAGGTGGTGTTCAGGTCGAGCCAGCCCCCCGTGCCATACTCCTCGACGGCGGAGCGCTCGGGGGCGCAGTGCGCGCTAAAGAGCTGACGTGAGCCCGCTTCCTTGATTCCCCGGGCCACGGCGTCGACGTGGGGCAGCGTCGGGCCGGGGTTACGGTCACCGCCCATGAGCCAGACGATGTGCTCCAGGCCGCCATAGCGCTCCCCCAGGAAGCGTCCGTAGGCATGGCAGCGCTCTACGCCGTTGGCCAGCACCTCCTCGTACCACCCCTCGTCAGAGCCCGCGTAGCCCAGGTAGATGGGCGCCAGGAACACGCGTATCCCCAGCTCACCCGCCCGACGGAGGACGTTATCGGCGAAGGCAAAGTAGCGCTCGTTGGGCGTCGTCCAGTCGGTGGGCTGGGCAAAGGGCGTCTCCCCGGCGCGGGTGGCGGGCCCGTTGAACTTGTGCTCGATGAGGTTCACGATGATGGCGTTGAACCCCTTCTCGTGGCGGTCGCGCAGGTAAGAGTCGATCTCGTGCTCCGTCAGGGCGGTGATGAGCGACCAGGCGGTGTCACCGTGAATCAGGACCGGCTCGCCGCCGGCATCGACGAGGTGGCGGCGGTCGGCGCCGACGCGCAGGGCGAGGCTGGAGAAGGCGGTCATGAGCGCACCTCCGTTGGGCGTGTTGGGGGCATGGTAGCGGCAAACCGCCACCCGGGCAAGGGAGTGGCACTGCGCACCAGCCGTCGTCCCTCGCTGCGCTGCTCTGCAAGCCCGCCGCGAACTCGAGTTCGGCGCTAACGGCTCTGGGAAGCCAAGCTCGGCAAAGCCCACCCGGCGTGGGCTGGCGGCAGTCGGCGCAGGCCGACTTGGCTCTCTTTGCGCCAGACCTTGGTCTGCGGCGACCGGCGCTCTCGTGACGTGTGGTGTTCGCCGATCATGATGACTCGGGACGACTGTGCGCGTGCGGGACGTTGGCGAGGTGGCCTACAGCAAAACCACCCCATGCTCCCGGCAGGCGGCGATCATCTCTTCGGGCCAGATGCTGGACTGCACCTCGCCCACGTGGGCGCGCCGTAGGAAGAGGAGGCATAGGCGTGACTGGCCGATCCCCCCGCCGATGGTGAGCGGGAATTCGCCGGCCAGCACGTTGCGGTGGTAGAAGAGGCCGGCCTTGTCGCTCTCGCCCTTGAGGGCAAGCTGAGCGCGCAGCGATGCGGCGTCCACCCGGATGCCCATAGACGAGAGTTCCAGCGCGGTGCCCAGCACCGGATACCACACCAGGATATCGCCGTTGAGCCCCCGGCGCCCGGGGGCCGTCTCGGTGAACCAGTCATCGTAATCAGCGGCGCGGGCATCGTGGGGCGCGCCGTCGGGCAGGTCCGCCCCGATGCCGATGAGAAAGACGGCGCCGTGCTCCCGGCAGATCGCCTCCTCGCGCTCCCGGGGGCTCAGGTGGGGATAGCGCTCGGCCAACTCTGCCGCGTGGACGAAGGTGATGGCCTCGGGCAGGAAGGGCGCCTGCAGCGTCGGATAGCGCGCACACACCTCCTGCTCCGCGCATCGGACGGCGCCATAGATCGATCGCACGATCCCCTCGAGGAACTCCAGGTTGCGCTCCTCCGGCAGGATGACGCGCTCCCAGTCCCACTGGTCCACATAGACGGAGTGGAGGTTGTCGGGCGCCTCATCCGGGCGGATGGCGTTCATGTCGGTATAGAGGCCCTCGCCCGGCTCAAAGCCATACATCGCCAGGGCCATGCGCTTCCACTTGGCGAGGGACTGCACGATCTCGGCCTCGCAGCCGATGGCGCTGATGCAAAAGCGCACTGGCCGCTCGACGCCGCTCAGGTGGTCGTTGATGCCGGTGCCGCTCTGCACGAATACGGGCGCGCTCACCCGCGTGAGGTTGAGCGCCTCGGCCAGGCGCCGCTCAAAGCCGTCCTTGATGAACTTGATCCCCTCTTCCGTTTGGCGCAGGGTGAGGCGATGGTTGTAGCCCTCCGGGAAGATGAGCGTCGGGCGGGGGCGAATGGGCGGCGCGTCAGGGCTGGTGGACATGGGTCTGCTTCCCTCGGTGTAGGATGGGGTAAGAGGGGCGGCGCTGCCCGGCGCCCGCGCAGGCGCATCGCTAAGGATAGCACAAAGTGGTCGGATCGCCAGATTCGGGCGGGGGGGAGGGAACGCGGATGCACGCGGATATGGCGGATCGACGCGGATCCTGAATCAGAGAACCGCAGAACGCAGAGAGCAGAGGCGATGCCCCTAACATCGCCACATTCCCTGTTCTCAGTGGTTCCCTATTCTGATCCGTGCCGATCCGCCCAATCCGCGTGCATCCGCGTTCTTTCCCCTAGCAACTCTTCAAGCGCTGGACCCCCTCTTGGAAGGTGTGGAACGCCGGCTTGGGGTTGCCCTCCACGTCCACGAGACCCCAGGCGGTCTCGACGGGGCAGTCGGCGCGACCGCACTGCCAGCACGTGGGCTGGTCCTCCCACCGGTAAAAGAACGCCCCCAGGAGGATGTCGCGCTTTTCGCAGAACACCTCATGGGCGACGCGGACGTACTCGGCCTGTACCTCGGGGGTGTGTCCCGCGCCCCAGGCATTGCGCCAGCGGTGCGTCTGGCAGATGGGCGCCCGCGAATCGCGCTCCTCCGGCGCCAGCACGCCCCCCGCCGAGGAGTAGCCCCACTCGTTGATGAGCACCCGCAGGCCCGTCAGGTCCCACAGCTCCTGCAGGCGCTCCCGCCACGTCTCGGGGCCGCCGGCCTGCCAGGTACCGTAGTACTGGTCGACGCCGCAATAGTCCAGCGGCGCGTTGGGGTCGGCGTAGAGGCGTCCGTACAGATAGTACGAGCGGGTGCTGCCGCCGGTGTTCGTGCCCACGATGAGGTCGGGGTCGGTGCCCTTGAGGCCATGGGCGGCCTCGATGACCAGCTCGCACGCCTGGCGCATGTTGAGGGGGCCGGCGAACTGGGGGATCTCGAGTTCGTTGGCTATCTGCCACATCTGCACGAGCCCCTTGAGGTCCTCGGCAAGAAAGGCGCACATGGCGCGATAGCTACGCAGGAACTCGGGCGTGGCGGGCCGGCCCATCCAGGTCGGGAAGCGATCGCGCCATACGAGGCGGTAGTTGCCCTCCGCGTCCTGCTCCTGCGTGCCCAGGCCGAGCCCGGGGGTGGTGCCCATCAACCGGAGGCCCTGCGCGTTGCGCTGCACGGCCATGTCGCGCGCCTGGACGTACCGCGGGTTCAGCTCTCCACCCAGGCGGTCGAGGAAGGGGTAGGGGAAGCCGTGACGTAGCCAGCCGATGCCGGCGTCCTTCATGCGCTCGACGTCCGCCCCGGGGAGGGCGCTCGTGCCGATGATCACGTCTGTCATGGTGGCGCTCCTTTCGTGTATGGATGCCTGGCTCAGTGTATCGCATGTCGCCGGCATAGCCAAGGACATGCCGGGAGGTCCTTCCAGCGGCGGTGGCGAAACGCGTGCCCGAGTGGCGCCCGAATCGACGATTTGGAGCCACAGAGATCTTGACGTAACATAAATCCCCACGCCGGCGTGGCACCGGGCCCCGGCGGCCCGTGGCGCCTCGCGCCGGCATCCACCACCTGACCAGGAAACGGCCTCCCACGCGGACCGGTCCCGATTTCCTCCCGTCGGCCGATGCAACCCCTCTCGGATGGGAATAGACTGAGGCTGCGGGTTGGCTGCGTCATGGGCGCGGCCTGGGGAGGGGTCATGATGACGACATTCGTGGTGGCGGCGCTGTTCGTCTGTTGGCTGGGGCTGGGACTGATGGCACGTCGTTGACCTACATACCGGGTGACAGAGGTTATCTGATGAACGATAGACAGGAATGGCAGATGCACGGGGAACGCCCGTTGGACGGCGGGCTCGGCGAGGTGACGTCGCTGATCATGCCGCTTCGCGGCGGCATGTGGTACGCCATGGTAAAGGATGAGGGGCTCTACGGACGCGCCGACATGATGTTCGGCACGCGTGAGAGCGCCGAGGCGTGGGTGCTCGACGTGCTCGAGGGCGTGGCGTTGGAGCGCGCTCTGAGCGGCGAGGACCTCGTCGATATCGACGTGGCCTGGGACGAGGCCGCCGAGGCGGCGTAACGGGCCGGCTCGCTTGGCGCGAAATCGGGGCATCGCCCCCGACACATAGCCGCCTTGGCGGCAAACGTATCAGCGCCTCGGGAGGGCCGGACGGAGCGGTCCAGTCCCCGAGGCGTTCGCATGCCCTTGGGCCGTCGTGCTGGCTTGCGTTGCGAGGTCACTCACATCTCGGGCTTTGGGCCGCATCGCCGCGCGACCTCTAGACGTGCGATCTCTAGGCGCCCGCCCTCGGAGGCTCTTGAGCCACATGAGTGGATCTCCAGGCGCGTGTGCATCGCGTGGGGAAGTTGTGAGTATTCACGACGACATGACGAATAACGCTTGCGCCATGCTGTTCATTGGTGCTAGAATGCCCGTCAAAGTGTTCGATAGCGGCGTCGATTGTTGTCCCTGATCCCTGCCACCCGTATGGATGGCCACCGTGGCCACTTTGACGGGGACAAGGCGCCTACCACGGGACTGGAGCCCGCAAACCGCCCCGAGGGCCAAGCCACCACTGCAGCACGTCGGGACTGCCTACCGATCCACGGTGGATGGCGGTCGACACATTGGCTTGACTCCGCGAGACGGGGACGCACGCGCCAGCCTCGGAAGCATCGCACTCTTTCCGAGGAGCACACATCATGGCTCGCTATCGCGGCGTCGTCGTCCTCTTTTGCCTGCTGCTCGTTCTCTCCGGCTCGACCCTCGCGGGTAGCGCACTCCCTCCCCTCGGCGACACGCCCCTCCCTGCGTCCGACGGCGTGGTGCGCCCCGTTCCGGCCGCCCAGCGTCTCGTCGCGCCCGTGGAGGTCGGCATCTCGCGCCTTGCGGGCGGGCTCGCGGCGCGCAACGCCATCCAGGCCGCCTGGCGCCTGGCGCGCGAGGCCGGGCCCTATGGCTTTAGCGCTGACGTCACCCAGGAGACGGCGCCCCTCGCGCTCCCCTCGAACGCCGGTCGCTCGAGCAGCGCGCAGCGCTACTACCTCGAGGGCACGGCCGAACCCACTGCGCGTCGCATGGAACTCGCCCTCTGGTCACGGGGCGGGAGCGTCCTGAATGCCGAGGATCGGGTGGAGATGCGCGTCGATGGTGACCGCGTCACGGCGCGGCAGGGGGATGGCGCCTGGGAAGAGGCGCCCGACGTCACCGGCTGGCTCGCCCCCCAGGGCGACCTCATGGCGTTCCTCGCGGCCACCAAGAATGCCCTCGATCTCGGCGAGGAGACGCGCAACGGCGTCGCCATCCACCGCTATGCCTTTGACCTCGACGGGCCGCGCTTTGCCGAGTACGTGCGCGCCGAGATGGAGCGCGCGCTGCGAGAGGGGGGCGAGTTGCCTCCCGGAGTCAGCCTCGAGGTGCCGCAGGCCTACCAAGGGATGTCGGGTGACGGTGAGCTGTGGCTCGATGCCGCCGGCTTGCCGCTGCGGCAGATCGTCCACGTCGGTTTTGCGCCTCAGGGCGACTATCGCTTGCGGGCCGACCTGACGATCACCTTTGACTTTTCGCGTGGGGGCACCCTCGCGTCTGCTTCCAGTGCCTCGGCCGGGGCGCCGGATATGGCGGCGCCCGTCGGTGCCGCGGCGGGTGATCGGGCGGCGGCCGCGATGCCACGCCTGCTGAGCATCGTGATGGTGGTCGCCGTGGCGGCCGCCGCGGCTCTCCTGGGAATGCGGGGCGCGCGTTCCCGACGCGCCCACGCCACCCTGGCGGTGTTGCTCATTCTGGCGATGGTCGCGACGCCCCTGCTGCAGGCCGATCGCGTGGTGGCCTACTCTCAGGGGCTAAACGCTCGCCAGCAGTCGCAGCTGAAGGATACCGAGCGGGAGCGGGCCGCGCACGAGGCGCAGGAGTCGCTGGCGACGAGCGCCTGGGACCCGCATCGCGATCCCCTTGTCGGGAGCGCCGCGCGTGACCTGAGCGAGACGGCCACGGTAAGCGAGACGCTGTCCGCGCCCCAGGCCACCGACGGCCCCATCCTCTACCGACTGCGCCACGCCGCTCCCCTCGCGAACCCAGACGGCGACTCTGACGGCGACGGCCTGACCGATGCCGAGGAGCGCGCCCTCGGGACGATTTCCGACACCGCCGACTATGACCTGAACGGCGTGCCCGACGGCCGCGACAGCGACGGCGACGGGCTGAGCGACGCCATCGAGGTGGGCGGGTTTGCCCATGGCGGCAAGACCTGGTACCTCGACCCCCTCGCGGCGGACACCAACGGCGAGGGGTTGCCCGACCTGCTGGAGTGGGGTCCTGGCGATACCCCCCTCGACACGGACGGCGACGGCATCCCGGACCTGTTCGATCTGGACAACGATAACGACGGCGTCCCCGATCGCCTGGACCTCTCGCCCTTGTCCGCGTCGGCCCATCTCGAGGGGGGCGTCGACGTCGAGGGGCGCCCGACATCGTCGGCGACCCTCTCGGGCCACACCTTTCGCGGCAAGTATGCCAACTCGCCAGAGTTCTACGATTATGGCCCCCATCCCCTCATCATCACTATGGCCAACGTCCCGCCGGGGGCGGTGACCTACCTCGACTTGCAGCTCCGGCCCAAGGATGCCAGTCACCTCTGGTACGCCTACAACGTGCTGGACTGGCCCAGCGGCGACGACAAGGGACAGGTGCAGGATATCGACGGCGCCACCCTGTTCGACGCCTGCGTGAGCCAGGCGACCCAGGGGGGCGAGGATCCCGCCGAGGCGTGCGCGCTGAACCCCGACGGCAACGGCGATATGAAGCTCGTGCCGATGCTCGAGATCAAGCTCGCCAAGCCCATGGAGGAGGCGCTGGCGCTGCTGCCGGCTCCCGAGGTGTTGGCCGCCTATGGCATCTCGCTGCAACAGAGCGAGGGCACGTCGGGGATGGCGAGGGCCTATGTGCCGCTGCACCTCATCACCGACGCGCAGAGCGGCGAGCGCGTCGCCTTTGGCGGGCGCATGCTGTTCCAAAAGCCGTCGTACACGCCGCTCAGCCCCGACGTGAACCTCGTCTGGACCGTACAGGGGCTGGGCGACAATGTATGCGTCGAGCGTGACGATACCGGCGACTGCACGCGCCGGGCTAACAACGTGCGCCAGGTCATCGCCAGCTACCCCGACGAGTGGTACCTCACCGCCCTCGACATGCAGGTCAACTATGGCGTCGACTATGCAATCCTGCACGAGGACCCGGCCGTCGACCCCGACCCGGGGGACGATGCCGCCCTCTTTATGCTGCAGGACGGTCTGGACGCCACCTTCCTGGCGGGGCGCGCCGCCAACGGCGCCCGGGATGTTACCGTCGCCGAACTGGCGCGTCGCTTCGACCACGCCACCAACGACGGCGTGAGCGACGCCGAGCGCTGGGGCATCTCCGACATCCTGTCGGTCACCACGGGGCGCGCCAGCGACCCCGACCTGGCAGCGGCGACCATCGCCATGACAGACACGGTGGAGGTGCTCAACGCCGCGTACGGCGCCGCGCCGACCCGGCCGGTGACATCGACGCTGATGTTCGCCCGCGAGGAGGCCTCGGCCAGCTTTAACCTAGATCGCGGCTATGGCCAGGCGAGTTGGGACGTCTATTCCTTTGGCACGCGCGTGTGGGCGGATCTGGCCGGGGCCAAGCGGCAGGTGTTGGCGGGCCTCTCCTGGGCCACCTATACCTACGATTCGGCCGGCGGAGAGTGGCGCGCCCTGGAGCTATCCGAGGCGCTGGTCGAGTTGGCGCAGCGCTATGGCACCCCCACCGCGGGCGAGAACGCCGACGTCGTCGCGGGGCAGACGTTCTTTGTGCAGCAGCTGTACCGCGCGCTGCATGACGGTGTGGCTGCCATCGTCGAGCAGGGCGGCATCCCCCTGGAGATCGGCGGCGCCGCCGAACGCGACGACACCATCATGGAGGGGATCGCCGGCATCATCGGCACCTTTGGCTCGTCGGTGCCCGACCTCGTCACGGGCAACCTGCTCAAGCTGCAGGACGTGATCGACGCCGACAAGATCATGGAACTGATCGGCAAGGTCAGTACGGGCGGGGCGAACACCCCGGAACTCGAGCATGCCAAGATCGCCCTGGAGGACGCCTCGACCATGGGGCGGCGCCTGGAGAAGGGGATCGCCACCGTGGCGATGTGGGCCGGCATCGGCCTGGCCGTCACGGCGGGCGTGCTGCTCGTCGTGGCCCAGTTCGCCGCCCCGGATCTGGCGCAGGACCTCGTCCTGGCCTCCAACGTGCTCTCGACGGTGAGCGGGGCCATCAGCATCGCCATGCAGATCTATACCGTGGTCCGCACGACGATCTCGGTGGCGACCACCGCTGGCGTGAGCATGGCGAGCGCCCTCGGCTCAACCCTGTCCGCCGTCACCAAGATCACCAGCGCTGCGGGAGTCGCCGCCATCATCGGCGTAGTGATCAGCGTGGTGATGACCTGGGGCTCGTTCATTTACAGCGTCTGTTCCGGCGGGGCCGGGACAGAGAGCGTGGCGTTCAACTCGGGGCTGGCCGCGGCCATCGCCGCCACCATCCTGGCCATCGTGTTGTTCGTCATCTCGCTTTCGGTCATCGGCTCGATCATCGTAGCCCTTGCCTCGCTCATCGATCTGATCCTGGGCTTCTTTGGCATCACCGGCCTCTCCGGCTGGATCACCAAGGCCCTGGCCGAGATGTTCTACCAGGCCGAGGTGCTGGTCGATTTCAACCGCGACGATCTACTCGCCATCGAGGACCTGGATATGTCGTTGCGCACGCCCGAGGACGGGATCAAGGAGGGGAACCAGGTCCTGTTCGAGGCGACGCTGCTGAATACCGTGCGCCATCGCGCTTTCGAGGAGACGTACGACGGCTACGACCGCATGCCCGAGAGCATGAAGGACACCAGGCTGTGGACGGCCGATACCCTCAAGGCCACCAAGCTCCACTATCTCCTCGCGGCGAACGCGCTGATCACAGATCTCGACCTGGCCGCTACCATCAAGGGGTGGGAGGTCGCCGGGTATACGAGCTATCTCGCCGCCGTCGGCGGCGCCATGTCCTGGTTCAACCAGACCTCCTTTACCGATACCTATCCCCGGGTGTGCTACCCGTCGCAGCACGGGGTGGTATGCATCCCGTCGGTGGACATCACCAAGTACCAGGCCTCGAGCCGACGGGGGCCACTCACTTCCGCCTATGGCTATGCATTTACCGATGGCACCGTCCTGCCCGGCGGCGTGCTGGCGCCGGGTGTGAATGCTATGCAGCCCCTCTACCTCTACATGGCCTACGAGGCACCCACGTCGAGCTGCTGGATCTTTAGCAACTGCTCGACTACCTCGGTCACCGGCACGACGCGCATAAACCTCGGGAGCGACATCGTCCTGGACGTGGTGCCCGACACGTTGGACGACCTTTACCGGCTCGACTGGGCCCACACCTGGCTGGGCTCGGCCCTCCCTGCCTGGCTGCTGGACGTCACTCCCCTGGGGCCGGTGTTTCCCGCGCACAAGGACTATGACGGGGATGGACTGCTGGCGCAGGCGGCCGGCGGCAATGACCCCGACGATCAGCGATGGGACGCCGATGGCGATGGCTTGTCGGACTATTTCGAGCTGAACTGGCGCGCGGCCAACGGCGCGGCGGGCCTGAGCGCGACCGACCCCGACACCGACGGCGATGGGCTATCGGACGGGGAGGAGATACGCCTGGGAAGCGATCCCGCCATGGCCGATTCCGACGGCGATGGCTTGTCCGATGCCGTCGAGGTGGCCGGCTGGGCATTCGAGTACGCTTCGGGCAAGAGCACCTGGGTGACCTCCAACCCCTTGCTGGCCGATACCGACGGCGACGGTCTGACCGACGCCATGGAAAAAAGCCTGAACGCCGATGATCCCACCCTGCGGCTGAACCCGCGGGCGTGGAACGAGTGCCCCATCACCATCGTCAGCGAGACGAGCGACGCCGACGGCTATACCAAGCCCAGCGCCAGCTTGACCTACACGGTGACGCTGCGCAACGACCTCCTCACCGACATGTACGTGCAGGGGGTCGTCACCACCACGCTGCCCGCGGTCCTCGGCGGGCGCACCATCACGCGCACGTTCGACCTGGGGCGCGATCAGTCCGTCACGCAGAGCGTGCCGTTCACCGTGCAGGCCGGCGCCCCCTCCCAGTCCGTGGCCATTCGCACGGAGGCGTCGACGCGCCTGGTGCCGTACGAGGGCCAGGCCGCGCCCCACCAGGGGGTCTCGCGGCTGACGCGCGACGAGGTGCTGGTGATCGACAACGACCTACCGACGGCGAGCCTCTCGAGCCCGCCCTACGTTACCCCCGGCGGGACGCGCGTCATCTGGGGCGCCGCATCGGACCCCTCATCTCCCGTGGCGCGGGTCGATGTGCGTCTAGACGGTGGGGCGTGGCGGGTTGCCGAGGGCGCCACGCACTGGACGTATGCCGTCGACCTCCCCGGCGAGGAGGGCGCTCATACGCTAGCGGTGCGCGCCACCGATGCGGTGGAGCACGTGCAGCAGCCCGTCTCGTCTACCACGCTGTACGTCGAGGGCACGCCCCCCGATGTGCGCGTCGACCTGGAGGACAATCCCCTTATCCGAGCGCTGCACGACGCACGCAGCGGGCGGTGGCGTGTGACACTCTCGGGCGCCGTCACCGACCCCGCCTCCGTGGTGCCGGCCAGCGGCATCCGCAGCGTCGCGGTGCGCCTTGATCCCAACGACGATGGGTGGCAGACGGCCGCCATCGACACGAGCGTCACGCCGCACACCTGGACCATCGACTATGTCCTGGGTTCGCTCGGCGCCGACGCCTATCCGACGGGGCAGTACACCGTCTCGGTACGTGCCATCGACAACGCCGTGAGCGACGGCAACCAGACGCTCATCACGGCGCCCATGCGCCTCGACAGCACGCCGCCCGTCGTGGGGCCGCTGACGACCGGCGAACACACGGTTCCCCCATCAGTCGACGCCTCGCTACAGGTCGGGGGCGTCATCACCGACCCGGGTGAGGTGGCCAGCGGCCTGGCGGCGATGGAGATCGCCTACATGCCGCGCGACGTGGTGGAGAACCTCTCTGACCCGAGCATGTACCTCATGTTGAACGAGCTGCCGGGCGAGACCTCTTTCCGCGACCTGGCCAACCCCCTGCGCGAGGCCGAATGCCTCAACTCCTGCCCGACGGCCGGCGTGGATGGCCGCTTTGGGTTGGCGGTGGCCTGCGACGGCACAGACGAGGGGGTGCGGGTGCCTGATGTGGACCTGCCGCTCGAGGCGTATAGCCTCATCCTCTGGTTCAACACCACCTGCACTGACTGCGGCCTGGCCACCGTCGAGCGCCACTATCGGGGGATCACCGTTCGCGATCGCGCCCTGTACATGGCCGACGGCAACGTCTATGCCGTCACTGGGCCGATCTATGAGCAGGAAGTGATCGCCTCCACAGGCAGCAACTATGCCGATGGACGCTGGCACATGGTGGTACACACCATCGGACCCGAGGGGCACACCCTGTATCTCGACGGCGAGCGGGCGGCCCTCGGCATGCAGACCTCCAGTGTAGGGGGCGAACGTCGCAGCATCGTGCTCCTGGGGTATGCCCAGGTTGCGGGCGTCGGCGGGTATGAGGGGCTGCTGGACGATGCGCTGGCCTACGACGTCCAGCTCACCCCCGAGCAGGTGCGGGGCCTCTATCAGGCCTGGAGCGCCTTCGCCCCCGACGAGGTGGGGGAGGGCGTCGTCAGCAGCACGTGGAGCCGGTCCATCCCCCTCGGGCTCGAGGGACAGTACCAGATCGACCTCACGGGCAGCGATCAGATGGGCAACCGCAACGACGCGCGCAGCACGTGGAACCACTGGCGCGGCGAGATCGATACCTCACCGCCGCGCGTCGGCCTGTCGGTGACCCGGAGCGGCCACGGCGCGAGCGCCAAGACGACGTACGAGGGATGGGCGGAGGACGCCAACCTCGCCAGCGTCAGTCGCGACTGGCCGGGGCCGGCGCCCGCCGAGACGACGACGCTGGTGGGAGACCTCACGCGTAGGGCGATCACCGGCACCGTGGATGGCCTGCAGCTGGGTGGCGGGTCTCTCACGGCGTGCGACACGAACGGGCGCTGCGCCGTGGGGTATTCGTCGCAGCATCATCTCTACTGGAGCGACACGCGGGGCGCCATCATGCGCGCGGACCTCGATCTGACGAACCCCGTGACGGTCCGGGCGCCCTACACCGATACCTACGGCTCCGGCTTTGTGGAGCAGTGGAGCCGCAGCCGTGATACCGGCTGGACCATACCCGGCCCTTACAGCCTCGGGATGGACGCGGCTCGTAGCGCCATCTACTGGAGCTATCAGGGAGAGGACTGGTGGGAGGGCGCCAACCGCATCCAGCGCGCCGGCGCCGACTTGAGCACGACGGAGACGATCGCCGAGGTCAAAGCGGCCACGAACCTGCGCGCGGCGAGTGACGCCGGGCACCTCTACTACCTGGGTCCGGAGGACCGCGGTCGCGAGGGGCGCTCGCTCTATCGCGCCAACCTCGACGGCACGAATCCGACCTTTGTGATGCTCTTCTACCCCCTGCCGACGGAGGGGCATTGGGTCGAGGCGCAACCGCTGGCCTACGACCTCGATCCGGCGGGGAGCCGTGTCTTTTGGGTGAGCAAGCCCAGCGACTACTATGGGAACGCAACCCTGGTGCACGTGTCGGACCTGCAGGGGACCGGCCTGCAGAACCTCCCCAGCTCGGCCTCACCGCCCGGCTTTTCGAAGGGACCCATCGCGTACCACGCGCCGACGCAGGCCGTCTTCTGGGTGGAGAACGGCGCCGCTGCCACGCGCTTGATGCGGCAGGTGCTGACCGATCCCGTCCCCACTCAGCTGGTCGAGTTGGCGACATCGACGCCGCAGACCGTCGAGGAACTGGCCGTCGATCCGGCGGGCCGCGTGCTCTACTGGCGCGTCGCGGGGAGCAACCTCCTGCGGGCGTACGATACTTCTAGCCGGAGCACGAGCGTCCTCGAGGCCCCCGCCTCGCTCCGCGGCCTGGTCCTGGGGCTCACGCCCGGCCGCGCCGAGACTAGCGATCTCTCGGTGACACAGCAGCGCCGGTTTGTGGCGACCGGCACCATCGTCTACGCCGTGACGGTGCGCAACGCGGGCCCCCTCGAGGCGGCGGATGTGGTCCTCACCGACACTCTCCCCGTCCCGGGGACCCTGATATCGGCGGACGCGAGCCAGGGGGCGTGCGAGACGCCGGAAGGCGGCGCCCTCACCTGCGCCCTCGGCGACCTGGCGCCCAGCGCGGCGGCGACCGTCACCCTGGCCGTCTCCCTTGGCACTGATGCGGCGGGCGACCTGGTGAACCAGGCCGGCGTGGCGTCGCGCTTTTTGCTGGATCACAACCTGAGCAACAACCTCTCCACCGACACCCTGGCGCTGCGGAGCGATCTGTCGCTCCTCGAGAGCCACATCCCCAGCTGGGCCGTCGTGGGCGAGGATGTCGTCTATCACTTTAAGATCACTAACGCCGGCCTGACATCGCCCGGTACGGTGCTGACGCTGACGCTGCCGGCCACGGCGACGGTGCTCTCGGCCACAGGGTCGATGGGCAGCCTGCGCAGCGACGCCGGCGGTCTCGTCGTCTATGATGTCGGTACGCTCGAGGCCGGCTCCCGCGCCGACGTGACGGTGACCTGGCGCGGCAGCGCCGCCGGTGCGTATGCCGGGACGGTGACCGTTGCGGGGCTGCGGGATGACCCATTCCCCACGAACAGCACGCTGGGCACCCACACCGCCCTCGTGGAGAGTGAGTGGCAGCCCGGCTTTGTCCTCGGTGGGTACGATACCAACGCCCAGCGGGCCTTCCTCTCCTTCGCCTACGTAAACCAGGGCGCCTGGGAGGACATCGCGCCGGTGTCCGGCTGGAGGGCGCCCCTGGCGGTGGACGCGGCCACGGGCACCCTCTACCGTGCCTCGGGCAACTGTATCTACAGCATGCCCATGGCGGGCGGCAGTTGGAGCGAAGGGCCCTGCGTCGGTGGTGGCGCGGAGATATGGGACCTGGAGATCGACCCCGTTACGCGTACCATGTACTGGGTACAGCGCTTCGCCGACCGCATTTGGGAGATGAGCCTCGACGGTGGCGAGCCCGTGCTGAGTCACTATAGCGGCTATGCACGGAGGCCGGCCGTCGTTCATGTGGCGCCCGATGGGCAGGGCGGGGTGTACTGGACCAACGACTGGCAGAACGCCATCGAATACGCACCGGCGGGGCGGCCCGAAGGGGAGTTCGTCTTCCAGCTGAGCGCCGAGCCCACCGCCCTCGCCTTCGACCGGCGTCGCGGCGAGCTGTACTGGAGTGATGGCAGAAACGTCTATCGCGGCGACCCGGCGACGGGCGAGATGGACACGGTGTACTATGGCTACGTGGCCGACGACCTCGTCATCGACTACGATGCCGATCGCTTGTACTGGCACAACTTTCAGCAGCGTCGCTCCTTACGGTACCTGGACCTCGCCACGGGAGAACTGGGCACGGTGACGCTCCCCGAGGGCATACCGGACCTCACGGGCTATATTGCCATCGGACGGCGGCCCTGGACCGCGCCACCCACGCCGGTCCCCACGCATTCGCCGACGCCGACGCTGACGCGGACGCCTACGTCGACGCGCACGCCGACGGCGACGCGGACGCACACGCCGACACCGACGCACACGCCCACGTTGACGCCGACGCCGGTGGGCTATGGGCTGTATCACTGGCTCATGTCGGGCGGCTCTCCCATCAACTACAGGGCGGTCGCCTACCCCATCAACGTGCCGGACGCCGGCTATGTGCGCGACCTCGACGTGCGGTTGCGCCTGGATCCGGGGGCCGACGATCCCCAGACGTCGATGCGCATCACCCTCCGCAGCCCCGACGGCCGCGAGGTGGTGCTCCACGACACGACCTCCAGCGCGGCGTATGGGAGCGGCAGCGTGGCGTGGCAGCTTCGCTGGGGCGAGTTTGACGACGAGGCGGCGACGCACATCGATGATGCTGACTTGCCCTACGTGGGAACGTTCCGCCCGCAGAACGCTCTGGCGGCCTTCCGTGATGCCCCCAGCGAGGGGGAATGGCTGCTCTTCATCACGAGCGGCAGCAATACGGGTAGTCGAAGCGTGATGTACGGCGTGGAGCTCGAGATGATACGCTCCACGGAGCCGCCGACCCCGACGCCCAGCGCGACACCCAGCGCCACACCCACCGCGACGCGCACGCCGACGGCGACGCACACGCCGACGGCGACGCACACGCCAGTGCCGACGCCCACTCCTGGGGCGGTGGTGGCGGAGCATCTCTACTGGATCCATGCGGAATCGATCCAACGCGCCCCGGTGGCCGGGTGCACCGACGGCTCGTGCATCGAGGATGTGCTCACGACGGATAACCTCGTCGGCCTGCTGATCGACTCGGACAAGATGTACTGGGCGTGGATGAGCGGCGAGGAGGGGGCCTCCGAGATACGACGGGCCAACCTCGACGGCACCGGCGTTGAGACGGTGGTCGACGTCGGTGGTACGTGGATGAGCGATCTGGCGCTCGACCCGGACGGCGGCTACCTCTACTGGATCAGTGATGAGGGCGTCGAGCGTGCGCGCACCGACGGGACGGGGCGCGAGACGCTGGTGACTGACATGTCCTCGCCGGTGGGCCTCGCATTGGACCTCAGGGCTGGCAAGATGTACTGGGGCGAGGACAACTGGGGTTCGCCACGGTGGTCCGGCGTGAGGCGAGCGAACCTTGACGGCACGGATGTCGAGACGGTCCTCGACTCGCCGGGCCCATGGGATGCGACCACGCTCTTTGCCCAACCCAGGGATCTGGCGGTGGACCCGGAAACGGGCGACCTCTATGTCACGACCGTCGTCTCCCTCGATTCCGGTGACTGGCCGGGACGGCTTCTACGCGTCGACACGGCCTGTGACGTGGGCCTCCCGGCGACGGCCGACTGCGTTGTCGACGTGGCGTCGGCCCCACAGTGGTGGCCGAACGACCTGGCGCTCGACCCGACCACGCGAACCGTCTATGCGAGCGTCCGTGAAGGGCCTACCGGCGGTATGCGCGATGTCATCCAGTCTGCGGGTGACTATGGCGCCGGCGGCTTTGCTGACTATATCGTGGATGACGCCTTCTTTGTTCCCGTCGAGGACATCGCCGTGCAATACACGGGCGCGCCATCGGGCGGCAGTACACTGGCGGCGTCCCGTGTCGACGGTGGAGCGCCTCAGCGCGAGCCCGCCGGCAGGGTCGAGGTAGCGCAAGGCGACAGCCTGACGACCTGGTTCCCGTTGGCCTACAACCAGCGCATCTACCGGCAATACCTGCCCCTCTACAGGTACCCCTCCACGGGGGGCACGGGCACGTCGCTCATCACGCCGCAGTCGGGTGACACGCTGTATGCGGGGGGCGAGACAACCATCGCGGGCGCGGCCTATGCCCTCCGAGGGTTGCGACGGGTAGTCGTGACCGTCGATGGCGAGGTCGTCTACACGCACGAGTGGGAGCGCGACGAGGCAACCCGCGCCTACTGGGAGACGACCTGGACCCCCGACGAGCGGCACCTCGGGGTGCGCGAGGTGGTCGCGCGCGCCACCGACTGGTCGGGCGGCACGCAGACGTTGGCGCCGTTCGCCCGGGTGGCGGTGCTGCCCGAGCTGGTGCCGCTCGGCGGCGACCTGCCGGTGGGCTATGCGCCGGCCGCCGTGTCGTCATCCATCCTCGAGCCGGCCCATGGCGCCGTGCTGACGACGCTGGACCCCGTCATCGTACGGGGTGGCGCCGCGGCCGACGCCTCGCTCGGCGCGCTGAATGTCACCGTGAACGGCAATCCGCTCCACAGCGCGTCGTGGGGGAGCGGCCTCCTCACCGCCACCACCTGGTCGGCGGAGTGGACGCCGCCCGCCGACGGCACCTACGTGCTCGCCTCGGTGGCCACCGACGCCAACGGCGTCGCGCAGCCGAGTCCCGACGTGGTGACGGTGCGCGTGGCGATACATGCGCCGACGATCGCCCTGGCGCGCACGGTGTACACCAGCACGCACCAGGTCGAACCCGGCAGCGTAGACCTGGCCGGCACGGTCACCGGCGCGGTGGACGCGGTGCAGGTGCGCATCGGCGATGATGCCGCCTGGCGCGACGCCTCCCTCGTGGGCGACGGCTGGACGTACCGCTGGTTCCAGACGCCGGACGACAGCTTTGACGGGCAGGTCGTGACGGTGGGGGTGCGCGCCACCGATGGCGCCGGCCGCCGCAGCGAGATCGCGGCGGACGTCACCGTCGATGTCAAGCCACCCCTGCCGGTGGACGCGGCGCTCTCTGCCGTGACGAGCGGCGGCGCCGTGGCCCTGGATGCGGGCGACACGGTGTACGACGCCTCCGCGCCCCTGGCCATCGATTGGGGTGAGGCGACCGACGGCTCGGGGATCGCCGGCTACCACGCGGCCTGGGGGGCAGCCCCCACGCCGCTTGACGCGGCAGACGTGACCCACGCCGTGGGCGCGGCGCGCCACTATGAGGAGGTCTTGACCGACGTGGGCGTATACTGGGCGCATGTGGGCGCCCGCGACGCCTATGGCAACTGGGGCTGGCGCGTCATCGGGCCGATCCACGTGGACGGCGCCACCACGCCTGACCTCGTGACCTCTGTCGGTACCACCTGGGCAGCGCTGGGCTACCGCGGGTGGACCGAGAGCGGCTGCACTCTCGTGGGCTCCAATCACGTCACGTCGACGGCGTCGACGCGCGACGCCCAGCACTTCTACGTGACGTGGGACGACGAGGCCCTGCGCCTCCAGTGGTCGGGCGCCAACTGGGACGGTGATGGCGACCTGTTCGTGTACCTCGATACGAAACCGGGCGGCGCCGCCGACGCCTACGACCCGTACGGCGCCGAGGCGGGCGACGTGATCCATCTGCCCGCAGACGGCGCCGATGCCATGGCGGCGGACTATGCTGTGTGGGTGGCGGGAACGGGCGCCGCGCAGCTCCTCGCCTGGGACGGCGCCGCCTGGACGGCGGCGGCCGAACTCGATGAGGCGCTGCTGCTGCTCTCGAACTCTATGCGACCCGCGCTGACCGACATCCGTATCCCCTTCGGCGATCTGGGGATCGCGGATCCCGCGGCGACGCCGCTCAAGCTGCTGGCGTTCGCCAGCGAGGAGAGCGCACTGCGGCCGTGGGCTGTGATGCCGAGCAGGAACCCCCTCACCGGGCCCGCGCGGGCCGGCGGCGGGCGCGCCATCACGCTGGCCCAGAGCTATGCCTGGGCGGGCCTGACGGCGGGCGTCTGCCCGAACGGCGGTCTGGAGCCGGAGGTGGGCCTGCGCCTCGTGGAGACCGGAGTCTATCTCGAGCCCACGGCCGGCTCCGCCACGGGTGGCGGCAGCTCCCACGATGGGCTGCAGGTTGATGTCCGCAGCGCGGCGGATGGTGCGGACGGCGCCACGCTCAGCTATCTCCCCGAGGACTTGCAGCGCGGCCCCGACGCGACGGTCGTCCGCTTCCTGGCGGATGGCCTCCTCGGTCCGGGTGGGCGGCTGGATGCCGATCTCGATGGCGTGCCTGACGTTGCGCCCCCGGCTGGGGCCACAGGTGAGCCCGTGGCGAACGGCCAGTCGCTCGTCTACTACTATCGCTTTGTGCTCGGCCCCGACGACATCGTCCATGGCCTGCGGCTGGAGGTGCTGGCGTACGGCGCCGTGCAGGTCGCGGGCGGTGGCGCGTTCGACCTTGGCGACATCGGCCCCGACATAACGCTGCAGATCTCGATCCATGTGCCCGTTGACGCCGCGCTCGATCCCGATGCGGCCGAACTGGTCTTGGTCCTCTCAGACAGCATCCACGGCGCCTATGACTGGATCTGGATGCACCACCGGGTGGACACCTCCGGTCCGGAGGTGGCGATCCGCGCCCCGCAGGGTTTTGTGGCCACCGGCGTGAACGTTGTAGCCGGATCGGCGCAGGACCTGGCGGGGTTGGCGAGCGTGGCGCTCGAAGCCCGGCTCCTGCCGGGCGGCACCACCACCGTCGTCGACTGCCCGCAGGATGACGCGCGCAGCGGCGAGTGGGCCTGCGCCTGGAACGCCGGCGCCCTCGACGGGGCCGACGCGGTGGAGCTTCGCGCCCGCGGCACCGATAGGCTGGGTAACGTGGGCGACTGGTCGGCGGCGGTGACGCTGGGGGTTGACCGCGATCCGCCGACCGTCACGCTCGATGCGGACCTGGAGGCGGCGCTGGCCGGTGGCGTGGTGAACCCCAACGCGCTGACCTATGCCGGCAGCGTGCAGGATGACGTGCTGGCGCGCCGCGTCGAGCTGTACCTCAAGCGCGGCGGGATCACCAGCCGGCTGCCCCTGGCCGTGACGCCGGGCGACGCCCCGACGGGCGCCTGGTCCACGGCGCGCACGCTGGCGGCGGTGGACGGCCTCACCGAGACGTTGACCGTGTATGCCTACGATGGGGCGGGCAACCGCTCCGACGGGCTGACGCGCTCCTACCGGGTGGATACGGCGGCGCCGGCCATCACCGGCACGCAGCACATCAGCATCCTCTACCTCGACCCCGACGACGGCGCCCTGCGGGCCGCGCCCGGGTTGGAGGCCGCCTACCAGGCGGGAGACCCGGTGCTCTCGGGTGTCGCCGCCGACGGGGGTGACGTCGCGGGGGTGCGGGTGCGCATCACAGCGCCGGGCGGCGGCGTCACCCGGGAGGATGCGGCGCTCGATGGCGCGGCCTGGTCCTGGACGCCGCAGCTCACCGCCGGCGGGCGGTACACGCTCCACGTAGAGGCGACCGATGCCGCCGGGAACACGGCGGTGGCCGGGCCCTATACGCTGGCGGTCGTGGCGGGCAACCCGACGTTTTTCCCGCTGGTGCTGTTGGGCCGCGTCGCGACGCCCGAGCCGCCCGGGGACCTCGCGCCCTCGATCTGGCTGCCGTTCGTCGCGCGCAGCGCCTTGGGCGCGGCGGTGGCGGCAAGGCCCACGCCTACTGCCACGGCGACTGCTACGGCGACTGCCGCGGCGACTGCCGCGGCGACTGCCACTGCCACAGCCACGCCCACGGCCGCGGCGACGCCCAGCCCGACACCAACGGCGACGGGTGCTCCTACCCCGACGTCGACGGCGACGCCTGCGCCGACCGCGACGGTGGCTGCGACCGCGGCCGCAACCGCGGCAGCAACCGCGGCAGCGACGCCTCGGCCGACGGACACACCGACGCCCACCACTGCGCCAAGTGATACGCCGACGTCGGCGCCGCCCACGGCCACAGAGATTCCTGTGCCGACGGACACGCCGACTCCCGTGGAGACCGAGACGCCTTCGGCGACGGCTACCGTCGCGCCGACGGCGACCGACACTGCCACCGCGACGGCGGAACCTCCGGCGCCCGAGGAGGCGGCGACACCGACGCCGACACTGGATGACGCGCCGGCCCTCGCCCCGAGCGACACGCCGACGATGGAGAGCGAGGTGGAGGGCGAGGATGCGTCGACGCCCACACCGACACCGGAGGATGGCACGGCGATCGAGCCGAGCCCCTAGCCGGCGCCTCGCTGGATGCCCGACCGACGCGCCGCCCCGCTCTCGCGAGAGCGGGGCGGCGTGTTACTGTCTAGCGATGCGCCGTGACGCCCACCTGCCGGCACATGCTGAGCAGCGGGCACGTCGAGCAGCGGGGCAGCCGGCCGGTGCACACGTGCTTGCCAAAGGGCACCAACAGGCGGTTGATGTCGATCCAGTAGGCGCGGGGGAGGCGCCCTTCCAGCGCCTGCATCGTGGCCTCGGGGCGCGAGGCGGCGACATAGCCCCAACGGTTCGTCACGCGGTGGACGTGGACGTCCACGCTGATGAACGGCTCGCCGCAGGCGATCGCCAGGACGAGGTGGGCACACTTGGGGCCCACGCCCTGGAACGAGCGCAGCACCTCCTCGTTGCAGGGCAGCGAACCGCCGCAGTCGCGGAGGATGGCCCGGGCGATGGCGTGGATCTGGGGCGCCTTGGCCTCGTGGAAGGTGCAGGGCCGGATGAGGTCGTCGATGGCGTCGGGCCCGAGGGCCGCCATCGCCTCCGGAGTGTTGGCGGCCTCCAGCAGGCGGCGCGCCGTGACGAGGGTCACCTCGTCGAGCGTGCGGATCGAGATGATACAGGCCACGAGCTGCTGGAACGGCGCGCCGAACCCGGCCTCCGCCAGCTCAAAGAGGGCGGCCTTGGGGTAGGGGCGCACCGCCTCGGAGACCAGGCGCATCGCACGGTCGATGTCGAACGGCTCCTTGTCCATCGCCATATCGCGTGCCGTCTCGCGTGATCCCGCGCGCCACCCCACGTCACGGCGCAACGGCCCGGCAGGTGAGGAGGGCTGCCCGAGCCGTCGCGCGTGCTATCCCTTCAAGCCGGTGAGGCTCACGCTCTGCAAAAAGAACCGCTGACCCAGGAAAAAGATCACCAAGATGGGCAGCATCACCACCACGCTGGCCGCCATCATCCAGTTCCACAGCGGAATGCCGCCGCCGCCGGCGCTAAAGGTGGTGAGGCCGAGCTGGAGGGTGTAGAGGCGCTCGGAGTGGAGGTAGATCAACGGCCCCAGGTAATCCTGCCAGGCGCCGTTGAAGGCAAAGATGGTGATGGTGGCCAGCGCCGGCCCCGAGAGGGGCATGATGATCTGCCACCAGATGCGCAACTCGCCGGCGCCGTCCAGGCGGGCCGACTCGGTCAGCTCGATGGGGATGCCGCGGTAGAACTGTCGCAGCAGGAACACGTAAAAGGCGTTGCCCCCGAGCCAGGCCGGCACGATGAGCGGCAAAAAAGTGTTCACCCACCCGATCCGCGAGAAGAGGATGTAGGTCGGGATGAGGGTGACAAACCCCGGCAGCATCATCGTCGCCAGCACCAGGCCAAACAGCAGATCGCGCCCCGGCCAATTCAGGCGCGCGAAAGAGTAGGCCACCGCGGACGTCGAGATGACGGCGCCGATGGTAGAGAGGACGGTGATGATGAACGTGTTGCGGGTATAGACGCCAAAGGGCGAACTCCGCAGTGCGTCGGGATAGTTCTCCCACGCCACCGGGTTCGGTATCCACTCGGGGCTGAACACGTCGGCCAGCGGCTTGAGCGAGCTGGAGATCATCCACCCCAGCGGCGCCAGGAACAGGATCGCCACGGCGCCCAGCACGATGACGACCAGGGCGTTTCCGAGGAGCCGGCGCGTCGACGCCCGCTCCGTCCATCCCACGCCTCGAGCCCCTCGCGATTCATCCAGGACTGCCATATCATCCTCACCCGGCATAGTAGACCCAGCGCTCGCTCAAACGCACCTGAATCACCGTGATGACCAGGACGATGACGAACAGGATCCATGCCAACGCCGACGCGAATCCCATCTGCAGCTGACGGAACCCGCGCAGGTACAGGTACACGGCATAGAAGAGGAGCGACTGCGCCGGGTCGCCTGCCGTTGTGTGGGCGGTAATGCTGACGACAAAGGCGGTGTTGAACACCTGGAACGCTCCGATGATCTGCGTGACGATCTGGAAGAAAATGGTCGGCGAGAGGAGAGGAATTGTGATGGCGCGAAACTTGGCCCAGGTGCCGGCGCCGTCGATATCGGCGGCCTCGTACAGGTGTTGGGGGACGTCCTGCAGGCCCGCCAGGAAAATCAGGATCGGGCTCCCGATATACCAGAGGCTCATCACGACGAGGCCCGGCTTGGACCAGGCGGGGTCGTAGAACCAGTTCGGCCCGCGGATGCCGATGAGCGCCAGCCCGCGGTTGAGCAGGCCGGCGGGGTTCAGCACCCAGATCCACAGGAAAATCGCCGCTACGCCCGTGATCACGGTGGGGAGGTAATAGATGGTGCGAAAGATGCGCTTTCCGGGGATGGGGTTGTTCAGCAGCACGGCAAAGATGAGCGACAGCACGATGACGATGGGCGTCTTGATGATCACATAGTACAGGGTGTTATAGAGCGCGATGCGAAAGCGGTCGTCGCTCAAAAAGATGAAACGATAGTTGTCAATGCCGATCCAGCGTGGTGGGTTGACGATGTTGTAGGAGGTAAAACTGGCATAGAGGGAAAACGCCATCGGCCCCACGGTGAGCGCCAGGAAATGGATGATCCAGGGGAGCGCGAACAGATACCCGACGATCGCCTCGCGCCGCCAGTGGGTTACGATACCGCTTCGCGGCCGTGCCGTCGCCTCCACTTCCGATGGTTTCACAGGCTTGGCCTCCCGAATGCGTGACGCGGGGCGGCAAGTGAATCCGCCCCGCGCCCGCCACTATCGACTACGGTGTTTAGCCGCGCGCGCGGGCGATCTCTTCCTCCGCCCGGCGCTGCGCGTCATCGAGCGCCTCTTGTGGCGTCATGGAACCACTCAATACGGCGTCCACTGCCGGGCCAAGCACCTCGAGCATGTTGGGGTAGAAGGGGTTGAACACGCCCGGCCGGCCGTAATCCATCGCCTCGATGAAAAAGCTCCAGCGTGGATCGGCGTTGAGCACGGGATCGTTGCGCGCCAGGTCCTGCACCGTCGGAACGGCATAGGTGTCGCGCGCCCAGCTCGCCTGCCCGACATAGACGGCGTACTTGGCAAACTCCCACATTGCCTCGGTCTGCTGCGAGCCGCGCGGATTGGCGAGCGCGAATCCGCCCGACAGCGCCGCGGGCTCGTGCCCCGGTGCGGGCGGGATGGCGCCCAGGCCATAGCCCAGGTTCTCGCCCTCCTCGGTGCTCAGGTTGGGGTTGAAAAAGTTCAGGAAGGAGGTGTACCCCTGGATGTCGACCAGCGACGACATCTTGCCCGACATAAAGCGGTCCTGTAGGCCCGGAGGCCCAAACGTGCCCTGGAAGGCGTCGACGTTGGGCTTGCCGTAGCGATCGCTCCACTGCTGGATCCATGCCAGCGCCTCGACGTTCTCCGGGGCGTTGATGGTGGGTGTGCCGTCCTCCGCCTGCCACTCGCCGCCGTTACACCAGGCCCACTGGTCGAGGCCGATGTTGCCGATGAGGGGGTGGAAGCCCATGCGCTCGATGCTGCCGTTGGCTGCGATGATGTCGAGGCTGTCCGCGGCGGTCCACAGGGCGTCCCAGTCCGCCGGCGCCACCTCGGGATCGAGGCCGGCGTCCGCGAACTGGGCCTTGTTGTAGTACAGCACCCGGATGTCCGTCTCGTAGGGCAGGCCGTACAGGTTGCCATCGACGTTGGCCTGGGACCAAGCGTGCGGCCAAAAGTCGGCCTCGGTGATGTTGTCCCGCTCCGCCAGGTCCTGCAGGTTGGTCATGATATTGTTCTGCGCGCGGTCAAAGAGCTGTACGGTGTCCACGAGCACGTCGGGCATGCCGCTGCCCGCGGCGACGGCGGCGATGGCCCGCGTCCAGATGTCGCCGAACGGAACAAAGGTCTCGGTGACCTGGATCTCGGGGTACTGCTCGTTGAAGCCGGCGATGACGCGCCGGATGGCGTTGCGCCGCAGCGGCGACCCCCAAAAGTGCCAGAACTCGATCTGGCCGCTCACATCCGTGAGGCCGGTATACGGTAGCTCTGACGGTTCCTGCCCGGTCTCGGGTAGGGTGGTGGGTTCGGTTTCGGGAGAGGGTGTGGTATCGAGAGGGGGCTGGGTGGCCTCTGGTTGTGTCCCCGGGACGGGGGTGCCAATAGGCGTGCACGCCTGGATGACCGGGACGGCGAGCGCCGCAAGCGCCGCGCCGACGAACTGCCGACGACTCAGTCGAAACTTGCCAGTCATGGCCCCTCCTTTGAAGGGTACTAACGTGAATTGTCTAGAATCTCACGTTATTTACATATATATTATAACGTGAGAACAGGGGCCGGTCAAGGGCAGATGAAGCGGCTCCGCGACGCCTCCGGGCGCTTGCATGTCGCCTCGGATCGGGTACACTTGGCACGACGGGCCGGCAGACGACGCCAAGCCGCCCGGGGCAGTCGCTTTTCTCGCCAAAGGCAGAGGAGGAACCATGACAGAGGCATCAGGCACGATCCTGGCGTACATCGGAACCTACACGCGCGGCAAGAGCGAGGGGATCTATTGCTTTCGCCTGGATCCCGAGACGGGGGCGCTATCGCTCGTCGGCACCACAGGAGGGGTCCAGAATCCCTCGTTCGTGACGCTGCATCCCAGCGGGCAGTTCCTGTACTCTGTGAGCGAGGTGGGCCAGGCGAACGGCCGCCCGGGCGGCGCGGTGGCGGCTTTTGCCGTGGATCGCGGCAGCGGGGCGCTGACCCTGCTCAACCAGCAGTCCTCGGGCGGCACCGGCCCCTGCCACGTGAACGTGGACCGCACGGGCAAGTACGTCCTCGTGGCGAACTATGCCAGCGGCAGCACGGCCATGCTGCCGATCCAGGCGGACGGCAGCCTCGGCGAAGCCTCCGATTTCCACCAGCACGCCGGCTCCAGCGCCGATCCGCGGCGGCAGGCCGGGCCGCACGCCCACTCGGCGAACTTGGCGCCCGACAACCGTTTCGCCTTCATCTGCGATCTGGGCCTCGATCAGGTGCTGTCGTACCGGCTGGACCTGGCCGCCGGCGCCTTCCCGCCCAACGATCCGCCCTATGCCACGCTGCATCCCGGCGCCGGCCCCCGCCACATGGTCTTTCACCCATCGGGGCGCTACGCCTACGTCATCAACGAGTTGGACTCGACGCTGACGGCCTTTGGCTATGACGCCGCGCGTGGCGCGCTGACAGAGATCCAGACCATCACCACCCTCCCCGAGGGGTTCGACGGCACGAACTATCCGGCGGACGTGCACGTCTCGCAGGACGGCCGCTTCCTCTACGGGTCGAACCGCGGCCACGACAGCATCGTGACCTTTGCCGTGGAAGCCTCCAATGGCAAGCTGTCGCAGGTGGGGCACACCTCGACCCAGGGCGAGTACCCGCGCAATTTCAACATCGACCCCAGCGGGCGCTGGATGTACGCGGCGAACCAGAACACGGACAACATCGTGGCGTACCGCATCGATCCCGCATCGGGCATGCCCGAGCCCACCGGAGACCAACTCGAGGTGCCCATCCCGGTGTGCATCCAGTTCCTGACGATCTAGCCCCAGCAAGGATCGTTCGTCGACAGCGGCGATAGAACCGCAGAGGCCACAGAGATCGCAGAGAGCGCAGAGGGGAAAGAGTGCCCTACCGGGGCACTCTTTCCTTCCCTCTGCGCTCTCTGCGGTGATTCCTACGCCCTTTGTGTCCTTGGAGCCTTGGTGGTTAGCTCCTCGGCCAAGGGACAAAGATGCCGTTGTCGACGAACGGGTAACGGCGGACGGCGTCCTCGTCCAGCTCGATCCCCAGCCCGGGGCGCTCGGGCACGTCGATGAACCCCTTGTCTACCGGGATCGGGCAGTCCACTAGGTCGGTCAGCATCGGGTTGTGGATCTGCTGCGTCTCGAGCATGACGCGGTTCGGGACGGCGGCCACCAAGTGGGCGTTCGCCGCGTGGGCGATGGCGTTGGTCCAGCTGTGGGGGATGCACGGCAGCCCCGCCTCGTGGTAGAGCAGCGCCAGGCGATAGGCGCTGGTGAGCCCGAGGAAGCTGGCATCGGGTTGCACGATGGCGTACGCCCCCGCCTTGAGCAGCGCCTGATGCTGCTGGAGGCTGTTTACGCCCTCACCGCCAGAGATGGGCACGGTGGTGCGCGAGCGGATCTCACGGTAGGCGCCGGGGCCTCCCGGCGCGTAGGGCGAGACCGGCTCCTCGAACCAGCGGGCGTTCAACCCCTCGAGGATGTGGGCCACCTCCAGCGCCTCGGACACACTGCGGAAGCGGCAGTTGGCGTCCAGCATCAGGTCCATGTCGTCGCCCATCGCCTCGCGCACCTTGGCGAGGTGGGCGCCAAAGCGCGCCGTGGTCATGTCGCACAGGCCCCAGGCGCTGCCGATGCGCATCTTGAAGGCTGTGAACCCGTTCGCCTTGTGCGCCAGGACCTCGTCGATCACTTGGTCCGGCTTCTCGAACCAGTTATAGCCCACGCCGCCGCTGGCGTAGGTGCGGATGCGCTTGGGCTGCACATCCCCGTCGCGGGCGAGGAGGCGGAACACCGGCGTCTCGGTGGCCTTGCCGACGATGTCCCACAGCGCACAGTCGATGGCGCCCAGGGCGCTGTTCACCCGGGCGTCCGCGGTGTGCACCGCGAGCTTGTCCACATCAAAGGGGCTGCGCCCGACAAAGCGCGCCTCCAGGCGGCGGAGGATCGCCTCCAGGCCGGGGCAATCGCCCCAGGGGCCGGCCTCGCCAAGGCCTGTGATCCCCTCATCCGTCTTGACCCGGACGATGGCGGCGTTGAACCGCACGCCCTTCAGATCGCAATTCCACTGTCCCCCCCACCAACTCTTTTCCTCGGGGAAGGTGTACGAGCACAAAAAGGTGTCGAAACCGGTGATCCGCATGCTGTAAGGCCTCGCTTCGGTAAGTGTGTGAGCCCGACGGCGCGGGCGCGCGGACGGGCTCGGGCGATGGATGGCTTCGGGGTTCCGCCGTGGGCTGTGCGGATGGCACGCCACAGGACGCGGGGGACTAGGATGGCCTATGCGCCACCCGGGCGCCGTCCGCCACGGCGCGGGCAGTCTCTAGCGCCTTCAGGACGGAGCGCTCGCCCTGCTCCAGGTGACGCTGCAGCGTCTCGGCCGCCGCCTCGGCATCCCCCTGGGCGATGACGCCGACGAGCTGCTCGTGCCCCAAGACGCTGCCGGTGGCGGTGCTGCTATCCCAGACGCGCTCGGTGAACGCCTCACCGGGGGTGGCGTACCACAGGTTCAGCATCATGAGCGAGCCGATGCCACTGGCGATGAGGTCCCACATCCGCAGGAGGAGGGGCATGTCTGCCATCTGCACGATCTGTCTGTGATACTGGTACTGTGAGCTGTAAAACGTCTCGATTTCACGGTCGCGGATGGCACGCGCCGTCTGCCGCACGTGCTCCGCCAGGGCCTCGAGGTGCTCCGGGTCGCGGCTCTCCGCAGCTCGTCGCACGGCATAGACCTCGAGGAGGCGACGCATCTCGTAGCGCTCGTGGATGCTCTCGGGCGTGATCTCGAGGACGTAGGCGCCCTGTCGCGGGACGATCTGGACGAAACCTTCGTGCTCGAGCTTGGTAATCGCCTCGCGGATCGGCCCGCGGCTGACTCCCATCTTGGCGGCCAGGTCCATCTCGATGAGGTGCTCGCCCGCCGCCAACTCGCCCGACAGGATGAGCGTGCGCAGCCGGTCGGCCACCGTCTTGCCGAGGGGTTCATGTGAGATTGCATACGCCGATGACCCGTTGTCCATATCCCGTCCCGTCTCTGAATCCGAACGCGCTATCCCGTCGCGTGCAACCACGGCCACACGGGTGTCGCCGCGGCCTCCGGAGTGAGGGATGGTAGGTAGACGGGGCCTCGGACGAGGCCCCATTGTGTGTTGGAGCGGTTGCTCGCTCGCGTTTTCGAGCGCCTGAGGGAGCGGGTTCGCCATCTCCTTCGGGCGACGCGGTGCTAGGCCTCAAAGTGCTGGTAGATCTCGGACTTGGTGAGCTTGCCGGCCGCGACCTCCAGGGTGAGGCGGTAGAGTTCCTCGCCCATCTCCTGGATCGTCTTCTCGCCGCGGATGACGGGGGTGGCGTCCAGATCGGCGTTGTCCTCGATGAGCTGCATGCGGCGCGTGTTGGCGATCACCTTGATCACGGGGATGAGCCCGCCGGTGGTGGAGCCGCATCCCGTGGTAAAGTAGCTGAGGTGCGCGCCGCAGGCGGCGAATTGGTTGATCCCCTCCGGGTCGCCGTGGAAGGTGCCTGATCCGGGCTCACCCACCTGCACCCAGTAGCCCTTGCGCGGGGGCAGCCCGTACGTCTTGAGCACACCCTGCAGCGGCTTGGTGCCCGACTTGGCCAGGCAGCCGTACGACTTTTCCTCAATGCTGGTGAGCCCGCCCAGGATGTTGCCATAGCCCCAGGAGAAGCGTCCCGACTCAAAGCTCTGGCGCTCGGCGGCCTCGATCGCCTCGCGGATGTCGCGGGCCGCCTGCTCGTCCACCGCCCGCGCGGCGAGCACGTCGGCGCAGCCGAGGAGTTCCGAGGTCTCGGAGTGCATGTAGGTGCCGCCGGCATCGATGAGCAGGTCGGCCGCGGCTCCGGTGATGGGGTTGGAGGCCAGGCCGGAGGTGGCGTCGGAGCCGCCGCACTCCTGGCCGACGATGAGGTCGGCGGGCGTCAACGCGACGCGCTCGGCCATAGAGGCGTGCTGCAAGAGCTTGACGAGGATGCGCGAGCCCTTCTCGATGGTCTTGAGGTCACCCCCCTCCTCGTTGATCTTGATCGCCTCCACGGGCTTGCCCGATTTGGCGATTTCCTCGGCCACCATGTAGGCGTCGGTGCCCTCGCACCCTAGGCCCACCACCAGGGCGCCGGCAAAGCTCGAGTGCTTGCCGAGGGCGGTAATCTTGTTGAACGGCCCCTGGCGCAGGCCGCAGCCGCCCGGCACACCGAACAACTGGGTGCCGACCGGGAAGAGGTCGCGCAGCTTTTGTGCGACGAACATGGAGCAGTGCACACTGTAGATGATGGCGACGTGGTTGCGGATGCCGACCTGTCCGTCGGGTCGCAGGTAACCCAAGATATCCACGAGATCCCCCTTGTCGGTGTGACGAGCTAGGCCTGGAGGCCGTAGGTGTCGTTGTGGAACCCCCAGCGGTGGCTGCGGCAGTTGTGTACGTGCACCCACTCGCCGGCGTGGATGGCGCACAACGCCTTGCCGATGGGCATGCCGTACTTGAGGATCTCCTCGCCCTCGGCGATGTCGCGCAGGGCGACCTTGTGGCCAAAGGCGACGTCCTGGGCAAGAACCACGTCCACCGCGCGATCGTCCAGCAAGGCGGTCACTTTATCGCTCGCCTGGAGGTCGGTCAGGGCGGTGGCGACATCGTCCTTGATGTGCAGCAGGATGACCTTGTTCCTCACGTGCTTCTCCTCTTATGTGGCAGTGGTCGGCCAAGTGCGGTCGGGGAAGCGCCGCCTGGCCGAACGCGGGGCGCCGTGACAGTGTGAATTGTCAACAATCTACACGGCACCCGGATCATAGCATGGACCAGGGGCCGTGTCAATGCTTCTGCAGCAAGAGTTTGCCAATTGGGTGGTGTCGCGGCTGCCGTGGCTGACGGCGGACGTCCGCTAACCGAGAGGATGGCGCGGGCCGCGCCGGAGTAGCGCGGCGCGGCCCACATGGTGGCGCGAGCGATGATCCCTTCGCGGAGGGGCTAGTCGCCCTTTCCGGGGGGTGTGGAGCGGCCCGGCGGCGCGTCGGAACCGTCAGAGTGCGCCTCAGCGTCATCGCGGCTCCGCCGAGGGGCCGACGCATCTCCGGGAGTGCGTCGGCCTGGAGGGCCGGCCCATGGCGGTCGCCGGGTGGGATCGGGGTGGCCATCCGGATCACGATCGACGGCACCCCTGTTCTCCGCCGGTGGCTCCGTGGCTGCGGGCGGAGAGACCTGACCCTCTGAGGATGTGCCGGCATCGCGCCTGTCCTCGTCGTCGGCACCGTCATCGCCCCCGGAAGCGGGCGCCGCCGGCGTCCCTGGGCCCTTGTCTAGACCCGGGGGCGTCGATCCGTCGGGCCGGCTCCGTCCGGGAGGCGCGCCCCTGGGCGCGTCCTCGGGCGCGTCGGCGTCGGGCTCTGCGGTGGGCGTAAGCGTGGCGGTGGGCGGCGCGTCCTCGGGCGCGTCGGCGTCGGGCTCTGCGGTGGGCGTAAGCGTGGCGGTGGGCGGCGCATCATCGCCACCCTGCGAACGGTCCTCGATCTCCTGTGGCGTCGCGGTCGGCTCGTGCGTGGGCGTCGCGCTGGGCGCCGGGTCTGCCGCGTCTTTGCGCTCGTGCCCCGGCTCGGGCTGTCGGCCCGCGGGTACGGACGAGGGCTCGAGTGGGCGCATGGCCTCCACGTGCACCTCGGTGTCGCCAATCTCGCCGGTCACGTGCACGGGCGAGCCGGCGACCATCTGCGATGGATCGCCGGCGTCATTCGGGAAGATGACGGGCACGCCCGCCACCAGCCACTCCCCCTCGGGCGAGTGCTCCAGAGGCCCCTCGAAGGCGACGGGGACGCCGGCCCGGCCGAGCCCCAGCAGGGCATTCACCTCTTGACGCCGTATCTCGATGAGTCGCTCCATATAGTGGGCGCGCCCCTGGTCGTGCAGGGTAAACGCCAGACGCACCTGCTCGCTGGCCCTCTTGACGGGGTATAGGGTGTCTCCGGGCAGGCTTCCCGACGAGGCCACCCCTGTGCCCGCCACCAGCACCAGGAGGACGAGAGATAGCGCGGCGGCCAACACGGGGCGCCACCTTAGGCTGGCGGCGGTTTCGCCGCGCGCCACGGTCGCCGCCATGACGCGCTCCCTCAGCGTGGGGCTCGGGCACGGAGGGGTGAGCGCGGAGAGCAGGGCGTCCTGCTCCGCAAAGAGACGAGCCAACTCGCGACTCTGGTCGTCATCCTCCAGATGACGATCCACCGCTTCGCGCTCGCGAGGGCTCAGCTCGCGATAGGTTGCTAGCAGGCCGAGCCACCTGGCCTTGCGTGCCATGCGTCACTCACCCTTTCCATGGGCCTCAATGAACATCCGTCGGGCTCGCAACAATCGCATCTTGACGCCGCTTCGGGAGATTCCAAGCACCCGCGCGATCTCTTCCGTCGACAGGCCGTCCACGCTGTAGAGGAGCAGGGGCGCCCGATAGTGCACCGGGAGTTGGTCCAGAGCCTGCTGCACCTGGACGTTGACATCACAATCATCGGCCTGGTCGTAACGCAGGGCGGGATCCTCGTCATCATCGCGCAACGGCAACCATGCGATGAGCCTCTGCCGTCGCATTCGGTCGTAGGCGGTGTTGGTGGCGATGCGGTACAGCCAGGCGCGATGGTTGGCGTCGCCATCGAGGCGGTGCAATGCGCGATAGGCCTTGGCAAAGGCCTCCTGTACGGCGTCTTCTGCCCTCTCCCGGTCTCTCAGCAGGCGGAACAGATAGCCGAATATGGGCTGGTGGAACTCGTTGTAGAGTTCAACAAAGAGAGCGTCCCGCTCCGCTTTGCTGACAGGCTGAGCCGCCGGCATGCGTTCCCCCTTCAGAAGGTGTGACGCGTGGTGGCAGTCCACGGTCACAGGACGAGCCGTGGACCCCGGCAGGCGCCCGACTCGAGGCGAGTATAGGGGCGTCCGGGCGGCCCGTCAACGCCCGATGACCGGGCGACGAGGGCTGCGGCGGCAGCTGACTTTGACCCATCGCCGCCTCCATGGTATAATAGTCTCAGGGGTGGCAGTCGCCGCCCACATAGCCGCTCACGCCGATTGTCGCGCCGGCAAGCAGCAAGAGGGGGCAGATGCATGGTTGCCCTCGGGTGTCTGGGGGCAGATGCACAGACGAGACCTAGTTCTCGACGACGCCCCGCGGTCACAGCCATAGGTGAATATGGGTGTTCATAGCGGGCTGTCCGCCTCTTGTGTCGTTTGTTGGGGCGCGACAGCCTTTTCATTTCCCCGTGAGAGGTGACGGAGTCGCCGCCCCGCTTGGGTTCCTCGGCCAGTGGCTGGCCGGATGCGTCGTGTTACGGCTAAGAGGGAGCATCGCCATGTACACAGTCGGCAGCAAAGTTGTCCATCCCTGCTATGGGGCGGGCACGATCGTGCGGATTCAGGACAAGTCGATCGGCGACACCACCCACGCTTACTATGTGATCAACACTGTTAGCAGATCGATGCAGCTCATGGTACCGGTTCGCGGCGCCGATGAGGCGGGCCTCCGGCAGGTTTTGACCCCAGTATCACTGCGGGAGATGCTGAAGGCTTGTCACGATCTGCCGGCTGGTGACGACATCAACCCAGACCTGCGCTCCCGTCAGGCCGACATGCGAGAGCGGCTCAAGTCGGGCGACCTTACTGAAGTGGTCGATGTGGTTCGCCAGTTGTTCTTTATGAACAATTCCCGGCCGCTGGGCACGGTAGACCGCCAGCTATTCGATCAAGGTAAGGAGCTGTTGGCGGGGGAACTGGCGCTGACGACGGGGGCCGAGATGCTGACGGCGATGCAGGAGGTCGAGGACAACTTGGCCGTCATGTTGCGCGAGGACGGCGCCGAGGCCGAAGCCGCTCAGTAGACGCAGCACTCGTGCAAGAGACAGCCGGCGAACGCATCCGCGTTCGCCGGCTTTGTGCATCACCGTGGGCCACCGCCCCGGTGCTAAGGGCGTAGAGAGGCCGAAGCCTCGATGGGCGTGGCCGTGAGACGCCTGCCCAACTCGGCGTAGGCCAACGATGCCGGGCACTCGGGATCTGCGACGTACAAGGGCTCTCGCCGGTTGTTGGCGTGGTAGAGGGCGCTTGTCGCCTCGGGGATGACGGCGACGAGTTCCAGGCCCACCTGGCCGGCAACCGCCGTCGGTGACTCTCTGGTGGGCCCCAGGCTTCGATCGACCAGGACAAAGCCGGGCACCTTGGCGTCGAGTTTGTTGTCCGCTAGCCAGCGCCTCAGCGACTCGAGGTGCCAGGCGCTCAGACCGTCATGCTCGACCACCGGCACGATGGCACTGGAGTAGATCAGCGCTTCACCGTTCCCCGGGAGGGTGCAGGCCGCCATGTCGAGGAGGACGAGGTCGTGGCTCGCCTGCAGCAGGCGCACCGCCTCGCCGAGGATGCCGGGGGGGTAGCGCGTCGGACTCACCGCGTGGCCGTGTCCCGCCACGTAGTGAAGCCCGCTGGCATGAACCTGGGTGCACGTCTGGAGGGCGCCCTGCGACAGGCGCATCCCCTTGGGGGGAATCTGGTCGAGCAGGGTCTGGCCTAGTTCGAGCCCCAGGATCCACGGCACCGTGAGCCCGGCGCTGCCCAACTCCACGAGCGCGACCCGCTTGCGCTCCGCTGCCTGGGCGAGGGCCACGTTGAGGGTGGTAGTGGTGGCGCCGACACCCCCCTTGGCGCCGACCATGGCGATCACCGGCGCCATGATGCCGCGGGTGCGCTGCGAGCGCCCGATGAGCGCCCGCACCCGTGCCACGATCTCTTTGGGATCCGCCGGCTTGGGCACATAGTCATCGGCGCCCGACTCGAACCCCGAGAGCCGGTCGGTGATCTGCGTGCGAGCGCTGAGCATGAGGATCGGCACATCGGCCCCATCGGGCAGGGCGCGGACGCTCTGGCAGATCTCAAAGCCGTCCATATCCGGCAACATCACGTCGAGGACGATGAGGTCCACCGGCTCGGCGTTCAGGATGGCCAGCGCCCTGGCGCCGTCGTGAGCGCTCCTCGTCTTGAATCCGGCGCGTTCCAGGACGAAAGTGAGCATCTCCACGAGGGTGGGATCGTCATCGACGATCAACACGGTTGCCGCCATTGTGGCTCTCCTTCGCGATGGTGGGTGCGGCTCCGACGAATCGAGCTAGGGTGTCGTGCGGTCGAGACGGAAGTGGAAGGTGCTTCCCGCCCCATATTCACTTTCGGCCCAAATCGCGCCGCCATGAGCCGAGATGATCTCGCGGCAGGTATAGAGGCCCAATCCCATGCCGGGCGTGGACCGGAGGGCATCGTTCCGGACCTGGTAGAAGCGCTGGAAGAGGTGGTCGATCGCCTCCGGCGGGATGCCTGGCCCCGTGTCGGCGATGCTCACGACGACGTGATGGTCGCCATCGGGGCGCACCATCACCGCGATGGCGCCCCCCGGCGGGACGAACTTGAGCGCGTTTTCGACCAGATTGCTGATCACCTGGGTGAGACGGAGCGGATCGACGCGCGCCCACAGCGGCTCGGGGGGGGGCTGCAGCGTGAGGGTGAGGCCCCGCAACTGAGAGCGAGGGCGCACGCGCTCGACCACGTCGGCCACCAGGGCGTCCAGGCACGTGACCTCGGGCCGCATGGTGAACCGGCCCAGTTCGATGCGCGATAACTCGACCAGGTCGTCGATGAGGCGGGCGAGGTGGTCGGCCTCGTCCTTGATGTGACCGAAAAAGCGCTCATAGCTGTCGCGAGGCAGATCGTCGAGATCGCGAATGAGGCTGGTGAACCCCATGATATGCTGCAACGGCCCGCGCAGTTCGTGGGCCACCTGAGAGATGAACAGCGCTTGCGCCTCCGCCGCCTGACGCTCGGCGGACACGTCGCGCACCACGCGCACCTCACCCATGCTCGGATGCGATAGGGGCGAGGGCGACACGCGCAGTGTGGTGGACATCCCCGAGGGGAGCGAGAGCGGCACCTCGTACGGGCCGATGATCGTGCCCCCCGATGGCTGGAGGAGCGTGCGCAGCGCGTCGGGGCAGGTGGGATCATCCGGCGCGCAGGGCAGGGGGATCTCGCTCTCGTGATGCACCAGTTCGAACAGCCGCTGATTGGCGCGCAGAATGCGCCCGGCCCTATCCAGGATCACCAAGCCGTCGCAGAGCCCTTCCATCACGGCGCGGGCGGCCTCGCATTCGGCCTCTGCCTGCAGCAGCCGCGCCCAGTGGCGGAGGATGACCGCCGCCTGCGAAGCCACGCCGCGGAGGCGCTCGCCGTCGTCGGGCGAGAAGGCGTTGGGCTGGCAGGCGTTGAGGGCGAGCAGCCCCAGGGCGGCGGCCTCGGTGTGGAGCGGCGCCACCAGCAGGGAGCGCGCCGGACCGTCCAGCAGCTGCGAGGCGTCGGGCTCCGACGCCTCCGCCAGATCGGGCAGGTTGACGACCCGGCGGTGGAGCAAGGTCTGCTGGAGCACCGTCCCGTCGTGGTGTGGTGGGTCGAGGGGGGCGGCCGCCCCGCCTCGCACGCACGCCTCTACGAGGAGCGCGGTCTCTGGTTGGGGCAGCAGGCACAGCCGACAATCGTCGGCCGCCGGTACGGCCCGCAGCGCGGCGGCGATGATGGCTCGTACCGCCTGGCATGGATCGCCGGCCACCTGGATGCCGTGATCGATGCGGAGCGTCGCGTCGTCGGCCGGCACCCCGGCTTGGTCGCTCTCGTCGAAGAACTGCGTGGGGGACGGCTCGACCACCGTCTCCTCGCCGGGCGTGGCCGCGACGCCGGACGACCCGAGACAGGCGACCCTTCCCGATCCCTTTCCTGCGTGTGGCACGGTTGGCCTTCCGTTACGATCCTAAAGGTTTGGATACCACGACATTATATCAGCCGCTGCAGCCGGCTTCAAGCGGTTCCGAGAGGCCCGCCAGAGAATGGGTTAGCCCGGGTAGCGCACAGAAAAGCCCCTCACGGGGCTGTTGTCCCGGTCAGGTACGGGGGCGACATCTAGGGCAGCCCGGCGGTTACTGCCGGGCATGCTTGCTCGAGAGGCCCCTTCGGCGGTATAGTGTGCCTCCGAAGGGACGCGCCGGCGGCTGGCGCTGACCCCCCACCTCACGCCGAAAGGAGCATCCATGGCATCCTGGTTCGACCTCGACCGCGTGCTGCCCGATGTCTGGCGGCTGAACGACGGCGATCTGGACACGTGCTACGTGCTGGCCGGTAAGGAGCGCACCGGCGTCATCGATACGGGCATGGGGATCGGCGACGTCGCCGGGGAGGTGGCACGGGTCTCGTCAGCGCCGCCCCTGGTGATCAACACGCACGTGCATCCCGACCACGTGTCGGGCAACTATCAGTTCACCGACGTGGCCATCGGCGCCATCGAGTGGGAGGCGGCTCTCCCGTGGCTGCGGGCGAGGCGCGAACGCCGTGGCGCGCAGGACGAGGGGAGGTCGCCGCTGGACTTGATGAAGCCCAAGCGCCCGCTCCCGCCCGGGTTCGACCCGGCCGCCTACCGACCGTATCGCATGGGCGAGCCTACGCGCCTCCTATCCGAGGGGGACGTGGTGCGCCTCGGCGGGTTCGATCTGGAGGCGATCATCGCCCCCGCCCACACTCCGGGAGGCGTCTGTCTCCTCGATCGGCGGCGGCGCGCCCTGTTCACCGGCGACACCGTGCTGCGCGGAACGATCTGGTTGCACCTCGATGGCTCTGCCGAGCCGAGGATGGCCGTCGAGACCTACCAGAAGCTGGCTGCCCTCGCCGCTGAGGTCGACCATGTGCTGCCGGCGCATGGCACCACGGTGCTCCCGGGCACGTTTCTCACCGAGCTGGCCGAGGGCGCGGAGGCCGTCGCCCAGGGCCGCGTCGCCGGGCGGCCAATGAGCACCTTTGCCGGCGACGGCACCTTCTATGACCTCGGCGGCTATGGCTTGCTCTTCGCGCAGCCTGTCGAGGTGTGGTGAGGCGAATCGCGACGAGAGCGATTTTGGGGGAGGACGAGCGCGTGGATATTTCCGCCATCGAGGAACGACTCAGGCACAAGGATCGACAGGTGCGCAGCAGGGCGCTGGGCGAGCTGATGGCGCTCTGTAGCGCGGGGGGCCTGGCGTGCGCGTCGCCGCGAGAGGTGGCCAACCTGCACTGCCACACCGCCTACTCGTACAACGCCTACGGCCACACGCCGACCTCGCTCGCCTGGCTCGCTCGCAGCGAAGGATGGTACGCCCTGGCCACGGTGGATTTCGACGTCCTCGACGGCGTCGAGGAGACGCTCGACGCGTGCGACCACGCCGGGGTGCGCGGCGCGTCCGGCCTGGAGACGCGCACCTTTCTGGCCGAGTGGGAGGACGACGAGATCAACTCTCCGGGCGAGCCCGGTGTCTGCTACCTGGTGGGCGCCGGCTATGTGGCGTTGCCCGAGGCGCAGGAGGTTACGGAGAACCTGGCGCAGATGAAGCGCTGCGCGCAGGATCGCAACCGCGATCTCGTGGCGCGGGTGAACGCCCACCTGGCGCCGGTGGAGATCGACTATGATCGCGACGTGCTCCCCCTGACGCCCGCGGGCAACGCCACCGAACGCCACATCCTCGTGGCGTACGACGCCAAGGCGCGGCGCCAGTATTCCGACCGCGAGGCGCTGTTGGCGTTCTGGGCCGACCGCCTGGGGGTGTCGGCGGCTGAGGCGAACTCTGCCATCGGTGATGAGCCGGCGCCCAGCGACATGGTGCGCGCCAAACTGATGAAAAAGGGCGGCGTCGGGTACGTCCAGCCGGGGCCGACGACCTTTCCTCCCCTGGACGACGTAGCGGGCGCTATCGTAGCGGCGGGCGCGATTCCCATCTACCCCTGGCTCGATGGCTCGTCGGGCGCCGAGGCGCGCATGGACGAGCTGCTGGAAATGCTGATCAGCAAGGGGATCGCTGCGCTCACCATCATCCCCGAGCGCAACTGGAACTTGGCCGACGCGGCGCTGCGCGCCACGCGCGTGGGGGCGCTGCACGCCGTGATCGATCTGGCGCGCCGCCTCGACCTCCCGATCCTCATCGGCACCGAGATGAACAAGCCGGGGCAGCCCCTCCTGGACGATTGGGGGGCCGAAGCGCTCGCGCCCTACCGCGATGATTTCATCCGGGGTGCGGACTGGGTCTATGGCCACACGGTGCTGCAGCGCGCTCTAGGCCTGGGGTACCAGAGCGCGTGGGCGCGCACCCACCTGCCCGAGCGGGGCGAACGCAACGCCTTTTACATGCGCGTGGGACAAGAGATCCCGCCGGGCGCCGGGCTCGTGGCGCGCCTGGGGCGCGTCGATCCATCCGGCGATCCAGATGCCGTTATGGAGCGCCTGCTGCGGGCGCGGGACCGCTGGATGATCAGGCCCTGGGACTGAGCGCCCGGCGCGCGTCGCCCGCCGCCGTGCGCCGCAAACCCGCCTAGCGGTCCGCGCCACCCATTGGCGCTGCGTGCGTATAGGGTCTAGCGCGCATGGATCGCGGTGACGTGGAGCATGGAGGGTAGATGACCGACCTCATAAACCTGTTCAAAGAAAAGGCGGACGAGTTCCTTGCGGCGATCAACCAGAAGGGTGGCGTACGGGCCACCATCGAGGGGCTGCGGCGCCAGATGGCGGAGGCCGACCGGCGCCGGGCCATGGGCAGGGTCAAATCCGAGCTGCGGCGGCTGGATCGCCAGATCTCAGAGATGGTCACGGCCGTTGGCGTGCAGGCGGTGGCCCTGCAGGAGCAAGGCAAGCTTACCAGCCCGGAACTCCAGCCGCTGTGTCAGCACATCATCGACCTCAAGGCGACGCTGAGCGAGCAGCAGGCCGAGCTGGCCAAGCTGGAGGCCTCGGTGACCGCGTCAGCGGCCGCATCAGCGGCCGCGCCGGCGGCCGAGACGCCCGCGGCCGGCGCCACGCCCTGTGCCAACTGCGGCCGTCCGGTGCCGGCGGGGGCGACGTTCTGCCCCTACTGTGGCGCTGCCGTCGCGGTGGCCGCGCGGGGCACAGAGTCTGTGACGGGTGCACCGGCGACGAGTCCATCGGCGCCGAGTGCGGGGACGCCGTCGCAACCGGCTCCGCCGTCGAGCACCGCCACGACGCCGAGCTCGGCGCCCGAGCAGCCGGCCCCGTCCCCGTCGCGTGGCGCACCCGCCTCACGCGCCGGGGCGGCGCCTCAGGCGCCGGCGCCCGGGGCGACGTGCGCCTACTGCGGCGCGCCCCTCAAGCCCGGCGCCAAGTTCTGCAGCAAGTGCGGGCGCGCGGTATAGGACGGAATCTCGGACGCCAAACCAACACCTCCCAGAGTTCCCCCGCGGTGACGCCCAGGCACACCGGGTCCATCGCGGGGGAGGACCTCCGGGAGGTGTGTGCTTTCGCGGTGTTATTGACCCTCGTGGGGGCCGCCTGTACAATGAAACCAGACGCTGGATTTCCCGTCTGGAGGCGGTACGATGGCGACCCTGGCGGATGGCACGCCCCTCCCGGGCAAGCTGTTCATCGTGGAGGGGATCGACGGTTCGGGCAAGAGCACGCAGCTCGACCTCCTACGCAAATGGCTCATCGCGACCGGATACTGCGTGGCGTTTAGCGAGTGGAACTCGTCCCCGCTGGTGCGGGACACGACCAAGCGCGGCAAGAAGAAAAAGCTTCTCACCCCTACCACCTTTAGCCTGCTGCACGCCGTCGATTTCGCCCACAGGCTGCAGCAGCAGATGATCCCCGCGCTGCGCGCCGGAGCCATCGTCCTCGCCGACCGCTACGCGTACACCGCTTTTGTCCGTGACGTGGCGCGCGGCGTCGACCCCGCTTGGGTGCGCGAGGTCTATGCCTTTGCCGTGGTGCCCACGGTGGCGCTCTACTTTCGCGTGCCGCTGGATGAGTCGCTGCGCCGCATCGTCACGGGGCGCCCGAAGGTCAAGTTCTACGAGGCCGGCCTCGACCTCGGCCTGAGCGACGACCCCTACGAGAGCTATCGCATCTTTCAGGCGCGCATCCTGCGCGAATATGACCGGCTGGTAGACGAGTTTGGCCTGCACGTCATCGACGCGACGCTGCCCATCGTGGATCAGCAAGAGATCGTGCGCGCGGTGGTCGAACCGCACCTGGAGGGTGCGCTGCGCGCCGAGCCCAACCCCTGGCGCAGCGTCCTCTCGACGGAGCACCTCTCGGGGCACTACCTCGACAGCCTCCTCCAGCAGGTGGCGCGATCATGACGCGCGTCCGATTCTACGGCCGCGGCCTTCCGGGCGTCACCGATCAGCAGTTCGCCGGGAAACTCATCGCGATCGAGGGGCCCGATGGCGTGGGGCGCTCCACACAGATCGCCCTCCTGCGCGAGTGGCTGGAGGCCTCGGGCTATGCCGTGTCCCTCAGCGGTTTGCGCCGCTCCGAGTTGGCGAGCGTGGGGATTGACGCGGCCAAGCAGGGGCACACCCTGGGCCACACCACCATGGCGCTCTACTACGCCGTCGACCTCGCCGACCGCCTGGAGCGCGTCATCATCCCCGCGCTGCGCGCTGGATTCGTGGTGCTGACGGACCGCTACCTCTACTCCCTCATCGCGCGCAACGAGGTGCGCGGCGTGGACGGGGCGTGGATTCGCTCGCTCATGGGATTCGCCCTGGTGCCCGACGCCATCTTTTTCCTGCGGGCCAAGGTGGAGGACCTCATTCCGCGCGTGCTCGGCACGCGAGGATTCGACTACTGGGAGTCGGGGATGGACTTTCTGGGGCACTCGGACTATTACCAGAGCTTTGCCGAGTACCAGGCGCGCATGCTGGCCGCCTTTGCCCGCCTCGGCCAGGAGTACGGCTTTCGTGACGTGGATGCCTCGGGCAGCATCGAGAGCGTCTTTCAACAGCTGCGCGACGGCATTCGCGAGGTGGTGCAGGAACTCAAGCCCCGCCCGACGCAAGGGTAGGGGCGGGGAACGCCGTTCGGCCCGCGCGGCGCGTGGGGGCGACGTCTCGTCGCCTCTCCTCAGGACGCGGCCAATATGTGCACCATCGCCTCCTCGAGCTTGGGCCCCATGAACGCGCCCCACGCCTCGGGAAAGGTGCCCAGCAGCCTCTCGCGCTCCTGGCGTTGCGCGTCGCGGTACGCCTCGATGGCGCGCGCGCCATCCTTCGCCTCGTGTCTGGTCAACAGCCGGTCGAGCATCGCCACCGCCACATCGGCGTCGTGCAGGTCGCCCAGGTGGCCCTGCATGGCAACCACCTGTTCGATGGTCTCGCCCGTCGGGCCCGGTAGGGCGGCGCGGAAGAACTCGAGGGCGTAACGGAGGTGCTTGCACTCGATGCGCAGGGCGTGCAGCAGGCCGATGGGCGCCCCGTCCAGCACGGGGGCATAGGCGCGCACCACCTGCCAACGGATGTAGATCAGCCGCGGAGCCACCGAGCGCACCCGATTGCTGTCGTCCACCGGTTCGTGGGCGGCGTGCTCCAGTTCGGTGAGGAGCGCCTCGAAATCCCTCACAAAGCGCTCATACGCTGAGCCGTCGAGGTGCGCCAGCATCGCCTCGCGGGCGGCCGCCCGACGCGCCTCGAGTTCGCCGATGAGGGGCGCCAAGTCGTCGCGCTCCTCCACGGTGAGGCCCGACGCATAGGCGTGGGCCCGGGCGAGGCTCACGTCCAGGTCGCGCACCGCGCCCAGCGCCATGGCGACCTCGCGCAGCCCCTGGACGGCCGGCGCCAAGGACTCGGCGTGAAGGTACGACTTGAGCAGGCCGATGGCCGAGCGCATGCGACGCGTGGCGACGCGCATATCGTGCAACTCCTCCGGATCCACGCCCTGGCGCGTGCCCTCCGTGTGGGCCTGCATGCGCGCCCAATGGTATGACAGCACTTTGCTGGTGGCGAGGGTGATGGCGTCGTCGGGCGCCACCTCGCGCGATATGTCGGTCTCAGGCGCGGCGACGCCCGGGCCGTCCGCTCTCAGCTCGCGGTGCGGCTCCCATTCTGGTGTGGCGCCGAACAGCTCGGCCCAGAGGTCGGATCGCCTTCGCGCGCGCCGCGCGTCACGCCGGGCCTGCGGTCCGGTGATGGTAATGCGTGGGCGGCCGTTCTCGAGCGTCACCGCCTCCACGCGTGTGCTCTGCGAGCGCGAAGAGTCGAGGGCGGAGGCGAGGCGCACCATCGCGGCGACCGCCAGGGCCCGCCGGCGCCATTCCTCCGCAGGCGGCGTGGGAAAGGCTGCCTCGAGCCGGTCGGGCGTTACCTTCTTGCGGTGTAGGTATAGGGCGGCGGCGACGGCGCGCCGCTCGTCGGTGCTCAGCCCGACGACGGGCTGCCTTAGCAGCATATCGCGCGCGATGACGTTGCGGTGAGCGCGTACGACGGAGGCGCCAAGGTCGACGAGCGTGGCCGCGGCGCGCGCCAGGGAGAGGCTCTGGGCGTCCAGCCCGTGGAGCGGGGCCAGGCCCTCGTACAGCGCCTCGACCGTGGCTGCGACGTGGCGCGCGCGCCCCTCGTCGAGCCCGTGGCAGGCGACGAGTTCCTCCACCGTGACGGCCTCCGACGGAGCCGAACGCTCGCGGTCGGCGAGCAGCGCCTCGTCCGGCGGGACCTCTGTCTCCACGAACTCGAGGGCGCGCTGCAGCTTGGTGCGCGGCTCGGGGATCAGGCCATAGTCGCCCACCAGGGTCGCGTCCAGGCGCTCCAGGTCCGCGGGCGTGCCGTCGGCCATCAGCTCGCACTCGACCATGCGGCTACGCGCCTTGAGGCGCTTTCCCTCAAAGCGCACCACGTCGAACCCCATGTCGATCACCGGCATGCCGTCGCGCCGCGCGACACACGAGCGGCGCGATTGGCGGATGACCAGCAACTCACGCAGGGCCGCTCCGCCGGTGAGCCGCTCGACCTGTTTGCGGAGGGAGCCTTCTGGCCACCCTGAGGGGCGCGTGATGGCGCGTGGCAGAGGGATCTCGAGTTCCTCGCGCGACACCACCGAGCCCTGGACGCTCTTGGGTCCCTTGAGGGCGAGGGTCCACGTCTTGTCCATGGCGCGCAGACGGCATGACCACCCCTGGCGCGTGAGGGCGCGGCCCTTGGTGTCCAGGTAGCGATCCACGAGGCGCGCCTTGCCGACGGGCTCGAGCGCATAATCCGCCAGCTTCTCGGCGCGCTGCAGGACGCGGAACGTCTCGCGATCGAGGACGACGTACTTGGACTCGATCTCCATAGGCATCGCCTACCTCGCTATCTCCCGTGGCGCGACGGGGCGCACCATCACGTGTGACCGTCTCGATGCACCACCATTGTAGGTGCGCCGTTTCGTCACGGTCAAGCATGGCGCGAGGGACGCGTGGGCCGAACAGGCATTGCACGATGAACGCTCGCCGCCCGAGTTGACACCAGGATTATGTGTGTATACTATTCCTTGTCATAAGGTTTCGGTCGTCTGGACGACCCGTCGACCGCGGGTTGCCGACGCGCGTTGCGAAGCGTCGCTTTGCAGGAAAGCAGTGGCAGGATGAGTCTCCTTGGGGTTGACGTGGGGGCGGGGGCGTGTGTGGCGGCGGCCTACACGCCCGACGGCGCCCTCCTGGCGCAGGCTCAGCGCGACTACCACCCGATCCTCGGCGCCCAGGGGGTGCGCGAGTTGGACGGCCATCAGGTGTGGGCGGCCGTCCGAGAGGCGATCGCCGCCGTCGCCGAGGAGGTGCGCGCCGACCCGGTCCAGGCGCTCAGCGTGTCCTCCATTGGAGAGGCGCTGGTGCCGTTAGGGGCGGACGGGCGCATCGCGGGGCGGATCCTCCTGGATCTGGGCGGCCAGACGCGGCCCTACCTCGAAGAGGTGGAGCGGCAGCTCGGCGTGGAGCGCATCTACGACCTGACCCGCCACCTCCCCGGGCCCCTGTACTGGCTGCCCAAGCTCTGTTGGCTGCGCGACAAGGAGCCCGAGAGCTGGAGTCGCACCCTTCTGTACGTGTCGCTCAGCGGCCTGGTGTGCTCCCTCCTGGGAGGATCGTCCGCCAGCGACTATTCCCTCGCTAGCAGCACGATGCTGCTGGACGCCGTGCGGCGCGAGTGGTCGCGCGATATGCTGGCCGCCTGCAGGTTGCCGGTGGAAAAGCTCCCGCGCCTGGCTCCCGCGGCCACGCCCGTGGGCACGGTGTCGCCCGCCGTGGGACGCGAGGTGGGGCTCTCGCCCAGGACGCGCCTCCTTCTCGGCGGCCACACCCACGCCTGCCAGGCGTTGGGGGCCGGCGTCGTTCACAGTGGCATGGCGCTCTATGGCCTGACGAGCCACGCCTCCATGATGCCGACGTTCCAGGCGGTGCCCCTCATCCCCCTGATGCGCGAGCACGGCCTGGACACCGCCTTTCACGTGGTCCCCGGCCTCTATACCAGCCGGCTGCACAACCCGTCAGGGGGGCTCCTGCTGCGCTGGTTCCGTGATCAGCTGGCGCCCCTCGAGCGGCGCCTCGCCCAGCGGCGCGGGGCCAACCCGTACGATCTCTTATTGAGCGAGATGCCCGAGGAGCCCACCGATCTCCTCGTGCTGCCGCATCTGGCGGCGGCCACCGGCCGGCACGACCGCGTCGGCGGGCCGGCGTCGTCGGGGGCCGTCCTCGGGTTGACCCTCGGTACGACGCGGGGCGAGATCGTCCGCGCCCTCCTCGAGGGGATGACGCTCTACCTGGCGGAGGGGCAGCATGCGTTGGAGCGGAGCGGCGTGCGCGTCACCTCGGTTCGCAGCGTCGGCGAGGGGAGCCGCTCCGACGCCTGGCAGCAGCTCACCGCCGACGTCCTCGGCGCGCCGGTGGAGCGCCCTGTTCACGCCGAGACCGCCCCCCTGGGGGCCGCCCTCCTGGCGGCGGTGGGAGGCGGGCTCGACGCTGACCTGGAGGGGGCCGCGGGGGCGGCCGTGCGCGTGACGCGCCGCTACGAGCCCGACGCCTCGCGCCACGCCATCTACCGCGAGAGGCTCGCCCTCTACCGCGAGGTCGATCCCCTGCTCAAGCCGTATCTCAACAGGCTGCGCGCCAAGCGTCGCGAGTCGGCGTAGGTCAAGCGGCCAGCGAAGCGGTTGCAGGTTCCAGGTGACAGGTTACAGGCTGCAGCGAGCGATCTCACTAGAGTCTGTAACCTGCTACCTGGAACCTGTTACCATAAGGGCTCTCGGAAGAACCTCACATGGACGGCGTTGGCGGAAATTGCCCCTTGTGGTACAATCCCATACGATGCGGCCCATTTGTGTTGCATAGCACACCTCCCCCGGAGTGGGACCTCGATGCATCGAGATGACGATGTGGTGATTGCCGGCGCCGTCCGCACCCCGATCGGGCGTTTCCAGGGTGCGCTGAAGGACGTTCCGGCGACGCGACTTGGCGCCACCGTGATCGCCGAGGCCATCCGTCGCGCCGGCATCGCCGGCGAGGACGTGGACGAGGTCTTGATGGGGCAGGTGCTGCAGGCGGGGGCGGGACAGGCGCCCGCCAGGCAGGCCGCCCTCCATGCCGGGCTTCCCGTGGAGGTCGGCGCCGTCACCCTCAACAAGGTGTGCGGCTCCGGGCTCAAAGCCGCTATGCTCGCCGCGGCCATGATCCGCGCCGAGGACGCGGGGGTCGTCGTCGTGGGGGGGATGGAGAGCATGAACGGCGCCCCGTACGCCCTGCCGCGGGCACGCTTTGGGTACCGGCTGGGCCACGATCGCCTCCTGGATGTGGTGGTGCACGACGGGCTGTGGTGCGCCGCTGAGGACTGCCACATGGGGGCGCTGGCCGACCATGTGGCCGAGCGCCACGGCATCAGCCGCGAGGCGATGGATGCCTACGCCCTGCAGAGCCACCAGCGCGCCATGGCCGCTGCCGGCTGCGGGGCGTTTTTCGATGAGATCGTGCCCGTCACCGTCGGTGGGCGGGCCGGCGGACGCATGGCTGTAGACGAATGCCCGCGCGCCGATACCACTCTCGAGAGGCTGGCGCGGCTGGCGCCCGCCTTTGGAGCGGAGGGGCGCGTGACGGCGGGGAACTCTTCTTGTCTGGCCGACGGCGCCGCCGCCATGGTGCTCACGTCGCGCCGACGGGCGCGGGCGCTGGGCTGCAGGCCGATGGCGCGGGTGGTCGCCTATGGGCAGGCCGCCGTGGCGCCGCGCGACATATTCGAGGCGCCGGTGCACGCCGTGCGCCGGGTGCTGGATCGCGCCGGCATGGCGCTGGGCGACGTGGACCTCACCGAGCTGAACGAGGCGTTCGCGGCGCAGGTGCTGGCGGACGGCGCCCTGCTGGGGTTGGATTGGGAGCGCGTGAACGTGCACGGAGGCGCCATCGCGCTGGGGCACCCCATCGGGGCGAGTGGGGCTCGGGTGCTGGTGACCTTGTTGCATGCGCTGAGGCGCCGCAACGCAACCACAGGCCTGGCCGCCCTTTGCCTGGGCGGGGGCGAGGCCGTGGCGATGATCGTCGAGATGGAGTAGGGGCGCGTGGAGGGTTCGGCCACACCGGGTATCGAGCGCGTCGCCGTGATCGGCGCGGGCACCATGGGCAGCGGCATCGCCCAGACGTTCGCCGTCGCCGGCCTCGCTGTGACGCTCGTCGACGTGTCTGACGACCTCGTAGCAAGGGGGATCGACGGCATCCGCCGCGGGCTGGCGCGCATGGTGGAGCGCGGTCGACTGGACGCGGAGGCGCGGGACGCCGCGCTGGGGCGCATCGCCGCCACCACCGAGGTGGGCGAGGCGGCGCGGGCCGACCTGGTGGTGGAGGCGATCGTCGAGCGCCTCGATGCCAAGGTGGATCTACTGGCCGAGCTGGACCGGCGTGCGCCGGCGCACACGATCCTCGCCTCGAACACGTCGTCGATCTCGATCACGCGCTTGGGGGCCGCCACCGGCCGGCCCGACCGCGTCATCGGGATGCACTTTATGAACCCGGCGCCGGTCATGGCGCTGGTGGAGGTCATCCGCGGGCTGGCGACCTCCGACGCCACCACGGACGCCGTCGTGGCGCTAGTGGAGCGGCTGGGCAAGACGCCCGTGCGGGTGGACGATTCGGCGGGCTTTGCCCTAAATCGCCTCCTGATTCCGATGATCAACGAGGCCGCCTTTCTCCTCATGGAGGGGGTGGCGGCGCGCGACGATATCGATACCGTGATGCGGCTGGGCGCGAACCATCCCATGGGCCCTCTGGCTCTGGCGGACTTGATCGGGCTCGATACCTGCCTCGCGATTATGGAGGTATTGCACCGGGAACTCGGTGACGACAAGTATCGCCCTTGCCCCCTGCTTCGACGGATGGTGGCGGCAGGCCACGTGGGACGCAAATCGGGGCGCGGCTTCTACAGCTATAGCTAGAGATCCGCATCATTAGGAACGTGTGGGTGTTACTGCGGACAGACACCGCGCGTTGGCCGGAGGTTCGCGGCAACACCCGGAGCGCAGTCTCAGACAGGGCGAAGCACGTGCGCGAACCGAACCGGCGATGCCGCCAGACGCATGGGCTTGGCCCTTTTTGGTGCCTCGGCGGCGGGGGGGATGCGGCTGGCGGGATCAAGGTCCCTCGCGGGTACGCTCGGGACGACATATGGAGAGGTGGTGGCCAAGTGACGACGCGAGCCGTGCTCGACAAGGGATGGATCCGGCTGGAGGACGCGATGGGCGGCGACGCTGCCGTGGTCCGCGGCGCGCGCATCTGCTACCAGTCCGAGGGGGGCAATCCCGAGGCGGATGCGCGGCTCATTCAGCGGCTCATGGCGAGCCGTCCGGCGCACAACACCGTGTTCGAGCATGCCGTGTTCCGGTTCGGGGTCAAGTGCCCGCTATTCGTGGCGAGGCAGTGGATGCGCCACCGCATCTGTAGCTTTAACGAACGTTCCCTGCGGTACTGCCTGGCCGACCGCGAGTACTACATCCCCGAGGGGCATCCCGAGGAGCGCGAGGCTTACGCGCAGCACATGGAGGCGTCCTTCGATCTCTACGAGCGGCTCGTTGCCGCCGGCTGGAAGCGTGAGCAGGCGCGCGGCGTGCTGGGGATGGCGGTATACACCGAGTTCATCTGGACGGTGAACGCTTGGTCGCTCATGAACTGGCTGGAGAAACGGCTCGATCGCGGGGCGCAGTGGGAGCACCGGCAGTACGCCGAGGAGGCGCTGACCATCTTCTCCGAGGTGATGCCCGTCACCGCCGGAGCATTCCAAAAGGCGGTGCTGGGACGATGAGACCGACCTGGGACGAGTACTTTATGGAGATCGCCCGACAGGTGGCCACGCGCTCGACTTGTCTGCGGCGGCACGTGGGGGCCATCATCGTGCGCGACAAGCGCATCCTGTCTACCGGCTACAACGGCCCGCCCAAGGGGCTGCGGCACTGCGACGAGGTGGGCTGCCTGCGAGAGCAACTGGGCATCCCCTCGGGCCAGCGGCAAGAGATCTGCCGGGGGCTGCACGCCGAGCAGAACGCCATCATCCAGGCGGCGCTGCATGGGGTGTCGGTGGAGGGCGGCACGGTGTACGTCACGCACCAACCGTGCATCACCTGCGCCAAGATGATCATCAACTCGGGGATCGTGCGCGCCGTGTGCGCCAGCACCTACCCGGACGAGCTGTCACGCGGCATGCTCGACGAGGCCAACGTGGCCCTCGAGGTATGGGAAACACCATCGGACAATCGCAGCAACGACCAGGAGGGATGATGGCTTCCGAGAAGGGTATCCAGAAGCTACGCCGACTCAAGGAGGAGGCAAGGCAAGGGGGCGGAGCCGACGCCACTGCCAAGCAGCACGACAAGGGCAAGGGGACCGCCCGCGAACGCTTGGCCAAGCTTCTCGATGAGGGTAGCTTCCAGGAACTGGACATGCTCGTGACCCACCACGCGCACGATTTCGGCATGGACCAGCGTTATGCCCTGGGCGACGGCGTGGTCACCGGCTATGGCACGATAGATGGTCGGCTGGTGTACGTGTTCTCGCAGGATTTCACCGTGATGGGTGGCTCGCTGGGCAGGGCCCACGCCGCCAAGATCACCAAGGTTCAGGACCTGGCCCTCAAGAGCGGCGCCCCGCTGATCGGCATCAACGATTCGGGCGGCGCTCGCATCCAGGAGGGGGTGGAGGCGCTGGCCGGCTACGCCGACATCTTTATGCGGAATACCCTCGCCTCCGGCGTCATCCCCCAGATCTCGGTGATCATGGGGCCGTGCGCGGGGGGCGCGGTGTACTCGCCGGCGCTGACCGATTTCGTGTTCATGGTGCAGGACACCAGCCACATGTTCATCACCGGCCCGGCCGTGATCAAGGCCGTGACCCACGAGGACGTCACCTTTGAGGCCCTGGGCGGGGCGATGGCGCACAACGCCAAGAGCGGCGTGGCGCATTTCGCCGCCGAAACAGAGGACGCCTGCCTCGAGATGGTGCGGCAACTCGTCAGCTATCTGCCCCAGAACAACCTCGAGGATGCGCCGGCCATTCTCCCCAAGGACGACGCTGCGCGCGCCGACGCCGCGCTGGATGCCATCGTCCCCGATAGCCCCAACGCGCCCTATGACATGAAGAAGGTGGTCACGGGCGTGGTAGATGCCGGCAGCTTTTTCGAGGTGCAGGAGCACTTGGCCAAGAACGTCATCATCGGCTTCGCCCGCATGGACGGCGCCGTGGTGGGCGTGGTGGCCAACCAGCCGGCGGTAAAGGCGGGCGTGCTCGACATCGATGCCTCCGTCAAGGCGGCGCGGTTCGTCCGCTTTCTCGACGCCTTTAACATTCCCATCATCACCTTCGTGGACGTGCCCGGGTTCATGCCCGGCGTGGCCCAAGAACATGGCGGCATCATCCGCCACGGTGCCAAGCTCATTTATGCCTACTGCGAGGCCACGGTGCCCAAGCTCACGGTGATCACGCGCAAGGCCTACGGCGGGGCGTACATCGTGATGAGTTCCAAGCACATCCGCGGTGATTTCAACGTCGCCTGGCCGTCGGCCGAGATCGCGGTGATGGGGCCCGATGGCGCGGTGCCGGTGGTGTATCGCCGCGAGCTGGAGGCGGCGCAGGACCCCGAGGCGCGCCGCGCGGAACTCATCGAGGAGTACAAGAACGCCTTTGCCAATCCCTACCAGGCCGCCTCCCATGGCTATGTCGATGCGGTGATCGAGCCCAGCCAGACGCGGCCGGTGCTCATCAACGCGCTGCAGATGCTCCAGAACAAGCGCGATGCCAACCCGGCCAAGAAGCATGGGACGATGCCGCTCTAGCGGGTTGTGAGTTGTGGGTTACGTGTTACGGGTTGTGTGTTGTGAGTTACAGGTTGCAGGTGGCAGATTACGGGACGGGGATGGATATGGTCGCTATGAGGATGGCCAAGTCGCGTCCGACCAATAGCTAAGGGCTAAGAGCCAAAAGCCTACTACCAAGAACCGTCCCAGACTGTCGCCCGCTTTAGCGAGGAACAAGATGAGCAAGAATCCGCTCAAGATAACGGATACGATTCTGCGCGATGCCCACCAGTCGTTGTTGGCGACGCGCATGTCGACGGGCAGCATGCTGCCCGCCGCGGAAAAGCTCGACGCCGTGGGGTACCACTCCCTGGAGATGTGGGGGGGCGCGACCTTTGATTCGGCCATGCGCTTCCTGCGCGAGGACCCGTGGGAGCGCCTGCGGGTGCTGCGCCAGCGCATCCCCAAGACGCCGTTCCAGATGCTGCTCCGCGGCCAGAACATCCTGGGGTATCGCCACTACCCGGATGACATCGTGGAAAAGTTCGTCGAGCTGACCGTCAAGAACGGCCTGACGATCTTTCGCATCTTTGACGCGCTGAACGACACGCGCAACATGGCCTGGGCCATGGAGTGCGTGAAAAAGTACGGCGGTCACGTGCAGGGCTCCATCTGCTACACCATCAGCCCGGTGCACACCATCGACGCCTTTGTGGCGCTGGCTCAAGAGCTGAAGGACCTGGGCTCCGACTCGATCTGCATCAAGGATATGGCCGGCCTGGCGACGCCGTACGTGGCGTACGATCTCGTCAAGCGCATCAAAGAGCAGGTGGACATCGCCGTCCAGTTCCACACCCACGATACAGCCGGGTTCGCCATCGCCACGCTGGTCAAGGCGGCGGAGGCGGGCGTAGACGTGGTGGACACGGCCATCTCGTCACTCGCCGGTGGCACGGCGCAGCCGCCCACCGAGTCGATCGTGGCCACGTTCCAGGGCACCGACCGCGACACGGGCTTTGACTTGGCCTTCCTCACCGAGATCGCCAACCACTTTCATGAGGTGCGTGCGCAGCACCTGCCCGCCTTTGAGAGCGGCCTGACGAGCGCCGACATCCGGGTGCTCCTGTACCAGATGCCCGGCGGTATGATCTCGAACCTCATCAGCCAGCTCCGCCAGCAGGGCGCCGAGAACCGCTGGAACGAGGTGATCGAGGAGCTGCCGCGAGTGCGCGAGGACATGGGCTATCCGCCCCTCGTGACGCCCACCAGCCAGATCGTGGGCACGCAGGCGGTGGTGAACGTGCTCATGGGCGAGCGCTACAAGATCATCTCGCAAGAGGTCAAGGACTACTGCAAGGGGCTCTACGGCCGCGCCCCGGCGCCGCTGAATCCCGACCTGGTGAAGAAGGCCATCGGCGACGAGGAGCCGATCACGGCGCGCCCCGCCGATTTCATCGAGCCTGGCTTTGAGAAGGCCAAGGACGAGATCGGCGATCTCGCCGAGAGCGACGAGGACGTGGTGTCGTACGCCCTCTTCCCGCCGGTGGCGCGCGAGTTCTTGCAGCTGCGCCGCGACGGGATGATCGCGCCCATCGACGAGCCGCGCGTCTTCCCGGCGGCCAAGCCCGCCGACGGCAAGGCCGAGGCGCCCAAGGCCGGCATCGCGCCGATCCGGCGCCCGGCGCGCGTTCGCCCCAGCTATTCGATGTGGAAGCTCTCGCAGCGCGTGCAGCGCGGCTGACGCGCTACGCGCGGTTGCGGGGTAGGAGTTACGGGCTCCGAGTCACGGGTTGTGCGTTGTGGGTTGCTGTTACAGGTGACAGGTCGCAAGTTACAGGCTGAAGTTGGTAGGCCACACTGAAGCCTGTCACTTGGAGCCTGCAACCTGTCACGAGTGGGCCAACTCGGAACCCTCACCAACGATCTCATTGTGGAAGGAACACCGATGAACGATTTTGCTGTCGGGCTGCAAGTGACCGCCCTTGGGATGGGGCTGGTCTTTTTGACGCTCGTCATCGTGATGCTGGCCATCATGGCGCTGGACCGCGTCTTTCGTCCGAAGGCGGTGGCGGCCGACGAGACCGCCGTCGCGGTGGCGCCGGGCGCCGCCCTGCCCGTGACCCCCGCCGCCTCGGCGGTGGATGCGCGGGAGGAAGACGCCCTCGACGAGGCGACGGCCATCGGCGTGGCCATCGCGGCGGCCGTGGCTGCCCGCGCCAGGGTCGGGACGAATGTCGTGCCCGCCCCGACGCGCTCGATGAATCCCCTCTTTGCCATGCCCGATGGCGAGGAGGACATCACCGGAGAGGTCGTCCTGGTAGCCACCGTGGACGGCGGCTCGGGCGTGTGGGCCCGGGCGGGTCGCTTGCAGGCGATGAACTAGACGCCCGGCTCACGGGCGCGCCGCGTCCCATCGGCCGGAGGGCGATGCACCGCCACGGAGCCGGCGCAGGGACGTGGCCCGAGGGGCTATGGCACAACGTTGACTACGGAGGATACGATGACCGCATCGTCGATGGATGTCTACGAGATCACCGTCAACGGAAAAAAGTACGTGGTTGAGGTCGGCGACACCTCGGCCTCGCGCGTTGAGGTGATTGTGAATGGGGTCGCCAGGACGGTCGACGTCGTCCGGGGCGCACCGGCCGCGACCGCCGCACCGACGCAGACGCCGGCCAGCGCGCCGGCCGAGGCTCCCGCCCAGGAGGAGCAGCCGGCGGTCGAGGTGACGCCGGTGGCGGGCAACGGCCACGTGGTATCGGCGCCCATGCCCGGCAAGGTGCTCTCGGTGCGCGTCACCGTGGGCGCTGCGGTAAAGGAGGGGGACACGGTCTGCACGCTCGAGGCGATGAAGATGGAGATGCCCATCGCCGCCTCCGCGTCGGGCACCGTGAAGGGGATCCACGTCAACGTGGGCGACACGGTGTCACACGACGCCCCCCTGATCAGTATCGGCTAGAGCCGCTGGGGCAACCGGGCCGCGCGGCCACCCGCAAGACGGGATGGCCGGGGATGGACCTGAGCGCCCAACTAACCCGGAGCAACGGACGATGAACATACAGGCGTTAGAGAACCTCTTGGGCGGCTTTGCCGGGCTGACGATCGAGCGCGTGATCATGATGGTCGTGGGGGCCGTCCTGATCTGGCTGGCGATCAAGTACGAGTACGAGCCGCTGCTGCTGCTGCCCATCGGCTTGGGCTGCATCCTGGCGAACCTTCCCGGCACGGGCCTCCTCGATGAGGGGGGACTCCTCGACGTCTTTTACCAGGCCGGTATCGAGAACGAGCTGTTCCCCAGCCTCGTCTTTATCGGCATTGGCGCGATGACGGACTTTGGCCCACTGCTGGAAAACCCCAAGTTTGTCCTCATGGGCGCGGCGGCCCAGTTCGGCATCTTTGGCACGCTGCTGCTCGCGACCCTCTTTGGGTTCAACATCAATCAGGCGGCCTCCATCGGCATCATCGGCGCTGCCGACGGCCCCACGTCGATCTTTGTGGCCTCGCGATTGGCGCCCGACCTCGTGGGCCCCATCACGGTAGCGGCCTACTCTTACATGTCGCTCGTGCCCGTGATTCAGCCGCCCATCATGCGGTTGCTGACCACGCGCAAGGAGCGCATGATCCGCATGCCCTACTCGTCGCGCGAGATCTCGCGCACGACGCGTATCGTCTTTCCCATCATGGTGACGCTGATCTGCGCCATTATCGCGCCGGCTTCCACGGCCCTCATCGGCATGCTGATGTTCGGCAACCTGGTGCGCGAGTCGGGCGTGGTGGAGCGCATCAACATCGCGGCCCAGAACGAACTCGCCAACATCGTGACGACCTTCCTGGGAATCACCATCGGCTCGACCATGGTCGCGGAAAAGTTCCTGCGCTGGGAGACGATCCTCATCATCAGTATGGGCCTGGTGGCCTTTATCCTCGACACCGCCGCCGGCGTCCTCTTTGGCAAGCTGATGAACTTTGCCTCGGGGGGCAAGGTCAATCCGCTATTGGGTGGATGTGGCATCTCGGCCTTTCCCATGTCGGCCCGTGTGGTGCAAAAGATCGGGCAGGAGGAGGATCACTCCAATTTCCTGCTGATGCACGCCATGGCGTCCAACACCTCGGGGCAGATCGCCTCGGTGATGGCCGGCGGCGTGGTGCTCGCCCTATTGGGCGGGTCGTGAGCCCGTTCGCATCGCCAGACGTCAACGCGCCGCCCATTCGGGCGGCGCGTTCGCGTTGTCCTCAACCTGTCATTCGGAGTCATCACCATCGGCGAATACCACGGGGAATGAACATGGTGACTCACCTCGTCCTGCTTCCGTCGGCTGAGGACCGTTTTCAGAGCAGCGTACTCGGCGCCAGCACCCTGGTACTGAACCTTGACTTCCTAGACGGAGCCGCCCACCATTGGCGGCGCAGCGCCCCCAATCCGTCGTGCCGAGCGCAGCGAGGAATCTCGGCTAACGTAGTCAAGATTCCTCGCTGCGCTCGGAATGACATATGGATATGGATACCGTGAGCGCGACCGACGCGGGGCGTATCCACATTTCCGTCACCGCTGGTGAGCACCGATCATGACGACACGGAACGACGGTCTTCCCTAGCGTGGCGGCGTCTTGCCCGCGGAGGGGGCACACTCGCACTCGAAGAGCGGCCTGAGGGTGGTGTAGCATTCGATGAGCCCCTCGACGATGACGTGCGTCTCGGCCAGGACGGGCATGAAATTCGTGTCCCCCGTCCACCGCGGCACCACATGCATGTGGATGTGGTCCTTGATGCCCGCCCCCGCCGGTGTGCCCAGGTTCATGCCGATGTTGAATCCATCGGGGTCCATCGCCTTCTTGAGCACCGTGAGGCTGACGTTCACCTGCTGCATCATGTCCTGCAGCACTTCCGCGGCGAGCTTGGTGGGAGTGTCCACATGCTCGTAGGGCACGACCATCAGGTGGCCGTTGTTGTAGGGGTAGCGGTTGAGCATGATGTAGCAGTGCCTGCCCCGCAGCAGGATGAGGCTCTCCGGATCGTTGTCCTCCTTGGGCAGATCGCAGAACACGCAGCCGTCAGGCTTGGTGCGGCGGATGTACTCCATGCGCCAGGGCGACCAGAGCTGCTTCATGCCTGCTTCTCCTCTCGCTCTCCCCATACGAGGCGGATGCGGTGTATGGCAACGTGCGAGGCGTCTACCCCCATCGCCTCGACGATCTCTTCGGGACGGCCCGATCCTCGCGGGCCACACTGCACGTCCACCCACAACCTATGCCGGTTTCCGTCGACGCCCTCGTGGCGCACGCTGTGGATGAGGGGGCGCAGATCGTAGCTCTGAAGCTGCCCCTTTTTCCGCACGCGCCGGCGTTCGATGCTGGTCTGCGCCAATAGCCGTTCGATGGCCGCGTCGATCTCGGCGACGGATGCCGGGCTCTCCAGCTGCACGCGATACTCGGCGGCGCGCAGCGTCGCCTGGGGGTAGGGCGCCGGCAGCGGCACTTCCGCCACCTCACGGACCGTCAGGCCCGCCGGTGACTGCCCGACCATCTTGCGGGCAAGCTCTTTGAGGTCCACGCGCCGGTCGAGCCAGATATCCATCACCTCACACTCACTACTGTATCCCACGGGCAGGGGGGACGCAAACTGGAACCTTGGGTGTGGGCTATAGCCCTGGGTGTACGCCAACGGCACGCCGGCGCGCCGCAAAAGTCGCTCCCACAGGCGCCCCAGATCGAGAACCGAGGCATAGATGAGGGGCCCCGAGAGGCCAAAGGTGACGCGCACGCGCTCCACGGGATGGTCCATGTTAGAGGCACCTCCACGAGGCGTCCGCGCCATCGCCGGCGCTCACGTAGGCCGCCATGATCCCGCACCCCCGGCATTCGTCGCGGCAGTCGCCCGTCACCTCGCCGCAGGCGGCGCGCTGCCACTCGCGCGTCAGGTAGGCGCGTCGCACCCCCATGTCGATGACGTCCCATGGCAGTGGCTCGTCGATGCAGCGCTCGCGCGCGGTGTAGGCGCGCGCGTCGATCCCCTCTTCCTCCAGCGCTTGGCGCCAGAGATCGGGTCGAAAGTGCTCGCTCCAGGCGTCGAATCGGGCACCCAGTTGCCAGGCGCGCAGCAGCACGCGGCCCAAGCGCCGGTCGCCACGGCTGAGGAGCGCCTCGAGCCAGGTGTTGTCCCAGTCGGACCAGCTCAGATGGATGCCACGGCCGCGAGCGTGCTCGCGCAGCAGCGCCTGACGGCGCTCGATGGTGTTGCGCTCGGCAAGGGGCGCCCACTGGAAGGGGGTGTGTGGCTTGGGCACAAACGTGGACACGCTCACGCCAATGTCCACGGTGCGGCCGCGCACCTTGCGTCCCAATGCCTGGAGTGTGCGGATGAGGCGTGCCATCTCGAGGACGTCGTCGTCCGTCTCGGTGGGCAGGCCGATCATAAAGTAGACCTTGATGCGGTTCCAACCGGCGCTAAAGGCGGCCTCGGCGGTGCGCAGGAGGTCATCCTCGGTCACCCCCTTGTTGATGACGTCGCGCAGACGCTGGCTGCCCGCCTCCGGTGCAAAGGTAAAGCCCGTCTTGCGCGTGCTCTGGATCATCTCGGCCAACTGCACCGAGAACGAGTCGATGCGCAGGGAGGGAAGCGAGACGGCCACACGCCGCCCCTCGTGCCGGGCGAGTACCCCCTGGACGATCTCAGCGATGCCCGAGTGATCGCTGCTGCTCAGGGAGAGGAGGCCGACCTCCGTGTGGCCCGTGTTGGCCAACACCTCGTCCACGGCGTCCAACACCTCTGTCACGGGCCGCTCGCGCACGGGCCGGTAGATCATCCCCGCCTGGCAAAAGCGACACCCACGGCTGCAGCCCCGCTGGATCTCGACCACGGCGCGATCGTGCACCACCTGCATGGTGGGCACGATGGGGCGCGTCGGTACGGTGCCCAGGCGTCGGGCGATGCGCCGGCGCACGCTTGCGGGCGCGTCCTCACCGAGCGGAGTTACGCTCCCGTCCTCTCGTGGCGCATAGTGCGAGGGGACATACACCCCCTCGATGGCGGCCAATCGGCGCAGCAACGCGTCCTTGGAACCGCCGGCTCCTTCCTCCGCCTTGAACGCCTCGACGGCGGCCAGCAACTCTGGCAGCACCTCTTCCCCCTCGCCGATGACCATGGCGTCAAAGAGGTCCGCCAGGGGCTCGGGGTTGTAGGTTCCGCTCCCGCCGGCGATGACCAGGGGCAGGGCCGCGGGGCGGTCCGCCGCAAGTGGGGCCAGGCCGGCCAGGTCGAGCATGTTCGGCACGTTAGTATAGTTCAGCTCGTACTGCAAGCTGAACCCCACCACGTCGAAATCGGCCACCGCGCGCCGGGACTCGAGGGCGAACAGTGGCACGCCCGCCGCACGCATGGCGGCCTCCATGTCGGTCCAGGGGGCATAAGCGCGCTCGACGAGCCAGTCGTCGTGGCGGTTCACCAGATCATAGAGGATCGCCAGGCCGAGGTTGGACATCCCGATCTCGTACAGGTCGGGATACGCCAACACCAGGCGGACCGAGGCGTCCGCCCACTCTTTGGTGATGCTGTTCCACTCTTGCCCGACGTAGCGCAGGGGTTTTTGCACGTTGGCGAGCAGCTCGTGGAGCCGCTCTTCAGATAGTTGCACGATTCACTCCAGAACGTTTGATCTCATTATAGCGGCTTTGGGCGGGGGGCCAAAAGGGCGACGGTGGGGCGGGGGATCGCCCCAGGCGCGCGTCGAGGTTCCGCGCCACGGCGTGGCGCCTTGTGCTCGGGACGACGCCGTGGCATCAGTCGCCCACTACGTGGACCAGGACGCGGCGGCGGCGGGGGCCGTCGAACTCGGCCAGGTAGACGCCCTGCCACGTCCCCAGCACGAGGTCACCCTCATCGACCATGAGGGTGAGGTTAAAGCCCGTCAGCGTCGCCTTGATGTGGGCGGGCGAGTTCCCCTCGGCGTGGCGGTACTCGCCCGATCGGGGCACGGCACGCTCCATGGCCCGCAGGATGTCATCGCGCACCGAGGGATCCCAGTTCTCGTTCAACGTGAGGCCGGCGGTGGTGTGCGGCACAAAGAGATAGCACACGCCGGTGAGGATGCCGCTGTCGTGCACCGCCTCGCGCACGTGCGGCGTGATGTCGACGAGTTCCGCTTGCGTGCCCGTAGGTATCGTCAGTTCGTGCATCATGCCTGCTGCCCTTTCATGGGACACTCGGAGCGCTGGGGCCACGGGGCGTGGCTCCCATTCCTTACTTCGTCAAGGCTCCATGAGGTTCGGACAATTTGGACAACATAACCCCGGCCTTGTTGCAGAAATGCTCTAGAAAACGGCTTGCCAACTTTTCATCTACGGTGCCTTTTTTCGTTTCTGCAACATCACGGAGTATCTGCGCCGAGACCCTGGCGTCCAGGTATCGGAACAAGCCCGTTCCCCACCTGGGCTGTGACGGCGATGCCGAGTTTGCATAGTATCTCCAGTACAGGAGGCCCTGTGCTTCTTTGCTGGCCAACTCGATTCTGAATTCGGGATGTGCTGATACATATCCCTCTTTCCGATGGTCGCCCTCATATGCCTCATCAACCAGGAACACGGCAAAGATGAACCGCTCGGCTTCTGAGGTGTCCGGTCTGCGAGTTGTAAGGACGGCAAGACAATTCGCGCCAACCTCTTTCATCACGATGGGTTCGCCGCGCTTCACACCAGTGTGATACGTCCCGGCTCCGGCTCGCCAATCCTGGAGCATGCGGCTTTCGTTGCACGGCCACTCAAGCTCGTTTCGCCTGATCTCGCCGTTCAGGTGCTTTCGACAAGGGCAATCCCTGTCGCGGCACCAAACACGCCCTTGATCGATGACGTTGTACCGCATGATGGCATCACTGCACACCCCGGCAAAGCCTATCCGCTCATTCGTCTTGCCACCGTCGCAGTACGTACACTTGAACGCCACATGCACGCGATGCGACTCTTTTGCCGCGCGCTGGTTGATTCTTGGCTGAGGCTTACTGACCGGCTCTCGTTGAGAGCGAGGGGCAGCGGCTTTCTTTCGCGCGTCCTCCATCCTCCGCTGCTCGCGCTCCGCTTCTTTTCGCTCTTGCTCTGCTCTTCGCCGCCGCGATTCCGCGATCTGTGACAGAATTGCAGACTGAACATGCTCATCAGTTGCGGTCAGGAACCTCTCAAACGCGTGCGGATGCTGAAACTGCCTTTCTACGCCGCCAAAGTCAACCTTGATTAGGTCCTTGTGCTGTTCTTTCACGACACCCTTACCGAAGGTTCGATGTGCGACGGTCTTGCCGACAATGTCCATGTTGCCCTCCAATAGCGGCTGCACATGCTCAGCCGCCAGCGACGTTGTCGTCCACAGCGCGGCTGCGGGGCCGCGAAGTCACCCCTCCCTCGCCACGGCGACCGCCCTCTCCAGCACGGTATCCACACGCGCATAGAGGTCGCTGCGCCGCACCTCGACGGGGATGTCCGGCGGGATGCCCACCCCCTCGAACGGCGTGCCGTCGGGCATGGTCGCCCGCTTGGTGCCGATGATGAACAGCATGCCGTTCTCAAAGGTGTGCATGTACGGCTGCCCCGTCGATCCGCCGGTCGTCTCCCCGACGAGCACCGCCCGGCCGTTGTCCTTGAACGGCATGGTGAGGTCCTCTGCCGCGGACAAGGTGGCGCGGTCCACGAGGATGATCAGACGTCCCCCATAGGCGGCGGCATCGGGCTCGGTGGCGGGGAAGCGCCACAGCAGGCTGGAGTTGTCAAAGAGGCGTCCGCTGAGACCGCGCTGCGCCTGATAGGCCAGCAGACCGACGTGCAGCGGGCTGTTCTCCACCCACCAGCGGTACGGGCGGTCCATGAGCGCCCTGGTCAGGTCGCCGGGGGTACTCCCGCCCGGGTTGCCGCGCAGATCCATGATCAGGCAGGAGGCGTCGCGGAACGCCTGCACGTGTGCCAGGGCCTGCTGCTCGAACTCGGGCTTGCCGAAACCCGGCACCTTGATGTACGCCAGGCCCGGCTCCAGCCAGCGTCCCTCGACGCCGGCGGGCGGCCCGGCATCGTCCAACGCCGCGCGATCGACGGATACCGAGCGCTCCGCGCCATCCTCGCCCTCCAGGCGGATCGTGTAACTGTCGGGGAGGAACCAGCGCAGCATATCGACGAACTGCACGCTGCGCGACTGCGGGCTGCCCGCCGTGTACCGCCATAGGTCCTCGCGCCATGCCTCCATAGGCTTGTCCTCGATGGCGCGGACGACGTCTCCGGCCGTTACCCCCGCCACGCCCGAGGCGGCCACCGTCCAGAGCCCCTCGACGGGCCTCAGGAGCACGCCCAATGGCGGGCGTCCGTGCAGGCGCGGGTCGCGGAACAAGGTGTGGCCGTTGTTGAGCCGGGCGAGGAACGCCGTCATCAGCAACGAGAAGCAGACGCGCCCCTCGGCCGCCAACGCCGCCTCTACCAGCTCCTGGAAGGCGGCGTCGAGCGCCCCCTTGGCGATGGACGAGTCCTCCCAGTGGGCAAAGTAGAGCGGAATCGATTGGTACACCTTGGCGAGCACGTGGACGCGCTCGGCCAGGGTTATCGGCTCGTTTGGGTCGTGCATCACGTGCCTCTGTTTTGGCAAGAGCCGGGAATCTCGGGATCATTTGACACCGACGCCAATCTCCCTATAATGTCTTGAGTGTTCGAGCGTGCCGCATTCGTCTAGAGGCCTAGGACACCTCCCTCTCAAGGAGGAGATCGGGGGTTCGAATCCCCCATGCGGTACCAGACCAGGTGATTATACCGCCTGAAGGCCAGCCCTCGCAAGGGCTGGCCTTCTCTGTTATAATCGCGGGGTCAAGCACGTAGGCGAGGAGCGGCACGACGCATGCACGGTACAGTCACCAATATCCAGCGTTTCTCCATCCACGACGGCCCCGGCATCCGCACCACGGTGTTCATGAAGGGGTGCAACCTTCGCTGCTACTGGTGCCACAACCCAGAGACGCTCGAATCCGGTCCGCAGCTGCAGATCTTTCCCGAGCGCTGCATCGGGTGCAGCGAGTGTCTGGAGCGCTGCCCACATGGCGCCCACGTGTCCGTCAACGGCCATCGCACCTTCCGGCGCGAGGTCTGCGTTGGTAGTGGGGCCTGCGCCGAGACGTGCTACGCCGAGGCGCTCGTGCTGGTGGGCAAGCGCACGAGCGTCGACGAGGTGGTCGAGGAGGTGCTGCGCGACCGCCCCTTCTACGAGACCTCCAACGGCGGTGTGACCCTCTCGGGTGGCGAGCCGCTGCTGCAGCGTGACTTTTCCTACGGTATCCTAGAACGCTGTCGACGCGCGGGAGTGCACACGGCCATCGAGACCGCCGCCAACTATCCCTGGGAACGCCTGGCGTCCCTGCTGCCCGTCGTCGACCTCGTGATGATGGATATCAAGCTGATGGACCCCGACCGCCACCGCTCCTGCACCGGCGTGTCGAACGGGCGCATCCTGGAGAACGCCCGGCTCCTGGGCGAGGAGCCGCAGCCCCTCATCGTGCGGACCCCCATCGTCCCGGGCGTCAACGACAACGCCGAGGAGGTGGACGCCATCGCGGCGTTCGTGGCGCAGCTCCCGAACCTGCAGTACTATGAACTGCTCGCCTTTCACCCCATGGCGACGAGCAAGTACACCAGCCTGGACATGGACTATCGCGCCCGCGACCTCACCTCGCCGCCGGCGGAGCAACTGGACCGGCTGGCTGAGGTGGCGCGCCGGCACGGCATCACCGTTCGGCACAGCTAGGGTGAGCCTCGCTGGCACGCGGATTCCGCGGATGTGGCGGATGGCCGCGGATCAGGGGAACCTTGACGCTGTGGACGGATCCAACGGCAGAGCCCCCGTACAAGTGCCATCCCTCGGGCGCGATACCGTAATCCTTGACATAAACTCGACTTGTGGGCTTGGGACCCGCCCTCAATGGCGAACAGCGCCGCGTTGAGGATCGTATCCTTGCCGTCACGCGCTTCTCTTGCAGCAGCGCGCTCGCCGCGGACCCGGGTCTGGCGACGGCCCAAGGCAGGCCTTGGGCTCAGCCGAGTCGGCCTTCGCCGGCTGCTGGTTCGCGTGGGGCGCCCCAGCCCTCGCCGGCGGGCTTTGCCCTCTTGGCCGCAGGCCTTGGCCTGCCCCCCCTCCAGCGACGGACGCTCGACAGCGCGACAACGCCCCTCACTACGTTCGGGACGACGGATGCCCGCAGCCCGACCTGCCTCGCGTTGACGCTCGCGGGGTGCGATGGTACACTCCCCCCGACCATCGCCGGGGTTGCCGCGGCGGCGGGCGCGCCGGTGGGCGCGCCGGTGGGCGCGCCGGTGGCGTCAAACTCTGTGGAGGGTACGAGGGATGGATAGCGAGTATCTGAACCGCACGTTCGACGTCAGGGGCCGGGTAGTGGTGCTCACCGGCGGCGGGGGCATCCTGTGCGGCACTATGGCGCGCGAACTCGCCAGGGCGGGGGCCTCCGTGGCGGTGCTCGACATCCAGCTGGAGGCGGCGGCGCGCGTGGTCGATGACGTCACGGCCGAGGGGGGGCAGGCGCTGGCCGTGTGCGCCGACGTGCTCTCCAAGCCCAGCCTCATGGCCGCCGCGGAGCAGGTGCTGGAGCGCTTTGGGCGGGTGGACGTGCTCATCAACGGCGCCGGCGGCAACCGCAAGGAGGCCACCACCGCGCCGGACCTCTCTTTCTTTGACCTGCCCGAGGACGCCTTTCAGTGGGTGTTCAACCTCAACTTTATCGGGACGCTGCTCCCGACGCAGGTGTTCTGCCGGAGCATGGCGGGGCGGGGCGAGGGATGCGTCATCAACATCTGCTCCATCAATGCCATCAGCCCCCTGACCAAGATCCCCGCCTATTCGGCCGCCAAGGCCGCGGTGCGAAACTTTACCGAGTGGTTGGCGGTGCACATGTCGCAAGAGTACTCGCCGCGCATCCGCGTCAACGCCATCGCGCCCGGTTTCTTTCTCACCAACCAGAACCGTTTCCTGCTCCTCGACGAGGCCAGCGGTGAGGCGACGCCGCGCGGGCAGACGATCATCGCCCATACCCCCATGGCGCGCTACGGCGATCCGAAGGAACTCATGTCCACCATCCTCTGGCTCATGTCCCCCGCCTCGACATTCGTGCACGGGGTGACGGTGCCGGTGGATGGCGGCTTTAGCATCTGCAGCGGCGTGTGACGCAGTTATCAGTAGTCAGTTAGCAGTAATCAGTTGTTGTCGGCATGTGTCGGCTCCGATGATTGCCGAGCGCCGACTGTGCCGACTGGTGACGCGGCGTTTGTTACTGCTTTGTATGCCCAACAACTAATAACTAATAACCAACAACTGAAAACTACTACGAAAGGAGCCCTGCCGTGGCGGGAGAGAACGCGGCGATCGCCCCCTTGGTGAACATGCGGCCTGAGCACGCCTGGTTCGTCGGGATCGACTCGGACGGCTGCGCCTTTGACACCATGGAGATCAAGCACAAGGAGTGCTTTACCCCCAACATCATCAAGTACTGGGGGCTGCAGCCGGTGTCCAAGTACGCCCGCGAGGCGTGCGAGTTCGTCAACCTCTACTCCAAGTGGCGCGGCATCAACCGCTGGCCGGCGCTGGTGATGGTGTTCGACCTGCTGAAGGAGCGCCCCGAGGTGATCAAGCGGCGCGCCGCCATCCCCGAGGCGCTGCGCATTCGCGAGTTCATGACCAAGGCCGTCGCCCAGAGCAACGACGCCCTCGCCGAGTGGGTGGAGAGCAGCAAGGACCCCGAGCTGGCGCGGGCGCTGGAGTGGAGCAAGGCCGTCAACGCCACCATCGCGGACATGGTGCACGGCGTGCCCCCCTTTCCGTACGTGCGGGAGAGCCTGGAGTTGATGACGCGCTGCGCCGATGCCATCGTCGTCTCGCAGACGCCGGTGGAGGCGCTGCAGCGCGAGTGGGAGGAGCACGCCATCGACGGCTACGTCAAGGCCATCGCCGGCCAGGAGATGGGCACCAAGAGCCAGCACATCAAGCTGGCTTCCCAGGCCAAGTACGCGCCCGATCACATGCTGATGATCGGCGACGCGCCGGGCGACCTCAAGGCCGCGCGCGACAACGGGGCGTTCTTCTTTCCCATCAACCCCGGCCACGAGGACGAGAGTTGGGAGCGTTTCTACAAAGAGGGGTTCCAGCGGTTCATCGACGGGCGCTATGGTGGCGCCTACGAGGCCGAGCTGATCGCCGAGTTCGACAAGGCGCTCCCGGCCGTTCCTCCCTGGAAGAGGTAGGAGATCATGGTCATTGGAGAGGGATACACCGATCGTTTTCTGAGCGACGAGGAGGCGCTGACGATCTTTGCCGCCGGCCTGGGGCAGCTCGACCTGGACGGCAAGCGCGTCCTTGCCATCATCCCGGACAGCACGCGCAGCGGGCCGGTGCCGCTCTGCTTCCGCGCCCTGACGGACATGCTGCAGGGGCGCGTGGCCAAGCTCGATTTCATGATCGCCCTGGGCACGCATGCGCCCATGGACGACGCCCACATCCAAAAGCACTTGGGCATCAGCGCCGAGGAGCGCGCCACGCGTTATGCTGACGTGGGGATCTATAACCACAACTGGCAGGAGGGGCTGCGCCACATCGGCACCATTCCGGCGGCCGAGATCGGCGCGCTGAGCGATGGCCTCATGGCCGAGGACGTGCGCATCGAGGTGAACGCGCGCCTCTTTGACTATGACCATCTCATCATCTGCGGGCCGGTGTTCCCCCACGAGATCGCCGGCTTTTCCGGCGGCAACAAGTACTTTTTCCCCGGCGTCAGCGGCCCCGACGTGATCAACTTTACCCACTGGCTGGCGGCGGTGATCAGCAACATGAAGACCATCGGCGTCGCCAACGCGCCGGTGCGCCGGGTCCTGGACCGCGCCGCGGCGATGATCGACCTGCCCAAGTCGTGCTTTAGCATGGTGGTCAAGGGGCACGACGACCTGGCGGGGCTCTACTTTGGCACGCCGGAGGAGTCGCAGGCCGCCGCCGTGGAGCTGTCGTCGCAACTCCACATCGTCTACCTGGAGCGGCCGGTGAACACCGTCCTCTCGGTGATGCCCACGCTGTACGACGACATCTGGACCGCCGGCAAGGGGATGTACAAGATGGAGCCGGTGGTAGCCGACGGCGGCACGGTGATCATCTATGCGCCCCACATCGACGAGGTGTCATACACCCACGGCGCGGTGCTGGACCGCATCGGCTATCACGTGCGCGACTATTTCCTGGCGCACATGGACCGCTTCGCCGACGAGCCGCGCGGCGTGATGGCGCACGCCACCCACGTCAAGGGATCGGGCGCCTACGCCGATGGCGTTGAGGAGCCGCGCATCAACGTGGTGCTGGCCACCGGCGTGCCCAAGGAGCGCTGCGACCGCATCAACCTGGGGTACATGGACCCGGCGTCGATTCGCGTCGAGGAGTGGATGGCGCGCGCCGACGAGGGGGTCCTGGTGGTGCCCCGCTCCGGCGAGATGCTGCATCGACTGAAGGCGTAACGCCACAGACATAGCGGGAGGGACGGAGATGGCCACGAACGACATCGGCCTGTTCGGGCTGGCGGTCATGGGCGAGAACCTGGTGCTCAACATGGAGCGCAACGGGTTCTCGGTGGCGGTGTACAACCGCACGCGCTCGGTGACGGAAGAATTCGCCGCCGGCCGCGCCAAAGGGAAGCGCATCACGCCCTGCTACACCCTGGAAGAGTTCGTCGGGGCGCTCAGCACGCCGCGCAAGATCATGCTGATGGTCAAGGCGGGCGACCCCGTGGATCAGGTAATCGCCCAGATCAAGCCCTTGCTCGATAAGGGCGACCTCCTCATCGACGGCGGCAACTCGTTCTTCAAGGACACCGAGCGCCGCGCCGTCGCCCTGGCCGAGGAGGGGTTCAACTATATCGGGACGGGCGTCTCGGGGGGCGAGGAGGGGGCGCTGTGGGGGCCGTCCATCATGCCGGGCGGCCAACGTGAGGCGTACGACATGGTGGCGCCCATCTTTACCGCCATCGCCGCCAAGGTGGACGGGGAGCCGTGCGTGACCTACATCGGCCCGCGTGGCGCCGGCCACTATGTGAAGATGGTGCACAACGGCATCGAGTACGGCGACATGCAGCTCATCGCCGAGGCGTACGACATCCTGCACCGCGGGCTGGGCCTCTCGGCCCAGGAGCTACACGAGACGTTCGCCGCCTGGAACGAGGGGGAGCTGCAGTCGTACCTCATCGAGATCACGCGCGACATATTTGCCAAGATGGACGAGGAGACGGGCCAGCCGCTGGTGGACGTGGTGCTCGACGAGGCCCAGCAAAAGGGCACCGGCAAGTGGACGTCGCAGAACGCCCTCGACCTGGGCGCGCCCACCCAGACCATCAACGCGGCGGTCGAGTCGCGCATCATCTCGGCCTACAAAGAGGAGCGCGTGGCGGCCAGCAAGGTGCTAGAGGGGCCGTCCGCCGCATTCAAGGGGGACCGCCAGGCGCTGGTGAACGACGTGCGCGACGCCCTGTACGCCGCCAAGATCTGCTCCTATGCCCAGGGGATGGCGCTGTTACGCGCCGCCTCGGACGAGTACGACTATGACCTGGAGTTGGGCGGCATCGCCAAAATCTGGCGCGGGGGCTGCATCATCCGGGCGCGGTTCCTCAACGACATCACCGCCGCCTACCGGCGCGACCCCAAGCTGACCAACCTGCTTCTGGACCCCTACTTTCGCGATGCCATCCTCTCCCGCCAGGCGGCGCTTCGCCGCGTGGTGCAGGTGGCCGTCGAGATGGGGATCCCCTGTCTCGCCATGAGCGCGTCGCTGGCCTACTTTGACGCCTATCGCACGGCACGCCTGCCGGCCAACCTCACCCAGGCGCAGCGCGACTACTTTGGCGCCCACACCTACCGGCGCACCGACAAGGAAGGCGTGTTCCACAGCGAGTGGGGCGAAGCCTGACCCGTCGCTCCATCGGGGGCGCTGCATTCGGGGCCCGACCCCCATGGGGGTCGGGCCCCGTTGCGTGCCGGCAGCGGCAACAGTGCGCCGAGAGCGTGTCGTTGATCGAACCTTAACCCCCGTTTTACCCTAGCTTAACTCCTCTATGGCCGGCTCCATGGTAGCATGGCGGGTAGTGAATGCCGCAACGGGGTCGCCCGCCGACCGGCGGGCACCGACCTTCCTGGATGGAGCCGGAGGTTGCACATGACGGATCTGATGAACGCCACGACGATGCTCAAGTCGCGCGTCGCGTCGGCGCGCCTGGACAGGCCGATGCGGGTGCTGGTCGCCGACGACGAGGAGCCGGTGCGCGACCTGGTGACCCGAGTGCTGGCGCGAGGGGGGTGCCACGTCGTTGCTGTGAGCGACGGCGCCGAGGCGATCGAGGTCGAGTCGGGGGACGCGCAGCCCTTTGACGTCGTCATCCTGGACATGATGATGCCCAGGAAGAACGGCGTGCAGGCCTACCGCGAGATCGCGCGACACAACAGCGCGTCCCGCTTCTTGTTCACCAGTGCCTACTATGAGAGTGGGCTCCTGAACGACGTCCTGCGCGAGGGGCGCAGCATCTTTCTGCCCAAGCCCTTCCTCCCGGCGTGCATCTTGGAGGAGGTGCAGAATCTCATCGATGGGGAGGCAAAAGAGGTCGCGCCGGAGGTGCCGTCGGCGCTGCCGATCCTGTTCAGTTAGCGGGCGGGTGGCGCCCATTCGGGCAGCGCATCCGGCCCCCGCCGGGCGATACAACGAGGCCAGGGGATCCATCCCCTGGCCTCGTCGGCATCCGGGCTATGTGATCGACGGTGGTGGTGTCGGTGGTGGCGGCGTTGTGGTCGTTGACGTCGTCGGTGGCCTGGGGCCCTCGAACGGCTCGCGCCCCTCATCGGTCAGCAGATACCAGATGATCGCCGCGCCGATGATGGTGCCGATGGGGAAGGCCGGCAGCTGCAGGATCGCCAGGACGATGGCGCCCCAGCGCGCCCAGCCGCGCAGTCGCAGCAGGCCCCACCCGATGGCGATGGCGGCTACGCCAAATGCCAACGTTACCAGGAGGCCTAGCCCGAGGGCGGCCAGGGCAACCGCGACGCCGCTCGCGTCGCCGCGGCTGACGGCCACGGGAAGCATGGCAAAGAGTACGATGGCGATGGCGCCGATGAGGGCGAGGGCTCCGACGACGAAATGATAGATGGCCATGATGGTGACCACGTCAGGACGCCTGCGAGGCATTTCCGCACTCATGTTCACCTCCTATGCAGCGGAAGGGAAGCATACGCCACAATCAGTATACCCGCTGGCGCTTTCCGACGCCAGCACTACAGAATCAGTACGAACCGCCTCAGGCGAGGGTTGCGCTCAGCTTGTCGGGGGCCGCGGTCTGGGGCATACTGCGCGCCGAACCGCCTACCATACCACCAAGGGGGCGCCACGCCCGCCTCGGATCGACGCCGGCGCGCCTCCGCACCAACCGGCGCGGACCCTGGCAGAGACGCACGCAAGGAGCCGACCATGAGGAACAAGAACGTCGTTGTGGCCCAGTCCGGTGGGCCGTCACTGGTGATCAACTGCTCCCTTCGTGGGGTGATCGACGTGTGTCGCTCCATGCCCGGCACCTTTGGCACCCTCTATGCCGGCTACCATGGCATCGAGGGGGTGCTGCGCGAGGATCTCCTCGACCTCTCCAGCCAGCCCGAGGAAGAGATCGCCCTGCTCAGCACGACGCCTGCCGCGGGCGCCATCGGGACGTGCCGCTACAAGCTGCGCGACGACCAGAGCGAGGATTACGAGCGCATCATCGAGGTGCTGCGCGCCCACGAGGTGGGTTACTTTCTCTACAACGGCGGCAACGACTCGATGGACACCGCCCACAAGGTGGCCACGCTGGCCGCCGAGCGCGGGCTCGACCTGGCGGCGGTGGGCATCCCCAAAACCATCGATAACGACGTGGGGGACTCTGACTTCCAGCTCATCGACCACACCCCGGGCTATGGCAGCGCGGCGCGCTACTGGACGCTCATGGTGCAGGGCGCCAACGAGGAGAACATGGGCTCCTGCCCGTCCGACCCCGTGCTGGTGCTGCAGGCCATGGGGCGCCGCATCGGCTACATTCCCGCCGCCGCGCGCCTGGCGGACCCCCAGCGCGAGCTGCCGCTGCTCATCTTTCTGGCCGAGTCGCGGGTGACGCTGCCCGAGATCGCCGACCGGGTGAACGACCTGCTGGCCAAGGAGGGGCGCGCGCTGGTGGTGGTGAGCGAGGGGCTGGAGCTGGGCGACATCGGCGAGTCGCGGGATTCCTTCGGCCACGTCCAGTTCTCGTCCAGCGAGACCACCGTGGCGCAGATGGTGGTCAACTATCTGAACGGGGTGGGCCTTCGGGCGAACGGCTCGGCGCGCAGCAACGTGCCGGGGACGCACCAGCGCCATGAGGCGATCACCGGCTCCACGGTGGACATGGCCGAGGCGTACGCCGTTGGGCAAAAGGCGGCGCTGCTGGCGGCGGCGGGCGAGACGGGGTACATGGCCACCCTGCTGCGCAACCCGGGGCCGATCTACAGCGTGCGCTACGACAAGGTGCCGCTGGAGCAGGTGGCGAACTCGGAGCGCACCTTCCCACCCGAGTGGATCACCGGTGGCGGCGCCGACGTGAGTGACGCCTTTGTGGCCTACGCCCGCCCCCTCATCGGTGAGAGCTGGCCCAGCGTGCCGCTGGTGGACGGACGCCAGCGTTTCGCGCGCCTGCAACCCAACTTTGCGCCGCAGCACCTATCCGCCTACATCCCCCAAGCGCATAGGGCGCGCTAGGTACGTGGGTCCGATGGTACGCTGATTCCGCAGATACTGCGCTGATCTCCGCAGATAGGAAGAAACATGAGAGTATCTGCGAGAATCTGCGTCACATCAGCGTAATCTGCGTCCCATCGGACCCACTCAACGTCACGCACGCAGGACGCGGAGGGCCTCGGCGACGGCGTCGACGGTCTCGTCGATCTCGTCGGGGGTGGTCATGCGGCCGACCGAGAAGCGCAGCGTGCCGCGGGCGTAGGCGAACGGCACGCCCATGGCCTGCAGCACCGCCGAGACCGTCACCTGGTCCGAGTGGCAGGCCGCCCCCGCCGAGGCCGCCACGCGGTCGGACATCTCCACCAGCAGGTCGCTGGCGTTCAAGTCGCGGAACCCGATGCTGAGGGTGTTGGGCAGGCGCTCAGTGGGGTGCCCGTTCACCCGGGCGTCCGGGTCGGCGGCCAGCAGGCCGGCCTGAAGCCGGTCGCGCATGGCGCGCAGGTGGGCGATGTGCCCCTCGAGGTCGCGCGCGACGAGGGCGGCGGCCGCGCCCAGCCCGACGATGCCGATGAGGTTCTCGGTTCCGGCGCGGCGGTTCCCCTCGTGGGTGGCGCCGTGCATGAACTTGGCCAGGCGCACCCCCTCGCGCACGTACAGCGCCCCGACCCCTTTGGGAGCGTAGAGCTTGTGCCCCGCCAGCGAGACGAGGTCGGCGCCCAACGCCTCGACCCGCACCGGCGCCTTGCCGGGGGTCTGGGCGGCGTCGGTGTGCATCAGCGCGCCCGCCGCGTGGGCGACGGCGGCGATCTCGGCGATGGGCTGGATGGTGCCCACCTCGTTGTTGGCGTGCATCACGCTCACCAGCAGCGTGGGCTCGCCCACCGCGCGGCGCACGGCGTCGGGATCGACGACGCCGTGGCCGTCCACCGGTAGCACGATGACCTCGACCCCCTCGGCTGCCAGCGCCTCCAGCGGCTCGAGGATCGCAGGGTGCTCGACGGCGCTCGTGACGACGCGCCGCCGCTTCGTGGCGTCCGCGGCGCGGACGACTCCCTTGAGCGCCATGTTGTTCGCCTCGGTGCCGCCCCCGGTAAAGACCACCTCACCCGGCGCGCACCCCAGCAAGTCTGCCACTTGGGCGCGCGCCGCATCGACGGCGCGACGCGCCTCGATGCCGTACAGGTGCGGGCTGGAGGGGTTGCCAAAGAGGGGCCCGAGGCAGGGGCGGATCGCCTCGGCGACCTCGGGCGCGATGGGCGTCGTGGCGTTATAGTCCAGGTATACCGGCATGGACATGGTCATACTCCCTTGCGGTATGCGGTACTACCCTGATGATAGCACACGGCTCGGGGGGGCACCAACACGTACGCTTGTCACTTGGCCCTGGGCTATGGTATCGTTCGGGAGTATCGTGAGCTAGTGAACAGCGGCGCCGCGTGGGCGGAGCCCATACGGCTACAAGCGCGATAGGGAGAAGTGACCATGCCCGCGATTCAGGTCAAGCCCGGTATCCATTGGATCGGCGTGAACGACCGCACGACGGATCTCTTTGAGGGGTTGTGGCCCATCACCCAGGAGGGGGTCTCGTACAACAGCTACCTGGTGGCCTCGGACAAGACGGCCCTCATCGATCTGACCAAGATCGGCAAGGAGGGGGCGCTCCTGGAACAGATTCAGGACGTGATCGGCGACCGCCCCCTGGATTATGTGGTGGTGAACCACATGGAGCCGGACCACACCGGCGCCATCGCCCTGCTGCGGCGTCTCTTTCCCGACGTGGTTTTTGTTGGCACCGCCAAGACGCGGACGATGCTCGATAGCTTCTATGCGCTGACGGAGAACGTGCAGGTGGTGGGCGAGGGGGACGAGATCGCGCTGGGAGACAAGACGCTGCGCTTTGTCATGGCGCCCTTTGTCCACTGGCCGGAGACGATGGTGACGTACGAGACGACGGAGAAGGTGGCCTTTACCTGCGATGCCTTTGGCGGTTTCGGCGCGTTACGGGGGGCGATCTTTGACGACGAGTACGAGGACATGGGGTTCTACCTGCGCGAGGCGCAGCGCTACTTTGCCAACATCCTCCCGAGCTTTGCCGGTCCGGTGCTCAAGGCGATTACCAAACTCGACGACGTGGACGTCAGCGTCATCGCGCCATCGCACGGGCTCGTGTGGCGCAAAGACCCCTCGCGCATCGTGAACCTGTATCGCACCTGGTCAGAGTATGGCACGCGCCCGGCCGAGTACGGCATCACCATGGTGTGGGGCTCGATGTACGGCAACACCGAGGCGATGATGAACGCCGTGGCGGAGGGGATCTCGCGCACCGGCATCCCCCTGGAGATATTCGACGCCGCCCGCACCCACGTGAGCTATATGCTGCCGTCCCTCTGGAGCCGGCGCGGCGTGATGATCGGCGCGCCGACCTACGAGACGTCGCTCTTCCCGCCCGTGGCCAACGTGCTCGATATGGCCGGGCACAAGCGCCTCCGCAACAAGCAGGTGGCCATGTTCGGCAGCTATGGCTGGAGCGGCGGCGCCCGCCGCGTCGTGGAGCAAAGGGTCGAGGAACTCAAGTGGCAGTGGTTCGACGCCTTCGAGTTCAACGGCGGCCCCACCCAGGAGGAGCTGCGCCAGGGCGAGGATTTCGGCGAGCGCTTTGCTAGGTCCGTGCTGGAGTCGTAGTCCAACCACCAAGAGCTCCAAGAACACCAAGGGGCACCAAGCTCCACAATAGACGGGCAAGGGCGCCGGGGAGGAGAACAGCATCGTCCTCCCCAGCGCCCTCGTTCTTTATTATGAACCTTGGTGTCCCTTGGTGTTCTTGGAGCTCTTGGTGTTTAGTCTCTAGGCCTCGGTGCCGCCGATGTTGGCCGTGCGGTGGGTGGTGGTGGGGCTGACAAAGCCGCTGGACGTCACCGTGCCGCTGGAGCCGAACAGCCTCATCTTGTGGCGCACGACCTCCTTGACGGCGTCGCGCGACCCGAGGAGGAACTTGCGTGGGTCGCTCTCCTCGACGGGGAGGGCCGCCAGGGTCTCGCGCAGCGCCCTGGTGAAGGCCTGGTTCAGCATGGTGGCTACGTTGATCTTGCTGATGCCATGCTTGATCGCCTCGACCTCACTCTCCTCCTTGACGCCCGAGGAGCCGTGCAGCACGAGGGGAGTCTCGGGAATGGCGGCGTGGATCGCCTGGATGCGCTCGATGTCGAGTTCCGCCTCGGCGGAGCGCATGGCGTGCACCGAGCCGCAGGCGATGGCCAGCGCGTCGCAGCCGGTGCGCTCGACGAAATCCCTGGCCTGGGCGGGGTTCGTCATGGCGGCGCGCACGTCCTCCTCGGTCACGCCGTCGGCGGACTGGAGCACCTTGCCCAGCTCAGCCTCGACGGGGATGCCGCACACATGGGCAATGTGCGCCACGCGGCTGGTGACGGCCACGTTCTCCTCGTACGGCGCCTTGGAGCCGTCGTACATCAGCGAGGTGAACCCGGCGCGCAGGCAGCGGATGTTCTGATCGAAATCCGTGCCATGGTCCAGGTGCAGCACCACGGGCACGTTCGCCTCGGCTGCGGCGGTCTTGACCATGGCGGCAGCGAACTCGAGGCCGGCGTAGCGGATGGCGCCCTGGCTCACCTGGAGGATGACGGGGGCGCGCTCCTCGACGGCGGCGTCGACGATGGCCTGGACCTGTTCCATGTTGTTAGCGTTAAAGGCGCCGACGGCAAAGTGCCCCTCGAGGGCGGCCTGGAGGATCTCCTTGCTCGTGACCAGAGGCATGATGAACTCCTTTGTGACATAGTGTGGCCGAGCTCCCAAGAGCCAGCCCATGCGATGCGGCGGTCTACCGGCGAAAAGAGAGGGCGAATCCCCTCAGGATCGCCCCCCATCGGTGCGGCTCGGATGTCGAGAGGCCCCCCTGTTTGTCAGGAGAGGGCGTTTCCGCTAGTATAGTGCCGAAGGTGGGATTTGAACCCACAAGGAGTTGCCTCCAGTGGTTTTTGAGACCACCGCGTATGCCATTCCGCCACTTCGGCTCGACAGTACGCAAGTATAGGGCAACAGAACGCGGTCGTCAAGTTGCTTCGAAGCGGCGGCTTCCGCCTTGACGCACACCCCTCCTTGCGATCCCCTGGCTAGCCCTGATCGCGTACCTGCTCCCCGCCCCATCGAGCTGAAGGAGGGTTTCGGCGCAAGGCGCGGCGCCCTGCGCCACGCATACGGAACATCGACAGCCAATGCTGCCAAGCGAGGCTTGGCCGGAGCCCAGGCGTTGCCTGGGCCATAGTCGCGCATCGGGGGACACCGTGCGTGCGTTGACGCGCAGGGCGCCCAGCGCGCCCCTAAACGAAGAAGCCCTCATCAGCGCCGCCCAACGCGGTGATGTTGATGCATTCAACCGGCTCGTGCTGGAATACCAGCAGCTGGCCTATAACGTGGCCTACCGCATCCTGGGAAACGACGACCAGGCGGCCGATGCCACGCAGGATGCCTTCATGCGGGCCTACAGTGCTCTCTACCAATTTCGGGGAGGGTCGTTCAAGGCATGGCTGCTGCGCATCGTGACGAATTGCTGCTATGACCTCCTGCGCGTGAAGCAGCGGCGCCCCACCACCCCCATCGACGACCTGGTGGAGGACGACGAGCACAGCCGCCTCATCGAGGATCCCGACGAACTCCCCGACGAGAGTCTGGAACGGCAGGAGTTGGCCGAGCTGATTCAGGAGGGGATCGAGACGCTGCCCGACGACCAGCGCACCGTGGTGGTGCTGAGCGACATCGAGGGGCTGAGCTATGACGAGATCGCGGCGGTGACGTCGGTGTCCCTCGGCACGGTCAAGTCGCGCCTGTCGCGCGCCCGCGCCAAGTTGCGCGATTACCTGTTGGAGCGCCGGGAACTTTTGCCCGGCCGCTTTCGTCTCATGGATAGTGGATGATGGGTGGTAGGTCGGGCCCCGAGGGGCTCGGCTCTGCGCCGGCAGAAAGCTGTTCGGCAACAGGGGTATGACGTTCATGCTGGGTTTGGGTCGCGCTCGCGCCAATCGACAACATCGCTATGTGGCGAACAACCTCTCGGCGTACATCGACGGCCAACTGACGGCTGCGGAGCGCGCCCGGGTTGAGCGGCATTTGGCCGCGTGCGCCGACTGTCGGCGCGACGTCGAGACGCTGCGCCAGACGGTGGCGCTGCTCCGACGCGTCCCGCTCAAGCCGGTGCCGCGCTCGTTCGCGCTGCCGGCGTCCGCGCGAGCCGCGCAGGCGCGCCATCGCCGCTGGAACGCCGCCTTTGGCGCCATGCGCACGGCTACCGTGACCATCGCCACGCTGCTGGTGATGGTGTTCGCCGGCGACGCGGCCCTCACGTCCGGCCTGGTGTCATTGCCGGGTGCGCGCACCGCCAGCGATGCCTCGGCGCTGCTGTACCAGGAACGGGGGCAGACGCAGTCGGAAGAGGCGGCGCCCATGATGGCCGAAGCGGCGCCGAAGGCGTCACCGGAGGCGGCTCCTCAGGCCGAGTCCGAGGCCGCGCCGGAGCCGGCCGTCGAGCCGTATGGGGCGGCGGAGGCCACAGCGGCGCCCGACGCGCCCTCGCCTGGCGAGACGGCGCGCGCCCTGCAGCCGCCGCGAGAGACGTGGCCCGGCCCTCAGGCCCAGCCCGGCGCCCCGGCGGGCGGTGAAGGGGGCGGGCCGGACATGGGCGGCGTCGGCGGAGCCGGCGGTGTGGGCGGGACGGTTCCCGTGATGCCTCGCACCAACGGCGTCGGCGGTGCCGAAGAGGGCTCGACGACGGCCGAGGCGGAACCGCCGGCCGCCCTCGCGGCGGAGGCTACGGAGACGGCCGAGGGGGAGGCCCAGGTGGAGAGCCTGGCACAGGCCCCTGACGAGGCGGAGACGCCGGCCGAGGAGCCACAGCCCGAGGCGATGATGGCGCCCAAGACGGTCCCGACGCCCGCGCCGCAGCCCACGCAGCTACCGCCCACAGAGCCCGCCACAGCGCCCGAGGCGGAAGAGTCGGCGACGCCCGGGGCGATGGTGATGCGCGTGGAGCCGGGAGACGGGGACGGCAAGCCGGCCCCCGAGGCCGAGCGCGTCCAGGTGCCCGCTCGCCCGCCGCAGCCCGCCTGGTGGCAGGCGTCGCGCTCGCTGCGCCTCATCGGCGGGTTCCTGGCGGGGATGCTGCTCATCGCCCTGGCGGGGACGATCTGGACCGGGTACAAGCGAGGCGTGCCCAAGTAAGAGACGTCTCTGAGGCTCATGCACGACGATAACGTCCCCCGGCGCGCACCGGGGGACGTCGCTCTACTACTCGCCGACCAGCTTGAAGCTCGTGCCCCAGGCGCGCAGGCGGGCATCAAAGACGCCGTTGACGCCCGGCCCGGCCGGCGACAGGGGCCAGATGGTCAGGAACTCGAGGTCGACCTCGCCGGTGTTGGTGATCTTGTGCCAGGTGCCTCCGGGGATAAAGATGGCCGTGTCGGGCCCCACGTCATACGCCTCGGCCCCCTCGTCGAACTCTATCCGGCCGCTGCCGCGCAGGATATAGTAGGCCTCGTCGTAGGGCTGGGGGTGCGCCGCGCCCTCGCCCGGCGACTCGCCCGGCTTGAGGGTGGCGTGGACCAGTTGCAGCCGCTCCGAGCCCGCCCCCTCCGCCTCGATGAGCAGTCGCGAGGCATAGATCCCCTCCAGACCTTCGGGGTAAAAGGGTGCCACCTTTTGCGCTTCGACGATGCGTCGCCGTGCCATGCGTTCCTCCCTTGTCTGTGTGTCGCTCTACCAGGTGTGCGACCCGCCGGCGTTCATGGCCAGGTTGCCGCCGTCCATGGGGATCAGGGCGCCCGAGATCCACCCTGAGGCATCGGACGCCAGGAAGACGGCCAGGCCCTTGATATCGCCCGGCTCGCCCAGGCGGCCGGCCGGTATGCCGCGCAGGAAGGTCCCCCGCAGGTTGGGATCGGCCGCCATACGCTCCCGCAGCCCCGCGTTGCTCACCTGCGCCGGCAGGATGGCGTTCACCCGCACGCCGCGCCCCGACCACTCGGTGCTCAGCTCGCGCGTCATCTGGGCGACGGCGCCCATGGCCATGCTGTATGCGATGTGGCCCCGCCCCAGGGCGGTGATGCTGGCCAGCGAGCCGGTGTTGATGATGCTGCCCTTGCCGGCCGCCAGCATGCGCCTGCCGGCCTCCTGGCAGCAGCAAAAGCGACCGACGACCAGCACTTGCAGGGTCCGCTGCACCTGCTCGAGGGTGATCTCTTCGGGCCTGGCGCGGTGGCCCTCGCCGGCGACATTGCCCAAGACGTCGATGCGGCCGTACTCGCGATCAAGCCGCTCGAACATGGCGCGAATCTGCGCGGGGTCCGAGACGTCGCACACTACCGGCGCGGCTCGCCGGCCCAGGGCCTCGATCTCGGCGACGGTGGAGCACAGGCCGTCGCCGTTGATGTCGGCCAGCATGAGGTCGGCGCCCACCTCGGCGAGGGCGACGGCCATGGCGCGGCCCATGCCGCTGGCCGCCCCGGAGACCAGCGCCACGCGCCCGCTGAGGTCGAACATGGGGTGTGTCATCGAGCAGGCTCTCCTTATGAGGGGGATGCGGGATCATCGGCCCTACGATAGCGCCATAGCGGCGGCGGGGCAAGCGCGAGGAGCCCCTCACCCCGGCCCTCTCCCCGAGTACGTGGAGAGGGAGGAGGAGGCCCTCGCGTCAGCGCTCTCCTCGAGTACAGGGCGCGGGAGGGACGCGCCGGCGCTGCTGTCGTCCCGAACGTAGTGAGGGACCTTGACGCACGGGGCAGGGCGCGCCACCGTAGCGCTCCCCCCTCACCCCGGCCCTCTCCCCGAGTACGTGGAGAGGGAGGAGGAGGCCCCTCGCATTGCCGCGGGGGTCGCCTCTGTGCCCTCCGTGGCTCTGTGGTTCCTCCCCCGCCCCGCTCTCCCGGCCTTTGGCGCGGCTTCGTCGGGCTGGTATAATGTGGGATGCACTTCATTCCGATGTGAATGACGCGCGTTCGTTATCCTATGCTTTGGTGTGTGGAGGAGAGTGTGCTCGGACGTGGCAAGGGGCTGGGGTCCAGCCTGACCAAGACCCGCCAGTCGTTCTTTGGTCGCATCGCCAACCTGTTCCAGGCACAGGAGATCACCGACGATACTTGGGACGAGCTGGAGATGCTGCTCATCCAGGCGGACGTGGGGATCAAGGTGACCACCGACGTGGTCGAGTCGCTCCGCGAGGAGGCGGCCGCGGGGCGCCTGCGTACCCCTGAGCAGCTCAACGCCGCGCTCAAGGAGCGGCTACTCGAGACGCTCAAGCGCGTGCAGCGCCCCTACCTGGAGGGGCATCGGCTGCTGAGCATCATCATGGTGGTGGGCGTCAACGGCTCGGGCAAGACGACGAGCATCGCCAAGCTGGCCAAGTATCACCGTGAGCGCGGGCAAAAGGTCCTGCTGGCCGCGGCGGACACCTTTCGCGCCGCCGCCATCGATCAGCTCAAGGTGTGGGCCGATCGCGTGGGCGTAGAGTTGATCGCCCACCAGCCCGGCGCCGACCCGGGCGCGGTGGTGTACGACGCCATCTTTGCCGCCGAGTCGCGCCGCATGGATGTGCTCATCATCGATACGGCCGGGCGCCTGCACACCAAGTTCAACCTGATGCAGGAACTCAACAAGCTGCGGGGCGTCGCCCAAAAGCAGGTGCACCAGGCGCCCCACGAGTGCCTGTTGGTGCTGGACGCCACCACGGGGCAGAACGCGCTGAATCAGGCCAAGGTGTTCACCCAGGCGGTGGGGGTTACGGGCACCGTGCTGGCCAAGCTCGATAGCACCGCCAAGGGCGGCATGGTGTTCGCCGTGGCGGGCGAGCTGGGGCTGCCGGTGCTCTTTGCCGCCACGGGCGAAAAGCTCGACGATTGGGCCGAGTTCGATCCCGAGGATTTCGTCGAGGCGCTGTTTGAGGCGCGCGCCTGAGCGCGCGCCAGCACAATGCGGGAAGGTGAGCGATGGAAGAGGTCAAACCACAACTGACGGAGATGCGCCAGGAGATCGACAGCCTCATGGAGCGTCTTTGACCTGGCCTCGAAGCGTCAGGAGATCGCCCGGCTCGAGGAACGGTCGGCCGACCCCAACATCTGGGACGATCCGGATGAGGCTCAGGCCGTCATGCAGCAGCTCTCCTCGCTGCGCGAGGAGGTGACCGTCTGGCAAGAGATGGCCAGTCGCTCGGACGAGTTGGCCGAGCTGTGGGAACTGGCGGAGGCCGAGGAGGACGAGGGGCTGCTGCGCGAGATCGCCGGTGAGGCCGAGGAGGTGCAGCGCCGCCTGTCCCGCATGCGTCTCGATGCCATGCTCAGCGGCGAGCACGACCGTCGCGACGCCATCCTCACCATCTATGCCGGCGCGGGCGGCACCGAGTCGCAGGACTGGGCCGAGATGCTGCTGCGCATGTACCTGCGCTGGGCCGAGCGGCGGGGGTTCCACAGCGAGATCATCGAGCAGACCGAGGGGGACGAGGCGGGGCTCAAGAGCGCCACGGTAGAGATCCGCGGGCGCAACGCCTTTGGCTACCTGCGCTCCGAGCGGGGCGTGCACCGGCTGGTGCGCATCTCGCCCTTTGACAACGCCCGCCGTCGCCATACCTCCTTCGCGCTGGTGGAGGTGATCCCCGATGTGACGGGTGAGGTCGAGGTGGAGATCAACCCCGACGACGTGCGCGTGGACGTCTTTCGCGCCGCCGGCCACGGCGGCCAGAACGTGCAAAAGAACTCGACCGCCATCCGCCTGACCCACGAGCCCACGGGGTTGGTGGTGGTCTGCCAGAACGAACGCTCGCAAGCGCAGAACCGCGAGCGCGCCATGGCGGTGCTCAAGGCACGCCTCTTTGACCTGGAGCAGCAAAAGCACGATGAGGAGGTCGCCAAGTTGCGAGGCGAGCACGTGACGGCGGGCTGGGGCAACCAGATCCGTTCCTACGTGCTGCACCCCTACCGCATGGTGAAGGACCTGCGCACCGAGTGGGAGACGGGCAACACCACCGCCGTCCTCGACGGCGACATCGACGGCCTCATCGAGTCCTACCTGCACCAGATGGTCGGGCGGTAGGAGTACTCACCGCAGTGAAATCGATGGTCCGCTGATCTCGCTGATCAACCGCAGATTTCCGCTGATTTCTTCTATTCATGATCAGCGGAAATCTGCGTTACATCTGCGGAATCAGCGTACCATCGGACTATCGTTTCGCAGGCAACCAGCTTCTTTCGCGGGTGACGCGCTCCATGCGCCGGAGCACGCTTTCGGCGCGGTCTGAGGGCATCACCACCGGACGGCAATCGTCGATGCTGACGGGCACGATCTCTACCGTCTTGACGCCCGTTGGATCGAGCAGGCAGCGCAGCATGGCGCCCTGCAGCGACTCGGCGGTCAGGTCGATGTCAAAGACATAGTTGCCCAGGCTGTACGCCGTGAACGTCTCGGCGTGGTACTGCACCCCCTGCACCACGTGGGGGTGATGGCCGATGATGAGATCGGCCCCCGCATCGGCTAGCGCCTGGGCGATACGCTCCTGGCTGGGGGTGGGATGGGCGCTGTACTCGATCCCCCAGTGGCACGAGACGATGACGAGGTCGGCGACCTCGCGGGCGGCGCGCACGGCGGCCGTCATGCGCTCCGGGTCCATCCAAGCGAGGCCGGGCCGCTCGTCGTCGGCGGCGAACGATTCGGGGGGCACCTGGTTGAAGGCCAGGAACGCCAGCCGCAGCCCGCCCGCCTCGACGATGCGCGCCGCGTGCGCCGCGTCCGCCGTCTCGCCGGCGCCCGTCACCGCCAGTCCGGCCTCGGCCAGGTGGCGCAGGGTGTCGCGCACGGCGTCCACGCCGTAATCGCCCAGGTGGTTGTTGGCCAGCGAGAGGACGTCGAACCCCGCCCAGACGAGCCCCTCGACGACGCCCGGGTCGGCGCGAAAGGTGTAGGTCTTGGCCACCGGCTGCCCCCGGTCGGAGACGGGGCACTCGAGGTTGCCAATCGTCACGTCGGCGCCCTGCAGGATCGGCAGTACCCCCTCCCCCTCATAGGGGTAGCGCGGCGTATCCGCGGCGATGAGCCGCCCCACGGTACGCCCCAGCATCACGTCGCCCACCGCCACGAGTTCGACCACCGGCGGGGGCTCGAACCGGAGCGCGTCGGCCAGCGCCTCGGCCAATGGCGCGACGTCGACGGGCGCCGCGCGCAGCCACAGCCGCCGCGCCAGGGGATAGCCGTCCGGGCGGCGTGGGTCGGGGCGGACGCCGTCGACGCGCAGGGCGCGCACGCGGAAATCGACCGCCTCCCACGGCAGGAGCGCCCAGGCGTCCGGGTGGGTGGCGACGTACTCCTTGGCGCCCTCCCAGTCGGCCAGATCGAGGGCGCCGCGGGGCTCCACCCCCAGCAGATCTCGCACGACGTCGCGGCCGCCCGGGCCGACCACCAGGGTGAGACCCCGCGCCTCGCCCCGCGCCAGATTCGCCAGCCGCTCGAGGCTTACCTCGCGCTCGGGGTGCGTCACGTGGAACGCCGCCACGTACGGCTCGACGCGCAGGGGCGCGCCGCCGGGCGGAGGGTCCGCCGCCCAGGCTAGGGCGGCCTCGGCCAGGCCGTCCGCCAGGAGGCGCTCGGCGTCGTAGGGCGTGGGGTAGGGGACGATGGCCCAGCCGGGGCAGAGCGCGGGCAGGCCCTGCAGGGCGTCCCGAAAGCGGGCGTAGGTGGGCTGATCCACCGCCAGCCGCAGGGGGCGCGGGGTGGGCGTGGGCGATGGGGTGGCCGCCGGTGTGGCGCTGGGGGCCGTGGTGGGCGTCGCGCTGGGGCGGGGCGTCGCCGTGCACGGGGCGTCCTGCGCTAGGGAG
>JAXGNH010000017.1:0-157169 GCA_040768165.1 Anaerolineae bacterium
CGCAGGACGAGTACAGCACGCCATCTCCCACGCGCCGTACCGGTGGCCTACTCGCCGATGTACCTCCTCACACACTTTGCCGGATGCGACGTCTGCTCCGCCACCTCTTCAGCTCTCATGCCCTGGCGCTGAAAGCGTTTGAACACCGCCCCCATGCTCTCGCCCACCTCGATAGTGTGGCCGTCTGGACGTCCTTGACGGCAATGAGCGGCAGCACGAACTCTCGGTGGTGCTCCCTGTGGGGATAGCTAGGGTCCACAGGAACACACGAACGTGACAGCCGGTGTCTCGTTAGCGGGCGACACGTTCGGACGGTCGCTGAGGCGATCGCCGCCGTCATGTTCGGTCTACAACCCTCGAGGGGTGATGACGGCGGTCACAAGTCCGATCCCTGCCTTCCCGGACCCTCGTTTCGCGACATCAATACCACCGTCTCCACATGGCTCGTCTGCGGAAACACGTCCACGGGCTGCACGGCGCGCAGGGCATAGCCCAGTTCAGCCAGTCGCGCCACGTCCCGCGCCAGGGTGGCAGCATCGCACGAGACATACACGATGCGTCCGGCGCCGGTCTCGGCGATGGCGCGCAACACCTCCGGCGCGCAGCCGGCGCGCGGCGGATCGACGACCACGGCATCCGCCCGCAGGTCCAGCGACGGCAGCACGTCCTCCGCCCTGCCCTCCACAAGGGTCACCGCCTCGTCCGGGGCAAGGTTTGCCCGGGCGTCGGCCACCGCCGACGGCGCCTCCTCCACCGCCACCACGCGCCCCGCGCCGCGCCCGACCGTCAGCGCGAACGTCCCCACGCCGCAATAGACGTCCAGGAGCGTCTCGCCGCCCGCGAGGGCGAGATAGCCGCGCACCACATCCACCAAGCGCTCCGCCTGCGCCGTGTTCACCTGGAAGAAGGAGGATGCCGAGACACGAAAAGTGCGCCCTCCCAGGCGCTCGTGGTAGTGGTCGTCACCCACCAACACCTCCATGTGACCATCGCGGGACCGGTACAGGCACGACACGGGCGCATCGATGGCCACCTCGGGCAGGTCGTCGCCGCCCTCGAACACCACGAGCCCCTCGCCCGTCTCCACTCCGGCACGCAGCACCACCCCGTCGGCCCGCCAGCCCTCGATGTCCAAGGCACCCCACAAGTCGTCGATCATCGGGTGCGTGATCCAGCAGGTATCGATGGCCACCACGTCGTGGCTGCGCAGCGCCTGGAACCCCAGGGCGCCCACCTCGTTCGCCACCAGCTGGACGTGGTTGCGGTAGGCCCACGGCTCCTCCATCCCGAGAACCGTGCTAACGGGCGCGTCCCCCTCGCCCCCGAGGCGACGCAGCTGGTCCACCACCAGGCGCTGCTTCCATCGCAGCTGCGCGCCATAGTCCACGTGCTGCCACTGGCAGCCACCACACAGGCCAAAGTACCTGCACCGGGGGCGTACGCGCTCGGAACTCGGCTCCACCACCTCGATTATGCGCCCGCGCCAGAACCGGCGGCGCCTCTCCTCTACCATCACTCGCACCAACTCGCCGGGAATGCCCAGCGGCACGAGGATGGGCTGCCCCTCGTACCGCCCCATCGCCTCGCCGCCATGCGCCATGTTGTCCAAGCGGATCGTGATCGCTGCCATATCATCCCAGCTTTGTAAGAGAATGCACCAGCGGACTGTACCATCGCGACAAACGGGGGTCAACTTAGAGCCGGCCCCCGTACCCCTTTCCCTCGCGCCAGGGTACGGGCGACCGAGTACAGGGAGAGGGAGCAGAGGCCGCACGGGACGGCCAGACTCGCGAGTGGGCACAGCGCCCGCCGGTTACTCCCCGCGCCCCGAGCCGGCAACCCCATCGCTGATCTCGCCCCACATCGGCGTAACCTGCAATCGATCCGTCCCGGAACCCGTAACCCACAACACACAACCACACCACTTTGCCCCAGCGCCCAACTCGTGCTATACTTGCTCGGCCTATGGACCACGCACGCTGGATGCACGAAGCGCTTGCCGAGGCGCGGCTGGCGGCCGCCGAGGGAGAGATCCCCGTGGGGGCCGTGGTGGTGTGGCAGGACCGCATCATCGGGCGGGGCCACAACCGCCGCGAGGCGCTCCACGATCCGACGGCGCACGCCGAGATCCTGGCGCTGCGCGAGGCGGGGCGGGAGCGAGGCGGCTGGCGTCTCTCGGGGGCCACGCTCTATTGCACGCTGGAGCCATGCTCCATGTGCGCCGGAGCGCTGGTGAACGCCCGCATCGACACCCTCGTCATGGGCGTACGTGACCCCAAGACGGGCGCGGCGGGCTCGGTGTACGACCTGGTGCGCTCGCCGTGGCTCAACCATCGCGTGCGCGTCATCGCCGGGGTGCTGGCCGATGAGGTGCAGGACCTGATGCAGACGTTCTTTGAGAACCTCCGCCCGGCGGACCGCGAGGTCTGAGGCGAGGGACATATACGGAGGGGTGCCGGAGCGGCCGATCGGGGCGGTCTCGAAAACCGTTGTGGCGCTTGCGTCACCGTGGGTTCGAATCCCACCCCCTCCGCCTGAATGTGGTAGAGTGTGGTTTTTTGCACCACGGCTACTGCCAACCTACGGTAGCGATGCTGTACTCATGTTGTACACTCCAAAGGCAAAGCCCCGCCAGAGTTGCGTCCAGCGGGGCCTTGATGTACACTTCCCCCGCCACGCCGCCGATTCCGGCTTGGCCGTGCCCTGGGATGCCGTGCTTGCTGCCGCAAGCGCCATCGCCGGGGCTTTTCTATTGTGGCCGCAGGGTAACACTCCGGCGATGGCGTGTCAACTGCGTTTGCCCAACAGCTCGCGCGCCTCTCGACACGAAGACTTGCCAAGACTCATCAAGGGCGAAACCCTACAGCGCCAGAGTCGGTACCTCGACCACCTCATGCCTGCTGCCCCACGAGGGGAGCACCGTCCATGGGGTATCGCCGGCCACCTCGGCGCGCGCATAGTTCACCGCCATCATCAGTCGCGGCCAGCCATCGGCAATCTCCGCCTGTAGCTTGCGCGCCAGTTGCGCCTCGGGAGGCAGTAGCGCCGTCTCGGCCTCCTCAAGCACCTTGAGTACCGCGGCGCGCAACTGGTCGGGCTGCCCATGGGCCACCATGAAGTCGGGGAGTTCTTCCTTGAGCACTCGGAGGCTATCGAGATTGTCGCTCTCCCGCTGTACCAACTCTAGCGGGTCGAGCGCCGGGTGGGGGCCCTCAAGCAGTGGCCGGAATCTGGCCCACAGCCGCGTCGCGCGGGTCTCGTAGGCCAGCTGTTCCTCGGGCGTGCGGTCCACCTTCAACGCCTCGGCGATGGCCCGATCCATGACGCCCTTGGCGTCCCCGGCGAATCCCTCGGCCTGGTCGAGTTCCGCGATAGCGCGCTCCTTGACCGTGGCGCGCTGTTCCTGCTTGCCCTCCTCGGAGAGGCGCCGGTCGGCGTCCACTTGCGCCAGCATGACCCGCCGCGTTTGTAGCACCTTGCCCACCTTCGGCGGTGTCTCGCGCAACGTCGCCATGTGGTTCTTGGCGATGGCCTCCAACGAGAGCGGCCTACCATCGTAGCCGTACAACATTTTGATTCTCCCTTGTGTTGTCGCCACCACAGGTGGCAGTATTCATTGTCCCACAGCCCGCCGCCGACATGTGCCCCTCCTATAGTCGCCTCCCTTCTAAACTGCGCCGCGCCAACCGCGCCAGCAGCGCCAACAGCCGGCCAAGTGGCCCCAAGCCCACAAGTTCCAGCACTGCCAGGCTCACCATCGTCACCCCCTTCGTCTGTCTTGCAAGGTTTCCTGCAGAAAGTAGGCAAAAAGCGGCAACCTTATGCACTGGTCGGCCAGGTTACCGAATCGACCCCCGCGCCTTACCCCCGCGGCGCCCAAGCTCCGCGAGACGACTCGCTAACTCGCTGGCGACCGCAATCGGCACGCGGTCGCTTTGCGCCAAGTCACCGTTGGCGACCACCTCGGCGCCCGGCGCGCTGTATTCGCACAGCAGACGAATCGTTTCGGCCAGTTCCTCGCGCCCCAACTTGCGCCAAGCGGAGAGCATGTCAATGCGTACCATGGCGTAGCGCCGGCGCTTCACCACAATCACATGGGGCTCAAGGGCCCCACGACATTCTATGTAGCGCCATAAACGCCGTTCTAGTGCGGCCTCGCCGCGGCCTACCACGATGTAGCCCTTATCCTCCATGCTGCCCCCTATGCGTCAGAGTTCGCGCGTTGCGGCTCGCCGTGCTAACGCACGGCGAGGGGTTGCCCCGTATCGTCGCGTGTGCCTCGCGGTTGCGCCCGTTGCGCCTGTGCCCCCCCAGGGCGCGGTGATACGGGGCAAGTTCTGAGCGGGCGTCAGCCCGCGAAGCCCGCACCGGCCAGAGTTCCGCCGCCTGTATGTGTGCCCCGTTATGGCAACCAGGGGAACCGGGGAAAACAGGGTTTCCCATCTCTGTTGACATGCAAGATGATATAAGAGGGTTGTGCGAACCCTGGTTCCCCTGGTTTCCCTCGCATTGATCGATCATGGCGTGCGTCCCAAGAAGAAGACGGTGTTGTTGCCTTGCCGAGACTCGGTGAGAGTGAGCCCCACGAGCCCCAGGGCGCGGCGCCCCTCACGCAACCGACGAGCGACAGCCTTGCCGCCGCCGAGATAGGGCAAACTCGCGCCCGCCGCGTCCAGGTCGCGCGCGAGTTCCTTCGCCATTCCCTGCCAGGTACCGCCTGAGCCCGTGATTTGGTCAAAATGCGTAGCGATGGCGGCAAGGAGGGGGTCGCCGTCAGTCACACTTATCGCTTGGGCCGCCCTCAGCGCCCGCAGGGCCGGATCGGCGTTATCGGGAGTTCCCCGCAGGGCCTCGCGCGCCCAGAACAACCGGGCAAACCCCTGGAATCGGCATGGTAGGCCGCTCGGGGCGTTGGTCGCCTCGGCCAGCATGGCGCTCGCCGCGATGACGGCCCAGCTCAACAGGCCGTCCCGGTTCGTGTCTACCTCGCCCATGAGCATGTCGTCGGCGACCCGTTTGGTGTCCCTGATTTGACAGGTGAATAGTGGCAACACGCGCTCCGAAATATCGGCTCTCGCTGCGAATGCCGCCGTTCGGCTTGTCACGGCCACCGCCGCGATAGCAGGGCGCGACAACAAGGTACTATCTGTGTAGAGTTGGCGCGACTCGATATTCGCGCCGGTCGCCGTCGCCGCCAACAGGTCGCCGATTTCGCCCGGCACTTCCGCATCGAGATTGTCCAGGGCCGCCAGGGGCCGCGCGGTCAAGGTTGCCCCCAGGTCGCCCAACGGGTTGCGGGTTCCCAGTGTGGCGACGCCTGCATCGGGGCCGCGCAAAGCTCGCGCGATGGCTCGGGCTGTCGTCGTCTTACCGCCGTCGCAGTCTCCAATCAGTCCGAGGATCGGCAAGGGGCGGATGCCGGCGACCAAGCCCGCGAACCAGCACTGCAGAAATGCCTCCTGGACGGCGGGCCGGTAGGCCGGCACCTCTACGGGCGGCTCTAGCGGCGGACAGAGCGCGGCCACCTCCGAGGGACGCACCGGGTCCGCTGGCTCCCACTTGGGGATCGTCGCGTCCGCCGCAAAGAGAACATCGTCAGTGCCGTTTGCCACGAGTACCGGTATCCCATCGGGGCCAGTGCGTACCACATGGTGCGGCCCGGCACTGGTGTAGATGATGCCGTTGCGGATCGTATGCCACCGGGCCAGGCGCAGCTTTTTCCCCGATTCGAGCGCCGTCATCGCCAAGTGCTCAAGCACATACAAGAAGGCCGGCTCGCTGCCGTTCAGCCCGAGGCCATGCAGGATAAGCCGCGTCTGGGGGTTCCCCCGCTCAAGAGGCCACGGCGCGCCCTGTTCATCGAGCAAATAGGGCCGCCCGCCGGCGGCCTCGTGTTGCGCGATGTCCACAACCAGACGGTTACGAACCCTGAGCCATTCCCCAAGGTACTCCGCGATAATCTGCTTCGTCTCGCGGTTCGCCCGCCGCCCAAGGTTTTGGTGCACCCATCTGGCCACGTCATGCGCGGTGTTGGGGAGCTGCAAGGGCTGTGTCGTCATCGCCGCACCCCCAACAACTCGGGGCCGCCAGCCCCTTGACGTGCTAGAACGAATGCGCTAGAATGTTGACAAAGCATGGCAAGATTCCTCCGATTGTCCTATTTGCTGTGCTGCTGCCCAAGGCCCGCCGGATCCTGCCACCGGCGGGTCGCTCTTTACCCTCATTGCCTCGTGCCGTTGGCGGTCTCCCCCTCGCACGGCAGCAACCCCTCGCTGGCCAACTCGCGGCGAATGAGTTCCCGCACGAGCTCGCTAGTCGTACAGGCGCGCCGCCACGCCAGCTTCGCCGCGCCTCGCTTTTCGATTTCATTCACTCGCACGCCGAGATACAGGGGGCGAACGATCCTCTGTTGTTCGTCCATGTCTGCCTCCCCTCGAGACAAAAAAAGCCCAAGCCGACGACCTTGAGGCGGACGCCAAGCCTGGGCGGGCGACCAGTGACCCCAATCCAAAGCTTGACGCTACGTCAACGACACGACGGTGAACGAGTGGAACAGTGAAACGGTAGATTGGTGAGATAAGTGGATTGGTGGTCTGGTCGTATTTGGTTTTGCTAGTGAAAGTAGGTAAAAGTAGGTAAAAGTTGGTTTGATCGGTGCGATTGGTTTGAGTGAGTGACCTGTGAGTGACCTGATTGTAGCACGCCCGTTCTACGAAGTCAACGGTTCGCGCGTCATGATAAACCGCCTGACGGGGTCGTTGTGTATACTCAGCGCCCCCCGATGTCGGCGGCCCGCTGTCGTGCTATAATCAGCTTGCCGCCGACATGCTTTGCTGCCCCCTATCAAAGGAGGCCCTCTATGGCCGAGGCCGCGCGCGCCGCTCGTTTGGTGCGCATCTGCGATCTGTTGCAAAGCCCGCACAGCATCAAGGATCTGGCGTTGCTCTGCGATGTGAGCGCCGATACTATCATGCGGGACCTAGTCGATCTACAGCTGACGCCGCTCTCGGTGCGCCTTCGCGTCGTTGGGGGTGACCGTTGGGCCGTTGCAGGGAGCGACCCCTAGCCTCGCGACGCTAGTGCCCGTTCGATAGCCTCTACCGCCGCGGAATCGTCGCGGATGGCGTGGCTATAGATTGCCATGGTAATGGCCGGCGACGCGTGCCCCAATCGTCGTGATACCTCGGGCAGTGGCAAACCCTCGGCGAGTAGTAAGCTGGCATGGAGGTGCCGCAAGCCATGGGGCGTGATGCGGGGCAACGCCAGCCGCTCGCACTCACGGCGCATATGCCAGGCTATAGCCCCATTGGTGAGCGACTGGCCGCTATCGCTGGCGAATACCAGCGCCCCGCCACCGTGGGCCAAGCGATAGGCAGCTTGCTGGCGTAGGGCTCCTATCGCCTCACGGGGTAGGGTGATGGTACGGATCCCCGATCTTGTCTTGGGTTCGGTGACCGTCCATTGGCCGCCGATATGCTGCCCGGCTTTGTTGATCGTCACGACGCCAGCGGCCAAGTCCACACCCCCCCACTCTAGGGCCAGCGCTTCGCCGAGGCGACAGCCGGTGGTTGCCAGGAACAACCACAAGGGATGCAAGCGGTGACCAGTCGTGCCGTCGAGAAAGCGGCGTAACTCCGCCGGTGTCCACACCTGCTTGCGTTCAGGCCGATAGCGAGGGGTGTCCACCCGGTCACAAGGGTTGTTGCCGATCCATCCCCAGCGGACGGCGAGGGCTAGCGCCTGGGATAGCACGCGGTGAGCCTTGAGGGCTGTGCGGCTCTGGGCCCGCGTCTGGTAGCGCGCATAGAGCCGCTGGATGCGGTCGGGGGTCAAGCGGTTGAGACGTACTTTACCGAGAGGGGACCGCACGTAACGGTCACAGATGGCGTGATAGTCGTGCAAGGTGCGAGGGCGAACAGTGGGCGCCTTCACCTCAAGCCAGGCGTCCAGCAGGTCATTGACGGTGCGCTTGCCAGGATCGGGCAGCGTTCCGGCCTTGGCAACTTGGCGCTGTAGGTCGGCCAGTCTAGCCGCACACTCCTGCCGGGTTTTGCCGTAGACGGTGCGCCGGTGGCCGTCCACTTGGAGCGATGCTTGCCAGCGACCATCCTGGCGTTGTACGATGGAACCCTCACCGGCGCTTCGACGGGTACTCCTGGGCATGGTCTTTCTCCCTTCCCATGCCCCGGCGATGCTGTAGCGATGCTGTACAGCTTGCCACCCGTCCGCGCACCACTACCCGTAGGGGATGACGGCCCGCCGTACTACTACCCCTTGTGGGGATTGGCGAGGGTGCCCGCCATAGCGGTCTCGAAAACCGTTGTGGCGCTTGCGTCACCGTGGGTTCGAATCCCACCCCCTCCGCCAACAGAGGGCGCCCGTCGCATACGCGACGGGCGCCTTTTGCGTACAACACATGCTTGAGTTAATCAATGGGACGCTGATCCCCGCTGATGAGACGCGGATTTCCGCAGATTCCAGAGCCTGCTGGCCGCATCGCATGGGCGGCACGTACTGACAGAGAAGCGCTCATTGCCAAGACCAGCGGGAATCAGCGTTCCATCTGCGTAGATCAGCGTACCATCGGACTCCCGTGAGGGCGTGCTTCACTCCTCGAAGGTGACCGCCACGGTCATCCCCCAGCGGAGGCGCGGGTCGGGGTCGACCAGGTCGATGGTGACCTTGTACAGGACCTCGCCGGCGCGGTACTCGGACGTCTCGGCGATGGCCGCCACCGTGCCCTCCAGCGCCACGTCCGGCAGGGCGTCGGCGACCACCGTGACGCGCTGGCCCACCGCTACGCGCACCACGTCCAACTCGGTGAGGTCGTCCGTCTCGACGCGCCAGGCGCTCGTGTCGGCGAGCTGCAGCGCGGGCACGCCGGGGCCGATCTCCTCGCCGAGCCGGGCGTCGACTGCCACCACGCCGCCATCGAACGGCGCCTCGAGGGCGCAGCGCGCCACCATGAGTGCGGCCCGCTCGACGGCCGCCTCGGCCTGGGCCACCTGGGCCTTCGCGGCGGCGATTGCCTCCGGTGTTGCGCCCGCACGGAGTTGCGCCAGGGCGGCCTCGGCACGCGTGGCGTCGGCACGCGCCGCCTCGAGCTGCCCCTCGGCCTGGCGCAACTGCCCCTGGGCGGCGGCGATCTCTTGCGCGCTCGCCCCCTGCTCCACCTGGCGCAGCTGGACCTCCGCGATGCGCACCTGCTCCTCCGCCTGCTGGACGGCGCCCTTGGCCGCGTCACAGGACCCCGGGGCGCCGCCTTGGGTGGCGCCGCACACCGCATCGCGCTGCCCCTGCGCCGCCCACAGGGCGTTCTTGGCCAACTCGATGCCGCGCAGCGCGATCTCGCGCTCCTCGGCGGTGGCGCCCGTCTGGAGCCGGCTCAGGTTCGCCCGGGCGGTGGCTGCCGCTCCTTCGGCGGCCTGGGCCGCGGCGTTGGCGGCCGCCAGGGCCGCCTCGGCGCCGGCTACCTCCTCGGACGTAGCCCCCGCCCGCAGCTGTGCCAGTTGGGCGCGAGCGCCCGCCAGTGCCGCCTCGGCCTCAGCCAGCGCCATGCGCTGTGGGCCGTCGTCCACGCGCAGCAAGAGGTCGCCGGCGCTCACGCGCTGCCCCTCCTCCACGGCGATCTCGACGACGCGCCCGCCGGTGCTGCTGGAAAGCGCCGCCCAGCGCAGCGGCACCACGCGCCCATCCGCCACCACCCGCGTGTCGGAGGCGACGACGGGGGACGGCGCGACGGTGGGCTCACCCACGCCGCTCGAGGTGCATCCCAGGGTCGCAGGCAGTATTGCGAGGAGAATCGCCAGGTGGCGCAGCAGTCGCCGGTATCGCATATCGGTATGGCTCCCATTCGTACATGGTGTGTCGCGTCGGCCCGCTGCTCGAAGGCGGCCCTACAGCTTGCTCGTAGGCGGACCTACTCGTAGGCGAACCTACTCGTAGGCCAACACCTCACGGATCGTCAGGCGCGATGCCGAGCGCGCGGGCAGGAGGCTCGCCACCGTGGCAAGAACCAGCATGACAGCCAGCCATGCCAGAAACCCGTTGGGCGTCAGGCTCGGCTCGGCCGGCGCGTTGAACACTGCCCGCGTGACGATGTTGGACAGCAGCGTTGTGATGGGGAACGAGGCCGCTGCCGCCAGTACATAGCTGATCAAGCCGATCACCTGCCCCTCGACGATCACGAGGGTGGCCACCGTGTGATCGTCCGCCCCAACGGTGCGCAGCACGCCGATCTCGCGCGTGCGCTCCATGACGTTCATCGACACCGTCCCGGTAAGGCCGATGCTGCCGACCAGCGCAGTCAGCACCGCCATCACGAGAAGCACGGCGGTGAGCACTCCCAGGAGGCCGGTGACCGAGTCCACGAACTGGGCCCCCGCCTCAACGAGGCTCACCTGGAACCCCGCCCCGCGCAGGTGCTCGTCCAGCAGCACCGTGATCTGCTGCTGCGTATGCACGTCGTGACGCTCGGTGATGACGCGGAACTGTGTAGTATGCATCGGCCGACGAAGCACCGCACTCAAGTGCTCGTAGGTCGTGTAGGCAAAAAACTGGTCGACGCCCGAGTACTGAAAGACGCCCACCAACGTCCACTCCGCCTCGCGGCCGTCGATGCGCAGCCGCAACCGGTCGCCGGGCCCAAGATCGGGATGGTCCGACCAGAATGCCTCATTGACGGCAATGGCGCCCTCATCCCCCGGCATGAGCCAACGCCCGGCCAACAGCACCGGGTCCACCAGCGCCGACTCGGCCGGCGGCGCGATAATGGTCACCGTGTCGTGCGGCCCCGCTTCGTCGCGTAGCCAATCGGCGGTGGCGGCCGTCCAGGCCTCCACGCCGGTGACGCCTGGGACGACCATGATCTGCTCGATCACTCGATCTACGCGATAGGGCCGCATCAGGTCCACGTTCACGTCAGCGCCAAAGTAGCGCCCCATGCGTTCCACCTGGGCGTTCAGTGCCACCTGGGTGTTGAACACGGCGATAAAGACCGCCCCGCCCAGGGTGAGGGTCACCATGGTGAGGAGCAGCCGCCCCTTGCGGCGGAAGGTGTTGCGCAACGAGATCATCAGGGGGCGCGATATCCACCGCCCACGCTGCAGGCGGCGCGTGATCGGCCCGGGCGTGTAGGCGTCGCCGATGCCGCTCCCCCGCAGGGCGCGCTGGACCGTCACCCGCGACCCGTTGAGCACGGGCCACAGCGCCGCCAAGGGCGGCACCACCATGGCCATCACCACCTGCAGCGTCACGGCGAGCGGCACGAGGCGAAACCCGCGCAGGGAAAAGTTGATGATGCCCGCGGCGAACCGCGACAGGCCGTAGGCCCCCAGCGCCCCCAGGGGCACCGCCACCACCAGGGCGATGGCTCCCAGGATCGCGATGAGCGCCAGGTAGGTGCCCACCACCTGCGAGCGGCTGCCCCCCACGAGTTTCATCACACCGATGGTGCGCACGTGCTGGGACAGCAACGCCGACATGGTGTTGGCCACCAGCGCGCCGCTCAGGAGTAATATCAGCACGCCCAAGGCGCTGAGGATGCCGAGCAGCGCCGTGAGGATTGGCGCCAGGGGATGCTCGTCACTCGGGGAGACCTGTACCTGGTACACCGTCCGCCCGGTGCGCTCCAGCCGATCGGTGATGCGCGTGGCCAGCGCGCGAACCTGGGCGCGGTCCGAGGCGCCCTCGGCGGTGACGTACAGGCGGTTCAGCGACGGCGGCCGCCCGAGCCACTCGAGCGCGTCATAGTGGATGAACGCCTTATAGTCGCCCAGGATGGCCGCGTAACCGCCGGTGGGGTCCAGCACGGTCCCCGCAACCTCGAGGCGCCGCCGGGTGCCGTCTGCCAGCTCGACCTCGATGTCATCGCCCGCCTCGGCGCCCAGGCTCAGCATCGCCTTGCGTTCGAGCACCACCTGCCGATCACCGGGCGCCCACGCCCCGGCCAACGGCTCGAAGCGGCTAATGCCGAGTTCGTCATAGTCGCGCACGGCGATGAGCGTGAGGGTGTCCCACGCGTCGGGCCCCTTGATGAGGCGTACGGCGAACGTGTGTCGCCCCTCGGCATCGGCCACGCCCGGCATGCGGGCCACGCTGGAGACGAGGGCATCGTCAAAGGGGTCGGTGACCACGGTGATCTCGGCGGGGTTGGCGCCTTCGTAGCCGGCGTTCAGGTCTCGCGAGAGATAGTCGTAACATCCCACGATGGTGCCGATGGCGAACACGCCCACCGCGATGGAGGCGATCACCAGCAAGCTGCGCGCGCGGTTGTCCCAGAGGTCGGCCAGCACCTTCCGCCAGCGGGGCCTAAGCGCCATGGGCGCCTCGCCGATCCGCCGGCTGCGGGGGGCGCTCGGAGGCATCCACCACCAGGCCATCCGCCAACGACACGGTGCGCGACGCCCGGTGCGCCAGGCGCGGGTCGTGGGTCACCATCACCACCGTCTTGCCGCGGTCGGCCGCCCCTTCGAGGAGGGCGACGACCGCATCGGCGGCGTGGCTGTCCAGGTTGCCTGTGGGCTCGTCGGCCACGATGATGGGGGGATCGTTGGCCAGCGCCCGAGCCAGCGCCGCACTCTGCTGTTGGCCGCCCGAGACCGCGCCCGGCATCTTGTGGGCGTACGCCCGCAGCCCCACCATATCCAGTAGCCCCAGGGCGCGCTCCTCACGCTCCTCGCGCGGATAGGTGTCGCACAGGTCCATGGGCAGCATGACGTTCTCGACGAGGGACAGCGTCGGGAGGAGCTGGTAGAACTGGAACACGATCCCCATGTTCCGCCCCCGCCAGCGCGCCATCTCACCCTCGCGTAGGTGGTGGATGTCGGTGCCGGCGATGCGCACCGTCCCCGAGGTGGGCCGGTCGATGCCGGTGAGCATGTTGAGCAGCGTCGACTTGCCGCTCCCCGAGCGCCCCACCACGCTGACGAACTCACCCGCGCCAAAGTCGAGGTCCACACCCCGCAACGCCGGGAACGCGCCCGCGGCCGAGTGGTAGGTCTTGACGAGGGCGCGCAGCTCGATGAGCGCCCCGTTCGTGTCCGCCCCGCCGTTCGTCGTCATGTGGCGCCCGCCTCCCCACCCTTGGCGGAGTCGTTGGAGAGGATCTGACCGTCCATCAGCCGGATGTCGCGGGTAAAGCGCGCCGTCAGGCTCTCATCGTGGGTGACCAGAATGATGGTCTTGCCCGCGCTGGCCAGGGATACAAAGAGGTCGAGGATCCCCTCCGCCGTCACCGAGTCCAGGTTGCCGGTAGGCTCATCGGCGACGAGGAGCGGGGGATCGTTGGCCAGTGCCCGGGCGATGGCTACGCGCTGCTGCTGCCCGCCCGAGATCTGGGTAGGTGGTTTGGAGACGTGCTCCTCCAGGCCCACCATGGTCAGCAGTTCACGAGCCCGCTCGGGGCTGCGCCGGGGATGGAACAGCCCACATAGGTCCATGGGCAGCATGACGTTGTCCAACAGCGAGAGGGTGGGCAGCAACTCGAACGACTGGTAGACGACGCCGATGGTGCGCCCGCGCCACCGCGAGCGCTCGTCCTCGCCGAGGGTGTGCACCGCGGTGCCAGCCACCCACACGGTGCCCTCCGTCAGCCGGTCGATGCCGGCGATCATATTCACCAGCGTCGACTTGCCGGCGCCCGACGGCCCGAGGACCCCCAGGAACTCGCCCGGCCACACGGCCAGGTCCACGGCGTCCAGCGCGCGCGCGCCGCCGTCCGGGCCGGGGTACACCTTGGAGACGCCCGCCAATCGCAGCAACGGCTCACCCTCGGTGGGATGGCCGCCATTTCGTCCGTTCACGCGACACTCTCATCGCGCGCCGGGGGCGTTGGACGCCGATCCCGACGCGTCATCGGTTAGGGTTTGGCGGGGCGCCGCAACGCCGGCACGCACCGGGCAGCGGACCCCTCTATCATCTGATGCACCCGGGGGCCATAAGGTTGCATACGTAGGCGAATGCACCGGCCCCGGCTACCCCCCCCACCGCGGCGCGATGGATCGTGACGGTTGGCTCAGGGCGGGCAGGGGTTCGTATAATTTGTCTAGTATAGCACATTGCCCCCTGGTGTCGAAACGGACCCGGTCACGCGACGCGACGACGCCCCCGGGCCACGTGACCCGGAGGCGCCAGATCGTCCGTCACCGCGCGACGGGCCTTGCCCGCAGCGGTGGCGTCAGCCGGCAGCGTCAAAGAGGAACGCGGGCAGTGTGGGGTCCGTCTCCGCAACGCAGCGCTGCCACGTGTCCGTGCCGAAATCGTCCGCCGCGATCACGCAGGCGCGATAGCGCTCGGCGAGATCCTGCGCCTCATCCAGCGCGTCCTCGACGCCGCGCTCGCCCGAGACCACCTTGCCATAGGCCTGGGTGAGCCAAAAGAGCGCGCCACCCATCCACTCCTCTTCCTCATAGATCTGGAAGCTGGAGGGCTGGTCGGCGTCAGCGACGCTGGCGATGTATGCCGCCGCACGCGACTCGCCCACGCGCCCGCGATAAGCGTCCGATTCCGCCACCGAACGCCGGGCCGGCAGGCCCTGGGCCGCATCCTGCTGCGCGCTCAGGAAGGTGAGCCACCTCCAGCACGCCTCGCGGTACGGCGTGTCGCCCGAGATAAAGTAGCCACTGGTGGTGAGCATGCCCCCCCGGCTCGTGCCGTCGGCTCGCGCCGGCAGGGGGGCGGCGCCGATCTCCAGTTCGCCCCGGCCGCTGAACAACGCCGCCGTGGTACCCGAGTTGGTCCACATGGCGGCGCGCCCGCCGTTGATGAGCACCTCACGATCCAGGTAGGCGGAACTGGCGCCCAGCAGCTTGGTGACATCGGTGATGTAGGCGGGCTTGACGGCGTACTTGGTCGTCAGCGCCGCGTACCAGTTCATGGCCTCCACCACCGAGGGATCGTTGTAGGTGAACGACGGGGGCTCGGTGCTGCCGTCCAGCGGCTTGGCCCCCAGGCGCTCCAGCATGAGCAGCAGATCGCTCGCCTCGAACGCCTCGGCGACATAGCCGTACTGCTTTGTCTCGCCCTCCCCCACCGTCAGGGAGGCGGCCGTCTCGAGGAACTCTTCCCAGGTCCAGTCGGCCGACGGGTAGGCGACCCCCGCGGCGTCGAACAGCGCCGTGTTGTACTCGATGATGAACGGGGTGATATCCGCCGGCAGGCCCAGCAGCTGCTCCTGATAGGTGAACTGCTTCACCGTCGCGGGGTAGAAATCGGCCGTGTCCAGCGCGGCATCCGCCTCCAGGAAGGGGTCCAGGGCGAGGACCGCCGCTCGGGTGGCGGGATCCTGAAAGCCCGAGTACCACTGGAAGCAGTCGGATGCGGCGGCCAGCCCCGGCAGGTTCATCGCCGCAGTATTGGACAGGTCGAGCGCCTTGAGTTCGACCCGGATATCGGGGTACTCCTCGTGGAAGCGGTCGGCGATGCGCCGGTAGGGCTCCAGGTTCAGCGAGCCCAGCCCGGGGACAAAGGTGATGGTGGTTGCCGCCTGCGAGACGGGCGTGCGCTCCACGGGCGCCATCACCAGGGTGGGCGCCGGCGTGGCCCCGGCTTGCAGGGCGATCTGCTCCCGAATGGTCGCTTCGGCGCGCGCCTGGGCATCGCTCAGGGCGGCCTCGACCGGCGCCGTCTCGTCCAGCACCGCCCTCAGGGCCGCATCAAAGGCCTCATAGCCCACCGGCTCCCCCGCCATGAAGCCGGTCTCCAGGGCGGCGCGCAGTGCGACGACCAGTTCGTCGTCCATCGCCTCCAAGGCGCCTCCCGATTCGATGGCGGAGTGTCGTGCGGGGAGGTACTCCATCCCCATCCCCGGCCCCTTGCGCGCCTGGCGCGACAGGTAGTCCATCCAGCGAAAGGCGGCGTCGGGCACGGTCGTGCCGGCGCTCAGCGCCAGCGTCTCGGCCCAGGCGGGCGTCGTGGCGTCGTCGGGCGCGTCCTGCGGGAACGGGACGACCCCGCGGTTCCCCTGCTGATTGCGGTAGGTCCACAACAGGTTCATGTCGGGCCACATGGCAGCCTGCCCGTTGTCGATGATCGTCTCTTCCATCGACATCACGGCGCCCTCGGCGCCGGTCACCGCGGCGCCATAGGGCATCACGCCGTCGCGCAGGTGCAGGTCGCTGTACCAGCGCATGGCGTCGACTATCTCGGGCGCGTCAAAGCGCGGCATGACGGGATCACCGCCATAGTCGGCCATGGGCCCCACGCGGCTCTCGATGAGGCGGTAGGCGAACGAGAAAGGCGCCACGAACCCCCAGCGCTCCACCTCGTCGCCCCGGCGCACCGTCAGCGCCTGGGCCTTGGCACGCAGGTCGTCCCACGTCCAGCCGGCCTGTGGGTAGGGCTCACCGACGGCGTCAAAGGCCTCCTTGTCGAAAAAGATCAGCCGAAAGTTGAGGCTCATGGGGAGCGCCCACGTGCCGCCGTCCCATTGGCAGCTCTCGAGGGAGCCGACGGCGAAATCATCGGACGCAAAGTTGCCGTCAGCCTGGATGAGGGGCGTGAGGTCGCGCACCAGCCCCTGACGCACCGTCTCGCGCGTAACGCTCATGGGCACCACATCCGCCGCCGCCAGTAGCCGCCGCTCGGCGTCCTCGGGCACCTGCATATCGGTGATGGCGCCCAGCCCGAGCACCTCATTGGTGGACACCACCTGGATGTCGATGCCCGGGTACTCTTCCTCGAACGCGGCAATCAATTCCTCGTACTGGGGCGCCTCCCAATCGCTCACGGCAAAGCGCACCACGGTGCGGGTATCGGGCGCCGCCGCCCGCGAGGGCGCGCCCGTCGCGGCAGCCGGTGGCGGCGCCTCGGTGGGCTTTTGCCCGCAGGCCGCCACCACCATGGCGATGAGACAAAGAACGAGCACAACCTTTCGCGTCATCGATGCACCTCCCTGAGGCCCCCACCCGTTCGGGCCGTCCCACCGTGGGATAGCCGGCCGGGGCCATGGCGACACCGCGCGCCACAGCGGCGCACGGCCCTCTGGTTCCAGTCTGCCGCGAACGCGCCGGGCAGTCATCGGCCAAGTGGGTAGAATGGGGTTCGGTCAGGTGGCCAGTGTAGGCATGGACGGCGGAGGCAGAGAGGCAGATGACTGCCCAACCGAACCGAAGCGAGGGAACTCCAGTACGCAAACCGGATGGTACGCTGATTTCCGCAGATGTCAGAGATGACGCTGATGCCGAACTGCTCGGATACCCGCGTAGATCAGCGCCCGATCCGCGGAATCAGCGTACCATCGCAACTCTACCGCACGCCCCCGCGCGCGGCGATGGGCCATTCCGCCACCACGCGATCGCCGCGCGTGACCACATAGGCGTCGTGGAGGTTGATGGTGGTGCAGCCGTGGGAGGGGACGAACGCGACCACGTCGCCCGGGCGCAGGGGATCGCCGCCCTCGCGCTTGAGCTTGCCGTGCTCCTCCGAGAGGCTCTGCAGCGCCCACCCCTCGGGATGCGCCACCTCCGGCAGGCCGAACTCGGTGGTCATCGTCTTGAGCCCCGCGTCGACGACGGCCAGGTCGTCGTGCGGCGCGCTGATCACCCGCGCCACCACCGTCAGCGCTTGCTCAAACTCGAGCCCCACCGAATGGTAGCGACCATCCATGGTTGCGTAGGAGCCGGCCTGCACCTCGGTGACGCCGGGGTAAGAGCCCGTCACGTCATAGGTGCCCGTGCCCCCGCCCGAGACGATCCCCACGGGCAGGCCGTCGCGCCGCAGCAGGTCGGCGGCGCCAGTCAGGATCCCCATCGCCTTTTCCGCCGCCGCCCGGCGGTCCGCGCCGTCGGGGATCATCACGGCGTGCCCCTCGTACCCCATGATCCCCTCGAAGCGCAGCCCCGGCAGCGCCGCCACGCGCCGCGCCAGCGCCAGAGCCGGCTCGCCGGCCGGCACGCCACAGCGCCCCATCCCCACCTCGACCTCCAGCAGCACGCGCAGCGTCACCCCCGCGGCGCAGGCCGCCGCCGAGAGGTCCTCGGCGTTGGCGATGTCGTCCACCGCCACCATCACGTCCGAGTAGGTCGCCAACCCCATGAGGCGCGGTATCTTGGGCCCGATGATCTGGTTGGCGATGAGGATGTCGCGAATTCCCGCCCGCGCCATGGCCTCCGCCTCGTCCAGTTTGGCGCAGGTGACGCCGATGGCGCCCGCCCGCAGTTGCATCCAGGCGATGGTGGGGCACTTGTGCGTCTTGCAGTGAGGTCGCAGCGCCGCGGGTCGCGCGCCGAAAAACGCCGCCATGCGGTCGATATTGCGCCCCAACGCGTTGGCGTCCAGACACAGCGCCGGCGTATCGATCCCGTCCTTACACATCCCAACTTGCTGATTCACAACGCCCCTCCTGATTGAATATGGAGACCTAAGCACGGAGCCACGGAGGACACAGAGGGTGGAATTCAGAACACGGATGAACGCGGATCAAGGGATTCCGCGGATTTCTTTCGGATTATCCGTGTCAATCCGCTAGATCCGCGTTTATCCGCATTCCTTTTACTCCGTGTTCTCTGTATCCCCGTGGTTTCCACTTATGCCATGGTAGCGAGCATGTCGCGGGTGATGGGGTAGCGGAGGGGTTGGCCCTTCGCCAGGCGCTCGACCTCGTCGATCATGGCCGCCATGGCCCCTGGTGGCTGTCCACCGTGCGCCCCGCCACGTGGGGCGTGAGGAGCACGTTGGGCATGGCGCGCAGGGGGTGATCCGCGGGGAGCGGCTCCGGGTCGAACACGTCCAGCGCCGCCCAAAAGCGCCCCGTGGCCAACTCCCGCACCATGGCGTCCTGATCGACCACCCACGCCCTGGCCGTGTTGACGAATACGGCGCCGTCGGCGATGAGGGCCAGCTCGCGCGCCCCCAGCAGGTGGCGCGTCTCGTCGGTCACCGGCAGGTGCGCCGAGATGATGGGGCAGGAGCGCAGCACGTCGTCCAGGTCGGCCTTGTGCACGCCCAACTCCACGGCGCGCTCCGGAGTCAGGTAGGGGTCAAAGGCCCACACCTCGGCGCCCACGGCGCGAAAGAGGCGCGCGCTGCAGCGCCCCACGTAGCCCATCCCCAACAGCCCCACGCGTTTACCGGCGATCTCGTAGGTGAGGGTGTCCGTCACCTTGGGCCAGGCCTCGCCCGACCGCATGCGCCGGTCGAAATCCTGCGGCCGCCGCAGTCCTGCCATGACCACCGCCAGGGTGAACTCGGCCACCGACTCGGCGATGCGCGCCGCGGCGTGGCTGACGGCGATCCCGCGGTCGAACACCGCCGCTGTAGCGAATCCCTTGACGCTCCCCGCGGCGTGGGCGACGAGGCGCAGGAGGTCGGCGCCGGCCAGCACCTCCTCGGTGAGGGGCACGATCCCCCAGCCGGTGATCATGGCGTCGACCCCCGACAGCCGCGCGGCGATCTCGGGTCCGGTCCAGTTGCGGCCGTCCTCGTTCATCGTCACGCCGGCGAAGGTGCAGAGCCTGTCGTATGCCTCGGTCGTCAGAATGGTATCGCGCAGGGGCTGCGGCACGGTGATGAGCACGTTCAGTGACGCCATTTTCGCCTCCTTGGCCGGCCGGCAATGTGGCGGCAGAATAGCATCCCCTACACGAGTGGTCAACAGGAGGTAGAACGCGGCTGAACGCCGATCAGAAGCAGGTGTGTTACAGGTAACAGGTTTCAGGTTACAAGCTCTAGCGAGCAAGTGTGCTATACGCTGTAACCTGGAACCTGTCACCTGTCACCAACGCGTCGCGTTCATCCGCGTTCCCTTCTCCTCCCCATGTCATGTATAATGCACCTGTCAACGTCGATGCAGGACACCGAAGGAGGAGGCACGTGGCGGAGATCCGGCTGGAGGGCGTCACCAAGACGTTTCGGGGCGGCGGGCCGCGCTGGCTGCCGTCGGGCGGCGGGGCGCGCCGGGCGCTGTTCGACTACCAGGACAAGGCGTTTGTCGAGCGTGTGGCCGCCAGCGAGGTGGCCGCGGGCAAGCAGGATGGGCCGGTGCACGCCCTGGACAACCTCTCCCTCACCATTCGCGACGGCGAGACGATGGCCATCGTGGGCCCGTCGGGGTGCGGCAAGAGCACCCTGCTGCGCGTCGTGGCCGGCCTCGAGACGGTCGACGAGGGGCTGATCTACTTTGACGACCGCGTGGTGAACGACGTCAGCCCCAAGGACCGCGGCCTCGGCATGGTGTTCCAGAGCTATGCCCTCTATCCCCACATGAAGGGGGAAGGGAACCTGGGGTTCTTTTTCCGCGTGCGCAAGCGTCCCCCCGAAGAGATGATGGAGCGCATCCGCATCACCTCCGAGATCATGGGGATCGGGTTTGACATGCTGCTCGACCGCAAGCCGGGCACCCTCTCGGGGGGACAGCAGCAGCGCGTCGCCATCGGGCGCTGTATCGTGCGCGACCCCAGCCTCTTTTTGTTCGACGAGCCCCTCTCCAACCTCGACGCCAAGCTGCGCTCGAGCACCCGCATCGAGATCAAGCGCCTGCTGCGCCGCTTCGCCATCACCGCCATCTATGTCACCCACGACCAGACGGAGGCGATCACCCTGGGCGACCGCATCGCCGTCATGCGCGCGGGCAAGATCGAGCAGGTGGGCAGCTACGAGGAGATCACCACGCGTCCGGTCAACAGCTTTGTGGCGGGGTTCCTGGGGCTGCCGCCCATGAACCTCCTGGAGGGATGGCGCGTGGCGTCGGACGGAGTCCTGGAGGGCAACGCCGGTCGGGCCGCCCCACCGGCGAGGGCCGCCGGGGCGCTGCGGGTGGGCCAGGCGATCGTGCTGGGGTTCCGCGGCGAGCGCGCCCGGCTCGTCCCCGAGGGGGAGGCGGCGTCCACTGACGGGCTGGTGATCGACGGCGAGGTGCTGAACGCCGAGCCCGATTTCGCCCGACAGATACAGACGGTCAACGTCGAGGCGGGCGCGGCGCGCTTTGCCGTGCAGGCGCCCATCGACCAGCCGGTGGGCGGCGGCTGGCAGGTGCGCATCGCCGTGCCGTCCGAGGACCTCTACCTCTTTGACGCCAACACCGAGGCGCGTGTTTACCCGCCGGAAGAGGAAAACCACGGAGACACAGAGGACACAGAGGGAAAAGTGTAAACCGCAGAGAAAGGAGAGACCACAGAGAGCACAGAGATCTGGAGTTTGCCCTGCTGGAACACAGTGACCGAGCACTAGGATACAGGGCTCTCACCCTAACCATTCCGTTATCTGTTCTCTGTGCTCTCTGCGTTCTCTGTGTTCTCTGTGTTACATCAGATTCTCGGCGCGGGCGATGGCCATGCCCTCTTGCTCGTTCACGCGGCTGAGGAGGAGGGCGCCGGCGACAAAGAACACGATCAGTGAGACGATGCTCCACCGCCCCGACCCCGTCAGGCTGGCGGTGAGGCCGAACAGCAGCGGGCCGGCGATGCCGGCGAACTTGCTGCTGATATCGAAAAAGCCATAGAACTCGGCGGAGCGCGCCTTGGGCGTCATGGCGCCAAAGAGGGAGCGGCTGAGGGATTGGCTTCCCCCCTGGACGAGGCCCACCATCCCCGCCAGAACCCAGAAATGCCACGGCTGGGTCATAAAGAACCCCAGGATGGAGATGAGGGTGTACACCCCCAGCGCCAGGTAGATGGCCCGCTTGGCGCCGGTGCGTCGCGCCAGCCGACCAAAGACGAGGGTCAGGGGGATGCCGACGAACTGCGTCAGGAGCAGCGCCCCCGCCAGGTCGGCGGTGCCGATGCCGATCTCGGCGCCATAGATGGTGGCCATCTTGATGATGGTGCCAATGCCGTCGGCATAGAGCCAGAATGCCACGAGGAACTTCCACAGCTCCTTGTAGTGCTGCATGCGATGGAACGTCTCGCGCAGCCGGCTGAATCCGGCGCGCACCGGGTTCTCCCGCGGCCCCGTGGCGGTGGCGGGGGGCTCGGGCACCCGCCGGAACAGGGGGATGGAAAAGAGCGCCCACCACACGGCCACGCTCAGGAACGAGGCGCGCACCGCCTGCGAGCCGTCGGCAAAGCCAAAGCGCTCCGGCATCAGGTACCAGGCCAGGTTTACCGCCAGGAGCAGCCCGCCCCCAAGGTAGCCCATGGCATAGCCGCGGGCCGATACCTGATCGATCTCCTCCGGGCGCGCCACGTGGGGCAGCAGCGAGTCGTAGAACACGTTGGCGCCGCCGTTGCCGATGCTGGCCAGGATGTAAAAGACCAGCGCCGCGACCCAGTCCCCCTCCCCCACAAAGAACAGCATGCCGGTGAACACCAGCGCCACCACCAGGAACCCGCCCAGGAAGCGCTTTTTGCCGCCGGCATAGTCGGCGATGGCGCCCAGGATGGGGCCCATCACGGCCACCAGCACCATGGACAGCGACACGCCATAGCCCCAGTAGCTCGTGGCCTGCGCCCCGGGGAGGCCGGCCGCCGCCACGTTGCTAAAGTAGGGAGGCAGCAGCGCCGCCATCACCGTGGTGGCGAACGCCGAGTTCGCCCAGTCGTACAGGCACCAGGCGTTCACGATGCGACGGTAAGCCTTGCTCTCCAGGACGATAGCGGCCATGCTGGACCTCACAATCGGCGAACGGGTAGCGGTGATCGATAGCCGTTCATAGTGTCGGCCGAGAACGCCGGCATTGTAGGTGCGTGAGACCGTTGCGTCAACAGAATCCTAGACCACCGAGGCCACAGAGAACACAGAGGACACGGAGGAAACTGGGATGAGTAACGGCCTCTCATCAGCACTCATGGCTCCATCCATCTCGATCGTACTTCCCTCTGCCCTCTGCGACCTCCATGGTTTTTACCTCTGTGACCTCTGTGGTTCCTCCCCCTCCCCCATCGTCTCGAGGAGGCGCTGGAGGATGAGGACGGCGGCGGCCTTGTCCAGGGGCTCGTTGTTGCTGCCGCAGTTGGGCGATTGCACGCACGAGGGGCAGCCCGCCTCGCAGGGACACTCGCTCACCGCCTCCAGCGTCCGCCGCCACAGCTCGCCGATCGCCTCGAACCCTCTCCGCGCCAAGCCCACCCCGCCGGGGTAGCCGTCGTAGACGAACACCTGGGGCCGGTCGGTATCGGGGTGCGCCGGCGTCGATAACCCGCCGATATCGCCGCGATCGCACATCGCCAGGAGGGGCAGCACGCCGATCATGGCGTGCTCCACGGCGTGCAGCCCGCCCCCGAAATCGAGCCCCGCGTGAACGACCTCCCGCTGAATCGCCTCGGGCACCTCGAACCAGAGGGCCTGCGTCTCGTACGAATAGGGCGGCAGATCGAGAGGTTGCTCGTCGATCACCTGCTCGGTGTACTGGCGCCGCCGGCGGAAGCCGATCACCTGCTGCGTGACGCGCACCTCGCCAAAGAACGGCGCAGCCGCGCCCGCCGTGCGCGCATCGAGGGAGCGAATGATGTGCACCTCGTTCGCCTCGCGCGGCTGCGTGTAATAGTCGGCGTCCACCGCCCGCGCGAATGCCAGCCGCCGGGCGATGTCCAGCCGCGTGATGAGGTACGACTCGGCGCGGTGGAGGTAGATCGCCCCGGGATAGATACGGATGAACGCCGTGGCGGCGTCCACCTCCTCCAGCACCTCGTGGTCGCGGGTCTCGTCCAGAAGGAGATAGCGGTCGCTACTGGTGGAGCGGATGCTCACCCGGCGCGACGGGTACTCTTCCCCGACATAGTACCAGCGCCCCTGGCGGGGCTCGAGCGCCCCCTCCTCCACCAACTCGTCCACGACGCCGCCCAGCCCCGGCCCAAAGAGCGCCTCATCCTCAGGGGTGAGAGGATACTCGTCGGCGGCGCACGCCAGGTGCCCCCGCAACACGTAGGGGTTGCCCGGGTCGACCAGCGCCTGCTCGTGGGGCCGGGCAAAGAGCGCCTCCGGGTGACGCATGAGGTACTGGTCCAACGGGTCGTCCTGACCGATGAGCACGGCAAGCGCCGCCCTGTGTCCCCGCCCCGCCCTGCCGACCTGCTGCCAGGTGCTGGCGATACTGCCCGGATAGCCGACGAGGATGGTGGCGTCCAGCTCGCCCACATTGATCCCCAGCTCCAGGGCGTTGGTCGCGGTGACGGCCAGCAGCTCGCCGGCGAACAGGCGTCGCTCGATCTCGCGCCGTTCCTTGGGGGTATAGCCGCCGCGGTACGCAGTGATGCGCTCCGTGAGGTCGGGGCGCTCTCGCAGGGCGTCGCGGGCGTAGAGGAGGATCAACTCCGCCACCTTGCGCGCCCGGGTAAAGGTGATGTTGCGCAGCGTCTCCTTGGCCATTTCGGCGAGCAGCCGCGTCGCCTCGGTGTTGATGCTGGCCCGTCGACCGCGAGCGGCGTCGAGCATCGGGGGGTTCCACAGCACGAACCGGCGAGGGCCCCGCGGCGCGCCGTCGTCGTCCACCACCGTCGCCGCCTCGCCGATGAGCTGCGCGGCGTGGGCGCCGGGGTTGCCGATGGTGGCCGACGACAGGATGAACCGCGGATTGGAGCCGTGCAGCGCGCAGATCCGCCGCAACCGGCGCAGCACGTTCGCCAGGTGCGAGCCAAAGACCCCGCGGTAGACGTGCGCCTCGTCCACCACCACGTAGCGCAGGTGCCGGAAAAAGGGCGCCCACGTCTGGTGGTTCGGCAGGATCCCCACGTGCAGCATGTCGGGGTTTGAGAGGACGATGGAGGCCGTGCGCCGCACCCGGGCGCGACTCCCCTGCGGGGTATCGCCGTCGTACGTCATGACGCGGGCGCTGCGCAGCGGGGCGGTCAGCCCCTCGAGCACGCGCAGTTGATCCTGAGCCAGCGCCTTGGTGGGGTAGAGGTACAGGGCGCGAGCGAGGGGATCGGCCACCAGCGCCTCGAGCACCGGCACGTTGTAGCACAGCGTCTTGCCGCTGGCCGTGCCGGTGGCTACGATGACGTGCCGGCCGTCGCGGGCCGCATCAATCGCCCGGGCCTGGTGCGTGTAGAACCGCTCGACGCCCTGCGACGCCAACACCTCCCGCAGGCGCGGCGCCAGCGGACGTTCCAGGTCCGCCCAGACCGCCGCGCGCGGCGGTATGCGCTCTATGTGGGTGATTTGCTCGAGATAATCGGGCAGCGCCCGCAGGTGCTCGATAAAGGCGTCAATGTCCACGATGGTCCTACCGAAATGTCGTGTTGGGAACCCGCTGGTACCCGCGCTGCCCCGATTCTACGGCCCGGCCGTCCGGTTGGCAAAAGGCCGTGGCCACGACTATAATCGGGGCGCTTCAGGAGCGGAACCCGCGCCACGCGGGAACCGAAGCGCGGGATAGCGCGTCCATCCCACGACGCTCGGCGTCGGCACCCTCGACGCCGGCCAGCTCGTCGCCTTGATCTGCAACGCTGCACGGAGGGGAATACATGCGCGTCAGCCTTATCTACCCCGGGATCGTGGGTAAGGGGTTTGACAGCATCGGGCAGGGGATGGACTCGGGATGGATCAGTCACGGTCTGGCTATCCTGGCGCCCTGCGCCGCCCGCGCCGGCCATGAGGTAGATCTGATCGATCTGCGCGCCCTGAAAGGGTGGGACCACTTTCGCGCCACGGTGGCCGAGCGCCACCCTGACGTGGTCGCCATGACGATGATGAGCGTGGACTATAATCCGGGCATGCGCTGCCTCGAGATCGTGCGGGAGGTGGACCCCGCCATCGTGACGATGGTCGGCGGCCCCCATCCCACCATCATGCCGGACGAACTCGCCGACCACCCTGCCGTGGACCACGTGTTCATGGGGGAGGGGGAGGAGACCTTTCCCGAGGCCCTCGATCGGTTGGCGCGCGGCGAGACGCTGCCACGCATCATCCCCGGTACCCACCCCGACCTGGACGCCGTCCCGCACGCCGACCACGACCTCTTCCCCAACGAATGGCGCCGCCAGGGGTACGCTGTGACGTCGCCCGAGGCCCCCTTTGTCGAGGAGCTTCCGCCCCCCTTTGTCACGATCATCGCCGGGCGCGGCTGCATGTACAACTGCAGCTACTGTCAGCCGGCCGAGCGCCACATCTTTGGCCGCCAAGTGCGCCGTCGCAGCGTGGCCAACGTCATGGGCGAGCTGCGGGCGTTGCGCAGCCGCTATCGCTTCAACAGCCTGATGTTCCACGACGACTGCCTCACCGAGGATCGCGCCTGGGTCGAAGCGTTCTGCAGAGCCTACACGGCCGAGGGGTTCACGCAGCCCTTCTTCTGCCAGAGCCGCGCCGACATCATCGTCAAGAACGAGGACATGGTGGCGCTCATGGCCAAGGCCGGCCTGCGGGGTTACTTTATCGGGTTCGAGAGCGGCAGCGACCGGGTGCTGCGCTTCATCCGCAAGGGCACCAAGCGATGGCAGAACATCGAGGCCGCCCGCATCTGCCGTCGCTACGGCATCTCTATCTGGGCCAACTATATGCTGGGGATTCCCACCGAGACGAAGGAAGAGGTGCTGGAGACGATCAGCATGCTCAAAGAGATCGATCCGGACTATTATAGCCCGGCCTTTTACACGCCCCATCCGGGCAGCGACCTCTACGACTATTGCATCGAGCACGACCTGTCGCTGATCCGCAACCACGACAGCTACCGCCGCAACCCCGACGAGGCCAAGATCAAGGGGATCGACTATGACTGGCTGGCGTGGGCATTGGCCGAATCGCAGCGCCGTACCTGGCCCAACCGGCTGCGGCGGGTCGTTCGCGCCCTGTGGCGTCGCTACGCCCACCCCTACAAGGCGGTCCGCCGCCTGATGATGCGCCGCCAACCGACGGCCGCCAGCTGACCATTCGGAGGTATGCCATGAGGAACCTGATGATCGCCGGCGGCGCCGGGTTCATTGGATCGAACTTTTGCCGGCTCATGCTACGGCGCTATCCCGACTACCGTATCGTTGTTTATGACAAGCTTACCTACGCCGGCAATCCCGCTAACCGGGCCGATGTTGCGGATGACCCGCGCTATGCCTGTGTGCTGGGCGATATCTGTGACGCCGACGCTGTGCGCAACGCCATCCGCCAACACGACATCGACACGATCGTCAACTTTGCCGCCGAGACGCACGTCGACCGCTCCCTCTCGGAGCCGGGCGGGTTCATCACGACCGACGTCTATGGCACGCATGTGCTCCTCGAGGCGGTGCGCGACATGGGGCTGGAGCGCTACCATCAGGTGAGCACTGACGAGGTGTACGGCCAGGTGCTCGACGGCTCCTCGCTGGAATGCGACCCCCTGGCCCCCCGCAGTCCCTACTCGGCCAGCAAGGCGGGCGGCGACATGATGGTGCTCGCTTACCACGCCAGCTTTGGGCTGCCCGTGACGATTACGCGTGGCTCGAACAACATCGGCCCTTATCAGTACCCGGAAAAGGTCGTGCCGCTGTTCATCACCAACGCCATCGACGATCTGCCGCTGCCCATCTATGGCGACGGCCGGCAGATGCGCGATTACCAGTACGTCGAGGACCACTGCGAGGGGATCGACGTGGTGCTGCACCGGGGCGCGCCGGGCGAGATCTATAACCTGGGCACCGGCGTCGAGACGCGCAACATCGATATGGCAACCATGCTCCTCGACCTGCTGGGCAAGCCCCACACCCTGCTGCAGTACATCAGCGACCGGCCCGGCCACGACCGGCGTTACTCGGTGAATATCGACAAGGTGTGCGACCTCGGCTGGGAGCCGCGCCACACCTTTGCGCAGGCGTTGGAAAACACGGTGCGTTGGTACGTGGAGAACGCGTCGTGGTGGCGCGCCATCAAGTCGGGCGACCTCTACCGCGCCTATTATGAGAAGCACTATGCGGGCCGCGAGGTCAAGCCCGAGTAACCCGAGGGGGGCGCGTGCCCGCGAGAACCGCGGGCCGGACGGCGTCCGGCCCCTACCCGTTCGCGCCAACCGTCCACTGAGGGGCGCGCACGCCGCCGATCCGGGGGTTGGATCGCTGCGCCGCGGGCCAGAGGGCGCCGAGCCCGCACCTATCTACGCTGGCCGCTCGTTGTAGGGCACGCACGCCGCCGATCCGGAGTGTGGATCGCCGCGCCGCCGGCCGGAGGCCGCCTTGCCCCTACCCATCCACACTGGCCGTCCGTTGTAGGGCGCGACGCCGGCTCTAGCGCGCCTTTTTCCACACCGCGCTCTGCCGTCCCGTCAGGTAGCGCCATCCCCCCACGAGCGCTGCGGCGTTGAGCATCCCCACATAGAGCGGCGCCATCAACCAGCCTGGGCGACTGCCCCAGCGGGCGGCCGCCCAACCCGCCGCCGCCAACCCATAGCCCGCGACCTGGACCGCCAGCACCGCATCATAGACGGCGCCGGCCCGCATGGCCACCAGGGGGACGTTGGCCGCCAGCGCCAGCACGAACAGGCTCGGCGTCACCATCCAACGCAGCATGCGATGCGACAGGTACTGAAAGCGCACCAGCATGCTGGGATGGCGCAGCATCCCTCGTAGCATGGCGAACGCCTGCCACCCGCCGGCCGCCATGCGCGTGCGGCGGATCCACTCCCCCCGCAGGTCGGCTGACGAGCGCTCGTAGGCCAGCGCCCCCGGGTCAAAGATCAGCCGCCAGCCCCCCTCCACCAGGCGCAGCGAGGCCACGAAATCGTCGATGATGGCGTCGGCGCCTGGCGAGACGTACGCCGCACGCCGCGCCGCCCACACCTCTCCTGGCGCACCCATGGCGGAACTCACGGCGCTATCGCATGCCTTCAGGTACGACTCGTAACGCCAGTATAGCCCCTCCCCCTTCCCTGAGGGCGTCTCTCCCTCATCGAGCAGGCGTTTCGCGCCACTGGCGCCTCCCACGGTGGGGTCGGCAAAGTGACGCACGAGGCGGCGCGCCACGTCTCGGGTGAAAAAGCAGTTGGCGTCCGAAAAGAGGACGATCTCGCCGCGAGTATGGGGGAAGGCACGCTCAACAGCGGCCGGCTTGCCGCGCCGCTCGGGCTGGTGCAACAACCGCACCCGCTCGGAAGCAAACGACCGCACGATGTCGGGCGTGCGGTCGTTCGAGCCGTCGGTGACGACGACGAGTTCCAGCTTGTCCTCGGGATAGTCCAGCGCGAGGGTGTTGTCTATCTTTTGCGCGATGCACGCCTCTTCGTTGTATGCCGCCACGAGTACGCTGACGGTCGGCTCGATGTCGGCCGTGGCGTGGGGCCGAGGGCGTAGCCGCGCCAGGGCCGCGATGATGAGGGGATAGCCCACGTAGGTGTAGGCGATCCCCGCCAGCGAGGCCCACAGGATCGCTTGCAGGATGTGCAGCATGGGTGCGGTGTCTCGGTTGGTGGAGCCAGCTGCTGGCCAGGCTCTGGCTCGGTCCTCAGGCGCGGCGCAGCAGCCTGACCCCATCCTCCGCCGCGCAGACATAGATGCGTGGCTCCAGGCCCGTGGCGTCGGTGTACTCGCGTGCCACGCTGTGCTGGAACGTCTCCGCCGCCTCGTCCCTCACCAGGTTCACCGTGCAGCCGCCGAACCCCGCGCCCGTCATGCGCGCGCCCAGTACGCCCGGCTGGCGCCAGGCGGCCTCGACCATGGCGTCGAGTTCGGCGCAACTCACCTCATAGTCGTCGCGCAGGCTGACGTGCGAGGCGTTCATCAGCGCGCCGAATCGCTCCAGGTCACCCGCCCCCAGCGCGTCCACGGCATCCAGCACCCGCTGGTTCTCGGTGACGACGTGGCGGCAGCGCTTGCGCGTGACGGGGCCGAGTTCCTCCTGGCGCGCCTCAAAGGTCTCCACGCTCACGTCGCGCAGCGCGGGCACCCCCAGGGCGCGCGCCCCCGCCTCGCACTCGTTGCGACGCGTGTTGTACTCGGAATCCACTAGGCCGCGGCGCTTTTGCGTGTCGCAGATCACCAGGCTGACGCCGGCGGGCACGGGCACGAGTTTGTACTCAAGGCTGCGGCAGTCGATGAGCAGCGCGTGGTCGCGGCGGCCCAATGAGATGATGTACTGGTCCATGATGCCACAGCGCATCCCCACGAACTCGTTCTCCGCCTTCTGGCACAACAGCGCCCGCTTGACGCCGTCCAGCGCCAGGTCGCCAAGGGTCTGGAAGGCGAAGGCGGTGGCTATCTCGATAGCCGCCGACGAGGAGAGCCCCGACGCCACCGGCACGTCGCCGGCGACGACGGCATCCATCCCCTGGAGCGTATAGCCCGCGCCCTGGAGCGCCCACGCCACGCCGCGCTCATAGTTGCTCCAGCGCCGGCCGGTGTCCGGGCGAATATCGTCGAGATCAAAGCGCGCCGACTCGCCCATGTCGGCGGCGTGCAGGCGCACGACGCGGTCGGCGCGCGGGCGCGCCGCGATGACGATGTGCCGGTCGATGGCCGCGGGCAGCACGAACCCGTCGTTATAGTCCGTGTGCTCACCGATGAGGTTCACCCGGCCGGGGGCCGCCACGACGATGGCGGCATGCCCTCCAAACTCGCGCGCAAAGGCGGCGACCACGCGCGAGGCGAGCGATGCCAACCTGGGATCAGCGTCCTCGAAGGTCATCGATACCCCCTGTCTGTAGCAATGCGAGCAGATGGCGCAGGTCGCCTCGGGCGTCACAGGGTACGTCGTCGGCATCGGGGTAGGCCCCGCGGTCGACGAGATACGTGCGCAGGCCCAGGTCGCGCGCCGGCATATCGGCGTCGGGGCTGTCGCCCACCATCAGGCACTCCTCCGGCCGGCGCCGCAGGCCCTCGAGGATCTCGAGGAAAAAGTGCGGGTGGGGCTTGCAGGCGTGCATCTCCTCGTAACAGGCCACCCAGTGATACGGGAATTCGTCACAAGGCACGTCGGCCCACCGCAACCGCGTCTCGATGGCGACGCGCGGGAACATGGGCTGCGTCGCGATGGCCACCTGCAGGCCTTGCTCGAACGCCCACTCGACCAGTCCCCTGGCGGCGGGGTCGACGGCGGTCAACACACCGAGTTCCTCGAACTCGTGGGCGTAAAAGTCGTCAAAGAGGGGCATCAGCTCGCCCGGTGGGCGTCCGACGCGGCGAAAGAACTCGCGGGTGAACACCTCGGCGTTGGTGCCGTTGCTGCCGTCGTTGCGCTCCATGGCGCGCGTCGCGACGCTCAGGGCATCGGCAAAGCGCCCCACCGACACGACATCCTGCACCTTGGCGACCAGGGCGCGAAAATAGTGGGACAGGAAACGGTCCGCGTCGTTCAGCAGTAGGGTATCATCCAGGTCAAGGAGGAGCGCCCTGACGGGCCCGGCCACGCATCACCCCCTTTGGTAGTGACGAGGCACCGCGATGCGGCGCCTCGATATCGTACAGCATCGAGGCGATCAGGCGTCGCGCCCGGGAATGAGGATCGTGGGCCGCTCCACGGGGCGGCCGCCCTCGGGTTCTTCCTCTTCCTCGCGCTCGACACCCGGAAGCACGATGCCCGACGCTGTGCGATGCACCGGCGCCCGACGAGGCTCGGGGCGCTGGCCCTGCTGTTGTTGCTGTTCCTGCATGCGACGCCGCGCCTCGCGCTCATCGTGGGCGAACAACTTGTCCCGCGCGGCAGCCGGATCGTGAAAGCGCGTGCCGGGGCCCACCAAGGAGCGGTAGGGCACGCCGCGGCTCGACAGCAGGAACGCTTGAAAGATGTAGCCACGCTGCTGCAGGAAGGCATCCAGCTCCGCCCTGGGATGCTCCTCCTGGTAGAGGCGCAGGGCATTGCGCACGAACGTCACCATGTCCTCTTCCAGCACGCCGGGCAGCACCATCACGGCGAACGAGAAATGCCTCTCACCGCGATGCTCGTAGAGACGCCCCACGAGGACGTCGCCCACCTGGGCGTTCCGCGCCAGCGCAGGCGCCCGGACGGTGAGTTCCTGCTCGCGCAGCGGGTCATACAGCGCGAGACTCTCGCCGACCCGCGACACGATGCGGTACATCCCCGTGAGCGAGGTCGTCCAGGCCTGCAGCAGCGCCTTGGCGTCGTCGGGGAACTGGGTCGCCTCGCGCTCCAGGAACAGCTCGATCACCGGACGCCCGTCGGCCTGGGTGCGGTAGTCGTGGGCGAACCACTCCATGAAGCGTCGCACATCGTCGGGCGCGAGTTCGCTCATCCCGTCCAGGCTAAAGGCTCCGCCCCAATACACCTGGAAGGCGTTGGCCAGATCCTCGACAAAGCGCGCCGACTGGGCGTACCGGTAGAGCTGGCTCAGCACGTACGCATCATCATAACCCAGCTGCAGCTCCTGGGATCGGCGCAACTGGTCGCGGCGCATGCAGCAATTCTTGTACTTGCGTCCGCTACCACAGGGGCAGGGGTCATTGCGTCCAACAGAGGGCATAGGTAGGTTTTCCTCCAACCATCGGGTACAACGTTCCCATGATGGTACCACGAGAGGGGGTGGGCGTCAACGCGGCACCTTGAGGCGAGTGTGTCCGGGGTCCTGGTCGTTTGGCCCGCCGAAGCGGGCTCGGATCGCCGCCGCACGGCTGCTCGGCCGCATACGGTGTAGGGGCCGCACGCCGTGCGGCCCGCGGTGGGCGTAACCCTCTGGATCGCGAACCCACGGAATGGACGAAAGGCGCGAAAGGGCTTTGCCTTCGATGTGAGGCGTGCCGCTCGCGCCCGCCGCCGGCGAAGACCGCTGGATCGCGCAACCACGGAACGTACGAAAGGCGTGAAAGGGAGCGCCCCGCCCCGTCGTCCTGAGCGTAGCGAAGGACCTTGACTCACTGGACGAGACGCCCCACGCCAGCTCTCGCCCGCCGCCGGCGAAAACCGCTGGCTGGCGCAACCGCGGAACGAACGAAAGGCGTAAAAGGGAGCGCCCCACTCCGTCGTCCTGAGCGTAGCGAAGGACCTTGACTCACTGGACGAGACGCCCCACGCCAGATCTCGCCCGCCGCGGACCGCGATCCTCACCCCGGATCGCAGCGCTAACCGCCATGCCCGCCGATGCGGGCTGAACCAGTCCACGCAGGCGGACCTGGCTAGCGCCAGGCTTCAACCCGCGGCGGACGCTCGGCGGCGCGCCGTTCTCCCGGCATCCTGGACACACCCCCCGAAAGCGCCTTGTCAAGGTCCTCGCGAGGACCTTGGCAAGGCGCTCCGCAGGCAGTCGGTCACTCGGGCTCTGTGCGAACGAGGGACACATAGGTCTTGTGCACCGTGCCGTGAGCCAGGAAGAGGTCGAACTCGGGCTCAGCCTCGGTTGTGGCCTCCCGCTGGGCCATGTACACCACCGCGTTGTTGGGCGTGATCCGCCACCAATGCCTGTACGTGATCATCATCCCCACACGCTTATAGACCATTTCGTCTATGAACAGCGGGGCGCCGCCGGTGCTGGCCACGGCATAGATCGAGGTCACATCCTCGCGGTCCTGGTTGGCGGCATAGACCACACCCCGGCTGTCGGGCCTGATGGTGAGATCGTACACCATGCCGCCGGGCGGCAACTGCGGGCTCAATGCGACCCTCGCGCTTCCGTCTATCACCGCTGCGTACAGGCGATCCCCGCCCGCGGCGTCCTGTTCAGCGTACACCACGCCCAGACTGTTCGGCATGATGGCGAAGGGCGCCTCGTCACGGAGGCTGCCGGTCAGGTTCACCGGTGGGCTGTCGCCCAGAATCGACACGGCGCGCAGCGCATAGCGCGTGCTCGCCGGTGTGCCTACGACATAGACCACACCCAGGCTATTCGGCGTGATGTGAAAGACCGGAATCCACGTGTCAGCGGCTAGTGGGGTGAGCTGCACGGGCGTGGCGCCGCCCGTGCTGGGCACCGCATAGAGTGCGTGGCCACTGGCGCCAAGGTCCAGCCGGTAGACCACGCCAAGGCTGTTGGGGGTGATGGAGAATCTCTTCGGGCTGTCCTCCGTACCCGTCGTGAGCTGCACCGGCGCGTCCCCGGCGAACAGCCTGGCGAACAATGCCGTGGACTCTGAGTCCGACTCCTTCGCTTCGTAGACCACGCCGGCATTGTTCGGTGCGATGCGCCAGTCGACCACATTGAGCGCCAGAACGGTCTCGGCGCCACCCGTGGCGTAGACGACGGAGAGCGCGCCGGTCCCGATCTCGAGGTACTTGTAGACCACAACGCCGACGCCGTTCGGCGTGAACTCGTAGTCTATCCTGCACGTCGGGCACGAGACGGGAAAACCGGCCAGCCACACCACCGGTCCCCCGCCGATGGGCACGGAGAACAGCGCGCGCGTGGACGGCGGGGACGGCACGTGCTCGGCCACGTATGCCACGCGCTGGCCATCGGGTGAGATGGTCCAGTCGTAGAGGCGGTCATCGGGGCCCATGGAGGCGCTGTTGAGCCGCGTAGCGGAGCCGCCCGCGATGGGCACAGAGTAGAGCTCGCTCATCGCATACACAAAAGGCTCCGGGCAGACGGCGTACACCACGCGCTGGCTGTCGGGGCTGATCTCCCAGTTGATGACATAGCTTTCCGGCGGCAGCGCGTGGTTCAGCTTTACCGGGTCGCCGCCCTCCAATGCAACGCTGAACAACTCCGGGACCGCGCCATCCTCGGGATCCGAGGGATAGGCCCGATAGACGGCGAACTGGCCGTCCGGGCTCACGTCGAATTCGAGCACGCTGCCCCCAAGGGACAGGTCCCCGCTGATCTTGCGGGTGAGGGCGACCAACTCTGCACTGGCGGACGGGGCCAAGGCCGACGTGAGGATTGGCACGAGGAGGATGACCAAGACACAGCGGACGATCCGGAGGCGGGCGGGCCGAGGCATGCGTGGCAGAGACATGATGGCACCTCCCATGAAACGCGGACGCACCGGCACGCACGAACTGGGGCAACCCGTTACCCAGGAGCACGTGGGGCAGTATACCCGAGCACGACGCCGAGGGCCAGCCACGCGCGTGGCCGGCCCTCGGCGCAGATAGCCGATGCCTGGGCAGCTCGCGCCTCAGAGAGATCCCCCCGGCCGTACCGGCTCTCGGATCTCGCATACCGGCCCTCTATCGCCGCGGCGCAACACGATGTAGCGCTGCCACTGGGCGTCATCCTGGGGGACGGGCGTCAACGCCTCCCCCGTGGCGAAGCGCAGGTGTGGGCCCCGGCTCTCATCGCGCTCCAGGGCGGCCGTCGCCACGAGACGGGCGCTCTGCAGGGCGTTGAGCGCCTCGATCCCGCGCGCCAGCGCCCCCGGGTCGGGCCGCACGCCCCGCCCCGCGGCGTCGTCGAGGGTTGCCAATGCCTGGCTCAGCCCGGCGGCGGTGCGATGCACGCTGCACTCGCGCGCCATGGTCGCCTGCACGGTGGCCAGCAGGTCGGCCGCGTCGCATCCACCCGCGGTGAACAGCGCCATCACCGCCTCGGATGCTCGCTCGTCGGTCACCGCCTCGCGCTGGGCCGTCCGGGCGGCGCGGGCCGCCGCCTCACCGGCCACCCGGCCGAACACCTGCCCATCCAGCAGGGCGTTGCCGCCGGGGCGGTTGGCGCCATGTTGCCCACCCGCCACCTCGCCGGCGGCATAGAGGCCGGCGACGGCGGTATCGCCGCGGGTGCGAATCTTGACGCCGCCCTGGAAGTGCTGCACCGCCGGGGCGATCTCGATCATGTCGCCGGCCGCCAGGTCGATCCCGCGTTCCGCCAGCCAGGCCACCGAGGGGGCATTGATCGCCCGCAGCCTGCCCAGCGGGGTCCGCGCCTCCGGCCCGTCCAGGGCCAAGCCCTTGCCCTCGGCGGCGAGCCTGGCGCGCACCCCCTCGGACAGCTCGGCCAGGTCGAGGCCCTGCGGGTCTCGGGCATAGTCGAGGAACACCCTCCGTCCCGCCGACACCTCGGCGGCCACGGCGATATCGATGACGTGCGACTGGTCGCGGATGGACACCGGCCAGCTCGCCCCCTTGGAAAAGAGCACGTCATACATCGCCCCGTAGCTGCGGCCGGCCAGGTAGCGCGGCAGGATCTCTTCGCCGCGGTCGTTCACGATCCGCGGCATGGCGCGCATCAGGCTGCCCGAGCACGCCAGCCCGGTGGCGAGGGAGCAGAGGCCGATCTGGATGAACTCGAGGTTGACCAGCTCGGCGCCGGCGCGATACGCCAGCGCGTACCCATCGCCGGTGCAATCGGGGGTAAAGACGTTCACGGCAAAGCACTGCCCTGCCCCGCCGGTGGCCAGCACGACGGCCCCCGCCGAGATGCCCACCACCCGGCCACCCTCCTGCTCGGGCACCAACGCGGCGCCCACCACGCGACGGCGCTCCCCGTCGAGCAGCAGGTCGCCCACGAGGTGGTGCTCGATGACGCGCACCGGCAGTGCGCGCAGGCGGCGCACCAGCGCCTCCTCCATGTGATTCGCCGTGTAGGGCCCCGTGTAGCAGGCCCGGGGATACACCGAGCCGTCGGTAAGGAACTGGTCGGGCGTGCCGTCGGGGCGCCGCGCCCAGGGCACTCCCAGGCCATCCAGGTAGGTGAACGCCTCGGCGCCGCCCCGGGCGAGAACCTCCGCCAGGTCAGCGTCCGACACGCACCCGCCGATGCGATAGATGTCGTCGGCGTGCGATCGCCAGGCGTCCTCGCCCCCCGGTGGCGTGGTCGGCAGGGCGGCGTGGAACGCCATGCGATCCGAGCAGGCCGTCGCCGTGACGCCGCTCTTGCCCAGGGCCCCCTTGGTGACCAACGTCACCCGCAGGCTCGGATCCGCCTCCGCGGCGGCGATGGCGGCGCGCAGGCCGGCTCCCCCACCCCCGACGACCAACACGTCACACTGCAGGCTCATCGGTCGCTGCCCTCCAATCGTTCTCCCAACACGGTGCGCAGGTACGCCAACTCGGACACGGCCGCCCCGTCGGGATCCGGCCCGAACCATTCGATGGAGACATAGCCGCCATAGCGGGTCTCGGCCAGCGCGCGCAGGAAAACGCCGTAATCCATGGCGCCCTCCCCCAGCGGAATGCCGCTCTGCCACTCCCCGTCCTCGAAGCGGCTGTTCTTCAGGTGCAGGATGCTCAGGTAGGGCTCGAACCGCTTGAGCGCCGCCACCGTGTCCTCACCCCGGACGAACAGGTTACAGATGTCGAGGTTGACGCCCAGGTTCGGCATCCCCACCTGCCGGATCAGCCGCAGCGTGCTGTCGGTGGTGTCGTGCAGGTGGCCGTCGTGGGTCTCCAGCGCCAACTCGACCCCCTCTTCGGCCGCCATGGCGCACATCTGCCGCAGCCCCTCCACCACCACCCGCCACACGCCGATGGAGGCGTCGGCCGAGTTCCCGCCGCCGGTAAAGACGCGCAGCAGCGGCGAATCCAGCGCCAGGCAGTAGCCCAGGGTACGGCGCGCCGTCTCGAGGCTCCCGTCGAGGTCGCCCGCCAAGTCAAAGTAGGCGCTGACCATCGGCACGGTGAGGCCCAGGTCACCGAGTTGCCGCGCCAGGTCCTCCACCCGCCCGCCCTCGGCCGACAGGCGGTCCACGTGTGGCCCCCACACCTCGATCCCCGCATAGCCGGCCGCGGCCACTCGCGGCGCCACGTCCTGGATGCGCTCGTCGCGCCAGGCGATGGAGCACATCGCCGCCCGCACGGGGGACACGTTCAGTTCGCTGAGCCCCTTGCCCACCTGATAGGCGAGGGGCGGGCACCCCGGCTCATAGTGGCCGAGATGGCGATAGCGATAGGCGCAGTTGCCATAGATGAGCGCCCGGCCGCCCTCCACCTTGGGCTCATCGACCTGGGGGCCGGCGATGATCGTCACCCCCTCCATGGCCGCCAGCGCGGGGCGATGGCTCGCCGCGAGAAGGCCGCCCGCCAACGCCTGGCGGCACGAGTCGCAGACCCAGTCCGCCAACACGCGGTGTTGCCCGCGGTAGGGCTCGGGGTCGCGCGGCGCCGGCTCGACACGTATCCCCGCCGTCGCCTCCGCCAGGTCATCGCCCACGAGTTGCACGTCCTCCAGACTGGCGGGACCCATCCCCCGGGCGATCGCCTCCTGCAGATAGAACACCTCGCTCGGATCCTGCCCGACGATACGCGTCCCCACTAGGTCGGCGGCCACCACGTTGTCGGCCACGGTGATGAGGTCGGTGCGAACCGGCGCGCCCTCTGAGGGAAAGTTGCCCTCCAGGGTATAGATGGCGTCGGTAATGACGAGGTCGCTGGGGCGGCGATAGTTCAGGTCGCAGATGGAGCCATCCAGCCCGTACTGGTGGATGTAGCGCGTGGCCATGTCGGGCATCAGGCCCATGAGGTTCTTCATGCCGTTGGAGTACTTGGTCAGGGCGTGGGTCCGCAGGCCGGGGATGTTGATGAACACGTCGCAGGTGTCGGCGATGGTGGGCCAGGGCACCTGGTGCACGAGGGTGCGCGCGCCGGGGAGCGACACGTGGCGGTGCTCCGCCGTGTCGAGCGACAGCAATTCGGCGTAGCGCTCGATCTCCTCGTACCCCTGAAAGATGAGATCATAGTGGGGCGTTCGCTCGATGACGGCCACCCGCGCCCCGCAGCCATGGCACAGGCGCGCCACCTCCAGCACCACGGCGGGGTGCGTCACCTTGCCCGATTCGGGGGCGGCCCGCGTGAACATGTTCACCTTGATGGCCACCAGCGCCCCCGGCCGCACATAGCGCTCGATCCCACCCATGAGATCGATCCCGCGCCGCACGGCGCCGCCAGTATCGTCCGCTACCCGCACCACGGCCACCCGCGCTTGCGCCATCTCACTCCTCCCCTTCTCTCACACCTCGCGCCGGAGCGTCGATACTATAGGTGCCGGTGCCGGGATCGTCAAGGTAACCGCCTTACCTCGCGTCCTTCCAGGTCCCGAAGGTCTCCCCGCATAGGCTCCCACGCATACCGGGGCCACTGCGGGAGCCTTTCGGGAGGTGGAGGGGCGGCAAGCCGGATGAACCGAGACCGTTTTGTCTTGTACTGCATCCCGCAATGTGCTACAATCCGCGCGAGTGCAGCACTGCGACGGAGCATCCGCCGCCAACCGAATCCGGAGGATTGCTCGATGCGACTCACACGGGGCGCGGACTATGGTGCCAGGGGCATCGTCTACCTAGCTCGCCGGCCCACGAATGCTGTGGTTCTGGTTGGTGAGATCGCCTCGGCCGAGGAGCTGTCCGAGAGCTACCTCGCCAAGATCTTCCAGGACCTCGCCAAGGAGGGCTTGGTGCGCTCACACCGGGGGGCCAAGGGCGGGTTCTCACTGGCGCGACCGCCGGAGCAGATCACCCTCCGCCAGATCATCGAGGCCATCGAGGGGCCCATCGCCATCAACCGCTGTCTCGCCCCCTGGGAGGGGTGCGAGCGCGTCGATACCTGCCCCATTCATCCTGTGGTGGCCCGCGCGCAGGAGCAGCTCCTGGCCGTGCTCGACGGCACCACCCTGAGCGACCTCGCCAACTCGCACCATCAGCCCTCCATCCAGGTCTGACCCCAACCGACCGGCGACCGGCATACGAAAAGCGTGCGGGAGGCAGCCCTCCCACACGCTCTATGATCTGCGGACGCCGCCGGAACGCTAGCAGCCCCTCTTGGCCGCCATCGCCTCCTTGGCGGCCTGGACGATGTCCTTCGCCTTGAGGCCAAAGGCCACGAACAGCTCGTCCGGCTCGCCCGACTCGCCAAAGCGGTCCTGGATGCCGATGAAGCGCATCGGCACCGGCGCCTCTTGCACCACCACCTCGGCCACGGCGCTGCCAAAGCCGCCCATCACCTGGTGCTCCTCCACCGTCACGATGGCGCCCGTCTCCCGCGCCGCCTGGACGATCGCCGCACGGTCGATCGGTTTCACCGTGTGCATGTTCAGCAGCCGCGCCGCGATCCCCTCGACCTGGAGCGCCTCCACTGCCTGGAGGCACTCGCTGAGCACGGGGCCGTTGTTGATGATGGTGACGTCCGTGCCCTCCTGCAGCAGGTTCGCTTTGCCCCACACAAAGGGGGTGTCCGCGTCCGTCAGCATGGGCACCGGCTCGCGCCCAAAGCGCACGTACACCGGCCCCTCGTGCTCCGCCGCCCACAGGATCGCCTTGCGCGTCTCCTGGTAGTCGCACGGCACGATCACCGTGATGCCCGGGATGGTGCGCAGCGTCGCCACGTCCTCCAGCGCCTGGTGCGTGGCGCCGTCCGCGCCCACCGAGATGCCGCCGTGGGCGCCGGCGATCTTGACGTTCAGGTGCGAGTAGCACACCGTGGTGCGGATCTGGTCCAGGGCGCGCCCCACCACGAACACGGCGTAGGTGCTCACGAAGGGGATCTTGCCCGCCAGCGACAGCCCCGAGGCGATGTTCAGGGCGTTCTGCTCGGCGATGCCGCACTCGACAAAGCGCTCGGGGAACTTGGTAGAGAAGCGGTCGGCGCGCGTCGAGCCGGTGAGGTCCGCGCCCAGCACGACGATGCGCTCGTCCCGCTGCCCCAACTCGACCAGCGCATCGCCATAGCCGTCGCGCGTCGGCTTGGTCTGTATCGTCATGGGATTCCTTCCTTCCTCATGGTATCGGCGAACACGACCCGCGCGGCCTCAGGGCATGCCGCGAATGAGGCACCCCTCCGTCGCCGCCAGTTCCAGCAGCGCCTGGCGCCCCTGCTCCACGCTGGGGGCGATGCCGTGCCAGCCGGCCTGGTTCTCCATGAAGGAGACGCCCTTGCCCTTGACCGTCTTGGCAAGGATGACGGTCGGCTGGCCCTTGGTGGCGGCCGCCGTCTCGTAGGCGGCGCTGAGCTGCCCGATGTCGTGCCCATCCACCACGATGGGGTTCCAGCGGAAGGCCTTCCACTTGTCCGCCAGGGGCTCCAGCCCCAGCACGTCCTCGACCTGGCCGTCGATCTGTAGGTTGTTCCAATCGATGATGGCGCAGAGGTTATCGAGTCGGTAGTGGCCGGCGAACATGATCGCCTCCCACACCGAGCCCTCCTGCAACTCGCCGTCGCCCATCAGGCAGTAGACGCGATTCGACGCCCCATCCATCTGGAACGCCTTCGCCAGGCCCGAGGACACGGACAGCCCCTGGCCCAGCGAGCCGGTGCCCACCTCGATCCCCGGGCAGCGCGTCGTGGGGTGGCCCTGCAGGCAGCTGCCGAACTTGCGGAAGGTCAGCAGGTCCTCGACGGGAAAGTAGCCCGCCTCGGCGAGCAGCGAAAAGATGAGGGGCCCCACGTGCCCGCGCGACCAGACGACGCGATCGCGCCCCTCCCACTGGGGGTTGGTGGGGTCGTGGCGCAGGGCGTGAAAGTACAGGCTCACTCCGTACTCGACCCCTGACAGCGACCCGCCGGGGTGCCCCGACTTGGCCTCCACCAATAGCTCGATGATGTGACAGCGAATGCGATGGGCGAGCGATTGCAGTTGCTCAAGCTTTCCCGAGTCCACCTAGCGCTCCTTTCCTTCCATGGTTGCCTGGCTCATCCCAGGGGTGGACGCTCGACACGGCGCCGTGGGCTAGATGAACGTCTTGCGGACCTCCCCCAGCGTGGTAAAGCGCGCGACGTAGGTCGAGCCCTGCGCGATGGGGAGGATGGGCGTGAGGGTACCGGTCATCACGAGCTGCCCCGCCTTCAGGCCCTTGCCGCGGTCGGCGAGCTTGCCCGCCAGCCACGAGACGGCGTTGGCGGGATGACCCATGGCCGCGGCCCCCTTGCCCTCCGCGAGCTTGGCGCCGTCCTGCGTGAGGACCACCGTCTCCCCCAGGAGGTCGACCGCGCCCGCCGGCACCCAGCGCCCTGACAACACGATGCGCGCCGAGAAGCCGTTGTCGGCGAAAAAGTCGGGGTAGGGGCACTTCCAGTCCTTGATGCGCGCATCGCAGATCTCAAAGGAGGCGCTCACCGCCTCGGTGGCGGCCATCACCTGCTCCACACTGAGCCCCTTGCCGCGCAGGTCCTGGCTCAGCCGGAAGCAGATCTCGCACTCGATCTTGGGGGCGATCAACTCGCTCATGGCGAGTTCGCCGCCGTTCGCGAGCACCATGCTCTCGAGTTCGTAGCCGTAGGTCGAGTCGGGCAGGCCCATCTGCTCGCGCACCGGGATGTTGGTAAAGCCCACCTTGTAGCCCACGAGCTTTTCCCCGGCCTCGAGGCGCCGGCCGATGATCGTCTCGCAGATGGTGTGGGCGTCCTCCAGGGAGAGCCCCCCCGGCACGAGATCCGAGATCGGCCCGACGGCCTGACGGTTCTTCTCGGCCTCGACCAGCACCTGGATCTCTTTTTCAAAAGCCATCGATGTGTCTCCTTGCGTGCTGCTGGGCGACCCCACGCGGCGCCGCCATGTCCACCCTCCCGCGTCTACTCCTCCACGCGCTCCAACCGCACCTGCGCGCCGCTGGACACCCGCGTAAAGGCCTTGGCATCCCCCTCGATCTTGCCGAACACGTTCACCGGGCTGGCGGGACGAATCTCATTCCCTCGGCTCATGGGGGTCCGCCCGAAAAAGATGCAGAAGGCGTGTCCCGGAGGCCAGTACCCGAGATCGCCCATGTCCACCACCTCCTGCGCATCGTCCTCGTCCAGATGCACGGGAATGGCGAAATAGATCTCGTCCCCCCAGGTGTTGCCGCGTGCCTCGATGGGCAGAGCTTGCCATATCGCCTCGGCTGTGGCGCTATCGTTCAGCACGGCCGTGGCTGACACGTCTCCTGCGGTGATGCGTATTTTGCGCATTGCTACCTCCTCTCGTATCGGGTAAAGCGGCCATCGACGGCCCGCCCCGAGCCAAGCAGGAGGGACAGCCCGGGACGGCGCGGATTATAGCCGCCGTTGGAGCGAGCGTCAAGGCACCCGTCGGCGACCCGTTCGCTTGCCGTCGTGACCGAACTGGCTATACTGCCGTCTGCCGTGGAATCGCGTATCGTGCAGTACCACGGTCCGCTGCCGCAAAGGAGTCCGCTATGCGCGACGTGCTGTCCAAGCGCGCGCTCTACCCACTCATGGTGCTCGTCCTCATGGCGTCGGTCCTCGCCGGCTGCCAGGCGGCGCCATCGCGCAGCGCGCCGGCCAGCGACGACTGGAGTCGCGGCGTGCGAGCCGGCACCGCCTGCATCAACAGCCGCGTCGCCATGGTCGTCGACGAGGACGGTCAGGGCGTCCACCTCTTGTGGGCCGCCGAGGATGAGGCGGAACAGCAGATCCTGCGCTACGCCCGCCTCGACGCGTCGGGTAGGCCGATCGCCGAGGGTGACCTCGGTGGCGCCGGGACGCGACCGAACCAGCCCGCATTGGTGGTCGATTCGGGCGGCGGCCTCCACGCCACCTGGCTGGCGCGCGACGGCGAGATCTATCGGCTGTACCATGCTCTACTCGACGCGTCCGGCCGTCCCACGGCCGAGCCGGCCCTCATCTCGCCGCCCGACGTGCCGGCCCACTCGCACACCAGCATCTCATCGCCCGACGGCCACATCGAGGTGTTCTGGGGCGCCATAGAGGGCCCCGAGCCGGGGTTGTACCACGCGCGCATCGCGGCCGATGGGTCGCTCGTTCGCCCGTCGCACTCCCTCGGCACGGTGGGGTTCGACCCCTCCGCCGCCCGGGCACGAGACGGGAGCCTGCACCTCGTGTGGAAGGGCATACCCGACCCGGGCCGGCAGAGCATCAACTATGGGGTCTGGGATGCGGCGTCCGACGCCGTCACGGGAGCGCACAGGGATCGTGGCCTTTGGCGTCCCCTACCGGGCTCTCCAGCCACCGCCCCGCCCTCGGCATCGCCCAGGGACGGGCCTGCATGTCCTGGGCCCTCGGGCGCCGCGGCCGCTCGCCCCCATCGGTAAGATCCGTCGTATGTGTCGTTTCCCCTGGACAACCCGCAAGAAGCGGGCAGTCCGCGCGTCGTCATCCCCGAGGAGAACCGCCCCACCTACCGCACGGTTTCCAGCGCCTATCACGTCAACGGCCTGGCGAGCGCCGAGGGGGCGTCCGCGTCCACCTTTGTCTACTTGCCGAGCGCCGTCACGACGAGCAGGACAGCTGGCGACCGCCTTTGCCGTGCGGATCTCGGAGCGCACCAAGAGCATCGTGCAGGTGGTCCTGGCGCTCTGGGCCGACGGTGAGATGGTGGGCTACCAGATCGTTGGCCAAACCGACTCGATCTCGCTCCGTCCGTCTCTCGAGGTGGACACCGAGGGAGACCTGCATCTGAACTGGATCGATACCGCCGGCTTTGGACGGTACGCCGTGTACTATGCCGCCACCACCCCCGAGGCGCGGCAGAACCTGAACCGCCTCGGTGCCGATGACGTCATGGCGGCGCTATTCGGCGTGGCGTGGGGCCTGGCGCAGGCGGCTAGCTTTTTCCCGATCGCGCTCGTGTGGCTCTTTCCACCGCTGGTGGTACTCGCCCTGTACGCCTTTATCCGGGCGGAGGATAGCCTCGAGCGCATCGGCTCCCGGGTGATGCTCGCCGTGGGCGGGCTGCTCTACATCGCCAGCAAGTACGTGTTCCGGCCCAACTGGCTGGCAGCGCTCCCCCTGCCGCGAGGTACTCCTGCGGGGCTCGCCAACGCCTTGATGTACCTGGCGCCCCTCCTCATCACCGGCGTCGCCGTCGCGCTGACCTGGCTGTTCGTCAGGCGACGTCCCTACGTGTCGCTGCTGCCCACCTTTGGCGTCTTTGCCGTCTCGGACGCGCTTCTGACGCTGCTCGTCTATGTCCCCGGCATCCTCGCCGAGTAGGATGCCCACCACGCCTTGATGGAGATACACCATGCCCAACGTCACACTGCATCCCATCACCGACGGCAGCATCACGTCCAGCCCCGGCTTTGATGCCGCCGGCGTCGCCGCCGGCATCAAGGCGAACGACGCCCTGGACGTAGCGCTGGTCCATGCCAGCCGCCCCTGCGTCGCCGCCGCGGTGTTCACCACCAACGCCTTCAAGGCGGCGCCCGTGCTGTACGATCAGCGCATCCTCGCCGAGAACCCCGCCGGCCTACGCGCCGCGGTGATCAACGCGGGATGCGCCAACGCCTGCACCGGCGATGAGGGGATGCGCAACGCCCAGGCCACCGCCGAGGCGGCCGCCCGTGCGCTGGGGATCGCCGCGTGCGACGTCATGGTCATGTCCACCGGCGTCATCGGCGCGCAGTTGCCCATGGACAAGCTCATCCCTGGCGTCGCCGCCGCCGCGGCCACGCGCTCCTCGGTGATCGCTTCGGGCCACGACGCCGCCCGCGCCATCATGACCACCGACACCTGCCCCAAAGAGTCGGCCGTCCGGGTGACGTTCCCGGGAGGGACCTTTACCGTCGCCGGCATGGCCAAGGGGGCGGGGATGATCCATCCCAACATGGCCACCCTCCTTTGCCTGCTGACCACAGATGCCGCCATCACACCAGAGCTGGCACAGCGCGCGCTGCGTCACGCCGTGGACGCCAGTTTCAACATGATCACGGTGGACGGCGACACCAGTACCAATGACACCGCCCTGCTGATGGCCAACGGGTCCGCCGACATGGCGCCCATCGCCGCCGTCGACTCGCCGGCGTATGCGGCGTTCTTTCAGGGGCTGACGCACGTGCTCACCGAGCTGGCGCAGGGGATCGTCCGCGATGCCGAGGGCGCCACCCGGTTCGTCACCATCACCGTGCGCGGCGCCGCGGACGCGGCCACGGCGAAACAGGTCGGCATGAGCGTGGCCAAGTCGCTCCTGGTCAAGACGGCCATCTATGGCCGGGACGCGAACTGGGGGCGGATCGTGTGCGCCGTGGGGTACAGTGGCTCGCCCATCGATCCCAGCCGCGTCGGGGTGTGGATGGGCGATCTGGAACTCGTGCGCGGCGGCGCGCCGTTCGACGTGGACGAGGAGCGCGCCAGCGCCATCCTCGAGCAGGCCGATATCCCCATCACCGTCGACCTGGGCCAGGGGAGCGCCGAGGCCACCGTTTGGACGTGCGACATCTCGCACCGCTACGTGGACATCAACGCCCACTATCGCACATAGAATGAAACGCGGATGAACGCGGATCGCACGGATCGCCGCGGATCGGATGGAACGATTTCAGATCCGCGTCCATCCGTGTAATCCGTGCGAATCCGCGTTCGTTCCGTTACCCTCGGCTCAGCATGCGGATGGCCAACTCGGCATAGACCTTGGCGGCGGATTCGACATCCTTGAGCCGCACCTGATCCTCGACGGTGTGGGTGTGGCGCTCCTCGCCGGGGCCCAAGCCGATGGTGGGGATTCCGGCCGCCCCCGCCGTGTAGACGCCGTCGGTGGAAAACTCCCACTTGCCCACGTGGGGCACGAAACCGAGGGCGTCCTCCACCACGGCGATCGCCGTCTGTAGCAGCGGCTCCCCCTCTGATGTCACCCAGTAGGGAAAATACTCCCGAGCCCGTACCTCGAGCCCCGTGTGGCTGATGTCGCAATACTCGGTGACATCGACCGTGCCCTCCACCCCCTCGCGGGTGAAGATACGCTTGATCTCGGCCAGCGCCTTGGCCTCGGTCTCGCCGATGGTGAGGCGTCGGTCGACGTACAGCGTGCAGCGATCGGGCACCACGTTGCGGCTGCCCGCCATGCTACGGATGTCCGTCACGGCGATACTGCCCTTGCCGAGGAATGAGTCCTGGTTCAGCTGCGGCGCCAGCAGCTCGAGGCCCACGATGAGGCGCGCCGCCTCATAGATGGCGTTCACCCCGCGCTCGGGGGCCGAGGCGTGGCACGACCGTCCGCGCACGTCAATGCGGAACTCGATCCGCCCGCGCTGCCCGCGCGATACTTGGAGGTTGGTGGCCTCGCCCAGCACCACCCAGTCGGGCCGCAACCCCTCGACCTCGACGATATGGCGCATGGCCAAGCCCTCACATGGCTCCTCCTGGACCACAGCGGCCACGTACAGGTCACCGTCGAGCCGAACGCCGCTCTCGCGCAGCGCCTTGCCCGCGTACACCATGGCCGCTAGAGCGCCCTTCATATCCGAGGCCCCGCGGCCATAGAGCACGCCGTGCGCCATCTCACCGCCGAACGGGTCGCGTGACCAAGCGTCCGCATCGCCGATATCCACCGTGTCCATGTGGGCGTCAAAGAACAGCTTTTTGCCGCGGCCCGGGCCGATGCGGCCGATGACGTTGCCCATGCGGTCGACACGCACCTCATCGAACCCGGCCTCTTGCATCTCCTCGGCCACGAGGGCCGCCACCTCACCCTCCTGCGTCGAGACGCTCGGCGTCCGCACGAGGGTTTGGGCAAAGGCGGCCAGGGAGTCACGGTCTATCGACTTGACGGTCACTGCCATATCGTACCCCTTCGGATTACTTTGACGTTGGACAGGCGCCGCCCGCAGCCCGTGCTGACGCTTGGTCGACGGGCGTTCAGTACGCCCCTGCCCCCAGTAGGACGGAGGGTATCGTCTTGATCAGGATGCGCAGATCGAGAAACAGCGACCAGTTCTCGATATAGTAGACGTCTAGCAGCACACCCTCGTCGAATGTGAGATCGCTACGGCCGCTCACCTGCCACAGTCCCGTGATGCCGGGGGCCACCTCCAGGCGGCGCCGATGCCAACTGGCGTATTCCTGCACCTCATTGGCCAGCGCCGGCCGCGGCCCGATGACGCTCATCTCCCCCCGGAGGACGTTCCACAGTTGGGGCAGCTCGTCCAGGCTCGTGCGGCGGAGGAACCGCCCCACGCGCGTGCGCCGCGGGTCCTGGCGCATCTTGAACAGCGGCCCCGTCGCCTCGTTGTGACACTTTAGGTCGGCGATGCGCGCCTCGGCGTCCACGCACATGGAGCGAAACTTGAAGCAGGTGAACTCGCCCCCCCCCTTGCCAATGCGCTTCTGCCGAAAGATGACGGGGCCCGGCGAGTCAAGGCGGATCGCCATCGCGGTCACGAAAAAGATGGGCGACAGGACGATCAGGGCCAAGCCCGCCACCAAGACGTCCAGGGTGCGTTTGGTGAGTACCTGCCAGTCACGCAGTATCGGCTCGCGTATCCCCATGAGGGGGATGCCGTCGAGATTGTCTACCACGACTTTGCTTAGCGTCATCTGAAAGAGGTCGGGAACGATGCGCACCGGCACCCTCTGGCGCTCGCATTCCGCCATGACGCACTGGATGCGGCCGTGCATCGTCCACGGCAGGGTGATGATCACCTCGTCGACGGCGTTGGCGCCCAAAACCGCCTCAAAGCTGTCCAGCGGGCCAAGCGCCGGGAAGCGCCCGATGTCGGTGCTGGCACGGGACGGGTCGCTGTCCAGGAATCCGACGATCTGGTAACCAAGTTCCGGTCGCGCGCATACCGTTCGCATGAGCGAGTGCGCCACCTCGCCGGCGCCGACGATCAGCACGCGATCGACGCCCAGGCCGCGGCGGCGCCGCCAGCCAATCACCAGGCGCTCCACGGCCCTGGCAACCCCCACGAGCACCAGCGTGGCGATCCCCGCATAGCCAAAGATCAGCCGCGAATAGTAGTTGGGCCACACCAAGAACACGATGACGATCATCACCGCGATGCCCGTGACGGTGCCGCGAAAGACAATGGCAAACTCGTCAAAGAACAGCCGCCCGCGCTCCTCGCGGTAGGCGCCCTCCAACCAGAACGCCGTCACGAGGATGCCGGTGAGCAGCGCCACGCTGGGCACATAGACGCGAAAGGACACCCAGTAGGCCGGCTCCACCTCGCGCACCCACTGCAGGTGATAGCGCACCAAATACGCGACGGCGAATGCCAGCACGATGAGGGCGGAATCGAGCAGCGGTTTCAGTGTGAGCCAAGTGTTGCGCGGACGATTGCGGGTCATCCGTCCTGTCCATCCGTCAAAATGCGATGATAGAGCGATGCCGTATGCTGCGCCGTCGTTACCCAGGAGAACTCGCTGGCGCGGACGAGGCTGGCGGCACGCAGGGCATTCCGACGCTCGTCGTCGAACAGCACGTCGCGCATGGCGGCGGCCATCACCTCGACATCGTCGGGGTCGACCACGACCCCAGCGTCACCCACCACCTCGGGCAGCGACGAGCGATCCGAGACCAACACGGGCGCGCCGCAGGCCATCGCCTCCAGAGGAGGGATGCCGAACCCCTCATAGATCGCCGGGTAGACGAACAGGTCGGCGGCATTGTACCACAACGGCAGCTCGTCCTGCGGCACAAAGCCGGGCAGGATCACGGCCTCTGACCCGAGGCCCAGGCGCGCCATCGTCGCCTCGATGTCGTCGTACCCCCAGCCCCGTCCGCCCGCCAATACCAGGCAGTGCTCGGAGCCCCACCGCTCACGCAGCAGGGCATAGGCCTGCAAGAGCTTGGGTACGTTCTTGCGGGGCTCCAGCGTCCCCACGAACAAGATGAACCGCTCGGGCAAACCCCGCCGCCGGCGAAACGCCTCGACGGCCGCGCGGTCGACGATGGGCCGCATGGTGTCGTCGACGCCGTTGTGCACCACGGTGATGCGCTCGGGCGCCACCCCCAGAACCTGCACCAGGTCGTCGCGCGTGGCGCGCGACACGGCGATGATGCCCGCGGCTCGCGCCACCGACAGGCGCGTCAGTCGCTGCAGATAGCTCCGGCTGGTCCGACGAAGCAGCTCGGGGTACAGGTAAAAGCTCAGGTCGTGCACCGTGACGACCATCGGGCAAGGCGAGGCGACGGGCCCCACGTATACCGGCGCGTGGACCAAGTCGATCCGCTCACGCCACAACCGCCACGGCTGCGCCACCTGCTCCCACGCGACACGCGCCGCAGGATGCCCGGTGTCCCAGCGCGCCGTGCAGCTCCGCCATCCTGGTGCGGCCGGCGCCCCCCGCCGTAACAGGGCAAGGTACTCCGCCGCAGCGTCGGCCTGCGGCAGGTAGCGCAGCAGGCTCTCGATGTAGTGACTGACCCCCGCCCCACGGTAGCTCGCGTCGGCCGAGAGGAGGTGCGCGTTCAGTGCGATGCGCGGACGATCCGCGGCATCGCTGCGGGCTCGCACCGCCGTCCTCACGCGTCCCCCGGCCCAGCGAGCCGGCCGGATGCGGCGCACACCTCGCGGTACAGCGCCACCGTCTCCGCCGCGATGCGCTCCTGCGTGTAGCGCTCCAGCACGCGCTGGCGCCCGCGCGCCCCGAGTTCGCACCGCAGCTGCGGGTCGGCCATGAGCATCGCGAGGTGTGCGCGGAGCGCCCCTGCGTCCCCCTCGGGGAAGGTGAGCCCGGCATCGCCGATGACGGCCGGGATCGCCCCGGAATCGGAGCCCACCACCGGCACGCCACAGGCCATCGCCTCGATCAGCACGCGTCCGAACTGCTCCTTCCAGTTAGGGCGCGTGCGCGAGGGGAGCACCAGCACATCCATGGTGGCATAGTGGGCGGGCATCTCGAGGGCCGAAACGCACTCGCGGAAGACGGCCCGTTCCATCAGCCCACGGCGCGCCAGGTCGCGCTCCAGCGGCTGACGTAGCTGCCCCCACCCACAGAACTGCAGCCGCCACTCGCCATCGAGCCCGGCCACAGCCTCCACGAGGGTATCGAGCCCCTTCTCGGGTACGAGCCGCCCGGCATAGCCGATGGCGAGTGGTCGCCCGCCCCGGCGGCGGTCGGCCGGATCCTCGGCAGGCGGATGGTACAGGTCGGGGTCGACGCCGAACTGGGGGATCACGCGGAGCGCCCCGCCGTACCCCTTGCGTCGCAGCACATCGGCGGCACCCTCGGTGCCCGCGATGGCGGCATCGGCGGCGCCGTACACCCAGCGCTCCATCTCGCGAAACGGCAGGGGATAGCGCCGCGCGATATTCTGCCAGGTGAAAAAGAGGGCGCGGACGCCCGCCCGGCGGGCGGCGTGGAGGGCGTGGAACGTCGCCAGGTTGTAGGGCTCCTCGTCCATGTGGAGGAGGTCGGGCTGTACGCTGGCCAGCAGCGAGGCCACCGTGGGAAAGTAGTGCAGGTGGAAGCGGCCGTTCCAAGCGACGGGAGCGACGACAAGTTGGTAACCCGTAGTATAGGCCTGCTCGAGCCGCACCACGCGACGGCCCTCGCGCCAGTAGGCGGGGACCACCGCCGTCAGCTCGACATCGGGGTACGAGGCGATGGCCTCGAGTTTGGATTGGTAGGCCCCGATGAGGCAGGCTCTGGAGATCATCATCACGCGCAAGGGCGGCCCCCACGTCGTTGTGCTGTGTCCCCGGCCAGGCCAACGTCGCCCCTATTCTAACCAGCAGATGGCGGCCTGTAAAATGGGCCAGCGCGCGTTGACAGGGACTAGTGGGGGGCCTATCATCGCCAAGTGAGGGGCGGTGGCGGAAAGGCAGACGCTGCGGACTTAAAATCCGCTGGCCGCAAGGCCGTGAGGGTTCGACCCCCTCCCGCCCTACAGGACCACAACCGGTTGTGGTAGGATGCATGGGAACCCCAACATCTCGTAGGTGCGGCCCTCCTCGGCGTAGGAGGGCCGCGGCGCGTGGGCCGCAAAGTGCTGCGGACTTGCAGTGGAGCCCCGACCGCCCAGTACTGCGGATTAGTTCCCAAAGTGCTGCGGACTATCTACGCGAGGAGGTCACCATGACCGGCTCCACGTCCTTCCCCACCCTCGTCGAGGGCTACCGCGTCTACTGCCTGGCGGAGGGCAAGAGCCCCAAGACCATCCGCTGGTACCTCGGCAAGCTGCGCATCTTCCAGGAGTACCTCACCGCCCAGGGCATCCCCCTGGACGCCGCCGCCGTGACCACCGCCCACCTGCGCGCCTTCCTCGTGCACCTGCGCGAGGATGTCCGGGCGGATGCGCAGAACCCCCTCAAGCCCGCCCGGGACGCGCCCCTCGCCGCGGGCACCATCCAGGGTTATGCCCGCACCCTGAAGGCCTTTTTCGCCTGGCTGGCGCGTGAGGAGTACCTGTCCAAGGACCCCGCCCAGCGCGTGGGCATCCCCAAGGCGCCGGACACCGTCGTCGAGACCTTCTCCGTCGCCCAGGTGCAGCGCCTCCTCGGGGTGATCGACAAGCGGGGCGCGCGGGGCTTCCGCGACTACTGCGTCGTGCTCGTATTGCTCGACACCGGCATCCGCCTCTCGGAGCTGGTACACCTGCAGGTGGGGAGCGTGGATTTCGACCGCGCCACCTTCAAGGTGCTGGGCAAGGGCGCACGCGAGCGCCTGGTGCCCTTTGGCGCCAAGGTGCAGGCATCGCTGTGGAAGTACCTGCACAAGTTCCGCCCCGCCCCCTACCACCCCAGCGTGGGCGAGGTGTTCCAGCGCTCCGACGGCCTGCCGATGACGGGCAACTATGTCTACCGGCTGGTGCGCGGCTACGGTGAGGACGCCGGCCTGGAGGGGGTGCGCTGCTCGCCCCACACCTTTCGCCACACGTTCGCCAAGAACTATCTCCTGAACGGCGGGGACCTGTTCACCCTGTAAAAGATCCTGGGGCACTCGAGTCTGTACGTGGTGCGCTTATATGTCAACCTCCCCTCGGAGGATGTCCAGGCGCAGCACCGGCGCTACAGCCCGGTGGACATGATGAAGATTTGGGCTAGCGGTGTAACTTGTGTGGTGTCTTAGGTGGGACCGGTCCTCCCCAGGGCGCCAACGCCAGAGGGCTTCCAACCATCGCATTCAGCGCACAGAGCAGGTTGGGCTTGTGCTAGCGATCATCATCGCTCTCACTGAGCGCCGCCAGCTTGGTCGTCAGCTCATCTGCGAAGGGTCACGGCGCCGAGCAACTCGTGCAGGAGTCTCGTACGGGCCAGTATCTTGATCCGCCGCACGGACTGGTCAAAGACCCGTGATATGGCATCGATGAACGGGCTCTGAAGCGAGCTGCCCCTCAAACCAGTCCTTGATCGACTCATCTTTGGTGAAGTACAGGATCTGGAGCGTGCCCGCTAGCCTAGCCAGGTATTCCAGCAGCCTCAGTTGGCGGTCGCGGTCACACTGTGTCAACGGATCATCAAGGATCAGCGGCGGCGTCTCCTGGCCACTCATCAGCATGGCGATGGCAACTCGTAAGAACAAGTAGACGATGTCGCGTGTGCCCGCGCTCAAGTTGGATGAGTCGACGAGCCGGCCGTAATCGGGCTCCACCAGGCGTACATCCAGCGTCTGAGGGTCGACCTTCACCTGCCGGTAGCGCCCGGCCGTCGTCACGCTCAACCCCTCGCTGAGAACGCTGGCCAGCTTGGGTGCAAACTGCTTCTGATACTCTTGCGTCGCCGCGATCAGCTCCTCATGGGCTCGCGTCAGAGTATCGCGCAACGCCTCCAGGCTGCGCAGGGACTCTCTGGCCCGCGCGATCTCTTCGTCGAGTTCAGCCAGGTGCGCTCCCTGCTGTGCCTGAGCCGTGATTTTCTGGCGGAGCCCATCCAGCTCTGTCTCTCGGTCAAGCAGTTCCTGCTGCATCTGATGCTGCAAGCTCGCATACTCATCGGAGGATTGTGTCGCGCGAAGCTGGAGGAGTTCCGGTCGGCTCATCCTGGCAGCCTGCAGCTGGGCGCTCAGCCCCTTCACTGCCTGTTCAAGGCTGTCAATGGTCTGCTCACCAAGGGTCGAATCGCGTAGATGCACCGCGTACTCATACTGGACATTGGCCTCGGACCATTCTCGCTGCTTGGCCGTGTGTGCTTCGAACTCCTCTAGGGCTTCATCCAGGGGTAGTGCAGCAACATCGGCTCCTGCCTCTGCCAGCAGACGACCAAGCCGCTGCTCAATATCAGCCATGTTTCGATAGCTAGATTCCCAGACACTGATAGCATCCGACAACCCACGGTGCTCCGCTATGACGCGATCCCGGTCATGCTCCAGCGTGTCCAGCTGCTGCTTCTTATCGCACTGTTCACGATACGCTGCCACAGACGCCAGCAAGTCACCGTCGGAGATGCCCACCCGAGCCAGCTCGGCCCGCAAGTCCGCCTCCACGCGCAACCGCTCGCCTCGCACGGTGTCCACCTCGCTGCGTCGGTCGTCGAGGGATTGCCTCTGACGACGCAACTCCGCCTGCCTTCCCAGAGCAGCGCTTAGGCGATTTCGCAGGGAGGTGAAGTCCAGCTCGGAGCCTCGAGCAAGATCACCCAGTCGGTCGCAGGCATCGGTTCTCAGGGCGTCAAGACGCTGTCTCGCCTGATCACGGCGCGCGCGCTGCCTCTGCATCTCCCCATGATCCCGCCGTAAGACTTCCAGCTTGTTCTGGAGGATCTGCTTGGATGTGCTGAGCGCCTGGACGGTGGCCAGCTGATCCTCCTCAACCCGACTCATCTCCTCCTGATACGCCCGAGTGGTCTGGTCTGCTTCCAGCTGCGCCCACTCGGGCTGCGTCTCGATGGCACGCGCGATGTCGGCTTCCGCCACAGACAGCTGCGCCTTGATCCCTTTTTTGGCCAGCCGGGCGCCGGAGGGGCCAGACTCAACCAGGAGTCCTTCGCTAAAGGTTGCCGCCAGCGCCTCCAGAGCCCTGTGGTACCGAGTGTCTGCCCCTACGTGCAGCTGCCAGGAATCGATGTGCTGCTGGTAGATCGCGAGCTGAGCGTCAATATCCTTCTGCGCCTGTCGGGCGGAGAGCTCGATAGAATCAGCCGCTCTTACACCCATCTCGCCTACGCCGGACGCTTCCTGGGGCAATGACCCCAGACGTTCTGCAAGGGCATCTGCTAGTTCATCCTCAATCTCGCTGAGCCCCCGGCGCTTCTGCTCCAGAAGGTCCAGGTCGCCTTGGGCAGCCTGAGCTTGTGCCAGCAGCCCACTTCGTTCAGCATTCAGAGTCCTAGCCTCGCCGGCTTGCTCGCAGTACGTCGCATAGCGGCGCACGGCTGCACCGAGATCCATGTCCGTCTCGCGCAGCCCCAGTTGGGCCAATTCTGCCCGTAGCTGCTCCTGAACACGTTGACGGCGCTCCCGAGCCTTGTCAGCACCGATTCGAGCATCGGCAAGCACGGCCTGCTGGTGGTCCACATCGCGCTTCAGACTATCACGGCGCTCCATGGATTCGCGCAGCAGCCCATATGTCTTGGCATCGAGCAACTCATCTGCAGTGATCTGGGATCGCTCGCTGATGTCAACCTGCGTCTGTGCCCAAGACTCTGCCACAGCCTCCAGTTCGCGCCGTGCGTTCAGCATTCGTTCATGGATGGGCAGGGCCTGTCGGTACACGGTTATCTCAACTGGCATCGGTTCCTGTGGCGGCTGCCCTCTATGCAGAAAGCCGGCACATCCCTTTCGGTAAGAGGGTGCCAGCGCGCCTGACTCGATGGTCTGCGCGGTGCGCGTCACCATAGCGAACCTGTCCTCGCTCAGCCCGACCCGAGACCACTCTTCCTTGCTCACATCCGCTTGCGCATTGGCGTCACGAAGCTGCTCGCTTACACTGAGAACTGATTCGCGCATGCGCTCCAGCTCGGGCAGCCCCAGAACGCTCCGCGGCCCGAGCTGTTTCTCAAGGTCCTGCAGCCGCCGCCCGAGTTCGTGGGCAGTGCTTTCGGCCTGCCGATAGCGCTGTTCTGCGTCGCACTGAGACTCGCATAGGGTACGCCACTGCGCCTCTAGCGATAGCACGGTCGGGAGCCGACTGGTATCGAGTCTATGGCCACCAAACGACTGCAGCTGCGCATCGATCTCGCGCAGCCGGGTTATGACTGATTGCCGAACAGATGCTGTCTCCTCGATCCGTCTGTCCACTTCGCGGTACTCATGCATGGCATCCTCGCGCTGGGCCTGCAGGGCCTGGATGGCCTCATGCCGCACGCCAAACCCAGACCACGCCTGCAGGCGGTTGCGCTCAATAAGCCAGTGCTCCGCTTCCTCCTCGGCTTGTTCGATCGCTGCGAGCCACGAGCGAAGAGCAGATCTCTCGGTCAGGCGGCACAGATAACGCAGGCGCCTGGCCTTCTGCGCGAGCGCCGAAGAGCGCTCCGCCTGCGTCCTTACTTCGGCCCATTCGGGCACGTACGTCAGGGCTCCTTTGGGCGGGACCCTTCGTAGGGCGTCCTCGCTATCTTGGGGCAACAGCGCCAGTAAGTCCTCATCGGTATCCCACGCGTCCCATACTCTCTTGGCGGCGTCGAGGTCGTCGCTAGCCTGCTCTAGGGCTCCTGCAGCTGTCTTCAGCTGCTCCTCCATCGCGGCTAGCCCCTCATACCCCAGAGCGATCAAGGGCGCGAGATCTTCTTTCCCCGCAGCAGCATCGGCCTCCAGCGTCTCATACGCTTGGCGCGCCTGCTCGTAGCGCTCGACCGCAACACGCTCCTGGCTAGTCGTTGCTTGGTGGAGCGCTTCTAGCTCATCGATTCGGCGTGCAGCGCTTACGACAGTATCTTGGGCATCCGCCAACAGCGCGATCTGTTGCTCCAGATCAGCGATCTTTGCTGCCAGCCTATCGCGTTCATCCTGATCACGGCGCGCCTTGGGTTCGCGGCTCACTACATCTCTCTTGAGGCGCGATCGCTGCGCTCTGAGGTCTAGGACGGTGTCCCGCAGGGCGACTGGGAAGTCAGCCCAGAGCTCCAGGTCGGTAACGATAGCCGCCCATCGTCGGACCTCACTGTCCGCTGCCTGTGCCCGAAGCAGCCGGTCCTGCACCAGCTGTTGCTCAGCGAGCAAGCGCAGAGCACGTAACCGCAGTGTCTCGTGTCCCAAGCGGTCGCGATGCTCCTCGATCTGTTTTCTCTGCTCAAGAAGCGCACGAGCCTCACGCTGCCGCTGCTCGGCCTGCCGTCTCTCGTCCTCCAGCTCCCTCACCCGTTGCCTAGCCCTCGCGAGAGGCTTCGTCCACGCTCGCTCGGTACCGACTTGGTCGCGGAGAGCCTGATCGAGCAAGGCAACCGCTGCTGAGGTCGTTGTGTCAGCGGAAGCTGAGGCAGCGAAACGCATGAGAGTGTCCGTGATAGCTGAAGCTGAGTTCTGCGCGATTGCCAGCTCAGCCTGGCGCACAAAGCACGTGCTCTCAAAGACCTCCTTACTCATACCCCACTGAGCCTGCCCGAAGTAGAGCCGCCCCCTAGATTCGTGAGGGTAGTCGGATGAGACATCTGTGCCGTCCGGCAGGCGAAGCAGCTTGGTGCTCTGCTTGGGTGCAAAGGTTCTTTGGATCTCGAAGACTGCGCCAGTATCAAGCCTGTAAGACAACGATCCAGCATAGGGAGTCTTCGTGTCCCAGGGCCTGAGAGCGTCGAAATCGACACTGCGACTCCTGGTGATGGAGCCTTCGCCCCAGAAACCATATAGCAGTGCCAAGATCGCTCGCTGTAGCGTGGATTTTCCGCTCTCATTGGGGCCATAGACAAGGTTGAAGCCTGGTGTGAAGTCGACCATGCAGTCACTGAGTTTTCCAAAGCCGGCGATCCGCAGCTTAAGTAGTCGCATCGTCCTGCACCTGCTTTCCATCCAGGGCGCCCAGCGCCATCTCTAGGACTGCTCTCTCTCCATCGCGTTCCTGAAGAGAGGTATCAGCCGAGCGCGCGAGAAAACGCCGCGCCAGCAGTCCCCGCACGGTCTGCTCCTGCTGAATGACTTCCGGGTCATAGGCGCCCGACAGCGCAAAGCGCCACACGACTTGCATCGGGCTACTGGTGTTCTGCACGAGCTTCGCACGGTCAAGCGGCTCCGCTGGCCTCCCCTGAATGGTAAGGTAGCAGATCGTACGCTGGTCCCCGCTTCCCTCGCACTCTGCCAGGGCATGATGCACTCGACGTGCAACCTCGTGATCTGTCTCGCAGCCATCCAGATCAACCCTCAGTGTCACATAGCGCCACTGGTTGGTGGGCAGGAGTTCCACATGAAGATCTGTTTCTCCGACCGTTAGCAGCGCTACCCCATGGCGTAGGGCATCTTCTTCAGGGGCTAGCGGTTCGGGGCTACCCGGATAGATGAAGATGTCATCCGCACCGCGCTGAGCACCATGCTGATGCCCTAGCAGCGCGCCCGCCCAACCTCCCTGTCGTAGGTCCCTCTCCGTAACCGCAAACAAACCGCGTTGGCTGAACGCTCTTTCATGTGCGCAGATAGCGTGCAGTAGCAGCAAGTGCCTACCAACCTCGCGAGGGGCCATCAACCGCGCGGCAGGCAAGGGTGGGCACGCAGCACCCCAGAGGAACAGCCCAGGAGCGAGGGTCACTCGCGTCAACTCTCCCCGCGAAAAGATGCTCACGTTCTCCGACCAGCGCGTTAAGGCATAGAGGGAGTCGCTCGTGTAAGGATCACACTCCCCGGGAGCGACGAAGACCCGGATGGGCGCCAGCTTGGAGAACTGCTGTGCGAGGAGTTCACTAATGTCTACAGAGGCCAAGCGGTCCTCGAAAAGATCGCCACCTATGGTCACGGCATCGACCTGCTGCTCGCGCGCAAGGGCCAGAAGACGCGCCAGAGTGGCCTGGAGATCCGCCCTACGCCACGCACCCAACTGCCCACTTACGCCACTCGACGCAAAAGAAGCCTCCATGTGGAGATCGGCCATGTGCAGTATTCGGTAGGCCACTCTCGCTCTCCTAGATGGCTGTCTTGGTGCCACCGCCATGTCGCGTGATACGCGGTCGGAAGTGAACCTTCACTGCCTTCTGTGTGAAAAGACGATCGGTCGATTTCGTGGCCCAGACGTAGGCCTCGCCAGGACGAAGAGCAGCCATCTGCTCGGGCGTCAGGTCGGCGAGGGCCGTGATGGAACGCTGGACGTGTTTCAGCCATTTTGGCGAGTTGAAGCGATGGAGAATCACCAGCGAGGACAACTCGATGACCTCATTAGGCAGCGAAGGAGGGTCCTGAGACGCGATTAGGATCGTCACACCCTGATGGCGCATCTGTCGTATCACATCGACGATGTGTCCCGTAAGGTCGCCATTGTCCATGTACTTGTGCGCCTCATCGAAGACGATCAGCTTGTTGTAACCTTCTTGACGCCCTGCGTTCGCCATAATGTTGAGCATGACCACGAACAGCCCAAGGGCTTCGTCCTTGTCGATGTACTCATCGCGCAGGTCTACGATGAGGAGCCTGCCCGGTCGCATGGCCTCTGCCAAACGCCGTGAGTCATCGAGGAACTGCTCGGCAAAGTTGAGCCGCAGGCGAGCAATGCCCTTCTGGTTGTCGCTCAATTCGGATTCCTCGATCTCGCTGCGAAGGCCCTCCAGTGTGATACGTTCGCCCAGCTGTCGCATGATCAGGTTGATCTGCTTCATGTACATCTGGTTGCCGGCGACGCCCATTAGGAATCGCCAGTCCCTGAAACTCAGTTCGTGAGAACTGAAGGCGATCGGTTCCACGCGTACACCCGGGAACTCGGCCCGTCGGACGGCCACCTTGTCCGCGGAAGTCAATATGATGACGTCGCTCAGGCACCGCGGATGCGCCCCGTATTCCTCAGCGAGTACACGAATCTGCTGGGGCTCATCGTTCGCCTGCACCATGGACACGAACTCCGGCGGATAGTCCTGGCTCTCGTTGTAGTGAAAGATCACAGTCGCCAAGGGCGAAGGCAGTAGGTTGATGCCCGGCATGCTCTGTGTCGCCATTTCCACGATGCTGCCCACGGTGTATGACTTGCCCCCGCCCTGCACGCCGAACAGGCTGACCGTGTTCGTGCCATTTAGATCCAGGGCGATAAACCTTCCCGAGGCTCTACCCAGCACCCCGAACTGACCCGACAGGCGCGTCTCGCCGAGTAGCGCGTCACTGGGCGGTAGGCGTTCCGTACCGTCGGCGTGTTGCTCTGCAGTCCCCGTGCTGGCGGCGACCTCTGACGCGAGTACAGCGCCGGGCGGCGCTACGTCAGGCACCGTGCTTGACCCTGCCATGTCGTCCTCTATGCGTGGCAGGCTGATACTCTCGGCGTGCGGCTGGTCGTCGCTCGCTCCTATCGCTCCTGTCTGTTGAGGGTCCTGCGGACGAACGGGGGGCTGAGGAGACTCCCCTATCTGTTCGTTGCGGCGGCCAAACTGGGTCTGGATCCTGGCGAAAGTGGGATCAGCGTGCATGTCGGTGTCGCGCAAGACCTGTTCCTTGCGCTCCGTCTGGCGCTCACTCTCGTTGATGCTCGTCGGCTTGGTGCCCGCCTCCTCCCGTAACAATGCCCGACGCCGCAGACCGTTATTGAGCAGCCTTTGGACGTAATCCCCCCCAATGCGGTAGAAGACCAGATCCGGGTGCTCCTCGAGTACACTCATTCCCTGGAAGCTGAAATCAAAGACCAGCCCCACACCGCTACATTTCAGTTGGTACCCCTGATCGAGTCCCACAAGAAAGCCGTGCAGTCTCCCCGCAGACTCTGGCGTCACCAACCCATAGCGCTCAGAACGCCCCAGATAGAAGGTCAGTAGAGAGATCAGCTCCTTCGTCTTGAGGTGTCGGTCCAGGCGGTCTGCTGGCTGGAGGTTAGGGTCGAAATGCCGACGTAGGGCGGCCTCGGTCTGGGTGATCTGGGCTTCGGCATCTTGGCACAACTCGGTGTACGCCGAGGGCGTCAAGCCGTCGCGCCACTTCACTTCGATGATGTGCAAGCGGATCTCCCTCTCGTCAGGAAGGCAGGAGACCAGCAGGAGATCACTGCGGCTCAATGTCACCTCATGCGCTAGCGTTATCTCGGGTTCAGGACCACTGAACAGATAGAGGTGGGCGTCCAGGGGCAGCACGATACGCTCCTGCAACAGCGCGTACTGCTCCAGGAACAGGCGCGCGAGCGCCAAACCTAGGGCCTCGGAGACCGTGTTGGGGGCAGAGAGCAGTTTGAGTGCCAACTGGCCGCTCAACGATCGGAGTAGCTGCAGGAAGTAGCCCTCACCTCCTTCATCGAGCAGAAGCTGATGCTCAACGAGTGCAGGGCGAATGAGCTGCACGATCTCTTGCGTGGAGCGGGTCGTCAGGAGCAGCCGTTCTGTGTCATGTGCCCCGAATTCGGGCGTGGCATCGAGCAGGAACACCGGGCGATCGTCGCTGGTCTCGCCGTCGAAATACTCCAGCCCGAGATGCCGGTCGACGACAAACACCCAATCCGAGTAGGTGTGAACCTGGTAGAGGAAGCTTCTTTCCTCGCTCCTTAGGGCGAGCTGTAGTGTGGGCACCACGGGCACGGCGGATCTCTCCCTCTTGCCGATCGCCACCGCAGCCTGAAGCTCCGCCGTCTGGCGCAGCAGGTCCGCCATCAGAGCGGCCGTATGCTGTGCGTCGTCAGGAAGCTCTGGGCCGTCTTTTGGCAATAGCTGGCGGCACCAGGCGTAGAAAGTGGCATCGCCGGCGTACTGTGTGACTTGCTCCTGAAGCAGGCCGTGCAGGAAGCTCGATCGGCCGCGATCCAGACGTGCAGCGGGCTCGACGGAGACGGGGAATAGGTCGTGGAGGATGGAGATGTGTGCTTCGTAACGCTCAGGCGCACGGAGATAGTCCTCAAACCGGTTGCGGCTGTAGCGAAGCTTGGGGAAGAGGTGGTTCCCGGCTGCCACCAAGAAAGCGTTAGCCTCAGCCGTAACCTGACGTTCCGGGTTGAGAAGTTGCTCCACGGCTTCGCCCATATCATCGAGTTGGGAGCTTCCACCAAAGAGGCGTAGCTCGTAACTTAGGCGCGGCATCTCCCCGCGGTTCTTCTCTATCTGCAGGATCGCGTCGACGATCAGTCCCGCATCGCCCGGGTTGAACACGTTGATCCTCAGTGTGCGTACATAGGGGTGCTGGAGTAGATACCGCTGCAGCTTGGTGCTCATGGTCTCTTTGCGGATCCCGCCGTAGGTATCGACATCGGCCGCTAGGCGAGCGATGCCGAGCAAGCGCTGCAGACGAGCACGTAGCGAGCGACCGTCACGGAGATCTTCACGAACATAGAGGGTCCAGAAGAGGCCAAGTGCTCCTTGCTCTACGTAGTAGTGAGAGACGGCCTGAGGGTACCCCTCGTGCGTGATGCGCAGGACTGGCGGCAGGTTGTTGGGAGCGAGCCCTTGCAGCAGGAACCGTCTCACCGCTCTGGTAACCAGGCCCTGTTCGCCTGCGCTGTACGCCGCCGCTAGCCAGCTTCTGCCCAGTTGCGCGCGCTGCAAGTGCCAGAGGAGTCGCAGAGGATGCGTGGGTGCCAACAGGTACACGCGGTCGGGCTCACCGCTGCCGTTGGGCAACAGGACCTCCACCGCATCCAGGTCCAGAAAGAGCGCCTCGGTTCGCCGTTTGCCCTGTTCCTCGCGGATGGCATACACGTCGAACTGCTCGTCGGCCTGCGCTAGCCAGGCGCTATAGGCACGCGCATACTCGAAAATCTGGTGCCGCAAGGCATAGAGATCCGCGGTTGCCGTCAGCTCACCACCCTCTGGACCACGGAGCGCCCGAAAGAGCGCGGCTCGCGCGTCGCGGAACGTAGCGGGCACTTGCGCGCCATCCCGGTACGGTCGAGGTGTAGGCTCTGCGCTCTCGTATGTCTGTCCCTGAGAGAGGTTAAGGCGCCAGCGCCCGAGGTTCTCTGGATGTGCTAACGTCTCATCCTCGATGTGTCTCAGCACACTGTTGACGGGCATGGTGAACCGTGCCTGTGAGTCAAAAACGACGTTGTAGATCGCTTCGGCGCGCTTCCCCTTGCTCGTGACCCAGCCGCTCCGCTCCGCCTGAGGAAGCAGCTCAGTCGCCAGAGGATCCTCTCCACGGTCAAAGGCGGCATACCACGCGTGTAGTTGCGCCGAGAGATAAGAGTTGACGGTCACGTTGCGGGGTGGTGAGACCGGAGAGTCCTCGTTCTCGCCGCCTATCCACAGATAGACGTCATCGCTCTCATTCGTCCGTTTGCCCTCTGGGTCCTGTGGATCGCGGAGGATCTCCGGATGCTCATCCGCGTTTTCTTCGTTCAGGATCTCGTCGTTCTGGGTATAGGCCCGCACACGGAAGTAGTGAATGCCGTCCTCCACGAGGTCACGGAACTCGGCCACTTTGACCGATCTCGTACGCGAGGAAAGCTTGCTGGTGGTGTTTCGTATGTTCTTTCCCTGCCAAGTCACGGCGCCGTCCGCATCGACCAGCTCGATGCGAAAGTGGGCCAGTTCGGGTAGCAGCGAGGGCTTGGGTCGGGTCTCCCACTTGACCTGCACTGTCCTCGCCTTGCGCACATCGAGAAACAGCGGATTGTCCGCCCCCAAGGGTCGAGATGGGTCGCGGGCGGTCAGTCTGAGGTCATGCAGGGTGATGATGGGCCGCTCCGGACCGGCAAACTCGTCGGCAAAGATCCAGTTCTCGAAAGCCAGGCATCGGCAGTCAGGAGTGCAGGCGATCTGCTCGGCCCACTGGGGAACGTCATGAGTGGCCTGCTGCTGGAGGAATCCGTGTAGCGTCGATTGCAGCGCCGCATCCTCGAGGCCCAGCGACACGATCCGCACCAAAAGCGGACTGGTCGCATAGATGAGCTTGGTCACGGCGTTGGTGTTCTGGTCCAACCTCTGCTCAACCCGCCGTGGATCGCTGAACAGAGCAAAGTCGGGAATGAGCCCGAGTTGGTAGACCGCTCCACCGGCAGCCTCAAGCCCCGCCCCATTGTTGAGCACACTGAGGTAATAGCGCACGAGGTCATCGTCCGTTAGGGAGCGGCTACGCAGAAAGCGCACTGTGCGGTCCATGAGCGCCACCACGCCATCGGGCACCTCGCTACGCAGTTCGCTGAGCAACTGACGGGGCAGATGCTGCAGGACGATCTCCCTGAACGTGCTGACGTCGAACGAATCCTCAGCGGCTGCCTTGAGCCCAGGAGGCACAAAAACCAGCAGAGGGCGAGTTGCGGCGTTGCGAAGCTCGATGAGCCGGGTAGCGGTAACCTCCCAAGGGGCTTGTCGGTGTTCCCAGGGCCCGAGCAGCAAGGCGATGTCCGCATCCAGCGCCTGCGCGTTCAACGTGGCGCACAGGTCGCACGCGATGCGCCGTGGCAGGGTGCTGATACGCAAACACTGCCCGGCGCTGCTTGTCGCCAGCTCCCCTAGGATGAGTTCGTGTGCCTTGGCGGTAAAGCGGCGGTCCAGATCGGGTTGGGTCAGAGGCTGTAGGATGGTCATCTCAGCTGTTTGCCCCTTCCACAGCCGTCTCCACTGGGTAGCGCGGCCGGATCGTCTGAGCGTTATAGGCGTCGCTGAGATCGACAAAGAAGCCGATCTCGCGAAGGCTCTGCTTGAGTTGCTGCAGGTTGGCGTTAAAGGCGGTGTGGTCCCGGATCGTCGCCTGAGCCCAATTCGGCATGAACGTCAACCCGTATCGCTCGCGCAACCATGTGACGAATCCGTCGATCAGGATCGGGCGTGAGCGGAACCTCGTTTCGCCGCCGACGCCTCCCGGCTCAAGCACGGCGATCTGGCCCAGCATCTCCAACAGCCGGCTGCCGATGTGCCAACGACGCTCGTTGCGGGCCCCCCGCCCTTTGCCCTGGCGGAGCAGACAGGTGTCGCTGTTCTTCATCAGCACCGAATCGATCTGCTCTATTAGGTACTTGCGATAGTACGACATGCGCGCCAGCATGAGCAGCTCAATGAAGCGGTCAATCGGCGCCAAGTCTCCCATCTCCCAAAGGGCCCGCACCTCGGCACGCTCTTCGTCCTCCGATCCTCGAGGGAAGAGGTCCTCGGTACGCATGTCAAAGTAGTAATCTAGGCCCGCTGGCGGCTCAGCCAGTATGGACAGCGCCTCGGCTACCGCCGTCGGCTGGCGTCCCCATTGCCGTTGTCCGGTCGGGCTTATGGCAAAGCGGATTAGCTCGTTGACGGTAAAGACTGAGCGGATGTAGTCATTCATGCTCACGTAGTGCTGGGCACAACTCTGGCGAGCCAGCATCGCCATGTGTGCGTCGACGTCCTCGCCCATGTCAACAACGAACTCGGGTACGACGGCCAGTGCGTCGCTTCTTGGATTCTGAAAGGCATAAGGGCAATCGGCGAAGGGCTGGGCACTGCCGGGACGCACCGGGCAGTTGCGGCAAGCGGCGTGCGCCTGCTGATCTCGCACCCAACCTGTGAGCTGGCGGAACAGCCGCAACAGGTAGAGCCCCAAGTGCAGCCCAAATGCGGTGCGAAGGTAGCTGATCAACACCGCACGAGGCACAGCGCGCTCATAGGCGAGCAACCGCCGGATGTCATCGCACATGAGGCGCGCCTGGCCCAGGCACAGCGGCGGATCCAGGTAGTCACTACGACTCGTCTTGCTCTCCCTCAGGTTCGGGTTGTCTACTAGCCGAACGATGATGAGCGTTTCGATGTCGAGAGGAGTCTGTCCGTCATACGTCTCGTAGGCCGAGCGGTCCATGCCGCGTCCGAGGTAGTCGGCCAGGCGAGCGGGCAAGGTGGGATCGGCATAGTGCATCATGCTGAAAAGATGCTCGGAGGCGCGGTAGTCCTTCGCCAACCGCGGATTGCGCAGCTTGTAGGCATTGAGGTGTAGCGGCATGGGCGCAGCTACAGCCTCCTTGTCTGGGTAGCCTCGGTAGACTATATCAACCAGATCGCTATACAGCCAGTCACGCACGACATCCGGATGTGCGCTGAACCCCTGCAGCGTGTCGCTGTGCTGGCCAATGAGGCTCTGCACCATGTCATCCAGGGAGACCTCTTGACGGCCACTGCGCGCCACGGGACGTTGCCCATTATGCTTGAGCAGCATATAGAGGTTGATCAGCACGCGATCGAGCTGAACGGTCTTGGGCATGATGTGGCAGATGCGTGAGTTGTTGAACTCATAGTCTCTTCGACTAGGCGCCATTGCCGCTGTTCCCCTCTGCTAGGTGTTCCAGGGTGACTCGGCCGACTTCTGTCTGCTCGACCCGATAGTAGTCACGGTCATCACGAGTGAGCAGGAGATAGCGATACGGTTGATGGATCAGCGCGTGCTTGAACATGCTCAGGTTGATAAAGGCCCCTCCCAGATCGTCAGCTGACGGCGCAAAGCCCTCTCCGAGCCCGAGTAGGAACTCGAACAGATCCAGAGGGATGACTAGCTCTGCCGCGCCGTTCGCGCGACCATGCGACACGTCAGGCGGTTGATATGCGAGGATCAGGCGATCGGGGGCGTACTCGATATACGTCTGACCGGGCAGGGCGGGCAGGCGGAGGGAGAAGCTGTCCAGCGGAAAGAGTCGAAACGACTTGAGGCGGGCTCGATCGCTGCCACCAGCCCTTAGGAAGACATAGCGCGCTGCACGCTGCGGGTCACGTGCCCCCTCTGCCAGAGAGATGCCGCGTGCAATCGCCTCTTGCGCCTCTGCCAGATCGGGCTCTCCTGGTACGGCTCGGGTCGCTTGCAGGAACCTGGCCAGGTGCCGATAGGGGAGCATAGGCAGCCATCGATCGTCGCGCCGTTCGTAGAAGGCCATCCGGCGCAGCACCGCGTGACGTTGCCGGTGTTCGGCGGTGAGTTCCGGGCGCTGCGACGCCTCCCAACCACTGACCGGGCGCCACTCCTTGAGCCAGTCCGTAGCGAGCGTACCGCGTCCCTCGAAACCCATGAGTGACACACTATCGAGACCCTGGAAGTGGATCCCCCTGTCGAGTAAAGGATCCGTCACCTGCGCTGGGTCCACCTGCCGCAGCAGCGCTACCAACCGATCATCCCGCTGGCCAGGGGCCGGCCGGCCGTCGGCAGCGTAGGCGTTGATATAGAGTAGGTCTAGCTTTTCCACAGGAGTGTTGGGCTCGCTTAACAACCGGCCCACATCGTCACAGGAGTGATCGCGAAAGAGCAGCCAAGACATCGCCGAGCGCATGTCACGCATCGTGATGTGCATCTGGCGACGCAGTTCCACCACTTCGAGCAGGGCCCGGAGTCGTTCGCGCACGGCAGAGCCCGATACCGGGTCGGCCAGCGTGCGCACGTTGTAGTAAATGAAGCACCGCTCGCGGTGGGCGCATGCTTCACAAGGTTGCCAGAACTCGGGCTGTAGCAGGGCCAGCAGTTGCCGCTCATAGATGGAGCCCTGAGCCCCTTCCATCTCCTCGTGGACGGTCATGGAGCGCTGGTTAAGGTCCACGATCAGCAGCCACTCGGGTAGTGGCTCAGGCGTGTCGCTACTGAAAAAGCCCGTGATCACCTCACCGAGGCGGTGGAAGCGCTCCGTGAAACCCGCTTGTTCGCCACGGTAGAGTGCTTCGCTGAAAAAGTCGATGAGGCGCCCCTCATTCACGGCGATCAACCGCACAAAGCGCTCATCGCCCCAGCCCTTGAGATGCACGTCGTCGAACGGGGCAAAGAACTCGCTCAGAACCCGGTCATTCGCTCTCTCGGCGCCCTCATCCTGAGAGCCATCATAGTTGGTCAGATAGCGAACGCCCTGGTAGGTGAACGCACTGGAGTTGGCGCTGAGTTGCTCGACGCGTACGCCCTGCTGTCGTACTGTCTCTTCAACCTGTTGGATGAACGCGGTCTTGCCGTCCCCTGCGTTGCCCGTGACGATGACCAGGCGGTAGCGGCCCTCCAGGATCACCGGCCGCAACAATCGGTCGAGGCGTGTCTCCACGTAGGTCTGCTGGGCCAACATGTCCAGACCGCGCGTGCCCCTGTTCGAGCGTCGGGCCTGGCTGTAGAGCGTGAGGAAGCGCGTCACAAAGGGGTTATAGTCGGGCCTGTCGACTTCGTGGTCCTCCAAGGGCATCCCTCGGACGGATACCTGTCTGGGCAGCGCCTGGATATAGACGCCCTGGAGGTCCTCCAGGTCGCGGAGAAAGCGTGAGGCCGAATGGTAGCGCTCAGCGCGGTCACACGAGACAGCGCGGAGAAGCAGGGACGCGAACTCGGGGTGCAGGTCCGGCTGATATTCGCGCGGGTCGGTGGGCGGCGTCTCGGCGTTTGGCTGCCGATCGGGATAGGGATGGTGTCCGGTTACGAGTTCGTAGAGCACGACGCCCGCTGCAAAGAGGTCGCCATCGGCGTCCCAGGCGACTATGCCAACATCGGGAAGCATGTACCCAGGGGTTCCCGCCCAGGTGCGATCCGCTTCACGCGCCCAGGCAGCGATGTTAAAGTCCACCAGTACCAGGCCCGTGTGTGCCAGCATCAGGTTGGCCGGCTTGATGTCACGGTGGAGCAGCCCTTCATCTCGGAGGCGCTGAAATTCCTCGTACTCGTCCTCGTCGATTTCGCCCTCGGCCATCCTGGTCTGAAGAGCCTCGATACGGTCCGCATCGGGGTGAAGAGCCTTCAGCGCCGAGAGAAGCTCCATGATGCGATCAACCGACTCGGCAGCCGAGAGGTGCCGCTCGGGCTTCGTGAACGCCGCCAGGTTCTCCCCCTCGATGAAATCGGTCACCAGGTAGAGGCGCCCAGTCCGCGGCAGCCGTCCCCAGCCGCGGTAGGTGACGATATGGGGGTGCGAGATGCGCTCCAAGAAGCGCACCTCACGCCTCAAAAAGTCGAGCGAGCGGGCGCTGCCTTCAAAGACCTTGAGCGCATAGACGCGATCCGCGATCTCATCATAGACCTTGTAGACGCGACCCGAGCCGCCAGCGTCCAAGACCTTTTGCACCAGGTATTTGCCGTCGATGACGCTGTTCACCTCAAAGATGGCGGGCTCCGGCTGCTGCTCAGGGTCTATCGGCGCAGGCCCGGGATCTTGAGGTGCGACCTCGGTGGCGGAGGGTTTTTCGCGGATCGCTCGCAATACGTCCAGAACCGTATCTGCGCTCTGCGGTCGCTCTTTCGGTTCCGGGTTCGCCAACTGGAGGACTAGCTCATTCAGGCGGACGGGCAGGTCCACGACGCCAAACGCCGCCGGATCGCCCACCGGCGCGTCCTCAGCGAGTGCCGCCTCGGGATCCTGATGGAGCACGCGGCCTACCAGGAGTTCGAACAAGATCATGCCCAGTCCGTACAAGTCGGCCGCCGGGGTTGGCTGCAGCTCCGGGTACATCAGCTCAGGAGCCAGATAGGCCTGCGACACGTCTGGGTCGCGAGCGACACCGCTAACCGATAGCGCTCCGGGCGTGTTCAGCCGGGCGTGGTCAAAGTTCATCAGGCGCGGCTGGCCGTCACGGCCGATGAGAACGTTCTCGGGGCGCACGTCGCGATGGATGACGCCGGCATCGTGGGCAGCCTTGAGCGCCGCGGCAATCCCGTAGGCCAGCCCCAGTTTGCGCTCGAGCAAGAGGGGCGCAGCGCCCTGCATGAGCGACCGGAGCGTGCCCTCCTCCGACCACTCTGTCACTTCGTAGAGGAGGTTGGGGTCCTGGGGCACGGTGCCGAACTGCCGGATGCGAATGAGGTTAGGGTGCTCACCGATCTGCTGCAAGGCGTTCGCCTCGCGGCAGATCGCTTCGTGGCGCAACTTGAGTTGCTCGGCCGGAAGGTAAGGTGCGTTGGCAAAGACGCGCAGTCGCACCGCGCCCTCATTGCGCAGCAGAACCGACCCCGCCAAGTACTCGGACACCGATTCGCCCTGGAACAACGTCTCCCGCACAACATAGTCCCCGAACTGCAGCGGCTGCCCTTGTCGGTCGTGCGCCGCGCCGGAGATGGCGTCTTCAAGATAGGCTCGGAAGGGGCGCAAGTTGCCCGCCCGATGGCCGAGAGCGGCGGCATCCATGAGTCGCGGGGCCAGCTCCCCCAGCCGGACGACGTGCTGCTGAACGCGCCCGCGAAGATCCAGTTGGCCCTCATCTGTGGCGATCACCATCAGCGCCTCGACCCACAGCGGCTGGCAGGCCGGCTGCCGGCGCAGTAGCTCGTTCTTGAGCACGCGCGCCTTGTTGTTGGCGGTGAACCAGGGGTTGGGACGCTGGAACCTGCCCGCGATGGTCCAGATGTGGTCATCCCCGCTGATCCCGCCGCGCCAGTTCTTGACCTCGACGACGTAGACGGCGTGCGGCGCAATGACGATCAGGTCGTACTCGAACGCGGTCTGGCCCTGGGGCACCAGCTCCACGTTGGGGATCAGCGTGTAGGTGCCGGGGAGGGCCTCCTGCAGCTGGCTGACGACCAGCGCTTCGCCCTCTTCGGCGGGGCGCGCGGCGGGAGGGATGAGTAACTTGGCCATCGTAGCTCCGTTGTGTGCTTAACTCTTCAGGACACGGGCGCGCTGTACGCGATATACCTCTCTGTTGCGACTTCTGGCTACCATGTTCAGATGCCCGACTTGATCTCCAGGGCCTCACGCAAAGCGGCTTGAGCTTGCTCCTCCAGGTTGTTCGCCTCATCGCGGTCGGCCTGGGCCGCGGCGACGTCCCGCTCGAATGTCGCTCGAAGAGCTGATTCCGCCACAGGAACTGGCATTTCTGAGAAGGAACGCTCAAAAAGCACGCCCATCGACGTGCCGCACGACTGTCTCAGCAAAAGTCGTCGGCCGCAGTCAGTAGCGAGCCATATGTATACGAACCCCCGATCGCTTTCCGCAATGGGGTACAGGCGCATGAGGTGCTGAGTCACTGCAACGCCATCAAGATGACGAGGGAGGACCGTTGGCCGTCCAAAGAGGCCGTACCGTTGGCCAACGTTCTGGACGAGAATCGTACCGGCACCGACAACGTACCGATCCAGGTTCGGCATCCGTCGGGATATGTACATGTGCGGCTTCGGGTACGTGTCGTACAGGTCGATGCCACTTAGGAACGGCATAGCGCCGTTGCCCGCATATGGCCTTTTGAACTGCGGCGGCTGATAGGGGCGGACCAGTTCGCCAAGACAGACACGGCTACCTAGTAACGCCTCCGGCTCGGCGGCGTATCCGATGTGGTGAAACGCATCGAGCCGCGGCCGTTGAGTCTGGACCCACGCCACGCCTATGCCACGGGCGTGTTCATTGCCATAGCGCCACGAGTGAAGGTCAGGATCGAGGCCCAGCACCTTGCGCTGGAAGCGACGCTTCGACTCCTTGAGCCGCGCGCCCGCCCTTGTGCGCAACGCCGCCGCGCGTTCGATCAGCGCGTGGATGCGCTCCTCGGTGTCCCGGTCGAGGCGCGGAATAGGCAGACCCACCACGTGATGCGCTTCGACGTGCGGCACCACTGCGCCGTACGTCTGCTGGGTGATCAGTGCTTTGCCCATCGGGCTGGTCAGAAACGCGTAGAGGTAGCCCGGCGGCACTTTGGCCGGGTCGGCCACAACCCGCAGAAGATCCGGAGAGCCTACGGCTTCCCCGAAGCAGCCATTGACGTAGACGGAGTTACCAACTGTCCCAGAGCACGTGACGAGGATCATTCGCTCCCTTAGCGCCAGTTCTTCTAGGTTACTGGTGAAGCGTCGGGAAATGTGCTTGGCGCCCGCCAGAGGGTCGGCTTGCAGGATTGAGCCGCCGGTCAGGTACGGAACGCCATGCTGCGGATCATCCACAAAGATCCGCTTGAACCGGCTGGGGATGAAGATACCGTTGTTTACACAGACGTCGGCCAGCGTCTGCAGCCGCCCACCGGTACGGTAGGTACCGGCCGGTTCGCAGGCGGCACGACTACCTTGCGTGTCGCTATTGCGGCCAGCCTCCCACCGACGGACACACCTCGCCGCGAGCACCCCGTCGCTGGCGTGGTAGCTAGCGTCGAGCCGACGGCCCGCGGTAGCGAGATCGGCACTCGCACTCACCACAGCCCTCATTGTGGCACCATCCCCGAGCACAGGAACTCGGCGTAGGCCTGACCGATACGCGGCAGGTCATCATCCAGCCGCCTGTCCTGGCGCGTGATCGGCACCGGCACCGGTCGGCCTCCGCGGCGCCGCAGCACCTTTTCCTCGATGGTGAAGATCATGTCGGCGCCATCCGCGTCGCGCACATAGAGGGGATTGCCGCGCCGATCGTGGCCTACCGTCTCGGCGATGGCCATGAACACCGGATAGTCGGTAACATGCCCCATCACCTCGGCATCCATCTCCTGCTGCGACTTGCGACGCAGGAAAAGGAGGCTGGCCTGCACGCCCACCTGCGGCAGAAAGGCCTCGACCGGCAGGTCGATGCTGGCGAGTACCTGGCAGTGAGTGAGGATCCAGGCGCGGATGTACTCGGCATCCGGGTTGCTGAGGATGCCGTCCGGCAGGACGATGGCGACCCTGCCGGTGCCGGGCTTGACCCATTGCACGCAGCGCTCCACAAAGAGGACCTCAGGCGCCAAGCGGGCCTGCAGTGCGTCCGTCTTCGCCCACCGGTATCCCTCGCTCGTCCAGCGATGAGCCAGATCATACTGCTTCAGAATGGCCGGGTCATCGACGGGGATACCGGCCCCGAAGGGAGGGTTGGTGAAGACCAGATCCATGGTGCCCAGGTCGGCATCGAGACGGGCGCGCACCGCGTCTGGCCACTCGGCTCGGGGCTTGCTCGCACACTGGCGCCGCAGCTCTCCGATCGGCTGGGGCAGCATCGCGGGGAACTCGAGCGAGTTCAGCGAGAGGATGTTGCCATGGCCGTCGTTATTCAGGATCATGTTCATGCGCGAGGCGCGCTTCAAATCGGGGTCAAAGTCGATGCCGAACAGACATTCGCTGGCGAACTGGCGGAGCAGTTCGCGTTGACACTCGTTCGCCAGCAGGAGCTTGTCTTGCAGCAGGGGGTCCTCATGAGGGTACAGCTGGGCGGCCAGCTTGCGACGGACATGATCCAGCGCATAGGTGAGAAAGCGCCCGCTGCCGCAGGCCGGATCGAGGATGCGGGGCCAGTTGCCCGGCGCCGTCAGGTCCGCGTCTCCGCCCGGATCCATCATTTCCACCATCAGTCGGATGACGTTCGTTGGGGTAAAGAACTGCCCGCTTTGTGCCTTGAGAACGCTGGAGGTGATCTCTTCGTAGGCCGCGCCCTTGACGTCGACGTCGGTCTCCGAGAGGTTGTACCTGGTCAGTTCGCCAACCGCGTAGGCCAGGACGCGGTCTTCAAGCACGATAGAATCGCGCTCGGTGAAGATGCTCTCATACTCCGGGGATCTCTTGACTTCTTCAAAGAGAGACCTGATACGCCGGGCGATAGCTGCCTGCCCCTCGGGCGAGTTGCGCTCGGTGCCTCGCACCCAGAAGCGTCGGGATCCGGGGGTCTGCTCATCGTAGACCTTGCAGAAAAAGAGATTGAGCACCTGCCAGTAGGCGGAGTCCTTTCGCAGCCCCTGATTGCCAAAGATGTAATCGTGCACGCGCGCGAAGGCGCGCTGGAGGTTGTCGCCGGTGGCGATGCGCCCCGCCTGACGCGTCGGGTCATCCAGGCTCTTGGCATCTTCACCGGCGCCTGGGAGGTCGTAGAGGTCTACATAGTCGGGCTGGATGCGTCCATCGCCGGTGAGCTTTTGCCGGAACACGAGGTCGGTGCCGTTGGTCCAGAGGCCATAGTTGCAGCTGGGGAGCGCCCCAAGTATCTCCTCCAGCAAGGGCACGCCGCGGCGGTCGTCGTTCGCCTTGACGTTGGGTGCTTGGGTGACACAGGCACGAATGATGTGGTCCTGTACGTCTCGGATCACCCGCTCGGGGAAGACGGCCAAACTGACCTTGCGTCGAACTCTCCTGTTGCGCCCGTATCCATCGATCAGGCTGTAGGTGATCGTCTGGTCGCGGGCGAGCTGGGTGTGGTCGAACCCGTACTCCTGGACGAGGGATCGAGCTACGGCCTGAAGCACCTGTTCTGCAGGATTGTCCTTGACCGGTTGATTGGTGACAAAGTCATACACCTGGTTCTCGGCAAGGATCTCATCGTCGTTGAGCGTGTCGTCGGTCACTTGGGGGGCCTCGTTGCTGTTAAGGTGGATGATGGATGATGACGGGCAGGTGCATTGTACACACCCCTGTCGCACAATCAAGCGCTATAGCAGCGCCGAGTTGGCTCGGGTTCTGCGCATGGCATTGGCTTGTTGCTCTTCATGATGTACCGATGGTAGTGGCTACCCGACGAGCCGCGCACCGCAATGCCAGCTACTGCCATCTGCGAAACGGAGGCATGCCCGGCTTCAGACTGGCCAGGGCCTCCTACCCATGCAGCTCCTGCTCTGCGTACAGCACGTGTCCTTCTCCTGTGCGTCCAGAGGGACAAGATCCTTATCGGCAAGAAGCATCCCATCCGGTACTCTGTCGCGCGTACTGACCACTGCCCGCGCGTTTGCGTAGGCATAGCGCGGTAGGAGGAGCGTGCGCACGATGTAGCGCTCCATCGGCGGGTCGGGTTGCAGGACCGCCGTCAGTTCCACCCGCTCCGGCTGGGTGAGGTGCAGCGGCATGAGGAACTGGTAGTCACCCCGGTACCACTGGGCGATGACGGCCTCCTCCTTCCTCTTGAGCTGGACTTCCCCGTAGATCGCCCGCAACACGAGGTGCTCGCTAAAGTGGTCTAGCGCCTCGCGGAGCACCAGCTGCAGCCTCGCGCGGTTCGGGTCGCTGCCCATTATGTGGTCGAGGCTGCCCTGCTGGAAGTGGATGGGCCAGTCCCGATGGAACGCGGGTGGGGTGTACTCCAGCGTCAGATCCCCGAGATCCACGCATTCCGGCGGTCGGCCCACCGCCACCTCACGGAAGCGCCAGAAGGGCTGAGCGCGCCAGTTGCGCTCGTACACCAGCCACAACGGGTCCGAGGTGAGGCTCACCAGGCTCCCGGCACGCCAGAAGGCGATCCCCAGGGAAGGGTCCTCGTGCACCTTGGACTGCCGCGCGGCGATCTCATCGTTGGCCCGCAGGTACAGCTCGAGGGTCTTCATCCGGCTGCCCCAGGGATCTGGCTTGGCGGTCCGCGCCACCTCCTCGAGGAAGGTGGGCAGCCAGTGGAACCCGAACCGGTACAGCGGCACGTTCAGCGGCCACATCGCACGACTCCTTTCTGTCGATCATCGTTTCTCGCCTCAGCGGTGCCCTCCCGACCGGGCCCCTAGGGCATCCATGGGGCTGTACCGGGCCTGCTGGGCTACGAGGTCGTCGGTCTGCAGGTTCACATAGAGCGTGCGGATCTCCGAGCCGACGTGGCCAAGGATGCTGCAGGACGAGCAGATCGCCGCCGTGTGGACGATCACGTCTGGTGGCGGCCACCCCGCAGCGATCGGATCACGATCGCGAGGAAGGTGGCCTCATCGGCGTGCGGGTGCCACTGGCGCTCGTACCGTATGAGCCACTCCAGCGGTACCGGGCTATCGCCGAGCATCCAGCGTGCCTCCTCGCGGAGTTGGGCAGCCCTCGCGGCCGGCTCCTGGCCAGCCCCAGTCCACGCCCCCGTGGGGTCCGACGCGCGTGCGGTGCCCAGAGTCCACAGGCCGTACGACAGTTCGTGCCAGAACATGGAGAACACCGATGGGAGGGCGGGCACACGCACCGGCAGGCGAGGAAGACGCTGCGCGCACAGCACCCAGCGATGCGCATAGCGGCACTGCCCCACGGTGAGATAGCCACTCTCGAGCGCGAACCGGTACCGCGCCGCGCGTAGGGTCTCACGGCAGCCTGCGAGCATCAGCGCGCCATAGCCACAGACAAACGCCATCAGATCCTCGAGCGCCTCGGTCTCCTCCACCCTGGTGCTCGCGAGTCCCGAGAAGTAGAGGATGTGATGACACAGCTCGTGGGCCAGATCCGCGTAGAGCGGTGCGGGTTGTCCAGTGAACCTGCGGTCGATCGTGATGCGTGGGGACTCAACCGAGGAGACGTCGTACGTGGCGCCCGCACGCGCATCCGGCGAGACCGTGACGCGAAGCCCATCCTCACGCACCACAAATCCCGGCGCCCAGACGCGAGCGTGCTGACAGAGCCGCCGTACCGCCTCGTCCATGTCCTCCGCGTCGGAAGGAATGGGAAGATCCGTGGCGCGCAACAGGAACTCCTGCGTTGGCGGCGGCCGTCGGCCGCTCCAGCCCCGCTGCGCCAGGGCCCGCAGCGCGCTCACCATCCACCGTTTCGTGACGATGCCACTCACCTCTCGCCTCCAGTCGCCATGCGAGGTTCCCGCCAGCATGCGGGCGCCTTCGCCGCTCGCTCCTGGCCACGCCGCGCCCCCGCTCGCACGTTTACCTCCTCCATCGCTACCGGCGCCCTCCCGACCGGGCCTTCAGGGCATCCATCGGGCTGTACCTGGCCTGCTGGGTCACGAGGTCGTCGGTCTGCAGGTTCACGTACAGCTTGACGATCTCCAGGCTAGCATGGCCGAGGATGCGCTGCAGGGTGAGCAGGTCGCCGCCGTTCATCAAAAAGTTGCGCGCAAAGGTGTGGCGGCACGTGTGCGGCCCCACCCACTTGCCCTCGATCCCGGCCTGCCGACAGGCGCTCGAGACCACCCGGTACACGTAGTTGGGACGCAGGCGATAGCCCTGGTGCGTCAGAAAGACGCCATCCGACGCCGCGAGGGCGGGCTCGGGCCGGTAGCGCCGCAGGTACTCGGACAGCGCCCGGCGGCTGCTCCGGCCCAGGGGCACGATACGCTCCTTGCGCCCCTTGCCCAGCACCTGGAAGTAGCCCAGGTCCAGGTGCAGGTCAGCCATCCGCAGGTGCACGAGCTCCGAGACGCGGATCCCCGTATCCAGCAGTACGAGCAGGATGCAGTGATTGCGCTTGGCCGTCGGCGTCGTGCCCCGTAGCGCGTCGAGCAGTCGCGTGACCTCCGCGTCCGCGAAGGTGCGCATGGCGCGCTGCGGCGTCCTCGGCGTCCGCACCTGCCGCATGGGGCTCTCGGCCAGCAGCCCCTCGCGCACCGTCCAGGAGAAGAACGCCCGCAGCGTGCGCACGTACCCGGCCACCGTCTGGGGGGAGAGCCCCCCCTCCTCGGCGGACCGGTGGGGGTTGTTGGCGCCCGGGCGCACCTCCGTCTGGAGGTGGCGGATGAAGCGCCGCACCTCCGCGGCGCCCACCGCGGCGAGGGTGGTGATGCCGACGTGCTCGCGCAGGTAGGCCGCAAAGTAGGCTAGCTTCTGCCCGTACCAGCGCACCGTCCAGGGGCTCTTGTCCTCCGCCTCACAGGCCAAGAGGTAGTCACCGATGACCAGGATGATGGGATGCCCTCCATCCGCCATGCTGTCGCTCCTCACCGTACACTCAGTCCACCAGTCGCACGGGCCCGTCCACTCCGCCGTCGGCCCGCTCCCAGACCCAACCCAGGGGATCGGCCTGCACCCGCTCCTGCCGCCCGATCAGCACGGTGGGCAGTTGCGGGTAGGCGCGCTGTGCCCTGCGGCGCACCAGCCAGTCGCGGACGCGCTCCGCCCGGCGCGCATCGGGCACCACGAACAGGAGTCGGGGCAGCAGCCCCTCCTCGCCCAGGTGGTCGTGATAGAGCTCCACTGCGTAGTAGCGGTCGTAGCGCGTCAGCTTGTCCGCCAGGCGGGCCAAGCTCTCGGTGCCCCGATCCCACTCCAGGAAGAAGACCCCCTCCGCCCCTCCGCGCCGCCACAGGCAGTAGGCATCCGGCGCGATGACGAGCCGCCGCCCGCCCGCGGTGCCCTGGAAACGCGCCTCGGACTCTCCCAGCCAGGTCAGGATCGCTCCCTCGCCCTCCAGCGCCTCGCGCAGCGCGATGTAGAAATCGACGATCTCCAGCCGGTGCGCCAGGGCCGGCGCCGTCCGCACGCGCCGCCGCGCCGGCAGCCGATCGCCCGGCTCCTCCCCGAGGGCCAAGCGGGCGTTCGGGCCCACCTGGTACACGAACGGCCCCGAGCCCACCGGCACCGGCAGGCGCGCGCGGGAGAGGTAGCCCCAGGCCGTGAGCAGCGCCAGCCGACGGCAGACAGCCTGGAAGGAGGCGACGTACCCCCCGTGGCGGAAGTGCAGGCGCTGGATCTGGTGGCGCGCCATCTGCCCGTGGCGCAGCACGTCGCGGATAATCGCCCGGTCGCGGGCGGTGGGGGGCCGGGGGGCGCTAGCGTCGCCGGATCTCGGGGTCGACATGTCTCTCCTCCTCCGTGCGGGCGGCGATCTCGCGCTCCACGAGCTCCTGGGGCTGAGCGTAGCGCTCCCGGCTGTGGCGCACCACATCGGCGACGCGCTGGGCGCCCGCCCCGGTCACCGGCAGCGCGGGGAGGGTGCGCGCCCAGAAGGCGCGCTCGCGCAGGCCGTCGCGCGCGATCTGGGCATAGACCTCGTAGCGCCCCAGGCTGCCGATCTCTTCCGCGGTGAGCCCGGGGGTGTTGAGGTGCCGCTCCAGGTAGCGCGCCTCGCCGGCCTCGCCCATCCGGAAGCAGACCACGCTGCCCACGTTGCCGAACACCGCGTCGCGCGTCTCCCGGGGGTGCAGCTGGCCCAGGCGCTGGCCCGCCAGCACCAGCCCCAGGCCGAACTTATGCACCTGGTCGGCCATCTCGCCCACCGTGGGGGAGATGAACCAGGAGCACTCGTCCAGGATGAGGAGGTGCGGGACGCGACCGGCCGCCGGCGCGTCCTCCCGCGACAGCGCGGCCTAGTAGTAGCGCAGCACGAGGAGCGCCCCGAGAAAGCGCGCGTTGCTGATCCCGATGCCCGACAGATCCACGAGCACGATCTGCCGCCGATCCATCGCCGCGCGCACGTCAATACCCGACCGTTTTTGGCCGACGATGTTGCGGATGAAGGGGGTGCCGAGGAAGCGCTGCAGGCGGTTCAGGGTCGAGGCGACGCGCTGCTCGCGCATCCCCTCGCGGATCTCGGAGAGGTGCTCCAGGAAGCGGCGCGTCTCGGGGGAGCGGACCGCGGGCAGGACGCGCTCCCGGTAGGCGTCGTCGTCAAGCAGGCGGGCCATCTCTACCAGCGTGCCGCCGGTCTCCAGGGTGGCGTAGGCGGCGTGGCGGATGACGCGGCCGGGTTACGACCGGCGGATGCGGTTGCCGGCGACAAAGCCGAGGAGTCCGGCGAGAAAGATGCTGATGAAGGCCTGCGCCGGCATGGCGATGCGCATGAGGAGGCTGTCGTAGGCGATCAGCCCGGGGGGCGCGATGGTGACCATGGTTCCGAGGCTGAAGGAGAGGAGATCGACGAGATTGCGCGTGGTGACGTGTTGGGTGCCGCGATCCGCGAGCACCTCGCCGGTGATGGCGTAGAGGAGGGCGAAGTCGAACCAGATGATGCCTAGCCAGAGCACGATCCGCCAAAAGCCCTCGCCGTAGTTGCACAGGAGTTCGACGAGTTGGTCGAGGACGGCCTTCAGGTGCTGCCGCAGCGCTTCTGGCCAGTCCCCGCTCTGCTCAGCGCGCCGCCCTTTCTGCCAGGCCTCCAGCTTTTCCATGCGGCGCTCTTTGCAGTAAGCCCAGGAAGCGCCGGCATAGTCGCCGAGGGACTCAAAGTTCTGCTTGAGGATGAGGTAGCCGTTGCGGGCGCTGGGATACTCCTTCCGCAACTCCTCGCCGATGGCTCCGCCAAGTTGGTTGTGGGAGAACCGGGTGTTGTCGAGCCAGGCGCCGGATATGCTCACGCACTCAAGGTGAGCAACGGAGAGGTCGAGCCGCTCCAGATGGGCCCGCTGGAGGTCGGCGCCTTCTAGGTGGGCATCCAGGAGGTTAGCGTTCTCCAGCCGGGCTCCCCGGAGGTGGGCGCCTTCCAAATGCGCGCCCAAGAGGTGGGCGTCCCGAAGGTAGGCATACTGGAGGTCGGCACCCTGCAGTTCGGCCAACAGGAGATCGGCGCTCTCCAGGTGAGCCGCGACGAAATCGGCGCACCGCAGATTGGCCGACCGGAGGCAAGCCCCCGTCAGGCAAGCGTTGCAGAGGCAGACTCCGAATCTGCCGTCTAGCTCCGGACTCGCCCATTTGGGTGGGGTGGATAGGTCTTTGGCGAGCGCCGTGATCGACTCAATGCCAAGGTCGATGTCCTCGAGGTGAATCCGCTTTCCATCTTGCCTTAGCAGTTCAAGCCGACCTTGTGGGTGCTCCTCGATCAGCTTTAGCACCATCTCGGTGCGCTCTTCGGGGGTTGCTTCTTCGAGGTACTCGTAGACCGCGAGGGAGACGCGGCCGTCGGGGTCGTAGAGGGGGTCGGGGATGGTGGGCATGGGAGGGCGCTCCTGCGATGATGGGTGATGGGACGCCTATGAGCGGCGGATGCGGTTGCCGGCGACAAAGCCGAGAAGCCCGGCGAGAAAGATGCCGATGAAGGCCTGCAGTGGCATGAGGACGCTCATCCACGGCTCGCTGCTCGCCACGAGGGCCGGGAGTTCGATGGTGACCATAGTGGCCAGGCTGAAGACGAGCCAGTGCAAGGGGTTGCGGGTGGGTATGTAGTTGGTGCCCTGCTGGGCCGTCGAAGCACCTATGGTGGCAGCCCCCGGGCTCGACGGGGCGAGCACGTTCCCACTAAGGCCGTAGGTGAGGGCGAAGACGAGCCAGACGGCAGCGACACAAGCCATGGCTCGCCAGAAGCTCTCGCCGTAGTCGCAGACTAGTTCGATGAGCTGATCTCCGCCTGCCTTGAGGAAGCGGCGCGGAACGATTCTATGCAGTTCTCTCAGTGCGTAAGCGCCTGCTGCCCAGTTCTTTTTCTTTTCCATGCGACGCTCTTTCCTGTATGCCCAGGAGGCGCCCTCATAGTCGCCGATGGACTCGAAGTTCTGCTTGAGAGAGAGGTAGGTTGATTGCGCCACGGCGTAGCTCTTCTCGAGTTCCTCAGGGATTGCGGCACCAAGCTGAGCGTGAGAGATGCGGACACGATCCATCCAGGCGCCCGACATTCGGGTTCCCTCAAGGTTCGCCACGCTTAGGTCGACGCGGCTGAGGTAGCAGTCTGAGAGGTCTGTGTGCCTCAGGTCTGCGCCGACCAGACAGGCGTCCTCAATACGAGCAGCTGTGAAGCAGGCATGCTGTAAGTTAGCGCCACTTAGGTCGGCACCTTCTAGATGAGCGCAGAGAAAATGCGCTCCCTGAAGGTCAGCTATAGCCAGCACAGCTCTCGCTAGATCGGCATATGACAGTATGGCTCCATCGAGACTGGACCTGAACAGGAAAGCACCAGACAACTGCGCTCCCCACATGTTTGCCACGTACCTACCGGTCTCTTCATCTGGCCTTGCGGGAGCCGCCCACACTGGAAGGTCAGTGCCATCTCCAATCTGCAACCGTGTGGTGATGGACGTCTCTCCAAGATCCAGATCAAGTAGGTTGGCCAGTTGGCCATCCCTTTCTGGGAGCTCAAGGCGCCTGTCATGGCTACGCTCTATTAACTCCAAGATCATCTCAGCACGTTCTTCTGGGGTAGCCTCTCCCAAGTAGCCGTAGACCGCGAGGGAGACGCGACCATCGAGCTCGTAGAGGGGGTCGGGGATGGTGGGCATGGAAGGGACTCTCCTGCGATGGTGGGGTGATGGCGTCGCAGCGGGGGTATTGTGCACGAGACAGCAGCATTCTGGCAAGGAGCAGAGGATGGACCGCGAGACGACTGGACTGGCCGAGGCTAGAGCGCAGCTTAGGTGGCTGATGGTGGCGTGGCCGGACGTGGGCGCCGACGCGCGGGGCCGCTGGGGCGGCTGCCGTGGCGGGCGCGGCGGGCCGTGGTGCTGGTGTACGGCGAGGGGCTGACGCAGCAGGAGGCGGCGCGGCGACTGGGGATCGGGGAGCGGATTTCGTTGGTCAGGAGCAGGTGCTCGAGGAAGGGGCTGCTCACCCGGTTGTGGGCCTCCTTCCAGTCGATCGCGGCGCGATCCACGCCGAGCGTGGCGGCGACAAGCTGGGCGCCGCGCTCCGCGAGGAGGTAGAGGGCCTGGCTGGAGCCCTGCCCGTACTCCACGGGCAGCCAGCGCCGGGCGAGGTAGCCGTGGTGGTAGAGGCGCTTGAGGCGTTCGTTGGCCGTGTTCTTGCCGGTGAAGAACATCCGCTGGATCTGGTCCCGCCGGAGGACGCGGTACGCGTAGACGGCCAACACCACCGCGACGTCGCGCTCCGTGAGGCGCATGCGCGGGGGGTGTAAGAGGCGGGTGTGGCGTGGGGTGTAGGTCGTGGGCATTGGCCGTAGTGTAGCATACGGATGGCCGGCGCTCAACGGGCACGCACGCTCCCTCGCGGTGCGAGGGGTCGCTCCGCGCCCCTGTCCTGGCGTCCAGCGGGGATGGGGAGTCGGGGTGCACGGGTTGGGGGTTGGAGGGGGACGATCAGGCGGGGTGGGGCGCGGCGACCGGCCGTCACCCCTGGTCGTCAGCGACCAGACCCGCAGCCAGGGGACGGGGTGATGGCGTGTCCTCTTGAGATGGCGTCCCTTCCGTGGGCTCCTCGGCAGCCCGGTACGTGAGGGCGCAGGGACGCGCGAGCACGCGCTCCAGTGCGACACGCAACGTGTCATCCCAGCGCGTGCGCACCTGCGCGACGGCGTAGGGGTTGGGGAGCAGCACGACGGCCCCCGTCTCCGTGACCTCCAGGAGGAGGGAGCGGGCGAGCCAGGCCCGGTACATGAGGTCGGACACCTCCTTCCGCGCCAGCCGCAGCACGCGCTCCCACAGCTGACGCCGGTCCACGCCGATGCCGTGCGCCTCGGCGGTCGCACGGCGCCAGGCGCGCCCCGCACGCTCCACGGGCTCGGCGGCATCCGCCTCTACGGATGGTGACGCCCCGCGCGAGGAGGTGCGGGTGTAGGGCGCCCGGCGCGTGAAGCGTATCCGCGTATAGCCGCGCACGCGGACCACCTCGGATGCGGCGAGGAACCCCTGCGCCACGAGTTCGTCGATGCCCGGCTGGAGCTTTTCTCGGACCTTGGCGGGATAGGCGTAGCGCGTCATGCCGAGCTGCTGGGCGAACTGGAAGATGTCGATCTCGTAGGTGGCGCTGCGATGCAGCTTCTTGTCCAGGAAGCGGTAGAGGCGGCGCGCGACCGGGGTCTGGAGGGCATAGAAGCGTCGCAGGTCGAGGTCCTTGAGGTAGCCCTGGCGGATGCTGCGCCACAGCTCCGCGCCCCAGACGATGTAGCCCGGCACCCCCTCGCGCTGGGCGAGGTCGCGGTCCCGCTCCCGGTAGGCCAGCCAGTAGCGCTCGATGAGGTGAAAACCGTTCAGCAGCTCCACGAGCTCATGCTTCTCGCGGTCCCAGAAGGCGCCCTCGGCGACGATGCTCACCCGCAGCAGCCGCTCGAGGGAGCGCTCCACGCTCTGGTAGTGGCGGTTGTCGGTGGACTCGCCCATGATGCGCAGCAGCCCGTAGACGCTAAAGGGCACGCGGGGCTCCGTGAAGCCGTGGCGGCGGGTGACGGCCATCAGGGCCACGTAGACGCGCTCGTCGAACTCGGTGGGCAGTCCCGAGGCGCTGCCTCCCTGTACCGTCCACAGCTGGCGGTGGCGCTGACCCTGGGGGTCGGTGATCCAGCGCTCGCAGCGGATGCTGCCCAGCGTGGCGCGCCGGGAGAGGGTGGCGAAGGGGAACTCGATGAGGTTCATCTCGTCCCGGCCGCGGTCGGTGGGGGCGGGTTGGGCGTGCTGGCGGGTCGGGTGGGTGGTGGCCATATCGTTCCCATTGTAGCAGAACGCCGCCCCTCCTTTGTAGTATCTGTACCTATTGGAATACGTGCCCCCGCCGTCTCGTGTCCCACTTCCCCGTCGTCTCGAGACTTCCTTCCCCCCCGTCTCGAGCCGAGGGGGCACCGGGCGACGGTCTTCCCCATCATCTCGATATCCCTGTCTCGCTCTCCTCAGGCGGTGACGAGGGTCGTGGCGCGACGCTTGGCAAAGGCCTCCGCGATGCGCCGGAGCCGGGCGGCCACGCGGGGTCGCGCACGGGGGGTCACGACGACAACGCTCCCCTCACCTACCCGGTCGTGCACACGGTGGAAGTGGAACAGGCCGTGCTGGTGGGCAAGGGCCGCGGTGGTGACGATGATGGGCCCGGTACGGCGGCGGGGGCGGTGGGCGATCATGCGGCACGCTCGCCAATCGGCTCGTAATGGTCCAGCGCGGGGGCCGGATCGGGGGTGTCCACTTCGACGATGGGTCGGCCGGAGGAGGACGCCAGGTCGCGCTGGAGGTCGGCGAGCGCCTCGGGAGACAGGCGCCCGGTGGGCAGGGTCACCGTGCGCAGGCGCAGCGCCCCGGCGCGCCCCGGCCGCTGCACGAGGGCCACGCGCGGCGGGAGGCGCTGGGCGTCCTGGGTGAGGCGCTCCCACTGCTCGGGCAGCGTGTAGTACAGGGGATGGCTGCGCTCCCGCCAGTCCAGGTCGCGCACGTCGTGTTTCACCTGGGTGAGGCTCGGCTGGTGCAGCTCCCCGACGAGCTGGCGGGCCGTCTCGCGGCCCGTGGCGAAGACCACCTTGAGCTGGGCGTTCTCCAGCGCCCCGCGCAGCTGGGCGTCGGCCAGCTGGCCCCCCGTCTGGTGCGCGAGGCCCAGGTGTAGCCCGAACTTGCGGCACTCGGACAGCATGCGCGACAAGGTCTGGGCGGAGCCGGCGTTGGCGCAATAGTCCTGGAACTCGTCGAGCAAAAAGTAGAAGGGGCGGCGCGCCTCGCGCGGGACGTCCTTGCGCGAGAGCGCGGCCTGCTCCAGCCCGGTCATGATGAGGCTGCCGAGGAGCCGGCGCGTCTCGCCATCCACCCGCCCGAGGTCCACGATGAGCACCTTCCCCTCGTCGAGGATACGCCGGAAGGGGAGGGCGTTGTCGGAGGCGCCCAGCATGCGCCGCAGGATGGGGTTGAGGGCCAGCACGCCGACCTTGTTGAGCACCGACTCGACCATCACGGCCTGCTCCCGGCCCCAGCGGTCGTAGCGGTCGCGGAAGAAGCGCACCGCCTCGGCGTTCTGGCTCCGGGCCAACAGCGGCTCGCGGAAGGTGGGGTCCGTGAGGAAGCGGGGCAGCTCCACGAGGGTACGGCGCGCTTCGATGAGCACGAGCAGGGCGGCGAGGAGGATGTTCGTGAAGCGCGGCGCCTCGGCGAGCGTCTCGGGCCAGGTGCGGCGAAAGGCCTCAAGGACGTGCTGGGCGGTGGTGTAGGGGTCGCCGCGGCGATGACGTCCCCGTAGGTCAGCCCCCGCCCCTCGCGCTGCCACAGGCGCATGCGCAGCAGGTCGAGCCATTCGGCCTCCTCGGTCGGCAGGCTGATGGTCGTGCGCACCCGGCGCGGCGCCTCGGGGGTCTCCGCCGTCGCGCGGCGGGGCGGCTGGGTGAAAAAGGCGCCCATGCCCAGTCCAGGCGTCTCAGCCATGCTCCATCACCTCCTTCAGGAAGCGCCGGTAGGCCTCGGCCCCCTTGCTACGCGGGGCGTAGGTATAGAGGCTGGCCTGACGGCCGTGCATCCCTTCCACCGTGACGTTCTTGGGGATGAAGGTGCGAAAGACACGCTCGGGGAAGTGGGCGTGGAGGGTGCGCAGCACCTCGCGGGCGACCTTGGTATAGTCGTAGAGGGTGGGCAGGATGCCCATGAGGCGCAGCTCGGGGTGGCTGAGGCTGTCGCGCCCCCGGGCGATGGTCTCTTGCAGCTGGGCGAGACCCTTGAGGGCGAACAGGCTGGCGGAGACGGGCACGATCACCTGCTGGGCGGCCGCCAGGGCGTTGATCGTTAGCAGCCTCAACGACGGGGGCGTGTCGATGACGACGTAGCGGTAGGGCAGCGGGGCGCGCGTCAGGGCGGTGCGCAGGCGCGTCTGGCCGCCGATGGCGTGCAGGAGGTCCACCTCCGCCCCGGCGAGGTCGATGTCGGCCGGGAGGAGCTCGAGCCCCTCCTGGTGCGACGGGGCGACGACGTCCGCGAGTGGGGAGCGTCCCAGGAGCAGGTGGTAGACGGTGGTGGTTGGCTCGCGAGGGCCGAGAAGGGCGTAGGAGGCGTTGGCCTGGGGGTCCAGGTCGATGAGGAGGGTGCGATGGCCCTCCTGGGCGAGTCCCAGGGCGAGGTTGACGACGGTGGTGGTCTTGCCGACGCCGCCCTTTTGGTTGGCGACGGCAAAGATGGCGGGGTGCGTGGGCATAGGCATGGTGGTGTGTGCTGATGGTTATTGTAAAGCATGGGCGGCGGGCGTCAAAGGGGAGTTGAGTCACGCCGAGATACAGGGATGCGGTGGCATCGGGGCACGGGGATGCTCGTCCCGGCACGACACCGAACGTCCAGACAGGCCGCGACTCCCGTGGTCTCGCAGCAATGCCCCGTCAGTCCCCATCGGTGGAGGGGGTTGGCGTAGGGCATGGCAGGGCCAGTTCGCTGATCAGGTTGATCTGGGCGTTAGGTTGCGGACGTGATTCCCTTCGTGATGGGTGCCGCGACGGGCTTGGTTCCTCGCATCGGAGGGCAGCCCGCTGTGGTAGGGCCGGTAGCCTGTTGGAGGACGTGCTGCCACAGGAGCAGTATCGGCATGGCACCCACTGACCACGGGTGCTAGTCGAGCAAGGCGTGAGCTGCTAGAATCGTGACACGACAGAGGCCAAGGGCGTGAAATGCACCGCCGGCGAACCTATAGATGAGGCGCGGCACCTCCATCACGAGGTTACCGCGGAGCAGAGGCTGTTCGGAATCAGTATCTGGGAGGCATGACCAGGATGACCACTGCGACACCGGACGCACCCTCTCGTGATGACCTGTCCAAGGAGCTGATCGATCTTCAGCAGTCCATGCTGCCCTCTCTGATCGTGGCGCTCCCCATTCTGGGCTGGGCGTGGTTTGGGCTCGTTCTGATGCAGGGGTGGCGGCTAGGGCTCAACCTCGCACCCCTCGTCATCCTCCTCGTTGGCGCCTATGCCTCCTACCGCCTCTACGCGCGGCACTTCCGGCTCGCCTGCTGGGTACTGCTCTCCGCCCTGACATTCGCTCAGGTGGCGATTATGGGCGAGCACCCCTCCTCGCTCGCCAGTGTGGGCGGCGTCGTGGTCGCCGTGTTAGCCAGCAGCCTGATCGGCTTGCCCGGAGCCGTGCTGGTCACCGCAGGGAACTGGTTGGCGAACGCGCTGGTCTGGCATGCCGCTTCAGGGGCACCTCTGGGCACAGGCACAGCAATCCAGAGCGGTGTTCTATACGGACTGACGCTCGGTGCGGCCTGGCTAGCGCGACGGCCACTGAACAGCTCCGTCGAATGTGCCCTAGCAGGTTGGGTGAGGGCGCGGGATGCGCTCATGGAGGTGCGCGAGCGGCGCGGTGAGCTGTACCGCGTGGTGAGGGCGCTGGAGGAAGCGACCTACCGCATGGAGCGCGTGAACAACGAGTTAGTCGTGGCGCGACGTGAAGCGGAACTCGCCCGCGCGCTGAAGGCGCGCTTTGCGGCCACTGTGAGCCATGAGTTGCGCGGTCCGCTCAACCTGATCCTCGGGTTCAGCTCGATGATGGTGCTGTCACCTGAGCGCTACCCCGATCCCTTACCAGACTGCTATGTGGAGGACGTCGATGCCATCTACCGCAACAGTATGCACTTGGCTGCTCTGGTTGATGACGTCCTCGACCTTTCGCAAATCGAGGTCGAGCGCCTCCCGCTCGTGAAGGACCGCGTTGACTTGCCTCGCGACGTGATCGGCCAAGTCGTCGAGATCGTGCAGCCGTTCGCGGAACGTAAGGGGTTGCGCCTGCGGGCCGAGATCGCTGATGCGTTGCCCTGGATTCTGGCGGATGCCGTGCGCCTTCGTCAGGTGCTCCTGAACCTGCTGAACAACGCGATCCGATTCACGGAGCGGGGAGCGGTTACGATCCGCGCCACCTCCGATCATGAACGACTGCGCGTAACGGTTCAGGATACCGGACCAGGGATTGCCCGGGAGGACATCCCCCGGCTCTTCCAAGAGTTCCATCAACTCCAACTCACCGAGACCCGCGCGGAGCGGGGCAGTGGGCTTGGACTGAGCATCTGCAAACACCTGGTGGAATTGCATGGGGGCGAGATATGGGTCGAGAGCGAGAAGGGCGCCGGCACGGCCTTCCACTTCGCCCTGCCGCTGCCGGGCCTTGGCCCGGTCGTGGCAAAGGCCCGACATATTCCTGACACACCGTTAGCCAAAGAGGGACCGAGGACCTGCCTGGTGGTGCACCACGAACCCACCACCGTCCGCCTGTTCGCACGACACCTGGAGGGCTACCGGGTAGTAGGAGCCCCTCGCGACGAGGTCACCAACCTGTGTGAGCAGCTCCATCCCCACGCGGTGATCACGTCTTCGGAATCCGTTGCGCCGGTAGCAGCAGCGCTCCGGCGCATGTCGCTCGACGTGCCAATCATCAGTTGCGTGATGCCGGACGCCCAGCGCGATGCGGGCCATTCCGGCGTGCTGGGCTACTTGATCAAGCCCGTTGCGCCCGAGTTGCTGTGGGCGGTCATGAACGGGCTTCAGCCGCGTGGCCAACTCCGCATTCTCCTGGTCGATGACGACCCTGATGCCGTTCGCCTCCTGGAGCGGATGCTCACCGCGCTGCCACACCCCTACACGATAATGAGAGCCTTCGATGGCGCCCATGCCCTAGAGGTGATGGAACAAGACGTGCCCGATGTCGCGCTGATCGACCTCGTGATGCCCGGCATTGGTGGCCAGCAGCTCTTGGAGCGCATGCGGGCCGACGCCAAGCTGCAAAACGTTCCCGTAGTCATTGTCTCCGCACGAGACATGACGGAAGATCACCTGACACTGTCAACGCCAATCACCCTGAATACGCAGAGGCCCATCGAGTTCGCGCGCGGCAGCCACTGCTTACGGGCACTTCTCGATGCGCTCACTGCTCGGTATCCTGCAGGTATAGAGCCGCACTGATGGCCTGTGTGAGTTGCGCCTCAGTCAGGGGCTTGCAGAGCACGGCTGTGGCGCCTAGAGCGAGTGCCAACCTAGGTTGGCTGAGAACCGAGCAGATGACGATCGGAATGGAGGCGGTTCGGGGTTCGGCCTTGAGCGTGTGCAGGACACTCCAACCATCCCACTGGGGCATCAGCACATCGAGCAGAACGAGATCAGGCGCTGTCTCGAGCCGATCCCCGAGTTCAGCTCGCGTCCGCGCGACAGTGACGAGATAGTCGTGCGCCTGAAGCCACTGACGGTACAGGCGAATCGTATCCCGGTCATCATCGATGATCAGGATCGTGCTCTGTCTGGCGATAGGCAGCGTGAGAGCAAGAGCCGCACCATCCTCGCACGGCTCGAGCATAAGCTGTCCTCCGTAGGCCCCGATCACCTCGCGTGCTACGGCGATGCCCTGTGACTCACCGAGATCGCGTGGCACACTTAAAAGTCTCCACGAGAGGCAATCGGCCCCTCGGGCGATCTCGAGATCGAGGTGCTCGCCATCCCTGCCTTCCATGGCATCGAGGAGCAAACTCAGTAGCGCCTGTCGGAGGACCCACGCATTGACATAGATTGGGGGTAGTTCCGGTGCTGCTGAGACTACGAGGCGGATACTCTGTTCCTCCGTCAGAGGTCGCAAGGTGCGCAGAATGCCCTCCGTGAGCCCGACGATGCCGGTTGGCTGTCGGCGCGATTCGTGAGCCAGTCTGACAGCCGTCTGAACGGCCTGATCGGCGTTTCCCGGTGCGACTCCCTCGCTGGTTGGCTGTGACACCCCGTGCTTGGCCGCTCGCTCCCAGAGCAGGGAAGCCACCGCATCGAGAGCCTGTTGATGGTAGCGGTAGTACGACGTGCGGCTGATGTTCAGCTCCTGGCAGACGGCAAAGCGGCTCTTGCGGTGCACATACCGCTGCCACAGGAGCCGGTAACCCAGCCATTCCGGCCTGCCAGGAGGGATCGTGACATCGGGACGGAGCCGGTCGATGGCCTCGCGAAGCGCCTCTCGCAGAGAGGCGCTGGCGAGGCCATCCGGTGCGCGATCTGACCGGAGCGCGTCGAGGAGCGGGCTGGTCTGCAGGCGCGAGCGATCATAAAGATTCGCGAGTGCTTCCTTGACGTAGTAACGAAAGGCATCCCTCTGCATCGGTAGAGGTTCTGGCATGGGGGGCTCCTTGCAGCTTTGCCGTGCTCACAGGGAAATGCAGGAACTACTGCGGGATTCAGGAGTGCAGATATTGTTTATAGTATAGGCAACACACGGGTTCGGTGACAAGCGGCTGCAGCACCAGGGCGCGTCGAACAGCCGGCTGAGTGGAAAGCGAGCAGCTCACCCGTCCAGATCACAGCAGCGTGAGCGGATCGAGGAAGCGCGGCCCGGATGGGTAGGCCTCGCCGCTGCGATATCCACTTCGCAGACCCACTGGCATCATGGCCGCATCAGGTCCGCCTCTGTCTGATCAGCACTATAGCGACGCTCGCTGCTGGATAGGCGCGCCGAAAGGAGGATGGAGTCATCTCTCTTGGCTTGGCCGAGACCACGATTCCAGCAGATGATCGACTATGTGCCGTCGCTTGGCCGCCAGGCCATGGGTTCGGGAGGAGGAAAGATGAAGAAGCTGTACACTCGACGAGTTCTGTTGCGTAGCTCTGCGGCCATCGGTGCTAGCATGGCCGCCATCTTGGCCGGTTGTCAGCCCAAAGTGGTTGAGGTGGAGAAAGTCGTCACCCAGGAGGTTGAGAGGGTCGTTGAGAAGGAAGTGACCAAGATCGTCGCCGGCACGCCGCAGGTGGTGAAGGAGACGGTCATCGTCCAGGCGCCGGCGGAAGCCGCTGGGAAGAAGGGCAGCTTCTCCTGGCTATGGACCTATGGAGAGCCCGCCCCCGGCGAGTGGGATGAGGGCGGCGAAGTGCTGCTGATGTACAAACAGGCCCAACCCGATGTCGACATCGAGATCAACCGGGTGCCCTGGGAATCGCAGGCCCAGTGGATCACGACGAACCTCGCGGGAGGCACGCTTCCCGACCTCCTCTTCTCCCTACGGCAGCCAACGACCGAACAGGAAGCGACGGATACATCCCCCTGGCTGAACTGGGACCCGTGGTTGGATCAGCCGAGCCCCTACAGCCCGTCCGCGCGATGGCGCGACGACCTCGATGAGGGCATGGTTGGCTCCGCCTTCTATGCAGGCCTGAAGCACCAGTATGCCGTCCCAGTGGTGTACGGCTGTTCCGGCTGGGCGTACAACAAGCGCGTCTTTGAACAGGCAGGGCTGGACCCGGAGGCCCCTCCCGATACCTGGGCGGAACTGATCGGGATGTGTGAGATCCTGAAGGAGAAGCAGGGCGAGTTGGGGATCGATGCCCCGATGGGAAACGCCGTCGTCGTCGACCGGCAGGGCGGATCGCTCGACTGGCCTGTCCGACTGCTGGCTGACGTCGTCGCATACCAGCCCTGGGAGAAGATCACCGGAGGAGAGGAGAGGTTTCCCACCTACGAGGAGCAGCTCCAGGCGTACTATGATGGCACCACATCGTATTGCACACCCGAACTCAAACAGATGTGGGGCATGATCGAGCAGCTTGTGAGCTACTGGCCTGAGGGGGCCCTTGGCATGGCCTACGAGGATCAGATACCACTGTTCCTCCAGGGGCGATGCGGGATGCTGATGACGTGGATCTCGGGCCTACGTGACATGGACGAGGCAACACGCGAGAAGCTGATCGATTGGGAGTACGGCACCTTTGGCTGGCCCACGGTGACAGCCGAGAGCAACCCGTTCCCCATGAACAAGCCGAACCCGGTCGATGGTGGTTGGGCGAGAGGGTCCCACGTGGTACCAGCAGACCGTGCAGGCAAACCCGTCATGGACCTGATCACAGACTTTGCGCAGTGGTTTACCAGTGCAGACATCTCTGACTGGTATGCGAGCAAGGTCTACTATGTGCCAGGCAACATCAACTCAAAGGGCAGCCCCAAGCTCCGAGCGTTCTATAAGGGTGATCCGCATGCCCGGCGCGGGCTCCTCTATCTGGACAAGATCAAGTGGTTCAACTTTTTCCAGTCGTGGATTATCGGCGAGATCGGCTACGAGGAGTACTGCAAGGACGTCGATGAGGTCAACCGCATGGAGGCCGAGCGCTTGGCAGGTGAGGTTGGGCTGGAGTTGTCTGAGGAGAGCCCCTTCTAGCTAGTCCCCATAGTCTGGCAGCACGGCATGGGTCAGCCACGTCCTGGCTGACCCATGGAGCCTTGGATTCCGCAAAGGAGCACTATGCTAGCTAGCAGGACACGGACGGCAATCACAAGGATCGGCGTACAACTGCCTGCAGCGTTCGCGCGCGTGTGGCGGTACAGGAATCGTTATCTCTTCGTACTGCCTACGTTCCTGTTCCTGATCGCTCTCTGGTACTACCCAGCATTCCTCGGGTTCTACAAGTCCCTCTTCCACTGGGATGGTTGGCGGATCAACCGGTTCATTGGGCTTCAGAACTATAGCGATATCCTGACTGACCGCTACTTCCACATGGCTCTCCGGAATGTAGGCATTGTTCTTGCCTTTTCTATGACCCTTCCCGTCCTGATGCCACTCGTTGTCGCCGAGATGATCTACAACGTCCAAAACTCTTCATTACGGGCCGTTCTTCGTGTGTGCTTTCTGCTTCCAGCACTGGTACCTGGCATGGTACACATACTCGTATGGCGCTTCATCTACCACCCACAGTTCGGCGTCCTGAATAGCTTCCTGGGCTTGGCCGGGCTCGATCATCTGCGCCAGACGTGGCTTGGCAATCCCGGCCTCGCACTTCCCGCAGTGCTGTTCATGGGTTTCCCGTTCGTGCCTGGCATTGAGGTTCTCATCTACCTGGCGGGCCTTGAGAATATCTCAAGTGAGCTGATCGATGCATCCATCGTGGACGGAGCAACGCGGCTGCGTCGGGTGGTGAGCATCGATCTGCCCCTCATCCTGGGCCAGGTGAAGCTCTTTGTCATTCTGGGCGCGATTGGCGCCATCCAGGGCTACTACAACATCTTTGTCCTGACGAACGGTGGCCCGGCCTTCCGAACCTTGGTGCCCGGCCTATATCTGTACAACGAAGCATTTGTCAATGGCCGGATGGGGTACGCCTCTGCTGTTGGCGTCATTCTGTTCGTCATTGTGCTAACGCTAACGATTGTGACGATGCGGTACATGCGGTCGAGTGTCGAGGACGACTATGCCAAAGAGTGATCGCCAGCAACATCTGAAACCTGCGGGCGGAGGGTCCCATGGCCAAGATATGGAAGTCTGACGCGCTGCTCTTCTTGTTCCTCCTGCTAATTCTGACACTTGTGTTTATCCCGATAGCCGAAATGATCATCATCTCCCTGAAGACGCGGGCGCAGTTCAACTACGATCCGGTTCTGCCTACCCTGCCTCTACACTTCAGCAACTGGGTAGTGATACTCCCCATGCTACTTCGTCCCGTTCTGAATTCCACGTTCCTAGCTGGGACTTCGATCGTCGGCACGCTTCTGATTGCCAGTCTGTCCGCATATGCCTTCGCCAACTTGGAGCTACCGGGAAAAGAGGTCCTGTACTTCCTCGTCATTTCGATGCTGATGGTTCCTGGGCTTCTTTCACTCGTGCCTCGGTTCGTGATCGTGGCGCGCCTAGGGCTTGTAGGTACCTATTGGTCCTGCATCCTGCCATACATCGCGGGGCGCCAAGTGTTCGCCATCTTTGTCCTACGCAGCTTCTTTGCCGGGGTATCAAAGCAGATCGCTGAGGCCGCGCGCGTGGATGGCGCAGATGATTTTCGGATTTACTGGAGTATCGTGCTTCCCCTGTCAAAGCCAATACTCGCGACCCTTGCGGTCATGCAGTTGCTGGGCATATGGAATGACTTTATCTGGCCGTTAGTGACCATGGGGGCCAACGATAAGCTGCGGACGCTCACGGTTCAGCTCTACTACCTCAACACGCAGTATTCGCAGAACTGGGGCCTCATCATGTCTGGTTATGTTGTGGCTAGTATCCCGCTGTTAGTGGTGTTCGCATTTGCATCGCGCACCTTCATCCGTGGTCTCTCTTCTGGAGCGGTCAAGATGTGATCCTCGAGCAGACACGCTATGCGGCGGTGTCTGGTACACGCATTCCCTATGATCGTCCGGCGTTTCACCCTGTGTGCCACGGACCGGTCGCACGGAGGAGTTCCGTTATGCCATCAAACGTTGGAGGGGACATGGCCTTACACCTACTCAGTGGGGATGCCCTAGAGGTAGCCTTGGATACCGATACCCTCGGTATCTCGGTAACCCATCAAAGCTCTGGCCTGCAGTACGAACTGCGGCCAACAGATGATCCAGATGTCGAAGTGATCCACGGCAGCACCAGAAGCTGGGCTCGTCTGAGTGAGGCTCGAAGCAAGGAGGTGCGGCGCTACTCCGTCGGCAGCGAGGAGCGGCTCACCTGCCTGCTGACGGGGCTTCCGGGGGGCGTGGGCGTGACGGTAACCCTTGCCCTATCACAGGATGCGTCTCTACGCATTGAGGTGGAATCCCTCCCTACGACGTCGTCGGCACAGGTGGGTGAGGTGCGCTATCCCGGCCCGGTCGCCATGCGAGACGACGACGCACAGTATACAGTGTGGCCAAACAGCGGGGGCACGATTATCCCGTCACAACACCACCAGGATATCGCCGCCTCGACGCCGATCTACGACGGGCTCAACGTCGTGAGAGCACCCTACGCGATTGCCTTCACGCACCCGCTCTACCAGCCATGGTGGGGTGTGGTCGGGGCCAAAGGCGCCTACATGGCCATCGCAGAGACCCCCTTCGACTTTGCCCTAGAGTTGCAGCACCCAGCGGGCGGGCCGACTCTCACGAAACCAGTCTGGGTGCCATCGCTGGGGAGACTGTCGTACCCACGTGCCATCCAATACCGCTTCTTGGAGGGGGCAAGCTACTCGACGTTGGCCAAGGCCTACCGGGAGTACATCCGAGGGTGTGGCAAGTGGGTGTCACTCAGCGAAAAGCTCTCCCGTAACCCAGTGGCTCAGCGCCTTCTCGGAAGCACCATCTTTCCCGTCTCCATCTGCCGCCATAATATGCGCCAGCAGCCGGTTGGCCATGAGGTCACATCGTTCGCCGAGAGGGCGAGGCAGATCAGACACCTCCACGAGATCGGACGCCAGAGCTGCTACTTTCATGTCGACGGTTGGGGCTACCGCGGCTATGACAACCTGCATCCGGATGTCTTCCCCCCTTGCCCAGAGGCCGGTGGCTGGGAAGGGTTAGTCGAGCTCTCCAGGACAGCGAAGGAGTGTGGCTATCTCTTTGGATTGCACGACCAGTACCGCGACTACTATCTCGATGGCCCTTCCTTCAGCGAGGCGCTGGCCGTAAAGGGTGCGGATGGCCAGCTGCCACAGTGGTCGCGCTGGGCTGGTGGCGCGCAGGCTGTGCTCTGCGCCAAGGAGGCCCTGCCGTTCGTACGACGTAACTTTGCGGAGCTTCGTGGTCGCGGTGTGGAGTTGAGCGCCTCCTATCTGGACGTCTTTGCCATCGTCCCGCTGGATGAGTGCTATGATTCCCAACACCCCATGACGCGCGAGGACTGCTTTAGAGGTCGAGCCAACGCCCTAGACCATGTGCGCCGCTTGGGGATCGCCATCAGTTCCGAGGAGCCGGTGGATTGCTTTGTACCCCATCTCGACTTTGCGCACTGGGCGCCCTACCCCTGTGAGAACTATGCCTATCGCGATGGGGAGTACTGGGGTATCCCGGTTCCCCTGCATTCCCTCGTCTACCACGACGCCATCCTGATGCCGGCCGTCTTTGACTACGGGCGGTCGCCCGAGATGCGGAAGCGGCACTTCCTGGAGGGGCTGTCGCAGGTGGATATCCCCTATGGCAACATGGAATGGGATCGGCCGGAATGCTTCCGGTACACCGACATCATGGCGGCGCTACACGCGGCGTGGGGCACGCACGAGCTCTTGGAGCACCGCCTACTGAGCCCAGACGGCATGGTCCAGGAGTTCGAGTATCCGCAGGGCAAGGTCTCCATTGACCTTGGCGCGCTGCGCTACAAGATCGAAGGCGGGCCTATGGCTACAGACGGCTGGACGAACGTCGACCTGTGAGTACGTGCTCGCACCTCTTCCGCGAAGGAGTGGGTTCCATGACCGTTCAGGCGACCAGAACACCTGCTCAACGTGTCGAGCTAGCTTCACCTTATTGGCAGATCGGCATTGCTTTGGATCGGGGCGGAACGATCGACCGGATCGTCTTTCCCCATGGATCGGGTCGGAACCTGCTCCTCGAGCCGCTCGGCACCCGAGTCGATGATGCCCGCGACACGATGGAACCGGCCGAGAGGGTGGCCATTGAGGAAACGGGTCGTGGCGTGCGAGTTACCTGCGAGGGGTCTCTCTATGCGCCCGGTGGCCGCGCTCCTACCGGTATGCGGTACCGCCACGTCTACGAGGCTGACGAGGATGTGTTCCTCGTCAGCACGACCCTCATCATGGAGCGAGAGGCACGTGTCTCTGTAGTGGGTATCGGCGAGACCACCTTCACGCCAACACTGACCGAGTTCGGGTACCGGCCGAATCCCTGGGATGACCCAGACCGGGAGACGCGTTCCCGTGCTCGTCGCGGCGCCGTCTCCTTTCGTGGTTGGCCCATGGTTGAGATGCACCACATCCCCCTGCACTTTATCCTATTCGCGCGCTACGTGGAGGGATTGGACTGGGCACCTAGTTCGGACTTTTGGCTGTGGGAAGAGCAGCTCACCGGGCGGAACGATCAGAGCCATTTCGCGCTCACAGGCCGCCGAGACGGCAGCGGCATCGGACTCGAATGCAAGGTATTGCTGGCCGATGAACCTGTGGCAGTTGCTGCCGGCTCGTACACCTATGCCTACTACCTTGGGTTGCCCAAGATCATGGAGCGCACCCCACGCAAGTGGTATCACCTGGCGTTTAGCAACCACCCCTGGCCTAGCGAGGAGACGGTTCAGCGCTGGGCTAAGGCAGGGGTCAACGTGGTGCGCCTCCATAACGACTACGCTGCCGACGGCAACTTCTGGCACGATGGCACGTGGCCGCCGTATGATGACGCGGGCATGGCGGAGCTGCGGCGGGTGATCGGTAGCTGTCACAGACACGGCATCAAGGTGATCCCCTACTTCTCCATCCACGAGCTGCATCCCGTCTCGCCAGGCTACGAGCACGTGCAGGAGTGGTGTCGCACGATGGCGCCGGACCAGACACCCTACCACAACTCGGTGCGCAACGGTGAGTATGGTGCGCAGATGTGCCCTCACTCCGGGTGGACTGAGCGGCTGAAGCAGAACGTGGAGAGAGCTTACCGCGAGTTAGGCTTCGACGGCATCTACTATGACTGGATGCGCCACCTCCCCTGCACCAATAGGGCGCATTCCCCCGGGCTGCACTCGGGCATCGATGAAGTCATCGCCATGGGGCGCTGGACGCGCGAGTTCATCGGGCCTGACGGGGTGCTGATCCTTCACATCTACGGCGACTATGCCTCCATCCCAATGGGCAACATGTCCGATCTGCTCGTATGCATGGAGGAGCTGTCACAGCAAGAGGCACTCTACTACCACTGGAAGAGCCTGCCGCTCGCATCGGTGCTTGGCGAGACCGTACAGCGCTGCCCATGCCGGCCCTACCGGCTCGACCACGCAGAGATACGCCTGAAGAGCCAGATTGCTCAGCTCAGCGTGATGGGCATGTTTCCGTGCGATGCTACGGAACAGACATTGCGCCTGTTCGCCGCGTTCAGCCGCTACTCCCTCGAGGAGTACCGATTCCACGGGCCCTGGACCGGTGTTGTCGACACATCCGACGAGGCGGTAGCCGGGGCTCTCTACACCAAGCCCGATCGCTCGGTGCTGGTCCTCAGCAACACGACCGAGTTACCGATCACGAACGTGCGATGGCGCGTGAACCTCTCGGAGATCGGCTGGGGCGATGCTGGGCGTTACCGACTGACAGTGCCTTCTCTGGGAGATCAGTGCCAGGAGATCAGTGGGAGCCAGCTATCCGGCACGGGTTTGCGCCTGTCACTTCCGGGCCTTGAGTACCAGGTGATCGAGATCGAGCCCGTTGGGGCATAGGCGGGAATACTTTAGTGGCATCCCTGGCGGGGCGAGATCGCCGTGGCGTGTGTCGCGATCTCGCCTGGGTGTCGGCGACATCCACGTCACGCCCGCGCATGCCTTGATGTCGGGAGGCCCGATGAGGACACGCGAATGCGACCTGAACCTTTGAGCCTTGAGGGAAAGTCCCTCCATCTCGAGTGTGACCCGTGCACCCTAGAGCTGACCGTCACGCACAGAGGCACAGGCCAACGCTGGGCACTGCATAGCGATTCGGAAGGCGAACTGCGTGTTGCGCACCACAGCACGGCGACGACCGCCTTCCTTCGCGACGCGCGGGAACGCGAGGTCTACCGCTACAGCACATCGGCAGGCGAGTGCTTGTGCCTCCATCTGCGAGGCCTCCCGGGTGGGGTGGCTCTGTCCATAACGTTCTCGATCCCCTCGGCGGAGGATACGCTACGAATCGAGCTGGAGCCCCTGCCGACCGCCTCATCCTCGCGGATTGTCGAGGTCCGCTACCCGGGTGTCCTGGCCTTCGAGGCGGATGAGATCCAGTACACCGTGTGGCCCAACGGCGCCGGCATGATCCTCCCCGCGCGGCACGATCAGGAAATCCACTCGGGAATGAGCGACTATGAGACCCAGGTCAAGGGGCTGCCCTATGCGCTTGCCTACTCCTGGCAGCTCTATCAGCCCTGGTGGGGAGCCGTTGCGGCGAATTCCGCCTACGTGGCCATCGCGGAGACCCCGTTCGACTTTGGGCTGGAGCTACACCACCCCGCCGGCGGACCGACGGTGGCGCGACCGGTCTGGGTCTCGTCGTTGGGCGACCTCGCCTACCGGCGGGCCATACGCTATCAGTTCTTCGGCGACGCAAGCTACGTAACGCTTGCCAAGGCCTACCGCCGGTATGCTCAAGGTCTCGGGCGCTGGGTTGCGCTCGAGACCAAGTTCGCGCGCAACCCACATGCCCGGCGCCTCGTCGGAAGCACCATCTTCCCGGTTTCGATCTGTCGCCACAACATGCGACAGTCCCCCCCGTGTCATGAGGTAGTGACGTTCGCCGAGGCGCTCAGGCACGTACGACGCCTGCGTGACCTCGGATGGAAACGGGCCTACCTGCACATCGATGGCTGGGGTGCGCGCGGCTATGACAATCAGCACCCCGATCCTCTGCCGCCCTGTTCTGACGCCGGCGGCTGGACGGGCCTCGTCGAGCTGTCGAGAACTGCAGAGGAGTGCGGCTACCTGTTCGGCCTGCATGACCAGTACCGCGACTATTACCTTGACGGCCCGGGCTACTGTGAGGCTCACGCGGTAAAGATGGCCGACGGAGCGTTACCCCAATGGTCCCGTTGGGCGGGTGGCCCCCAGACGCTTCTGTGTGCCCAGCAGGCGCTGCCATACCTCCGGGCGAACTATGCGCGCATCATGGGACACGGGGTGCGACTCACCGCGTCCTACCTCGATGTGTATGCCATGAACCCTCTGGACGAATGCCATGACCCCAGGCATCCCATGACGCGCGAGGACTGCTATCGCTGGCGGGCTGAGGCGCTTGAGCACATGCACCGCCTGGACATGGCGGTGAGTTCTGAGGAGCCCGCGGACTGCTTCATCCCCCATCTCGACTTTGCCCACTGGAACGGCTATCCGCGGGAAAAAACGGGACCGCTCGGGTACCTCGGGGTGCCCGTGCCGCTGCACAACCTCGTCTACCACGACGCGCTGCTACTGCCCTCGCAGTACCGCTACGCGCACCCAACCCCAAGGGACGCCCAGTTATTCCTGGAGGGACTGGCGCAAGTGGAGATTCCTTACGGTCAGATCGGCTGGGCGCAGCCTGAAGACCTCCGTGGCGCCCAGCTGATGGCGCGACTCCATGCGGCCTGGGGCACGAGCGAGCTCACCAACCATCGGATTCTTGACTCTACAGGGGCGATCCAGGAGTACGAGTATCCTGAGGGCCGCGTGCTGGTTGACCTGGGATCGTGTAGGTACCGTATCCATCGTGGGCCGGAAGCTACGGATGGTTGGCTATCACCAGAGGTATGACAGATTCGCCAGGACTCGTGTTCCAGCCAACTGCCACGGAAACAAGCGGTAGATCTGCTCCTGCTCCGATCTCGGCCTCCTCGTCCTGCAGTCAGCGCAACGTTCCTCGCCGATGTAGTCGGTTCCAGCCACCCCGATCCACCTCCATTAACCTCTGACCTCTCCGAGCCGTGGACCGATGAGGAGCAGCAGCACCTTGTGGATGTGGTGGCGATCGTCTGCGTCGCCGCAAGGCAGTACCAGCCCTAATGGGCGAGCCCTGTTGCTAAGAGAACTGGCGGAGCACGTCGTGGCGCAGGTCGAGGACGGTTATAGCGAGCCCGTCCTCTGGATCGTGCGAATCCGATCGAGCGACGGCTACCATGCGCGGCCTCCTACGCCAAGGCAGCTCCGACAGTCAATGCACGGTGATCACGCGCTCAGACGCCGCGATGATCCGTGGAACACGGCGCTGGCGTGGGTAGATGGAGCATCAGCGGCTCTCTGATGTGTCGCGCCGTACCACCATTCGTGCTTGTCCGAGCACCGTAAGCTTACGCGCGTCTCCCCGAGGGAGCGACAGGGCTACTCTGTCAACCGCGAGGGCCATCACTTTTCGCCGATGCATCGGTGCCGACATGCAGGGACGCAGGGATGATCGAATGCACAGGATGCTTCGACGTGACACTTAGCGCCAGTTAGTGTAATCATCACGCCGGCCCCAGCGCCAGAAGGGTGTGCAGTGTCTCAAGCCACCCCCCCCACCCTCCGCGTCGCTATGCAGGTGCACGGCCGCATCCCGATGCCGCGCCGCCTAAGGAGAGAACCTCATAGCGTTGCCACCGAGAGCCCCGACATACCCCAGATTGGGCTGGCGCCTCAGGAGGCCATGTACACCGCACGGATGACCCCACTGAAGATGTCGCAGGAGGTCCGTGCCGTGGCAACGCCTCTCTGCCCACGATCCCTTTGTGCGGCAGCACGAGGTGCGACGTGCCGCCGTGCTCTCCCGCCCGAGCCTCCCATGGCGCCCTGGAGGTGCTTCTGCAGCATGGCGTGTTGCCGGGGCAGTTCCAGGCGCTAGTTGCCGTCGGGCACAGGTCGTGGCGTTCACTCGTGCCACCCCTCTAGTGCCCATCGATCTCGAACGGTCTGCCACGAGGCCACCAGCGCAGGCTGATCGAGCAACGGCTCCCACAGCCAAGAGACTCACGATCCGCCCACGGCGACCTGCTTGTGAAGCGCCTGGCGGCCAACGTCCTGGAGGTGACCGAGGGTGTGGAGCTAGCCCACGTCGACCGGGGCTACACGCATGAACGGCCCGCATCGATCCTGCCGTCCGCACAGCGCATCGGGATCTCTCCGTGACGTCGGGGCTAGGCGCGGCGTCGTGCGGCTGCCTAGGCTCATCCGCCAATGGCCTACTTGTGAACGTGCGTAATGCGCCGTCGTGCCATGGTGGCGAGGGGCACACTGTGCGACAGGCCGGACATTTTGGTGACTGGTTGGCAGATGCTAGAATGCAACCGGATCATACTGTGACCGGCCACCACGTTTCCCCACGGTGGGCGACTGCGTGTAGGGCCGGTCCTCACCTGGCGCACAGAGGATACTACGGGATGGATACAGCGAGACAACAGCCCACGAGTGCGTCGCCCGAATTCGCGAAGGAGATGGCCGATCTCCGGCAGAGCCTGCTAGCCAGTTTCCTTTTCCCCATCTTGACTCTCCCCTTGCTGTGGCTACTGGACGTGATGCTGCGTTCGTACGCGTTCACCTACGTCGACCTTGCGATAGCCGTGTTCGTTCCCACGCTCTGTGTCGTGCTCTACATCCGTGAGCGCCACCACCAAGCCGCATGTTGGCTCTTTGTCGCCGGTCTGGCGCTAGCACACGCCCTCGTTGTGGCGGCGTACCCCAACCTGCTGACCATGGCTTTCGGCGTGATCGTGGTTCTCGTGGCCGATGCCCTCCTTGGACCGAAGGGATCGCTGGCCGCTGCCACCGTCCTCTGGCTGATGACTCTCGGCGCGAGCTACACCCTTACCTCTGTCCATCTGCCCTTGGCGCAAGTCCTCTCCCTTCTGAGCCTATACTACCTTGTAGTGGGCACCAAGTGGCTTGCCGATCGGCCCTACTCTGTTTCGGTGGCATGGGCACTGGCATGGTGGGACCGCGCAAGCCGAGCGTTGGCGGAGACGCGCGAGCGTCGCGCCGAGTTGCATCGCGTGCTACACGCCTTGGAAGAGGCCACCTATCGCATCGAACGCATGAACAACGAGCTAATCATCGCTCGCGACGCTGCCGAACTCGCGCGGGAACACAAGGCGCGCTTTGCCGCTACTGTGAGCCACGAGATACGGGGGCCCCTCAATCTCATTTTGGGCTTTAGCCGCCTCATGGTCATGTCGCCGGAGCGCTACAACACTCCCTTGCCCGCCTGCTATCGCGCAGACGTTGACACCATCTACATGAACAGCCAGTACCTCACCGGGCTAATCGATGACATTCTGGACCTGTCCCTCATTGAGGCCTCTCGCCTCCCCGTGATCAAGGAGCACGTGGATGTGGAGCAGGACGTCATCCACGAGGCACTAGCCACCGTGCGACCTCTGGCGGAGCGCAAGGGGCTCACCCTCACTGACGAGCTGCCTGGCAACCTCCCGCCGGTCCTGGCCGACGCAATGCGCCTTCGGCAGGTGATGGTCAACCTACTCACGAACGCCATCCGCTTCACAGAGCGCGGCGGGATCCACGTCTATCTCGGACGGCACACGGATGGTCTGACGATCAGCGTGCGGGACACAGGGTGTGGCATCGCGGCGGACGACATGCCCAAGCTGTTCGAGGAGTACCATCGTCTTCATGCCAGTGGGATGTCGGCCGACACGGGAACGGGGCTCGGGCTCGCGATCAGCAGGCACCTCGTGGAACTCCATGGGGGCCGCATATGGGTAGAGAGCACCGCTGGCCAAGGAACCACGTTCCATTTCACCCTTCCCCTACCAGACGGGACAGGCGGGGCCGGACAGCTCAGCACCGGCCAGGCGTCCTCGCGTCCCGAGCCCCGCCGGACGTGTTTGGCTCTCATGGACGATCCCTCGCTAACTCGCCTACTCGCACGGCACCTTGGCGGCCCTCAACTCGTTGGCGTGGCCGACCTCAAGCAACTACCGCCCCTGATCCACCAACTCCACCCCAGAGCGGTCCTGTGTGCCCGTGACCGCCAGGCGAGCGCTCAGGAGGTACTGGAGGGCCTACCGTACAGCGTACCGCTGATATGCTTTGCTCTGCCGGAGACACGGGGTTCCGCACGGCAGGAGGGCGCCGTCCTCTATCTCACCAAGCCGGTGATGGCACAGGCGGTGGAGGCGACCATGCGGCAGTTCCGATCTGAGAGGGAATCCACCGTCTTGGTGGTCGACGATGATCGTGACAGTGTTCGTCTCATCGAGATCATGCTCACGGCGTTGCCGTGGCCTTACAACATCCTGAAGGCATATGATGGGTCCGAAGCGCTGAGCATCATGCGTGAGAGAGTGCCGGACGTCGTGTTTCTCGATCTGCTCATGCCTGAGGTCTCCGGCGAGCAAGTCATCGCTGCCATGCGCGAGGACGAAAGGCTGCGCCATGTGCCCATCGTGATGGTGAGCGCACAGGATGTGCCCGGCGAGGAGAGGAAACTAGGGACGCCCATCTCGCTATGGGCCAAAGAGCCCCTGGAACTATCCCAGGGGATCGCGTGTCTGGAGGCGCTGCTCAAGGCTGCATCGCCGAATTACCTGGCGACCGAAGGCACTCTCGGGTCGCCAGAAGCAGTTGCTCACGCGTGAACGGCTTGTTCAGCGCCTGCGCTGCGCCCAACGCTGTGGCCAGTTCCGGTTGTGCGACAACGGAGCAGACGAGCACGGGGATCTTGGCCGTGGCCTGGCTTGATTTCAACTGGCGAAGGAAGCTCCAGCCATCCCTGCCCGGCATGATGACGTCCATGATGACCAAGTCAGGCTTCATATCGCACAACAGCTCTGCTGCCTGATGCAGGCTCTGCGCGCCTACGAGGGAGAACTGGTCGGCCTGCAGGTAGCGGCGGTACAGCTCGAGAGCCTTGGGGTCATCGTCGATGGCCAGGATGGTGTGCTGGGAGGGGAGGTGAAGGGCGAAACGAATGGCACAGCCGCCGCCATCGTCCTCAAGCCACAACCGGCCGCGGCAGTACTGCAGAAGCGTGCGGCTGAGAGCCAGGCTGGCGTCGACGTCGCGTTCCCGATCTTGGAGGCGGCTGACGCGCCAGAGCACCGCATCGCCCTGTATCCGCGCCTCGATGGTGAGCGTGTTGTCTGAGGCACGCTTGATTCCCTCTACAAGCACACAGAGGAGAAAGTGACGGAACGCCGCTACGTGGCCGTAGACCGGAGGCATTTCGGCCGGTATCCGCAGGCGCAGCACGACGCCCTGTCGTTCGGCAAGCGGTTCCATCGTTCTGCGCACATCGTGGAGAATCTGCCCAAGGTCAAGACGCTGAGGCTCATGCATCGATGCGAGCGTAAGCGACCGCTCGATACCGTCCCCCGCCACTGCGAAGGCGAGCGAACCGTCCTGTGTGTTCGCAGCCACCATCGCCCCAAAGGCCTGCTCCCACAGCAGGTCGGTGAGCGCCGCGAGGGCCAATCGCCGGTATCGGAAGAATGTGGACTCGCTGATACCGAGGTCCCTGCATGTCTCGTCCCGACTGAGCGACCTCATGTAGTGGAGCCACACGATGCGGTAGCCGAGCCACTCGGGGCGATTGGATGGCACGCTTCTACTCGGCTTCAGTTGGTCAGCCGCCTCGCGGAGGACGCGACGCAGCGTCTCACCGCGGCTCTCGCCGGCTTCGCGATCGGTTACCAGGATGTCCGCCAACGGATGTGTCTGCAGATAGGGCGGATCATAGAGGTTGTCCAGGGCTTCTTTCACCAGGCGAGCCAAGTCCTCGCGAAGCATGTGGGCCCTTTCCGTCGTGTGGATGGTTCATGACCGAATTCTGACAATAACGTGACAGTACGGCTAGAGACGGTGGCTTGGGAAGGTGCTATGCTGGCGGCTAGAGTCGCTGACCACTGCGCGACGCTCAGGGTTCTTGTCTCGGGAGTGTAGCTACCAAGCCGGTAGTGGTCAAACCTAGGTGTCTGTACGGCCAGCGATTCACCCTCGTTTCGCGAGCCTATGTGTTCCGGATCGAGAGCACGCCGCCCAGCACCGTACCGAAGGAGGCCGCCCACTGGAAACAGCCCGTCGCTCCGGTACGTCGTCGGAAGTCGCCGCTCACTGAAAGGAACCGCCCAATGCTAGAGCGATCCAGACTCTCACGTCGGCATCTGTTGCGTGTGCTCGCTGTCGGAGGAGCGTCCGCTGCTTTGGCAAGCTGTGCGCCTCAGGTGGTAAAAGAGACGGTCGTTGTCGAGAAAGAGGTTCAGCAGGTCATCAAGGAGACCGTCGTCGTCAAGGAGGCCGTAGAGGTCGAAAAGGAAGTGACCCGGGTCGTTGAGAAGCAGGTGCAGGCTCCTGCCGAACAGGTCACGCTCCGCTGGGCCCGGCATATCAACCTCCAGGAGCAGCCTGTTTACACCTACATGGAAGAGGACTTTGCCGTCCGGTACCCGAATGTTGACTTGGTTGTCGACGAGGTGCCGTGGGCCGATTACTTCCAGAAGCTCCTCACGCAGACGGCAGGCGGGAATCCGCCAGATCTAATGTGGGTCGGCAGCCTGTGGATCCCCCAGTTCTGGGCAAAGGGGGTCGTGCGCAACCTGTCCCCGTATATCGACGCGTCGGCCAGCTTCAATGTGGACGACTACTTCCCCAGGTGGATGGACTACATGATGTGGGGTGGTAGCTACTACTATTTGCCCACGCGTGGCGCCACGATCGGCCTGTACTACAACAAGAACCTGTTCGATGAGGCGGGCATGGAGTACCCCACCGAGAACTGGCAGTACGCGGCCGAGTTCCTGGAGGCAGCGCAGAAGCTCACCAAGAAAGAGGGGGCGCGTACTGCACAGTGGGGCTGCTACGTCAACCCCCTTGGGCAGGACGTCTGGTTCAACATCTTTCCCTCTTTCGACTCAAGCATCCTCAGTGAAGATAACTGCACCTGCACGTTGGACCAGCCGAACGCCATCGAGGCGTTCCAGTTTGTGGCCGATCTGGCGCTTGAGCACGGGGTCAATCAAGCCCGGTGAGGTGGACACACCTAGCGCCGAGTTGTTCCAGACGGGGCGCATCGCCATGTTCCTGGGGGGGTGTCCGCTGCGCGTGGACTTTGAGAAAAACATCACCGCCTTTGATTGGGATGTCGCCATGCCACCCGCCGGACCGCGGGGCACCCGCGGCTCACCCGGCTGGTACGGTGGCACGGCCGTGGCATGCAAGGCTAAGGAGGCCGACTGGGCCTGGCAGTTCCTGCAGTATCAGCACTCTTACGAGACGCAGGTGCAGTATGCCATGACACGCGGCTACTTCCCCATGCACATGAAGGCGGCGGAGCACCCATCCTTCATCGCGCCGCCCCCAGAGCACGCCGACGTATTCCTGAAGATGACGCCCTATGCGGCCAAGGACCCCCAAACCACGGTGTACTCGGAAGTACGCTCGCTCTTTGTCCGGGACCTCGACCTGATCATCAGTGGCGAAAAGCCGGCTGCGGAGGTGTTCCCTGAGCTGAAGAAGGAGCTTGATCCCCTCTTGGCTGAGGGATGTCGAGAGGCTCAGAACGCTGCTCCGTGCGGCTGATGGACTGCTGAGAGGGCGGTGCGCGCTTGGGCATCACCGCCCCTCCGACGCGTGACCGAACACGCGTGCGGCCGCCCCTTCTTGCTCATCGGCGGAGGGGCGGCCGCGAGTGCCATGGCTACTGGCGCCCGAAGGCGACCCTAGGCTATGGCTGCTGGTCTCCTCACATATCGTCCGGCCCCACGACCACGGGAGGTCTACCGTACATGGCCCTTGTTGATTCCCTAGCCAAAAGAGCAGCGCCCGCCAGAGGCAGCCTTCAGCGCCGTGAGAACCTGGAGGGATGGCTCCTCGCCTCGCCGTGGGTGCTCGGGTTCATCATCTTTACCGTCGGCCCGATGATTGCATCGGCCTACTACTCAATGACCCGCTTTGATCTCCTGTCACTCCCCCATTGGGTCGGGCTAGAGAACTTTGCCGCTATCCTGGGCGACGATCGAACCCTCCATGCCCTCAAGGTGACGTCCATCTACTCGCTCTTTAGCGTGCCAATACGCATAGCCCTTGGACTAGCCGTCGCTCTGCTACTGAACACCAAGATCAGTGGCTTGGAGTGGTACCGAACAATTTACTACTTGCCGGCCGTTCTCAGCGGCGTCGCCGTGGCGCTTCTCTGGAAATGGGTCTTCTCTCCAGAATTCGGCCTGCTGAACCTCGTGCTCAGTTGGTTCGGGGTCCAGGGGCCGGCCTGGCTGGTGGATCGTCGGTGGGCGCTTTGGGCCCTGATCCTGATGAGCATGTGGGGCATCGGCGGAGGGATGGTGATCTACCTGGCCGGACTCCAGGGTATTCCAACGGAGCTGTATGAGGCGGCTGCTGTGGATGGAGCCACCGCAGTTCACAGATTCTTCCACATCACTCTTCCCATGCTGAGCCCTGTGCTCTTTTTCCAACTCATCATGGGCATCATCCAGTCGCTGCAGACCTTTGTGCAGGGATACGTCATGACGGGCGGAGGCCCCAACGATGCTACCCTGTTCTTTATGCTACACCTGTACAACAATGCCTTCTGGCACTTCAAGATGGGCTACGCTTCGGCCATGGCGTGGATCCTTTTTGCCTACATCATGCTTCTGACGCTGATGGTACTACGCAGCAGCCAGATGTGGGTCTTCTACCAAGGGACCTTGCGCGGCGAGAAGGGGGGCAAATGAGCGCTATGGCAGGTCCGAGCCAGGCGACCACACCATCGCATGGGCGCGCCCAAGGAAGAGCCCGGCCGCTGCTCAGCAGGAAGACACGTCAGACCCTCGGGGTAGGGGCTATCCACCTTACCCTCATCGTCGGTGCTGTCGCGCTGATGATGCCGCTGGCATGGATGCTCTCGACGTCGCTCAAGCCCCGTGGCGCGATCTTTCTCTTCCCGCCTCAATGGATTCCGAGGCCCATCGTATGGCAGAACTATGTCGAGGCGCACTCGGCGCAGCCATTCAACTTGTTCTACAGGAACACGGTGCTCATTACGGCAGTGAGCATGCTTGGCACCATGCTGAGTTCGAGCCTGGTCGCGTTTTCCTTCTCCCGCCTTCGCTGGTGGGGCAGGGACATGATGTTCTTACTCGTTCTCGCGACGATGATGCTGCCGTTTCATGTCACGATCATCCCACAGTTCGTCATCTTCCGGGTGATCGGATGGCTCGATACGTTCTTACCGCTCACGGTTCCGACGTTCTGCGGGGGCTCCTTTTTCATCTTCCTGTTGCGCCAGTTCTTCCTGACAATCCCCCTTGAGATGGATGATGCGGCCCGCATCGACGGCTGCTCAACCCTTGGCATCTACTGGCGCATCATGCTTCCACAGTGCAAGCCCGCCCTGATGGCCGTGGGGATCTTTACGTTTCAGAACGCATGGGGCGAGTTCTTCAGACCACTCATCTACCTCCAGAGCAAGGAAAAGTGGACCGTTGCGCTGGCGCTACGCTCCTTCTCAGGCGAGTTCAGTACAGACTGGAACCTCCTCATGGCAGCCTCGCTCGTGGCCATCGTGCCGGCGCTGGTCATCTTTTTCTTCGGACAGAAGTACTTTATCCAGGGTGTGGTATTCACCGGTGTCGAAAAGTAGCTGGCCTTAGGGGGATGCTCAAGCCGTCGTATCCGTATCGCTAGCACCTCGGGCGACGCCGTGTCGCCCCCAAGGGAGGAACCATGGCACCACCATTTCGCGGCATCTACCCGGCCCTGCAAGCCACCTTTGATGAGAGCGGCGCCATCGACATCGCCAGCATGGAGCGCCAGGTGCGCCACTGCATCGAGGCGGGCACCCACGGGCTCGTCTTCCCCGTGCTGGGGGGCGAGCTGAAGCACCTGTCGGACACCGAGCGCCAGCGCTTCGTCGAGGCGGTGGTGGGCACGGCCGCCGGGCAGGTGCCCGTGGTGGTGGGCGTATCCGCGCCGGTGACGCCCATCGCCGTGGAGCACGCGCGTCACGCCGCCCGGGTGGGCGCTGACGCCGTGATCGCCCTGCCCGCCTACCCCGAGTCGGGCTCGCAGGTCTACATGCGCGCCTACTACCAGGCCATCGCCGCGGCGGCCGAGCGTCCCGTGTTCATCCAGCACACCGGCGGCAGCCTCACGGCACCCTTCATGGCGGAACTCATCCGCGAGATCGACTGGCTGCAGTACGTCAAGGAGGAGACGCCCCCCAGCGGCCACAGCATCACCGCCGTACGCGAGGCGGTGGACGCGCACTGCCTGGGCGTCTTTGGTGGGGCGCACGGGCGCTGGATGGTGTCCGAGATGCGCCGCGGCGCGGACGGGTTCATCCCCGCTGCCCAGGCCACCGAGGCCTATGTGGCGGTGTGGGACGCCTTCCAGGCGGGCGACGAGGAGCGGGCACGGGCCGTCTTTGCCCAGATGGAGTCGATGCTGAGCCTGCTGTCCCTCGTCGGGTTGCGGCTGTGCAAGGAGATCCTCGTGCGCCGCGGGGTGATCCGCACCGCCACCATGCGTCAGCCCGGCGCCACGGAGCTGGACGCCCACGACGAGCAGGAGCTGGATCGCGTCATGCGCGACCTCGCCCCCACCTTCCGGGTCTAGCCGCCATGCGCATCACCGCCGTCACCGCCACGTTGCTGCGGGAGCGCGTCCTGTGGGCGCGCCCCGTGGAGCGCATCGTCACGATGCGCGCTCCAGAGGACCGCCCCTCGCCGCACGTCGACCAGCAAGTACCCATCCCCGGCTCGGTGCTCGTCGAGATCGAGACGGATGACGGCCTTCGCGGCGTGGGCTTGGGGGGCGGTGGCGCGGCGGGGGTGCTCGTCGTCGACACCTTCCTGCGGCCGCTGCTGCTGGGGCGCGATGCGGGTGCTGTCGAGGACCTGTGGGATCTCATGTACCGCGCCACCTTTCGCTACGGCCAGGCGGGCATCGTGCTGATGGCCATGAGCGCCGTGGACCTCGCGCTATGGGACCTGCGCGGCATCGCGCAGGGGCAGCCCGTGTGGCGCCTCTTGGGGGGCAAGGTGCGGGAGCGCGTGCCGGTCTATGCCACCATCCGCGACCCACTGTGGGCCCAGGCCCAGGGCTTCTGGGGCGTCAAGCTCGGTGGGCCGTACGGCCCGGCGGACGGGGCGGAGGGGATGCGTAAGAACGAGGCGTACGTCGCGGCGCTGCGTGAGCGGGTGGGGCCGGCGCTTCGCATCCTGATCGATTGCGCCCGCACCTGGGACACGGACTATACCCTCGCCATGGCGCGGCGCCTGGCGCCGTATGACATCTACCTCATCGAGGAGCCGATCCCCTCCCACGACGTGGACGGCTACGTGCGGCTCCGGAAGGCTATCGACACGACGCGCATCGCCTGCGGGGAGCACGTCTACACGCGCTACGCGGCGCGCCAGCTCCTGGAGCGGGGGGCGGTGGACGTCATCCAGCCGGACATCCGCTGGACGGGGGGCTTACAGATACCTTGGCGGTGTGTGCGTTGGCCGCCGCCCATGGCATCCCCGTGATGCCGCATCGCGGCGGGATGGCCTGGGCGCTGCCCCTGGCGATGGCCCGGCCCGAGTGCGTGGTGGCCGAGGGGCTGGTGCTCACCCCGGAGGAGGCGGTGTATTCGGTCTTTGATGGGGAGCCCGTGCCGGAGGGCGGCCACCTGACGGCCTCCGACGCGCCGGGGTTCGGGCTGACGCTGGCGCCGGAGAGGATCGAGGAGTACCGTTCGGAGGTGTAGCGCAGCCACGTGGGCGCTATCTGTAACGACATGAGGGGATGCATAGATGAAACTGGGCGCCATGACTTTCTCCTTCGAGCCCGGCAGGCTGGACGATATCGCCGCACGCGTTCGTGCCATGGGCTTGGACACCATTGATCTCGCCGTTCGAACACCGCCACTGGACAAGGACGCGTGCGCGCGGCGGCCACGCGAGCAGGCGGCGTTGGTGCGTCGCATCCTGTCTCAGCACGAGCTAGAGGTCTCCGAGGTCTTCTTGCTGCATCTCGGGGATCCCATCAACCACCCGGACCCCGCCAAACGCGCCTTGAGCCGCGAGTTGTTCGCCGGCATGGCGACGTTCTGCCGCGAGGTTGGGGCGGGCAGCATCCTGATGAGCCCGGGCACCGTGCATGAGGCTATCGGCCGGGAGGCCTCCGTCGCGATGGCTGTGTCCGAGCTGCGCCTCATGCAGGAGGTATGCGCGCGCAGTGGCCTGCAGCTATCCATCGAGCCGCACTGGCACTCCCTTGCCGAGAGCCCGGACATGGCGCGGTACTTCTGCGAGCACGTGCCGGGGCTCCGGCTAACCCTGTGCTACGCCCACTTTGTCGCGCAAGGGTACGGGCAGCGTGATGTCGAGCCGCTCCACGCCTGCACCCACCATATGCACGCCCGTCAGGCCAAGGTGGGGTTCACCAACGTCCCTCGGGACGAGGGCATCATCGACTATGCGCGCGTCATCCGGGCGCTCGCCTCCATCGGTTGGGACGGCGTGATCTGTCTGGAGTACAACCCCAAGCTCATCTCCGGCGCGGTGGCGGAGATGGAGTGGCTGAAGGGTGTGCTGGAGGGGCACATCCGCGGCATAGGCGGGGCCTCTCCCGCGCAGCAGGGCACCGGGCTGGGCGAAACGCCGTGACGACTCCGCACGGAGGGTACTCCGGCTCTTTCCTGCGTATCGATCTCGCCTCGGGGAATGTCGCTGTCGAGGACACCCCTGACCCGATGCGCTGGCTCGGGTCCCGGGGCTGGAACGCTCTTGTCGGCTGGCACGATACGGGCCCCGGCATGGGGCCGTTCGCTCCGGAGAACCCCATCGTCATCTCGGCAGGTCCGCTGGTGGGCACCGGTGCCCCGACGGCGGGGCGCATCACCGTCTCCACCGTTGGGCCGAGGGGATACCCACGGCCGCTGTGGAGTTCCGGCAGCATGGGTGGCTACCTGGGTGCCGAACTCAAGTACGCCGGTTATGACGGCATCATCATCCGTGGCAGGGCCAGCGCGCCGTGCTATCTGCTCATCGAGGACGGCGTCGTGCGCATCGAGGAGGCGCGGGATCTATGGGGGCAGGGCGTCTTTGCCACGCAGCGCATCCTGAAGGAGCGGCATGGCGTCCAGCACCAGGTAGCCGCCATCGGCCCTGCCGGCGAGAATCGTGTGCGGTATGCCAGTATTATCCACCGGCTCGCCAACGCCATCGGCAACGCGGGGTTCGGGGGCGTGATGGGGTCCAAGAACCTGAAGGCGGTCGCAGTGCGCGGCACCGGCGGGGTGCCCATCGCCGACCCGGTGGGTTTTGTGACGGCCGTCTCCCGCGTGTGGGAACTGGCGAGGGGCGGCGTGGCCTGCCTTGGGCAGCCCGATCAGGGCTACCCCGTCGTTGCCTGCACCCACGGCTGCTCGGTGCGCTGTGGCACGCGCGTCCAGGCTACGCACTCACCCTCTAGCGGCGATGTGCGCGTCCGCATGCTCAAGTGCCAGAACGGCGCCTTTGTGCGCGGATCGCATCCCGGCTACGACGGCGTGTCTGCCGACGGTGTGCGGTTGGTCATTCCCCGCCCGCCTGGCCTCGGCGAGGCGGGCCTCGGCCTGGGCAACCTGGTGGAGGACCTGGGGCTCACAGCCTGGTTCTATGATTCCTGGTACCGCTATTTTGGGGGGCTGAGAGAATTGGGCGTGACCGAGATCGCCGGCGAACCCCTTGCCCTCGACGATCCGACGTGGTGGCGCCGCACGCTAGGCCGCGTGGCCCGCCGCGAGGGAATCGGTGACGACATGGCCGAGGGGTTGATCCGATTCCATGACCGGCATGGCATCGGGCCGCGGTACCTCGTCGAGTCCATCGAGTCGGCGGGCAGCCGCGGGCATGGCTGGCACCGCGACGGGCGTGCCATGGAGCCGCATCCGAGCCCCTTCTGGGAGCATGCCGCCCTGCTGTATGCCACCTCTACCCGCGACGTGACCCCCAGCACGCACGGCTTCTTTTTCCTGAACCGGCTCTACGGCTACCCGAGCGCACCTCCGCCGCCGGAGAGCGTACCCGCTGCGCTGCAGGCCTTGGGGGAGTCGGTCTATGGCTCGCGCGAGGCGGTGTGGGCCGGAGACAGCCGGGTGGAGCACGTGACGGCGTGGCATCAGCACCGCGCCGCCATCAAGGACTCGCTGGGGCTGTGCGACTGGGTCTTTCCGGTACTGAACCGCACCTTTGCTACCCGAGAGGAACTCGTGTCCGCCGTAGCTGCGGGAGATGGCTCCCACATCGGCGATCCGGCCGCCGAGGCGCTCCTATACGCGTCGTGCACCGGCATCGATCTGCCGATGGCGGCCATGGAGAGTCCCCTGGCAGAGCGCATCGTGAACCTCGAACGATGCCTCGATATCCGCAACACTGGCCGCTCGCGTGAGGACGACGAAACGGTCATCCCACACTTCCAGTGGCCGGAAAAGACGGATAGCACGCGCGTCGCGCCCGATGCTAACAAATTCCGAGCGCTCCTCGACCGCTACTATGATCTGCGTGGCTGGGATCGCCGCTCCGGCCGACCCACGAGGACCAAGCTTGAGGAGCTGGAGCTTGCGAGCGTGGTGGGAGAGTGGCCGAAGACGGACGCATGAGCGACGCCCCTGCGCCGCTCCTCGCTCGTGGGGCCGACCGGTCCGCTACGTCAGTCTATAGTAGCTCTCTCCCGACAGTGGCACGGGCCGCGGATAGCGCCTCAAAGTGGTTCAGGCAGGGGCTTGGTCGTCGCCCCATCGGCCAGGGAGAGTGAGGCCGCAAGGCCCACGGCCATGATGGCGCTCCGCGGTCGGTTCCTGCCCCCTCGGAGGCACACGAGCGACGCGACCAGGAGCAGCAGCGGCGGCAGCAACAATAGCCGCCCCTCGGATGCTGGTGAGGAATAGTTGGGGGTGGCGGAAGGGCGCACTCGCCCCTCGTGCACATGGCTCTAGGCGATCACCGCCATCAGGTCTACTCCGCCTCGACCCAAACGGTTGCCGCGGTGGCGGATCAGGCGGCTGAGGTTGATCGGTGCTCCACTTGACGCCTCACCCAACATGGCCTATCTTTCGCCCGTCCTCAGCCCGCAACAGTGCGGACCCGAGGGCTGCGGACAGAATCCGCATGTACGGGACCGCCGCGAGTTCTGCGGACTCGGCGAAACGCGTCGCACAGGGGCCGTTTTGGCCTACGAGTTGTCGGGGTTGGTTTCCCCTTCCTTACCACGTAATCTGTTCCTCTGACCGCGGGCGGGGGATGTACGTAAAATCCGCTGGCCGAGAGGCCGTGAGGGTTCGACCCCCTCCCGCCCTACCACAATATGTAGTGGCCTGGAGTGCGTAACACCACTACCGGTTGTGCCTTCCGAGTACACAGGCGGAAGGCATGGCCTCCCTGAACGACACGCTGCGGATTTTGCCAGTACGAGATTCGTCGTCGCTGTCCCTGGACCTCCAGGCGTTCCTGCTCGACGCCCAGGCGCGCAATCTGGCGCCCGGCTCGGTACGATTCTACCGCCAGAAGTTGAAGCCACTGGTGGCGTTCCTCGAGGGGTGCGGTGTCCGCCACACGGAGGATGTGCAGGTGGGCCACCTGCGGCAGTGGCTCGTGCGCCTGCAGCAGGCCGGCCACACGCCCGGCGGCGTGCACGCCTTCTATCGCTCGGCCAAGGCCTGGTTCTCTTGGCTGACCGCCGAGGAGGTCATCAGCGCCAACCCAATGGCGCGCGTGCGTTCGCCGCGGGTGCCTGAGGAGCAGTTGGAGCCCGTCACCGTCGACGAGGTTAGGGCGCTGCTGGCGGTGTGCGATCCGAGGTGCCCCACGGGGGCGCGGGACCGCGCTATTCTGCTGTGCCTCTGGGATACGGGCTGCCGGGCCAGTGAGCTGGTCGCGCTGGACGTCGGCGACGTCGACCTGGCGACCGGCGCCGTGGTGGTGCGCTGCGGCAAGGGTCGGAAGCTGCGCGTCACCTTCCTGGGTGTGCGCGCTCGCCGTGAGTTGCTGCGCTACCTGCGTACGCGCGAGGGGGCAGAGCCCACGGCCCCCCTGTTCGCGACGGTTGACGGCGGCCGGCTCAAGTACGCCGGCCTGCGAGACATCATCCGTCGCCGGGCGCAGGCGGCGGGGATTGTGGCGCCGTGCTTGCATGCGTTTCGACGCGCCTTCGCACTGGACAGCCTGCGTAACGGGGCGGACGTCATCTCACTCCGACGCCTCATGGGGCACAGCGGCTTGGGGGTCTTGCAGCGCTATCTGCGACAGACCCAGGACGACCTGCAGCGCGTACACGAGCAGACGGGGCCGGTGGACCGTCTGCTGTGACGCAACGTCGCGCCCTGGCTCGAGGACCCCGTACTGCTCGGGGGCTGACTCTGCCATCGTAGGTACACGTGTGGCGCAAGCCGGACACGGGGGAGTGTCCCCCCGCGACCGCGACGTTGCGGCTCGTATGGCCGCTACTCCTCCGAAAGGCTGGGCCGATGAACAACGCCAAACTGACGCTGCAGCTCTCGAACGATTCGAGGTGGCAGCTCTCACTCGAGCTGTCCGAGAACGGCCTACACCTCGCCCAGCGCGTGTTTCGGGCGGCGCACGCTGAGGCGCTGCAAAGCCTCTATGAACGGTTCCCCCGTGCGCTACGCATCCCAGAGGGTGAGGACGGCTACGTCGATCATTGCTCGAGGGTGGCGGCGGGGGTGCTGAGCCACCAAGGGGTAAGGGCGGCAACACGCGCTGACGTCGGCCCAAGGCCGTCGCGGATGGTGGCCGTCGCCCTCATTGCCTACCACGCGGCCCCCCTGTCCTTGAGAAGCCCCATCCCGCTGCACCAGCCCGTCTCGTTGCCACCGGACATGGACGAGGCGACACTCGCCGACACCTCGGCGGTGTGGATAAGCTACGCGTTCGGCACCGCGTCAGAGTTGGCCGAGGGACTCGCCGCTGCGGGACATGAGGTGCTCGTGCACGCGTTCAGGATCGTACAGGAGCCCGACCAACGCGACATGAGCGAGGATGCCGTCCAGGAAGCAACGTTGTCGATGCACCTTTCCTGGGGCGGCCTCACGCCGGAGCTCGTGTTGGAGATCGTGCGTGAAGGGTCGGTTCCTCTTGCGGCACAACCCCTGTTCAGTCTTCGTGGAAAAGGTATGGGGTTGGCAGACCAGTTGCGCGGACTCTACCACGTCTACGAGGCAAGACGACACATTCCCATCAACACTTATGTTCTCGGTGACAATCTGGAGCGGCTGTCGGGCGGCGCCGATGTGGTCGAGGGGCTGACCGGCAAGTGGCTCGAGATCGGAGAGGGGCTGTACCCGCACATCTGGCCACCCGAGGTATCTACGGCAGTTGCCTTCCATCATGCCCGGGTGCGAGACGCCCTCGGCACAAGCATCCGCATCGCCGCGCAACGTACCAAGTGGAGGGACGAGAAAGCCAGCGGCAAGGTGGAAGCCGCCCTATCACTCGACTCTACGCCCCTCGCGTCGGATGGAGAGGACGATGGGCTCTCGTGGTATGAGACCGTCGCGGACCCGTCATCGCCAACCTATGACCCGGGGGTTGACGACCTTCTGTCGACGCTGAGGCTTACGCGAGAGGAGCGGCGCATCGCGGAGCTCTTAGCTGCAGGGTTCACCAAGGCCGAGGTCGCGGAGGAGCTAGGGGTGTCCCGCAGCGCGGTGACGCAGCACACCAACAAGGTCGCCGCCAAGCTGCGCTCGGCAGGGATACATCCCTAGCCAGCGCTATCGGTCCAGGCCCGCTGCCCGTCCACTCGGGGCAGCGGGCCTTTCTTTTTGCCCCGAGACGTCGGCGAAAACGAACCTTGCACATAGAGCGCCCACTCACTTAACAAATCGGCCTCAAGCTTTCCGTACACACAGGAGTAACCCGTACGGGACGCGCGAAAGGAGATCGGGATGTTAAGGATGTCCGTGTCGTACGCCGATGACGCCGGTCAGGCAACACCCATCGTGGCGACGCTGAACCCGTCGATCATCCGCAGCTCAGTCGAGGATATTATCGACGACTATCTTGATGGGGCGCGCAAGTGCCCCGACCGGGTCCTGGCTGCGTTGCTGCGGGCGGAGGCGCAGCTTGCCCGCTCGGTCTTGCTCGCGGCTGGCCTTCCGGTTCGCATGGCCGATGACCTGGTGACGGGGGGCGACGATGGGAGGCCATGAGACGCACAACGCCGCTGAGCCGTACCCCGCAATGCTTGTCAGCGCCCTGACGCTCAAGGAGGGGCTCGCCGACGCGCGCGCCGGCAACCGCGCGGACGGCACCCTGCGCTTCTACCGCCATAAGCTGGTCTCTTTCTCGACTTTTGTGCAGGAGCAAGGAGTCGATCAGGTGGCGGACCTTGCCCCGCGTCACATCCGCATGTTCATGGATGCCCTCGCCGATGGCCACACGCCGGGCGGGTCACACGCCTATTGGCGGGCGGTCCGGGCCTTCGTTCGGTTCCTTGTTCGCGAGGGCGCCCTGGAGCGTGATCCCCTGCGCAGCGTCCGACCACCCAAGGTCGATGAGGAGTTGCTCGAGCCCGTCGAGCCCGAGGTCGTGCAGGCGCTACTCGCCACCTGCGACCGATCCCTGGTGGGGCTGCGCGACGCCGCCGCGCTGATGGTGCTCCTCGATTCGGGGTTGCGCGCGGGGGAGTTGATTGCCCTCAACATCGACGACGTCGATCTCCAGTCCGGCGCCATCATCGTGCGTCACTCCAAATCGCGGCGACCCCGCACGGTGTTTGTCGGTCGCAAGACACGCAACGCCCTTCGCGCCTATCGTCGCGTGCGACCCAGCGCAGCGCCTGACGATCCGCTCTTTGTGGCTCAACGGCATGGCCAAGAGTTGGGCCGGCTCTCCTACACGGCTCTGAGGGATGCGGTCCGACGGCGCGCCTCACGTGCGGGCGTGCCGGCGCCGACGCTTCATAGTTTTCGGCGGGGGTTCGCGATCAACATGCTCCGGTCGGGCGCGGATATCGTATCGCTGTCGCGCCTCATGGGCCACGGGAGCTTGCCCATCGTCATGTGCTACCTCCGACAGGAGCGTGGGGACTTGGCCGGCGTTCACGCCGCTCGCTCACCCGTTGACGCTCTCGTCCGGGCTTCTGGTCGGCCGTCCGAATGGGCTCGGGGCACATGCGCTTCTCGCCCGATTGGGGGCAACGCCCATGGGCGGCAACGAGTTTCTCGACTCCATCATCGCCGAACTCCGTGCTCGTGGGCTGCTGAGCTCGGACAGGCCCAACCGCCGGGGCGACTACAAGGCGCGATGCCCATTTCCGGGCCACGAGGATAGGACCCCGAGTTTTCATGTTGGGCCTAGGGGTTACCGCTGCTTCGGTTGCGACAGAAAGGGCGGGCTCCGGTCACTCGCGCGAGAGCTGGGACTCACGGTAGACCGGCCCGTGTCCAGCGGCTACTCCCTCGAGGAGTTCGCTGCTGACAAGCGGCTGCCGGTCGGCTTCCTTAAGCACGAGGGCCTTCAGGATGGCCGCTGGCGGGGCAAGGCAGCTGTGGCCATGTCCTACCGCGATGAGGCCGGCCACACCATCGCTGTCCGCTACCGGATCGCCCGGTCCGGTGATCGCTTCCGATGGCGTCACGGTGATCGGCCAAAGGGTCTCCTCTTCGGGCTCGATCGCATCAAGCAGCTACGCGAGGCGGGGTGGGTCCTCATTGTCGAGGGCGAGAGTGACACCCTGACCGCCTGGCTGCACGATGTCCCGGCCCTCGGGGTCCCTGGCGCCGCGATGTGGGCCGACCACGCCGTGCAACACCTGGAGGGCATCAAGGTATACGCATGGCGAGAACCCGACCAGGACGGAGAGGTGTTGGTCGGAGCGATCAAGCGGTCGCTCCCAAGGGCGATGGTTATGTCGCCACCAGACGGCATCAAGGACCTTGCCGATGCCCACTGCGCGGGGCGCGACGTGCGCGCCCTCATCGAGGAGATGCGGGCATTGGCGCAGCCCATCGCCGATCACGACGAGGAGCCCAAGCTGCCCACAATCGTCACCACAGCGCGGCCGCTGCGGGACCAAACGGACGACGCCTTGCGGGCTCTGCAGGCGGCCAATGCGCCCCTACGGCTCTTCGTGCGGTCGCGTTCGCTCTGCCGCGTTGTGACGGACGACGATGGCCACCCGGCGATCGAGACGCTCTCCGAATCGGCCCTGCGGGGCGAACTCGCCCGCGCGGCCGACTTTGTGCGCGAGGTACAGCGGCGCGAGGGGCTCCGAACCATCCCAACGTCGCCGCCCCTGGACGTCGTGCGCGACGTCGCCTCCCTCGGCGTCTGGCCCCTGCCCACGCTATCGGGCATCGTCGAGGCGCCCTCGGTCCGGCCTGATGGGACGCTACTCACGTCACCGGGGTATGACGCCGCGACCAGGACCCTTTACGTGCCGGCCGAGGGCCTTGTCGTGCCGGCGGTCCCTGCACATCCCACCGACGAGAACGTACGCGCCGCCGCCGACCTGCTCCAGGAGGTGGTCGCCGATTTCCCTTTCGACTCCCAGGCCAGCCGGGCCAACTGCCTGGCAGCGATGATCACGCCGGTTCTGCGCCCGATGATCGACGGCCCGGTCCCGCTGGCTCTTCGACAAGCTCCAGGCCGGAACGGGCGCAACCCTCCTTGCCGAGATCGTCTCCACCATCGCCACCGGCCGCAGCGCCGCCACCATGGCTGCGCCTCGCGATGATGAGGGCTGGCGCAAGGAGATCACCTCGCTGCTGATGCGAGGCAGTTCGCTCGTGGTGATCGACAACGTGGTGGGCCGGCTCTACGCCCCCAGCTTAGCGGCCGCCATCACCGCGCGGACATGGGAGGATCGACTCCTTGGGCGGTCCGCGATGGTGTCGGTGCCGCAGCGTGCCGTCTGGGTCGCCACTGGCAATAACATCCAACTCGGCGGCGACCTGCCACGACGGTGCTACTGGATCCGTCTCGACGCGCATCGGGCCCGCCCCTAGCAGCGCGACCCGGCCACCTTCCGGCACCCGCACTGTCGCCCTGGGTGCGTGCCGAGCGCGGCAGGATCCTGGCAGCCATTCTGACGCTTGCTAGGGCGTGGGTCGTTGCTGATCGCCCATCCCCTGCGCACCCGCCGCGGCTCGGCGGTTTCGAGGAGTGGGCCAACGTGGCGGGCGGCGTGCTCACAATCCCCCCCGTCGACGGCTTCCTGGGTAACCTCGACGCGCTGTACGAGCAGGCCGACTGCGAGGGACTGCAGTGGGAGGCGTTTTTCCAAAGATGGTACGCAGTCTGGGGTGAGGCGCCCGTGACGGTCGCCGACGTCGTCGCAGCGCTGAACCGGGAGGAGGCGCTCTCGGAGGCGCTGCCCGACGAGTTGGCCGACGCGGCCACTGCGGGCAAGAGCCTGCCAAGGCGGCTCGGTAAGGCCCTCTCCCGGCGTGCTGAGACCCGTTTTCCAGGCGGGCTCGTGCTCGCCCGTGCAGGCAGGGGCCATGGCGATGTAACCCTCTGGGTGGTCAGGGACGCTGCCCCTTAGCCGTGACGTGCCCTGTCCACACGGGAAGGTTTGGAGATTTCGTGGGTTTGTTTCAGCCAGAGCCCCAAGCGCCACGATGCGAGCATCATGCGTGAGGGAGACGGGGCCAGCGAAACCACCCAAACCCCGAAACCGCCATCACCACCGTCGTTCCGATTCGGGGGAGGTACCATGGACGATCTGCCGCTGTACCGTGCCGCTGGCGTCGCCATCGAAGCCATCCGACCAACCACAGAGTCTATGAGAGCCGGATGGGATCGCTACCTGGCCAACCGCCCTGGGCCCACCGAGGACCCGCGGTCCGACCTTGCGGATGACTCAGCTCGTTGGAGCGCCCTGCTGGCTGCGGCCTACGCAGACCCGGAGGGGCGATTGCTGGGGCGTTCTGCACGGCCTGCGCTGCCTCGGGGCACGGCTCGAGGTCGCCGCCAACGGGCTGCGCGTCGCGCCCGGCGAGATCGCGCCCGACGAATACACCGCGCTGCGCGAGCGCTACCTGATGCCCATCGCCGCCCGGGTAACGCGCCTGCTCCGAGTGGCCTCAGCCCCGGACGGTCTCCCGAGCGGGGATCGTGAAAGGATGTAGCACATCATGGCCTGGGAGACGCGCCGCCGCCGGCGCTACTACTACCGAAAAGTGCGCTGGCAGGGCCGCGTGCGCTCCGAGTACATCGGTCGGGGCCTGCGCGCACGCTGCGCCGAGGCGGCCGTGGCCGAGCGTGCAGACGCTGGGGCCGCGCGGCGGCACCGCCGTCGCCAGCTGCTCCGGCGCGAATCGGACATCGACGGCCAGATCCAGGATCTTCTGGACTGGACGAGGTACATCGTCAGAGCGTTGAGCCTTGTGGCCGGCTGGCACACGCACAAGGGGACCTGGAGGAGACGACGTGGCTAAGCCCCTACCCTCGACTACGGAAGATGCCCAGCGATCGGAACGCGCACAGCTCGTCGATCTGCTCGGACGCATCCACACGGACCATCCTGTCCCCCAGGATCTACGGGCCCTCAAAGGGCTCCTGGCGCGCAACCCGCGGCTCTGGCTAGACCTCGGTACCGAGGCCGACCTCGCGGTCACCGGGGTGCTCGATGCCGCCGCGACCTCGCCCGGGACGCGGCTCGTGCTGGAGGCCATGCATAGGCAGTACAAGCGCGAACTGGGATGGGAGGAGGCCACGCCACTCGAGCGGGCGCTCATGGAGGTCGTGGCGATAGCCTGGCTGCGGCTGTGCCTGCTCATCCATCGCCATGCCGAGGCCACCAAGAACGCAACCCCCGCTGGCGAGCTACTCCTGTGGGAGAAGGTCATCTCGGGCGCTCAGCGGCGGTTCCTGCAAGCCTGCGAGAGCCTGGCCCGGGTGCGCAGGATGGGGCTGCCCAGCGTATCGGTGAGCTACAGCGAGACGCGGGTGGAGGTATCCACGGACGGCGGCCCTACGATCGACGCACGACCGAGCGAGTGGTCCTCCTGATCGTGCACCTTGGCCGGTGCATCGTGCGGGCGGCGTGGGCGAAGCCTGGACGGGCTGAGGCACACTGCCCGCACCGCGCCCCGTTCTGGCAAGAGCTTACTCCGGTTCCGGCAGATCACGCCCTGCGTAGGGCACGTGGATCACCCGCGCCGCAGGCCGCTGGGCATCCTCTGAACGCCGATCGTAGCGCGCGGTGGTCTGAACGTTCGCGTGGCCGGCCATCTTGGCGACGGTGGCGATGTCCACGCCGCCATCGAGGAGGTCCGAGACGAACGTGCGCCGCAGGTCGTGCGGGGTGACGTCCGCTACCTCAGCTAGCCGGGCCCGCCGCACGATCACGTCGCGGATCGCCTGGGGCGTCATGCCGGCGCCGCCCTCCAGGTGGCCGCCCTTCCTTCCGCGGTAGAACAGGGGTCCCGGGGCGTCCCCGCGCGCGGCGAGCCAGTCCCTGAGGGCCGCCGCCCCACCGTTGTTGAGGTATACGATCCGCTCCTTGCGCCGCTTGCCCACGATCTTGAGCGCGATCACCTGGCCATCGTCCTCTCGCAAAGCATCCAGGGTCAGGCCAGCTAGCTCCGCCCGGCGGAGGCCCCCACCGTAGGCCAGGGCGATGATGGCCCCGTCGCGCACGCCGGCGGGCGATGGGTCACTCGCGCAGGCGGCCAGGATCGCACCCATCTCGCCAGTCCCCACCTTCCGGCCCGTCGGCACCGTCGAGCCGGTGACGGTCGGCACGTCCCGGATACGCGCGTAGGTCTCGGCATCGATCTGCCCCAGGCGCCAGGCTTCCTGCGCCACGCGCCGCAGGCCGCAGAGGGTCGCGTTCACAGTGGCCGACTTGAACCGCTCTGCCAGCTTGGTGCGAACCGCCTGCACGTGCTCATAGCGCAGCTGGGGCCAGGGCATCGTTCGCCAGGTGTGGCCCAGCATGCCGGCGACGCGATCCAGGGCGCATCATCGAATAGCGGCCGCTGGGCGCGAGGCTGGCGAGGTAGACCGCCGCCGGGTTGTTGTTCGATCCCATCGGGGCTGGCGCCCCTGCGCCCGGCTCCACGAGCGTGGTATCAGCCATCTGGACCCTCCTGTGGCGTTTGGACGATGGCTTTCGACAAGAGGCGTTCTCGTAAGCTATTTAGCCAAACAGAAGCCGCTAGTCAAGGCCTCGCGCGAGGTGGCAGTGGCCGATGCGTTAGCCGGCTCGAGGCATGCACCATCGGGTGTTGCGCCGCCTACGACAGCCGCCGCAACACGCCACGATCCATCAGCGCCCGAAATTGCGCCTCGACCCTCCCTGGCAGCGGGCCACCACGAATCAGCACACCCAGCTCGATGTTGCGGCTGAGGGCATACTCGGTGAGGTTGGCGCTCGAGAGAAACAGCAGTGCGCCATCGGCGACGGCGCACTTGGCGTGCAACACGCCCACCCCGCCATCACCCTCGTGCCGGCGCTGCTCCTCGGGCCAGACATAGAGGCCCAGGCGCTCATCCGCCACGCCGAGGAAGCGGTGGACGTCTTCCCGCAGCCGTGCCACGTCGCCCTCCCCGTCGAGGCAGACGCGCACGTCGACCCCTCGCCGACAGCACTCGGCCAGCGCTTCCACCACCGGACGCACCCGGTAGACAGCAAAACTCACCACCAGCAGCGATCGCATGGCCGACGCGATGACCTGCAGCAGCGCCTGGTCGGTGCGGCGCATGGGGATGGACCTCGGGCCGGCCGAGGGCCCCGTCCAGACCAGTTCGACGGCGCCACCATCGCCCTGCTCGGCACTGGCAGATGCCGCCGCGCAAGTAAGCCCGAAGGCGAGCGCCTCGGGAGGAAGCTCCGGCGCCTCAGCTTCCCAGTGGTCGATCAGCGCGTTCAGGTCGCCCTGCAGCCGCGGCTGGGACGCGCACTGCCGCACGCGCCAGCGACGCATCGCCCAGGATAGGCCGCCCCAACCCCGTACCTCTTCGGCCAGCTGTTGTGCCAGCCGAGCGGGGGCACGCTCCACGAGCCGACCGATGGCCAGGGCCAGTTCGTGCCACATCAGTCGCTCACCTCAAAGAACGCCAGGTCAGGGCGCTCCACGGTGGGCACGAGCACTGAGCGATCGAGGTAGCGGTTGCCGCGCTCGCACGACGTCTCGGGCGCGAACAAACAGGCGTGGCAGGCCGCTGCATGGAGCGTGACTCCCTGCTGGGTCGGATCACGCTCGGCGCACAGGGGATCCGAGGCGCATAGCGTCGCGTCACTGAGGGCGGCGGCAACATGGCGCGACAGCTCCTCCGGCTCGCCCAGGCCCACCAGGCCCCCAAGGGTCCCCTCACTGTCCGGCGCCGCCGTGTAGATGAGGATGCCGGCCATCGGCTCGTCGCCCGCTGAGGCACCTGGTGGCCGGGAGTAGATCCGCTCCCGTAGGCTGGCCGCCGTGTAGCCGCACTCCAGGCAGAGCCGCCGCATCAGCGCATGGGCGAAGGAGTGCAGCAGAACGTAGCGGATCCCGGGAAAGTCGGCGTTATCGGGCGCGATGCGCCGCGCGCGGCGCCAGCGGATGTGCGACTGCAGGAACTCGCCCTCCCGCCGGCCGACCTGAACCTGACCGGCCCACCGCGCGATGGCCTCCTCCCGGAACTGGATAAAGACGCCCTCGCCACGCACCTCAGTGGCGGGCACCCAGGTAGGGTCGGTGCGGGAGAGGCCCATGCGCCTTCCCAGCTCCGTCATGGCCACCTCGCCCAGCTCGCCGGGGGCGTCGATGCGCGTGAACCCGACCAGGGCGCGGACCTCGCGCAGACGCTCGGCCAGCACAACGCGTTGCAGCAGGTGCTGGTAGGCAGTTGCGACGGCTACCTCACGCAAGCGCAGGTCGTCCCCACCCGGTAGGGCATCTGGATGCGTAAACACCTCCCACTCGGGGCTCTTGAGGTCCTGCGGCTCCGGTCCGGCCTCGCCGCGGCCGCGATGCTCCTGGATCGCCTGCCACACCTGTGCGTCGTCGTACCCCACCAGGCTTGCCAGAACACCCACCGAACGCAGCAGGCTCACCTCGCGCTCGGATTGCACGCCCTGCAGCACGGCCCACTGCTCCTCGACGAGTTGCGCCAGGCGCGTGGAGCCGGCGGGGATTGCCAGAGTTGTGAGCACCTCCGGGAACCACAGGTTCGACGCCCCCAGCAGGATCGCCTTGGTCTGCAGTGTGCACTCCTCAAAGTCGCGCACGTGGGGCTTGCGACCCCGGCACTGGGGCATCGAGGCTTCACCCGCCTTGCCAAAGGCCTCTGACAGGGCACGCCGCTTGCCACACGCATCGCACTGCACAAAGATATCGCGCGCCTCCCCTGAGGGGCCTCGCTCCACCAGGCGCAGGCTGCCGCCACACCCCGACGGTCCCCTATGCACGTACTCGTGCCAGGGGAACTCGTCGAGATGACCGTTCTCGCACGAGACCATGAAACGGGCCGGAAAGACCACCGGGCTCTTGCCCCTGCTACATCCCGGATGGACGTAGCGCGTTCGCTCGGGGTGATAGGCGTCCTTCTTCAGCTCGAACAGGCCACGCTCGAGGGGCGCCAGCAGCCGGCACTCGGGGCACACCATCCAGCGCGGGAAGGAGGCCACCGGCACCCCGATCCGTGCTTCCTCATCGAAAGGGCTGGACACGCCGTCACTCTCGGGGACTGCGGGCGGATGAAGGAGGGCTTGAACCTGGTCCCCCAGGGTCCACCGCACGGCGCGCAGCAGCCGCTCCTCGCTGATTGGTGGCGCCAGGCCGGGGTCGGCAGGCCAGTCGTCCAGCCCCAGAACCATCACCGACAGGTAGGGTAGGTCCACCACGGCACCCACCCCAAAGGCGTACATCATCTGGCTCGGGCGCAGCTCACCGACGCGTTGCAGTAGTGCCATCAGTCCTCGCCCTCCTCGCCCGCTGCCGGCGCGACCGGCATCACCCAGGGCTTGCGAAAGGTGACGTTCACCTCATCCTCGTCCAGCAGCAGGTTCACCGACGGCTCCACGTCGCGCAGGGAGTTCAAGCAAGTGAACGGATCCCACCGGCCCGGCTTGGGCGGCGACAGAAGCCCGGCCACGGTGCCACGCCCATCGCGCCTGTAGCCGAACGCAGCCCCCATCTGATCGGCGACACGGTGCAGCCAGTGATCGACCTTGGCGTTCAGCAGGGACGGCAAGGGGCCACTACCTTGGCGCTCCTCCGTTACCCCCTCGGCGCGAGCTAGGATGCGCGCCAGGGCCGCCTGCAGCGCCAGATCGTCGCGGCGGAGGCGCCCGGCGGCCAAGTTGTCGTTGAGGTCGAGCCCCGCCAAGCGCACCAGCGCGACGAGTACGGCCGCCAGCCCGCGGTCGATGGCCCTGGGGGCAAAGGGGGTCACCGAGAGCGCCTCAACGTACTGGTAGAAGGTGGCGTGATAGTGCTCGAACTGCTCATAGTGGCTGATGTCGCGCGGGCGCGCCCAGCTATACACGGTGGCGACGATCCCAGGGTAGAGGCGCCCCACCCGGCTGGTGGCCTGGATGTACTCTGCCGTGGTCTTGGGCTGGCCAGCCACGACCATCAGCCCCAGCCGGCTGACGTCGACGCCCACCGAGATCATGTTGGTGGCCAGGAGCACGTCGATGGGCCAGATGCGCCGGTCGTCCTTCTTGGCCCGTTTGGGCCTGCCCTTGGCAGTGACTCCCTCCCGCTCGAAGGGGGCCTGTAGACGGTCCAGGACCTTTGGGATGTCCGTGGCGCTGAGGCGAGAGGTCAACTCCACCACGTCGAGAGGCGAGAGGAAGCGCCGGGCGAGGCCCCATTCGTGGGCGCGGCGCAGCCTCGCACTGATTGTATCGTCCACGGCGCGGCGCATGCCGCCGAGCTGCCGCAGCGAGTTAAAGTAGCCCACCAACGTCATCCATGGGTCGGCGTCCGGCCCGTACTTGACGAACAGCTTTTGTGCTGCCGCCAGGAAGGCAACATAGGCCCGGATGTGGGCCGTGCGCTGGTGCACGCCCGTGGCGCAGAGCCCCAGGTAGCGTCGGCCCGGCGCTTCCTCGGTGGGCGGGCGCTGGCGCGAGAAAAAGTTGTCATCGGCATCCAGGCCGTGGGGCGGGAAGACGTTCACCTCGCGCAAGAACACGTTGTGCACCTGCGTGTCGGCCCGCCGGATGGTGGCCGTGGAGGCGATCACTTTGGGCCGCACCCAGCGATCGCCCACCTCGAACGCCGCCAGGGCGTCGACGGCCGTCTCGTAGAGCCCCACCAGGGTGCCCAAGGGCCCGCTGATGAGGTGCAGCTCATCCTGTATGATGAGGTCGGGCGGACGCAGCGGCCCCATGGGGATGGTGCGCGCCGGCGGGAACTCGTGGGTCTTGCTGGCTGGGTGGTAGCTGCTGTCATCGATCTCGGGGGAGCGGAACCCGTGACGCTCACAGTAGCCATCCACCTGCCCAAAGAGCATGGCTGTGCGCCCGTTCCAGGGCATCTGGGCGAACTTGTCCACCGTGGCGATGAGCAGGCTGGGCAACCGGCGATAGATCTCCTCGTCCACCACCAAGGCGGGGATCCCCTCACCGGGGGACCCACGACGGCCGAAGGGGCATGAGCCCTGTTGATCGCCACAATAGAGGATGGTGCGACCTGCCCCGTGCTCCGGCAGGATGACGTCGATGTCCTTTCCCGGATCCAGAGGACAGCCGCACCAGGGGCAGTCGGTGAGTTGGTGGGGCGTGCTCTCGCCACCGCCAAAGCCGCGGGTGCCCCGCGAGCTGCGGATGGCCATCTCGGCATCCTTGGTCCAGTTGGGGGTGCTGTTGCGCCCCACCCACAGCCCGATGCGGAACGGCTCGCTGCCCCACACGTGGGGCTCTTCACGGCGGATCACCTCGCAGGCGCAGATGAGCGCCGTGGCGCGCTGGAACTGCTGCAGCGTGAGCAGGCGCAGCGTGTAGCGCATCAGCACGGTGACGCCCGCGTGGCCCGAGCGGCCGCCCACCTCGCCCTGCAGCCGGCGCACCCCCATCGCAAAGGCCGCCACACCGAGATAGGCCTCGGTCTTGCCACCGCCGGTGGGGAACCAGAGCAGGTCGGCTAGCGATTGCGCGTCACCGCTGCGCTCGGGATGCGTCGGATCGGCCAGGGCGGGGAGGTTCAGCAGAAAGAAGGCCAGCTGAAACACGCGCCAGCTGCGGTTGGCGGGCACATCGATGGCCGCGAGGTCCGGCGATATCCCGCGGCGCGCCTGCTGGGCGAACTGGGTGCGCACGCGCTGAAGGTGCATGGCGCGATTCGCAAAGCGGAACGCCTGGGCGGCACGTGGGTCGGCGTCGAGCAGGGCGATGGCCGCGCGCAGGCGCCCCAACGTCCGACGGCAGCGATCCACGGCGTCGGGGGCGGCGTCCTCAGCGTAGGGGCGCAGGCTCTCGTCGGGATCGGCGACCCGCGCCTCTAGCCCCTCGATCCAGGCGCCATAGGCTGTGATAAGCGGGGTTAGGTGCTCTTCGAAGCACCCATCCGGCACTCTAGACAGCTCCGCCATGTCGAGGGTCAGGCCGGCCAGCGCGGGGGTGTCCTCGGGGGTCGGGAGGATGGTGGCCGGCAGCTCATAGGTGGGCACCACCCGGGTACTGAGCCTCACCGCGCGATCGGTACACCCCTCCGCCAGGTCGGCGTGCACGGCGATGCCATGGCCCACGGCGAACTCGGTCTGGTGCCGGTAGAGCATGGCCATCGCCTTTTCCTCCGGCTCGACCCCCTCACGGCGAAAGAGGCGCCGCCGGAAGAGGGGTGCGCCGCCGTCCACCTCCACCACAAGTTCAGGCTGAAAGACCCATGCCGTGTCGCGCAGGCGCTCGGGCTCCTTCTGGCCGTTCACGAAAAAGAGGGTGACGACCCACTGGCCGTGGCGCGCCCGCACCAGCCCCTGCACCAACACCTCGGGCTGGTCCTCCTCACAGGGGCGCCAATCCGCGATGCGTCCAGCTCGGAGCGGGATGGGGGGCGAGACCCCCTCCATGGGCACGCGCCGCCACACGGGATGATACTTGCCATCGGCCCGCTGGTAGCGCTCGTCCTCCACCGTCACCCGCTCGTAGCGGCCCCAGCGAGCTGTAACCCGCAGCGCCTCCGCCTCCTGTTCGACGGCAAAGGTGAGGCCGATCGAGGATGAAATGAGTACCGCCGCCTTGGGGGGCGGCGCCTCCGGCGTGCCATCCTCGTCCTCGACGTCGGCGCGGGCATCCTCAGCCATCTGCTCGGGCAGAGCCGTCGTGCCGCGAGGCGCAAGCCGTCCCACGAGGTAGCGGTCGCGGACATAGACCTCATCTACGATCTCATCCGGGCCGTTGGCAGGGCCCAGCAGGTCGTCGATCACGAGGCGCTGGAGTTCGTCGCGCAGTTCGGTGTGTGACGGCATGGGGTTGCCTTTCGCGATGTGTGGCGTGTCGGCCGGCGGCCTATCCCTCGGCGTCCTCGATGTACCGCACCCAGGAAATGCCCAGATCGGCCGCTCGGCGGCTCAGGCGCCGGTCGGCGGTCCAGAGCACGGCCCCCAGACCCTCGGCGAGGGCCAGGTACTGGGCGTCGTAGGCCACCGTCTGGCCGAGGCGTTCGGCCCAGGCGAGGGCCTGCCGGTGCAGATCGGGGCCCGGGGGCACAGGCTGCACCCCCAAAGCCCAGAGGCGCTCCAGGGTGTAGGGCGCCTCATCGACCGGCAGCAACCCCAGCGCCACCGCCTTGCGCAGGGCCGACACAACCTCGTACTCCCAGAGCAACGGCGCGTAGACGCAGACCCGCTCTCGCGCCCAATCGGCCATCAGGGTGACGGCGCGCTCGGAATAGGGCAACGCGATGGCCAACGCCACGGCCAGGTTGGCGTCGATGACGACGGCGCTCATTGGCCCCGCCACACGCGCTGTGCCGCGTCGTCGCGCTCCTCCCGCGCCTCGGCCACCAGATCGCCGCCATACACGCCGTGGCGCTCTCGGACCGCGGCGCGCACCCGCCCCAGATCGTCGAGGGCCTGGAGTTGCTGCTGCAGCGCCTCGTCGGTGCGCCCCTCCAGGGTGTCGAGGCCGGCGTCCAGGGCGCGGCGGGCCACGTCGGACAGGCTGCGTCCCTCCTGGCGGGCGAGGCGCTCGAGTCGCCCACGCTGCGCCGGCGTGAGCAGGAGCTGAGCACGGACCATGGGAGCATCATTCTCGGGCATCATACACCTCCACGCATGATTATACACATGTGTGTGTATGTGTCAACGTTACGCCCTCGCGGAGCCTGTGGCCGGCAGCCCCGCCACCCAGACCCCATCGGGTGACGTGCAGTGCCAGTGCTGGCGCTGCTGCTGGGCATCGAGTGCCGTCAACAGGAACAGCCTCTGACGACCATCACCGCAGTACCACTGGCCCAGCCTTTTCTGGGCTTCGGCCCCCGAGGCAGACAGGAGCGGTGCCATCTTGGCGATCTGCGTGCCCTTCAGTGGAGGCCCAGTCACGATGACGTTCCACGAGATAACTGCGGAAAAGGGGTTTCTGCTGTCCAGCAACTTCACCAGGTCGTAGGTGATTGCCTCGCTCGAGTGGCTTGGCAGCATTGTGAACTCGATCCCCACCGAGGGCCTGTGGTAGTCGCCCAGGGCGAAATCGATCCACCCTGGCCCGCCGTCATCGCACGGGTGGTAGCACTTATCTATGCGGCGGTATAGCCCGCCGTTGATCCCCGTGGATTTCTTCCGGGTAGGCCACTCCGGGTGCAGGAGCGGCGCCTGCGGCCCATCCGTCAGGCCCAGAAGGTCGCCCCGCGCCTGGAGGCGGTGGCTGAAGGCGTGGTGCAGGTAGCGCTCGTTCAGCATCGACCCACGGCGGTAGAGGTGCTGGGCGAGGTCGAGGATGGTGGCGATAGCAGTGCAGTAGTAACTGGTCATAGGCAGTGATCGCTCCTTTGCCAGTCGGCCCCATGGAACTCAACGGACTCACGCGCGAACTGGAGTTGTGGCATCCGCTCCTGGTTGCTTCCAGAGGGCAGGGCCCGAAGGCCCCACCGCCGTCTTTGTCTGGGCATCCGTCGATGCCCTGCCGATTGCGGAAGTATTGCGTTCATATTGCGTATTGGTGGCCGAGGTCGAGACCGGTACACGCAATATCTTGACACGTTTATTGTTTTGTTTTTCGAGTTTAGCTATAGCTGATTGGCGGAGAAGGCCAAAGCAGGCTTTGGCGCCTACTGACATTGCTTTACAAGTGTCGATAGGATTGCGCATAGGTTCGCCAGGCTGTGTGCACAGCATCAGTCTCTGGGACGCGGTCCCGGATACCACAGCGCAGCGCGGGTCCTGCCCACACAGTGGACAGATCCCCCGCGCTGCATCTCTCTGAGCAGCGCCTGGATTGTCGATCGGGTCTCATTCGGCAGGACGCCGGCCAAGTCTCGGAACGGGCTGCCTGATTTCCTATTGTCGTAGATGTGGCGCAGGAGAAGCTGTTTGTTCGTCTCGCGATCGAGGCCACGCACGCGTGTGTATTCGCCTTTGGCGCCCGACAGAGCATAGAAGCGACGAGCTAGGATGTAGCGCGTTCCCCGGCCTCGTCCGACGCGCTCAATGACTCCTTGCTCGACAAGTGTATGGGCGCGCCCCCGTAGAGCTTCTGGTATCGGCTGCTGACGCCTAACCACATCGAGCAGGACAAAGTCCGTCGTGGAATAGCTCTCCGTTCGCTCTCTACCGATCACTTCGAGATAGCGCACGAACTCCGGGTCCTGGACGTTGCCATGGAGCGTCACCGAGACTTGGTGCTCGTCTGTGCCGGCAAAGTCAGGAAGAGGTTTGCTCTCGCGAACGCTAAGCTCGAACATTCGGTTCATGCCTTGGCCGGCCCGTTCCACAAGGCCGCACTTGGCGAACGTCTCCGCTATGCGCCGATTCCTCGGTGCCTGGCGATTCAGGACATTGTCGATCGTGATGCCTGTCGGGAACCCGCCGGGGCTGATTACCTCCAAGCGCCGTGGGAACTGCCGCACGAAAACTGATTCGCCGCGGCGGTAGTCCCGGTGAGCGATGGCGTTGAGGATCGCCTCGCGCACGATGGACTCGTTAAAGGATGGGATATCGAAGACAACGAACCCCTGCTGGTAGTGCTGTAACTCGTTTCGCAGGTTGATGGCGTTCCACAGCTCGTCGACGTAGAGCATGAATCCCTTTCGCAGCTCGATCCGCTGTTGGGCTGGCCCCGACGCTTCAGCAGAGCGGTACTCAAAGATGACCTCCGCTTGTGGCAAGAGCCGGGAGAGGACACGAGGCCGTCCCAGGAGCACGAGGGCGGCATATGTGACAGCGCCACCAATGGTCAGTTCTGCATCCTCTAGGAGGCGCACGTCAGGCAGATCCAGTAGCGACCGGTTGCCCGACCTTCGGTGCCACATGCTGCGCAGGGAAGCGACCGCTCCCGGATCAAGGTCGTCCATGCGTGCCTGGGGGCAGACCTCAGCGGAAAAGTCAGGCCCTGATTCATCAAAGATGCGACGCAAGTGGTCCGATGTCATTGGCACAAGCTGCTCGCCGCTCCGCATCCAGTATGCGCCGCGATAGTGAATCGGGCACCCTACTGGTCGCGGCGGCACATCGAGAACTACCACGCGCTGCTCGCCAACGAACACCTCGACTACATCAATCCTGATCCCAAGGCGGTCGAGAAGCTCTGCCCTCTCCTTGTCCGGACTGGGGAGAGCACGACTGCCGACGATCTGTCGCGGGCGCTGGTTCGATACACCAAGAACGAGGTGACCGCCACCCTCATTGGCCAGGGCAACACAGTAACGCGCCAATTCAGTCGAATCGATCTGGGTCTTGGCCTCCTTGAACTCAATATGATGCCCCTCTGGCCCGGCCATCCAGCGCTTCACATCATCAGGGCTAATCACCTGTGCTTCCTCCCCTACACCACCGCGGTAGCCACCCTTACAGCAACCTCTCCTGCCTCTTCCCCTTCGCCTTCCCCTCCCACAGCCCCACCCGGACCTCCTCCTCATACCGCTCCTGGTTCAGCTGCAGCAGGCGATCCAACACTTCATCCCTGGCGGCGGGGTCGATGGTGTAGCGCACCCCCTGGGGCATGTCGTGAAAGCCGTGCCCCAGGTCCAGGTCGTGCCAGCCGTAGGCGGCGGCCACGGCATGGTCCATCTCCACGTGCAGCGCCCGCAGCCGGGCGATGTCGTCCGATGCCTCCTCGGGATCTTGGAAGCGGTTGTAGGTGGCGGTGAGCCCCTCCTGCCGGTCCAACATGAGTTGGCGGCGGTGCTCGTGGTAGATTTCGCCAACTGCTGCGAGACCACCGCCGCCCCTCGGTAAGGGGAACGTCTCGAAGCAGTCGCTCGGAATATAGCGGGCGTCACCCTTGAGAGACGAGGCATTTGTCAGGACCCAATACCGGTGAAGGTCTGACTGAAGCAGTGCAAACACGTCGTGCCGGTCAACAGCGATGACCACAAGCATGTGTGAGTACACGATGCCTTTGGGGACGAAGCAAAAGGCCAGAGTACGACTTGTCTGTGCAATCACAAGGACTCGTGCCAGCGGCTCAACAGCTTCATAGAGCGCCGGCGCTCGCTCACCATAGAGCCACCACCGCTCACGTCGGACCTTGCGCTTGTTCCTTGCGCGTTCGGGGTACACCCTGGCGCTCACAATGCCAAGACAATCTCGATAGTCTGCAGCCACGGCCCCCGGGTAGTCGCTCGGCACACAACCCATCTTGAGCCACTCGGCCCGCGCTTTTTCGTCAGCCCGCCACCAACTGCCGTTGGCCGTACGCTCAAGCGGCCAGTCACGGAAGTTGATCACCCAACGGCTCGGAGATTGGTCGGGGCGCGAGTTCAGGTCCTCGCCGTTAAGGTATGGGAACAACACCTCCGCATTGCGCGGATCTTTGGCGATCAGCGCCTGCGCCTCCTCGGGCTCCAGGACAAATCCCATCCCGAGAACGATGGAGCCCTGGAAGCTCAACCCTACATTGGCAGCCAGCCGGCGCGGACTACCCTTCACGGCGCGCGAATCCAGATAGGCGCTGATCGTCCGCACCGGCCGGCCATCCAGCTGTCGAACTCCTTGCCACTGCCCCTTGCGTACATGAACGACATCCACGACCACCGCGGCCGCTCCGGGCCAGTGGGTGTCGTTCTCCGCACGATATATGTGGCCGCCGTTCACCACGATCTGGTCGAGCCCCATCTCACGGGTGTCGCCCTGGGCGATGGTGTTGGTGGCGATGAGGCCGAAGGACCCACCCCGGCGCAGATTCTCGAAGGCGCGCAGGAAAAAGTAGCAGCATAGGTCGGCGGAGCCCTTCTTTCCGTTCTGCCAGGCCTTCAGATAGTCCAAATAGCGGTCTCCCAGGTCGCCGCTGATGCGCTGCCCGCCCTTGAACGGCGGGTTCCCCACCACGGCGTGAAAGCCACCCGCCTCGCCGTCGAAGGCCTCCGGGAACTCGAGTTCCCAATGGAAGGGGCGCACGCCGCCGGGGACGACCGTCGCCAGGTCGGGCGTCTCGGGGGGCGTGTCCTTCCCCTGGCGGAAGGCACGCCACAGCTTGTCCTTCAGTGCCTGCCAGGGCTTACCCTTCTTGTCGCTCATGTAGGCGGCCACCAGCAGGTCGGCGCCGGCCCGCAGGTGGTTGGTGAGTGCCTCGGCATCGGCCAGCATGGCGGCCTTGGCCTGCTGGTCGCGGATGTCGTTGTCCGGCATCGCCGCGATCTCGCGCCGCAGGGCGATTACCTTCTCGACCTCTACCGCCGTACCAAAGGGCTCGTACCCCTCGCCGGCGTTGTCGTCGGGGTGCAGCGTCCAGTGCTCGAGCTGGCGGCGGCTCACCCCTACCAGCGAATCGCCGCACTTCAACGCGTGGTCGAGAAAGGTGAAGGGCTTGTCCTTCTCCATGGTGACCAGCCACAACGACAGCTTGGCCATCTCCACGGCCAGGGGGTTCTTGTCCACGCCGTACAGGCAGCGGTCGGCCACCAGCCGGCGCGCCAGTCGCAGCCGCTCATCGGGGTCGGCGGGGATGGCGGCCGCGGCGTCGTCGGTGCGCCGCCCCTCGGGGGTCAGCAGGATCGTGGCGCCCGGATGCCGGCGCTTCAGGTTGCCCTCGCGCTCGGCCCACGCCTCGGCCAAGCGCTCCGACAGGTAGCGACAGGCCTGCACGAGGAAGGCGCCCGAGCCCATGGCCATGTCGCACACCTTGAGCGCCAGCAGCTCGTCGGCGGGACGCAGCTTCCACTTTTCGCGGGGCTCCCCCTCGGCCGGCCCGCGGTAGACTTGGGGCTCTAGGGTGTGCTGCACGATCGGCTCCGTCAGGCTGCGCGGGGTATAGTGGGTGCCGGTGGCGCGGCGCTCCGCCCCGGCGGTGACGTACACGTGGCCCGCCGGCACCACCACCGGCCGGCCATAGTCGTCCTCGCGGATCAACCCGGCGAAGGGGAGCACCCGCCGGTAGAGGGCGTCGTCGTTGCCGCAGGCGGCCCGTAGTCGCGGCGCCGTCTCCAGGTCGGGGGTGCGGGCCAGATCGTTGCGCAGGGCGGAGCGGGAGCGCCCCGTCTCGCGCACCAGATAGGTGAGGAGGTCGTCCTCCCCCTTGGCGCGGTGGGCCTCCAGTTCCGCCAGGGGCAGATCGGGCACCTTGTACTTGGCGCGGGCCAGCCCCAGCACCGGCTCGGTGGCGCGCTTGGCGGTGTGGTCCAGCAACCCCTCGTAGACGTGGCCGATCTGCTCCACGTCCAGGGCGCGGAAGGAGAGGCGTCGCGCCTCGGCCCCTCCCCCACGCGACCCGCCCGGCGCCTGCACCTGGAGCATCTGCAGCGCGTCCAGCAGGTGGAGCACGGTGCGGTTGTCGATGGGCAGGGGGTCGGCGGGCGCCCGGCGCCAGCCGCTCCCCTCGGGGCGCCCCTCGAGGAAGGGGTAGGCGTCGGGGTCAAAGAGCCCACCGCCGTACGCGGGGAGGTTCAGCTCGTCGTGCCAGGCGCCGGCGTGCACCGCCCGGAAGGTGGCCAGCAGGCGGCACCAGGCGTCGTGGTGGCGCTCCAGCACCTCCTCGCCGGCCTGGTCGGCCCGCTCGTGGAGCTGGACGCGCAGCGTCGAGACGGCATAGTGCTGGTCGTACAGGGGGTCGCCCAGCAGAAGCAGGCCCCGCTCCTCGGCGGAGAGGAGGAACACGAGGCGCATCATCACCGTGACGGCCGCGGCATAGAGGCGCGTCTCGGGCACGCCGGCCAGCAGCGCCCCGCCGCGGTCCTGGTCGGCGCGGTCGATGGTCCGCACCAGGATGGCGATCGCCTCGCGCACCTGGTGGCCGAGCTGGTCGGTGACCTCCTCCTGATGGGCGGCGGATTCCCTCAGGAGCGCCTCGATCGTCTCGTCATCGGGCACCCCGAAAAAGCGCCCCAGCCGCAGAAAGGTGCGAAAGGCGCGCAGCGTGAGGGGCTCGGTCAGCCACAGGTCGCCGTACCAGGAGACATAGCCGGTGGTCTCGCCCCGCGGGGCGTGCACCAGCATCCACTGCTCGCCGTTGGTCAGCAGCCCCAGGACGACGTCGGTGGCGTGGAGCAGCTCCATCATCCGCGTGGCGGGAGAGGCGGCCCAGGCGTGGCCGGCCATGGTCGCCTCGAGCCCCTGCGCCTTGGGCACGATCTGCACCAGGAGCCGCGCTCGGGTGGGGTCGGACGGGTCGGCGATGGCCAGGTCAGGGCGCATCGTCTCCCCATGCTCGGGCACCGGCACCGCCCAGCGCTCCAGCGCCGCCTCGTCCGTCCGGAGCACGGCGTCGGTCATGTCGAGGACGTGGCGCAGCACCCACGCGACCCAGCCGCGATGGGCGGCCGGATCAGGGCGGGTGCCCATCTGGTTATCGAGCCAGCCCTCATACGCGACGCGCAGGTCGCGCTTGAGTTCGGGGTCGTCGGCCTCCAGCCCCTGAGGGAAGGCGCGCTGCAGCACCGGCATGGACAGGAACGGCCCCGAGATGTCGAGCAGCGACAGCCACTCATTGTGGTGCCGGACGATGGAGGTGGGTTGTCGGCGGTAGGTGATGGGCATGATGGTGATCGTATCTCCGGGTCAGGCCAATCGTTCGGGCACCAAGAAGGTCACCGCCACGGGGAACAGCCGCGCCTGCGGGTCGGCGTAGCGGGCGGCGATCGCCTCCGTCTCGGCCTCCAACTCGCCGGGGATCTGGGCCAGGCGAGCGCGCAGGGCGCTGACGTTGCGGCTGTACTGCTCCCGCTCGGAGGGGCTGAACAGCGCGAGCTGCTCCATGCGCGGCGCACCGAGTTCGGCGCGGATGATCCCCTCCAGCTCGCCGAGGATGGTGGCGATGTCGTCCGTCTCCTTGGCGCGCCGACGCTCGAGCAGCGACTCCAGGCCGCTCAGCCGGTCGCGGCGGCGCGCCTCCAGGGCGTTGACCAACGGCTCGCGTACCGCCGGCCATACGGAGGCGAGGCGCTCCTTGGTCCTTAGCGCCGGCTCCACGTCCAGCACCGCGGCCAACGCTCCCTGCACCTCGCCAACGTTCATCCGCCGGAAGCGCCCATCGCGGATCAGCCCACCGGCGCTGATGATCTCCTCATGGATGCGTGTCCGCGCGCCCCCCACCACCACGAGGCGGGCGTGGGCGATCACCGCCGGCACGTCGAGCGCGTTGTCGGGCACCAGGCGCGCCGCCACGCGGTAGAGCCCCCGGTGCGACTGGGTGTTCCACACCTCGGCGCGCAGCAGGCGCAGCGCCATCTGCACCAGGCGGTGGTTGAGGTGCACCAGCACCACGTCGTCCCGCCCCCGCGCCAGGTTGTGGTCGAACACGATGGGCCGCACGACGCCGGTGTGGGGATGAGCCAGCCCCTCGCTACAGCGCGCCCAGCTTCCCGTCAGGGCCGGCATGGCAAAGACGGGAGGGCGGGTGCGGCGCCCCGTTGGGTCCGGCCAGATCCCCTCCACCTTCGCCTCCCGCAGCGGCGGCTGGCCGGCTAACTCCAAAGCTACCTCCACCCCCTCCTGCACGCTTTCAGGGGTGAGGTTGAGGGCCTGCCGTGTGTCCTGCAGGTTCTCGTGGAGCTGGGCGATGCGGGCCCGCAGGTCGCGCTCAAAGCGTAGCGTCTCTCGGATCGCGCCGGCCTGGGCCTCGGCGGCGGAAGTGTCGAGGTGCCCGCGGCGTCCCAGCATCGCCTCCTCCACCTGCTCCGCGATGACGGGCCCCACGCGACCCAGGTCCTGCCGGATCTGCTCTACCTTTTGCACGGCCCGCTGCAAGAACTCGAGCGCGCCGTCCAGCTCGTCCACGTTGAGCGTTGGCTCCTGCATCAGGCGCCGATAGCCGGCCGGTGCAAAGTGGTAGATCAGCGGGTTGTGCCGCTGGCCGTGGCGGTCGATGCGACCATTGCGCTGCTCCATACGGTTGGGGTTCCAGGGGATCTCGTAGAGGACCAGGCGGTGGCAGTGCAGCTGCAGGTCGATCCCCTCGGAGGCGGCATCGGTGGCCAGCAAGATGCGCACCGGGCTGACGTCGGGGCCGGCCTGGAAGGCGGCCTTGATCGCCTCACGCCGGTCGGTCTCCATGCCGCCGTACAGCATGAGGAGGTGCTCGCGCGTCGCCAGCCCCTCGGCGGCGAGGCGCTCCTGCAACCAGTTCTGGGTGTCGCGGTACTCGGTAAAGATGATCACCCGCTCGTCCGACCACTCACCGTCCGGCTTGATGTGACGCTTGAGCCACCCGATCAGCGCCTTCGCCTTACTGTCGGGATGGGTGGAGGCGCGCTCGGCCCAGGCGCTCAGCCTAGTTAGGAGGTCCCGCTCGCGGGGCGTCAGCACGTCCAGGAGGGCGCTCGCCGTGCGGACGGCGTCCTCCTCCGCCTGGGTGTACTCCTCGTCGTCGGGGTACTCGTCCTCGACGCGCGACACCATGTCGCGCAGCCGATCCACGCCGATGCGCGAGCGCCCGCGCGCCGCTGCGCCGGCCTTGAGTGACTCTACATGCTGCGCCAGGGTCCGCCGGAAAGCGGCCGGCGAGGAGAACATGCGCTTTTTCAAGAGCTTGAGCACGAACTCGGTGCCCACGCGCTCCGCCGGCGAGTTCACACGCCCCTCGCGGGACCGGGTGTACTCCAGCAGCCAGCGGTGGGCCTGCCGCTCCTCCTCGGTGGACGCCACCTCGATGGCCTCAAGCCTGCGCTCTGGAAAGCGAGGGTTGCCGTCCCAGTCGACGATCTCTGACTTGAGCCGGCGCACCATGACCGCCGCCAGCAGCCGGCGGTCGGGCGGCACGCCGCGGGCAAAGCGCTGGTTGTCCAGCAGCTCCAGGAGCGCGGAAAAGCTCTCCACATAGCCGTTGTGCGGCGTGGCGGTGAGAAAGAGCTTGTGCTCGAAATGGGGCGCCAGAAGGCGGATCGCCGCGGTGCGCTGGGTGTCGATGGCGTAGCGGCCCTTGCCGGCCGGCGCGATGTTGGCCGCCTCGTCGACGATCAGCAGGTCGAAGCGGCGCGGGTAGACGGGGCCACCCTCGGCCGGCAGCGCCTCGCGAAAGAGGCGCAGCGGGCGGTCGCGCTTGATATAGTCGAGGGAAGTGATCAGCCGCGGAAAGTGCGTCCAGGGGTTGACGTGGATGCCGCGGGTGCGGCGCAGCCGGGCCATCAGGTCGCTGTCGACGATGCGGAACTCGAGCCCGAACTTGTCGCGCATCTGGTCGCGCCACTGGATCTGCAGCGCTGAGGGGCAGACGATGAGCACGTTGCGGGCGCGCTGTCGCAGGAGCAGTTCCTGCACCACCAGCCCCGCCTCGATGGTTTTGCCCAGGCCCACGTCGTCGGCCACCAGGAGGTTGGCGCGCGGCATCTCCAAAGCACGCACCACCGGGTCGAGTTGATAATCCTCGATGTCGATGCCACTGCGAAAGGGGGCCTGTAGCGTGCGCACGTCGGCGGAGGCGATGGCGCCCCAGCGCACGGCGTTGAGAAAGGCGTCCTGGCGCCGCGGCGTGTCAAAGCCGACGGGCTCGGGGAGGGCCGACTGGTCGAACACGTGGGCGTCGGGTTCGATCTCCCAGATGACGCGCAGCTCCTCGCCCAGGGCATCGTCCTCGATGGACGACAGGGCGACCAGATGCTGCGCCGCCTGGTGACCGGGCGACAGGGGATCGGCAGGCATCTCGCTGGCGGTCACGTCGGCGACGATGTAGCGCCGCCGGCGCACCTGCACGAGCTGGCCGACCTCGGGGACGGTGAGGGTGTCGGTCGACGTCACCGGCTTGGCTCCGTTGGGTGTTGGTGGACCGGCTATTCGGCTTGGGTTATCAGAATACCTATCGGCGCGCTATCGGGGCGACGCAAGAGCAACGGCTGCGGCAGCAACCGCGACCGCGGGAAAGATCGACTTGCTTCGGCTAGCACAGAGGAAGGGATCGCGCGGCGAGGGACCGCCCAACGGGTGGCTCGAGGGTCCGCGGATCAACTCGAGGCGGGTGCCCATGGGGGCAGCGCGTCGCGTCACGGTGTCCTCCGGCGACGAGAGTGCCTTCCCCCAGGCAGGCGGGGCGTATTCAACCAGAGGAAGGAGCGCGTGTCAAGCGAGAGAGGGGGCAGACGGGAAGCCCGCTCCGACAGAGGCCGGCCTTCACGCAGAGTCGCGAGGCGCGGTTGACGCACGCATGAAGCGCGGTTACACTCGCCCCACCGCAACGACAACCGATGTTTACTCACAAGCGGCTCGTCTGGGGGCGAGGCGCGCGAGGGGTACGGCGAGCGATGGCCGTGTCACTCGTGTTGCCCGGAACCAATGGCGGGCCGCTATGTTGTACGTCATGACGGGTGGCCTGCCGACGCCACACGGCGCCATCGATCGTTGGCGCCCTTGAACCCGAGTAGCCACAGCACTCCGAAGCGCGAGGAGGCGTTGGCGTGCCGCGTGATCGGGCGATGGGTGGGTGGCAGTCCGGACCACACACAGGCCAAGGGAGGCAGCGAGTGCACAGCAGATACAGGCTCTGGGCGAGGTTGATCGCCAGGGATTGCGTCCGAAACACGTATCTGGAGGACCTACACGCCGGCATGTCCCCGTCGAGCGTCACGGGCGACTACAGAGATGTCAAGGTCGTGTCGCCCTATGGTGAGATACCGTGGACGGAAGTGAGCCGTATCTCGGATCCCGAGATGCGGCGGCTGATGCTTGAGGTCGAGGCCAGGCTGACGGAACGGTTGGAGTATTTCGCCACGTTGGTCAACGACCCAGTCATGCTCGAGGCGATCAAAAAGGTCTTCTTTGGCCCACAAGGTGTCAGTTGGGATAGGCCAGGTGCAGGCCGTCAGCGCCCTGGGCCCCGCAACTCGGGGGATCCCGGAAGCAGAATCCCTGACAAGCCGCCGGAGCCGACCCCACTGTACAGAACGCTCGGGTTGCCCGCCAAGCCCCGGGGCGTGCGAAAGCGTCGGGCGGCTCTGCTCGTCTACCTCCACGCGATGGATGGGCTCCAGCCGGAGCAACTCGAGAGGTGGCATACCGCACGGATGGAAGAAAACGCGGAGGCTGTCGAGGCTGGATAAGACTCCGGCGGGATGTGGTGCTCAGTCGCGTCACTATGTAGGGCTCGGGCGCGTCAGCGCCCACGGCGCCAAGGCACAGGCGCCGTGGTGGAAGCATCGATGCAGACGTTTTCCCCCACACGCGTGAGGGTGGACTGGCCCTGGCCTCTGCGGTACTATGGCGGCCAGCGCTTTTCCTGGGCGTGTGCGTATGCGCCCCTGTATCCTCCGATCGCATCGCGTCGTTTTCTCTCGCTCCTGGGACCTCATTTCAGGCGCCCAACGCAGCCAGGTCGATGGAGGCCATCGTGCTGGAGGACTGCACTACCCTCGGTGCGTGTGAAGAGCGGCTCGAGCAGTGGGTGAACGGTGGGATACTCCTCGGCGAGATCCCCCTATCGGGAGATGATGTGCGGCGGCTCGCCGACCTCGTCGCGCCCGCCATCGCGAGCGAGCCGGGCCATCTCCGCCTCGTCGGGCGTCAGGCACCCTCCTGCCTGGCGTGTCTCCTCGTCTGGCTGGGATTGCGGGGCTACCGCGAGGGCGACTACTGGTCCGCCGTCCGGACGGCCCTTGGCCTTCCTAAGGACGCCAACTGGGAGTCGCGGTGGGGACGGTGGTTCCTCGCCTATCTCAAGACCCGCGGCCTGCCCCTCTTTGACATCCCCGGTGCACACACGTACGTTGGACCGATCCTCATGCATGGCGGCATCCCGGACAGCTGCCTGCCCGAGTTCTTTGAGCGGGTGCTCATACCCCTCTTCCGGCGGCTGCCGGATCCGACAGATCCCGCCGTCGTGTGCCGGGAACTCGCCTATCTGCGCGAAGATGACGGGCTTCGCAGCGCCCTTGTGCGCGAGAGGGGAGCGCTCACTGAGCGAGCGCGCGTGCGCCGTCGCCTCCTGGCGGTTCAGCGCCGAGCGGCCACCATCTACAAGAAGTTGGAGGCGGTCTGGGCGCTCGAGGAGGAGGCGAGTGGCCAAGACCATGCCGCTCACCTGCCGAGAGACTGGGCTTCGTACCAGGAGGCGATGGTGCAGAGGAAGCATGCGCTCAAGCAGGACCTGTGCGCCCTGTGGCAGGAATGCGACCGGGAGGTGGCGCTAGCGAGACGCCTCACGCCGCAGGATAGGCGCGTCCTCTCGGCGCGCAGCACGATCGATGCCGCCGGCGAGGTTGCGCAACACCTTCGCGGCAAAGTACAGGCCCTTCAGGATCTGGCGCGCCTTGACGTGGATATCGAGCAGCAGATCACGGCCGGTGCGCAATGCATACTGTCGGAGCCGTGGCAGCCGGACTATGGCGAGGCCGTGCTCTCCTTGCCGCTCGACCGCCTCAGGGAGGCCATCCGCACCCTGGATGCGTTGACGGCGGGGAGCGCCCACACCCGAGGGAGCGCGGCCATCATCAACGCCACGGCGGATGATGCTGGTCTGCGGCGCCAGCGCACCTTGGCCCTCGCCGTGTTGGCCTGCGGCACTGCATGCGTTACCTGGGGCGTTGGTGCTGAGCGGGCGTTGCCCCCGCTCGTGCTGGGCGGATCGCTACTTGCCGCTGCGGGATGGGCCGGCTGGTCGTGGCGACGCCGATCGATGGCGCAGGCTGCGATGACGCGTGAGGCAACCGAAGCGGTAGAGAGTGCTGACGCTGCTCAGGCTTGTGCCCGTAAGGAGGTACTCGCGCTGCTCCAGGGGCTGCCCCTGCGCGACGAGCATGCCTGTGCGCCCAGCGTGGCGCTGCACGATGCGCTGCTCGCGTTGCGTGAGAGCTGCGCCAGGCTGACCCAGACCGTGGAGGCGCGCCGGTGTCTCGAGGCGGAGGTTGCCGGGGACCAAGAGACGGTTGCCCGGGTGGCGCGGGATCTCGGCCTGGAGCCCATGGCAACCGCAGATGCTACCGCCAAGATGCTCGCCCAGAGACTCGAGGAGACTGAGCAACGCCAGGTCGCGGCCGAAGAGGCCGGCCATGCGGTGGAAGGGCGGCACCAGCGCAGGGCCGCTGAGATCGAGCACACGATGGCGGATCTGGATGATGAGTGCCTCCAGGTTGAGGCCGCGCTTGCTGCCATCGGCGGGGGCGACCCCGCCGTCGGGGCACAGGCTCTCTTCCGTGCCGACGCCGCGCGGGAGCGTGCCGGCGTCATGCGCGCAGCCCTTGCTGGCGCCCACAGCGATCTGGAGAGCCTGGAGCGGCTAGCCCGGGATGCCCGGGCGAAGGGCGGCATCGGTGCCCTCGAGCGCGACATCGAGGCAGACGAGCGAGCGCTGGCTTCTCTGAGGAAGGAGGCCGAGGCTCTTGGCGTGCGGTGCGCCAACGTAGCTGAGGTGTGGCCGGGCGTCGATGAGCCGATCCGTCGCTACCTGCTCCATGCGGGCGAGCACGCCGACCACTTCCTGATAGGCTCCCTCAGCATGGTGAAACAGGCGGCGAGCGGCGACCTCCGCGCTGTAGATGGGGTGCCCGATCGCGTCACCGAGGCGTTCAGGGACTGGTGGCTGGCGCGCCAGGAGACGACGCCGCCAACTCGGGAGCGCCCAACCCCGACGGAGCCGGAGGCCGGCGACCGGTTCGTGCCACCCGTCATTGCACTGGACCCGGTCGTCGCCGAGATCACGGTGCACCTACCGCCTCAGAGCATCAGCATGCCGGCAGGTAATGCGTCCGCCTCCTTCCGAGTGTCGGGGAGCGAAGGCCAACAATGCGACCACAGCGTTCGTCTCTACAAGCTTGACGAACGCTTGTGTCAGACGCAGGACCTCGAGTTCCCTCTGCCGTTCCCGTCCACTAGCTACACGTTCGGCCTGCAAGTGGGTGGGGAGACGGTGCAGGAGTGGGTGGTTGACCTGTTCGGGCAGGATGTGCCCTACGCTGTCTTTGACGCCAAGAGACGGCGCCTCAGTGAAGGCGCAGCGCTGGAGAGGACACGCGTGTGGCTCGTTGGGCCCGTCAGGGTGGCACAGCCGGAGGAGTCCATCGACGAGTTGGTTGAGCTCTATGGCCAGTGGCGCGGCCACGCGTGCTACTGCCTGGACCTATCTGGAGTGGACCAGCTCACGCTGGTGGACGGGAAAGGCGCCACACACCATCTGCCCGTGGCCCCTGACGAACTGCCGGGCGCGGGCCTATCAGGTGGTCACGCCCCGTGGGGTGTGACATGTGAGGGACACCCGGTGTATGTCGGGGCGCCGCCGGTGCTCATGGTGCCGCTGGTCTCCACCGAGAGCCTGCGTATCCGGCGGCTGTCGATTGTCGCGACCGGCCCCAGCAGTCTCGGGGCCTCACAACACCTGCGCCTGGGTGATCTCGTCGAGGGGGTGCTGGCGCGGCAGGCCGAGAACGGGCTGCTCGAAGTCGACCTGCGATCGGATGTACTGCTAGGCCCGGAGCCCGTTGGCCTGTTCACCGCGGGCATCACCGACATGGTCCGCCTGCGGTGGAGCTGGACGTTCTGCGCGGTGCCCACCCTTGATGTCGCCTTTGATCCGGCGCCGGTCTTTCCCACCGATGGAGACGCTCGGCGCGCGGTGAGGGCGCGCGTTGCATGTGGCCCCCGCGACCGATTTGCCCCACATCCCCCAGCTGTTCTCGAGGGAGTGGCTGGAGGCGCGTCCTCGGTGGTCATCGAAGGAGACGCTCACACGTTCTCGGGCGAGTTGTTCGTGAGCGGACGGGCCGGGCAGCGGGTGGCAGTCCCGCTCACGATGGAGGTCCCCGAGGTGCGGTGGCGTCTGGAGGCTAGCGATCGTGATGCCCCTGATGAGTGGCGGACGGGCGTCTGCGAGCTGTGGTGGGGCGATGATTCTGCGTACCGGCAGGCAGTTCTCTTGCTCCAGGTGCCTGACCCCGTGGGAGCAAGCGCCAGGATATCACTGGATGGAGACCAGGCGCAAGGGGTGTCGGTGTCCTTTCGCGACGGCAGGGCGCGCGTACCCATGGCGCAGTTCGGTGACTCGCTCGCCGCCGGCGCCCCTCTGCGTACCTTTTCACTGGCGCTGCGCGATGCATCCACAGGAGTACAGACCGGTGCCCTGTTCCGGGCCCGCACGCGATGGGAGGCCGTGCACATCAGTTGCCAGCAGTCGGCTGAGGGGGATGACATCATCCTCGACGCGACGTGGGAGGAGCTGGGCCTTAGCGGCGGAAGAGCACGGGTCGTGCGGCTGTGGTCCGAGGCGGAGCAGGAGCCCATATGCGTCGGCGACGGGACAGCGGACGGGCGCGCGACCCTGCGGGCGAGCATGGACCTGCTCCCGCCGGGGACCTACTCCCTGGAGGTGGCGCTGGACGATCCCTGGTCGCCGGGCACCCCCGCGATGCCTGCGCACGGGGCGCCGAGCACCATCACGATCGATATCGTATCGTTCGAGCGCGTGCGGCAGGGTCAGGCGCTGATTATCCAGGGAGTGGTTGATGCGCAGCAGCGCGTCCGGCCGCTTCGCTATCGCTACACCATGCGCATCGTGGGGCGCATTATCGGAGGTAAGGTTCCTGCCGGGGTCTCGGGCAGCCGTGTGCTCGTGACCTATGACAACGAGGGCTGGTATGTCGGGGAGATCGCGTCTGATGCGGACGCGAGTTCCGGCTTTGCACTGGTGGACGTGAACCCGGTCAAGTTCGGCTACGACGAGCAGAGACAGCGCATCTTTGCTATCGAGGACAGGGACGGTGATGGGGCCATGTACAGCGCCACCTACCAGGCGCTGTTCTGGGCGCAGGACATCCTGCGCCGCGAGCAGAGGCTAAAGAACGCAATTCTCGGGCCCATCGAGGCCTTTAGCGTGGAGTGAGCGCTGCGCGCGCCGCAGCAGGGGGAAGCCAGTAATGCCGCTTGATCCAGTCGAGACCACCCAGGCCATCGAGCGCTCCTATCGGCACTATCTCGCCACGACCTTTCGGCTGAGCGATCACGACTTGCACGCGCAGCTGATGGACGCACTGGAGTCGCCCGACAGATTTGTGAAGGGGCCGATCCTCGAGGCCACGCCCGCATACGAGGCGGGCCGGAGCATCGCCGATCTGGCACACGAGGGGGTACTGTCGCAACGCTTCCACCTGCTCCAGTCCGAACTCCTGCCGCCGGACCGGCCGTTGTACCGCCACCAGGAGCGCGCCATCCGCAAGCTGGTCTCCGAGCGGCGCAACCTCGTTGTGGCGACCGGCACCGGCAGCGGCAAGACGGAAACCTTCCTGGTGCCGATCATCGAGCACCTGCTGCGCAGCGAGGAGCGAGAAGGCACCCTGACCCCTGGCGCGCGGGCGCTGCTGCTCTACCCCATGAATGCGCTGGCGAACGATCAGCTCAAGCGTCTGCGTCGTGTCCTCGGCAACTACCCCGCCATCACGTTCGGGCGGTACACGGGCGAGACGGAGGAGCGTGAGGGCGAGGCGCAGGATGCCTATCGCCGGATGTACCCGGATGAGCCCCTGTTACCGAACGAGCGGATCTCGCGCGAGGCGATGCGCGCGGCACCGCCGCACATCCTGCTGACCAACTATGCCATGCTGGAATACCTGCTGCTGCGCCCCAGGGACAACATCTTCTTCGACGGGGCGTGGGCCGGCCACTGGCGGTTTCTGGTCGTCGATGAGGCGCACGTGTTTACGGGCGCCAAGGGGATCGAGATGGCCATGCTCCTGCGCCGCCTGAAGGATCGCGTGGTCGGCGGGCGCACCGGTGCCCTGCAGTGCATCGCAACCAGTGCCACCTTGAGCGGTGGGCGCGATGATCTGGCTGACGTGTGCGGGTTCGCGGAGCGACTTTTCGGCGAAGAGGTCTCCTGGCGTGACGACGACGAACGCACGCAGGATGTGGTCCAGGCCACGCGCAAGCCCTGGCGTTGGCCCCCCGTGTCGGAGCGGTACCACACCGACTGTGGCCTCTATCGTGAGCTTCTGCGGCTGAGCGAGGAGACCACCGGACGGGCATGCATTGCCGGCCTCGCCGCGGCGGGGCGCCGACGGGGGGTTCCGGACGGGATCCTGGACATGGCCGAGACAGCGGCCGAGGGCAACGAGGCGCGCTTCCTTTACGAGGTACTGCGGAGGGACGACCGGCTCGGCGCGCTACGCGTCTCCCTGGAAAGAAGCGCCGCGCCCCTCTCTGAGGTGGCTGCGGCGATCTGCGACGACAGCGGTACCCCCGACAGAGACCTCGTGGCGCTCGTTCATCTCGCCGCACGTACGAAACCTCCCGAGGACGCCCAAGCCCTGCTGCCTGCCCGCTATCACCTGTTCGTTCGCTCCGTGGAGGGGGCCTACCTCTCGTTGGGCTCACCACGCCGGGTGTTCCTGGAGCGACGTGATGAGGTGGAGGAGAACGGCGCCAGGTACACGGTTTTCGAGACGGCGGTATGCCGCCAGTGTGGCGCCCTGTACATCGTCGGTGAGGAACGCGACGAGGACGGCCGCATGGTGCTTGCTCAGCCGAGCCCGCGGAGCGCCGAAATCCAGCGCAACGTCGTCTACCTCTTGCTCGCGGAGACGCCCGTTGTGCCGGACGATGAGGACGAGGTAGCAGAAGGCGTCGCTGAGGGCCCGAGCGCGCAACCCGAGGCGTACCGGTTGTGCCGCCATTGCGGCGCCTTTGATAAGGAATCGCTCCTGACCGCCATGTGCGAGTGCGATCCGTCGGGCTATGTGCGCGTTCTGAAGGTTCCGTCGAAGGAGGGAGCGGTACACGCCTGTCCGGCGTGTGGAACGCGCAGCCCATCGGGGGTTGTCTGGCGGTTTCTCACGGGCAACGATGCGGCGGCCTCGGTGCTGGCGACCGCGCTCTATCAGCACATCCCCGACGCCAGCTCGGCAGAGGCCTCGGCCGGGCGCCAGGCAGAGCCGGACGAATGGGGTTCCATGGCCGGCCCCTCCCGAGAGGACCCTCGTGCGCGTGTTGCCCGAGGAGGGCGGCAACTCCTGATCTTTTCCGACAGCCGGCAGGACGCCGCATTCTTTGCGCCCTATCTCGATCGCACGTACAACGCGATCCTGCGTAGACGGCTGATCATGCAGGCGCTCGAGGACAACCGGGCGGCCGCACTGCGGAACCGATGGCGCCTGCAAGACCTCGTTCGACCGCTGCAGCGCCTCGGGTGCGAGGCGGGGATGTTCCTAGGATTGAGCCCCCAGCAGCAAGAGGCCGAGGTCTGGAAGTGGCTGCTGTACGAACTGGTCGCCGTGGACCGACGAAACAGCCTCGAGGGGCTGGGGTGCCTTGGCTTTTCCCTGGTGCAGCCGGCCGGCTGGGCGCCGCCAAAGCCTCTCCGGGACTGGGGCCTCGACGAGAATGAGGTCTGGACCCTGTACCAACTGCTGCTGGACGGCTTTCGCACCAAGGGCGCTGTGCAGTTCCCGGATACCGTGGATCCCGAGAGCGAGTTCTTCGCGCCGCGCAACCGCGAGTACTACTTTCGCGGTGACGGCACGGATGCCCGGCGGCACATATCAAGCTGGGTGCCGTCAGCCAAGGGTGGCATGAACGTCAGACTCGACTTGCTCATGCGGCTGCGCCACCTACTTGGTCTCGACGCGGCCCGTCAGATGAGCTGCGAAACGCTGATTGCCTTCTGGGCCCGTGGCCTCGCGCTGAACGATGCGACCAAATGCTGGCACGAGTACTTTGCCGCCCAGTCCTGGCCGGGTGAAGGGGTGGCATATCGCATCAGGCCCGACTATTGGGAGTTGCGTACTCACCATGTCGATCCCGCCGTGCAGTGGTATCAGTGTGACCGGTGTCAGCGCGTCACCCTTCACAACCTGAGGGGTTTGTGTCCCACGTACCGGTGTACGGGCAGACTGCACCCGTGCGCGCCCGAGGACGCGTTCAAGGACAATCACTACCGCAATCTGTACACGCAGCTGGTGCCCCGAAACATGACGGTCAAGGAGCACACGGCGCAGCTGACCAGCGTGGCAGCGGCCGAGCTTCAGACCCAGTTCATCCAGGGCACGGTTAACGTCCTGAGCTGTTCCACGACCTTTGAGCTGGGTGTGGATGTGGGTGAGCTCGAGGCCGTATTCATGCGGAACGTGCCGCCCACGGCGGCCAACTACCTGCAGCGGGCAGGGCGCGCCGGACGACGCACGAGTTCAACGGCCTTTGCCGTCACGTTCGCTCAGCGCCGCCCCCACGACCTCACGCGCTATGCCGAGCCCCTCGAGTTGGTGTCGGGTGAGGTCAAGCCACCGCACTTTGAGCTGGCTAACGAAAAGATTGTGCGACGCCACCTGTACGCCACCGCTCTCTCCGCATTCTGGCGCAAGCACCCGGAGACGTTTGGTGAGAACCAGAACTTTTTCTTCCCTGTCGCGGGTCCTGAAGGGACGGATCTGCTTTCCAGCTACCTCGCTGCCCAGCCGCGGGGGCTGCTGTCGTCGCTCGAACGCATCACCCCACCGCAGTTGGCTACGTCGCTGGGCATCGCCAACTGGGGCTGGGTGGATGGCCTGTATGACGCTGAGGACGGGGTCCTCGTGAGGGCAACGCGCAGCATCCATGCGGACGTCGATGGCCTCGAGAAGGCGCGGCAAGGGCTCGTGGAAAAGGGGCGGCCGTCCGACTATACCCTGCGCATCATCACCACGATCAAGAGGCAGTCGGTCATTTCATACCTCGCCAGCCAGAACGTCCTGCCCAAGTACGGGTTCCCCGTCGACGTCGTGAGCCTTCAGGTGCTTCACCACGGTGAGGAGGCCGGGAGCCTCGAGCTCGACCGCGACCTCCGGATCGCGCTGGCCGAGTACGCGCCCGATAGCCAGGTGGTCGCGCGCGGGAAGTTGTGGACCAGCCGCTACCTGAAACGGCTGCCGGATAGAAGCTGGCGGAGGTACGTGTACGCTATCTGCGATCACTGCCATCGCTACCACAGCGTACTCCTGGCAAACACCTCAGCAGGCCGCGCGCTGCGCGTGTGCGAGGCGTGTGGCATGCCGCTAGGCGGACGGCAGCGCGGGGTGTTCTTGCTGCCGGAATTCGGTTTCATGACCGAGCGTGGAGAGCCGGGGAACCCCGGTGAAAAACGGCCCGAACGGACCTATTCGACGCGCGTCTACTACTCGGGCGAGTCCCAAAGGGGCGATCAGGTGACCCTCGATTTCGGGCGGACGTGTCTCGTGGCCCAGCCGGCAGTCGACGGCCAGTTGGCGGTCGTAAACCACGCCGGCTACCGCGGCGGGTGGCTGGTGTGCGAGGCGTGCGGATATGCCGTCCTCGGCGGGTCCAAGCTCCCGAGGCCCCATCCTGCCCCCTGGGGAGGAGAGTGCCGCGGTCGCTTCTCGTCTTCTCGCCTTGCTCTCGGTCACGAGTTCAAGACGGACGTGCTGCTGCTGCGCTTTGAGGGCTACGGGTGTGCACTCGAGGGTTTCTGGCTGTCGCTCCTGTACGCCCTGCTCGAGGGCGCGAGTGCCGCGCTGGGAATCGACCGGGACGACATCAACGGGTGTCTTTTCTCACATGGGGGGGATGCGAGCCAGCCGACACTGGTGCTGTTTGACGACGTACCGGGCGGCGCTGGACACGTGAGGCGGGTCACGGGCAGCGCCGACGCCCTGCGCGATTCTCTGCGTGCGTCGCTCGAAGTGATGAGCCGGTGCGACTGCGGTTCGAGCTGCTATGGTTGCCTGCGCAACTATGGCAACCAGTTTTGTCATGAGAAGCTTAAGCGCGGTCCGGTGGTCGATTTCCTGAGCGGTCTCATCGGCGAGAAGAGAGCGTAGAGCGCCGCGGCTGCGCACAACGCTAAGCCATCACCGAGGGGCCGGGCAATGCGCGAACCAAGGACCATGACCCAAACCCCTTCGCAATGCACATGGGAGGATGCATCATGCTGAGCAGCGCCCGCCGCAAGGAGTTCGCCAACCTGTTTACCGAGTGTGTCTCGTCGTACCTCAAAACGGACGCTGGCAGGGCTCATACGGCGATGTACCCTGCTGCGCGCGCAGCCGCGCGGGGCAACTTGGATGACGTGATGACCATGCGCGGCCGTGGCAAGGACGTGACTGATGCGGTTCTGCTCAGACTGCTACCCCACGCCGATACGGTTGCCAATCGCAAGGCCGGGGCGCTGGTGCACATCGCCCCGGCGATCACCGGGAACATCAAGCTCTGGTACGAACGGGCCGGGCGGACGAGACCCGAGGACTGGCCGACCATCGCGGCGGCGATCCTCCGATTCATCGAACGCTGCATCGACGACCCGACCGAACTCGCCGCAGCATGCGAGGCGTTTGCGGCGCTGCCTACCAGCAAGGGTTTTCAGTCGGGGATGCTCAGCCCCACCCTCAACGCGCTGAACCCGGATGCTTTTCGCATCCTGAACAACAAGGTGCGCACCGTCATCAACTACCTAGCCGGCACAAAACACAACCAATCCCTTGTGGAGTACCCGGCCGCGAATGAGACGCTCCGGCAACTCGTTTCAGCCCTCGGCGACGAAATCCGGCGCCTGGGGCCGCCCGACATGCGCGCGGATGACGTCTTCGACCTCTTCTGCCACTGGTTGGTGGGCGTCAAGAAACACCCCCTGTCGGGCAACGCCGTGCGCTATTGGAAGATTGCGCCAGGGGAGGGGGCCTGGAACTGGGACGCGTGCCGCGACGGGGGGTTCGTCGCCGTCGGCTGGGACGAGCTTGGCGACCTGTCGCTCCTGACCGAGGAGGAGTATCGCGCGCGGCAGAAGGAACTCGTGGCGGAACGCGAGGATTGGACCGTCCACGGGTCGGACCAGGCCTGGCGGCTTGCCCGGGACATCCACGAGGGCGACCGCATCGTGGCCAATCGTGGCACCACGGAAGTGCTGGGCATCGGCACGGTCTCGGGAGGCTATTACTATGTATCGGGTGTTCGCCACGGCCACCGACTGCCAGTGGAGTGGGAGGATATCACTCCGCGGCGTGTCGACGAGTACGGTTGGCGGCGCACGCTGGTCGAGCTGGACCGAGCCAAGTTCGAGGCCATACAGAACGCCCCGCCCATTGGTGAGCGCAGGCTGGCAGAACCCTTCTCGCGTATCTTTGCCGATTGGGACGAGGCCGGGTGGGCGCTGGGGCTGCTGCGCGAAAGCATCGACCGGCTGGGACTCAAGGGCCCGGCCGATGAACGGTACACCCTGAGCTTGCTCCCACAGGGCGGCGCGTACAAGCTGCGCCTGAACTATGGGTGGGGGATGGTAATCGACTTTCGCGGGCCGGCGACCATGGAGCACCGCACGTATATTGTGCTGCTGGAGGAGCAGGCCAAGGGGCTCGAGACGTACTATCGGGGCAGCTTCAAGATGCCCAAGTCGGATCCGGTGTTGTCGATGTACCTGCTCCCCGTTGCTCTGCTGAGGGATCCAGGCAGCCCAGTGCGGGAGGCCTATCTCCATACACTAGACTACATGCGGGAGCGCTTCGCCCACTATGGCAAGAGCCCCTACCGGTCGACACACCAAGAGACGGTTGCCGCGGCACTCTACGACGGCGAGAAGCTCGACCTTCTGTTGGGCGAGGGGCTGACCAACGCCCCCTCGGTCGCTCCAGGATGGTTCACTGAGGAGACCATTGGTCTCCTCGCCGGCCTCAGCGCCGAGCCGACAAAGAGCTATTACCAGGACCATCGGGATGAACTCAAAGAAGCGGTTGAACAACCCTTCGAACGCTTGCTGGCCGAACTGGCGGCGGAACTGAGCCCGGAGGCGAGCGCGCTGCTGGAGACCGAAAAGGCGCTCACCTCCCGCTTCCTGAAGAACGATTTTGGCAAGGGCGGCGCCTGGGGCTTTTACTGGGGGGCGTTCTATCCCAAAGGGGGCAAGCGCACGACCGACGCGCAGCTGTACGTCTGGATGAGCAAGGATGAGCTGCGCTTTGGGTTCTACATCAGTGATTATGGGGATGCAGCGCTCCGTCGATTCCAGCGCAACGTGGAGGCGCAGCGCGAGACCCTCGGCCTCGTCCTTGGCGGCACATTCGCCGAGATCCCCGGGTTGACCTACGGCAGCGAGACCGAGCCCCTGACCTACAGCGCCTGGCTGCGCACGTCCCGGCCGCTACCCCGAGCGGGCGTGGCCGTACCTGCCGATGAGGTACTTACCTACTCACGGGAGGAACTTGTGCGCCGCATTGGGGATGCGTTCACAGGCCTCTTCCCGTTGATGCTACTGGCCACGTCCGACAACCCTATGCCAGCCATACGCCGCTACCTGGGAGAGGAGCCAGACCACGAGATACAGCCCGAGTACCCTCTGGCCATATGCGCCGAGGATACGGGCCATCCGCTGGAGACCTTGCAGGCGTGGTTGATGGGTTTGGAGCGCAAGGGGCAGGCCATACTCTACGGCCCTCCAGGGACGGGCAAGACCTACATGGCCGAACATCTGGCACAACACCTCGTCGGTGGAAGTGATGGATTCATCGAGACCATTCAGTTCCATCCAGCGTACGCCTACGAGGACTTTATGCTGGGCATTCGGCCGAGGGAGCGGGAGGATGGTGGTCTCCATTACCCCGTTGTTCCCGGCCACTTTGTCACCTTTTGCCGAGCGGCGGCTGAACGTGAGGGCACTTGCGTGCTCATCATCGACGAGATCAACCGCGCCGAGCTCTCGCGCGTGTTCGGCGAGTTGATGTACCTCCTCGAATACCGGGACCAGCGGGTGCGCCTGTCGGTGGATGGACAAGAGTTCGCTATCCCCAAGAACGTGCGCATTATCGGCACGATGAACACGGCAGACCGTTCCATCGCCCTGGTGGACCACGCCTTGCGCCGGCGGTTCGCCTTCATTGGACTCTACCCGCGGTATGATGTCTTGGCGCACTACCATGCGTGTCAGGGCACCGGTTTCCCAGTTGATCGCCTCATCACCGTCCTGAAGCGACTGAATGAAGAGATCGGCGATCCGAACTATGCCGTGGGCATCACCTTCTTTATGCGCCAGGATCTGCATGACAGCATCGCCAATATCTGGCAGATGGAGATTGAGCCCTACTTGGAGGAGTACTTTTTCGATCGACGCAGCCGGGTTGACGCGTACCGCTGGCACAGGGTCACGAACGACATCCTATCATGAGCACCACGCAACCGCGGATGATCGAGCTGCTCGAGTACCAGATGATGGACCTCGAGGGCAAGGCGCTCGATGAGGAGTTGGGCGCGCTGCTGTGGAACACGTACCGCGCGCACATCGAGGTAGCGCCGCCCACATTTCTGAACGGCCACCGCTGGCAGCTCACCCCCAAGGGGTACGTTGGGCAGATCCCTCTGACGCCCGACCTGCACCTGGTACTCCTGCCACGCGTGCCCATCGCCAACCTGTTCCGTATGCTAGAGTACGCCTATCGGTTGGCCAGGTTCGATATGGGGCTTGTGGCCACCGACTCGCTCCAAGACGTGTACGAGAACCTCGCCGCCATCCTGGCGCGACGCGTGCTGGAGCGGGCACGGAGGGGGCTCTACCGTGCCTACCTGCCGCGAGAGGAACGAACGACCTGCGTTCGGGGACGCATGGACCTGCCACGGCTGGCACGATCAGAGTGGGACCCGCGCGTTCACTGCCGTTACCGGCTACACAGCCCCGACATCGACGACAACCAGATCCTCGCCTGGACGCTGCTAAACGTCATCCGCAGCGGCATATGCAGCGAAGAGCGACTACCCACCCTGCGCCAAGCGTTCCGACAGCTGCAGCATACGGCCACGCTCGAGCCCGCGCTGGCTCGCGATTGTCTTGGTCGCTCCTACAGCCGCCTGAATGACGACTACCGGGCGCTCCACGCGTTGTGCCACTTTTTTCTCGACACCAGCGGTCCGTCTCACAGGCGCGGGGATCACACGATGATCCCATTCCTCATCGATATGCCACAGCTGTTCGAGACCTTTGTAGCGCAGTGGCTGGAGGAGAACCTACCCCGCCGATATTGGGTGCTGCCCCAACATTCGGAAAAGCTGAACGAGGCCGGAACGATCGTGTTCAGGGTCGATCTCGTGATCTGGGACGGCCTCCTCGACAGGCCGGTGTGCGTGATGGACACCAAGTACAAGACTGAGGGACAAAGTGGGGACCTGCAGCAAGCCATCGCCTACGCCCAGGCTGTAGGGTGCCAGCAGGCGATGCTGGTCTATCCGGCACCGCTGGACAGCGCGCTTGAGGTCAGGGCGCAGGACATCACGGTGCGCGACCTGACGTTCGACCTTTCAGGGAACCTGGTGGAGGCGGGCGAGCGGATGCTCAAGGAACTGCTCGCCCGCATAGATGAGGCAGAGGTCGTTGGGCGCGTCGCCTGATAAGGAGCCATCCATGGACGTTGAGGGTGCACGGTGCGGGGAGTGCACGCGCTACCGTCGACGGGCTCTGGAGATGGGGTGAGCGGTGATCCCCAGGGGCATCCACCACGAACACGGGCTTGCTGTCACTCGCCACATCTCAGGGTGGGAAGTTGGCCCGCGATAGGAGTGGACGCGCAACGACCGATGGGACGAGGGACGCGCCTCCCCACCCAGACACGTCGTCTCCCTCGCCTGCCGTTTCGCCACCGGCGACGAGCTGTCATCCTCCGCCTTTTCCGGGGGGGCGGAGGCGAACGCTCTCCTGATGGGGCTCGGGTTCGAGGTGCGGGCGAGGATGAGGCGTTCGGCCTAGGACCTCGGGGTGCGCAACGTCCCTGGTGGTAAGATGGGTGGCGACAAGGCCCACTAACCGCTTGGCGTGCGCCGGGAGGAGTGGAGAGTGAGACAGCACGTGGCGATTCGGCAGAGGCAGCACGTGGGCGGGCCGCTCGCGCGGCCCGAGGTGGGTATCCTCTGTCAGACGCACGTTACGCGCCGACCCGTGCCCTGGGGACGAGTGTCCACCGGTGACCTCGTCTGGGTAAAGTGGGTCGGAGGCCCCATTGTGGCGACCGCGAAGGTACAGCGGTACCGGCAGATGGTGCGTTGCGATGCTGATACGCTGCGGTCCCAGACGAAGGGCTATGCGCTCTATGACATCGGTGCGTACTGGGAGAGCCTGCCACCGGCTTTCAACGCCGTGGTCGTTTACCTTGCCGAGGAGCGCTGGCTGGGACGCCCGTTCCACCCCACAGCGCGCAGCTATGGCGCGAGTTGGGTTGTGCTTGAGGACGCGGCGTCGGTCGACGCATGGCTTGGGCCAGGACGGCACGGGTGAGCGACCGCCGCTCAGGGGAGGTGTTGGCGCATGCGCTTCTATGTCGGGGTGACGGACAACGCGTGGTTCGAGTTCCTGGCCGAGCGGCGGCCGGATGAGGTGAACTTTTGGCAGCCGAGCGACACCCGGTCGTTTCGCACCATCGCGCCCGGGGCGCCGTTCCTGTTCAAGCTGCACAGCCCGCTGAACTATGTCGTCGGGGGCGGGTTCTTGGTGCGCCACTCCACCTTGCCGCTCTCCTTCGCCTGGGAGGCGTTCGGGGAGAAGAACGGCGCGGCACACTATGCCACGTTCGCCCAAAGCATCCAGGGCTACCGGGCGCGCATGGGGCGCGACTACCATCCGGATCCGAGCATCGGCTGCATTATCCTGGGCGAGCCGTTCTTCCTGGACGAGGCCGACTGGATCCCGGTGCCGTCTGACTGGAGCCGGAGCATCGTGCAGGGCAAGACGTACGACACCGCCGAAGCGGTCGGTGCCGCACTCTGGGCGCAGGTTCGGGCCGCGATGGTGGCCGCCGACGCCAAGGCTGCGGCAGAGCGCCGTTCGCTCGTCGTGGCTGAGGAGGGTGCGCGTTACGGGGCCGAGTATCTCGTGCACCCCCGCCTTGGGCAAGGCGGCTTCCGTGTGGTGGTGACCGAGGCGTACCAGCGACGCTGCGCGGTGACGGGGGAGCGAGTGCTGCCGGTGCTCGAGGCGGCGCACATCAAACCGTACGGCGAATCGGGGCCGCACCGCGTCGACAACGGCATCCTGCTGCGGGCGGACCTGCACGCCCTGTTTGACCGGGGCTACATGACGGTGACGCCCGAGATGCGCGTGGAGGTGAGCCGCCGCATCCACGACGACTATGACAACGGCGAGGAGTACCTGGCGATGCACGGCCAGCGGCTGGTGGCGCTGCCAGCGCAGGAGGCGGAGCGGCCATCGGCGGAATTCGTGCGGTGGCACAACGAGCAGCGGTACCTGGGGTGACGACAGGGTGGGATGCGA